>MKTJ01000001.1 GCA_001898225.1 Chloroflexi bacterium 54-19
ATGCTATAACCTTACCAGATTATAGCTAACTTATCAATCAAATTTAGACTGTCTACTAGCTATTTATCATCACAAATAAGGAGTAAAAGACATGGGAGTCTTTAGAACAGGTTTCGTTCAACTGCGCGTACCTGACCTGGCCGCCGCCAGCAAGTATTACAGTGAAGTCCTCGGCCTGGTGGAAACCGACCGCGAGGCCGACCGGGTCTATTTCAAAGGCTGGGACGAGCACGACCACCACTCGCTCATTATTCGCCAGGATGAGCGACCGGGTCTGGACTGCTTTGCCCTCAAAGCCGAAGGCCCAGAAGACCTGCAACAATTTGAGAACAAGTTAGAGACCAAGGGCATCAAGGTTGACCGGATTTCCACCGGGGAACGCCTGGCCCAGGGCGAAGGTTTTTCCTTTGAAGACCGCAGCGGCCACCGGGTCGTGGTCTATTACACCATGAAGAAGGTCGGCAACGGCTTGCCTTTGGAAAACCCCGACCCCTACCCGCAAGGACTCAAAGGGATTGCGGCGCCCCGCCTGGACCACCTGCTGATGACGACCCCCAACGCCGCCGAAGACCTCGATTTTTACAAAGATGTTTTTGGCTTCCGCCTGACCGAGCAGGTCGTGACCCCGGACGGCAATCCTATTGCCATCTGGCTGGAACGCAGCCATACGCCGCACGACATCGCCTTTATCCCCGGTCGCCCCGGTGGCTTCCACCACATGGCCTACTGGCTCGATAGCTGGTACGAAATCGGCAAAGCCGCCGACGTGATGGCCCAGCACAACGTCAAGATTGACGCCGGGCCGACCCGCCACGGTATCACTCGCGGCCACACCATCTACTTCTTCGACCCCTGCGGCAACCGCAACGAAGTCTTTACCGGCGGCTATGTGCCCGACGCGGACAACCCGCCTATCACCTGGAGCGTGGATAAGCTCTGGACCGGCATCTTCTACTGGGACCGCTCGGAGCGCGGCAGCTTCACCGAAGTCTACACCTAGGATTCAGGCGAACGGCGCGGGCGGTCCAGGCCGCCCGCCTTCCAAACCAGATAGCACAAGGAGTAACCAAAGATGTCTTACGACCTTTCCCCCCAGGTAATCGAGCAGCGCCGGTTAGCCTATGATGAGTTGACCCGCCGTTTCGGACAGCGTGAGGCCACCCGCTACGAAGAAGGCACCATCGGCGTACAGCACCAGGAAAATTTCCACTATCGCCCCATGTGGAACCCTGACGTTGAAATCTACGACCCCTCTATGACCCGGCTGAAATTAACTGACTGGTATTCCTTCCTGGACCCCCGCCAGTATTATTACGCGACCTACAACCAGGCCCGCAATAAGACCATGGAAAATCTCGAATCCCAACTGGCTTATGTCTCTGAGAAAGGGATGCTGGATAAAATCGCGGGGGATTGGCATAATATTTTCCTGGCCTACCTGCTACCCCTGCGTCACTACGAATATGGCGGTGTTACCACCATGACTTACGTGGCCCGCTTTGCCTATGGCACTTCCATTGAACAATGCGCCAGCTTTAACGCTTTCGACAAAATGGGCAATTCCCAGATTATTACCAAGTTTGCCCTGATGCTGCCCAACGCCGACCAGCTATTGGCGGATGGTAAGAAAGCCTGGCTGGAAGACGCCCACCTCCAACCCCTGCGTTCGATGGTCGAGCATAGCTGGCTCATTACCGATTGGGCCGAGGCGATTATTGTTCAGAACTTGCTGTTGGACCCCCTGCTTTACAACCTGCTTTACCAGGAATTCGACCGGGTAGCCCTCGACAACGGTGCCCTGGCCGTGACCTTCGTCCATAAATACATGAGCGACTGGCTCAAAGACAACCTGCGCTGGACCAATGCCCTGGTCGAGGCTTTCCTCAACGACGAGCAGCATGGCGAAGCTAACCGGCAGGCTATCCAGCAAATCCTGGACGGCTGGCGGCCCAAAGTCGAGGAGTCGGTGCGGCCCCTGGCAGCAATCTTCGAAATGCCCCGGATTAAGGGTAATTTCGAGGCAAGCTGGCAGCAGGCTGCCCAGAATGTTGACCAGAACCTGGAACGGCTGGGCCTGAACACCGCCAGCGAAGCTCCCGCGATGGCCGGTTAGGCTGGTAGAAAGGAAAAACGCTATGTCAGCTACGACAATTGCGGGCCACACCGCCAAAGAACGGTTTATCGGCGTCGATTTGCAGGATAACGAAGAAGCGCGGCGGATTGTCCGGGCGATTGTGCGGGACAACCCGGAGGCGAAAGTCAGCCAGATTCCCGGCCTCATCAAAGTGACCTGCCACCACCAGTTGGATATAAAACGCGCCACGGTCGAGCAGGAACTCCACCACGAGTGGGATACCCAGGAATTTAACCTGATTATTATCAGCTATGTGGGCGACATCCAGGAATGGGACGACGACCACATCCTGGTCAAGTGGAATACCGATTAATTCCGTTAAACGTTGAACGAATCAACGTTGAACAGCAAGGAAGCATAAGGAAGGATTTGCCCAATGGCTAAGAAACTAGGCTTGCGAGAAACCTACGCCGCCATGACCAGGGGAGTGAACTGGACCCCCAGCTATGTCAAGGAAGAAGAAGCTTTCCCCTATCACCAGTTCGAGGGGATTAAAATCCACGACTGGGACAAGTGGGAAGACCCTTTCCGTATGACCGTGGATAATTACTGGAAATACCAGGCTGAAAAAGACCGCCGCCTTTACGCGGTCCTGGATAGCTTCAGCCAGAACCAGGGCCACCTCAACATTTCGGACGCCCGCTACCTGAACGCCATCAAAATTTTCTTGCAGGGTGTGACACCCCTGGAATACATGGCCCACCGCCATTTCATGTTCATTTCGCGCTATATTCCGGGTCCCGGCACCCGTATGGCCGCGCTGTGCCAGTCGATTGACGAACTGCGCCATACTCAAATCGAGATACACTCGATGAGCCCCTATAACAAGTATTACAGCGGCTTCCACAGCATGCGCCAGATGCACGACCGGGTCTGGTACCTGAGCGTACCCAAGAGCTATTTCGATGATGCTGTCACCGCCGGGCCGTTCGAATTCCTGACCGCAATCAGCTTCTCGTTCGAATACCTGCTAACTAACCTGCTGTTCGTGCCATTCATGAGCGGTGCGGCCTACAACGGCGACCTCCCGACCACAACCTTCGGCTTTAGCGCCCAATCGGACGAAAGCCGCCACATGACGCTCGGCTTGCAGGTAATCAAATTCCTGTTGGAGCAGGACGAGGCCAATGTACCAATTGTCCAGCGCTGGCTCGACAAATGGTTCTGGCGGGGCTACCGGCTCAACGCCCTGGTGGCGGCCATGATGGATTACATGCTGCCCAAGAAGGTTATGAGCTGGAAGGAAGCCTTCGAGCTTTACTTCGAACAGCAAATGCTGGACGGTCTTTTCCCCGACCTGGCTCGTTACGGTATCAAACCGCCGATGGGCGTCGAACAGGCCATCAAGGAAAAGGAAAAGATTTCGCACGAAGTCTACTGGACTCTTTACAGCTTTGGCTTCGCGGCGGCTTTCAACACCTGGATTCCGACCGCCAGCGAGCAGGACTGGATGACCCAGAAATACCCGGAGACCTTTGACAAGTATTACCGGCCCCACTTCGAGAAAGCCCAGAAGATTGCTGACCAGGGTGGCCGCTTCTTCATGCTTGGTCTGCCCCAGTTGTGCCAGGTCTGCCAGATTCCGATGCTCTTTACCGAACCGGACGACCCCGGCAAGATTTGCTTCCGCTCGACTACCTACCAGGGCGAGAAATATCATTTCTGCTCGGATGGCTGCAAGCAAATCTTCGAGTGGGAACCACAGAAATATGTTCAGAGCTGGCTGCCAGTCCATGAAATATACAAGGGCAACTGCGGAGGGCCGACGGTGCCGGAAGTACTGGCCTGGTACGGCATCCAGCCTGGCGACAACGGCGAATACCAGGGCTCGGTCGACCAGCAGAACTGGGCAAACTGGCATAAAGACCTGGCAACGGTCTGAAACAGAGTTGCGGAAAGGAATTTATAAAGATGGCTGTTGTATCTCTGAAACCGGGCTACGAGTTCCCGGCGCGGGACCGGGCCGAGGTCTTTGGCGACGATATGCTGGTTTACGTCCACTGGGCCGGAAATCTCTTTTTCTGCGCAGCGGCGGCCTACCGCGCTCCAAAGGCCATGAAGTGGGGCGACTTCAAGGCGAACATGGTGGATACACTCTTTTCGGGTGACCCCGATTACGCGAAGCTTACGCCGGAAAACACCCGCTGGACCTTGAACGACCAACCGCTTAATCCTTCGGCGGACGTGAGCCTGACCGAGCTTGGCATTACCCACAAAGACCTGCTCAAGTTTGAAAAGGTGGGCTAACATTCTTGTCATTCCGAACTTAGTGAGGAATCCCCGGTCCGTTGGACCATATCACGGTCGTTTGTGCTTACGCCAACGGCGCGAGATTCTGAACTTCGTTCAGAATGACAATAAACACGAAACCGGGGTAGGGGCGTGGGTCTCTACCCCTTGCTAACAGGCTGAATTTTTAGAAAACTAATAAGGGTAACTTTTAAGGGTAAACTGCTATGGCGCACAAAGTGACAATTGAACCACTTGGTAGAGAAATTAACGTCGGGGATAACCAGACCATCCTGGACGCCTGTCTGCGGCAAGGCATCTGGTTGCCCCATGCCTGCGCTCACGGGACCTGCGGCACCTGCAAGGTCCAACTGCTGGAAGGTTCGGTGCAGCACCAGGGAGCCAGCGAGTTTGCCCTGATGGACTACGAGCGCGAGGAAGGGATGGCCCTGGTTTGCTCGGCCAGGCCAGTGACGGATGTGGTCCTGGAAGCCGATGTCGAAGCCGACCCGGAAGCGGTCTTCCACCCCGTGAAGGATTACAACGCCACCGTCGAGACCGTCGAAGAACCGGCCCAATGGGTCCGCCGCTTTATCTTGAAGCTGGACAACGGCCCGATTCTCTTTATGCCGGGCCAGTATATCCAGGTCGAAGTGCCTCAACCGGGCAAACCTCCCCTGAAACGCTGCTATAGCATCGCCTCTTCGCCCCGTGACGGCACCCGGATTGAATTGCAAATCAAGTACACGCCGGGGGGCCGGGCGACGCCTTACATTTTTGAGGAATTAAAGGAAGGCTCTAAAATTAAATTTAGCGGCCCTTACGGCTTCTTCTTCCTGCGAAAAAACGGCCACGAGCCGGTTATCTTCCTGGCGGGTGGGACCGGGCTGGCCCCGATTAAAAGCATGTTGCGGGTGGCAACCGAAGAAAATCTACCCCGCCGCCTGACCCTTATTCACGGGGTCCGCAGCCAGGCCGACCTCTACGACTACGATTTCTTCCGGGAGTTGGAAAAAATTAACCCCAACTTCCGCTACATACCCGTCCTCTCGGCCCGCGACCCCGAAAAGGCCTGGGACGGCGAAGAAGGGTTCGTCCACGAAGCGCTGGGCCGGTTGCCGAGCTTCAAGGGACACAAAGCCTACCTCTGCGGGCCGCCCATGATGGTGGATGCCTGTCTGACCACCCTTATGAAGGGCCGCCTGTTCGAGGATAGCATCTACTGCGAGAACTTCTTTACCGAGGAAGATAAGTCCGGCCCCTTGAAAAGGAGCCCGCTTTTTAAGCGGGTCTAGGCTGGCGGCTTTTCAGAAAGTTGGATTTTTCAGGGAAAGGCTGGATAGACAAAATGCCTGGTATTACCAATGAGAAGAAACTGACCGCCCGGCTGAAACAGGTCAGCCCGGAGTTTATCGTATTCGACCTGACTATTTACGACCCGACTATTACCGGCGAGTTAATCTTGCCGCCGGAGCAGTTCCGGGCCTTCCTCCAGGAACAAAAAGTCTCGATTGTCACCGAAACCGAGGAAGACTACATCCTGAAGCTTAAACTCGATAGTCTGTAAACTGAACTGGAAAAGCTATAAAAACGAATGAGCCAGCGATTGCTGGCTCATTGTCTTTTCTTTTGGGGAAAACTCCGGCCCGGTTAAATGACTTACTGGGTGCGGAACCGGCGCGTGATGTTGCTGCTGAAAATCAGGGCTGTCATCAGGGCCAGGCCAACCGCCGCACTGACCAGGGTCGGCAACTGGGGCGCAATCGCAGAAGCGAATTCACGCACGAAGTCGGAAACGTTGTTCCAGACCTTCTGCAAGGTTTCCAAACGCCCTTGCAAATCGGGGTCACTGGAAGGGCCAAAGACCAGGTTGCTGATGGCGGGCCAGAGGGTCCAGAGGGCCAGGATACACAGCCCCAACCAGACGCCGGTGAAGACCAGGCCCATCGAATAGCGGCGCTGCTGCTTATCCAGAATATCGTCCACCTGGGCGGCGGCGGCATCGACCGGTTGCGGCAACGGCTTCACTTCCGGCGGCACGTACTTGATAACCGGGGCCGGGTTCGCAACCATCCAGGTAGCCGGGTTGCTAATCGGACCTGCTACCGAAGCCTGGGGCGGCAAAGCGGCAATTCGGGCCATTACCCGGCTCGACATATGCGATGGAGCTTTCAAAGCCGGACGAGCCGCCAGGACCCGGTCCAGTTCGTCCTTCTTATTCAATTCCGGTAGTTGTGGTTCAGCCATCTTAACACCTAACTTTATCTTTATTTCCCTGCTATTATACCAAATCCAGGCAAGCGTTCATATTAATTCCGATTAAATTTATTTATCAAAATCCAAAGCCCCTTTGGCTTCGAGTTCGAGCAGTCGACTCTTAAGCTGGGCTTTGGCCCGGTACAGGTGCGTCTTAACCGTCCCGACCGGCACTTCCAGGGCAACGGCTATTTCCTCGTAGCTCATTTCCTGGCTGTAATAAAGCGCGATAATTTCCCGGTATTTGACCGGCAGCGTGTCCACCTGGTCCCAGATAAGCTGGCGGCGTTCGCTGGTATCGAAACGCCAGGCCGGTTCTTCGGTCTGGTCGCCCGGCAGGTTCGCCAGGATATCGGTCTCGCCCTCGTCCCCATCCTCAAAGCTGGTTTCGACCGAGACTAGGCGGGGGTTACTTTTGAGCGAACGCAACCGGTTTAAACAGCCGTTGCGGACAATCCGGTAAGCCCAGGTCGTAAATTTCGAGTCGCCCCGGAAGGTCGGAAGGGCCTGCCAGATTTTGACGAATGCTTCCTGGGAAGCGTCGTCGGCTTCTTCGTAGTTCTGGAGGATGCGGAAGGCCAGGTTAAAGACAAAATCCTGGTGCATCTCGACCAGTTCGGCAAAAGCGGACTGGTCCCCAAGCTGGGCCTGGGAAATTAACCAGGCTTCACCGGACTGACCGGTCGGCTGGCCGGGACTATCGAAGTCTTCCCTTTCGAGGGCGGCGGTGTCCATCCCGGTAAATTTTTGGGGACCGACCTGGGGCGCGACCAGAGTAACCTGGGCAGTCCGCTGGACGGTCTGAGGCGGGATTGGCGCGCCCGTAAAGGCATCCAGGCGTCCCACGTCTTTAGCGGGACGCTCGGCGGTCTTTACGCTTCCTGAGCCTGAACTTAATATTTTACCGGGAAAACGGCCTAGTAAATTACCGGCGGTCGTTGAAAAATTCAACATGCGGATTCTCACAATTTTTATAAACGGTGCTAAGGTTTCCAGGGTCTACCTGTTAAAAGTTTAGCACCCTCACTGGCCCAAGGCATCGGCCATTGGACCAACCCCTGATTGGGCATTTCTACGGTAGTCTTAGCCGAGAGTAACCCTGATCGAACCAACCTGACTGCTGGCGCGAACCGGGACTCCGCCACCGGCCACCTGGCCTTCAAAACTATTACGGTTCTGGTACTTCAAACCTGTTACCGGTAGGACGGTATCAACCGTACCGAGGTTGCTGGAAGCTTCGAGGTTAAAACCGGTGCCCGGCGCGAAAACCAGGTTCACGCTGCCGACCCGGCTGACCACTTCACTGGGCGCCTTTGGGACGCCGCCCCGGTAAAAGACCGAACCGGTGGTCGCTTCCAGGTGCAACGACCCGGCGGTAACTCGTTCGCTGTGAATCCGCCCGGCTCCAGCTTTCATTGTGAGGTCGCCTTCCACGGTAGCGTCGTAAAGTTCGAGACTCCCTGTGACGGCGTTCGCGGCATAGCGGCCACAATTGATGCTGCGCGCCCGGATGCTGGCTGCTGTCGAGTCGAGGTCGAGGTCTTCTGCGCCAACGCCCGAAAGTTCAATCATCCCGGCCCCGGAACGAGCTTTCACCAGGCCCGCGGCCACTCCCTGCAAACTAAGCTTGCCGCTGGTGGTGTTCAAGGTAATATTCCGGCCACTGTTGTAGCTCTCGACCGCAATCGCACCCAGGTTCGTTTTGGCAACCAGGTCGCCATTATAGTTAGTGGTCAGGATTTCGCCGTAATTGCTGGTCAGGTCGGCGGCCAGGGCGGGCGGCAGTTCAATATCCAGGTCCATCCGGGGCGCCCGGCCAATCACCAGGCCCTGTTCGGGGTCGCCCGCTTCGACTTTTAGCACCCCGTTTTCAAAGGTGTGGGTCAAGCGCAAGCGGTCGAGCAGGATGCGCGCTTCCATTTCATCGTTGGCCCAGACCCGCTTGGTCGCCACGATGCGGACTTCCTTCAAACCTTCCTGGCCGCGCAGTTTCACACCGCCGCTGGTCAGGTTCAGGACAAAACTGCCGGTCTTTTCGTCTAGAGGTATCATCAGGTTGACCTGTTCGGTCCGTTCGGGGTAAGACCCCAGGTTAAAACTTACGTTTCCAATCGTGTTCATATTCCACCCAATTCCCTGTCTGTTTCTTGGGGCCGGGTTATAATTACCCCCCGGCCAGCCCGCCACCGGACCCGGCCCTGGTCCCGGTTGAGGTCCCGGACCCTGGCCCGGCCAGTTCGGCACCTGGGGTGGCCGGCTGTTTTGCGACCAGATACCGGTCGAACGGACGATAAAGCCCAGCCCACCCAGCAGCCCCAGTAAAATTACGAGGACCAGGAGCGCGCCTATCCAGCCTGAGAAGACCAGGCATAGAAAGGCGAACCCCACTTCCGCGAAAAATGCTATCCAGAGTAACCGAAGCGCTTTAGGAGTTTGCATTCCTTTTAATTACTCCACTGTAATATCACCGCTGCCGGTCCTGATGGTCATTACCGGCGAGCCGCCCGTTTTCAACGAGTGTTTATCTTTGCTGACAACCTGGCTACCCGGTAAATTGAACTTGATGTCGCCGCTACCCGAATTGATGTCGAAACCAAGCGGGGTGGAGTTGTCGAGACGCAAGTCCACGTCGCCGCTGCCGGTCTTAACGTTAGCCATGGTCGGGTTGTTCAAAGTAGCGGTGGCCTTAATATCGCCGCTGCCGGTCTGGAAATTGACTGCGCTAAGACGGTTGGTGCCGTTGAGCGTAATGTCACCACTGCCGGTATTGGCGTCGAGGGAACCGGAATAGTCGCTCAACATTATATCGCCATTGCCGGTCTTGGCGTTAATCTTACTCGCCTGTAAATTGGTAAGGTCCAGGTCGCCACTCCCGGTATTAAAGACCAGGATAGCCTTGTCGTTCTGCAAACCCCTGGCGTTAATATCGGCGCTGCCAACGGTGGTGGTTAATTGGGCCAATAAAGCCGGCGGCATCGTCACGCGAATGTCCACCTGGTCGCCAAACCCAAAGTTGAAGGACTGGTCGGTATTTTTGGCAACGATGTTAATGTTGGTGCCGTCCTGGACCACGTTGAAAGTAATCCGGTTGAAGTCTGCGTCACCAAAGCTGTGAATAATCTTGGTGCCTTCGACCTTTACCTCCGTCAGGGAAGGGTCGCCGCTAATATCGACCTGCCCGCCCATCGAGTTGATGGTGATATTGGCGGCCTGGCCGTTAAGCGGCAGGTTCTGGGCCGGGACATCTAGGCGGCGTTCGGGTCCAAAATTGATATTTCCGCCGGGGACCAGACTGCCAAACCCGTTCGGCTGAGCCAAAACGATTGTTACCGCTACGGTTAACTCCGCCGCGAGTAACAGGACAATTATTGGAACAAATACCTTTTGCATTTTCTTTTCCTGGTTTCTTTTAAATTCTTTACTGGTTTTGGTTTTCCCGGTTGCCCGGCTTTAATTTTTATTTTTTGTTTAATTTTCTTCGCCGGTTTTTTGCGGCGTTTTTGCTTTCCACTCTTAGGACACCACCGGTTTCAAGATTGTTTCATCAATCTTTAAGGATTTTTAAAAATATCTCTAAAATTTGCTTTGGGGCTAATTCTGGTGTAATTTAGAGGGAAACTGCTTCACGAGAAGTTTCGCACACAAGGTTTCGTAAAAATGCCAGTGAGTAAGACGATAGAAAAATACCCCAAAGTTAATAACGCGGCGGGTCTTAGCGGCAATTCCTTTGCCTACGCCTACCGCCGGGGCTCCGATTCGGAAGAAGAAGAATTTACCGGCACCTTTCACCTGCACCAGGGCATGGAGTTTTTATATATCCACGAAGGGGAAGGCGAACTGACCCTCGACCGCCGGACTTTTCAGGTCAGGCCGGGCATGCTGCTCTACTTTCAACCTTTTCAATTGCACCGCCTGATAATGGACGGGACCGGGGAAAAACCTTTTGTGCGGTCAATCGTTTTAATCGAGCCTAACCTGGTCGAGCCTTACCTGGCAGGACTACCCCACCTGGCGAATTTCTTCCAGCACCTCTGGCACGACAGCCTGGAAGTTAAATTTATCGAAGGATTGGCCGAAAACAACCCTATCGAGGCTTTGTTCGGCCAGTTCGAGCAGATTCTGCGGAATTTCAAGGGGACAACCGAGGAGCGGCTCGAAGAAATCGGCCTGTTCTTTATAAACTTCCTGCGTTTGCAGCGCCCCTACTGGCAGCAACACGCGCTGCCCAAAGAAAAGACCGGGCAGCATCCCAGCCACCCGGTCGAATTAACCATTCAATGGATTGAGCAAAATTTTAACGAGGAATTCCGGCTGGACCAGCTTGCCGCCTCGCTCCACCTCTCGCCCTTTTATCTCTCACGCCTCTTTCACACGGCTACGGGGACCAGCCTGACGAAGTATATAACCGACCGCCGCATCCGGGAAGCCTGCCTGCTCTTGCAGAAAAGCTCCCTGCCTATCGGTTTTGTAGGGCAGGCGGTCGGTTTTAACAATCCCTCTTATTTCAACCAGCTATTTAAAAAGGAAATCGGGCTAACCCCGCAGCAGTACCGGGCCAGGGCCACCCGCTCCTAATTCGCAACCGCGATAGAGGCCCGGTACTTCCTGATATTTTTGGCCGCCTCGAACGCCACTATCCAGTCGGCGCACCACTGGACATAATTGGGTTGGACCTGTTCGGGATGCTCGCGGCTGCGCGTTATAAAGTCGGGATAGAAGGTGCGCCCGGTCGAGGTGCCCGCCGGTTGGTAGCGCAAATCCAGGCTCCACCGCACAATATCGGACTTGTTCGGCAAACCCCGGTGAGGCGTGTATTTGCTCATGATGACGATGCCGCCTTTTTTGCAGGCCGCCAACTGGGGTGTAATATCCGGCAATTCCGAGGGGACGATGGTCAGACCGGCATAGTTCTGGTGGGGGAGGTAACCGTTGCGGAAAGCGCCCGGCAAAACTTGCATACAGCCGGTTTCCTCGACCGCATCCACCAGGGGTAGCCAGAAAGTCACGATGGGATAAGGGTCGGCGTCTTCCTGCATGGTGGCGGCATCCTGGTGCCAGGGGACATTATGAACATATTCCGGCACGCCTTCGGCGATAATCGGGGTAGGAATCTTGGCCCGCAGGTGCTGGATAGGATTGCACATGATTTCGCCGCCCACGATGCTCTCGACCACATCCATGAACTTTTCGTTATAGAGAAACTTATACATTTCTTCGAGCCGGGAGTTATAGATGTCAAGGTCGTTCTCGATTTCGCGGTTCTGGGCGTACAGCCCGGCAAAGCGTTTCTCGAAGGGCTGGCCCTCGCACAAATCCTCGATTTTGCCCTGGGCTTTTAGCTCACGGGCGCGGCGGTCGATATAGCCTTCGATGGCCGCAATCAGGGGCGCGAAATCTTCCTCGGTAAAAATGTCCTCGACGACCAGGTAGCCCTTATCATAAAAAAACTGGACTTG
This sequence comes from Chloroflexi bacterium 54-19, assembly GCA_001898225.1. Classification (GTDB taxonomy): domain Bacteria; phylum Chloroflexota; class Chloroflexia; order Chloroheliales; family Chloroheliaceae; genus 54-19. The sequence goes on from MKTJ01000001.1 coordinate 12,076, forward strand.
CTCGGCTGACAACTTCATAATAGATGTTTATCCTTTCTCTGAACAGGAATTGTTGGCAATTCAGCGTGATTGGAAAAATTATAGCGGACCCCGTTTCAATCGAATGACAAAAAATTGCGCTATTATGTTGTTTTAATATCCTCGTTAATTTATTGGGGAAAGGTTGCACAGTAAGAGCGGTTGGACTACCATGCAGGGCGGGAAAGTTCATTTTCATGCGGAAAGGTGGTAAAATATGAACGTAAATGCTAAATTAGAGGGCTTTGGCGCTTACCAGAACAAAGAGAAGATGGCCCCGGCTTTCAAACTGGCCGCGACTACGGGCGGGAAAATCGCTTCGTGGGATTTTAAACAGAAGCAGCCGCTTATCCTTTATTTTCTGCCGGGGTTGGATGACGCTTTATTGCAGAATTTAGAAAAAGCCGCCCTGAACTTGCAGGCTTACGGCACCGAAACACTGGCCCTGTTGCCCCTGCCGCTCGAAACCCTTAAAGAAGCCGCCACCCGCCTGAAACTGACCATGCCGCTTCTTTCGGATGAAGCCGGGGAGACTTTTAGAAAATACTTGAAACTTGTCCTGCCGGAAGATAAAAACGAAACCGTTGAGGTAAAGAACTTGCCCGCGATGGTCTTTGTAGCCGACCGCTTTGGCGCTATCAGCCGCTACGCCAACGCTACCAGCGCCGCCAATTTGCCCGGCGAAAAAGAAATAATGGGGATGCTGGAATTCTTGGGCAACCTTTGTAATCCGTAATGTTTATATTGATATAACAAGAATTCAACCGTAATTGGAATAAACCCACAAATCAGGAGTAAAGAGTTGGTCCCGGTCAAGCTCGAACTAAAAAATTTCATGTGCTACAAAGACGCCACCCTGGATCTGGATACCATCCACCTGGCCTGTCTTTCCGGCGATAATGGCGCGGGTAAATCGGCCATCCTGGACGCCCTGACCTGGTCGCTCTGGGGCAAAGCCAGGGCCACCGCCGACGAACTGATTGCCATGGGTGAAATCGAAATGCAAACCACCCTGGAATTCTATATCAACGAGCAACTCTACCGGGTCAAACGCTATCGTACTCGCAAAGGGGCCGGACAGACCGTTATTAGCTTTCAAATAAAATCCCCAACTGGCGACTGGCGCAATATCAGCGGGAACAGCCAGCGCGGCACCCAGGAAGAAATCGTCAAGGCGCTCCGCATGGAGTACGACACTTTTATCAACAGCGCTTTTCTTTTGCAGGGCCGGGCCGACGAATTTATGACCCGCACTCCCGGTGAGCGCAAAAAAGTCCTGTCCGACATCCTGGGGCTGAGTTTCTATGACGACCTGGAAACCGCCGCCAAAGAGGAAGCCCGCGAAGCCGAGCAACGCCGCCGCCGCCTGGACGAACGGCTGGCCGAACTGAACCAGGACCTCGATTTGCGCCCCACCTACGAGCGCCAGAAAGAGCAGGCCCAGGTCGAATACGCCGAAAGCCAGCTTGCTTTTGCTAAAAGCGAAACCGAGTTTGGCGATTTGCAGCGTCGCGAGGACGAGCTTAAGGCGAAGGACCGCCAGCTTAACGAGACCCGCCGGACGGTCGAGAAGGACCGCCTGGAACTGGCCGAAACGGTCCACTCGCTGCGCAAGACCAAAGACCAGATTGAGGTATGTCAGGAATATATCTCCCGGCGAGACTCGATTGAAAACGGCTACAAGGAATTCGTGACGGTGGACCGCGAGCTGGAAATTTTGAACCAGAAGTTCGAGCGGTTCCAACAGCTTATCAACCTGCGCCGCTCCTTGCAGGATACCATCAAGCAAGCCGGGATGCGCCTGGAAGCCCAGCAGCACCAGTTGACCCTGTCCTTAAAAGAAGTGGAAGAACTGAGCCAGCAGTTACCTCGCCTGGAAAAAGCTTTCGAAACCCTGAAAGCTGAAACCGCTACTGCCACCGAAGCCCAGCAAAAGTTGGATAAACTGAAAACAGCCCGCCAGGAGAAATTGGGCGAGAACCGCTTCCTGGGCGAACAAATCAAACAAAGCGATAAACTACTGGCCGAAATCAAAGAACGGGCCGACCACGTACCGCATGTCGGGGAAGCCTGCGAGACCTGCGGCACCCAGTTAACCGAGGAAGCCCGCGAGAAGACCATCAACGAACGCCGCCGCGAATTTGCCGACCAGCGCAAGGCCGGGCGCGAACTGAAAGAACGCCAGGAGGCTTTGCAAACCGAACTGCAAACTCTCGAAAAGGATTTGCGCGATTTAGAAAAACCGGCAGCAAAGCTGGCCGAATTGCAGCGCAGGAGCGGTAGTCTCGAACGTGAACTACTACAGGCCCGCCAGGCCAGCGACAAGGCCACCGATTACCGCAAGAAGCTAGAGGAAACCGGGCATCGCCTGGAAAAAGACGAATATTGCTCGGAAGAACGGGCCAAACTAATCCAGGTGGACCGCGAATCGAAAGAACTGGCCTACGACGAAACAGCCCGGCAGAGTCTGCGGGTCAAACGGGACAGCCTCAAGCAGTTCGAGCAGCAAAAGACAGCCCTGGTAGACGCCGAACGCCGCATCATCCAGTTGCAGGAGAGTTTGGAACGGGAGACCTTGCGGGAGAGTCGGCTACGCCAGAACCTGGCCGAAAATGAAGCCCTGGTTGAAAAGCTGGTCGTTGAAGTAGCCGAACTGCCCATGCTGACCGCCCGGCGCTTGCAGGCTTCCCAGCGCAAGGAGGAGGCCGACCTCAAGTTAAAAAGCAGCCAGCGGGCTTTGTGGCAGGCCGAAAGCAACCTCAAACGCTGCGACGAATTGGAAGAAGAAAAAAAGGTCAAACTGGCGGCCCTGAACGAAGCGGCCAATCAGAAAAGCGTCTATGGCGAACTGGCCGAGGCTTTTGGCAAGAAGGGGTTGCAGGCCCTTATCATTGATACGGTCTTGCCCGAACTGGAAGACGAGTCGAATAAACTGCTCGGCGGGATGAGTGATGGCCGGATGTCGGTCCGCTTTGAGACGATTCGGGACAGCAAAAAAGGTGATGCTATCGAAACGCTCGACCTGAAAATCAGTGACGAAGCGGGGGTCCGTTCCTATGAACTATTTAGCGGCGGCGAGGCTTTCCGGGTGAATTTCGCGGTGCGGGTAGCTCTTTCCAAACTGCTGGCGCGGCGGAGCGGGGCGGCCCTCAAGACCCTGATTATTGACGAAGGGTTTGGCTCACAGGATGGGTCTGGACGCGAAAGGCTGGTGGATGCTATCCGCAGCATCGAGGATGATTTCGAGCGGGTCCTGGTAATTACCCACATCCAGGAATTAAAAGATGTCTTCCCGGTCAGGATTGATGTCACCAAGACCGCAAACGGCAGCCAGATAAGCGTCAATTAGCAGTCAGTAGCCGGTAGCCAGTCGTCAGTAATAAAGAATGGGCAAATTTTACGGTTAAATGATAAAATAGCGAAAAATCAGAACCATTCTAAGCGCAGTATTTCCGGGTTAGCTTAAACAGAAAGCCATTATTTAATTATGTCAACCAATCCCGACCAGGGTCCGGCCATTACCAACAAACGAAATATGCTTCTTATCGCGGGACTGGCGGGGTTGACCTGGGCAGGGCTAGTCGGTTTGATTTTCCTGATGAACGCCGGGCAATATGATTTCTGGTTTCCTGGCCGGATTGTGGTCTACGTGCTGCTGCTACTGGCTCCGGCCCTGACCTTTATGCCGATTGGGCGCATCCTAGACTTTCCGCTCTACGGCTACTGGGCGGTGATAAGTTTTGCCCTCTTTGGCTATGTGCTGGCCTTTGTGCCGAGCGACCCGACCAAAGGCTGGTCGTCCAACACAGCGGGCCTGGGGCTGCTTTTGATTTCGGTCTTTATGGTGACTATTACCATCTTCCTGCCCATCTTCTACCGGCTCGGCTTCAAACTTTTCTCCCGCAAAGTCGAGCAGTACGACCTCAGCCGGGCCCGGCGCGAGGCGGTCCTGGCGGGGCTGTGCATTCTCCTCATTTCCTTCTTACGCATTGTCGGCGCGCTTAATCTCTTGATTGGGGTCGCCCTCATCCTGGCTTTTATTGTTTTCGAGATGCTCATCCTCACCCGCAACTACGGACGGCCCTAATTTTCCCAAAACTCTATTACAATTCCAATGGAAATCCTGATGTTTGGCTGGTAAAATTGCACTCGTGAGTTCAAAGAACGGGCAATTTCAGCTATTAGAAAAGGGTTCATCTCTAACAGAACTCTAACACCAAAACATGCTACTTTATCTTTTGCCACTGCGTAGAATATGGTAGCATAGAGCAAGTAAGAGTGCTAAAAGAATTGCTTGCTCGTGTAGGCTAAAAACAGCCGGAAACAATGCTTATATTAGTTAGCTATTATTCAATTCTTAATTAGCAACTAAAATCCTTAATTTTTGGAGGAATGAGAAACAATGGCTAAGATTTTGGGAATTGACCTCGGTACCACCAACTCCGCGATGGCGGTTATGGAAGGTGGCGAGCCGGTCGTTATCCCTAACGCTGAGGGCGCTCGGACAACCCCTTCGGTCGTTGCAATTTCGAAGAGCGGTGAGCGTCTCGTAGGCCAGGTGGCGAAGCGCCAGGCAGTTACCAACCCTGAAAATACAATCTTTTCGATTAAACGCTTCATGGGCCGCAAGTTCAATGATCCCTCGGTCCAGCGCGATATAAAACTGGTCCCCTACAAAATTTCCGCCCGTTCGAATGGTGACCTCGAAGTCAACCTGGGTGGTAAAACATACTCTCCGCCGGAAATCAGCGCGATGATCCTGGCGAAATTGAAGGCTGATGCGGAAGCTTACCTGGGTGAGAAGATTACCCAGGCCGTTATCACGGTCCCGGCCTACTTCAACGACACCCAGCGCCAGGCGACCAAGGACGCCGGTGAAATCGCCGGTTTGCAGGTTCTGCGTATCATCAACGAACCGACTGCCGCCGCTCTCGCCTACGGTGTGGACAAGAAGGGCGAGGAAGAGGAAGTCGCCGTTTATGACCTCGGTGGTGGTACTTATGATATTTCCATCCTGGGCCTAGGCGAAGGCGTTTTCGAAGTAAAATCTACCAATGGCGATACCCACCTGGGTGGTGACGATTTCGACCAGAAGATTATCGACTGGCTGGCCGACGAATTCCGCAAGGAAAACGGCATCGACCTGCGCCAGGATAAGATGGCTTTGCAGCGTCTGAAGGAATCCGCCGAGAAAGCGAAAATCGAGCTTTCGACCACGCAGTCTACCGACGTGAACCTGCCGTTCATCTCGGCTGATGCCAGCGGCCCGAAACACTTGAACGTTAACCTCTCCCGCGCCAAGCTGGAGCAGTTGGTAGGCGACCTGATTGACCGGACCGTCCCGCCGATGAAATCGGCTCTCGACGATGCCAAGCTGACCCTTAGCAAGATTGACGAAATCCTGATGGTTGGTGGTATGACCCGTATGCCAGCCGTGGTTGAGAAGGTTAAATCTTTCTACGGCAAAGACCCGCACCGCGGTATCAACCCGGACGAAGTGGTGGCGATTGGTGCCGCCGTCCAGGCCGGTGTACTGGGTGGCGAAGTCAAAGACATCCTGCTTCTCGACGTGACCCCGTTGACCCTGTCGGTGGAAACCCTGGGTGGCGTGGCGACCCCGCTCATCGAACGGAATACCACTATTCCGCACAAGAAGAGCGAAGTCTTCAGCACCGCCGCCGACGGCCAGAGCAGCGTAGAAATTCACGTGGTCCAGGGCGAGCGCCCGATGGCTACCGAGAACAAGAGCCTGGGCCGGTTTATCCTCGACGGTATTCCGCCCGCGCCGCGTGGTGTGCCGAAAGTCGAAGTTACTTTCGATATTGACGCCAACGGTATCCTGAACGTTTCGGCCCGCGACCAGGCGACCGGACGCGAGCAGAAGATTACCATCACTGCTTCGAGCGGTCTGTCCAAGGACGAAATCGAGCGGATGAAGCGCGATGCCGAAATGCACGCCGCCGACGACCAGCGCAAGCGCGCCCTGATTGAGGCCCGTAACAACGGCGACAACGCCGCCTACCGCGCCGAGAAGACTCTGACCGACTTCGGGGCTCAAATCCCGGACCCGCTCAAGGAAGAAGTCAACGGCAAGATTGCGGCGGTCCGCTCGGCCTTGCAGGGTGAAGACCCCGACATCATCAACTCGGCGACCGATGCCCTCAACGCGGCGGTCCAGCAGGTTGGTTCGGCCATCTATGGCTCCCAGGGTGGCCCGCAGGGCGGACAGCCCGGTGGGGACCAGGGTGGGCAGCCCGGTGGCGAAGGCGGGCCTCGCCCGGACGGCACCGTGGAAGGCGAATACCGGGAAATGTAATTTTCCCCGGTTAGCCGGACCTGAAATTGAACATGAGTCATCCCGAACTTTAAACTCAAAATTAAGCAGGGTAATTAACACAAAGAGAAACCTTTGACCTTATCATTCCGAGCCGCAGCGAGGAATCTTGGGCACCCACTTGTGGGTACCGTTGGACAATATCTGGTCCGTTGGGTTATCTAAACTCAACTCCTTGCCTTTCAAAACAAGGTAGCTTGGGAGGCAGTAATATTCGCCATCGGCGCTGAGGTTCCTCGGCTGCGCTCGGAATGACAATGTGGAGGCTTTACCTGTTATGGGTAAGCTTTCTCAGGTGTAAAAGATATTTCAAAATGAAATGAGTCATCCCAACTTCAAAATTCGGGATGACTCATGTTTTGTACCTTTTTATTGTGTTCTTTCCCTAAAGAACCGGGCTGGTAATTCTACCAGGAAGCACCGCTGGTAGGCGGTTTCGGGTCGGACGGGGTCGAAGGAGTGCCGGGCGTAAACCCGCCCTGCCCGGACCGGGCCGACGAAGTGAAATAATTTAACCCCGCGGCGACAACCGCCGAAACAATCACCGGCCAGGTGATCGGTTGGCCGCTCATAAACAGCGAAACCACCGCCCCTATCACGGCTACTACCAGGCCAACCCCAATCGTTTCTATTCCAACCGGTATACCCTTAATCATCAATTTCCCCTTTCTTATCCACCTTGTTTCAACCTGTTACTCATAAACGAGTTTTCCTTTATTGGATAATACAAAAATTGTGCCACAAATTGACCTATTAGCAGTTATCCACATTTTTGGGCCGTTTGGAGTTAATTTGAGTAAAAGAAATAAATTAGGTCGTGCACACATTTGCATTTAAAATTGCACAAGTGTGCATTGGTTTTTTTTTGAATATATTCACTAATAATTGTCCTATTTGACAAATGGTTTTTTTAAGGTAAAATTGCCTCATATGGGCCAGCGAAGTTGCTTCCCCAAAGTTAATATGAGAGTTCAATACACATTTACTAATGCTTTAAAACCCACCAGCCTTTATCTGCTCGGAACCGTCGGGGATAAGAAGTGGGTTTGAGAAAGGAGCATCCCAGGTTGTCTAACAAAAAAGTGCGGGTCGCGATTATTGGCGTAGGGAACTGCGCCTCGTCCCTGGTTCAGGGTGTGGAGTTCTACAAGAATGCTAAAGACACCGATACCGTGCCCGGCTTGATGCACGTGAACCTCGGCGGCTATCACATTTCGGATATTGAGTTTAGCGCGGCGTTTGACATCAACATCACCAAAGTTGGCAAAGACCTGAGCGAAGCTATCTGGGCCGAACCCAACAACACCATCAAGTTCTCGGACGTGCCTTTCCTGAACGTCCCGGTCCATCGTGGTATGACCCACGACGGCCTCGGCAAATACCTGAGCGAAATCATCACCAAGGCCCCTGGCCCGACGGCGAACATCGTCCAGGTCCTCAAAGACACCAAAACCGACGTGGTTATCAACTACCTGCCGGTCGGTAGCGAAATGGCGACCAAGTGGTATGTCGAGCAAATCCTCGAAGCCGGTTGCGCCCTCGTCAACTGCATCCCGGTCTTTATTGGCCGCGAAGAATACTGGCAGCGCCGCTTCCTGGAAAAAGGTCTCCCGGTTATCGGCGACGACATCAAGAGCCAGGTTGGCGCGACTATCACCCACCGGATGCTGACCCGCCTGTTCGAAGAACGCGGCGTGAAGCTGGAACGGACCTACCAGTTGAACTTCGGCGGCAACACCGACTTCTATAACATGCTGGACCGCAGCCGCCTGGAAAGCAAAAAGATTTCCAAGACCAACGCCGTTACCAGCCAGCTCGACAATTCGACCATTGACCCCAAAAACGTCCACGTTGGTCCGAGCGACTATGTGCCGTGGCTGGAAGACCGCAAATGGTGCCACATCCGCATGGAAGGCACGACCTTCGGCAACGTGCCGCTTATGGCCGAACTCAAGCTGGAAGTCTGGGACAGCCCGAACAGCGCCGGTGTCGTGATTGACGCCATTCGCTGCGCCAAGCTGGCCATGGACCGCGGCCTGGCCGGGACGATTGCCGGTCCTGCCGCCTACTTCATGAAGAGCCCCCCCGTCCAGTACCACGATGATATTGCCCGGAAAATGGTCCAGGACTTCATTGATGGCAAGGACGAAACCCGCCTGCCCTTCACCGACACCGTCGAAGCGACCGCCTAATCCGGTCTGCCCGGACTAAACGGCGTCAATTCAAGAATAAAAAACGCTCCCGGTTTTCTACAGTTTTGTAGGAGGGCCGGGAGCGTTTTTTTGTTTTCTGAAATCAAAAATTACGTGGCTAAACTGACAATTGGGTCAGGGGTTATGTTACTATATATTCTGAAAACTGCCACAAATGAGTTAAGAACTTGGGGTAGAAAATGTCTGAATTAGCCGGGAAATTTTATACTTTAGCCGAATATTTTTCCCTGGAAGAAAAAAGTAACCAAAAAAGCGAATATTACCAGGGCCAGATTTTTCAGATGGCCGGGGGTTCGGGCCGCCATAACCAGATTTCTAGCAACATCAACGCAATATTAAACGCCGGGCTGCTAGACCAACCCTGTATCACTTATACCAGTGATATGCATATTCTAGTTAAGGAACACGATTTATATACCTATGCCGATGTTAGCGTGGCCTGCGGCGAGGTCAAGTTTGTACCTAACCGGGAAGATACCATTCTTAATCCAATTTTGCTGGTAGAGGTGCTTTCAAAGTCCACTCGCAGCTATGACCGGGGCGACAAATTTGAATTTTACCGCTCGATACCATCTCTGCAATATTACCTGGTGGTTGACCAGGACCGTTTCTTTATTGAATTTCACTGCAAACTGCTGGATAGCACCTGGCAGTTGGAAACTCTCACTGACCCTGCACAAAATATCACGCTATCAGCCCTGGGTAATTTGAAGCTGCCCCTGGCCCGGATTTACAGTAAAGTTACTTTTCCAACTCGCCAACCACGGAGGCTACGCCAGGAAAGTACACCTCACCCCAACCCGGCTGAATAATAGCAGGTTCTGACAGAAGTAAGTAAACGAAAAGGAAGATAAATGCCCCCGAAATTTACCCAGGGCGACTTCCCGCCCAATCCCCTGGAAAAACCTGGCTACGTCCTCGAATTTAACGACGAATTCGATGGGCCGGAGCTTTCGCTCGACAAATGGATTCCCTTCTATCTGCCACAATGGAGTTCTCGCAAAAAATCGCGGCCCAACTACGAATTAAGGGATGGCAACCTGGTCTTGCAGATAACCGGAGAACAACAACCCTGGTGTCCTGAATATGACGGCGAAAACCGGGCCTCGGTCATTCAAAGCGGCCAGTTTTCGGGACCGCTCGGCAGCAAGACCGGGCAACTTCGCTTTAGCGAGAAGTTGGTTGTGCGGGAAGAACAACCAAACGTCAAAAAATATACGCCTCAATACGGGTATATCGAAGTGAGAAACAAGGGGTTGGATAGTGGCGGCAACCACGTCTCGTTGTGGATGTGCGGCTACGAGGATGAGCCCGAAAAGTCTGCCGAAATTTGCCTGTTCGAGATTGTCGGGTCGCGCACTACCCCTACTTCTTCCCGTATAAACTACGGGGTCCACCGCTGGACCGACCCGGCTATCACCGAGGAATTTTACGAGGAAGTCTTCGAACTGGACGCCCGCGCCTATCACATTTTCGCGGTCGAATGGACCCCGACGCACCTCGATTTTTTCATAGACAACCAGAAGATTCGGACCATCCGGCAGTCCCCAGCCTACGAGATGCAAATCTACCTGGGCATGTTCGAAGACCCCTCACAACAGGGCTGGAACGGCCCTTTTGACCCGTCCCGCCCCTATCCGAAAGAGTTTGTGGTTGATTACGTACGGGTTTACCGGCCTGAGCAGGGTTATCCCAACCCCAGCAATTTACCACCCCAGTAAAGCAGGGCTGTCATAAGAGTCCCGGTTGCCAGGCAAATCCCGACCGTCCGCCAGGCCCATTTTTTGCCAACCTCGGCGGTCAGGGCCATAACCGTACCCAGGCAGGGCGCGTACAGGGTCAGGAAGACCAGGAAGGCCAGGGCTTGCAGCGGTGACCAGACCATCCCCAGGACCTGGGCCACACCATCCTCACCGCCGCCATAGGCCACGCCCAGGTAAAGCAGGGATAGCTCTTTGGCCGGGGCCGCCACGATAAACCCGGCCAGGGCCTTACCACTAAGGCCAATTAGCCCGGCTAACGGGTCGAGCAGGTTGCCGAGTTGCATACCCCAGGTCGCGGTCTGGTCGGCTCCCGCCGGGAAGTTGAACATGACCCAGATAACCACCGCGAAAGGCGGGAAGAACAACAAAGCCCGTTTCATGGCGCTAATGGTGCGGGTTACGGTCGAGCGCAAGATGTTGTAAGCCGAGGGCATCCGATAGTCAGGCAGTTCCAGCACCAGGCCCGACTCCTTATTCTTAAAGACGGACTTTTTGAGGAGACGGGCTACCAGGGCCACCGCCACAAGGCTCAGCGTGAAGATAAAGAGCGTGACCAGGGTCGCCTGCCAGCCAAAGCCAAAGAAAATCGGCACAATCGCGGTTATGACGGCGATACGGGCCGAGCAGGGAATGAGCGGAGTCACCACGGCGGTAATGATGCGGTCCTGTTCGCCATCGACGATACGCGCCCCCATCACACCGGGAATATTGCAGCCGTAACTAGCAAAGAGGGTCATAAAAGCTTTACCGGGCAGACCTAACCAGCGCATCAGGCGGTCCAGCACGAATGCGCCGCGCGCCAGGTAGCCGACATCTTCCAGCAAACCATAAATCAGGAAGAAGACCACCAGCACCGCGAATAGAAAGACAAAAATCTGCTGGATGCCGGTCAAAATCCCATCCACCAGGACACCCCTTAACCACCAGGGCGCACCAGATAGCATTTCGCGGGACCAGTCAATCCCGGCCTGGAAAACCCCATCAATAAATTCGCTGACCGGCCCGGCCAGGTTATAGATGGCCCAGAGGGTGAAAGTGGCGAATAGAGCCAGGATAGGGAGCCCGAAAACGCGGTGGGTGGTGACGCGGTCTATCTTTTCGGAAAGGTTCACCCGGTTGGCTGGACGCTGCAAGACCTCATCCACAATCTGGCCTATTTCCTCAAACCTTTTCTCGGCTATCAAAATCTCATAGGAGTCTTCACTGGCGGCGGTCAGGGCGGCGGCTTTTTCCAGGGCCACGGTATTACCAGACGAGCGCAAATCCTCTATTATGGCCTGGTCGTTTTCGAGCAGTTTTACGGCCAGCCAGCGGGCAGGGTAAATTTTGTTTTGCAGGAAAGGCTCCAATTCGGCAATAGCCTGCTCGATAGCCGGGCCATAATTTAGCTGGCGGGGGGCCGGTTGGGCCGGGTTTTCGGCCAGGGTAAAGATAGTTTCGACCAGTTCGGGAACACCCTGCTTTTTCAGGGCGGCCATCGGCACAACCGGCACACCTAACCGTTCCGAGAGACGGTCACAATCAATAATGAAGCCGTTACGCCGGGCCTCGTCCATCAGGTTGAGGGCGATTACCGCCTGCCCGGTCAGTTCGAGGACCTGTAAAACCAGGTAAAGGTTGCGCTCTAAATTGGTGGCGTCAACTACCAAACCAACCACGTCCGGCTTATCCTGGATAATAAAGTTGCGGGCAATCACTTCCTCGGCGGAGACAGCGGTCAACCCGTAAGTGCCGGGCAAGTCTACCACCCGCGCTTTGCGCTGGCCCTGGCGCAACTCGCCTTCTTTTCTTTCGACCGTCTTGCCGGGCCAGTTGCCGGTGTGCTGGTTGAGGCCGGTCAGGGCGTTAAAGATTGTGCTTTTGCCGGTGTTGGGGTTACCGGCCAGACCTATACTTAACAGTCCTTCTTTTTTGAGGACCGGGCCGGGTGTGGTATCGTGGCAGGCTATCATATTTGCAGTCATTTGCTAACTCTTTCCGGTGGGACGGTTAGTTATAAGGGACGGTTACCAGGACCAGGGCGGCCTCGGAGCTTCGCAGCGAAACCGCCGAGCCGCGCACCCGGAATTGAATCGGGTCGCCAAGCGGGGCGCGTTTGACCATCTTTATTTCACATTCGCGGGTGAAGCCCATCGCCAGCAACCGTTGCAGGAGCAGTCCGGTAGCCTTTAAGCCGACAATTTTAGCGTGAGTACCCGGCGTTATTTTATTAAGTGGAATTATTTCTGGATTAGGCGATTGGTTCATTTTATGCCTTCGCTCTTTCAATTTTTAGATGGTTGCTTGAGTGGCCGTTCAACTGCCAGGCTGTAAGCTTTCGCCTTAAAACCGCAAACCTGCCGGATAGCGCAACCGCCGCAACTCGGCGGGCAACTACCCTGCTCATTACCGCTTTCCTGCAAAGCTCCCTGCCGCACCCAGAAATCGAGCATTGAGCTCAACAGGCTCTCGCGGATATTGAGTTTGCGGCTTAACTCGGCCAGGCTGACCGCCCCGTTGGCCGCCTCGAATTCCTGTAAAACTTGCCTGAGCATACCCGCCCGGCCTTTCTTCTCGTGTTAAATTTGAACGTTTCTTAGCTCTGAACCACGTTGTCCGGCTAGCTGATTCATTTCTTAGCTTGTGCTAATGGTATCAGTTAATACTGTCTAACTCAATCAAAATTTGGTAAAAATCCGTCAACATCAGGTTAAAAATTGTGAAGTCAGGCACGATTTGGTATAATTATGTGACTATAGCGGCATTGTTTCGCTATAGTCACATAAATTTTGGGCTTGCTAATAAAAGCGGCGGCTCCAGAAGATAAACCGTCACGTCACTATAGAGCGTAAAGGATTTGGATATGACTCTCGCAACCCCCAGTAAAATTGAGTACGAAGCGGTTATCGGCCTGGAAACCCACATCCAACTACAAACTAATAGCAAAATGTTTTGCGGGTGCCGGGCCGAAATCGCCAACAGCGCGCCCAATACCCAGGTCTGCCCGGTCTGCCTGGGTATGCCCGGTGTCTTGCCCGTCATCAACCAGAAAGCCATCGAGTATATCGTAAAACTCGGTTTGGCTTTGCACTGTGAAATTCCCGAATACAGCAAGTTCGACCGGAAGAACTATTTCTACCCCGACCTGGTCAAGGGCTATCAAATTAGCCAGTTCGATTTGCCGATTTGCATCAACGGCTGGCTGGAAATCGAGGTAGATGGCTACACCAAACGCATCGGCATCACTCGGATTCACCAGGAGGAAGATACCGGCAAGCTCGTTCACATGACCGGGCCGGACGGCGAGGAATATACCCTGGTTGATTACAACCGGAGCGGGGTTCCTTTGGTCGAGTGTGTCAGCGAACCGGATATTTCCACCCCCAACGAGGCCGCCGCCTACCTGACCAAGTTGCGCCAGATTGTGCGCTGGCTGGGTATCGGCACCGGCAACATGAATGAAGGGGCCATGCGCTGCGACGCCAATGTTTCGGTGATGCCCAAAGGCTCAAAAGAATACGGCACCAAAATCGAGGTCAAAAACATGAACTCGATTCAATCGGTCCACGACGCGATTGCCTACGAGATTATCCGCCAACCCCAGGAGTTGGAAGCAGGGCATGTCCTCAAGCAACAGACCCGCGGCTGGGACGAAGCCAAGCAAATTACGGTCTTCCAGCGTCTCAAAGAGGGCAGCAGCGATTATCGCTACTTCCCGGAGCCGGATTTGCCGCCCTTGCAACTGAGCGCCGAGTTCCGGGAAAGCATCAAGGCCAACCTGCCGGAATTGCCCGACGAACGCCGCGAACGCTTTATGACTGTCCTGGGTCTACCGGCCTATGATGCCGAAGTGCTGACCGGTTCGCGCCAGACCGCCGAATGGTTCGAAGCGGCCCTGGGGGCGAACCCGACTCCTGCCCGCGCCAAAGCGGTCTCGAACTGGATTCTGAACGACCTTTTTGCTCGCCTCAAAGAGAGCGGGGGCGAACTGTCCGAGGTCAAAATCCAACCGGCCCAACTGGGTGGCCTCATTGAACTGGTCGAAAAAGGGACCATTACTCCCAAGACGGCCAAGGATGTCTTTGAGGAGATGTTCGCCACCGGGCAGGACGCCGCGACCATTGTCAAAAATAAAGGATTGGGCGCAATTTCGGACGAAGGGGCAATTGCCGCTATCGTGGACGAAGTTATTGCCGCCAATCCCAAAGCTGTGACGGATTTCAAGGCCGGTAAGGAAGCCAGCTTGAACTTCTTAATCGGCGGCGTAATGAAGGCCACCAAAGGGAAAGCCACCAAAGACCTGGTGACCCGGCTGTTACGCGATAAACTGCAAGCCTAAGTTTCCGAGAAAATAACGGGAACCCTAGAACTTTCGAGGTTCCCGTTATTTTCCCAAAATCCCCAAATTTAAATATTTCGAATTCGAAAAGGAAGGCATACGACAATGACGACGGAAACCGACCAATCGCCAAATCTTCTCCAGACCGCCAGGAATCAATTTAATAATGTCGCCGATATTCTAGGGCTTGAAACCGGCTTGCGGAAGGTATTACTCACCTGCAAACGCGAATTGACGGTCAATTTCCCGGTGCAGATGGATAACGGCACCGCCGAGGTCTATACCGGCTACCGCTTTCAACATAACGTGGCGCGTGGTCCGGCCAAAGGAGGCATCCGGTACCATCCCGGCCTGACCCCCGATGACTTGCGGGCTTTAGCCATGCTTATGACCTGGAAATGCGCCACGGTGGATATTCCCTACGGAGGAGCCAAGGGTGGGGTGGTGGTAGACCCCAAAAATTTGAGCCAGCCGGAACTGGAACGCCTGACCCGCCGTTACGCCACCGAAATCTCCCTGATGATTGGGCCGGACACCGATATTGCCGCCCCCGATGTTAATACCGACTCGCAGACGATGGCCTGGATTATGGACACCTATTCCATGCAAAAGGGCTATTCCGTGACTGCCGTCGTGACCGGCAAACCGATAAATATCGGCGGCGCGGAGGGGCGCGGCGAGGCTACCGCTCGTGGGGTCCAATATGTCATCCGAGAAGCCTGTCGGGAGAAGAATATCCAGCTTGAAGGGGCGAAAATCGCGGTGCAGGGCTTTGGTAATGTCGGCGCGACGGTGGCCCGACTTTTAGCAGAAGACGGCGCGCTCATCGTGGCTATTAGCGATTCGGCCAACGGTCTTTACAATCCACAGGGTCTCGACCTGAAGAATGTGACTATATACCAGCAGGAGCATCATTCGCTGGCCGGGTATCCCAACGCCGATGGTATCTCCAACCAGGATTTGCTGGGTTTGGATTGCGACATCCTCATTCCGGCAGCCTTTGAAAACCAGCTAAACGGCCAGAACGCCGGGCAGGTGAAAGCCAAAATTGTGGTTGAGGCCGCCAACGGTCCCTCTAACCTGGAAGCCGACCGGGTTTTCCATGATAACGGGATTTTCCTGGTGCCGGACATCCTGGCAAACGCCGGGGGCGTGACTGTCAGCTATTTTGAGTGGGTCCAGGACTTACAATCGTTCTTCTGGAATGAGGCCGAAACCAACCGCCGCCTGAACACCATAATGAGCAAGGCTTTTGGCGAGGTCCATAAAATCGCCCAGGAGCGCAAAGTGGACATGCGGACGGCAGCCTATATCCTGGCGGTAGGCCGGGTCGCCGAGGCTTGCCTGACCAGGGGAATTTACCCGTAATGAGTCCCAGGGCAAGGTTTTAAGGTAAAAACAAAAACTTCTCATTAAACTGGCGGTTTTGAAGCCTATCTAATGAGAAGTTTTTGTTTCAGGAATTTTCCCGGTTTACAGTCTGTTTCACAACTATTGACCCCAAATAAGGCGAAGTTGATACCAGCTTGGGTCAATTATGTGGTGAGGACTTTCTGTTTCTGCAATGATACAACCAGAAGGTTGAGTTTGCGGCGTTTCTCCGCCAACTCAGTCTTACTCTTTTGCCGGACTGCCCATCCTTGTCTGGCCCATTTCTCAATTTTTTCAATTGACAAATCGAAGCTGTTCTCGTCGGTTACCCGTGGGAGGCCGCTATCACCGGTCAGAGGAAGTGCATTTAACAATTTACCGGGAGTTTTTCCGGCAACAGTTTCCGCAGTTTGAACAGTGGCCTTTAAGAGTTTACTCCTGGAAAGAAGGACCGTACTTGAGGCAACATTGTGCGTGCCCGTCACATCATTTACTTTGACGGCGTTCCTCATCCTGTCCCGGAAACTCTGTATCATGCCCATTGTAAGGAAGGTTTGAGGCGTAACACCCTCCACGGCGGTATTCAAGAAATTGGTGAACTCCCGCTCCATCTGGGGCATTCGCTCATTCCTGATTAAATCAGTACTATTCCTGATTCTTAAAGTAACCGGGTCCCTGGTAACGGGGGACCATTGCTCGTGGAAGGATTGCCCGGCCAAACCACCATACATCTTAAAGTGATAAAGTTTAGACTTCATCACGGTCAGACCTTCCCTTTCAGACTTTTTAATCTTTTCAAGGGCGTCATTGGTGGCTTGCTTTTGTACCTTCTCTATATCAGAAGCGGTCTGCCACTGCTGATCCCATTTCTGGCGGATGCCGTTCCACCAATCGACTCTATATTTGGCAACCCCAGGGATTTTGTTGGTTTCAACCATCTTAACAGCATCATCGCGCTGTTGGGCCAGGATACCCAGGACGTAATTCCTGAAATCGAGTGAACTGGTCCAAAGTTCCTGGTACATCTTATCCAATTCCCAGCCTTCGGAAGTGCCCCGGTTATAATTTTCCAGGGTGATGTTGTCCTCCCCAATCTTGGCGACAACCCCGGCATAGTGATAACCCCAGGCATTGGTCAGAGCATCATGTTCTTTTTGCTTGGCCGGAATGTTCAGGTCATTCAAACGGGTAAGAGCCTGGTTGAACTGGGTAACTGTAAAGTTCGTAGGCATAGGCGAATTGGAGGAAATAACATAACCTTCCCCGACTTCGGGGCTGGCTCCCTCGTTCACCCCAAAATGTTTGGCCCGTTTATTTGAAATTTTATCCAGGCGTTCTTCGTGGGAACCGGAAGTGGTCCCTTCGAGACTTTCCGCCAGGGTTTGCGCCGTATTGGTGCCATTATCTACACCTTTTTTACGGATTTGTTTGGTGATTGCCTTGGTGGGTTCTTTTTCCGGTTTAACTTTGGCTTCATGTTCGGAACCATCGTTACCATCTTTGAAAACTGCCACTCTGGGGTCATCCGAAGCAGAACCCAGGATATAAGTAATAAAAGAGTTACACTCTACTACTTCGCCGACTTCATCCAACAATTTATATTTGCCGGTATTCTCCTTTTTAGATGCGGCAGGGCCAAGCATTTTCAGGTTTATACCATTGACATCAAGACTACCGCCGGCTTCTTCAATCCTGAAGTCAGCGCCTACCTTCTCTAATTTTTGATTGCTTTCGGCTTTAACATTGTCGGTGGCGTACATAACTTTGGGCTCGGCCTGAGTATTTTCCAGGGCCATAGCCTTACCACCGGCTTCGGCATATTTTAGCTGGGGCAAACCATTAGCGGTGGGTGGGGTCGGAACTGGGGCATAGCCGCCCGAACCTTTGCGTTCTTTAGTCAGAACACCGGTATTGTTCTTGGTACTTTTCGTATAACCTTTAACCCCATCGGGACCGGTTTCAATCTGTTGAGAAATGAACTTTGCGGTTGCGTCAGGGTTATAGTCATTTTCATCAATAATGCGGTAACGCTGGACGATAGCGGGAGCGCTGGATTTTGAAGTGGCGGCCTTATTAAGCAGACGTTGGACGGCTTTATTACCCAGAGTTTGCTGCATGGCAAGGATGTCAGAATGATTTTTCAGGGAAGGGTTAAATTCACCCCGGTTGGCCCGCCCGCCATAGCCGGTAAAATTGTAAGTTTGGGTTTCAGGTTGTCTTTCATGAAGCTCGTCTTCAAGGTCATCCACCACGGGCAAAGCCTGGCGGGCTATTTTCCTTGTTTTGGAAGCAAAAGTGGGCTTTTTCATATTTCTGACTTTCCTGATTTAATAGACCCAAGGTTTTCAATGATAAAGAGTGTATGTTATTTTCTTAGAAATTACAATAACCATTCTAAGGCCAATTTAGGTGAACTTAATATTCCCTTATTATCCTTTAGGCAATTTGGACCCGGATTGGGCGGACTTGAAAAATGAGGCCGGTTATGGTATACTACCCAGGCTTTTGTAAAAGAAGCGCCGGAATCCAATGGGTTCGGCGTTTTATTTTGCCGGAGCGTTCTACTTACACTCTAACCGGCCCGGTTTACCGGGTTAATTCAAAAGGAAGAGCAGTCTAATGCCCAAAATGAAATCTCATAAGGGCGCCCAACAGCGGTTCAAAATTACCGCTACCGGGAAAGTGTTGCGGATGAAAGGGCAGAAAAGCCACCTGCGCCGCCGCAAACCGAATCGGGTGAAGAATCAGTACGATAAAATGTTACCGATGTCGCCCGTTCTCGCTTCCCACATCAAAGAGGCGCTTCCCTACGGTCTGCCTAACTAAGTCAGGTTCAGACCTTGCCAGGGCCAGTTAAACGGCCCCGCACCTATTGTATTAAAAGTGGTCCCACCGGCTGCGTCCGTGCCGGAGCTTTCTAAAAGCGAATGGGACTGTAATTGCTAAAAGAGCAAGAGAAGAAAGGTTTCTCAAAATGCCCAGAGCAACAAACGGCGCAGCGAGCCAGCAACGTCATAAAAAGACGCTAAAAGCAGTAAAAGGTTATCGCGGCGCCCGTCACCGACTTTATCGTATGGCTATCCAGCATGAGATGCGCTCTGGAATGTACGCCTTCCGCGACCGCAAGGCTCGCAAACGCGACTTCCGCGCCCTCTGGATTGCCCGTATCAATGCCGCCTGCCGCGAACTCGGCCTCTCCTACAATCGCCTGATTGAAGGTTTGACCAAGGCCGGGGTGAGCGTAGACCGCAAGATTCTGGCCGAACTGGCCGTCAACGACAGCGAAGCTTTTAAGAGCATTGTCGAACTGGCCCGCCAGCACCAGACCGCTCCGGTGGCCGCCGCTCCCGCGGAAGCCTAACCAACCAGGGCCGAGAGGCTCAAAAGTAGAACAATCCAGGCCGGGCAACCGGCCTGTTTGATTTAAGAGCAAGAAGTAAGTAAGAAAAAACTATGCCATTTAAAGGAAATTATAACCGGCCCGGCGGTTCCCAGAAACAGCGCCAGAGCGGCGACTTGCGGCCAGGTAACACCCATTTCCATCCGAATTCTTACGCTAACCAGGCCAAAGCCGCCCAGGACCGCAAAGCCTCGGTGGCTCCCCAGGAAGAAAAACAGCCCGGCCTGATTACCAGCCCTGACAACGACAAGGCCCGCTTTATCCGCAACCTTTTGAGTAAAAAGGACCGTTACGCTGCCAAACACTTCGTAGTGGAAGGGGTCCGGTTGGTCTGGGAAGCCCTGAAAGCCCCCAAACCGCCGATGTACACCCTTTATGATGCCGACGCCCTGGCGAAAACCACCGAGGGCCAGCGCCTCTTGATGCGACTGATTGAACTTGTCGAGGATAAAAAAGGTGTTTTCCCGGCCACCGAAAGGGTCATGGAAGGGTTGAGCGATACCGTCACACCCCAGGGGGTGGCGGCGGCAGTCCCATTTCTCCAGTGGCAACCCGCCGATTTTGCGGAGGCGAAATTGCACCTGGTCCTGGACGAAGTTCAAGACCCCGGCAACCTTGGTACTATCCTCCGCTCGGCCTGGGCCGCCGGGGAAACCTCGGTCTATCTCACCGAGGGAAGTGTCGATTTCTATTCCCCTAAGGTAGTCCGGGCCGGGATGGGCGCGCACTTCAAGGTACCGGCGGCCATAGGCCAGACCTGGGAACAACTTGGCGACAGACTTGAAAAAGCCGGGGTCGAGCAAATCCTGCTTGCGGACGGTGGTGACGAACCGATTCCGGTCTCCAAAAAGGAAAACCTGCCGGAAGTCAGTTATTACGAGGTCGATTGGAGTAAACCGACCGCCGTTATCATCGGCAACGAGGCGCATGGGGCCGGGGCGGAGGCGCGGAAAGCGGCCACCCATCTCTTGAGGATACCGATGCCGGGCGGAGCCGAATCGCTTAATGCCTCGGTAGCGGCAAGCCTGATTATCTTCGAGGCGTTGCGCCAGCGTAGCCAGCCCGCCTAAAACTTAAACGGGTAAGGCGCTGCCCTGGTAAAAATAGCCTACGTATTTAGGGGTGTTTTCCAGGTAAAACTCGTTTAGTTCCGAGATTTTAAACCCCTGGTTTTCGATTAATGTCCTGATTGGCCGGTTGAGATGACAATTCCCGGCCAATTTTTTTTGCAGCGGATTGAGGCGGTGCTGCCATTTCTGGACCTGGGTGTCGGGGCTAAGTCCGTGCTCGATAAAGATAAAGCGGCCTTCCGGGTGTAACACCCTCCTCACCTCGGCCAGGGCTTTATCAATTTTTTCGATACTACACAGGGTCCAGGTGCTAACCACCGTGTCGAAACTCCGGTCTGCAAAAGGGAGTTCTTCGCCATTGATTACATGCAAATCCACTTTTAACGCCGAATCCTCGACCACTTTGCGAGCCAATTTGTCCATTCCCGGATTGACATCGACGGCGGTCAGGCCGGTCACGGTCGCCGGGTAAAACGGTAAATTTAACCCGCCGCCAAAGCCGATTTCCAACGTTTCACCCCGCGCCTTTGCCAGGACCTGAGGCCGGAGACCCTCCATCCTTTTATCGCCCATCGCGGTATTTAACAGCTTCGGTAAGATTCGGTTCGTGTAAAATCCCATAATATTACCTCTTTAAGTTTTTCAAACTCGCCCAAGGACCAGGGCGGCGTTTATCCCGCCAAAACCAAAGGAATTGCTCAAAATAGTATCCACTTTGCAGTTCAGACCTTCGTCCTTGATATAGGCGAGGTCACACTCCGGGTCAGCGTCGCGCAGGTTGGTGGTCGGTGGTAGAAAGTTGTGACGAAAAATCAGGCTGCAAATGGCCGCCTCAATCGCCCCGGTCGCGCCGAGGGCATGGCCGTGCAAACCCTTCGTGCCGCTAATCGGCAGGTGGTAGGCCAGTTCACCAAAGACCTGCTTGAGGGCCTGGGTTTCGGTCTTGTCGTTGAGCGGGGTGCTGCTGGCGTGGGCGTTGATATAGCCAACCTGGGCCGGGCTAAGACCCGCCTCGTAGAGCGCCATACGCATCGAACGGGTCGCCTGGGAACCACCCGGCAGGGGGGCAGTCATGTGGTAGGCATCATTGGTGGTGCCGTAACCCAGGATTTCGCCATAGATAGGGGCGTTACGGGCTACTGCGCTTTCGTATTCTTCCAGGAGCAAAATGGCGCTCCCTTCGGCCATCACGAAACCGTCCCGGTTGCGGTCGAAAGGACGGCAGGCCAGTTCGGGGGTTTCGTTGGCGCTCGACATGGCCTTTATGACCGAAAAAGAGCCGTAGACCAGGGGAGCCAGGGGCGCTTCGACTCCACCCGCCAGCATGGCCCTGGCCACGCCCTGTTTGATTACCCGGAAAGCTTCACCAAGGGCAATCGTTCCGCTGGCGCAACTGTTGGCATTGGCTATATTCGGCCCATTGATACCGAGCTCGATGGCGATATTGCAACTGGCCGCCCCACCAAAGATGCTGAGAGCCAATAACGGGCTAACCGCCCTGATACCATCGGTCATATAAATCTCGTGCTGTTCCTCGGCGTAGGTGATACCTCCCAGGGCCGTCCCGATGTAACAGCCGACTTCTTCCGGCGAATAAGGGTTGGCAGCGTCTTTGAGGTTAAGCCCGGCGTCTTCCAGGGCCAGCATAGCCGCCGCCAGCCCGAACTGCGAAAACCGGTCCAACCGGCGCAGCTTTTTACCGTCGTGGACCCAATCTTGAGGGTCAAAATCGTTGACCTGGGCGGCAACCTGGCTCCGAAACTGGCCGGGGTCGAAGCGGGTAACCCGCTGGACCGCCGAAACGCCCCGTTTTACACCCTCCCACAAACCTTTCTGGCCGATGCCGATAGGGGTCACAGCGCCGAGGCCGGTTATAACCACCCGTTTCTGGCCTGACGGACGGTTTGTAGATTGTGCCGATTCCGGTTCCCACCGGTCTTCCCTGGTCATAATTTTTTGCTTTCTAAACCCAAATTGTTAGATTCCTCATTTTTATACTGTTACAGGCTCAGTCGCGGCCAGCAGTTTCACCTGTTTTAAGGTTTTGTCCGCGATGTTGTGGACGATGTTCAGGCTAATCAGACGGGAAGCGAGTTTGCCGATTAAGGGCCAGCGGGGGTTCCAATCGTGCGAAATCGTGACCCGGTAAACCCCATCTTCGAGCGGCTCGAACTTCCAGATGACCTCCATGCCCTTTGTAACGCCCTTGACGTGATTGTAAAAGACACGGGCGGCGGCAGGGTCGGGAGAAAATTCCAGGCGCTGGATGGTGTGCCAGCTAACCGGAAAAAAATCGCGCCAGCAACTCATATAGGCGTGCTTTATCTGGCCGCCGGGGCTGGTGGACTGGATGATAACTTTGCGGTAATGCGGCAGGCGTTCGGGCCACTTGGCTATATCACTCGAAAGCTCCCAGACGGTCGGCCAATCTCCCCGGACCACGATGGTATTTTCTATATACAAGTCAGGCTCCTTTGTTTAGCGCTTCCTGGTTTTCACCGACAATTACCAGCCGGGAGAATGGACCCCGCCGGACCCGTACTTTCCAGGTGGGGTCGAGTTGAGCCGCTCGGACCAGCGCTTCCATTTCTTTTATAGTGTAAGAGCGGAGGACCGAGAGCGGCCCATCGTGACGGGTGAAGGGATGGCGGGCCACCAGCAAAGTTAACAGCTTCGAACCAAACCAGCCGAACCAGCCTCGCCGCAAGTCGTTTACCACGAAAGCCCGTCCCGCCAGGTTACTCATCAGGCGCAACATCTCGACGCACAGCTCCGGTGAGAAATGATGAAAGGCCAGCGAACATGTCACAAAATCATATTCCCGGTCCTCCGGGTAGGGATAGGTAAACACGTCCGCTGTTATAGCCCGAAATTCCTCCAGATTCTCCCGGTGAGCCGCTTCCATGGCCAACTCGGTGATAGCCGGGTCAATATCCAGGGCAGTAATGGCAAGTTTGATGCCCTGCTTGCGCCAGCGCCGGGCCAGGGCCAACGGCACATCCGCCCCACCCGCCGCCAGGTCGAGGATGGTAAAGGCCACCGGTCTTTCGACGGACAGGAAAGGGCGCAGGCTTTTATCCACCGGGCTTAAGCCCCCAAACCAGCGATTGAGAAAGGCGATGTCCCGGAAGTTACCGGCCAGCGTTTCCCTTGAATGGCCCGGTTCGTCCAGCCACTCGGTTTCCAGGCGGCGGACCGGCAGGAAAGGGCTTTGTTTTATCCCGGCCAGGAGGGTAGATTCTTTTGAAGCGGAAGGATTGCTCAGAGCAGACATAGGGTTCTCAATCCAAATTTTTTCCTCTCCCCATTGTACCGCAGGATAGGAGACTTATTCGTTCAATTAGCGTTTTCGTATGATACCAGTAAAGAGCCTGACCAATCTTATCATAAACACCAGGCCAGAACCATTGTTTTAACACAAAACCCCGGCCCTACAGAGTAGAACCGGGGTTTTGAACAGGTGTTGAGAAACCTGACTTACTTCACGACGGCGGTAGCGCCGGCTTCGGCCAGTTTGGCGCGGGCAGCTTCGGCTTCTTCCTTGGCAACGCCTTCTTTAACGGCCTTCGGAGCGGCTTCAACCAGTTCCTTGGCTTCTTTCAGGCCCAGGCTGGTCAGTTCGCGTACGGCTTTGATGACGTTGATTTTGTTCGCGCCGATCTCCTGCAGGATTACGTCGAACTCGGTCTGCTCAACGGCAGCCGGGGCGGCAGCAGCACCACCATCACCGGCGGCGGCAGTCGGGGCGGCGAAGGCAACTGGGGCGGAAGCGGTTACACCGAAGGTTTCTTCCAGAGCTTTAACCAGCTCGGAAACTTCGAGTACGTTCAGGGTTTTGATGTCTTCAACAATCTGGGCAATCGTAGCCATTTTTGGCGTTCCTTTCTTAAAACATCTGTCAGTTGCCGGTTCTCATGCGGATAAGGCCACTGAATAATCTTGAAATATTCTTAGTAGCAGTCCAGGCTGACTGCCGGTAACAGACTAGGCGGAAGCAGCCGTTTCACTGCCTTCTTCCAATTTCTTGCGGTAGGCGTCCAGCACGTTCACCAGGCCACGGGTGGTCTGGGAGAGGACGTTTACCAGGTTGCGCGGCGGCGCCAGCAGCGAGCCGAGCATATTGGCGACCAGTTCGTTTTTGCTCTTGAGCTTGGTAATCCCTTCGAGTTGGTCAGCGCTGAGCAGTTTACCACTCAGGATACCCGACTTAACCACGATGGTCTTGTTGGTGCGGGCAAAATCGAGAACGGCTTTGGTACCACCGGCCAGGTCTTCTTTAACAAAGGCCACGGCGGTCGGACCGGCCAGGGCTTCATCCAGGCCGCTATAACCGAGCTGGTTGGCCGCGCGGAGCAACAGCGTGTTCTTGGCGACGTGGTACTCGGTCCCTTTAGGGCGCAGGTCGTTGCGAAGTTTGGTCAACTCCGAAACCTTCAAGCCACGGTATTCGGTCAGAATTGCCAGGGCACTGCCGCCAAGCAGTTCCTGCAAATCGGTGATTGTACCGGCCTTACGTTCGGTAGGCATCTATAGTCACCCCCTTCAGGTTGAATTTCGGTAGGTCAGGTTGCTCGACATTACGGTCAGGCAATCAAAAACCCCTTGCCAGCCGGGCCTTCGCAAAATCGCAAGGCAGGCGCAAGGGGTTCGTGTTTCTCAGGCCGGGCAAACCCATTCTCAACCTGTTTGGTTGGGATGAATGGTACTGAACCGGTTACTTAGAGTGAAAACCCTCTTTCGACCTTCACCTCGGCGGGCCCTTGCGTGAGCTTGGCTTAAGTCCTTAAACAGGACACCGGCTGTCTACGGTACGGTACTAAAGAGTAAACTCTTTTAGCTTGTTAATTCTTTCTCAGTCTTAAGCGCCGACTTCGGCCAGTACCGGGTTGACATCCAACCGGATACCAGGGGCCATCGTGCTGGTCAGGGTGATAGACTGGACGTAGACACCCTTCGCGCCGGTCGGTTTGTTACGGATGATACCGTCAATCAAACTGACCACGTTTTCCCGAATCTGCTGCTCGGTAAAGCTCAGTTTACCGACCCCAACGTGGACCAGGCCGGTCTTGTCGTTGCGGAACTCGACTTTACCCCGGCGAACATCCTGGATGACGCGAGGCAGATCGGCAGGCTGGGCAATTGTACCACTTTTAGGGTTCGGCATCAAGCCCCGGCGGCCCAGGATTTTACCAAGACGGCCAACTTTCGCCATCTGTTCGGGAGTGGCGATAGCAATATCGAAGTCGGTCCAGCCGCCTTCAATCTGCCGGATCAGTTCGTCGCTACCAACGAAGTCGGCCCCGGCCTGCCGGGCCAGGGTTTCGCCTTCGCCCTGGGTAAAGACCAGGATACGAATGACCTTACCGGTGCCGTTCGGCAGCGAAGCGGTGCTACGAATCTGCTGGTCAGCGTGGCGGGGGTCAATACCGAGCCGGAAGTGCAACTCGACCGTCGGGTCGAACTTCACATAGCTGGTCTTTTTGAGCAAACTGATGGCCTCATCCAGCTTATAAAGCTTTTCCGGCTCGACCAGTTGGGCTACTTCACGATATTTCTTACCGTGGTCCATTGAAAATTACCTCCTGTGGTAATGGCGGACGTTTTCTAAAGATTAGAAACGTCCTCCCACTAAATTAGTTCTCTACTACGTCAATACCCATGCTGCGGGCGGTCCCGGCGACCATCTTCATCACGTCTTCGATTTCGACGCCGTTGGTGTCCTTAATCTTGCGCTCGGAGATTTCGCGGATCTGCTGGGTAGTGATTTTGCCGACCTTTTCTTTGTTCGGCTTGCCGCTACCCTTGTCAATCTTGATAGCTTTGCGGAGCATATCGGCGACCGGCGGGGTCTTCAGGATGAAAGTGAACGAGCGGTCTTCGAAAACGGTGATTTCGACCGGGATAATTTCACCAGCCTGCTGGGAGGTGCGTTCGTTGTATTCTTTAACGAAGCCCATCAGGTTGATACCGTGCTGACCGAGGGCCGGACCAACCGGCGGGGCCGGGGTCGCTTTGCCCGCAGGCAGTTGCAACTTTACGATTGCTTTAACTTTCTTAGCCACTTGAATACTCCTTTTGTGGTATTAGGGATTTCTCCCGGTTGGCGAAGGTAAACCTTCTCCCACTGGATAAACCTTTATACGATGCGCTCCACCTGTAAAAAGTCGAGGGTGAGCGGGGTTTCACGTCCGAAGATGGAAACCATTACGGTTATTTTGTTCTTGATGTTGTCAATCGAGTCGATGACACCGGTAAACTCGCTGAACGGCCCATCGACAATCTTGACAGCCTGACCGACCTGGAACGAGGTCTTGACCTTCGGCGCTTCGGCTTCCATCTGGTGCATAATCGAGCCGACTTCTTCATCAATCAGCGGGGTCGGTTTGTTGCCGCTCCCGACAAAACTGGTCACGCCCTGGGTGTTGCGGACAACGTACCAGGACTCGTCGGTCATCATCATTTCAACCAGGACGTAGCCGGGGTAAACCTTGCGCTGGACGGTATGGCGGGCCCCGTTTTTAATTTCGGTCTCTTCCATGGTCGGGACGACAATCCGGTAGATTTTATCCCGCATATCCATAGATTCGATACGGCGTTCCAGGGCGCGTTTAACCTTGTTCTCGTAGCCGGAATAGGTATGGATAACATACCAGCGACGGCCCAGGTTTTCCTGTTGCCCGGTGCTCGGAGCTAACGAAGGGCGTTTTGTCGCCGGGGCAGGCTCGACGGCGGCAGACAGGTTCCGGGTGGTCGGTTCGACCTGGGCATCTACTGCCACGTCGGCAGAGTCGGCGGTATTGTCGAACGCAACGTCGCTCTCAAGGGTTTCCTGGTCGGTAGTACCGGCGGCGCTTTCCTCCGCTTCGAAACCTTCCTCGACGGTGGCTTCGGTAGCAGAGTCGCTTTCCAGGTCTATCGGCTCGGCTCCTTCGAGGGCCTCAATCGGGGTGCCGCTGGGATAACCTTCCTCATCGGTCGGCAGGTTGGACTTGCCTTCAAAGGCAACTTCATCTTCGTTATAATCTTCGGGCTGGGTCATCAACATTTCCTCCCGGCACTAACCGCCGATTAAACCTTGAAAGGTAGAATACAGGAAGGTCAAAAGCAGGTCGAACGAACCCAACGCCACTGCCATAACCGCGGTTAAAGCCAGGACCACAATGGTCAGGTTGCGGGTATCTTTGCGGCTCGGCCATTCGACTTTTTGCACTTCCGCACGCTCATCTTTGACGAAGCGGACTACAGCAGGTTCCTTTGTAGGGTCGTCAAGCAAAGTTTTTTCAGCCATATGTTTTCTTGTCTTTCTGCTTACCGGCGATGAATGTCCAGGCTCTATTTAATCAATAAAGGGGGCCTGGGGCCAATTGGCCTTGTCTTGCAAATACGCGAAATTTCCAGAAATCAGGAAAGATTACTTACTTGGTTTCGCGGTGCAGGACGTGGTCGCGGCAACGGCTGCAATACTTCTGAAGCTCCAGGCGGTTCGGGTCATTCCGCTTGTTCTTGGAGGTAGTGTAATTGCGCTCCTTGCAGGTGGTGCAGGCCAGGTGAATTACAATGCGGTCCTTCTTAGCTGCCATTTTAAACGGTCTCTTTCTCTAAAAAACTTGTCTGGGCTTTCTAGCGCGGGCCAGACGTTCAGGGAGAGGCAGGCGCTAAAAACAGTCAAAAAAATTCGGGGGCCTTTTTTCCCCACGAATGATGGAATTATACTACTTTTTCCGTTTCAGGTCAAGTTGCCCCACCCCGGTTAATTTCCCGGTAATGTGCTGTTCTTCTTTTGTAAGGAATTTTTTCTTTTTAGGAAATTTCTTTAAGTTTGGCGTAATTTTTTATTTCTATATTGAAATGGCGCCCAGGTTGTAGCTCCACCCGGCGCAAGTCCGGCAGACCACCAGGCAATGTAGCCCGTTCGGGACCGGCTTTCTATATACACTAACAAAACGGCAGTTTATTTAGAGTTGCTTAATCAGATTTCTGGATAACAAGCGAGAGGGAAATTTACAATGAATACTTTGGCCCATAAGTTTAGCCATAAATGGTGGGTGTCCGGGTTGGCCCTGGTCGCCGCCCTGACCATACTTCTTAACACCGCCGCCCAGGCCCAGGCGGCCACTTCCGATGACGCCACCGCTTTCTGGAACGGCTCGGCAGGGCTTTTCAGCCCGGATGCCATCTACACCCTGACCAACGCGGCCAACGGTAACGCGGTCGCGGTTTACGACCGGAGCAACAACGGCCAACTCCGGTTGGCTTCCTGGGTCTTTACGGCGGCAACGGGACCGGGGCGAACCTCGGTTCGCAGCAGGCCCTAACCTTGGAAAACGGCTGGGTTTTCGCGGTAAACGCCGGGAGCAACACTATCTCGGTGCTGAAAGCCTTACCTTACGGCCTTTACCTGACCGACACGGTCGACTCCGGCGGGGTGCTGCCTATCAGCGTGACCGCCAATGATGACACGGTTTATGTATTGAACGCGGGCGATGCCAACCACGCCAACAACATCACCGGCTTCCACCTGAACCGCTCCGGCAAGCTTGCCAAAATTGAGAACTCGACCCAACCGCTTAGCGATAAAGCGGTCGGCCCGGCCCAGGTCGCTTTCAGTCCGAATGGCCGTATCCTGGTTGTCACCGAAAAAGGTACCAACAAACTGGATAGCTACGTGGTAAACCGGTTCGGCCAGGCCACCAACCACAAAGTGACTAACTCCGCCGGGACTACTCCTTTCGGGTTCAGCTTTGACGGCAATACCCGAATAGTGGTATCAGAGGCGTTCGGTGGGGCCGTTAACGGCAGCGCCGCATCGTCCTACAAGGTCTCCGAAAATGGCGATTTAACCGTGGCAAGCGCCTCGGTCGCCACTCACCAGACAGCGGCTTGCTGGGTCGCGGTAACTCCCAACGGCAAGTTCGCCTATACCGGCAACCCGACCAGCGACTCCTTAACCGGCTACGCGGTAGCGGAAAACGGCCAGATTTCCCTGCTGAACAGCGATGGCAAAACAGGCTCGACGGTGGCGGGTTCCGCTCCCGAAGACATGGTGGTCAGCCGGGACGGGCGTTTCCTCTATACTCTGGATGTAAAAGCGGGCAAGATTTCCGGTTTCCAAATTGCCCCGAACGGCCAGCTTACTGCTATCGGTGACTTTGGCGGTCTACCCCTCGGCAGCGTTGGTCTGACCGGGCGCTAAACTCTAAATTCTCCGGTTTTTAAGCCCCTTTGTAGCCTGAAAAAACTACAAAGGGGCTTTTTTTGTAGGTGGTAATCAAACAAGGCAGTAATTGACCAACCGTTTTATTTTGGCTTGAAATCCGTTTTATACTATACTGGTAAAGAATTTTACCTGCTCCCTTTCCCAATCTACTTTTAACCGGCTCTATTTGCGAAAGGATAAATATGGACCTCAAACAGGTAGCGGAAGACATCCCGGAATATTCAACTTTTCTAACCATTGAAGAACTGGCCGCCTCGACCCACCAACTGAAGACGGACTTCCCCCATATGGTTTCGACAAAAGTAGTCGGGCACAGCCAGAGCGGTTTCCCGATTGAGCTAATTTCCATCGGCAGCGGGCCAAAATCGGCCCTGGTGGTAGGGACGCCCCACCCCAACGAGCCTATCGGCACCATGACCATCGAGTTTTTAACCCGCTACCTGTGCGAAAACCCCGACTTCCTGGAAGAAACCGGCTACACCTGGCATTTTATCAAGACGATTGACCCGGACGGATTGAAATTGAACGAAGGCTGGCTAAAAGGCCCTTTCACTTTAAATAATTACCTTACCCATTTCTTCCGCGAGGCTTTCCGCGACCAGGCCGAATACAGTTTCCCGGCGGACTACAAAATCCTAAAGTTCGACAAACCTACTCCGCAAACTCTGGCCTGGAAAACCGCCCTGGACCTAGTCAAACCTGACTTCCTATATTCGCTGCATAACTCCGAAATGGGCGGCGTCTTTTACCTGATTACGAGTGAAGCGTCGCCTCTGAAAGAAACTTTTGCCGAGTTGCCGGAATGGGCCGGTCTGGCCCTCGACCCGGTGGGTGAACCGGGCGTCTGCGACAACTCTTTTGGCCCCTCCATATCGCCTATGATTTCGATAACAAAAATTATTGATGAGTTAGAGGTGGGTGGGGTGACCGACCCAACGCCTTTTTGGGGTGGCGGTTATTCCAGCAGTGAATATGCCCTACGCTACGGCTCCTTTTCGCTGGTGGTCGAAATGCCCTACTGGGACAACAAACAATTCCTGGACGAGAGTCCAACCGGGCAGTCCTATCACGCCCTTTTACGGGAATTCCTGGCGACCGAGGAAGAATTTATGGGGTGGCTCCAGCCAAAAATCGAGGTGGTTCGCCCTTTTATTGATGGCGAAACGAACCTCTGGTTGCACGCCATTGACGAGCAACTCGGCGGCGCTACCCGGCGAAAGGCAGGATTGGGTAAGGCCCTCGAAAAACCTGAGGATGACCGACCGGCGACACAGGCCGATGTGTTTACCTATAATGGAGTCATGCGGCTTTTCCGCCAGCGGCCCCTGACCATGTTCAAACGCATGCTGGAAATCGAGCAAGCTCACGGCAATTGCCACCCCGAATTTGGCCCCTTACACGAGGCGGCGAGCGCCCGGCTGGCGGAGGTTTGCGACGAACTGGAAAATACGCTGTCTTACCGGAATATCCCTATACGCGACCTGGTGATGGTCCAGGCCTGCGCGGGCCTGGCGACTGCTGCCTTTGTGAAGGGCCGCAACTAAAAATCAAAAAGCCTGCCTGACTTTCAAAATAATCAGGCAGGCTTTTTTGTGTCAAAAAAGACCAGTCAGTTCTTTATGTCTAAAGCACCGGCCACAAAGGTATTGACCGTATCAAGGAAAGCTTTCAGGAGCGGCGAACCATTATCGGAATGCCACAGGATACAGAAATTGGTCAACCACTGTGGTTCGCCAATTTCCAAAAATTCTACCTCACCCACCCCCATACTGATAGCGCTGCTCGGAAAAGCGCTCACCCCAAATCCCGCTGCAACCAGCCGCACCGCGAACCACTGCTGCACCACCTCCTGGGTGACCTGCGGGATAAACCCGGCCTTTTCAAAGATTTTGTAGGTGTTATCATAGAGTTGCGGCTCTAACTGCCGGGAGAAAAAGAGCCAGGGGTCGTTCGCAAGCTGCGCCAGTTTCACGGTACCTGTCCCGGCTAACGGGTGGTCGGCTGGCACTCCGACCAGGGTCGGTTCGAGGACAATCGTCTGGGAACGGAGTTTCTGCTGGGTGTCGGCGGCCAGGATACCGGGCAGGTGGACGTAAAACCCTATATCAATCTGTGAATTTAGCATTTTCTCGATTTGCTGGCCGGTGTTCAGGTCGAGCAGCACCAGTTCGACCTGGGGATTGCGCTGGCGGAAAGACTGTAAAATCCTGGGTAAGAGGTGGCAGTAGACCAGGCTGGAATAACCCACCACCAGCCGTCCGGTCTGGCCCCGGCTGCTCCGGACTGCTTTCAAGATAGCCTGGTCGGCGGTCGCAAGGGTTTGGCGGGCTCCTTCCAGGAAGGTATACCCGGCAGGCGTCAGTTGAATCTGGCGCTTCTTCCGGCTGAACAGGGGAAAACCCAACTCCTTTTCGAGATCGTGGATTTGTTTACTCAAAGCCGGTTGCACGATATTCAACCGCCGGGCTGCCCGCACAAAATTGAGTTCTTCGGCGACCGTTATGAAGTAACGAAGATGACGCAGTTCCATAAGTTAGCTAAATTCTGGTGATAGATTGGCTACTTTCTATATATTGGACTTTCACTAAAACTCATCTTATCATAAAATTAAGCTATAGACAGCCTGGAAAACCAGGCAAGGTGCATACTTCTTAAAAGGACTTGTGGGCTAATAGATGGAAACCGTACCGAACCCGAAAACCGGCAGTTTTATTGTTTTGCTCTTATTATGTTCGACCCAGTTCATAGTGGTCCTGGATACGACTGTAGTCAATATCGCCTTGCCCGCCATCCAGCAAGCCCTCGACTTTACACCCCAAAACCTCCAATGGGTCGCCAACGCTTACCAGTTGATGTTCGCCGGATTGCTTCTACTGGGCGGGCGGATTGCCGACATCTTTGGGCGGCGCAAACTCTTTATTCTCGGCCTGATTTTATTTTCGCTGGCCTCGCTTGCCGCCGGGTTCGGCCTGTCCGAATGGGAACTAATCGCGGCCAGGGTCGTGCAGGGTATCGCGGCGGCCATAATTTCCCCCGCGGCTCTCTCTATTCTGACGGTGACTTTCCCGCAGGGCCGGGAACGCGACCGGGCGCTGGGCGTCTTTGGCGCGATGGCCGGTATTGGGGCGGTAGCCGGGCTGTTCCTGGGCGGCATACTGACCCAGTTTTTAGGCTGGCAGTGGGTCTTTTTGATAAATTTCCCGGTCGGGGTGGTTATTGCCCTGCTCAGCCTGGTCTACCTCGAAAAACAACCCGGCCTGGGCATCGAGAAAGGTTTCGACCTGCCGGGAGCCCTGACCGTCACCACCGGGTTGGTGCTGCTGGTCTACACACTGGTCCAGACCGGGGAAAGGGGTTGGAGTTCACTCTGGACACTCGGCTCGTTTGGGGTAGCCCTGCTGCTTTTCATCCTGTTCGTGGTTATCGAGCTAAAAAGCCCCGCACCGATGGTAGATTTTGCCATCTTCCGCTACCGCCGCCTGACCGGGGCCAACCTTATCGCTATCCTGGCGGCGGGTTGTATCGGGGGAACGCTTTTCCTTTTAACCCTCTACTTGCAGCAAGCCCTCGGCTACTCGGCCCTGGAAACCGGGCTGGCCCTGCTCCCATTTGAATTCGCCACCGTCTTCGCGGCGACCTTTTCGGCAAGGGCTGTAACAAGGTACGGGGTCAGGGTGGTACTCCCCATCAGCCTGACCGTTTACGCTGCCGGGCTGTTCCTTTTAAGCCGGGTCGAGACCGATAGCTCTTACCTGCTCATTTTGTTACCCGGCACCCTTCTGTTTGGGCTGGGACTGACCGGGTCTGGCATCCCGCTAACCATCGCGGCGGTGTCGGGCGTACCCCATTCCCAGGCCGGGCTGGCTTCGGGCCTGATAAGCACCACCCAACAAATCGGGATTTCTATCGGGCTGGCGGTTATCTCAACCATCGCGGCCTCGGTGACGGCCAACTTTACCGGGATAGTCCCGGCCAAAGAAGCGGCAGTACAGGGTTACCAGGCAGGTTTCCTCACCGCCGCCGGGTTTGCGGCAGTCGGGGTTGTCCTGGCCCTGGTCCTTCTTCGCGAAAAGAAAGTTCCCACTGAGCCGGTAATAGCCGAGCAACTGGAAGAAATTTCCCGATAAATTTTAAAACAAAAAACATGAATCATCCCGAACTTTGAGGGAAGG
>MKTJ01000002.1:0-44191 GCA_001898225.1 Chloroflexi bacterium 54-19
AAGGTCGTAAAGCTTGTAGTTGTTGTAATTGATTTCGGTTTTACCGCTGACCCACCCGCTTAGCGTCTGTTCGTGCAATCCGACCCGAGCGGCGGCTTGCTTCTGAGTGATACCCCTGGCCCGGCAAGCCTCTTTTATCGGGTGCAACTTTTTAACAGGGGTTAAATGTGGTTGCGCCATTAACTTGCCTGCTTCTCAATTTCTGGTAATTCGTTTAAGCCGAGAAAAGCTCTTAAGGCTTTTTCAACAATAAAACTTCTATTACCCGTCTCAGCAGCCTTTTTATTGAGAGCTTCGGAAGTTTCGGGTGAAATAGTGGAAGGAAGATAAACACTCTTCTTTTCTTTTATTTCTTTCTGGTCCATTTAATTGCCTCACTAATGTTATTACTGATAGACCTATCATAGCATCAATGCTACTAGTTGGCAATATCAATGCTATTAGTTAATTTTATTAAAGTGAAGGGATGAATAGGACCGTGTTATAACAATGCTACAAGTAACTAGCATCAATGTTTAGTGGTATCAATGTTATTTGTTTGTAATAATTAAAGTATGAGAGCAAAATCAGGCGATATAAATTTCGCAAATAGAATTAAAATTTTAAGAAAAGATTTAAACCTAACCCAAGAAAAACTGGCTGAAAAAGCAGATATTACCCTTCCTCTTTTACAGAAAATAGAAAATGCTTCAATACTTGGGAGTAGGATTACACATCAAAAATTAGCCGATGCTTTAGGTGTATCTGTAACTTTCCTCGTATATGGTGAAAAAGAAAAGCCAAAATCCCGTATACCCGATTTACCACCAGACATCGAACTAACCCCGGAACAATCGGCCCAATTGGAAGACTTGATTGCGCGGGGTTTACTTTTTAGCAAACCGTTATATGCAAGGCTATCGAATCGGCAACTCTTGCAGATAATTGAGGATGCGACCGCCGCCTTTAAGGACAGGCAAGATGCTGATGAATAGGTATAGATGGGACAATGGGGTTTCAAATGGGACTACCGGCAAACTTTGTAAAGGCAATTCCACGCATCGAGCGTATCTTGAGATACACGGAAGCACACCTGGACATTCGCTACCCGGTCAATATCGACCGGATTATTGAAAAGTTAATCATCGAGGTGGAGGTCAAACCCTTCGTTGAAGATGTTTTGGAGGGTTATTGCCTACCCGGTGATAGCCGGGGCCTGGGACGAAAAATCGTCGTCAACGCCAATAAACCGGTCGAGGTCCGCCGGATGGCAAAAGCGCACGAACTTCATCACCTGCTAGAACATCAAAAAGATTTACCTTTGTACAGCCATATCGGGCAGGTTGACCGAATCCTTGAAAAAGAAGCTAATTTCGCCGCCGCCTATTATCTGGTGCCAGGCAAGTGCATCGCCCTTTGTGAGGAATGGAAAAGCGGCACCTACCAGGAGCTGGCGGAGAAGTTGGACGTGCCGGTCGACCTGGTAATCAAGCGGTACGACATCTATCTGGAAATGAAACAATGGCGGACCGGTCTGGACCTTTTGAACCCATAAGGCTCGGTAATATTGATAAAGAATAAGTTAAAATATTAGGACGGTCTAGCCTCAACTTTCGGTAACTTTTTAGCCTCAAACCCAATCCACACGGTCATATTTCGTAAATATAACAACTCCTTAAATTTTATTTAAAGAGTTATTAACAGCCTATTAGCAACCCTGTTTTAAGCTGTCATTAATCAGTTCTCAAGCAAGTTTCCAGTGTAAAAGTATGCGGCAAATAGGCCAGGTATCTTCATAATTTTGGATTTAAAAACAGTTTTGAACTAGAGGAGAGTCCGTTTTGAAATTTAATGGTGTTTCAAGAATCAGTCGCCGCCGTTTCGTTGCCCTGACCGGCGGCGCGGTTGTGGCAAGTGGCATCCTGGCAGCCTGTGGCGACAACACCGCGACCACCGCACCTGCTGCAACAACCGCCCCCGCGGCGACGACCGCCCCGGCGGCTTCGGCTACTACTGCCGCTACCAGCACTACCGCGGCTGCCACAAGCGCGGCTGCGACGACGGCGGCTCCCGGCACAAGCGCGGCTGCGACCACCGCAGCCGGTGTGGCCCCAACCGCTACCGCTCTTCCGACCGTGGCCCAGCCCGCCGGTTCTACAAAAATTACTTTCTGGTACGGTCTCGGCTCGCCTCTCAACGGTGTTGTCCAGACTGTTGTAAACAAGTACAACAGCAGCCAGACCAAGTATTACATCCAGGCCCTTCAGCAGCCCGATTACGACGCGACCATTACCAAGCTGAATTCCAGCCTGGCCGGGGGCGACCTGCCGAACGTGGTCCAGATTTATGACATCGGCACCCAGCGCATGATTGATACCGGCAAAATCGTCCCGGTCCAGGACCTGATTGACAAAGACAAACTGGACATCGTTTCGGACATCGAACCGGCGGTGGCCAAATACTACACCATCAACAACAAGCTCTACTCGATGCCGTTCAATAGCTCGGCCCCGGTAACCTACTTCGACAAAAACGCTTTCAAAGAAGTCGGTCTCGACCCGAACCAGAAAATCTGGACTTATTCCCAACTGCTGGACGCGGCCAAGAAGCTGACCAAGAAAGACGCCAGCGGCAAGATTACCCGCAGCGGTATCGACTTCACCCTCTATAGCTGGATCTTCGAACAAGAACTGGCGACCCAGGGCGCGCTCTTTGCCAGCCCGGATAATGGCCGGAGCAGTCGTGCCACCGCGCTGGCCTTCAACAACGAGGCCGGTTCGAACTGGCTGAACTTCCTCAAATCGGTGGTTGACCAGGGGGTTGGCCGGAACCTGGGCCGCGATAGCGGCACCACCAACGGCACCACCCGCGACTCCAACTTTGTCACAGGCCAGGCGGTTATCACCTTCAACAGCATCGCCAGTCTGCGCGGTTACCTGAACTCGGCAGCCAAAGCCGGGAACAATGTTGATGTCGGCGTGGCTTACCTGCCCCGGCCCGACGGCGCGAAAGGCGGCGTCGTTATCGGCGGCGCGTCGCTGTGGATTACCAACACCGGCACACCCGAACAGCAGGCCGGTTCGTGGGACTTCGTGAAATTCACCGGTCAGCCGGACATCCAGGCTTACTGGTCTTCCAACACCGGTTACTACCCGATCCGCAAGGCGGCCTATGATGTACAGGAGATGAAAGACACCCTGGCGAAATACCCGCAGTTCCAGGTCGCGGTAGAGCAGTTGCGGGCGACGGAAGCCAGTCCCGCCACCGCCGGGGCGGCTTTCGGCACTTTCGTATCGGCTCGCCAGAACATTGAAGCGGCAATGGAGCAGTTCATGCAAGGCAAGTTCTCGAACGCTAAAGCGGCCCTCGATGACGCGGTCAAGAAGTCAAACGACAACCTGTCCGAATATAACTCGACCGTAAAACAATAGCGCTTTAGCCTAACCGGGTTTAAGCCCGGTCTCGAAATAAACCTCCTACGCAACACTTCACTGGCAGGGGCGTCAGCACAAATGGGCTGGCGCTCCTTTATTTTTATAAAAATTCCCTCCCCTAAAGGGGAGGGACAGGAAAACGGTCGAACCTCAGGAGAGTTTGAGACTTATAAAGGCCAGGCGCAGGGACCGGTTATCCTTCGAGGCCGGGTTAGCCTGGGACGGCACAAAGACTCCGTCGGCGGGGTCGGGACGCAACGTAATCACGTTCTCACCCGGTTGGAGTTTTAACCCGGCCAGGTGGAGCGACTGGACCCCCGGATTGACCGTTGTTTGCGTGATGACCGTTCCGTTGAGCAAGACCGTCAGGTGGCGGGGTTTATCCGGCGAGACAGCCTGAATATCGAGGTTGTAGGCCGGTTGGAGCGGTGTATCCGGCCCGGCCACGATTATCACGCGAGCATCGGCAGCCGCCGCATCGAGCCAGCGCTGCCGCCCGCCGCCGCTGACCGGTTCACTGGCGGCCCAACCCTGCCCCAGAACCATCACCGGGTTGGGGAGGGGTGTTTGCGGGATATTCCAGACCCGCGCCACGCTGTCCTGGAAGTCGGGCTTTTTACCGCCAAAGACGTAATTTAGCAGGGTCTCGGCCTTTTTGGCGTTGTAGGGTTGGCCGGGCTGGTCGGGGTCGTCGGCGTAAAGGACCAGGTAGCCAAAATCCTGGTAGGAGAGCAAGCCGAGGGCCTCCTGGGGCGTTTTGGTAGGGATAATGTCCGGCGCTTGCGGGTCGCGCAAATCAATCCAATCATAGAGCGGCGAGTCGTGGGCCTGGCGGTGGGGGTCAACCAGTTTGCGGCTGATATAGCCCCCGGTGATGGGACGCTGGTGATAAATCTGGTAGAGCATGCGCGGGCTATCAGGATTGCCGTGGGTGGTGATGGGCAGTTCGAGCAGGGCTTTATCCGCCGGGACGCTGCCGTTATCCGCCGCGAGATATTTTGTGAAAGCCGGTTGGGTTATCGGGTCGGGCGGGGGCAGGATACCGGGCCAGGTCTCGAAGAAGGCCAGGGCCAGCACCAACCCGGCCACGACCGACGGCCAACCCAGGCGCGAAAAGACCCGGCGCTCTTTGGGCAACCTGTTGAGCAAGTGGGTCAGGCCAAAGGCGGCCAGGATACCGACCGAAAACTGGGCCAGCAGCATGTAACGTTCGGGGAAGCGCCCGATGTCGAGGAAAGGCAGTTTGGTCAGGAGGCGGTAGGGCATTGGAAAGTTGGTGCTGACGTTATTTATCCGCAGGCTCGGACCAAAGGCCAGCAAAAACCAGAAAAGGCCGTTAAAGACCCAGAACCAGAGACCGCGCACCCTGAACAGGGCGTAGACGGCCAGGGCCAGGGGCACGAAGCTGATTACCGCGCCCCAGTTGTTCAGGGTATCGCCCGCCCCGCTGGCATTAATTCCGATAGATTTCCACAGGCCGAAAAGATTGCCCCACCAGGGTTGGTGCGCGGGCGGCAGAAAGACTGTCGCCAGGTCGGCGCTGTGGACCTGGTCGTTGGGGTTGCCGGTCGCCAACTGGTAACTGCCGCTGGTCACCTCCCGGATGGTGCCGAGCAAGACCGGGGCATAGGGCAGGGCCCCCAGGATAAAGACCCCGGCCAGTTTAAGGGCGAACAGGCCCACATCTCGCCCGATTTGTCCGATTTTCTCCTGGCCGCGCCGGACCAGCCACAAGCCCGAAAGCAGTTTCCAGAGCCAGTACAACCCGGCGAAAAGGCCGAGATAGCTGGCGTAGTAGTAATCGACCATCAGGGTCAGGAAGAAGAAAAGGGCCGCGACCAGGCCCTCGCGGATTATGGCGGGGCGGGTCTCGGCTTTTTCGAGGCGGAACATGAACAGCATAAAAAAGGGAAGCCACTGGAGCGAGATAAGGTTTAGCTGGTCCTGCCGCAATTCGACGTAATGGTAAGGGCCAAAGCTCCAGACCAGCCCGGCCAGGAGACCGCCCCAGAAATTCCCGGTGAGGTAGCGGCCCAGGAAGAAACCGCCCAGCCCTCCCAGCGGGAAGGCCAGCAGTTCGATAAAGCTGTAGGCCGGGACCAGGCCGAAAAGCAGTTGCAGCGGTAGCCCGATAACCTGGTTATAGGGGCTAAAGGTTTGCAAATAGAGGCTGGTGCCGTAGGGGTAAAACAGGAAGGTGGTCTGGTAGGGGTTGTGAAAGGCGAAGACCGAGCGTTTAACCCACCAGAAATTCCAGAGGTTCTGGTTGCGGTCCACCGGGAAATGGCCGGGAGTGCCCACGCCGAGGTTCGCCACGACCGGCCAGGCGAAAATCAAGGTTAGCAGGCAATAAAAGAGAAAGGCATACAGGGCGGGCGGCCAGTGCGCGGGATGGAGCCGGGTTTTAACCGTCGGGGAAGCCGGGCGGTCGAGCGGCGTAGAGTTCACCATAAACTAAAAATAAGTTCCTTCAATTTTTGAATCGGCTCCGAAAAATCTCGTTTCTCAGCACGAACGACTGTGATATTGTCCAACGGACCGGAGATTCCGTGCTACGCACGGAATGACAAAATGGAGGCTATACTATACGCCAACGGCGCATTTCGGACCCCTTTTAACGCGCCCTTTAGGGTCACCCAAAGGCGCGTTGTTTCGTGCCCCTGGGCAAACGACTTTTCATCCCCAGCCGGTGTAATTCCGCATCAGGAGGCTTTAGTATATAATAATTCTATCGCCTTTTGTTTCAATCTCAGGATTTTTGCTTAAAACACCCTTTTCAGGTTACTTTGCCGCTTTTTTAGCCCTTCCAGGCTCAAAGTGAAAATTGTAAATCTATTTAGTATAAAGGACAAACTCACCATGCAAACAAGGCAACTTCAAGTCGGCGACCTGGCTATTACCGTCCACGAAAGCCAGGGGACCGGACCGTCTGCTCTTTTTATTCACGGGAACTCCGCCAACGGCCTGACCTTTAAGGAACAACTCGATGGCCCGCTCGGCCAGAAATACAAAATCGTGGCCGTCGACCTGCCCGGTCACGGCACGTCCAGCCGCGCCACCAAACCTGAAGAAGTTTACCACATGCCGGGCTATGCGAAGGTGGTGACCGGGGTAGCCGAACAGTTAGGGTTGACCGACGCGGTGCTGGTCGGGTGGAGCCTGGGCGGGCATATCGCCCTGGAAGCGGCCAAGTTCTTCCCGCAGTCGCGCGGTATTCTCATCTGGGGCACCCCGCCGGTCGGGATTCCCCCGGTGCTGGACCAGGCTTTCCTGCCGAACCCTTCGATGGCGGCGGCTTTTGCGGACGAACTGACCCCCGAACAAATCGCGGCCTTCGGGGAAGCCTGTCTTAAACCGGGGGCGAAACCTGACGCCGAATTTTTCGAAGCCTTCGCCCAGACCGACGGCGTGGCCCGCGCTACGATGGGCGGCAGCGTCGCTACCGCCAACTACGAAGACGAAATCCAGATTGTCAAAAACCTGGCTAAGCCGCTGGCGATTTTGCAGGGCGAGTACGAGCAACTGGTCAATCTCGACTATCTCAAGGAGTTGGACGCGCCGACCCTCTGGCGGGGTGAGGTCCAGGTCATTACGGGGGCGGGCCACTCTCCCCAGATTGAAACGCCCGCCGAGTTCGACGCCCTAGTCGAGGCCTTTTTAGAGGATACCAGCAAAAGCTAAGCGTCGTACACCTCTTTGCCAACGCTGTTTTTCCCGGCCCGCTTTCGAGTTTATTTTATGTAAACAAAAGCGGGCCTTCAATTCTCCTGTAGCTCAAGCTGTTATAGACTTTAATTCAATATAATTGTTTATGGAGAGACCAGATGGAAAAGTTTTTAAAGTTTGACCCGGCAACAGTTCAGGATTACAGGAATTTAGGTAAAATTGATTTGCAGCTTCTTGATTTTTACGACAAAAACATTGGCAATTTTCAGCGTTTATACAAAGTCACGAACACTTCTGCTGGTGCGCCTGACCCAATCTTTATAGCAGAATATACAGCTTTAAGTAAAAATGAAGGATGGGATTTTCTGTTTGTTACTGTGGGAACGAGCCGGGAGAAAATGCCATATCCGGCAAATTGGCCGGGAGAGAAAGTCGAACGAAGAGTAGAACTGGTTATTTTAGCTCGTACCGATAATAGACATATTGCACTAGCATTGGGTGGATTGGCAGAATCCTTCTTCCGTCAAAAAACATTTGTGGATGTCGGACATACTGTGCAATTTGAAAATAACGATAGCTTTATCCCCGGATCTCCCTTAACAGGGGTAATTTTTACCTATCCTTATTTTACAGACAAGAAGATTGGAATAATTACCTTGAATTCAAAAACCCATGTGCATCTTTTATGGTGTGTCCCGGTTTATAATTCCGAGAGATTGCTCTTTAAACAACAGGGAATTCGTGATTTTCTTGTACTAATAAGTGAAAAGGGTCTCGACATTGCGGATTTCGGGCGACCTTCTGCATTACCCTAAACTAAACCTGCGAGTTTGTAATTAATCTAAATTGTGCCTAGTAGCCTGGGAGACGAAAGTATTGATAAGCTCGCGGGCGGCCAGGGGGGTTGCCCCGAAATTGCGGTAGACCAGCGCAAAGATAAATTCCTCGGCCAGGTCGGTAATGGGCAGCAAGGCTAACCCGTCCTGGC
Source organism: Chloroflexi bacterium 54-19 (assembly GCA_001898225.1). Lineage (GTDB taxonomy): Bacteria > Chloroflexota > Chloroflexia > Chloroheliales > Chloroheliaceae > 54-19. Next base: position 8,068 of record MKTJ01000002.1, read on the forward strand.
CCTGGCTGGCCCGCATCGAGATAGGCGGCATGATAGAAACCCCGGCCCCCTGGCGGACCAACTCCTTTAACACCTCGACCGAATTTACCTCGAACACCGGCTCAACCACGAACCCGCGCTGGGCCAGCACCCTTTCGACTATCCGGCGCAACCGGGACGATTCATCCAGCAAAACGAGCGGCTCATTCAAGACCTGTTTTAACGCCAGGCTGGCCGGGTCAAGCTGGCAAAAAGGATGGCGGTCCGAGACTACCAGTTGCAGCGATTGGCGAAACAACTCCTCGACCACCAGCAGTTCCGAGCGGGTGCCGGGGTTGAAGACCAGGGCAAAATCAAGTTCACCGCTCTCGACCAGCCGTAAAAGTTCGTCGGTACGGCCAATCCGCACCTGTAGCTTAACCGCCGGGTAGCTTCCGGCGAACCGGGCCAGGATTTGGGGCAAAAAGGTCGTGGAAAGGGGCTGGACACAGCCCAACCGCACCAGCCCGCCCTCCCCGGCCTCCAACTTCGAGACAAACTGCTGGCCCTGCTGCAACCGTTCCAGGGCGGCCCTGGCGTGGACGGCAAACTCGCGCCCGGCGGGGGTCAGGGTCACGCGGCGGTTGACGCGCCGGAAAAGGACGGTTTTCAGTTCGGCTTCCAGGGCGGCAATCTGGCGGCTGAGGTTGGACTGAGCCACCGAACAAAGCTCGGCGGCCCGGATAAAATTCTCGGTCTCCGCCGCCGCCAGGAAATAGGTTAGCTGGCGCAGCTCCATTTTTTATATCCATGAATCAACAATAAATAATTCCTCGACAGACTCGGCATCTCGATTCTATGCCTTAACGACTATGCTATTGTCCAACGGACCGGGGATTCTTCACTACGTTCAGAATGACAAACACCTTGAGCTACTATTTTTAATGCTTCAAACGCATCAACTTAGTCTAAAAGAAGTGTTAGACAGGATGATTGTAGGGCTTTATAGTGAAAGGGGCAAGCGGCACCACCTCTAAAACAGGGGTATTGAGAAGATAGGAAAGAAAAGGAAGGATGAGAAGAAATGACCGCGAATGAAACGAACTATAACAGCGTCCAGGCCAGTTTTGGCCCCAACGCCCACTACTACACCATCAGCACCGGGCACGGCAACCCGGCGCGGCTGGCCGAACTGGTAGAAAAAGTCCGGCCCAACCCGACCGACCGGGTGCTGGACATCGGCACCGGGGCCGGGCATACCGCCATTGCCTTCGCGCCCCAGGCCGGGGAGGTCGTCGCGTTCGACCTGACCCCCTCGATGCTGGAAGAAACCGCCCGTAACGCCGCCGCCAAAGGCGTCACAAATTTGACCACCCGGCAGGGAGCCGCCGAAAATCTACCTTTCGAGGATAACAGCTTTGATATTGTGGTCTGCCGCTACACCACCCACCACTTTACCAATATTCGCCAGGCGGTCGCAGAGATGGCGCGGGTGCTAAAACCGGGCGGGAAGTGGGTCATTATGGATACGACCGTACCCGAAAACCCCGAACTGGACCGCCAGATAAACGGAATAGACTGGCTGCGCGACCCCTCGCACATCCGCAGTTATTCCGAGCCGGAATGGCGCAACTTTGCCGAAGGGGCCGGGCTAAAGGTTACCGGGGTCGAACACGGCTATTATGATGAAAATGGCAAGATGGATTTCGAGGTGTGGACCCGCCGGATTGGCACTTCCGCCGAAAACAAAGCCAGACTGGCCGAAATCTTTCGCAATGCCGGGCCGGACCTGACCCACGCCCTCCAACTGGAAGTCGCGGGAGAAGAAATTCACTTTACGCTGCCGGTGCTGACGATTATGGCTGTAAAATAGGCCAGGTGAGGCAGGGTGGAAGCCGGACACTGCTTCGAGCGTTGAATTACGCGCTCTAAGCTGCAAACGTTGAGCTACAAGTGGTGAGCTACGAGTTCTAGTCCTGGAGCCAGGCTTCCATTTCGAGGACGCCATCGGGCGGGGCGGGTTCGACCTGGGCCCGGTGGTAGGAATACCAGTTAAAGAGAGCTTTCATCTCCGGGGCGCTCAATCCGGCGGACTGGTGGATTTGCGAAAGAGCCTGGGCGCTAAAGTCGGCCTGGTTTATCTTTTCGACAAGGTGGCTGAGATAAAGCTGGGTCGCCTGGTCAAACTGGTAGGTCGGGCCCTTTTCGTGGATGAGGGCGGCCAGGGGCTGGATATTTGCCAGCAAGTTAATCGCGTCAAAAGCGGTTATCGGTTGAAGGTGATTCATAAGCATTCCTTTTCTTGTGATATTACTACAGTTAATCACATAGAATTTAAGAAGCCGTCATCGAGTTGTTAACATCTTATTAACGGCCTTACTAAAGGGTAAAGTCGTTAATAAGACCTTAACTATTGTTTAACCCCCTCATAAACTCCTGGGCGGGAGGGTCTGGTACTATATAGCAGGCCAAAATCGGACTACCTCCCTCGCCATTACTGTTTAACCGCCCGATTTATTATAAACTACAGCAGGTCTGCCCCTCAGGGAACAATACAAGCTGTGACCGGGAAATTGGTTTAAAAGCACAACGCTTCAGGGGTCTGTTAGTGCTATAATAAAGGTTATATCTTGCACACGATTGCTAAACACCCAACCAGAGATTTTAATTACCCGGCAGGAACCAAGACAATGGCGCTTCGTGAAAATTATGTAACAATTCTAACCAGACTCCAGGACGATTTGCTTTTCGTAGGCAGTCTGGTATCCAGGGCAACCGAGCAAGCCGTCAGCGCGATGCTGAGCCGCGACCACCGGAAAGCGGAAAAAGTTATTGCCGGGGATGCTGAGATTAATACGCGCCGCTTCGAGTGGGAGGAACAGGCCTTGCTGGTGCTGGCGACCCAGAACCCGCTGGCTAGCGACCTGCGCTTTATTGCGGCAGCCATGCATATCGTGGATGAACTGGAGAGGATGGGCGACCACGCCAAGGGTATAGCCCGGATTAGTCTGAACATCGGGGACGCGCCGTTAATCTACCCGCAAATCCCCCTGGCGGATATGGCCTCGATTGCCTGCACCATGCTTGACCAATCGCTCTACGCCTTTACTCACCGCGACTCCCGCCTGGCCTTGCAGACCGGGGAGCGCGACGACGAACTGGACAATCTTTACAATGTCGTCCAGGAAGAATTATTCGAGTTGATGATGGCCGACCGCTCGAATATCCAGCAGGCCAACCTGTTGCTCTGGGCGGTCCACAACCTCGAACGCACCGGGGACCGCATCACCAACATCTGCGAACGGGTGATTTTTGTCTCGACCGGCCAGATGCAGGAGATTCCCGGTTCGCACACCCGCCGCCCACCCCAGGCCGGTTAACCCTTTCCCCGGTTACCAGAGGGCTAACAGTTCAACGCTCTCGGCGCTGACCGGGCGCTCGCCGATGTTGGCGATAACCTGGCCTAGGGTGTACGCACCAAACCCCATGCCGTCCAACCAGACCAGGAAATAACCCAGCATTTCGGGATGGCAGGTGTTGTGTAACATCTTGTAAGCCAGGTCGCGGGCTTTTTCTTCGTCCAGCAGGTCGATAAATTGCTCCAACTTAAAAACCCGGCAGGCAAACTCACGCCCGCCGACGCGCTCTATTTCTCCCTGGCGGAAACGGTTTGACAGAGAATGAATCTCCTGGGCGTGGAGTTCGGTGTTTTGTAGATCTTCCATTTTTACCCCTATATAATCCTAAATCGAATAAGCCCTGACGATAGCTTTGACGGAATGGTAGTAGAAATACCCGGCGGGCAGGCCGAAATTTGAAGGCTGAAGGCACCAACCGGGACCGAATAAATAAACCCGGTAGTTAACCGATATGGAAAAATAGAAAAAGTAGCCTTGTTTAATTAACGCGATTATTCAAAAAATAGATGTAAAAGAAGTCACTTTCCCGGACGGGATTTTGGAAGTATTTTTTATATAACCCTGGCTTTAGAAATTTTATTATAGATATAGATGAATTATACCATACTATATAATTTTGCAAATACTTCTAAAGTACTAGGGATGGGCGATCACAATCAGGGTAGGAGCGCGCCGCAGGACGCACTCGACAGCCTGACGGGCGGTCGTAGGGTCGAGGGCCGCGAAACTTTCGTCGAGGATAAGCACCTCGGCATTTTGGAGTAAGGCCCGCGCCACGAAAAGACGGCTCCGTTCGCCGTGGGATAGCTGCCAGCCGCTCTCGCCGACCATCTGCTGCATCCCGGCGGGCATCCTTTCCAGCAATGCGCCCAGGCCCAACTCCCGGCAGACTTGCTCGGCCTCGGCTAAATCTTCGTCGCGGGGAGGCCAGACGCGGCCCATGAGAAGGTTAAAGGCAAAGGTCTGGTTGATGACATAGTTTTCGTGGAACTGCGGAGCCAGGACCACCTGTTTGCGCCAGACCGGGTCGCCCAGGGTCGGGCGGTCCAGCCCGTTTAAAAGGAGCATGCCCGAATTGGCCTCCCGCAGACCGCACAAAAGCGAAATCAGGGTCGATTTGCCGCCGCCCGAACTCCCTTCCAGGAGCAGCCGTTCGCCCGGCACCACCCGCAAATCGCACCCTTTCAAAATAAGCTCGGTCTGCTCGTTATAGCGAAAATTAAGGCGGCGGGCTTCCAGGACTGCCCGAACATGGCCCGGCTTTGCGGCAGGTTCTAACACAATTTCTTCCCCCGCTTCTTCAACTTCAACGGGGGCGGAGAGTTCGGGAAAGCGGCTGAGCAGCGAAGGCCCGGCGGACCCGGTGTTTTCTTTGCGCCGGGCCGCTCCCAGCAATTGCGAGACCTGCTGCCAGGCTGCTCCCGCCATGCCAAGATTGAGCATGCTATCGCTGAAATTAGCCAGGGGCAAGTAGACCAGCAAAATCCCGCCCAGGCTAAGAGCGATAGCGGCTAAATCGCGCTGGCCCTGCACGATTACCCCGCCCAGAAGCAGCAAAGCCGTAAAAATCCAGCCCCGGTAAATCAGGACCGCCACCCACGAGGCCGGGTTATCCATGCCCTGCGAGGCTGTCAGGTAAGCCGCCAAATCGCGGTCTTCCCCGGCGTGGCGGCGGTGATAGGGCTCCTGGGCCAATCTGGTCTGGTAGCCGACCATCTTCTCGACGGTGGCGTGGGTCATGTCGAGGCGGTTGCGGGTCCAGTTCAGCCGCTTGCGCCAGTAGCGGAACCCCAACCCAGCCCCGACCAGCAGCCAGAAGAACAGCAGCAACACGTGGTTGAAGCCGACCGCCCCGGCCCACAGCACCGGGATAGCCGTCCCAAACTCGACCAGCGAATAGAGGACGCCCAGGCTCCCCTGCAAAGCCTGGGTTTCGAGGACTTCCGACTCGATGACCCGGCCCAGGAGTTGCCCGGCCCCCTGGTGGCGCGTTTCGTCCGACTTGAGGCGCAAAGCCCCCTGCAAAAGGCGGCGTTTGAGGGTGATACCGACCTGGACCGTTATCAAACCTTCCAGCCAGCGCCGCGCCCCACCGGTCGGCACCTGGCAGAAAATCAGGATAGCCCACAATGCCAGCCAGCCGGTTTCGACCTGGCCTTGCAATACCCCCGCTGCCAGGCAGCCCCACGAGAGCACCCAGCAAGCCCGGTTGATGATAAAAATTACCAGCAGTCCCAGCAAATATTTCAGGACACCCGCCTCGCGGACGGTCCGCCAGAGCGGTCCGCCCGGCGGAAGCCGCAAAATCCAGCCCATTTTGACCGGCAGGGCGCTCAAGCGCTCCTGCAAAATCCCGGCGCGGGCCTTGCCCCTGGCCTTCTGCGGCACCCCGGCGGTTTCGAGCATTTCGTCCACTTCGGACACGAAAGGCGCTTCCAGCCGTTGTTTGAGCGACCCGGCCACTTCTTCCAGGCCGACCCGGTAGGTTTTAAGGTCGGGGCCGAGCAGCCGGATTGTCCCTGGCAAACTCCCGAAACGGCGCGGCAATACCGCCAAAAGGCGCCACTCCCCCTCAACCAGGAGGCGCAGCAGGGCCGGGGCGCTTTGCAGGACCAGCGTATCAATCTCGTTATAGGTGGTGGTGATGCCGGTGGCGTCCACTTCCAGTTGCCCGGCCACTCCCTCGACCCACTTTTCCAGGGTGTTTATATCTTTGAGGTTGAGCCGGGCGGGCGGGGCGGGCAGTTCGACCGGGCGAGGAACCAGCCCGCAACGGCGGCTGAGTTCGCTAAAGGCCGTGTTGACCCGGTCGAGCGGCCAGCTATATTTCAAGAGATTGCTCATAGCGAAACCTCCTGCCCCGGCTCGGATAGCATGCCGTTTTCCAGCCTCAAGCGCCGCCACTCCTCCCGGCCCCAGATTTCCTGCCAGAGTCTTTCCTCGCTGCGGGCCAGCCGGTTATAATAGGAGCCCTCGCGCTCGAAAAGCTCGGTAGGGTTACCGTCTTCCACGACTTTACCCTCGGCCAGCACCAGGGCCCGCTCGAAAGCGAGGGTCTCGCGGACATCGTGGGTGATACACAACAGGGTAACGCCCTGCCAGAGGTGGCGGACCCGCTCTAACAATTCGTGACGCTGGGTGTGGGTCAGACCCCGGAACGGCTCATCCAAAATGACCAGCCGGACATCCGGTTGGAGCAAGGCCCGGCCCAGCCGCACTCGCTGCCCTTCGCCGCCCGAAACCAGCCCGCCGCCTTCGCCCAACTTGGTCTGGAGGGCCTGGGGCAGGTTTTGCAGCACCCGCGCCAGGTCGGCCTGTTCGATGACCTGGCCGATTTCCTGAGAGGCCGGGTCATCCTGGGCGTATAACAAATTATCCAGTAGCGTGCGGTTCCAGAGTTGGACGGTAGGGTCAACCCAGGCCGTCTCGCGCCGCAGTTTGACCAGGGCGTTACCGTCAAGCGGTTGGCCGTCCACCAGGAGGCGACCACCGGCGGGACGGTGCCAGCCGAGCAACAGTCCGACCAGGCTCGATTTGCCCGCGCCGGACTTGCCGACAATCGCCACGTGTTCGCCGGGCCGGATTTCCAACCCGACCTCCTCTAAAATAGTGTGGCCCGCCGCCTGGACGCTCACACCCTCGAAGCAAATCCCGACCGGGCCAGCGGGTTTTTCACCGGGGCGGGGGGCAGCCTTCGGCAATTGTTCTTCCGTGATAGTGGTTTCGTCGGGCGCGCCGAGGGGCTCGAACAGCCGCAAGATGATGTTGCGCTGGCCGGGGTATTTTTGAAGATTTTCGGCAATCGACCAGCCCAGGGGGAAAAACTCGCTGGCCCAGTAGATTAATAAAAGCGCGCTGGCGGTATCCCGGCCAGCCCCTAGGTAGGCCACCAGCATCCAGCCTGTCACCAGCAAACTGACCATGACCTGGAAGGAAGCCGCCGGAACCTGGACCCGCAGCACCCGCATGAACGACCGGGCCCATTCCACCACCAGGTTTTCATGGGCTTGCTGGACGGCGCGTTCGGCCCGGTGGGCCCGGATGGCGGTCAGGCCGAGCAGGGCATCGAGATAGAACCGACTGAGCGCGCCCTGGTGGGACCGCAGCCGCAAATTCCCCTGGATGATGGCCGGTTGGACTATAAGCGGGATACCGATGGTGGCAAAGGTGAGCAGTAAGACCTGCACCCAGGCCTGGGGAAACAGCCAGATGAGCCCGCCCGCCGTGGTGACGACCTGGGCCAACCGCCAGACGAGGGCCCGCATCAGTTCGGGCATTTCGCGGACCTGGTGGACGTTGTGGCTGCGCTCGGCCATATCCGAAATCAGGCGGCTATGGAAATATTTGTCGCCGAGCCGGGGGATTTTTTCCATAAACAGGATTCGGAGACGGGTTTCGAGCCGCCGTCCCAGCCGCCGGACGCCTCTGGCCGCGAAAAATTCGAGCGTAAAGAGCCCCACGAAAAAGACCAGCAGGGCCAGCATAGCGGCGATTTGCTGCTCTTTCAGGTTCAGGTAGTCGAGCAGGTTCAGGACGTTGCGGAAAAGGAGGGCTTCAAAGGCCAACCCGCCCGCCGCCAGCAGCAAAGCCAGGAACAACATGATAGGGCCGCGCCAGCCGTCCGCCAGCAGCAACTCCTTGAGGGCTTTCGCCGGGCTAAAGGGGGTTTCGTCGAGGGCGGACCGCAACTCCTGGGAGAGCGGTGGGGTTTCGGGGTCGGCGCTGGCGCGTTTACCCAGGATACGGACCAAAACCGCCCCGGAGAGCGTCAACTGAGGTGGGCTGTCTTCCGCGTCTTCTTCCGGCGTGATTGGGCGCACCGACCAGTAAGCCGCCGGGATGCTGGGTGCTGCCGTGGCGTCCGCCAACTCCTGCCGGGCCTTCTCGTAGAGCGATTGCAACACTTTCGCACCGACCGGGCCGCGTTTTAAGCCCTTTGAGGCCACGATAGCGGCGGTCATGCGGGTGGCGGCATCGAGGGTGGCAAGAGAAAGCCATTCCGCATCCTGCAAGGCTGTCTCGACCAGTCGTTCGCTCTGGGTCTTATCCGAGGTTATGTCAAGTATGCGGCGGCGGAGGGGGTTTAGAAATTCGTCGGACCCGGCCCATTCGCGCCAGTCGGAAGCGCCGACCGCCAGGGAGTGATTATAGAGCTGGGCGTGGAGTTGTTCAAGGGTGAGCCAGTGGCGGCCGCTGGCCGGGTCCATGACCTGGACGAAGGGGCCGAACCGCCGCCAGACCACCACGAAGTGGGTCAGGCCGCTGGCGAGCCGCACTACCAGCAGAGCCGGGAGAGCCCTGGCTTCGGGCAACAGCAGGTGGTCGGGCGGAATCATGACCTGTTCGGCCTTCAGGCCAAGCTGGTTGAGGACTTCTTCGAGCGTATCAATCGAGGTACCGTCCACGTCGGTCTGGCAGGCTTCGCGCAAACGGCCATAGCTGACCGGGATACCCCAGCCATCGAGGATAGACTTCAGGGCCGCCGGGCCACAGTCCATCGCCGAACTCTGGATGACTTCGGGGGCAAGGAAACCGGGACCGTCTTTGGAATTTTTCACCGACAAATTATTCATCATGGCGCAAGGAAAACAACCTGCCCGCCCGGCGCGGCCCCGATGGCCCGCAAGACCAGCGTGGCCGGGGAGACCTGCTCGACCTCAATTTTTACGCTGCCACTCATACCGTTTTGAAGCTGGACCGGCACATCCGGGGCCGGTTGAAGGTCCAGCGAGACCTGTAAGCCCTGGGCGGTTTGTTCGATGTTGCTAACGCGCCCGGTAATGGTGCCGTTATTTTCGAGACCGGCAAGTTGAAGGCGGGCTGTCTGGCCGGGATGAAGCCGTTTTACTTCCGATAGAGGAAAGACTGCCACCGCCCGGTTGGAAGATTGCAGGCTGGCCGATTGGCTGGTTGAATAGATGAGGATTTGAGCGAAAAAGAACCAGCCGAACCAGAAAATCAGGGCTAACACTCCCAGCAGGACCAGCCATATAGACCCGCGAAAATTGTCGGCGCGCAGACTTCGTAGAGTATGCGAAAACGTAGTAGCCATATAACTTTAAACCAGTAATTTAAACGACAAAATAGAAACCCCTGGAACGAACTTTAATCCATTCCAGGGGTTTCTTCATTCCCAAATTTAATTACTCAAATTTGAATTCAGTACCGCCAGACTTCACCTGAGTCTTTACTTTCATGGCACTAACCTCCTTTATTCACACATACCAACCGAAATGATACGTTAAAGTAACCAGATTAAAAAGGTAACTTGTACCGCAAGAAACCTCTTTAATTTTCTTCGAAGTTAATGGAAACTATCTCCATCGCAAAAGGTTTTCCAAATGACTCCGAGTACCGTGTGCCAGCTATTAGTACCGGCACTTGTGGGACCATTGTACCATAGATTTCTCACAAAATACTCACCATTTATATGATTCTTTTCTATAAAAAATCCCCTTTTTTAAAAATTTAGTTATGCATATTCGTCTTTACTTTCGCATTTCGTAATGGACACCGTAATATTGGTTTTGTTTTCAACTTTACGGGTCTTAATTTCAGCGTCAAATCATCGCATGCACTATGAATCGGTTGAATCATTGGGGCAATTCTGGAAGCCGTACCAAATTATTCGAACAAAATTTCAAGCAGGTCCAAATAAAAGCGCGGCCCAGGAATTTTAAATAAATTTGAGCGACTTTTTCATCTGTCTTAGCGCCTCTTGTTGTTTTCCGTTCTCAGTGAGCTATCTTTTTGCACCGCCCGGCACGTTGACAGCCTCTGGACAATCCATAGACAATAGAGAAAGCACCAGGGTAATTTTTTTTAGAACCTGCAAAGGATTTTAGAAATGGAATGGTTTAACGAGCCAAAACAATGGCAGAGCCAGCCGGACGGCGCTATCGAGGTCACGACCGACCCCGGCACCGACTTCTGGCAAAAGACCCACTACGGTTTTCAGCGCGACAACGGGCATTTTTATTTCCGCCAGGTCGAAGGGGATTTTCAGACGGACGTAAAAATTAGCGGCGGTTACCGCGATTTGTACGACCACGCCGGGTTGATGGTCCGCGTTGACGCCGCGAACTGGTTGAAGTGCGGCATCGAGTTTGTGGAGGGGGTCCAGTATGTCAGCGCGGTCTACACGCGAGAGTTCTCGGACTGGTCGGTGACGCCCCTGAACCCGGCCCCGGCAGCCCTCTACCTGCGGGTGAAACGGGAAAAAGAGACCTTCGAGGTGCATTACTCGCTGGACGGCGCGACCTATTCAATGCTGCGGCTCGGCTACCTGGCGGCGGGCGAGTCGGTAATGGTCGGGATTATGGCCGGGGCCCCGGACGGCAAAGGCTTCCCGGTGCGCTTCGAAAATCTTGAGATAAAAGGAACCCCCTAACCGAACGGTTAAGGGGCGGAAAACCGGGCCGGTTCTGGCCCGGTTTTTTGATTAATAAAGGTTCTTTACCGAGTCTTTCTCCAGGTCGGCGTCAATCGCCTCGGCAGTGACTTCTTTGGGCAGACCCTTACTGGTAAGCTGGTCGCGGAAGATTTCGCCCAGGGTCGGGAAACTCTTGCGGTCAATCTTTGTCTCCGGCAGCCAGAAGCCGGACGCTTGCAGGGCCGGGCTGGGGCGCAGTTCCACTTCGCGCACACTCAGGACAATTCCGACCAGGGGTGTTTTATTCTGCTCGGTCAGTAGTTCGAGCAGGGCCGGTTCGGTCGTGACGTGAGCTTCGCCACTGACCCACAACTCGGCTTCGACACCCGGCACCAGGAAAAGCAGCCCGGCCCAGGGGTTGGCGACAATATTGGTCAGGTTATCGGCCAGGTTATTACCGCGCCGTTCGGGTATGAGCAAAGTCCGCTCGTCCAGGACTTTGACGAAACCGGGCGGGTCGCCCCGTGGCGAAATATCGGCGACGCTCCCCGGCAAGTTGGTCCCCAGGAACAAAAACGGCGATTTTTCGATAAAAGCCCGGCTGGCTTCGTTTACCTGTACGCCTTTAAAAGGCGCGCCAGGCAGGGCTGGCTGTTCGCCCTGGGGATGGGGCTGCCCGGATAAATCTTCGTTTTTCCACAACTTCGAACGAATCAGGGCCTTGGCGCAGTGCATAAAGACTTCTTCCGCCGCGAAACTGTGGGCAGTTTCCGCCGGGGTGGTGGCGCTGGCAAACCGGACCCGCCCGTTGACCCGCAGCGTTTCGTTGACACCCGGTATCAGGAAAAGACACCCGGCAAAGTGGTCTTCCTCCGCCGCCCCGCCGGGCGCGACCGGGATTACAAAGGTGTTGTCCTCGAAGACCTGAACAAAGCCGGGCTGCCCGCCATAAGCCCTGACCTCGATAAGGTGGTCGGGGCGCTGTACGGTCGTCACGAAAAAGGGGGCGTGAGCGATATAGTTGAGGCTCTGTTTTTCCAGGCCGTCCAGCTTTTTGATGGGCTTGCCGGGCCAGGGAATCAGGTCGCGCAGTTGCTGTTCGGTCTCAATCAAAGACATGGATTTAGAGGGAGACATATAAAAAATCCTTTTGAATAAAGTCTTGCCGCAAAGCAATTTTTCTCAGTGTAAAAGGCAGAAATGCAAATTCAAGCGCAGTTAAAAGTGGGTGCCAGGGGTAGTATAACCATAATACCTACCCCTGGCAAGTTTAACCAAACCTTTTGTTATGGTAAAGGTGTCGGGAAGAGTTGCGGGTAGACTTTAGTCATAACATCGTCCAGGGCAATCCCCAGCGAGCGGGTGCCGCTGGTCGGATACCAGACCGTCCGGTCCACGTCATAGATTTTGTTATTTTTGACGGCGCTCAGGTTCTTCCAGAAAGTGTTACTGAGCAAGGCGGTCCGAGCCGCTTCCTGGCTGGCTACCAGCGAGTCCTGGTAAGCCCCCTTGGGCGAACCCAGCACCGTGTTGGCGATAATCACCTGGGGGTCAGCCTGTAAAATGGCCTCGACAGAAATCTGGGCGTAGCCGACATAGACCGGCGGGGCCTCGATACCGCACTTGACTACCTCGTTCAGGGCGGCGCAAATCGGCTGAGATGGGGTCGAGATATACTGGTTGGGGCCGTCGGTGTAGTTCGCCATGATGACCAGGCTGACATCGCGGGGCGACTTGGCTTTGTAAGCCGCAACCTTATCGGTCAGGTGTTTGGCGGCGGTTTCGGCCTGGGCGCTGCGGTCCACAATTCTGGCAAAGTCCTTGAGCATGGTTATCGCGGTTGGAATATCCTTGACGCTGTCGAGGACGTAGAGCGGCGCGATATTCTTAACGGCGTCGCGGGGCGTGCCCTGGCCTTCCGAATCTACCACCAGGTCAGGCTTAAAGGAAGCAAGAAGTTCGAGGTCGATGCTATCGCCTTTGTAGGGGATACGCCCGATGTTTTTGGCGGCGTCACCATAAAGGCGCGAGTTGACGGCGGCCCCGTAGAACAGGTCGGTTACGGCAATAGGGGCGGGCAAACCGAGTTCGACCATGGCATCAAGACAGGCTTCGGTCAGGCAGACAATCTTTTCGGGCTTTTTGGCAAGGGTCACCGAGGCCCCGGAGCCATCGGTCACGGTCAGCGGGTAGGTCACGCCGCCACTGGTGCTCGTAGTAGCCGCCGCAGTCGTAGCTGCGCCGGTGGTCGCCGTGGTGGTAGTAGCCGCCGCAGTCGTGGCCGCAGTGGTCGCGGCGCTTGTGGTAGCTACGCTGGTAGTCGTGGCCGCTGTAGTAGCAGGGGCGGTAGTGGCGGCAGCCGTGGTAGCAGCAGGGGCAGTCGTCGCGGGAGCCGTGGTGGAGGTGGCGTCACCGCAAGCGGCCAGCGCTGCGGTCAATAAGAGCGCCAAAATCGCAAAAAATGATAACCGGGACGGGTTTTTCAAATTCAATCTCCTCGTTTTCTATTCTTTCCTGTAGTGCTAATCTTCCAGGGCCTGGCCGACCTGGGCCGCTTTAGCCGGGGAGTTGGCAGGTTTAATCCGGGTTTTAAGATGCGCCCGGTAAGCAGACCGCAGGCGCGGCAAATATACATGGATACTAGCAACCTTAATTAGCATAAACTAACTATTTTTCTTTGTCAATACGAAAGTTTAGATTGTGTTTACTTTAACAAAATGCCCGACTTTCGCTTTGGGCCGGGGAAAACCAGGGTATAGGCGCTAAACCACCGCAAAAGGAGGGTTTACACCGAAAATTCTGAAAGGAAAAGCCTGGCATAAGCCAAAATTTGGTGTAAATTAGAGGGAGAAAATATGGAAGCAAGCACCAACCAGAGCTGAATACGGGGATTTATGAGCGAACAGTTGTCCGGCCTTTTCTTAAAGGCGTTGCTTGAAAAACATTACGGAGTGAGGGTCGGGGGCGAACCGGCCCGCCTGCCCGGTGAAGGCGGTCAGCAAGTCTATAAAGTCGAACTTATAAGCGGGGAAACCTGGACGGTCCGGCTGGCCCTGGCCTCCCGTACTAAAGAAAAGCTGCTGGCCGAAACCGGCGTGTTAAGTTTTGTAAACCGGTCCAACTTCCCGGCGCCCCGCCTGAAAACCACCCTGACAGGCGAAACCGTCTTCGAGTGGCAGCCGGGCCGGTGGGGCTACGCCCTGGAATTCGTCGAGGGCAATCACCCACCAAAACCGGAAAGCCTTTCGCCAGGACCGATGCTGGACCGGGCCAGCCTGGTGGAGTTGGGCCGTCTCCTGGGACAACTGCACAAACTCGACCTGGTGGAGGACCGGGCCCAGGATTGGTCCGCAAGCTGGCTGGAGGAAGTACCCACCGCCATCGAGTGGGCGGAGCAGGCCGCGCAGCACCCCGAATGGGCGGGGCAGGCCGCTGAAATCTGGGCCACCCTGCGCGATTTACCCCTGGCGGAGCTAAAGGCCCTGCCTCGCGTCCTGGTCCATACCGACGCCCACGAAGGCAACCTGGTCTGGACTCCACCGGGAGAGCTGGTCCTGCTCGACTGGGAAAATGCCGGGCTGGACCTTGCCGTGATAGATTTGGCCCTGGTGCTGTCCTGGCTTTGCTCCTGGGAGCAGGCCCGCGATAACACCGGAATGCTGGTGGAAAGATATGATTTTGACCAGGAATATTGCCGGGCTTTCCTGGCAAGCTACCAGCAGGAGCGAACCTTAACCGGGCCGGAGCGGGAAATGCTCGGCCCGGCCATTCGCTTCCTGGATGGCTGGTTCGCCGCCCGCGATATTAAACGGGAAATCGCCGCGCCGGGCAGCAGCGGGGAAATGGCCCGGCTAAACTGGCTCTTTATGCGGAGCGTGACGCCGGAGTGGGCGGCTACCCTGACCCAGTGGGCCGGAGAAACCGCGCCACCCCGCTAGAAACGGTTATGCTTATTCGAAGGAGTCATCATCTACTTCCGGGTGCTGGTCGCCGAGTTTGGCCTTGAACTGGTCGGCCACGTCGCTCAACTGGGTAAACTGCTCTTTGGCAATATTGACCAGCCGGTAGCCGGAGCTAAAGCCCATTTTGTTCGCGGCAGGTGTCACCGTGGGGTCTTTGGTCAGGCGGTTGCCCTTACCATCTTCCCAGACCATCTTGCCGGGAACCTGGGTAAATGACCCGTCCTTCGAAGCGCCGACCGCCGCGCCGGAAGTCCCCAGTACGGCGTCATACGGCTTGCCGTTGATAAGCAGCCAGGTATGAGAGTTCGGCGTTTTGGAATCGACCACGCCGGTAAAGAAAATCTGGTTGGTGAATTTGCCGGTCGAATCGACCACGTTCCCGGTAAAGTCATTAGGAATGAGGCCACCGGGTAGGGAGTTGAGCGGCTTGGTCAGGAGAGCCTGTTTCTCCATCCCGATACCGAAATCGTACGAAACATTCGGGTAAGCCCGGACCGCCTCGCGCAAAATCTTCATGATGTCGTCGCACTGGGTCCGCAGTTTATCGGGCAGGCCATCAAGGCCGCCCCGGATACGTTTGTCGGCCTCCGACTCGCCCATCATAATTTTCTCGGTAGCATCCTTCGACCCGGCGAAATAGCTGATGTCGATGCCCTGGTTTTTGATAAAGGCATTAAAAATATCGTCCACGATTTCTTCGGAGGAAGGTTGTTTGGCCTGTTTGGCAAACTTCTCTTTTGAATTCTCAGCCAGGGCCAGCACCGGGATAGTCTTGATGAAAGCGGTCCATTCGTCGCCGAGGGCCGCCGCCAGTTTAGCCCGCATTTTCTCTGAGTCGGTCTTCTGCTCGGTCGTGCCGTCCTTGTATATCTGGGTCTTGTCGTAGAAGTTATCGAGTATCAGTTCTCGGAACTGCCGCATCGCATTGGGGTCTTCCTTCATCGGCTTGATGATATTGTCGAAGAAAAACTTGGGGTCGGCATCAATATAATTTAGCATGTCGGGCTTGCTGATAAAGGCGATATTACTAGAAAAAAGTTTGACCAGGGTGACGTCTTTGTTATCGAGACCCCACTTGAAAAGCGCCATTGACTGCGAGTTATAGAGGTAAAGCTTTTTCTTGGCTTCGTCCCCGGAGTGTTTTTCAGCTTTATACTTTATCAACTCCCGGTAATACTTGAAGTCTTCCTGGAAAAGCTCTTTCTGGTACTTGCCTATATCAGTCGCATTGGAATTGCGGACAGCCTTCTCGATACTCTTTTTCAACCGCCATTTCTTGGAAAGAGCCCTGGCCTCCGGTTTCTTGGTTTTCCGCTGGACGGTGGTGGCATCCCCTTTGTTAGCGGCCAGCAGACGCTGAACGGCCTGGTTGCCCACGGTCTGTTGGAGACGCTGGATATTGGCCGGGGTCAGTTCCGGGCGGCCCTTGTCAAAAGAGACTTTCTGGTCGCCTTCCCGGCGAGTTATGTCGGCGCTTTCGTCAATTCTTTCGAGGACTGGCTGGGACGAGGTGGGGGCGGGTTTACGAAGAAGCGCTTTCGAGCGTGATGATTTTGGCATGGTTCTATACTTTCTCTACTAAATATAAAAACCCGGTTTTGATTATTGTAACACTAAAAGCTTAATTTGGAGTTAATTAAAACTTATTAATAGCAGGAATTTAATTTTGATCCGGTTAAAACCAGAAATTGTTGTGAAGTTTAGAAACCAGGGGAGTTGACAGGGGAGGCAAAATCGCGCAGCCGGGGCGCCAGGCCGCTAAAACGGCGGTTGGTCTTGTTATTCTTGACGGCCATACCCAAAGCCCGGCGCGAGCCGACCAGCACGACCAGCTTTTTCGCCCGCGTGACGGCGGTATAGACCAGGTTGCGCTGTAACATCTGGAAGTGGCCCGTCACCAGGGGCAGCACCACCACCGGGTATTCCGAGCCCTGGCTCTTGTGGACCGAGACAGCGTAGGCCAGAGCCAGTTCGTCCAGTTCGGCAAAGTCGTACTCGACCCGGCGACCGTCTTCCAGTTGGACTTCCAGCATCTGGTCCTCGCTATTGATAGCCGTGATAAGGCCGCCGTCACCGTTAAAGACCAGCTTTTCGTAGTTATTTTTGAGCTGCATCACCTTATCACCGGCCCGGAAGGTTTTGCCACCGGCCCGGCGTTCCGGCTTGCCGTTGCCGGCCGGGTTCAGCTTTTCCTGCAAAGCGGTGTTGAGGTTGACCACCCCGGCGGCGGTGCGGTGCATAGGCGAAAGCACCTGGACATCTCTGACCGGGTCAAAGCCGAATTTTTTGGGGATGCGTTCGGCCACCACGTCCACCACCAGTTCGCCGCATTTCTCGGTATCGTCCTCCACGAAAAAGAAGAAGTCGGTAATATCGCGCCCGGTCTGGGGGAACTCGCCCTGGTTGATGCGGTGCGCGTTGGTGACAATCGCGCTGCCCGCGCCCTGCCGGAAGATGTGTTCGAGCCGCACCACCGGGATAACCTGGCTGGCGACCACGTCACCCAGGACGTTCCCGGCCCCGACGCTCGGCAACTGGTCAATATCGCCCACCAGGAGGACGTGCGCGCCGTTCGGCACCGCCTTTATCAGGTTGTTCATGAGCAGAACGTCGAGCATGCTGGCCTCGTCCACGATAACCATGTCGGCGTCAAGCTGGTTCTCGCGGTCGTAAGCGGCCTTGCCACCGGGCCGCAGTTCGAGCAGGCGGTGGATGGTAGTGGCGGGAGCGCCGGTCGCTTCCGAGAGGCGTTTGGCGGCGCGCCCGGTTGGGGCCGCGAGGACGACCTTTTTCTTCTTAACCGCCAGCACCCGCAGCAGGGCCCTCATCGAGGTGGTCTTGCCGGTGCCGGGACCGCCGGTCAGGACGCTGACCTTTTCGAGCAGGGCCATGCGGACGGCGTCGCGCTGGCGTTCGTTCAGGGTCAAATTCTCCTTGTTGGAGAGGTAGTCGAAGACGACATCAAACGGCACCGACTTGAATTGAGCCAGCCGGTCTTTGCTCGGCGGGGTGGTTTTGAGGCGTAAAAGACCGCCGGAAATGCCCATCTCGGCCCGGTGGAAGGGCGGCAAATAGACCGCCTCGTAGCGGGAATCTTCGGGCGGCTTTTCCTCCCAGGGGTCGAGCAGGGGGTCGTCATCGAAGGAGCTAAAGCCGTAGCTGGCAGCTTCCTCGCGCAGTTCGAGGTCAATCAGGGCGCTCTCGGCGGGGGTGGCTGGGTGTTCGCGGGCGGAAACCCGGCTATCGGGCAAATCCTCAAGGCGGTGCAGCCGCTCGATTTCGACGCCGCGTTCGTTCCGGAGACTGTCCAGGGCTTCCTCGACCAGTTCGACCGGGGCTTCCAGCAGTTCGGCGCTCCGTTTGACCAGTTCTTCGCTAGGCAAAAAGACGTGGCCTTCATCGGTCGCCTCGGACAGGGTGAACTTGATACCGCTTTTGAGGCGGTCGGGGCTGTCTTTAGCGATACCGAGCCCGGCGGCGATTTTGTCGGCGGTCTTGAAGCCGATGCCGAACACATCGTCGGCCAGTTTGTAGGGCTCGTTCTTGACGACGTTTATCGAGGCATCTCCGTAGTTTTTATAGATGCGGACGGCCAGTGAGGTGCTGATGCCCTGCCCCTGCAAAAAGACCATGACCTCTTTAATAGCCTTCTGTTCTTCCCAGGCTTTTCTTATCAGGTCGGCTTTTTTGCGTCCCAGGCCCGGCACTTCGACAAGCCGGACCGGGCTGGCTTCGAGAATGTCAAGGGTTTTGAGGCCAAAGTGGTCAACAATCTTGCCGCTGGTCTTGGGGCCGATGCCTTTTATGAGGCCGCTCCCCAGGTATTTCTGGATACCCATGATGGTGGCGGGCAGTTTGACGTTGTAGCGTTCGACCTGGAACTGCTGGCCGTAGGTGGGGTGACTTTTCCACCAGCCGTGCAATTCGAGGTTCTCGCCGGGGTTGAGCGAGGGCAGATTGCCGACGATGGTGACAAGCTGGTCGGCCCTGGCTTTTTCGGGTTGGAGTTTGGCGACGATATAGCCGTTTTCTTCGTTCTGGTAGGTGATGCGCTCGATGGTGCCGGTCAGGACGCTAAAGCGGGGGCCGGGCTGCCCATCGGGCGAAGGTTCGGCGGGCGCGGGGGCAGGTTCGGAGAGAGCTTCCGGCGGAATATCGGCAGGCAAGACTTTTTCGACCTTAGGATGATACTTATAAGGCTGCGTCTTGCGGCGGAAATTCGGATTCTGATTCGGTTTGTGCCATTGCTCTGTCAACAACATTTACCCCTGCAAACCGGGATTTTCCATTGGACCCGGCGACGCCTGCCGCCTGTCCGCGCCAGCGAAAATGAGGGCTGGCCGGAAGAACAAAACTACCCGGTTAAATAGATTTTATGTTCAAATCTTGTATCGTATTATACCACTTTTCGGGCCATGTTTTGGAGTCGGGTTGCGATTTTGGTTTTGAGGGTATTATAAAAACGCTTGAGGGGATTAAAAGATTTATTCACCTTTGAAGATAAACTTGCCTATTATCCATCCCCAAAATAATCTTGATCAATTTTTTTTACAACATAAGTTTCTATTTCGTTAACTCCAACGTTATAATCTATCATGTATTGTCCTAATTGATTCCCATCAATTAGGACAATTCTCTTTTCAATTCTATTCACATAATCTTTAGCATCTTGTGAAAATTGTGAGGTAGTTATTAATACCCCTTTTCTTGCTCTATTACCTTCTAAACTACCAGCAAAAGCTTGTACAGTAGGTCTACCAACTGTATTTTCCCATCTTTTAGCTTGTATATAAACAGCATCTAAACCTAGCTTATCTTCCTTGATGATACCATCAATACCACCATCGCCACTTTGACCAACAGCTTGACCTGCATCTTTTTGAGAACCACCATAACCCATAGCAACTAGTAAATCCACAACAAGCTGTTCAAAGAATTTTGAGGAACAGCTTTTTACACGTTCAATCAATTCAGCTGCAAGTTCACTTCTTAAAGTCTGATAACTTCTTTCTAAAATTTCTCTAGGAGTTTCCTTTGCACCTGTAATTACATTATCTGGTTTTGGTTTTGGTTCTATTTGTGTAGTTTGTGACCCTTGATTACTTGCAATCTCAAACTGCAAAAATTCGGGATACCTCCTCAATACAGGTACATTTACTTTTGTTGGGTTTTCGTTTAATAACCCTATTCCCCTTTCCGTTATATGCACCAAACCCCTACCATTACTTCCAAGTAGTAATGCTTTCTTTAGGTACGTAGCAGCCCAGTTTAACCTATCGTAAAAAATTCGTTTCTTGCCATTGGGGTAAAATTCGTTTCTTTCTTCCTGAGTTAAATGGCAGTAATCAGCTACTACATCTATAATGTCGCTTAATTTATGGTCTTTCCTGTCTGAAACACACACTAATAAAGGTAACATACAGCTTTGATAATCAGGAATCGCCATGTAAAGCTCCTAGATGAACCCGCAATAGAATTTTATATTTTTATAGCAAAGTTGGTAAAGCATTAAAATAATACAACACCACCTTTTATTAAGCAATAGATTAAAAGTCTTCAACTTTTCGGGGAATGTATAATTCAACTCTAAAAACTTCAGGGAATACAAGGTCCGAAAAGTTATTCATACCTTTACGACCGTAATATCCGCCAACGGCGCGGAGATTCCTCGCTACGCTCGGAATGACAGGGGAAGGGTTGTTTCTTACGTCAACGACGCACTTTTCTTAACAGACTAAAAGTATATTTTGAAATTGGGACGGCCTGTTTCATAAGTGTTTTAACCTCGATATAAAGTAAAGGGTGTAAAATGGAGTTGAACAACCGGGGCTAATCTGGCTGGCCTCTTGTCAAAAAGGAGCGGTAACCATGCTTCGAATGAGAAACTATTGGGTTTACAGCGCGGGCCTGGCGGTCGTCTGGGCGATTGCCCTCAGCCTCGCGGTAATTATCCGGGGCTTCGACAAAGCCCAACCTTACTTCCTGGTCTTTCTCGGCTTTCTTATCGGCTGGGCGTCTACCACCATTGCCCGCTACGTCTACCCTCCCCCTGAAAAGTGGAATACCGGCCACCGCCCACAATAACCCGGCGACACCAAAAATATAGAAACTAGAGGGCCTGTGGGCCAGAATCCTCTTTGATTTTGCCTCAAAATTGAATACAATATACCAAATGGTAATTTTCACCTGTAAAAACGAGCTTTATCGGTTGACAGTTACCCACAAACTATGCAAAAATTGAGGTAACCGCCCACCAATTTACCCTTGAATAGCGCCTGATAAACACTATCAAAAAGTTGGCCCTGGCGGCTGTGACTACCCGGTTAGTCGTGGGGACTCCCTGATGCCCTGGACTGAAACCCGGAATGGCCGGAGATTATACTTCTCTTTACCAGGCCCGACGCGCCTTTCGCAGAAATTTAGCACGAAGACTTTAGAGATATTCAAAGAGGAAAATAAAAATAATGGCTACACAACCCCTGGATGGAAAAATTACCCTGAACCTGGACCGCCCGACTGCCAGCGAGGTCCGGTTGGAAGAAGTGGCGCTCCGGCTGCACCCGGTAGATGACGTGGCAATCGTCAAGAAAACGCTCATGCCCGGCCTGACGCTGGATACCGGCGATAAAGGCAAGGTCAAGGTCCGGCAACTGATTCAGCCCGGCCACAAGGTCGCCCTTAACGACGTGGCCGAAGGGAGCCCGGTCCGGCGCTACGGCCAGATTATCGGGTTCGCCACCAAACCCATCCAGGCCGGTGACCATATCCACAGCCACAACCTGGCCGTGGCGAATTTTGCCCGCGACTACGCTTTCGCCAGCGAGGTCAAGCCGGTGGATATTCTGCCGCCCGAAAAACGCCGGACCTTCCAGGGTTTTCTGCGCCCCGACGGAAAGGTCGGCACCCGTAACTATATCGCTATCCTCGGCTCGGTCAACTGTAGCGCCTCGACCATCCGGGCCGTCGCCAGCAGCTTTACCGAAGAAGATTTAAAAGATTACCCGAACGTGGACGGCGTTATCGGCCTGACCCACAAGAACGGCTGCGGCATGCGCCACGGTGGAGACGCCATCGCCCAGTTGCAAATGACCCTGGCCGGGTTCGCCAACCACCCGAACGTGGGCGCTTACGTGCTGATTGGCCTCGGCTGCGAGACCAACCAGATTCGCGAGATGATTGCGGCCCAGCGTTTCGAAATCAAACAGGGCATGACCAGCAGCGAGGGCGCGAATATGCCGCTCTTTTTAACCATCCAGGAGACCGGCGGTATCCGCAAGACCGTCGCCGCCGCCCGCCAGATGGTGCTGGAAGCCCTGCCCAAAGTAAATGAAGCCCGGCGCACCGAGCAGTCGGTCGAACACCTGATACTGGCCTTGCAATGCGGCGGGAGCGACGGTTGGAGCGGCATCACGGCCAACCCGGCCCTCGGCTTCGCGGTGGACGAACTGGTCCGCAACGGCGGCACGGCGGTCCTGAGCGAGACCCCCGAAATCTACGGCGCGGAACACATGCTGACCCGCCGCGCGGTCAGCCCGGAAGTCGGCCAGAAGCTGGTTGACCGCATCAAGTGGTGGGAGCATTACACCGGCATCAACGGGCAAGACCTCGACAACAACCCCAGCCCCGGCAACAAACTGGGCGGCCTGACCACCATCTACGAGAAGTCGCTCGGCGCGATTGCCAAGGGCGGCCAGACCCCGGTCACGGCGGTCTATAAATACGCCGAACCGATTACCGAAAAAGGGCTGGTCATCATGGACACCCCCGGCTACGACCCCGTTTCGGCCACCGGGCAGGTCGCGGGCGGCGCGAACGTGATTGTCTTTACGACCGGACGCGGTTCGGTCTTTGGCTTCAAACCGACCCCCTCGATTAAGGTCGCTACCAATACCGAGATGTACGAGCGCATGACCGAGGACATGGATGTCAACGCCGGGAAAATCCTGACCGGGACGCCCCTGGCCGAAGTCGGGCAGGAAATTTTCGAACTGGTCCTGCGGGTGGCGTCGGGCGAGCAGAGCCTGAGCGAGGCCCAGGGCGTCGGGGAAGAAGAATTTAACCCCTGGATCCTGGGGGCGATGCTTTAAGAGCGCACGCAAGAGCGAGAGCGAGGCCGGTTTCCCAAAATCAAAGGAGATTGTTATGGATTTTGGTTATTCGGAGAAGGTAAACGCGCTGCGGGAGAAATTGACGGCCTTCATGGACCGCTATATCTACCCGAACGAGGCGACTTACAAACGACAAATCGAGGAAGCGGGCGACCCCCATCACCACGCCGAAATCGTGGATGAGCTGAAAGAAAAAGCCCGGGAAGCCGGTCTGTGGAACCTCTTTTTGCCGGATAACGAGTACGGAGCGGGGCTGACAAACCTGGAATACGCCCCGCTGGCCGAAATCATGGGGCGGGTGTTGTGGGCCTCGGAAGTCTTCAACTGCGCCGCCCCGGACACCGGCAACATGGAAATCCTGGCCCAGTTCGGCAACGCCGAGCAAAAAAAACAATGGCTCGAACCGCTCCTGCGCGGGGAAATCCGCTCGGCCTTCGCCATGACGGAGCCGGATGTCGCCAGTTCGGACGCCACCAACATCCAGATGTCCATCCGGCGTGAGGGTGACGAGTACGTTATCAACGGGCGGAAGTGGTTCATCTCCGGGGCCGCCCGCGCCCGCTGCAAAATCACGATTACGATGGGCAAGACCGACCCCGAAAATCCCGACCCTCACCGCCAACAAAGCATGGTGCTGGTGCCGATTGACACTCCCGGCCTGACGGTCGTGCGGTCTATCCCGGTCTTTGGCAACGTCGGGAACGAGGGCCACTGCGAAATTCTCTACCGGGACGTGCGGGTGCCGGTCAGTAACCTCCTGGGCGAGGAGGGGGGCGGCTTTGCCATCGCCCAGGCCCGCCTGGGACCGGGCCGGATTCACCACTGCATGCGTTCGGTTGGGGCGGCTCAACGCGCCCTAGAAATGATGTGCCAGCGGGCGGTGGAGCGCAAGCCGTTTGGCAAGGCGTTGGCCGAGCAGGGCGTCATCCAGCAGTGGATTGCCGAGTCGCGGGTGGAAATCGAAATGGTGCGTCTTCTGACGTTGCAAGCGGCCTGGAAAATGGACGTGCTGGGCAAGAAAGCGGCCCGTGACGACATTGCAATGATAAAAATCGCGGCCCCGGAGGTCCACACGAAAGTGCTGGACCGGGCCATTCAGCTTTTCGGCGCGGCGGGGGTCAGCGACGTGTTCCCGCTTTCGGAGCAGTGGGTCTATGGCCGGACCTTGCACCTGGCGGACGGCCCCGATGAGGTCCACAAGCGCTCGCTGGCGCGGTCGGAAATCAAACACTGGACCCAACCCGAAAACTACCGCAAGTAAAGAAAGTTTGTCATTTCCGGTAATAAAAAGGCACCGTCAATACTCGCGGTGCCTTTTTATTTATAAGTATTATGTAAACTTACGGGTTAGTGGTTGGTGGCTGCGGCGTCGGCGGGCACGCCTTCCATCTCAATCCACTCCGAGGCCCAATCCTGGATGGCGTCCACGACCGATTTCATGGCCTGGCCTTTGGCGGTCAGGCTGTACTCGATGCGGACCGGGCTTTCCGGGTAGACCGTTCGCTCAACTAGCCCTTCGGCTTCGAGTTCGCGCAATCGCTCGGTCAGAAGCCGGTCGCTGACCAGTTCGACCATTTTGAGAAGCTCGTTAAACCGGCGCGGGCCTTCCATCAAGGCCCGGATAATCAGGCCGGTCCAGCGTTTTCCCAGGATGGCGGCGGCTTTCTCGTAGCGGGGGCACATCATGGTATTGAATTTCGGGGTTTCCGATATGCTGGTTAATTCTGTTTTTGCTGCCATTTGACTTACCTTTTATATTATGAAAAAAATTATCTTCTTAACCCGGCCTGGCCTGGAAGGGATTCCAGGCTACTTACTCTATTATTTTAATACGTTCTTAACGTTATAGTATCAAAGAACCAGGCCAGTTGCAACGGACTTTTGACCAGTATTAGATGTATAACGGTTTGGTCGGCGCGGCGATAAGGGTCGGGTCTTTCTGCCACAGTTCCTTGTTTACATCTACATAGATTTCGATTTCGTTGCCGTCCGGGTCCAGCAGGTAAAGGCTGTTGGTGACGGTGTGGTCGCTCATCCCGACGATGGTCACGCCCGCTTCTTCCAGTTCGGCCTTGGCTGCCTTGAGTTCGTCGAGGGTATCACCGACCTTGAGACCGATATGGTACAGCCCGGCCCGCAGACCCTTCGAAGGGCGGGGAGCGTTGGGCCCGACCTCAATTAAGAGCAATTCGTGGTGGGTGCGGCCCGACGAAAAGAGCGCACCACCGCGCATCGGAACCTCAATCTGGTGAAAGCCGAGGATGTCCCGGTAGAAATGGACCGATTTTTCGAGGTCGCGGACGAAGAAAACCACGTGACCTAACTCTTTGATTTGCATTTCTTAACTCTCTTTCTGAATTTTCTTTCTAAATTCTCTTTACGCCATTTTTAATAAAAAGTTCTAAATAAAGATAGCCCTTACCCAACCCGCAAGTTTGCGAGGTTACTTACTTTTCATTAGTAAGCTTATCAAAGTACGTAAATTTTGTCAAGCCTATCGTGTTAGACCTTTGTTAGCGCTCTTGCATAAGGGGAAAAGGGGTAGTATAATATTGGGCGGTCTAGGGGAGCCATTTTAATAATAAGTCGGCATCCTACTCAGAAAGTGTTATTTACATGACTTTCGCTTCGGGCCTGGAAAGCCGGGGCTTAGGCGCTAAACCAACTCAAACAGAGAGTTTCAAGCGAAAGTCCTAAATTAGAAGAATTTTTTTAAGAAAGGATTTGGCGAGAAATGGCTAAGGACGTAAAACTTTCCAAAACAGTTCCTACCGGGCAGAACGTGAACCTGCCGACCGGCCACAACTGTGAAAAATGCGAGAAAATGACCACCGAACGCACCCTGATGGTTGTCAAAACCCTCCGGGCCGATGGCAGCAAAGAGACCAACTACTACCACCGCGATTGCGTTAAGTACTAGTTCGCTCCTTTTAGAAAAACAAAGGGCCGGGTAATTGCTACCCGGCCTTTTTGTATGCTAAATTTTAGCTGTTTATGT
Source organism: Chloroflexi bacterium 54-19 (assembly GCA_001898225.1). Taxonomy (GTDB): domain Bacteria; phylum Chloroflexota; class Chloroflexia; order Chloroheliales; family Chloroheliaceae; genus 54-19. The sequence continues at coordinate 33,885 of MKTJ01000002.1, forward strand.
ATTACCGACACTTTAGCCAAAGGGTTTTTATGCTGGAAATCTTTGATTTTTATATTTCTTATTCTCAGCTAATAATTTTCGATAATGAACTTGAAGCGCCTTTTAATGATTGGCGCCCAGAACACGTGGCCCAGGGCTTCAGTTGGCGAGAAGGTAGTGTATCATTTAGGACTCTTGAGGATAACGGCAGTATGCGGGTAGAGTGGTTAAAACCACCGATTTTAAGGTAGACCTTAAGGCTTCGATTGCTATTGTGGTACCTTTTACCGTTAAAAACGCCAGTCAACTAGGAATTTCGGATACAGTTAATGAAAGTCGAATCAGTATAATCCCAGAAGGTAGTTATGCTCTCCTGTACGAAACTGGCTACAACGAGAATAATTCGATGTGGTTTCGCCTGACATTTACCCCTGAACGGGATGTGCAACCCAAAATCCTTCTGAATAGGGATAATCTCTTGCGTCCTTCTTACCCATTACTTATGGAAGCTGAGCCAGCATGAGGTCTTTGGAGGTTTCTGTTCTTTCTTAGAGCCCAACGGGCCGGAGATTCCTCGCTGTGCTCGGAATGACACGAGTAGAGGCTTTACCCAGACCTGATATTAAGGGGTAATCCCTGTCCTGCTTGGTCACCGAGGTAACATCACTGACCTCTGACCTCTGCCTTCTGACCTCTAAACTATCAATAATTAATCTTGACCTGGGTGACCTGGATATGGTCCTGGGGCAGGCTGACTTGCTCCTGGATTAACCCTACGTAGAAATTTAGCTTTTCTTCGGGCCGGTTCACCTTTATAAGGCCGGTAATATCGACCGCTTCGCCCGGTTGGAGGTCGTGACCGAAACCCCACCGGAAGGGATACCGGGACGGCCCACCCCCGCTGTTCGACTCGTAGTCCACCCCGATACGCCAGAACCCCGCCGCGTCGGTATACTTGCCACCTTCAATCGAGGCGTAAGTCTGGTTGAAATCGTACATATAGCCGCTATCCGGCCCCTGGGTCCGTATAGGCACCTTGCCCGTGTTGCGCACCCGCACCGTCACGGTAATTACGTTGCCCTGGAGAATCTGGGTCGGGCCGATGCTGGCCTGCTCGATGACTGCCGTAGGCCGCCCACCCCCTTTAATTTCCACCGTGCTGGCCTTGCGGGTGACGTTACCCCAGGCATCGCTGGCCTGTACGGTATAGGTATAGACGCCGTCCGGGAGCGGTTCGCCCTGCGGGTTGAGGCCGTCAAAGACCACTTTGCTTTCCTGGGCCGGGAGATTTTTGAGCGTCGTAAGTTGGGTGCTGTAGTCGTTCGGCCCGTCTATCGAGACCGTGACCGTGGCCGGTTGGGAGGTGCGCCAGCCGAGGGTAGCCGTATCCTCGCGGGCGTCAAAGTTCGGGCTGATAACCGTGGGGCTGGCGAAAAGGCTGTCCACCTGGGGCGGTTCAGTCCCGGTAGGGCTGTTTGTAACCACGAAAGAACCCCCGGCATCCTGGGCCGCGCCGCCGGAAAGCGGGGTGGCCTGGACCTGGTAATGGTAGGTGCCGTTCCCCATGAGGCGGGTCTGGGTCAGGCCGTCCTGTTGCAAGTCAATCACGCCCGGTAAGGCCAGGGTGTACTGTCCCGGCGAACGGCTTTCGTCCTGGCGCAACTGGTAAGACTGGCCGTCGGGAGCTTGTAACTTCACCGAAACTTTGGCGGGTTGGCCGATGGTGTACTTGATGTTAGCCGGGCTGTCCTGGTTTTCCCCGGCGCTCAAATCGAGTTGCCCGGCGTCGGAAGTGACCCCACTCAAAAGGGGACCGCCCGCCCCGTCGCCACAGGCGCTTACCAGGAGCGGAAAGAGCAGGACTATTAGCAGTATTAAGACCTTCGGAAAGTTTGGCGAAAGAGGACGCTGGTTCATCTGATACTCCCGGCGGTATCGAGGGTAGACTTGGGCGGTCCGGCTTCGGCCTGTCCCTGGCCGTGCGGGGCGGGACCGTCAAACCGCTTGCGGAAAACGAAAAGGGTTACCAGGCCGAGTGTTACCCCGAACCAGAGCGTGCAGAACCGGATGAGCAGGGTCGCGGCGGAAGCGGTCGCGCTGGTAATCCCCTGGACCGCCACCAGCAACAGGCCGCCGATACTGCTATCCGCCGCTCCTAAGCCGCCCGGCAGCATCGAGACCGAACCGACCAGGGTCGAGGTCGCCAGGATAAAGGTACACTGGACCAGGAGCAACAGGCTCGGTGGGAAACCGAGGCCGAGCATGACCAGGAAGAAAGCCAGGCACTCGCCCGACCAACCGAGCAGACCCAGGCCGACCGCCAGGAGGGTGCTGCGCGGACTAAAAAGGCGGTAACTGCTTTCGTAGAAATTGCGCAGGTGGGTCGCCCGCGAGGTCAGGAAGGGAATCCTGCCGAGCAGGCCTATCAACCGCAAGGCCAGCGCTCGCCACTGGACCACCACGAACAGGACCACCGCCGCCAGCAGAATCGCCAGCAGGACCAGCCGCAAAAAAGTATTCTCGAAGAAAAAGACCCCCAGGGAGGCCAGGATCAGCATTGCCAGGCCGTCCGAAACGCGTTCGGCCACCACTATCGGGGCTGTAACCATCATGGGGGTGCCGTTTAGCTGGTTGACCAGGTAGCTTTTGAGAAATTCCCCGATTTTGCCAGGGGTCATAGCCATGGACATGCCGCCTACGAAAACTACGGCGCTATCGCCCCGGCTGATTTGTTCGGCCCCGTTCCCGACCACCTTCAGGTAATAGTGCCATTTCAAAAAGCGCAGCACGTAGTTCATCAGGGTGAGCAACAAAATCGGCACGACCAGCCACCACTGAAAACTGCCCAGCACTTCAAGCATCTTGCTCAGGTCGCCCACAATCGCCAGGACCGCCACCACGGCCAGGCCAAAGAGGAACGAAAGAATTATTTTGCCGCGAATTTTAGCTAAAAATTGCACTTTGGTCCTTAAATTTTATTTCCGGTTGCGCTGTCCCGCAGTTTAGCAGATGGCCGGGGGCATGGCAACCGGGCCGGTTACCCTGCCAGGAGCATGCAAAATCGTTGAACGCTTGCCCATGAAGGCACGAAACAACGTTGAAGAGGTATCTAACTACACCATTGATGTAAGACACAACCCTACCATTTATATAGTTATATAGAAATAACCGATGGAAGGCCAATTTTGTTTCTTACCGGCAGACTGTCTGCTGGCCGGGTTATGAATTCCAGGTAGTTTTTGCGGGTCTGAAGTATACCTTTTGGGCTATTGCATATTATGGAAAGTTCCGTTATATTGAAGCTACCTTTACCCAATGTAAGCACAAATGTAGCCCGGCCGCACGGGTGGCCCAACGTAGGAGGTCGCTGTATGTTACTGCCGCTTCAATCCACGAGCCGTCGTGGGTGGCGTCTTTTTTCGGACCGGAAATCCCGCCAACCATGGCCCCAGGGCTGGCCCTTTCTCCTGGTGGCGGCTTTGTGTACCAGCCTGCTCCTGGCGGCGTGCGGCAACGATGCGCCGACCCAGGCCCCGCCCTCTCCTACTCCGCTGCCGAGCTACCAGCAGGAAAACAACACCAGCCTGCTCTTTTCCATGAATATGCCTTACGGCTGGGTTAGAAATGTCGTGGACGCCAACACGGTTGTCTACACCAACCCGAACGACCCGAACATCGGAATCGGGGTGGTCTCCAAACAGATTGGCAAACTGACCTCCGACTCCCAGCGCCTGGCCCAGGAACGCATGGATACCCTGAAAGCCCAGTTCCCTTCCATGCAAATAGACCCCTCCGGCGGCGGCACCCTGACCCTGGTGGATACGACCCTGAACGTGGCCCGGATGGCCTACACTAACGCCAGCAATGTCGATGTCGTCCAGTACGCGGTCGAGGCCAACAACGTCAAAGCCGAACGCGCTTACGTTCTGTTTGGCGTCACCACCATTAAGGACGCCGACACCAACCGGGGCCTGTTCCTCAACTGTTTTAAGAGCTTTATGTCAACCGCGCAGCCCAACCTGAACCAGACCACCGACTCCGGCGTGGCGGACCCGACCGTTATCGCGGCTAACAAGGGCGGCTTTGTCCGGCCAACCGGTGGGCGCGACGAGCAGGGCCAGTATTTAAGGCTGGTGGACTGGGACAGCCCGCCCCTGAACGCCAATCTGAAATTGCCGGTTATCAGCGGGTTGTTCCCCTACGACTACTCCTGGCGGTTGCGGCCCTTCCCGCAATCGGATAAACCGGGTCTCTACCTCGAATCGAACGTGGTAGATAAAACCACCTCCGAGGCTACCATGCTTTTCGGGGTCTACAAGGACGCTTTCTCGACTACCAGCCCGACCACCGACGATTGGAACAAGTTCTATACACCTATCCTGAATTTGCTCCAGGTCCAGAACCTCAAGTCGTACGGGCCGAGCGTGAGCGTGGAAGGGGTCGCCCTCGCCGGGCAACTCTACCGGACGAAATATACCGCCCGCAGCGCGACCGGGGACGTAACCTCGCGGGGTATCATTCTCTTTAGCCGCAGCGGCACCAACGGTATCGTTTCGCTACTGAGTCTGAGCCAGTACGCTTCCGTCAAACAGGCTTTGCTGGATAATCTCGACGCCGATTTCCAGGAAATGGTCAGCAGTTTTTCGGTAAAATTCTAAAAATTCGCAAAAAAACGTAACTAACCGCCTGCCAGGGTATTATAATTGTTGAAGTGCCGGGACCGATTACTCCCGGCGTACACTTGCTCTGATGTGTCAACAATCGGCCCGGTGGGCGGTTTTTTATAATTTTGGGGATTGCGAAATAGCACGAGGAATAAAAACGAAATGTCCGACCAGAATAATTCCAGTTTTGATATTGATCCAGACTTCCGGCAAAGCCTGAATTCGGAACAGCTTGCCACGCTCGAAAAGATTGAGCGCCTGTCGGAGTTGGACCCTGAAGTTACCCGGCGGCTTTCTCGCGCCCTGGACCGCTTACAACAGACCCAACCTTACCAGCAAATAAACCAGCGCAGCGGGCAAACCTCGAACGAGCCGGAAGTCAGCCAGCGCCGTACCTATTTGAGCGAGGCCGAACAACTGGCCCACGAGGAATTCGTGACCCAGGAACTTTCGGTCCTGCTGGCGGTGGCGGCCCAGCTAAACCAGGCTTTCGAAACCGTTAAACCCCAGGCCCAGGCCGACCGGCGCTTCCGCGACCAACTCCGCGCCCAGTTCAAGTAAATTATTGATAGTTTTCAGTTTCTAGTGTTTAGTTTTTAGTGGGTGTACCCGGTACGGAAAAAGCCGCAACTCCTGGCAATGTGTTCCGAAAGTCACACCTACAAGTCGCGCCTTCGGGCTTGGCAACAAAAATATAAAAAAGAAAAACCCGGAGAAACCTCCGGGTCTTCTTTTTTCTTGGGCGAGTTATACGCCGAGGGAAGCCTCGAACTTAACCGCGTCTTCGACCCAGTCCAGGCCGAGGGAAACAATCTGCTGGAGGACGCTCAACAGGTCTTCGAACTGCGGAACGATTTTGCTCTCGAAGGAAGAGCGGGTCTTGTCAGCCGAGGAGCCAATCCAGAAGTTCGAAGTCTGGCGATAGATGTCGCGCATATCGTTGGTCTTGTGCTGGACCTGGGTGTTCTTCTGCTGGTTCTGGTCGAAGTGGCTGCGCATCACCGAAGGAAGGATCTGGGCGCGGTCGGCCACCTGGATTTTGATGGTGATTTCAATGAAAGGCGGCGAACCGTAGTCAGCTTTGGCGCCTTCGGGAGCGAATTTCTCCACCAATTGATTGACCACATCACGGCAGGCGCTGTTGAAAGCGTTGTTGGCAGCCACGACCGCGTTGCCGACCTGGTTGATGGCCTGCTCGGCCAACTTGATTAACTGGCCGAAACCAAAGGCGAAGGTCAGAACCGATACAGCTTCCAGGATTTCGGTAACTTCCTGGATAAGTTTCAGGATGTCCTGGGTCGCTTTTTCCATATCCTGCAAGGTCTGGAACATCTGCCGGGGTTCGAGAATTATGCTGCCGCCACTCATTTTACTTTTCCTTTTCTTCCGGGTCTTACCCGGTACTAATAATTGTTTGAATAATTCTTTGCTGTTAGCGTTTGGTTTGTTTGTCTTGCTAATTTCTTGTTACTTGTTTTACCGAATGTTTTTTGTCTTTCGATGTCTGAATTGTAAAGCTTTCTTTGGAAAGTTAGAAGGGACAAAACTGGGACAGAATCAGGACAGTTGGCCGGATTTTTTGAGGAAAAGTAGGACATTTCCGCCTCGATTTGTCCAGATTGGGTCAATTAGGACAGAAAAACCGCCCATCAGGACAAAAAGCCGTCCGAGTTTATAAGGCCCAGGCCGTATTCGACCAGGGCGGGGTCGGAATGGTCGAGGCCAAAGACTGCCGCGATAAAGGGGGCCAGTTTGCCGTAGAACGACTGGCGCTCGGCAAAGGTGGGGTCAAGGTGCCCGTGGTAGAAAGGTAAAACCGCCGGGCTGACATCAAAAGCCGGGTCGCCCAGGCAGAGGTCGCCAAAATCAATGATGCCCGTGACCTGCCGCCGGGCTGGGTCGCCCAGGATGTGGTCTTCGGAGAGGTCACCGTGGAGCAGGACCGGCTCGAACTCGAAAAAGCGGCCGGTGTCGAGGAAATCCTCGAAATAGTCCGCCACAAGGTCCTGCCGTTCTTCCGAAAGGAGGGGGTAAACCAGGCGGCGAACTACCGTATAAAAATCCTCGACCGCCTCGCGCCAGGAATGGTAAGAAGAAGTAGTTCCGGCGAAGTTTATAAAAGAAGCGCCAAGCTCGGCAGCGCGCTGGCGCGGGAAAGCGTGCAGGGCGGTCAGGAAGTCGCCCACGGGTTGCTTCCACCAGTCTGCCGCGATGGCTTCGGTGGGCCAATCGGCCTGAAAAAGGCCGGGCAACATCTCGTAGCCCCCAAAAAGATAGGGATAGTTTTTACTGGCCGGTTTTGATATAAAAGTAAAGTTGGGGATTGTCAGGGGCAGACGGGGGGCCAGTTCGGGGAGCAACCGGGTTTCGAGGGCCAGCCGGGCCGCGTCATCGGGCCGTTTGGGGAAGCGAAAGATAACGAGGTCGTTAGCCAGGAGAGCCACGTTGCCCCAGCCTTCGGCCAGGTAGACCAGCTTTTCCAGGGCAAAACCGGGAAAGTTTTCCTCTATGGCGGCCCGGTAGCGCGCCAGCTTATCGCCAGCCATCGTGCGGCTAGACCCTGGTCAGGAGAGCGACCGCCTGCCCTTCGAGCCCTTCCAGGCGGCCCGCGAAACCAAGTTTCTCGGTGGTGGTCGCTTTCACGTTGACCCGGCTTTCCTCCACTCCCAGCACCCCGGCCAGGGTCCGGCGAATTTCGGCGATATGCGGGGCCAGTTTGGGCTGCTGGGCCACGACCGTGGCGTCCAGGTTGACAAGTTGCCAGCCTTCGGTCTGTATCTTCGTGTAAAGCTCGGTCAGCATCTGCAAGCTGGAAATACCCTTGATGGTCGGGTCGGAGGGCGGGTAGTGACGGCCAATATCGCCCATTCCCGCCGCCCCCAGCAGGGCGTTGATAATGGCGTGGGTCAAGACATCGGCGTCGGAGTGGCCGTCCAGCCCCAGGTCAAAGGGGATGGTCACGCCGCCCAGGATGAGCGGGCGGCCCGGCACCAACCTGTGGACATCGAACCCCTGGCCTATCCTGAGGGCCGGAAGAGGGGCCAAGTGTGAATTAGCAGGTCCTGGCATAGCTTCGGGTTCTCTGGTCGTAGATTCGGCTATTGGTAGAGGTCCGGTTCCAGCGTGTGCTAGGGCCGTTTCACCGGCCAGGATAAGGCGGGCCTGGTCGAGGTCGTCGGGGGTCGTCACTTTGATATTGGTATAGGCCGCCCTGAAAACCTTGACCGGGTGTCCGGCCAGTTCGGCCATCATGGCGTCGTCGGTAACGTCCGCGCCGCTGGCCTGGCCCTGGCGGTGAGCCTGGCAAATCAGGTCGAAGCGGAAGACCTGGGGGGTCTGGATGGCCCAGAGGAGTTCGCGGGGCGGAGTTTCCTCGACCAGGAGGCTGTCGCGGTCAACCCGTTTAATCGTGTCTTTGACCGGGACCGCCGCCACACACGCGCCGGTCGGACGGGCCGCTTCCAACCCATCAGAGAGGATTTGCTCGGTGACAAAAGGGCGGGCCCCATCGTGAATCATCACCCAACCGGGCGCTTCCGGGTCTTCCTCGAAAGCCCGCAGGCCGTGCCAGACCGAGTCCTGGCGGCGGGCACCACCCTCGATAAAGCCGCGCAGCTTGGTCCAGCCCTCGGCCTGGGCCAGTTCCCGGCCCCGCGCCAGGTTCTCCGCGCTCAGGACTATTACATATTCGCTGATGAGGGGGCTTTTCTCAAAGACGGCGGCCGTATAGGCCAGCAGGGGACGGCCCCCCGCCAGGGCGAACTGTTTATCCAGCCCGGCCATGCGGGTGCTGCGCCCCGCCGCCACGATAACCGCCACGACCTTTTCGGAACCGGGGGAATTTGCTAAATAGGAAGCCGCCGCAGGGCCGGGAACCGCAGTCGCCCCGGTCGCTACTTCGGCGGCCTGTTCGGGTTGAAGGTATTCCATGCGGTCTATGCCTGGTTGCGCTGGCCGTTCTCACGGTCGGGACGGTAGGGTGAATTGCCGTTGCCGGGCTGGTCGTGATAGTCGCGGTCGGAGTTGGGCGCACCGGGAACGCGCACCGTGGCAAAAATCATGCGCCCGGCCACCGTCTGAAGGGTCCGGGTTACGGTGATGGTCGCCTCCTGGTTCATATAACGCCGCCCGTTTTCAATCACAATCATGGTGCCGTCATCGAGGTAAGCGAGGCCCTGGCCCAACTCTTTGCCCTCCTGGGTAATCCGCACGTTGATTTCCTCGCCGGAAAGGACGACAGGCCGGACCGCCTGGGCCAGTTCGTTGACGTTCAGCACCTTGACGCCCTGCAACTCGGCCACCCGGTTCATGTTGTAGTCGTTGGTGATGAGCGGCATCAGGTTTTGCTTGGCAATCTTAATTAGCTTGGCGTCCACCTCGGTCGTATCGGTGGTATCAATATCGGAAATCTCAATCGGCACAATCGAGTCTTTGCGCAACTTATTGAGCATTTCAAGACCCCGGCGGCCCCGGTTACGGCGCTGGGCGTCCGAGCTATCGGCGATATGCTGTAATTCGTTCAGGACAAAGCGAGGGATAATCAGTGTCCCCTCGATAAACCCGGTCTGGCTTACATCGGCGATGCGCCCGTCAATAATCGCGCTGGTATCGACCAGGATAGAGCGGGCGTAAGCGTTGTTGCCCCGCGCCTCGGCGGCGACGGCGTTGGCCTGGCGGTTGAGCCCGAAGAACTCAAAGATTTCGCGTTTGCGGATTACCATTACCTGGACGCCAAGGTACCCGAAAATTATGGCGGTTAAAATAGGGAAAATTGCTCCAAGAATGCCGGGTAACTGGGCCAAAGGGATGGTCAACAAAGCCGCGATAATCAAGCCGACAATCATTCCGACGCCCCCACCGATTAAATCGGCGGTGGGAACCACCCGTAACCGTTTGCGAGTATACCGTATACCGGTAGTCACCAGGTAGGGAGTAATTGTAGCTCCAAGTACACCACAGGCCAGGGCTAGTAAGAAGATAACCTTGAATTGCTCCTGAGTGCTATCCAGTGTATAACCCAACTGCCAGCCCAAAACCGCAAACAGGACCATTCCTAGCAATCGCAAGAAAAGTCTGATGCCCATTAGAAAAAACTCCTCGCCCGGTCTGGCCCACCGGGCGGCGCAGCCCCCGTTGAGTTGCGCTAATTGATAAAAACAGTAAAATAAGAACTTAAAGGTGGTCCCAAGTAAGAAGGACAACCCGGACAACCTGTTGTATTAAGATAAAGGTAAAATTTATTTTAACATTCGGCTCCTACCACTGTCAAAGGTTTGCCGCCAATATCTTAACCTGTTTTTAATCAACCGGCTATCTCGCTTTTATTTTTCAAACGTGACGGTGACCGGACGCGCCAACGAAAGAACTTTCAATGCCTTTTTCCAAAAAATCTTCCAAAAGATTTTCCCGGCTCTACTCTCCTTCTTTTTCTATAACTTTCTTTATAGTAAGCGTCCTGGCAACCCTGCTGGCGGCCTGTGGGGATACTGCGCCCACCGCTACACCCTCCGCCCCAATTTCAACTACGACCCCGGCCCCGACTTCCGGCGCGACCACGACTGCGGCCAGCCAGGTCACGACCGCCGCCCCGACCAACCCGGCCCTTGCTACAACAAACGCCGCCACGACCAGCGCGGCTACTACGAGTGCCACCACTGCGAGTGG
>MKTJ01000002.1:44219-167081 GCA_001898225.1 Chloroflexi bacterium 54-19
TTGAAAACTTCACCCGCCTATATCAAGAAAGCTAACGGAGAAATAATTCAGATGAGCGTCGAGTTGGCTCTGACCAACGACGAACAGGAAACCGGGCTGATGGGACGGCTGAGCGTGCCGGACGAAACCGGGATGTTATTTGTTTTCGGTAAATCAGGCCGGGTGGCTTTCTGGATGAAGGATACACCCCTGGCCCTCTCCATCGCCTTTATCACCGAGGATAACCAGATTATTGATATTCAGGATATGGAACCGTATTCGCTGGATACCCACCAGCCCAACCAGGACTATAAAAGTGCCCTGGAAGTCGCCAAAGGTTACTTCGCGAAAAGAGGCGTTAAGCCGGGCGATACTTTCGTTTTAATTAATTTATAAGGATGGTGCGCCGGGCGACCCTTTCACTTTCCAGGGGTAATAGCAAGGTATGGGGAAAGGCCCTTTACCTGTCATCCCATGAAGAAGCACGCGCTCAAAGGGCAATATCACGGTGGAAGATGCTAACGCCATGTAAAATATTTTGTCAGCGCCAACGCGAGTCAGGTCGAGACCTGAATTAGCCTGGGATTTGGGCTAGTTCTTGGCTTTACGGTACGCAACGCGCGAGATTCCGTAACCCGCCATTCGTTTTGGGCAAGTCGTCTTTCCAGAAGCGGCTTACGGAATGACAAAGGGAGAGGCTTTACTCGTATTTGGCAAATTGCCATAGACGCAAAAAATGATCTAAAAAAATGGTCTAAATGAAAAGAGCCTTCCCAAATTCTGCACCTGGGAAGGCTCTATTTTTTCTTACGAGTAAAAACGCGAAATTAATAGATGCGTTTTTCCAGTTCGGTGCCCTTGAGAATGGTGATACGCTGGCGGTCGATGCTGATAAAACCGCGCTCCTGAAAGGCGACCAGTTGGCGGTTGACGCTCTCGCGGGTGGTGCCGAGCATGTTGGCAATGTCCTGCTGGGTCAGGCGCAAGTCAATCTCGACAGGGCCGTTGGGCAACTTCTTACCGTGAGTGTTTGCCAGTTCGAGCAACTTCTTGGCGAGGCGGGCAGGAATATCGAGAAAGACCACGTCCTCGACCAGGTTGTCGGTGCGGCGAATCCGCTGGGCCAGCGCCCGGATAATCCCCAGCGAAACAGTGGGGTGCTTGCTGACAAAATCCACAAAATCTTCCCGGTGCAGCACGAACACCTCGGTTAGCCCGGCGGCGGTAACGGTCGCCGAACGGGGCTTGCCGTCGAAAAGTGACAACTCCCCGAAAAATTCCCCGTTGCTGAGAATCGAGAGAATCATTTCGGTACCGACCTCGCTCGGCACGCTGATTTTGACGGTGCCCTCATTAATAATGTACATGGTTGTCCCGGCATCGTCCTTGTGGAAGATAGTTTCGCCGGGGCGATAGGTGCGGCGTTTCAGGCGACCGAAAAGCTCGTGTAACTCCTCGGCTTGCATCTGCGAGAAAAAAGGAATTCCTGCTAACAGTGTTTCGTCAGAAGCCATAATTATTTTAAATCCCCACTAAATTTTTCGGGTGAAAATAAATATCAGGGTGCGAAAGACCAGCCTGGCCTTAACCCCCGGCCAGCGGACCGGCCAACGTTTGGCGCAGCCAATGTTTGGCGTAGTCAGTGTCATTCAAAGGAGCGGCAAAAGGTAACCCGATTTAAAAAGTTTCCCAGGATACATTGCAACCGAAAAAACGGTGTTTACCGGATGGATGTTAGCACTAAAATGAAGATTATGCAATTCTGACCACAAAATAATCTTAAGGATTCAACCCTCGATTATTTCGAACCGGCTTCCTCAAAAAGTACGTTTGATGGATAACCTTCCCCGGCACTATTAATAGCCGTTATGTAATAACTATATGTAACCCCAGCAGTCACATCAGCATCAAAATAGGAATCTTGAGTGGCCGGAAGGGTTGCAATAAGCTGCCATGGGGAAGCCGGATTATCCAACGGATGTTGCAGGCTATATAGCTGGCGATATAATTTGAAACCGGTTATTTCCGGTTTACCTTCAGAGTTATGGCCAACCCAAAATATTCTTAGCTCCTTATCCCGCCAAAATACCTGGGTTATAGTGGGGGCTTCCGGTATGGGCAAACTGGTCCGAGGAGTGACAGGCAGAACATACGTGGTAACCCCTTCACCAACAATATTTACTGCCGACACTGCAAACATATAAGGTTTGTCGTTAGCCAGGTCTTTTATAACATAGGTTCTTACATCAGGGCCAAGCATGGTAGGGGTAAGTCTGGTTTTATTATAGGCAGCGTCCAATTGATAAACAATATAGCCAATAACCGGACGCCCCCTTGTATTAACGGGAGGCTCCCAATTCAAGGTAACTTGACCATCACCGGGAATAGCTTCAAGGTCGTTTAATGAGTTCGGCACATCAATAGAGGTCAATTCAAAGATAACCGGCGCGGCAATGCCTTCTACGCTGACAGTTATTTGATAAACTCCGGTTACTTTAGTAGCCGTAAAAGTGGTGCCGGTAGCAATACCAGCCTCGTCTGTAGTGACTTTAATAACACTGTAGGTACCTTCAAAAGTGCCAGTAGCCATTTCTTTCAAAAGCGTTTTACTATTTGGCGGTGGGGCTGGCGCAGAAAAAGTGACCATAACCCCTTTCAATGGCTTGCCAGCAGCATCTTTAACAATTACCTGTAAAGTACTGGTCAAAGCTTTCCCGGCTAAGATGGTGCGAGAGATTTCGCCAAGTACTGTTATAGTAGCGGATTCAGGGCTATTTGACGGGGTTGGCGAAATAGTGGGGATAACCGGCACAGCAGTAGCAGTGGCCGGTATGGGGGTAGCGGTATTCCTGACGGTCACCTCAACCGGGGAATTTATAGGAACAGCCGTATTGTTCGGCGTATTTGTAGGAATCATTGTTTTCACCGGTATATCTGTAGCCGTTCCGGTCGGAGTGGAAGACTTTCCAACCGGAGTAGGTACAGCCGAAGTCTGCGCCGGGGTTGTTGCTGTTATATCACCACAAGCTATCAGAGAAGTTAATGTCAGGGCAACCGTAATACAAATTATGCACAAAGTAATAAGCAACTTACGAAGGGTCATGATAAGGCTCCACCAAACAAAGATTTAAATTATAGTGATAACAATTATGGTTTGCACTTAATTTTAATATAATTAATTATAAAAACAATCCTTTATTTTCCTATTATTTGTTCATCCAATTATCAGAAATAGCTCTATCAGAAGGCTGTCCAGCCTTTTCCAGAATGAGCTTTGGTTTTATAAAAGGCCCGATTACCAACCAGTTTTACCTTCAGGTAATTGGTAACTGAGTTAAAGTTGCGACAATCGGCCAATTATGGTAAACTAAAATTAGCACGGTAATTCTAATTTTAAAAGACGACAGTATAAAAAGTAAAATGCTCGTAGCCTTTCCAACCTCTTTTGCTGCTTACGTCCCGCTTCACCCAATAAATCCGTCCAACTTTAATCCTGATTAAAGGAAGTCGCAATGTACTTAAAACGGCTCCAGGTCCAGGGCTTTAAGACTTTTGCCCAAAAAACCGAATTTTTATACGATTCCGGGGTGACCGCCATTGTCGGTCCGAACGGCAGCGGAAAAAGTAACATTGCCGATGCGATTCGCTGGGTGCTGGGCGAACAGCGCTATTCAGTGCTGCGGGGCCGCAAGACCGAAGATGTAATCTTCGCCGGGAGCGCCCTCAAATCGCCGATGGGCTACGCCGAAGCCAGCATCACCTTTGATAACGCCGATGGCAAGCTCCCGCTCAATTTCAGCGAGGTCACGATTACCCGGCGGGCCTACCGGAGCGGCGAAAACGAGTATTACATCAACAAAAGCCGGGTCCGTCTTAAAGATATTACCGAAGCCACACTCCCTCTCTCCCAGACCTACACCGTTATCACCCAGGGCATGGTAGACGCCGCCCTCAGCCAGAAACCGGAAGAACGGCGCGGCCTGTTCGAGGACGCCGCCAGCATCGGCCTCTACAACCTGAAGAAAGCCGAGGCCGAGAATAATTTAGCCCGCCAGGAAGATAACGCCCGCCATATCGAGGCCATGCTCTCCGAGGTAGAGCCTCGCCTGAAAGTGCTGGAACGCCACGCCCGCCAGGCCGAAGAATTTTATACGGTCCGGGAAGAACTCCAGCTTTTGCTAAAACGCTTCTATGGCGACCGCTGGCACAAAAACCAGGCCGCCCTTGAAAAGGCCCTCATCCAGGAAGAAACAGCCCGGTTGGCCCTGGAAGCCGGAAAAGCCGAGCTTGAAAAGTTGCAGGAGGGTATCGGGGCCGCCCGCGATTTCCAGAGCCGCCAGCGCAACCGCCTGGGCGAACTGCACCACGAAAGCAGCCTCCTGCACAACCGGGCCCAGCAGTTGCAGCAGCAGGTCGCCGTCGAGCAGGAACGCCTCAACGGGGCGGGCCGCCAGCGCGAGACCCACGAACAGGAATTGGCCGGGCTGGAAATTTCTCTCGAAAGCAACACCGCCCGCCTGAAAGAACTGGAACAGGAATACGCGGCGGTCGTGGCCGGGCAAAATGATGAAACCGCGGCCCTGGCTGCCCAGGAAGCCCTTGTAAAAACCCAGACCGCCGCCGCCCTGGAAGCCGAAACCGCCCTGGAACGCCAGCGCCGCGAGGCCATGCGGCTGGCGAACCAGTTTGAAACCCTCAAACACCGCCAGAGCCAGTTGGCCGAACGCCGGGCCAGCCTCTCCCGCCAGGTCGAACAGTTCAACCAGAACCGGGATTCTCTGAAGACCCGCCAGGCCGAGATTGAAGCCGAAATCACCCGCGAACAGGGCCTTGTCGCCGAACTGGAAGAACAGGGCCGCCAGTTGGATACCCGCCGCCAGAATTTAGCGCAGGAAGCCGCCCGCCTGACCGAAACTATCCGCAAGAGCGAACGGACGGTCCAGGAGACCAGGGCCAAGCTCGATTCGGCCCGCTCCCGCCTCGAACTTTTAAACCGTCTCCAGAGCAACTTCACCGGGCTTTACGGCGGCGTCAAAAGCGTGATGCAAGCGGCCAGCGCGCCCACTGGTGGCCCCAAACCGGCCCTGAGCGGTATCCTGGGGCTGGTAGCAAACCTCTTACAGGCCCCCGCCGAACTGGAAGTTGCCATCGAAGTGGCGTTAGGCGGCCATTTGCAGGATGTCGTGGTCGAGAGTTTCGAGGACGCCGAGGCCGCTATCGGCTATTTAAAGAAGGCCGGGGCCGGGCGGGCCACCTTCCTGCCCCTCGATAACCTGCGCGGTGGGGGTTCGGGCGGGTTCAACCGCCAGCTATTGAAAAAACCGGGCGTGCGCGGTATCGCCAGCGAGCTAATCGAATACGAAGGGCGCTTTGCCCCGGTCTACGAACAACTTCTTGGCCGGGTCGTGGTGGTCGAGGATGTCCAGGTGGGCCGGGCGGCCCTGCGCGAGTTGACCGGGGCCTGGACTGCCGTCACCCTCGGTGGGGAAATCCTTAGGAGCAGCGGGGCCGTCACGGGCGGCGCCACCGGTAAGGACAAGGACCGGGCCGAGGGAAGCGTCCTGATGCGGGAACGGACCCTGCGCGAACTCCCGGTCGAAATCAGCCGGTTAGAGAGCCAGCTCCGGCAGGCCCAGGCCGAACTGGCCGCCGCCCAGACCCAGGCCGCCGCCGCCCAGCGCCAGGGGACCGAGCTCGATAAAGAGAACCAGCAACTGCTCCGCCGCCAATTGCAACAGCGCGAGAAAGTCTCTGCCGTCAAGAACCAGCTTGACCGCCTGACCTACGAAGGAAAACTCCGCGAGGAAAACCAGCAAAGCGTGGTCGGGGAATTAAAGAGCCTGGAAACGCAGGAAAAACAACTTGCCGCCGAGACCGCCGAAACCCGGCAGACCCACGAAACCGCCGGGCAGCAGACCGCCGAACTCGAAAGAGCGGCTCGCCTGGCAAACGCCGCCACCAACGATGAGCGGGAAAAACTCGCCGCACTGCGGACGGCAACCGCCCTGGCCGGGCAGCGCCTTAAGACCAGCGCCGAAACGCTCCGTTTTGTCCAGACCGAAAACGGCATGCTTAAAAACCGGGTGGCCGAACGCAAACGCCAGTTGGCCGACCTCGAAACTCGCTGCCAGTTGCTGGCCCGGCTTTTGGGGGAAGCCCAGGCCGAAATGGCCGGGGTAGGCCGCCAACTGGAAACCCTGCGCCAGGAAATTACCCCCCTGGAAAAACAACTGGCCCAACTGGACCAGGAACAGGCCGGGCACGAAAAGGAGTGGAGCAGCCACAGCGCCACCATTCTGAGCCTGGATACCGCCTATGGCCGGGCCAGCCTGGAGGTCCAGCGTCTCCGGGGCGAATTGGAAACGCTCCAGGTCCGGGCCGCCGATGACCTCGCCCCCTCCATGCAACTCGACGGGGCCCTTAACGAGGACAATATCGCGCCGCCGGTCTCGATTGACCCTGCTGACTGGGAAGAACTGCTCGAACTGACCGACCGCGAGTCGGCCCAACTGGGCGAACGGATCGAACAACTGCGCAACCGTTTGAGGCGGATTGGCGGGGTCAATCCCCTGGCGATGCAGGAATTTCGGGAGACCAAACAGCGTTATGAATTTTTGTCGAGCCAATTACGTGATTTAAGTGAAACCGGGCAGACCCTTCGTTCGTTAATAAAAGAGCTTGATGAAGTTACGCAAGCCCGGTTTGGCGCTACCTTCGATAGGGTAGCCGAAGAATTCAAGCGGTTCTTCGCTCTCCTGTTCAATGGCGGCTCGGCCCGGCTGGTCCTTACCCAACCGGATAACCTGGCCGAAACCGGCATCGAAATCCTGGCCCAACCGCCGGGTAAGAAGCAGCAAATCCTGGCGCTTTTCAGCGGTGGTGAACGAGCATTAACCGCCGTAGCCTTGCTTTTCGCCTTGCTTGAGGTTAACCCGTCGCCCTTCTGCGTCCTGGACGAAGTAGATGCCGCCCTGGACGAGTCGAATGTTGGCCGGTTTTGCGAAACTTTACGAACCCTGGCTCATAAGACCCAGTTTATCGTTATAACCCATAACCGGGGCACTATCGAGGCCGCCCGCACCATTTACGGTGTTTCAATGGGGCCGGATAGTATTTCTAAAATAATGTCTCTGCGAGTCGATGAAGTCACAGACTTCAAGGTACACGGCTCGAAGCTCAAGCGGTCTGCTGCTCTCGTTCCAGAAACCGCTGAACCAGTATTAAACTGAAAGAATACTTTTTGCTAAACTTTATTTGCGATAGCCCCTACCGGGCGGGTTTAGACCTGCCCTGTTCGAGCTATCTCCACGCTCGACCAACCGCTTCAGATGCAAACACTTTCAAAGTTTGGTAAAACCTTTCAGAAATACTAAAGGTAAACCCAACCCTGCTTACTCTGACACCTTACTAACTTACCGGGGTACGGTTTTTCTATTCTTTTTTATATTTACCGCTAACCCGGTAAATTTCTATCAGGTAATCCTGGCGGGCTGCTCAGTCCCGACCGGGATACGCTCCGAAGCATTAACTATGAGGGAGTATCTTTTTATGGTAAAACCTTTTCGGTGGCAGCGTTCAAACTTGCATCGAAAAATCACCGGCCTGTTCTTACTCAGTCTACTTGTCACGCTAATAACTGCAAGCGTGTCCGTCCCTACCACATTAGCCGCCCCTATATTTTCCAGCCCAGCCACGGCGGCGCAAGGCCGGCTCAACTATGACGCCAATATCCGTATTCGTAAAGATGGCCTGGCTTTCCTGGTCGGCAGCCGGGGAGCTTATATCAACCTGACCGTCCTCAATAACGGCGGCAGCTATGCCGGGTCGGTTGATGTCGGCAATGGCGATGATAACGGTAACAAATATCCTTATATCGCCTTTTCGCCGGTAGATGGGACCGGCTATGTCACCTGGAACAGCCTGCACCCTGGCAGCGGCATCACCTACGAAACCTATATCCGGGTCATCCCGGCGGCCTATAACGGCACTTCCAACACGACCCTGGGCAGCGTGGTCCGACTGTTCGATAAAATCGGTTACCAGTTGGCCCAGCCCAGCATCGTGGTTGACTCGGCGGGGCACCTGAATATCGTCGGGTATGCCGCTTTGAACCCGGTTCAGCTTCGCATGGTTACCCTGGATAGTAACTTCAACCTGTTATCCCAGACTACCCTGGATACCCAGCCAGCCGGGGCCAGGGCCGAAATGGACCCGATTATCTGTATTGATAGAGCCGACAATCTCCATGTCGCGACCTCTTTCCCCTACGGTACCAGCTCGGACAGTCCGGTCAGGCTTTTCGCCTACGACCGGGTGAACTCCGGCAGCTTTGTTAAGACCTCCATCACTCCTTCGGGGTGGTCAACTGTTGCCGGGCGGCGCGGCAAAGATATTGCCTGTGCTGCGGACGGCACCGTCTATGTTGCCACCAATAACGGCGGCAAATACGACCTGTTCAAACGGACCGCCGGGTCGGGCGGCAGCGAGAAGTGGGCGCAAATCCAGTCCAACCTGTTTGGTAAAGCCAACCAGAGCGGTATCGCGGTCGGCACCAGCCTCGATGGTAGGGTCTGGGCAGTCCAGGGTGACGGCGCGAACTCCGGTTCGGACCCCACCCCTATTATCGGGACCAACGTAAAATATTCGACCGATGGCGGCAAAACCTTCTCCGCTAATGAGCGGGCGATTCCCCAGAACTACTATGCCAACTATGCCGTGGCGATTGATGGCAACGGTCCGGGCAACAAAGTTCACCTGGTCGGCTCTTTCTACTTCATTTCGGGTAACGGTAGCATCACCACCAGTTACGCCGTAGCCAGTGTCAACGGCAGCGACCCCGGACCTATTCCTACACCCGACCCCGGCACGCCTGGGCCGACACCTACACCGGAGCCGACCCCGCCGCCTACAACCCCGCCTTCAGGTGTGAGCCTGATTGAACCGACCGACCTGCACCTCACGGTAAGAAGCAGCAACCGGGTTGACCTGGTCTGGATGGATAACTCCACGGGCGAGGACGGGTTCCACGTCGAACGCAAAGGCGGTGGTAAAGATTGGTCCGAAATCGGCACGACCGGCGCGGACGACACCAGCTATACCGATAACAGCGCCAGCATGAACACGGCCTATACCTACCGGGTACGGGCTAGCAAGGGCAGCGACTTTACCGATTATTCCAACGAGTCCAGCGCCACCACGCTCGGTCCGGCTTCGCTGACCTTCTCAGCGCAACCGGGCACCGGGGCTGCCGGGCAACCCCTGAGCCAGCAGCCAAAAGTCAATATCCTTGACAAGAACGGCAACCTGGTCACCAATTTCACCGGGCAGGTTACCCTGGCACTGGCGAATAATCCGAGCGGCGCGACTCTCTCCGGCAACGCAGTCACGGTTTCCGGTGGTATCGCCACCTTTACCGGGGTCCAGCTTGATAAGGCCGGGGATGGTTATACCCTGACCGCTACGGCTAACCCGGCGGCGGCCAATAACGCCACGACCAGCATCGGTTTCAATGTTGCCGCCAGTGGTACTACCCCTCCGCCGCCCCCAGTGGACCTGGGCCAGGACCAGCGCGACGCACCTATCGCCCTGGCGCAGTTCCAATCGCTCTGGGACCGCTCGGATAAAGCCATCGTAGATGGCAAAACGAGCCGTTCGTGGACCTGGGGTCCGAGCATTACGGGCCTGATTACCGAACCTTACGCCGAAGGCGGCACCCGCCAGGTGCAGTACTTCGATAAAACCCGTATGGAGCAGACCTCGGGCCGGGACGTTACCAACGGTCTCCTGGCAAAAGAACTCGTCACCGGTTTGATGCAGTTAGGCGATAATACCTTCAAACAGTACCCCGCCGACAACACCATCAAAATTGCGGGTGACCAGAATGCGCCGCAAAACCCGACCTATGCCATGTTCCGCAAGGTTTCTACGATTGACCAGGAAAACCATGCGCCGAGCGCAGGTGGTAGTATCGTGAACCTGACCATGAGCAAAGACGGTACGGTCGGCAGCGATGACGCCCTGGGCGCGAAGTACAATGTCAAGAACCAGTATTTTGACAATACTTTGCAGCACAATGTTCCTGACGTGTTCTGGAACTTCATGAACCAGACCGGCCCGATTTACGTCAACGGCAACTACACTACCGGCCCGGTGGTGGATTGGCTCTCGACGATGGGCTTGCCCCTGAGCGAAGCCTACTGGACCCGGACCGTCGTAGCGGGCGTGGAGCAGGATGTCCTGGTCCAGATCTTCGAGCGGCGCGTCCTGACCTATACCCCGTCCAACCCGGACGGCTACAAGGTCGAGATGGGTAACGTCGGCCAGCACTACCGCGAGTGGCGCAAGGCGGTCCTGACCGCCCCGTCCACCGTCACCGGCCAGTAAACCGGTAGAGTCTTAAACGAAAAACACCACAGGCTAAAAACCCGTGGTGTTTTTTTATTTTAAGGGCAATTTTTCGTTACCCACATAATAAAAAGGAGTAAAGCCTTGCCACTTGTCATCCTGAACGTAGTGAAGGATCTTGGGCACCCACTTGTGGGTACCGTTGGACAATATCCCGGTCGTAATTACGCTAAATCTTCACTCGCGCTTATGAGGTACAACGGCTATCCAATGGCTTAATACAAAACATGACAATACCCGGACCTGTTAGAAAACCAAAAGGCCGGGTTAACTTTAAGTCGGGCAGTTAAGAAATGGGCAGTTAGCGCTCCGGGAACAGGGTCGGCAGGTGCTGCTCTTTTAGGTGCTGGCTGGCTTCGAGAGCGGTGGCGAGATAGGCCCTGGCGTTCGCCAGGTTCGACCAGATAACGTGGTATTCGTTGCCGTTGCAACCACTCACGCGCAGGGCCAGGTCGTTGACCTCGGACTGCAATTTCTGGATTTGTTGACAGAGTTCCTGTTTGCTGGCAACCGGGCTGCCGTTAGCTTCAGTACTTTTCATAAGATTCTACGCTCCCTAACTTTTGTTGACTTTCCTACTATATTAAGTCAACAATGCCGTTCTGTCAAGGGGTTTGGAAGGCCCGGACCATTAGCATTGGATAACTATAAGATAAGAATTTGATAACCATCGGATTAAACTTTGCTAAACATCCGGGGAAGGGGGCAACGCTTGTGATAAAATAGGGCGTCAACCGGAAACACTATACAAACCAGGTCACTGCCTGCCTGGATTGACTGAGGATTTTTAACATTGAAAAAGAGTACAAAATTTCCCGATATAACCGTTGGTATCCTGGGCGGGGGCCAACTGGCCCGTATGACCGTCGAGGCGGCTAACCGGCTCAATTTCAAGGTAGCCATTGCCGAAAACCAGGAAGACAGCCCGGCAGGACGCATTTCCACCTTTGAAATTGTCGGGAAATGGGACGACCCGGCGGTCCTGGAAAGCCTGGTCCAGAACTGCGACGTGATTACCCTCGAAAATGAGTTCGTGGATAGCCAGGTCCTGCAATGGCTGGAAGCCAGGGGATTGCCGGTCTACCCCTCGGCCCTGACCCTACGACTGGTCCAGGACAAAGCCCTCCAAAAACAAACCCTGCGCGGGTCCGGTCTGCCGGTCCCGGCTTTCGCGGCCATCGAAACGGCGGCGGACATTGAGAAATTCGCCGGGGAATACGGCTGGCCCCTCATCCTCAAGGCCCGCCGGAACGGCTATGACGGCAAGGGCAACTGGAAACTCGACTCCGCCGCCGATATTGAGATTGGCATGGAAAAGTTGGGCCGCGAGGGCCTGATGGTAGAGGCATTCGTGGATTACCGCAAAGAACTGGCGGTTATGGTGGCGCGGCGACCGGGCGGCGAGACGGCCCTTTACCCGGTGGTGGAAACGGTCCAGAAAAACCACATCTGCCATACCGTTACCGCGCCCGCCGAAATCGCCCCCTCCGCCACCGAGAAAGCCGCCGAAATCGCCCGCCGGGCCATCGAGGCTATCCAGGGAGTCGGAGTGTTCGGGGTGGAAATGTTCCTCACCGGGGACGGCGAAGTCCTCATCAACGAACTGGCTCCCCGGCCCCACAACAGCGGCCACTATACCATCGAAGCCTGTCCCAGCAGCCAGTTTGATAACCTATTGCGGGCTATCCTCGATTTACCGCTCGGCTCGACCCGTCTGATTGCCCCGGCGGCGATGGTAAACCTGCTCGGCGAAAACAGCCGGCCGGGCGGGCCGGATGGCTTGCCGGAAGCTTTAGCCGTCCCCGGTGTGAACGTTCATTTGTACGGCAAAGCGGCGGCGCGACCGGGCCGGAAAATGGGCCACGTGACCGCTTTAGCCCCGAACGATGGCCCCCAAGTGGCCCTGGAACTGGCTCAAAAAGCGGCACAAAAACTGATTTTCTAGATATTTTTATAGATAATATACATAAGCTTTAATTAGTATAATTGGGCTTTAGTACCATTGACTGGCTTGATTTGTGCTGTATCATATTAATTGATACAGTAATAATTTATTGTGTGTAGGCGTTTTCAGGTGTTCATAAAGTAGTAAAGGTGCAAGGAAGCCCCCTCCTTTCCAGCATCTGGTTTGCCCCCTAAGTGGGGGGTCCGCTCTATACAGCCAGCGGTAGTTATCGCTGTAAGAGACGGAGGTCAAGTAGTAATGAACGGATTTAACAAGTTATACGAACAACTGGTAGCATTCATCCGGCAGATTTTGGGTCAAGAGAACAGCAACCGGCCCGGCCAATCCCGGCAAAACATGTTTACCGGGTTAGGCCGCTGGGGCCTGGCTCCTAGCGGGCCGCGCGCCGGTACGGGTGGAAATCATCTCGGTGGCTATACTGAATCAAGTGGTCAGGCAAAACGACATAAATACGGTGTAATAGAAGTCAAACGAATCTTGCGCGGCCTCGAAAAAGGCCCGCACGCTTACCCGGTAATGCTCCAGGCGGCGACTTTTCACAGCCTGCTGGACGACCGGATGGTCCGGTTCTTCCGGGGCCGGGAGCGCTTGTTCGACCGCTTACCCTACGTGTTGCTGCAATATACCCAGGGCAAAAATTGCCTGGATATTGCCCACAGCGTCAGCTATTTCTCGGATGGAGATGACGTGGAAGACGCGGTAGATTTTGCCGCCGCGTTAATCGCCAACCAGCTTAACCGCCAGCGCTAAAAGCTGTCCGCAAATTTTTTGGGTTTCCCCGCGATTGGCACCTCGTAGGTGCACCTCGCAGACGATTTAAGCTAAACGAAAGGCAGGGCTAGATAACCCTGCCTTTTAATTTTATATCGGTAACCCGGTGATGTTTATTCTTTGGACCAGCGCCGGTTCAGGGCGTAAACCCTGGTAAGATAATCCACGACCTCACCGATGTTATTCAAACTCAGGTTCAGGCCGCCGGTATCGTAAGCCGAAATGTCGCGCATCTCCATGATAGCGCCCTTCTTTTTGCTGACGTTTTCCGGCCCCAGTTCGTTACTCCAGGGGTTTTTCATAGCCATAAACATCTTATCATCGGTCCCATCAAGCACCTCATCGAGCCAGTCCTGAACATCGACCGGAGTGCCCTCCGGGTATTCCGCGCCGTCCATGACATCTTCACCGGCGGCCCGGTTGGTCTGCGCCATTATGAGATTTCGCACCGTAATCCGGCGGGGACCATAGCGGCCCAGGATTTTTTCAGGGTAAGCCTGGGAAATGATGTCGTTACGGACCGAAGAAAGCTTGCTCTTGTACATGAAAAGCGATTGGTTTTTCAGATAGCCGCCTTTTCCACGCAGCGCCTCGCCGGTAAGCAAGTAATTACAAATCAGGGTTAAAAGACCTTTGAGATTATCTTTCCCTGTGGATTTGCCTACCCCAGGCGGAAACTGAGTGGTAATCTGGTTCAGGATGGCGGTGGCGGCGGGCTCGGCCTCGTGAGCGCCTTCCGAAACCCGGTCGTGGCGGACATGCCCTTCAAACCCACCTGCTTTAGCCTCGTTAAAAATAGCACCTACATTAGACAACTTGACACCCATGGTCGCCTGGGGCGCGACCCGGTTCCAGTGGTTATACCCGCCCGACCCCGGACCACCCGGCCTGATACCCAGGAAAGTCCGGTTGCTAAGCGGGGGGCCAACATGGGGTGCTAACTCGAAATGACCAAACCCGGCCTGAGCGTGGTTGCGAATATCTACGAGATTTTGCAGCCAGGGCTGGATTGTAGCCCGGAAGGCCGCGTTCTTCATTTTATCGTTAAGAGGGTCGGTGACGAATTCGATAATATTCCATTCGTTAAAATTCTCCTCCGCCGTGGCCGGGTGACCGGGCAGGTGGTCTACCATAAGTTTGCCGCCCGGCACTTTCGATTCCAGGGCGTTATTGCTCATGGGTTCGAAATTGTTGACCAGATGCTCTTTTCTTATCACCGGGATACCTGTTTCGATTTCAAAACCGATCCGGCGCTGGATGACCGCCGGGGCTTTGCCGCCCCAGAGAGGTTCTTTTTTGGCCTGAGAAGAAGTGGGAGAAGCCGGACCGGCTCTATCTGCTTTATCCCCAGTCCCTGTATTTTTGAGAAGGCCGGTGACCGCCCGGTTGCCCAGGGTCCGCTGCAATTGCAAAACTTCGGCGGGCGTCACCGAATGGCGGTCGTGTCGCAACCGCTGAATCAGGGCGGCATTGGTTTGATAGGGACTGGAGAAAGAAGCAGCCGGGGCAGATTCAGACTTTGGAGTGGGTGTGGCTGTATCTTTATGGGTGGTTTTTGTAAGGGCCATGAAAATACCTTTATCCGACTATTTAGTTTTAAAATATAGGGGCCAACCCTTGGAAAGTTTTGTTAATCGCTTATGAATAGAGTATAACCTAGCTTCCTTTATTTACACTTAATAGGCGGTTTTAAAATAGGGCCCGAACCGGGTTACCAGCCTGAAACCCCAAAGCAGGTCCGGCTATGCTATAATTTGGCGAGAATTTTATAGAATTCGGACCAGGACTAATTATTTATTAGCCACAAGGACGATTTTCCCCATGGCCCCGGATATTTGGCATTTTTTAAAGTCAGGTGCCCATCACAATAAAGCGCCGGGCGAAAATCGTAGATAGAGTAGAGCCGGTTTTCCAATGGCAGTCTTATCTGTATTCAAACTGAATAAATCCTTTAACATTTTTCCGATTTTCAAAGACGTTAGCTTCCAGTTGAACGATGGCGAGAAAGCGGCCCTGGTCGGCGTCAACGGGGCGGGCAAAAGCACCCTGATGCGGATTATCGCGGGCGAGGAACGCCCCGATAATGGCGAGATTGTGATGCGCAAGGGGCTGAAAATGGCCTACCTGCCCCAGGAAGCCACCTTCGAAAGCGACAAGACCCTTTACAACGAGATGCTTAGCGTCTTCGATGATATGCGCGAAATGCAGGCGGAAATCGCCCGGCTCGAACAGGCCATGGCCCAGCCCGGCGACGACTTCGAAACCCTGCTCGAACGCTACGGCGAACTGACCCACCAGTTCGAGCTTTCCGGCGGCTACGACTACGAAACCCGGATTCGCCAGGTATTATCCGGTCTCAACTTCGAGCCGGAGATGTGGGACATGTCGCTCACCAAGTTCAGCGGCGGCCAGAAGACCAGGGCGGCCCTGGCCCGGACCCTCCTGGCCGGTCCCGAACTCCTGCTACTGGACGAGCCGACCAACCATCTCGATTTGCAGACCCTGGAATGGCTGGAAAACTTCCTGGCAAGTTGGCCGGGCACGGTTGTCGTCATCAGCCACGACCGCTTTTTCCTCGACCGGGTGGTCAGCCGGGTGCTGGACCTGAGTTTTGGCACGCTGGAAGATTATCCGGGCAACTATTCCAAGTACATGACCTTGCGCGAGGAACGGTTCCAACGAGCCATGGACCTTTACGAGGCCCAGCAAGAACACATCCTCAAGACCGAGGAATTTATCCGGCGGTTCAAGGCCGGGCAGCGCTCCAAGGAAGCGCGAGGCCGCCAGAAGATTCTTAACCGGCTGGAACGAGTCCAGCGCCCCAAAGAAAAGGATAAACTGCACCTGGCGCTCCAGACCGATTTGCGGAGCGGGCGGCTGGCCCTGGCGACCGAAGATTTAGAGGTCGGCTACCGCACCAGGGAAGGAGTCAACAGCCTGTTCAAGACGCCCGACCTGGAAATCCAACGCCAGGAGCGGGTTGCCATTATCGGGCCGAACGGGAGCGGTAAATCGACCTTCCTGAAGACCATCATGGGCGAGATTTCGCCGCTAAACGGTATCGTCGAGCCGGGGCCAAACATCAAAGTCGGCTACTACGCCCAGTCGCACGAAGGACTGAACTTTAAAAATTCGGTGCTGGAAGAAATCCTGTGGGCCGAGCCGATGAGCGAGGGGACCGCCCGCAACTTCCTGGGGCGTTTTCTCTTTAGCGGCGATGATGTTTATAAAAAAGTGGCCGACCTTTCGGGCGGGGAACGCAGCCGGGTGGCCCTGGCGAAACTGACCCTGACCAAGGCCAACTTCCTGATTCTCGATGAGCCGACCAACCACCTCGACATCAACGCCCGCGAGGCCCTGGAAGACCTCTTGAGCGAGTACAACGGCACTTTGCTCATGGTGTCGCACGACCGCTACTTTATTGACGCCCTGGCGACACAGGTCTGGTCGGTCAATAATGGCACCATGACGCCGCATATAGGAAACTATTCCGACTACCTGGAATGGACCAGCCGGGCCAAAGAACGCGAGGCCGAACAGAGCCGCCAGCAGGGCAAAATCCAGTCCGGCGGAGCCAGTGGTAATGGAGCCCACAACAAAAATGGGGCGAACAAGGCCAGCCAACCGGCCCCGGCCCCGGTTTCGGCCAAACCGAACCCCCCGGCCAACGGCAGTCTGAAAACAATCAGCAAGGAAGAACGCCAGCGCCAGCGCAAAATCAGCCAGCTTGAGGAAAGTATCGGGCAAAAAGAGGCCCGGCTAACTCAGATTGGCGAGGAGTTAAACCGGGCCGGGGAGAAACAAGACCTCGATAGCCTGGGGCGGCTGAGCCTGGAATACCAGCAGGTCCAGGCCGAAATCGAGCAGTTGTACGCCGATTGGGGTGTGCTGGCCGGGTAATTATTTTCCCCGCATATTCAAAACACCTGTCATTCTGTAAGCCGCTTCTAGAAAGACGATTTGCCAATATCGAAGGGTGGCTTACAGAAGCTCGGCCCGTTAGACTAGCCAAGAAACGTCAACTTTTCCCAATTCCCGGCTTAATAGGTTTTGACCTGGCAACCTCAGGGATGGCCTGATGGCCGTAGAATCTGGCTAAGTTTTCCGCCTTACGTTACACCACGGCCCGCGTGTAGGTGTCCTGATTCCTGGGTCTTAAACCAGGAGCGAATAGTTGGAGGCCTGGGGCTGTTTGAGGGGTAAGGTGAACGAGAAGGTCGAGCCCTGTCCCGGCACACTTTCGACCCAGATGGCCCCGTGGTGGCCCTGGATAATGTGGCGGGTGATGGCGAGACCGAGGCCGCTCCCCGACTCCCCGGTCCGGCTGGGGTCAACCTTGTAAAACCGCTCAAAGACACGCTGCTGTTCCTCTTTGCTCAGCCCAATCCCGGTGTCCTTCACGCTAAGTTTGACCCATTCCGCCGTGGTCGTGGCCGTTTCCAGGCCGTGATTGCCGGGATCGAGTTCGAGGGCAGCCTTGATGGTGATAGAACCGCCTTTCGAGGTAAACTTGATAGCGTTCTGGACCAGGTTGCGCAGGGCCGTGGCGATTTTCTCGCGGTCTATAACGATGTCAGGCAGGTCCGGCCCTATTTCCAGGCCCAGCTTCTGCTCTTTTTGCTCGGCCAGCGGTCGCAGGCTATCCATAACCTCTTTCAAAACTGTTTTTATATCTACCGAGGTAAACTCAAAATTGGCTTTCCCCGATTGGAGGGTCGCCAGCCCCAATAAGTCCTTGACCAGCAGCGTCAGGTGGTCCACTTCGCTGTTAATCCGGTTGACCATCTGGCGGGCGGTGTCGGGGTCTTCCTCTAAAACCATCTCAACCGTTTCGCTCATTACCTTGATAGCCGCCAGGGGGGTGCGCAATTCGTGGGATATGTTTGCCACGAAGTCGCGCCGCACCCGCTCCACCCGGCGGAGCTCGGTCAGGTCGCGCAGAATCAGAAGGGCGCGCCCCGGCTGGTTGGGCGTCCAGGGTATCGCCGTGACCTGCAAACTATAGGAGCGATAGGGCGTTTCCAGGAGTTGCGTGACCGGGTGGCCGGTCTGCTGGGCCTGTTGCAAAAGCTGGAAAAGCTCGTGGTCGCGAGTGACAGTCATCAGGGTCTGGCCGAGGATTTGCTGGTTGGCGGGCAACCGGAGCAGCCGCCGGGCCGCCTGGTTGAGCGAGAGGAGGCGGGTTTCAGCGTCCAGGCTCAACACGCCGTCTCCCATGTTATCGAGGACCGCCCGCAACATCTGGCGTTCCTGCTCCAAATCTCCGACCAGTTCTTCCAGGCGAGGCGCCATGGTATTAAAGGTATTGCCAATCGCGCTGAACTCGTGATAACTGCTCGGCTCGACCCGAACCGTAAAGTCGCCCTGGCCGAGCGTCCTGGCGGCCCGGACCACCCCCCGCAGAGGCCGGACCAACCGGCTCAACTGCCACTGTCCCACCACCAGGGCCAGGATTGCCACCACCACCGTAGCAATCCCGAAGGTCAGCCAGATGGAGTTAAGGGCGGAGGAAATCCCGACCAGCGGCAAGGCCAGCCGGGTCACGGTCCCGCCCAGGGCGCTCCCTGGTACGGTTGGGGTAACTACCGCGATATACAGTTCTTCGACATGGACGCTGACGCTGAGGCGGGTCGCCTTGCCGTAGGTGGCAGGGTTTTGCATTACCGCCTGGAATTCAGGGCGCCTGGAATGGTTTTCGAGAGTGGCGGGGTCGGCTTCGCTATCGGCCAGCACTTTGCCGTCCTGCCGGATAACGGTCACGCGCGTCCCGGTTAGCTGGGAGGTCTGGGTGACGGTAGGCTGGATATTGGCAAGGGTGATTTCCGGGCTGGAAAAGCGGGCGGCGGCCAGGCGAGCCTCGCTGACCAGGCGTTCTTCGAGGTTATTCAGGTAGACATCTTTGACGTAAGCGGCCAGGAAAAGGGTCAGGACCAGCAAACCGACGGTAATAACACTAAAAAACGCCAGGGAAATCCGCCAGCGCAAGCTATAAAAATTAAAGCCGGAAAACCGTTTCTTAAACATTGCTAAACGTTGAAGGCCGAACGTCTGACTCCTACCCGGTTGTTAGAATGCGCTAAAATCAATTCAATCTATTATAACCCAAAAACGTTGAACGTTGTTTCGTTTGACGTTCAACGTTGAACGTTTTACGCGACGCCTATAAAATCCGCGGCCCCTTTTTGCCAGGTGTAGCGGCTATCGACATCCTCGGCCCCACACCGGCCCATCCGGGAGGCTTCGTCAGGGTGGGCCAGGAGATAATTTACCTTCGGGGCGATTGCCGCCGGGTCGGGGGCGACCAGAAACCCGGTTTCGCCCTCCTTCAAAATCTCCAAAGGACCGCCTTCGGCCACCGCCACCACCGGCAGCCCGGCCTTAGACGCTTCGAGGACCGCCAGGCCAAAACTTTCAGCCCGCCCGGTATGGACGTAAATGCTGGCGGCAGCGTAGTGAGCGGCCAGTTCTTCTTCCGGCACGAACCCGGCAAAAATAACCTGCTCCGGTCTTAAACCCAACCGGGCCGCCAACTCCTGTAAAGCCGCTTTTTCCGGGCCGCTCCCGACCACCAGGGCCACCGCCTGGGGGTGTTCGGCCAGGACAGCAGGCATGGTTTCGAGCAGCAAACTTATACGCTTGCGAGGATGGAGGTGGTTGACGGTTAGCAGCACCGGGCGGTCACCCAGGCCATATTTCTCCCGCAAAGCCGCGACCTGGGCATCCGCGCCGGGAGCGAGGGCGGTTTCCGCGCCATGCGTAATAATCGTGGCGGGCAGACCGTAGGTCTCTCGGATAAGTTGCTGACCGTACCGCCCGTTGACCAGGACGGCGTCCGCCTGCCGGGCCAGGTAGCGGTCTACCGGGCGATAGAGCCACAGGAAAGGGCGGGCCAGCCGTCCGGCCCAGCCCATGCGCCGGGTCACTTCCAGGCGGTCGGTATAGGCGGCGCGGGGCGGCTCGTAGCAAAAATACAAAAGCTTCTGGCGCAACCGCCGGACTTTCTTGCCCCACCAGAGGCCGGGCAGACTCGGCGGCCCGAAAAAGCAGACGGTGGTGGCGTCTTTTGGCAGAGACCGGAGCAGCGACGGCACGGCCAGGTATTCAAGGATCGAGTCGAGATAATGGTTGCCGGTGAGGTTGAGGTTGCGCCCGGTCTCGACCAGCCTGACTTTGGGGGAGAGGGCCGGGCGGCACTCGGCGGCAAACCGGTGGGTCAGCAGGGTAACCTGGCCGGAATCAGAGTCGGCGACCGCCGCCGCCAGGGCCAGGATAAGCCGTTGGGCGCCGGTCAGCCGTTTGATTTGAGGGTAAATAAAGACGTAATGATGGGACAAACCTTGCTTTAGTCCTCGACCAGCATTTTAGGGATCCCGTTTTCAATCGGGTACTGTTTGGGACATTTCGGGTCGGTGCATTCGTCGGTGCAAAGCAGTTTCGTGCCGTCCTCGCTCAGGACAACTTTGGTCTTGCTGAGCGGGCAGACCAGGATGTCGAGCAATTCCTGGGAGATAGTCTGCGGTTGGGGCGTCTGGGTATCAGACATCAAAATTTCTCCTGTTACTAAGTAATAACCCACCATCCGGGTTAAAAACTAACCGTCCGGGTTAATAAAAACACCCCCGGATTTTAGCACGGGGCCCAACCCGGCGCAACCCGGCAAGTTAAAAATAATATTGCGACCCGGCAGGAGCTATGCTAAAATATTTATCGGTTAGCTTCAATTAGTCCGGTAACGGGGTGGTCCAACCCATGTTCCGGGCATTACGGTTGAAGTCTTTTTTGGTGTTATTAATAAAATTTCTAATGCTGATTAAGGAAAGGATTCCCCTTTTGCCAGATAACCGTTACAGCAACAACAACTCCCGTGGTGGCAGCAAAAAGAACCAGCCGCCACCACCGCCGGTCCAACGAGAAGCGCCCAAGCCCACGAAAAGCGATGCCATTGCAGTGGAAGGGCGGGTAAAAGAGGCGTTGCCGAACGCCATGTTCCAGGTCGAACTGGAAAACGGCCACATGGTCCTGGGCCACATCAGCGGGAAGATGCGTAAGAACTTCATCCGTATTCTACCGGGGGACCGGGTCACGGTGGAGTTATCGCCATACGACCTGACACGAGGCCGCATTACCTTCCGGTACAGGTAGACAAATAACTTTTGCCGGGACAGGCTTGCGCGGCAATTCACTTCACTTTTTAATTTTAAATTTGGCCTTGCAGTCCGGCCCTTTCGCGGCAAGGCAAGAAATCCGCAGGGTTACCATCTATCCCTGCGTTTTCACGTTTTCCCTTTAGTTAAGGGGCAAATTGGGCCCGCCTGAAGAAGCAGAAAATAGACCGGGAGGGGGCAACGCGGTACTATCTACCAGTACTTATAGCCAGAATTTCATGCCCCAAAAGTATTTTGCAATTCAGATAAAACAGGGTAAAATTAAACCTGTAATAAAAAGATATTTATGATATTTTTGTTATGATGGCGCCACACCGCCCGACTTGGCCTTCACCAGGAAATGAAAATAGCCAGGACAACTCTTAGCCAGGAGATGTTAAATGTCCGCGTTCTCGGTAGACCCAAATTCACCCTTTAGCAGTAGAATCCGCTTGCTTATAGCCGAAGATAGCCAGGGAACCCGGCACAACCTGATAAATTTGCTGGCCTTTGAAAAAGATATAGAAGTGGTCGGGTCGGTAGGCCGGGCGACCCAGGCGATAGAACTGGCCCGCCAGCTCTATCCCGACGTGGTGCTGATGGACATCAATCTGCCGGACAAAGACGGGCTGAGCGCCACGACCCAGATCCTCGATATTTCCCCGATTATTTCCGTGGTGATTATGTCGGTGCAGGACGAAGAAAGCTACAAAAGAAGGGCTTTACAGGCGGGGGCTTTTGCCTTTGTGGTCAAACCCTTCGACGTGGACAACCTGTTCAGGACTATTCGCCGGGCCGCCGGACGCTCGGTATAAAAACTTATTTACTATTATAATCCGACATCTTGAAACACCCGGACAAGCAAATCGGCCAAACCTAATTTTTCGGCCCATTCTTTCAGATATTCCCGGTCAATTGTTTTAGCCTGGACGCGTAAAACGCCAGCTATATCGCGCCATTGCCGTTCTGATTCTGAGCCACCCTGCTTGAACCAATCGAGTTTTAGTAAAATAATATCTTCCGGTGAAGCCACTTGAAAAGGGCGAGTATCGGTTTTATCTATTTGGGTGGATTGTTTACGTTTAAGAGTAGATTGGTCAAAGGGTTGCCCTTTAGGGATAAAAATATCCACTTTCACCATTGTTTCAAAGTGTATAAGGTTAAAAGAGGAGTGACGAGCCAGGGCATCCCGAATGGCCGGTTCACTGATATAGTAATCGGCTTCCAGTAAAGCAATAAAAGTGCTGACCTGCTCCGGCTTTAAATCAGCCATCAAGTCAGCATCAAGGGTAGAGCGGGCCACTCCATAAACAGAACTGGCAACCGACCCACCTATCAGGTAAGATACGCCAAGTTGCTCAAAAACGAGTGTAACGGGTCTTATAGCGGCTAAAATCTCGGCTGAAATCATTTGGAGGGAGTTCCTAAACGGCCTCGTTCAGCCAGGTAAGTCCGTACTTTATCGGCCAAATCCTTGCCGTAGTGATATTCCACAAACAAAAGGTCGGCTTCAATATCGCTGATACCGGGGTTGGCTTTTTTGATGGCTTCGTAAGCCAGCCAGCGGGTAGTTGCGGAGAGCGAAAATAATATTTCGGCCCGCCGGGTGACGCTCGCCCGCCGCAACAACTCGATTTGCATTTCTTCGGCTTCGGGAGTGGTATCTTCGTACAAACGATACATAAACCCACCTTTGAAACTGGCTCTAAAACTTCAATTCACCTTAAAACGAAAAGATTAACCTCTAGCGCAGACCCGCGAAAAGGTCGTCCTCTTTCTGACCGGGGACCAGCGACGGCAGGGTGCTTTGAGCCAGAAGGAAATGCTCGTAGCCTAAACCGTCCCGGCGGGCCTCTGGCGGTATCTGGAACATAAAGTTGTTGGGCGCAATCTGGGTCCGGTGGGCCCGGAAGGCCGCGATTTTGTTATCCACGAAATCTCGCACGTCAAAGACGGTCGTAATTTTCTCGTCAGCCGTACCCCAGACATCGGTATCCATCTCCGGGTTATTCCAGGGGCCTTCAATCCCCCTGGCCCGCATTTCGGCGGCGGCGCGCTGGAAGAACGAGCGCGAGATTACCGTATAGTAAAGTTTGCTCGGCTGCCAGGCTTCGAGGCCGAGGTCGGGATACATCCGGGCATCCCCGGCAACCTCGTAGGCGGTCCGGGCGACCCGGTGGGCTTGGACGTGGTCGGGATGGCCGTAACCGCCGAAGGGGTCATAGGTCGCCATTACCTGCGGCTTTAATTCGCGGACAAGTTTGACCAATCTTTTGACCGCCTCATCAAAAGTGGCCCGGTAATAGGAGCGGGGGTCGTCATTTTCGGGTGTCCCGGCCATACCGGAGTCGCGAAAGCCAAGCAGCCGTAACTCTTTAACTCCCAGGGCCGCGACCGACCCCTCTAACTCTTTTATGCGGACCTCGCCCAGGCGCGGGAACATGGCCTGTTTGGTCTCTTCGTCCAGGTCGGGGTCCACGATTTCGCCGTTCTCACCGAGAGTAGAGGTAACCAGGACCGTGTGGACCCCTTCCGCCGAAAGCCGGGCCAGGGTGCCGCCCGTCCCGAAAACCTCGTCATCGGGGTGGGCATGGACGGCCATAAAGGTCAAGGGTTCTTTTTGAGTATCGCTCATCAGTTTAGCTTTCTATATATAAGAAAAGTATTTAGTGTTCAGTTTTTAGTGTTTAGAGGCCGTTTTTTAAAGAAACTCAGTTTGTGAGTAGTTCTAGCCCCTCTAAAACAGGCCCTTAGTATTAAGAAAACCAAACACTGAACACTAAAAACTAAACACTTATTTTATAACCGGCAGTTTGCGATGGGCCAGGACCGAAATCCGCCCGGCCATGTTGCGGGCCGCTTCCCGGAAAGCTTGCGAAACCGGCGATTCGGGCTGGCTGACCGTAATCGGCACACCCTTATCACCGCCGACCCGGACCTGGGTATCGAGCGGAATCTCACCGAGGAAGTTCAGGTTGCGCTGCTGGGCCACCCGCCGGACGTTGCCGTGGTCGAAAATGTCGGTGCGTTCGCCGCAGCAGGGGCAGACGAAGTAGCTCATGTTCTCGACCATGCCCAGGATCGGCACGTGCATCTGCTGGAACATGCCGAGACCGCGTACGGCGTCAGAGAGGGCCACGTCCTGCGGGGTGCTGACGATAACCGCCCCGGCTAACTGGACCGACTGGGTCATGGTAAGCTGCGCGTCCCCTGTGCCGGGAGGCATATCTACAATAAAGTAATCGAGCGGTCCCCACTCGACATCGCGCATAAGCTGTTGCAGGGCCCCGTGGACCATCGGACCGCGCCAGACCATCGAGGAACCGGGCGCAACCAGGAAGCCGATAGACATCAATTTGATACCGTAATTTTCGACCGGGAGAATGCGGTCTTCACCGAGCATGCGGGGCCGCTCGTTGGTGCCCATCATAATCGGGATATTGGGGCCGTAAATATCGGCGTCGAGCAGGCCGACCTTCGCGCCATCCTGGGCCAGGGCTATCGCCAGGTTGACCGCGACGGTGCTTTTACCCACCCCGCCCTTGCCGCTGGAGACGGCAATAATGTTTTTTACGTTGGGTAAAAGCGGTGACTGGGGCTCAGAAACGCCGGTAGCGCCGCCGCGCCGGGCCACCGAAACATCGGCATCCCAGTTGATTTTAATTTCGCTGACGCCGGGGGCAATCTTGCGGATAGCGTCCTCGCTCTGTTTTTGCATGACCGACTTGAGCGGGCAGGCCGGGGTGGTCAGGACGATAGTAAAAGTTACGCGTGAGCCGTTCACCGTTAAATCCCGGATCATCCCCCGCGAGACGAGGTCGCCGCCGAGTTCGGGTTCCTGGACCGTACCCAGGGCTTTTAGAATATCTTCCCGGCTAATTTCTTTGATAGTCACTTCTTATTCTCCTTAAAACTCTTTGAAAACTTTGAATAACTTTTGGGTTTAATTCGAATTTCTTTTAATAGGGTAAGTTACCCAGGTCTAATAATTTTGGACCGGCCAAAATCTGATTTGGGAAAGTTTTCTGTAGGGCCAATTATACCACCTGGCCGGGACCAATCAAACCAATGAGAAAAACCTATTTGTCGCGGCACGAACTTTGTACTATAATTAACGATTGTGCGTAGAGTCATACTTTTTGTAATGTTCTTGCACTATAATATAATTAAAAATATAAAAAGATTTGCGTAATGCAACCTATATCAACCTATATTATGAAGGAGCGGCGTTAAGCCCGAACAAAATGGCAGGAGAAGTTTCCCAGGCGAATATTGATTTAATCCAGGGTGTTATTGGCAATATCCCAACAACCAGCACTATAAATCCCAGGGTGGCGGCGATGGCGCTTTTGCGGGCCGCCGATTATTTTGGCGAACTGAATTCCCCGACAGGTAATCTCTGGGATACCCGCGATACTCACGGCAACCTGGTTTTGGGCAAATTTACCTATTCCACCGCCGCCGGTCTGCTGCCTGGTACTACCCTCGAACAGCACGGCGCTCTCGAATTCCACGCCCGCGACATTCTCGGTGTGCTGGACGACCAGTACGTGGTGGACCGGATTGACCAGGTGCTGACCGGTCGCCCGATTAGCCTGATGGGTTACATCTCCGGCGGCACCTCTGAAAAAGGCCAGGTCTCGATGCAACTCAACCCCGAACTGCTCTACCTGCCCACTCCCGAAAGCGACCGCCTGTACGACGCGCTCACCCGCAGCGCCTATTCTCTGGTCAAATCGGGTCTCAACCCGCGCAAACCGGTCGCCTTTCACGCCGAAATCAACAACCGCTACGGCTTCAGCCAGGCCCGCAAGGAAGAATATGACCTCCTGAAATCGGTCGGGGTGCCGGAAACCGAACTCCCTTTGTACAAAGCGCAAGTCTACCTGACCATGCCGCACGTTTTGCCCATAAACGAGGATTTACGGACCGAAGACCTGGTTAAAAACAACCTCGGTTACTGGGCCAAACTTTAACCCGAAACACAAAGGGTGCAAGCCCCGCCGCAACTTTGAACTCAACCCCGCATAAAAGGAGCTTCCTGGTAAAAAACAGGGAGCTTTTACCTTTTATAGCCAAAAAGTCCTCGTTAAATCTTCCAGGGGCTAAAAGAAACAATTTGCTCGAATTTTGGCAAAAATAGCAAGGGTTTATGGGCATTTTGCACAAGATTAACCTCTTTTTTTCGGTTTTTTTATACCTTTACAACAAAGAACCGGAAGTATAAGATTATTTTTGTAAATTTTGTACATATAGAGCGCGAACTCTGCTTATTTGCCCGACCGCAAAATGGGATTTATTTACCGCATTCGCAATTAAGGAGATATTAATGTCGTCAAATTCCGCCGGCCGTCTCTGGGCCATTAAGGAAGTTAGTAGCCGCACCCCCCGCGTCTTCAACTGGCCTGTTGATAAAGATGGCAACGCCGTAAAAATCTCAGAGTTTTATGGTGTCAATACATTCACCGGCAAAACCATGCGGGACAAATTGCCGAAACATATCTATACCAAACTCCAGGAAACCATCAAAAAAGGGGCTAAACTGGATAAAAGCCTGGCAAACGAAGTTGCTCATGGGGTTAAAGAGTGGGCCCTCGAAAATGGCGTGACCCACTTCACCCACTGGTTCCAGCCACAGACCGGCCTGACCGCCGAAAAACATGACGCTTTCATTACCTATGATGATGAAGGTGGGGTTATCGAACGTTTTAGCGGCTCCCAGCTCATCCAGAGCGAGCCGGATGCTTCCAGCTTCCCCTCCGGCGGTATGCGGGCGACCTTCGAAGCCCGCGGTTATACGGCCTGGGACGCTTCCAGCCCTATCTTCATTAATGAAGATGCCAACGGCAAGACCCTGTGCATTCCCTCGGTCTTTATCTCGTACCACAGCCAGGCCCTCGACAACAAGACCCCCCTCTTGCGCTCGATGACCACCCTTAACAACAGCGCCCTCAAAGTCCTTGGCCTCTTTGGCAGCAAAGCCCAGCGGGTAAGCCCGTCCCTCGGCCCTGAGCAGGAATACTTCCTGATTGACCAGGCTTTCTATTCCCTGCGCCCCGACCTGATTGCGGCGGGCCGCACCCTGATTGGGGCCAAACCGCCCAAAGGCCAGGAACTGGAAGACCACTACTTTGGCAGCATCAAGGAACGCATCCAGGCTTATATGCAGGAGGTCGAGTTCGAACTGTATAAGCTGGGTATTCCCGTCAAGACCCGCCATAATGAAGTCGCGCCGAGCCAGTACGAAACCGCTCCTATTTATGAGGAAGTCAATCTGGCCGCCGACCACAACCAGATGACCATGGAAACGCTGCGGGCCGTTGCCAAGCGGCACAACCTGGCCCTGCTGCTCCACGAAAAACCGTTCGCCGGTATCAACGGTAGCGGCAAACACAACAACTGGTCTCTGGGCGACGACCTGGGCAACAATATGCTCGAACCCGGCAAGACCCCCAGCGAGAACCTGCAATTCCTGGTCTTCCTGGTGGCCTCCCTTAAGGCCGTCCACAAACGCTCCGGTATCCTGCGGGCCGCTATCGCCGGGTCCGGTAACGACCATCGCCTGGGCGCGAACGAAGCGCCTCCGGCCATTATCTCGGCCTTCCTGGGCGAGCAACTGACCAACATCCTCGATAATATCGAGAAGGGTGAAGCTACCGCCAAGAGCACCGAAGAACGCGTTATCGCCCTGGGCATCTCGCAACTGCCTGACATTGCCCGTGACTATACCGACCGCAACCGGACCTCGCCTTTCGCCTTTACCGGCAACAAGTTCGAATTCCGGGCCGTCGCTTCGTCCGCCTCCGTTTCAATCCCGATGGCGTACCTGAACGCCGCCGCCGCGGAAGCCCTGGACGAAATTTACGACGCCATCACCGCCAAGACCGCCAGCGGCACCGAATTCAGCAAGGCCGTCCTGGAAGTGGTCAAGGATGCCGTTGTCGAAACCAAGGATGTCCGCTTTGAAGGCAACGGTTACTCGGCGGAGTGGGTTGAGGAAGCCGCCAGACGCGGCCTGCTGAACCTCGCCAAGACCCCCGAAGCCCTGGCCCAGATGGTGACGCCGAGCGCGATTGAGTTCTTTAGTAAGGCCGGTATCTATACCGAGGAAGAAGTCGAAGCCCGCTACCACGTCAACCTCGAACGCTATATCAAGGACATCGAAATCGAAGTCCACGCTATCAGCGACATTGTCCGCACGATGGTCCTGCCCGCCGCTTTCCAGTTCCAGGAAAGACTGGCGACCTCTATCAAGAGCCTGAAAGACCTTATCGGCGACAAGTATGTCACCGAGCAGACCAAGGAACTGACCAACGTGGCCGCCGCGATTGGCCGGTTGCAGGAAGGTCTGGCTAAACTGAGCCACAAGTCCGAAGAAGCCGAAGCCATGGAGGACTTACCGGCCAAGGCCGCCTTCTTCGCCAGCGACATCATGGCGGCTATGTCGGAAATCCGGGAAGTCGCCGACTACCTGGAAGAAGTGATTGCCGACGACCTCTGGCCCTTGCCGAAGTACCGGGAAATGCTCTTCTTGAGCTAGTCCCAACGGGAGTTACACCAGGAGGCGGGGTTTCGACCCCGCCTCTTTTTCGATTACAGAATTATTAAGTTTTGCTAACTTTTCAGGTATAACGAGGTGAGATATGGCGGCTTTTATCCGAATCGCTACCCCGGAGGATGCCCCGGCCATCCAGGCTATTTACGCTCCGGTAGTCGAAAATACAATTATCTCTTTTGAAACGGAGCCGCCAACGGTCGCGGAGATGGCCGGGCGCATCCAGAAGACCCTCGAATTCTTTCCCTACCTGGTCTGCGAATCCAACGGCGCGGTTATCGGCTATGTTTACGCGACCAAACACCGTGAGAGAGCGGCCTACCAGTGGGCGGTGGACGTTACGGCCTATATCCGAGAGGATTACCGGGGTAAAGGGGTCGGAAAAGCCCTCTACACCGCCTTAAAAGGGATGCTGGCCGGACAGGGCTTCTACCACGCCTATGCAGGGATTGCCCTGCCCAACGCGGCCAGCGTCGGTCTGCACGAAGCGGTCGGTTTCAAACCGTTAGGGGTCTACCAACAGGTCGGTTTCAAATTGGACGGCTGGCACGATGTCGGCTGGTGGGAATTGCAACTCCAACCGCTCGACCTGCCGCCGCGCCCGCTCCAGCCTTTCCCCGAATTTATAAAAACAGCCGGGGCGGGGACGGCCCTCCAGGAAGGCACCGCCCTGCTCCGGCTGTGATTTCTCGTTTTTATTTGGCGTTGTCGAAGGCCCG
Organism: Chloroflexi bacterium 54-19; assembly: GCA_001898225.1. GTDB lineage: Bacteria > Chloroflexota > Chloroflexia > Chloroheliales > Chloroheliaceae > 54-19. The sequence continues at coordinate 73,758 of MKTJ01000002.1, forward strand.
TTTCAGGACGACTCCGTATTCGGCCAGGGCCCGCTGGCCGAGCGCTTTGTCAAAACCCAGCAGGTCAAAGCCGTGGAACGCGCCGGGAAAGACGTGCAGTTCGACGCTGACCCCGGCCTGCATCAGGCGACTGGCATAGTCGATATTCTCGTCGCGCATGAGGTCGAGTTCGCCGATGCCAAAGTAAGCCGGGGCCAGGCCCGCCAGGTTGGTCTCCCTGGCCGGGGCCGCGTGAGGCGGGGTATTTTCCCGGTCCACCCCTTTGAGATAGAAGTTCCAGGCGTTCTCGGAAATCGAACGGCTCCAGACCCGGCCATCGGTAAATTCCTGGGCCGAAGGGGTCAGGTGGCGGTCGTCCAGGCAGGCGCAGAGCGGCATCTGGAAGACCACTTTGGGGCCGCCTCTATCACGGGCCAGAAGGGCCATGGCCGCGCCTAACCCACCCCCCGCGCTATAACCGCCGACCGCAATTTTCCCGGCATCGAAGCCCAGGCCTTCGGGGTCGGCAGCAACCCACTGCATCGCCGTATAGCAATCCTCAATCGCCGCCGGGTAGGGATTTTCCGGGGCCAGGCGGTAATCCACCGAAACCACGGCGCAATTCGCCCCACGCACGAAGTTAATCGCGACATTATCATGCTCGACCGGGTGGCCGACCACATACCCGCCACCGTGGGCCCAGACCATTACCGGCAAAAGACCTTCCGGCCTGGGGTTGGGCGTATAAATCCGCACCATAAACTCGTGGCCTTCGGGAGCGGTGATATTTCGCTCGAAGATGGTGATGTCGGGGGAAGTGCTGGCCTGCGAGAGTTTTGCCATCGCCTCGGTCTGCGACTTCCGGGCCGCGGGCAGGTCCGCCGCGAAACTATCGGTCGCGGTCATGGTCGCCACCATGGGCAGGTATTCGGGGTCAACCCGTCCTTCAAGATCCATTTCCAATTTCCTTTCCAATCTCTATAGAAGACACATGATAAGCAATGCCAGTCGAAGCAAACATAAACAGAAAAAAGTTTACCGGGAAAAATTTACCGTCAGGTTCAGGAACGAATTATCATCATTGAATAAGCAGACGCTTAACACTCGCTGTTAAGCTTAAAAAGCAGATACCCCTATTTTAACCCGCTTTTGAATTTTAGACCAACCGTTTGCCTTGTCCGTCAGTAGTCAGTAGCCAGAGGGCAGAAGTCAGTAGCCAGTAGCCAGAAGCCAGAAGGCAGTTTTTAGTTTTTAGTAGGCAGAAGGCAGTATTTGTCATTCCGTGCGTAGCACGGAATCTCCGGTCCGTTGGACAATATTACAGTCAAAAAAGTGCGATACGCGTTCGGATTTTGCCTTCATCCTGGTTTTCTCCGTTTATGTAAATTTCTGCCTTATTCCCCCCTTGCTAACCCCTTCTTTCCCCCAATCAATAAAATATGTGCTGACAGATATTGATTTTTGTCAGTTGTATGGTACAATGCCTCTGAAAGCAAATAAGTCCAACCAACCGGGGAGGGCAGACCAAAACTAAAACCCGGTGGGCTGGCAAAAATGAACCTGTGCAACTGTGAAGGAGGGACAATGAGCAAAATAAAGTCGGTAGTGATTGACCACACCCGCCCTACCCATTTAAGGCTGGGCGAACTCGACTATCCGCAACCGCAACCCAATCAAGCCCTGGTAAAAGTGGCGGCTTTCTCGCTCAACCCCGGCGAACTGGGCGGCGCGGCACGGCGGGAGAACGGCTCCCAAATCGGCTGGGACCTGGCCGGGACGGTCGTCCAGGCCGCCGCTAATGGCAGCGGTCCCCAGGTGGGCCAACGGGTCGTCGGCACCATTGTGACGGGCGGCTGGACCAACAGCGCGCCAACCATCGGGGCCTGGGCCGAAGTGGTAGCGGTTTCGACCGCGCATTTAGCCGAACTTCCCGCCAACGTGACTATTACCCAGGCCGCGACCCTGCCGGTCGCCGGGCTAACGGCCCTGGCCGGACTCGAAAAGAACGGTTCCCTGTGGCAAAAACGGGTGCTGGTGACCGCGGCTAACGGGGCGGTCGGCGACTTCGGGGTGCAAATCGCCCGTTCCGCCGGGGCGTTTGTCGTCGGGACCGTCCGCAACCGCGAGAGAGCGGCGGGAGTGCGGGAAAGCGGCGCGTACGAAGTCGTAGTGGGCGACCCGGCCCAGGCCCGGCAGTTCGGCCCCTACGACCTGGTCCTCGACTCGCTCGGCGGCCCAACCCTGGCCGAAACCCTGGACATGCTGTCCCCCGGCGGTCTGGCCGTCACGGTCGGTGTCAGTGGAACGGGCCAACTTTCTTTCAACCCCGTAAAAATGTTCCAGGCGGGCGGGGTGGGCCTGTATATGCTGGCCCTCCATTATGAATTTCGCTATCTGCCCGTGGCACGCGATCTGGCCCGGTTGGCCCAGGCGGTGGCGGCGGGCGGCCTGAAACCGCGTATCGCATTGGAAGAATCGTGGGAAAAGATTGAAGAAGTGGTCCCAAAAGTTATTGACCGCCAGTATAACGGAAAAGTAGTTTTACATTTATAATATTAAAAGGAGTTCTTTGATGGACACTCGCAAACTTGGCAAGACCGGACCCGAAGTATCCGCCCTGGGCCTGGGGGCGATGGGCATGTCGGGCATGTACGGCCCTTCCGATGAAACCGAAAGTATCGCGACCATTCACGCGGCCATTGAGGCCGGGATTACCCTGATAGATACCGGCGATTTCTACGGCATGGGCCACAACGAAATGCTGATTGGCCGGGCTTTAAGAGAGAAAAGTATCCCACGCGATAAAGTGGAAATCAGCGTCAAATTCGGGGGCCTGCGCGATTATGACGGCGGCTGGAACGGCTACGACGCCCGCCCGGTGGCGGTTAAAAACTTCCTCGCTTACTCGCTGCGCCGCCTGGGTACCGATTATGTCGATATTTACCGCCCGGCCCGGCTCGACCCGAACGTGCCTATCGAGGAAACCGTCGGGGCTATCGCGGATATGATTAAAGCGGGGCACGTCCGCCATGTCGGTCTTTCCGAGGTCGGCGCGGAGACTATCCGCCGGGCGGCCAGCGTCGTCCCGGTATCGGACCTGCAAATCGAGTATTCGCTGATTTCGCGGGACATAGAAAAAGAAATCCTGCCGGTCTGCCGCGAACTCGGTATCGGCATCACGGCTTACGGCGTCCTTTCACGCGGCCTGATTAGCGGCCACTGGTCCAGGGAGCGGGGCGGGACTGCCGGGGACTTCCGCGCCGTGAGCCCGCGCTTTAGCGGCGAAAATCTCGACCATAACTTACAATTGGTAGATGCCCTGCGCGGTATTGCGGAGGCCAAGGGCGTGACAGTGGCCCAGATAGCGATTGCCTGGGTGCTTTCGCGGGGTGACGACATTGTACCTCTGGTGGGAGCCCGGCAGCGTCCTCGCCTTTCGGAAGCCCTGGGCGCGCTTGAGGTCCAACTGACCGCCGACGACCTGGCCCGGATTGAGCAGGCCATCCCGGCAGGCGCGGCGGCGGGCGACCGCTACCCGACCACCCAGATGGCGCACCTGGATAGCGAAAAATAAAACAACAGAGGTAAACCTTGGGCGATGATATTCTGACAACCGAAAAGATACTGGTCACGGCGGAAGAAGTGCTGCGCCGGTACGGTCCGGCCAAGGCCACCGTCCTGGACGTGGCGCGGGCCCTGGGGGTCAGCCACGGCAGCGTCTACCGCCACTTTCCGAGCAAGGCGGCCTTGCGCGACGCGGTCACGAAACGCTGGCTGGACCGGATTATGGTGCCGCTAACCCCAATCATGGAGGAAACCGGCCCGGCCCCGGAGCGGCTCAAACGCTGGCTGCAAACCCTGGCGAAGTATAAACACTCCAAGGTGCTGGACGACCCGGAGCTTTTCGCCACCTACAGCGTGCTGACCGAGGAAGCCCGTGAGGTGGTCAAGGAACACGTCGCCCACCTGGCCGAGCAGGTTACAAAGATAATTGCCGATGGGGTCGCCAACGGCGAGTTCGAGGCCACCAACCCTGCCGCCACCGCCCAGACCGTGCTGTACGCCACGGTCCGCTTCCACAGCCCGGTCCACGCCCAGGAGTGGTCCGAACCGGGCCAGGAGGAAGCCTTCGAGAACGTCTGGAACCTCATCCTGTGCGGCCTCAACGTCCGCAAATCGTGAAAATAAGTAAATAAAAAGTGGGGCGCGTTACCCCACTTTTTATTTACTCTTTATCTTATAGCATCTTGGCGATTTTCTCGCCGAGCCGGATACTGTAGTTCTGGCCTCTATCTTGAGGATAGACGTGCGCCATGTTCGCCAGCAGCACGTTCGGGATGGGTGTTTCGTGCGGCGGCAACTTGCTGGCGTAGTCGATGGTCACGATAGGCTGGGCGAACCCGGCCTTCCAGATCCACGACTTTTTGACCCAGCTTTCGTCAAACTCCGGGTTAATCTTTTTGAGGTGTGGCAGGAATTCGGCCAGCACTTCCTCGTCCGACTTCCCGAACAAGGGGTGATTCATGGGCAGATAGTTGCCCAGGTAAATCAGGTGCTGCCCGTCATAGTCGGAAGGCGGCATAAAGTTGGTATGCTCGACCACCGCCAGGAAGGGATAGCCCTTGTCGTTGACGTTCAACCAGTAGGTGTCAAAGTATTTGCGGTCCACCGAAAGGACCACGCAGTGCGCGCCATAATGCTCGATGGAGTTCGGCCCGGCATATTTTTCGACATAGGCCGCCGGGAGTTCGTCCTTGGCAAGCTGGGTGAAGACACGAGTCGGGGCCGTCACCACGACCTTATCAAAGACCTCGTCCTGCCCGTTGACCGTGACAATGACTTTGCCTTCCTGGTCGCCGGTCCCCTTGCGGATAGCCGTCACGTCGCTTTCGAGCCAGACCTGACCGCCCACCTCTTTGACCGCGTCGAACAGTTTCAGGTACAACTGGTGAAAGCCGCCCTTGACATAGCCGAGGAACTGGGTCCGTTCGTGAAAACGGCTCCACAGCCAGGGCATGGCAATCTGGTCGTACTTTTCGCCAAACTTGGTGGAAAGGAGCGGCCTGAAAATTTTGTCGAAAGCAGCTTTCCCGGCCCATTTCTGGACCCAGGCCGCCGCCGTAGTTTGCGAAAGACGCTGGTAGTTTTTCTCGAATTTGAGGTAAGCCCCGACCAGCCCGAAGCGCAACCGGCTAAAGAAGGGGAGCGGCTTGAACTTCAGGATGGCAAGAGCGGTATCAATCGAGCTACCGGCCAGCGGTTTGGTCAGCTTTTTGAGCCGGGGCGACTTCAGGTCATCAAAAAGGCTGTCCATGCGGTAAATCTTGCCTCCCAGCAAAGTGCTGGTCGGCGGCGTCTTCCATTCGAGCAGATCACCGAGGCCGAGTTCCTCGATGACCCGGATAATATCTTTATCGGTCTTGAAAATGTGGTGGTAAAACTTTTCCAGGTAAGGACCGTCTTTGCCGCGTTCCGTCACCGGGAAAGAGACCGCCAGACCGCCCGGCTCTTTCCCTTTTTCAAACAAAACGACTTCATCGCCCAGGGCGGCGCGGCGCAACCCGACCGTCAGGCCGAGCACGCCACCGCCAACAATGCCTAATCTCACGCTAGTCTTTATCCTCTCTGCAAGCTACTGCTTTTTTCTTCTGTTTTTAGCAGCAGGCCTGGGGTTAGTTGTATCCGCGACCGCCGGGCTTTCGCTGGCAGTTGCGGTGGTATCTCCGGTTGCAGCCGGGCCGGCCAGGTCAACATCCACCGGCTTGGGGTCAGTATCAACCGCAGGCGGCGGGACCTCGGCGGTCGGCGTTGATTCGACAGGCGCGGTTGAGGTGACATTCTCAATTTCGCCGGAAACCGGGTTGGTCTCGACCGTAGGAGCCGCCTGGGTGGTTTCGGGTGCAACCGGCGCCAGGGTTTCATCCATACTAACAAGCGGGGCAGTTTCAACCGAAGACGCTTCTACCGTAGGTGCGGCCTGGGCGATCTCGGCATCAGGACCGGTTGCGATAGGTTCGGCCTTAGCCTCGTCCGTATCAACCTCGTCCGTGGCTGCTTCGACCTGACCGACCGACGCTTCGCTGCCGGGGGCTTCCGAGGCGGGCCAGGCGCCGGGCCAACCTCCGGCCTCGGTCTCGGCTTCCTTCGACACCTCGTTATCGAATTCGGCGTCGTCCGTGTCTGGCACAGGTGCCGCCGTAGCAGCCTCGTCTGTGTCTGCCGCAGTTGCAACCGGTTCGTCGGGTTCGTCAAATTCATTGTCAGCGTCAACCGGGGTGGCCGCTATCTCGTCGGTCTCGGCCTCGGTATTCCGCCGGGGAACGTCCGCATTTTTAATACCGCTCACCGGGGCGTCCGCCGGGACACCGGCAGTAGCCGGAATACCACCGATAGTCAGGGGGGCCAGCCGCATCGAAAGGGCCTGGGTGCCGGGGAAGGACTTGCGATGGCGGTAGAACAACAGGAACCCGGCTATCAGGATAGAGACTATCGCCAGCACCTGGGCCGTCCGCAGGCTATTGGTGTCGCCCAGAAAATAGAGGCTGTCGGTGCGGAACCCTTCGGTAAAGAAGCGGCCAATCGAATAGATGACCCAGTAAAGCAGGAAAATATCGCCGTCGCGCAGTTTAATCTTGAAACGGCGCTCGATGGTCTTAGGCCGCATGATGCAGAAAAAGAGGACCAGGAAAGTAAAATAGTCCCAGAGCGACTCATAGAAAAAGGTCGGGTGGAACAGGGCGTCCTTATCAATCCCGGTCGACTGCATCTGGCCGTTCGGCAGGTAGGTATTTGGACAGAGGGTGTTGTCGGTACCGGGGGTAAGGCCACTGGTGCGGTATTCGCAGGGGATTTTGATACCCCAGGGCAGGTTGGTCTGGCGGCCATAGGCTTCATTGTTCATGAAGTTGCCCCAGCGCCCTATTCCCTGGGCCAGCACCAGGCCAGGGGCGACAAAGTCGGAAAAGCGCCAGAGGCTGAAACGCCGGTTGGTCGTTTTGCGGATCTGAACCCGGTTGTAGAAATAACCGTAGAGCAGCGACCCGACGATACCGCCGACGACCGCGCCCTGGATAGCGATACCGCCGCGCCAGATTTCAAACGCCCCGGCCTGAGTCGGGTTCCCAAAGCTAAAAATATAATCTTTATATTTATCCCAGGTATTAAAGACATACCAGATGCGGGCGAAACCAATACCAAAGACCAGCAGTATCGGCAGAATACGCCAGACGTGGTCGGGATCGTCGCCGCGCCGCTCGGCCAGGAACTGGGCCAGGAAAGCCGCTATAATCACCCCGCTGGTGATTATTATGCCGTACCAGCGAAAAGTCAGACTGCCGACTGACAATGCTATCGGGTTATTGCCATCTCCCAGCCGTAAAAGCAGGAAAAGGCCAACTATGATGGCATAAACAATCAGGATGCCATACCAGCTCAGGATAAATTTAGATAATTTAAACCGGCGCGCATTTGAGGCCGTTGCCATTGCCATTTAAAAATCGCTCCTTACCTGAAAAAAGCTACAACTTTCACCCAGGTGGCAGAATATTATTGAATGCAAGTTAAAACAGAGCTAAACTCGGTTAGCCAGGTGTTCGTTATTATATACCATTGCGCACAAGCCTTCCACCTGCCTAACACCCCGGCAGGTCGGTCCGGGATTTTGGTACATAAATCGTAACCGCGTCGGGACGGCAGGCCCGGTAATTTTCCAGGACAGCCTGGGATAACTCCGGCGAGATATAGATGTCACCGGCAGCGTCGCCCGCCGCGACCCGCCCCGCGATAGACTGGCGCAGCACTATCAGGCTGAACTGCTGGTTTTTGACCATCGCTACAAGCTTGCTCTGGTCCCACCGCCCGTAACGGGTAGCATGGGTCTGGGTAAAAGGGTCGGTCGTGAAGATAGGCTTGGTGGTCGCCAGCATCAACGAGACGTTGTCGCTATAAATATAGGGGCCTTTGTCGTTGTTCATGAAGGCGGCCACTTCGGCCAGGCGCTGCTTCTGGTTTTCGAGCGGGGCGCGATATTCCAACCCCAGCCAGTCGGGGTCGCGGAACTGGCCCTGCAAACCATCCAGCAGGGTCCGGCCAGGGGCCACCGCTCCCACGACCGGGAAATCGTCCGGCCTGACCCGGCCCTCACCCACGAACAGGCCCACCCCCTGCCAGCAGACCAGCACCAAAGCCAGGGCTACCGCCCATTTTTGCCGCTCTAAGGCCAGCAAACGGGTAAAAGCCAGCCCGACCAGGATACAAGTCGCCGCAGAAAATTCCAGCAAATGATTGTGGTTGCCGCCATAGGTCCCCGCTGAAAGACCCTCACCCCAGGCCGCCCCTGCATACAAGACGAAAAAAGTACCGGGGTTGTTTCGCAGCCGCTCCCAGGTCGTTGTAAGCCAGCCGGAAGCAGGTTCGGCAGGAGTTCGGAGCAGTAGGTCGGCCAGCCAGAACCCGACAAAGACCAGGGCCAGCAGGAAGAACAACTGGTAGCTTTGCAAGAGGCCGCCAAAGAACTTCCAGTAATTAGCAAAGTTCCAGGGCAGTTCGTGGACCGTGACGATGTGATACCAGAACCCACCACCACTAAGGGCGTTCATACCTAGCATGGGGCCAAAACCGAGTATGATATAGCTCAGACCAAACCCGAAGGCGGTCTTCCAGCCCTGGCGGTGGCGCGTTAGAAGCCAGATGCCGGCCACCAGCACCCCGGCGAAAGCGGTCTGCTTGGTCAGGACGGCCAGGGCGAAAAACCCGGCGGCGATTAACAGGCGTGGGCTCAGCCGTAAAAAGAGCAGCCGCCAGTTCGCCCCTTTATCTTGAGGAGCGGTAAAGACCAGCAAAAGGCCGCACAACCCCAAAAACAGGGCCGTAATATCTGGTTTAACGGCAATACCCCAGAACGCCACCAGCCCCAGCGCGCTCCATATCAAGACCGCCAGGGCCGCCGCCACCCGCGCCCTGACCAGGGAGAACCCCCCCTGCCGGGCGTAAGCGGTCACCAGTTTGTAGATAAGCCACGCAATGCCGACAGCGGCCAGGAACGAAATCAGGCGGCCCGGCTTGAAACTGCTCCCTAAAAAGTGGAGGGGCAACCAGTTGAGCAGGTAATAAAAAGGGGTGTAGGGGGCTGAGATAAAGAGGTCAGGCCCGGGCAGGGCGTAAATATTGGTGCCATGGTCCATCATCAGGGTTTCGGCAACAATCATGCTCTCCGACTCGTCCACCTGGAAGGCAAAGTTAAAGATTTGCCAGGCGATATTGAGGGAAAAGAGCAATTTGGCGAGTAGTAAACCGAAGCCGACCAGCCATAACAGGTTCAGAGGTGTAAAAAGATTTGTTTTTGCGGGAAGACGTAGTTTCAAGACAGTCAGTCTACTTGATAAGTTGCTGGGTCTTGGCGGCCCCGGCGTAGTTACGGCCTTTCCAGCTAACCCCCTGCCCGGTTAGCGACCGCACCATCGAGTCCACCAGTATTCCCGAAAAAATCAGGTTAGAGAGCGGCGAAGCCCAGGCGTAAAGGGCCGGGACGTCCAACCGCCGGTCGAACCGCCGCCGGGCCGTTACAATCAACCCGACCTGGAGCAGGCTGTGAAGCAGCAAGCGCCGGGCCGGCTTATCGCCACCAAGCCAGCGCCACAGGGCATATGGCACTTGCAGAAAAGGTAAAACGCCCAACCAGACCGAGGCCAGGACAAATAGCGGTACGCTCAGATAAGGGGCCCGGCTGCCCACGAAAGCGTTCTTGCGAAAGCCCTGCCAGACATCCCGGAGGCCGGTGTACATCCGTACGGACGCCAGTTTTTGGCCGTTAATCAGCCTCAATTTGCCGCCATTAGCCTTGATTGCCAGCGCCATGTCACGGTCGTCGAGCAAAGAACCCTTTAGCTTGCCGCCATAACCGCCGACCGCCTCGAAAGCCTCGCGTTTGAGTAGCAAAAACTGGCCGTTGGCAAGGGCTACTTTGCTGTCGGGCCGGTTGACTTTATCGGGCGGGTACTGGACCAAGATCCCCATAATCGCCAGGGGCATGAGGACGTTTTCCCAGAAAGTTTTGAGTTCGAGGCTGGTCATGGCCGAAAGCAGGTCGGAGTGACCCCGCACTGCCGCGCTGACCGCCGTCCGCAACGCTACCGGAAAATGGAAAGTATCGGCATCGCTAAAGAGGATATAGCGGCTGTCAGGCCGGGCTGTTTCGTAGCCCATTTGCATGGCGTGGGGCTTTCCGGCCCAACCCGGTGGCAGTTCGCCGTCCAACGTCACGACCTTTAGCCGGTCATCCTCGGCGGCAATCCTTTGCAGGATGGCGGGGGTGGCGTCGGTGCTGCCGTCATTTACGACGATTAGCTCGAAGTCAGGGTAATCCTGGGCCAGCAGAGAGCGGGCGCAGCGTTCGATGTTGGCGGCCTCGTTGCGGGCGGGCACTATCACTGAAACGGGGGGCAAAGCGGTGTCGGGCAATAGCGTGTCCTCATTTTGACCCATGGTTTTTATCAGGCCGGGCAGCCGCCAGGTGCTGCCAACCAATCCTGTCACCGCCAGGGTCTGGACCAGTAAGGCCCGGTCCTTTTTCCGCTTTCTCTCACTCTTACCCATCAAAATTTCGTTTCCCTGCTTGTTAAAAACCTTTTAAAAGCATATCGATATGCTTATGCAGTGTGACGGCCCATTTTAGCATAACTCAGGCGTCGTGGCAGACACTCAAACCCGCTTTAACCGTTTATTAAAGGTTTTTCTTATCTGGTCTCTTAGCAGGAACCCCGGGTAGCCGCCGACGCCCCAGGAATGTTATAATCAGCGGAGCGACAGCAAGGCAGGTGTTTTCTAAACCTGAACGCTTTGCAGGGTAAGGAAGTTAAGAAGTAAATAGAAGTAAAAGAAAGTAGCAAACCTATGGCTTGGTTCGAACCCATCAAACCCGGTCCCGGCCAGGAGTCGGTCTGGGATTATCCCCGACCACCCCGCCTCGAAGACTCGCCCAGGCATATCCGGGTCATCTTTAACGGCGAAATTATCGCGGAGACCCACCGGGCCAAACGTATCCTCGAAACCAGCCATCCCCCGGTCTATTACATTCCACCGGAAGATTTACGCAAGGAATTTTTCGTGCCGACCCGCCGCCAGACTTTTTGCGAATGGAAAGGGCAGGCCGCCTATTACACCGTCAAGGTTGGCAGCAAAACCAGCCCTGAGGCCGCCTGGTATTATCCAAACCCCTCGCCCGGCTACGAAGGTATCAAAAATTACGTGGCGATTTATCCGGGCCGGGTGGACGCGGCGCTGGTAGACGGTGAGCAGGTCGAGCCGCAGCCGGGCGACTTTTACGGCGGCTGGATTACCAGGGATATTGTAGGGCCGTTCAAAGGCGGATAAAAATTAATAATTTGGGCAAAGGCACAAAAGAATGAGCTTGTGGCAAAAGGCTTGGAAGCGGGTCAGGCACGCCGGGTGGTGGCTGCTGCACGAATGGTTCTATGACCTGGGTTGGTTCGTAAACCGCATCTTTGCAAAAACTTTCTCGAAGCCGGAATTTTACGGCCTGGAAAATGTGCCGCGCAAAGGGGCCGTCCTGTTTACCGGCAACCACATGAGCCAGTGGGACATCTTTTTCATGCACTATATCCTGCCCCGCGCCGCATACTGGATGACCAAGCGCGAGCATTTCGAGGTGCCGGTCTTTGGCGGCTGGGCCCGGCTTTACGGGGCTTACCCGGTCGAACGGGGCGCCTACAACCGCGAGGCCCTTAACTTCTCGGTGAAAATCCTGGAAGAAGGCCACTTGCTGGTAATCTTCCCGGAAGGGCACCGCTCCCACGATTTCCAGATGGGACCGGGCCATAGCGGGGCCGCCCTGGTCGCCCTCCGCGCCAACGCCCTGGTTGTGCCGGTCGCCTTCACCGGGACCGAGAAAATCAACCGCCGCAAAGAATACGATGAGCAGGGCAAGAAAATTAAACCGCGGGTAGTGGTGCGGGTCGGCAAACCCTACCGCCTGCCGCGCCAGGACGAATCCGGCCAACGTCTGGACCTGGACGAGCTTGGCGACCTGATGATGAGCAAAATCGCCGAACTGCTGCCGCCGGAATACCAGGGCTATTACGCCCCGGAAAAGCTGGCCGAACGCAAAGTCGAACGGGAAAAAGCCCTGGCCGAAAAACAGGCCAAACGGCAGGCCCGCAAGGCCGCCCTCAAACAGGGCGAGACCGGGGGTACGCCAGAAAAGACAGGGGAAACAACCAGCCATGAATGATGTTGATACGGCCCATACCGCCACCCCTTTTAAGGTGGGGATTTTAACCCTGAGCGACCGCAGCGCCGCCGGGGTCCGGCCCGACGCCAGCGGCCCGAACGTCCGCGAAGCCCTGGAAAACCAACTGGCCCACGCCTTCGAGGTGAGCGTCTACGAGGTGATACCGGACGAGCGCGCCCAGATTGAGCAAAAGCTGATTGAGTGGGCCGACAATCTCAAACTGAACCTTATCCTGACGACCGGCGGGACCGGTGTCGCGCCCAGGGACGTAACCCCCGACGCGACCCTGGCCGTTATCGAAAAACAGGTGCCGGGCATGGCCGAGGCGATGCGGGCCTACAGCCTGCAAAAGACCCCGATGGCGGTTATCTCGCGGGCGGTCGCCGGTATCCGGGGCCGGAGCCTGATTGTAAACCTGCCGGGCAGCCCGAAAGGGGCCAGGGAGTCGCTGGAAGCGATTATCGTGGCCCTGCCCCACGCCCTCGAAAAATTGATGGACGACCCGGCGGATTGCGCCTGAACCGGGGCAGAACGGAAGAAATTTTTTAGTAAGTATGCAATTAGTTATCAATAGTGGGCCTGGGACCGGACAAAGCTTTTCCCTGGGCAATAAACCTCTAACGCTGGGCACCGACCCGGCCAGTGAAATCGCGGTGCCCGATTCGGCCATGGCCGGGCAGCACGCCCGCTTTGAAATCATCGGCGGCACCCTCTATGTCACCGACCTGGCCTCGGATAAGGGCACTTATCTCAACGGCCAAAGGATGAGCCCGGCGGCCCGGTATCCGCTCCGCCCCGGCGACGCCCTGCAAATCGGCACGACCCTTTTCCAGGTCCAGGATAACCCCGCCCCGGCAGTCGCACCGGCCCTCACGGAAGCCGTTACCAGCGATATTGGGCTACAACCCTACCAGTACCAGATTTCGACAGCTTTTTCGCCCGCTCCGCCCCCGGTCCAGCCACAAACCCAATCTACCTCGGCCATTCCAACGAGTGCCGGCACGGGTATCACTACGGGTGGCGCTACGACTGCCAGCGTGGCGGCGGCAACATCCCCGGCAGAGGTTACGAAGACCCGGCGCAAGATTAGCTGGTCGGCTGTAATCGCGGGCATCTTCGTGGTGGGGCTGCTAGCAGCGGCACTGGTTTATTATATTAACTCGTCCAACCCGACCGATATAAGAAACACCGGGCAAATTACCCGGACCACCGGTCGCCCCACCCCTACCCCTCGGCTCCCCACGCCCACGCCGGACCAGGCGGGAGCCCTTTTCCGGGGCCCTACGCCCGGCATCGGGGCCGATATTCCGGTGACACCAGTCCAGGTCAGTACAAACGATTTGCCGGTCTACCCGGCGGCGCGGCGGATTGATAACCCCAGTCCGGGCGTCTTTTTCACCCAGTTCGTCACGACTGATGGCTTCGACAAACTTTCGAGCTGGGCCAAACCGGCCTTTGCCGGTAAAGGCTGGACCGACCTGGATGAAAAAGCCCTGCCGGGAACAGAGGGTGCGGTTTTGACCGGGCGCAAGGGCAACCTGAACCTGGTAGCCTACCTGCTGGGTCCGGGCCAGAAAGACACCGCGCCTTACGACAATTTCTTTAAAAGCGCGAACGTAGACCCCAACGGAGCGGTGGTAGTCATCAATATTACCAATGGGTAGGGGCAAGTAGTCAGAAGGCAGAGGGCAGAAATCAGAGGGCAGAGGGCAGAGGTTAGTAGTTAGTCTTTGATTCCGAACGTAGCCGACGAAGCTCGGTGGTGATTACGAAACCAGTATTCTAGAAATCAGTAAAATAAAACCCCCGGCGTTCAGGACTACCGGGGGTTTTATTTATGTCAAATTAGACTTTTACAAAATGGGGCGTGTTGCGCAGGTCGGTGAGATTGGCCGCCCCAATACAGAACATGGTAATGCGGAGTTCCCTGGTCAGCTGTTCGAGCAGGTTGCTGACGGCCTCGACCGAATCGTCGGCGGCCTTGAGGAAAGGCAGGGCCAGCCCGCCCAGGTCCGCCCCTAAAGCCAGGGTTTTCGCCACGTCCACGCCGTTGCGTATCCCGCCGCTGCCAATCACCAGGCCCTCCGGCAGGGCTTGTCGCGCCCACTGGATAGATTGGGCCGTCGAAATGCCCCACCCGGCGAAAGCTTCGGCGGCTTGCTGCTCGACCGGGCGGGCGATGCGATAGCTCTCCACCTGGCTCCAACTGGTCCCGCCGCTCCCGGCTACGTCTAGCCCGGTCACCCCGGCGTCCTTTAACTTCACGGCTACGTCGTAGGAAATGCCGTTGCCGACCTCTTTAGCGATTATCGGCACCCCGTCTTTCGCCAGGGCCGCGCAGACCACCTCGATTTTCGCCAGCAAACCCTTGTAGCTGGTATTGCCGTGAGGCTGGACCGCCTCCTGTAAGGCGTTCAGGTGCAAAATCAGGGCATCGGCCTGGAGCATATCTACCGCCCGGCGGCATTCTTCGACCCCGTAACCGTAATTTAGCTGGACCGCCCCCAGGTTCGCCAGTAGCGGCACGTCCGGGGCGTAAGAGCGTATCTGGTAGCTGTAGGCCAGCGAATTATCCTCGACGGCGGCCCGCTGCGACCCGACCCCCATCGGCACCCGCCACTGCTGGGCAGCCTGGGCCAGGTTGCGGTTAATCCGGGCCGACCATTCGGCCCCACCGGTCATCGAGCTTATCAGGATGGGCGCCTGGATAGTTTTGTCCAGGAAAGAAAGACTTAAATCAACCTCGTCGAGGTCAATTTCGGGCAAAGCCTGGTGGATGAAGCGGTAGTTTTCCAGCCCGACCGTGATACCCTTGGCCTGGACATCCTCGTTCAGGGTAATACGAAGATGCTCGACCTTGCGGTCGCTGGTGCTTTTCGAAGGATTTGTTTCAGGCTGGGAGGTTTTCATAGGACCGTTTAATGTTAAACGTAATAAACTAATATCATCCGAAATTTCGAGGAAGGTAGATTCGATAAAATTGTCATTCTGCGACCCACCAGTTTTAGATGAACCACAGAATGACATCAAATTTGGCCTTTTTACGTTTAACGTTCGCCCTGAAAGGCGCGTTCAACGTTTAACGAACTTTTTTATCCCCTGGAAGAAGTGGCCGACTTGCGGACTAAAGCCAGTTCGGGGAACCAGGCTTCGACCTGCGAGGCGATGCTGGCCGGGTCGAGACCTTCTTTCTCGCGCATAAGGGATTGCGCCCCGTGCGTGACAAAGTGGTCGCGGACGCCGACGCGGTGGACTTCCACCTCGTTCAGACCGCGCATTTCGAAAAGCTCCATCACCGCGCTGCCAAAACCACCGGCCAGGGCCGCTTCCTCGACCGTGACCACCCGGCGATACTTGCGGGCTGTTTCCAGGAGCAATTCTTCGTCGAGCGGCTTGATAAAGCGGGCGTTGATGACCGCCGCCCGGATACCCCGTTCGGCCAGCATTTCGGCGGCTTCCATTGCCGGGTAAACCTCGCTGCCGAGGGCTACCAGGGCCAGGTCTTCGCCCTCACGCAGGATTTCACCCTTGCCGATGGGGAGCGCCTTGAATTCCTTGTCCATCTCGACACCGTAGCTGGCCCCACGCGGGTAGCGCAGACCAATCGGCCCGCGATGCTGGGTAGCGGTGTAGAGCATGTGCTGCAATTCGTTCTCGTCTTTGGGGGCCATCAGCACGATGTTGGGGATACAGCGCAGGTAGGAAATATCGAACATACCCTGGTGGGTCTTGCCGTCATCGCCCACGATACCGGCCCGGTCCATCGCGAAGATAACTTGCAGGTTTTGCAGACAAACATCGTGCAGGACCTGGTCGTAGGCGCGCTGCAAGAAGGTGCTGTAAATCGCCGCGACCGGCTTAAAGCCTTCGGTCGCCAGGCCCGCCGCGAAAGTCACGGCGTGCTGCTCGGCAATCCCGACATCAAAGAAGCGTTCGGGGTAGACCTGGGAGAATTTATCCAGGCCGGTGCCGCTGCGCATGGCCGCCGTAATCGCCAGGATTTTCTTGTCTGTTTCGGCCAGCTTAATCAAGGTATTGCCGAAAACATCCTCGTATTTAGGGCCCTTGGGTGCGACGCCGGGGTTGAGTTTGTTGGGGCGGGCGTGATAGCCGATGCGGCCCTCGACGCTCACCTCGGCCTCGGCGTAACCTTTGCCTTTGACCGTAATCGCGTGGATGAAGACCGGCAGTTTGGCTTCTTTCGCCAGTTGGAAGGTTTCAATAAGCTGGGCGATGTCGTGACCGTCCACCGGACCCAACCCGATAAAACCGAGTTCTTCCCAGATGGTGCTGGGCAGGACCATATCTTTGACCGACTTCTTGACCCGTTTTGCCAGGCTGAGCATTTCGCCGCCGAGCGGCAGCTTACCCATGGCATGTTCGAATTCATCTTTAGCCCGCAGGTACATCTTGTCGGCCCGGACCCGGTCCAGGTATTTCGACAGAGCGCCAACGTTTTTGGAAATACTCATTTCGTTGTCGTTGAGGACCACGATGAAGGGCGTCTTGAGGCTCCCGGCGTTGTTGAGGGCCTCCAGGGCCATCCCGCCGGTAAGCGCGCCATCCCCGATAATCGAAACGACACTGAAGTTCTCGCCTTTGAGGTCGCGGGCTACGGCCATACCCAGGCCTGCCGAGATAGAAGTGCTGGCATGACCGGCTCCAAAGCTATCATGAACGCTTTCGGACCGCTCCAAAAATCCGCACAGGCCATCGTACTGGCGAATGGTCGAGAACCGGTCAACCCGGCCCGTCAACAGTTTGTGCGGGTAAGCCTGGTGGCCTACATCCCATACCAATTTATCTACCGGGCTATTGAAGACGTAGTGCAGAGCAATCGACAGTTCAACCGTACCCAGGTTGCTGGCAAAATGCCCGCCGGTCTGAAAAACCGTTTCCTGGAGAAGGTGGCGCATATCGGCGCTCAATTCCTTCAACTGGTCCAGGCTCAGCCGTTTTAAGTCTTCAGGTCCTGTGATGCTATTTAGCAACCCAGCCATGTAACAATCACCTCTTTATTTAAATTCGCGCTGTGGCGCACATCTCTCCGTCCCGGCACCTGCCGGGTTCGAGCAATCCCCACTCTCTGGCCGAGCGGGTAAAACATCGGTTTCGGAACTAAAGTACGAGCGTTTCGGCCTGGTGGCAGCCTGCAATAGCCGAAGAAGCAAGTAGCGATAGGCCATTGTAACCCTGTACCATAGACGAGTCAAATGTATTTATAGCAAAACGAATGTAGATTGCAATAGGTTTCGATTTCAATAGTTAAAGTTATTTTTGCACGTTTAGAAAGTTTTAAACGTCACAACCATTATATCACATCCGGTAAACGCTTTGAGGTCTTGTGTGACCCGCACTAATTATACGCTTATACCCTGCATGAGGATTAAACATTTAGCAAAGCTTAACGTTTGTCTAACGGTTATTGGGGGGTATAATACAGGTGCCGGTTTTGGGGTCAGTTAAAGAGGATGTGAGAGAGCCAAAATGGATGCCTCGCAGTTTATCGGGGAGATGCGGGTCTGGACCGACCGCGACTTTGACTTTATGGGCTGGCACGACGCCACCGTCCACGGCCTGGTCTTCCGGCCTCAGAATTACAGTTTCGCCCTCGACCTGGACTATATCCTGAAATGGGTCGAGCCGGAACCGCCGGAGAGCTTCTATTCCTTCTGGGTAGCCCCGGCAACCCTGGCCTTTGAGAATGTCTCGGAACTGGAAATAGCTATCCAGTCCAACCTGCCCCAGCTAACCCTGTTTGGTATCGAGCGGGATGACGAACGGCCAGTTCCCAATGGTCACCTGAAAAGCTGGCGCTATATCCTCGATGCCGACCAGGGCACCATCACTTTCCGGGCGACCGGCTTTACCCAGAAATTTCGCAATTTGCCGGTCTTCACCAGGCAGCAAAGCCTGACCGAGCAGGAACGGGGCGACTTTAACGCTTACTAATAGCTCTGGTGGAGGTCATGGGGCGGTGTTTTCCTTCTTGCTTTCCAGGGATTTAGAAAACATTTCTCGTGTCACAACGCGCTGTTGGACCGGTGTAGATAGCACCATCGAGGTAGTGAGCGGACCATAGACCAGCAACCGGTCAATTATACTTTCCAGGTGCTCAATTGAGGTCGCGCCTACTTTCAAAACCAGGGTATCGCTTCCCAGCACTCGCGCACATTCAAGCACTTCGGCTATCCCCCTGATACCTTCTATGGCCTTTGCGCTGCTCTGAGATACATTGAGACCCATCCGAATAATTGCCGTCACACCCAGCCCTACCAGGGCGCGATTGATTTGGGCGTGATAGCCTGTGATAACACCGGCTTCTTCCAGTTTGCGCACCCGCTCGCTGACCGCCGGGGCGCTAAGACCCACCTTTTGCCCAAGCTCGCTATAGGAAAGACGGGCGTCTTGTTGTAAGGCGTATAGAAGCTGCCACCCTGTCTCATCGAGTAACCTTTCGATTTCCCCGGTCATTTTGTGTTTTCCTTTCAATTCTTTTGTAAAAGGCGCAAAAAGCTTTACTTTACCACTGTATTCTCTTTTATTAACCCGTTATATTCAAGTAAATTTTTTACCCTTTTTCTTCAGAGATTCTTTCTTGTCTCCAGGTAACATTGAAAGGAAACCGTTGTAGCGTGTTCGTGTTAAAACTCTTGCTCACACCCCTTTTAATCGCCCTGATTAGTCTGGCGGACCGGCGCTGGGGTCCAAAAGTCGGTGGGATACTCCTGGGGTTACCCCTGACCTCGGCTCCTGTCAGCCTGTTCGTCACCCTGGATTTAGGGGCCTCCTTCACCGCCCATATGGCAATAGGTAATATCCTGGGACTGTTTTCGCAAGCCCTTTTTTGTGTGACTTACGCCTGGCTCTCTTACCGGGTCAACTGGTTGGGTTGCTGGCTGATTGGGTGGGGAGCGTTCGGTGTTTCAACCCTCGTTTTCGAACAGGTCGCGGTGCCGCTTCCGGTGGCCTTTACCGGCATTACCGGGGCATTCATTGGGGCACTTGTGATATGGCCGCAACATGGAGGAGAGGAATTCGTTGCCGAGGCCCCGGCATGGGCGCTGGTGGGCCGGATGGTAGCAGCCACCGCTATGGTGATATTTCTGACCAGCACCGCCAGCCTGCTTGGTCCTCAACTGAGCGGGTTGCTCTCGCCCCTACCTATTTTTGCGACGGTTTTTGCGGTCTTTGCCCACAAACTCCAGGGGGGAAGACCGGCCCGCCTAATCTTACACGGGGTGATTGTTAGTTCCTTTGCTTGCGCGGTCTTCTTTCTGATTGTGGCCGAATTTATTGACCGGTGGAGTATTGTTGCCACCTATAGCAGCGCAATAATCGCTGCCCTGCTTACCCAGGGCCTGATGGTGGGGCTGATACGGAGATTCCAGAACCGAAAAATCGCCAGACAATTGCCTTTGTGATTTTAGCAACGGGCATTATAAAGTAACAAAACCCCGGAAATAAGAGGCCGGGGGCCGGTCGGAGAGGTCAAGGCCGGGGGAGCGAGTAGCTTCTTGAAACGGTTACTCGACATTAGAGGCGGTACGTTCGCGGGAACGCTGCATGTCGTATTTGACGCCGTAGGAGTTGGACGCGCCTTTGAAAAAGAAGACGAGGCCGATAAGCACCAGCACGTTAAAGGGCAGTAACTGGTCAAAATGGACCGGACCGAGGTCTACCACAAAGCCAAACGAGGCTACCAGGTCGGCCACCAGGATAAGGCCCGTGCCAATCATAATCGGCAGGGCGTCGGCGGCGCGGTCGCGGTCCCTGGCGTAGAGGGTGCTGTGGGCCAGGAAGACCAGCACGGCGCAGGCGGCATCATAGAGAAAGACCGGCACGAAGGAGGGCACCAGCAGCACCCCCATGGTAAAGACCAGGTAGACCGCCCAGACCAGCGGGGCGAAGCGGCGGGCCACCTTTTCCGGCGCGGCCCGGTAGAGGGTGTGCAGGGCCAGGAACGAGAACGAGACCCCGGCCAGGAAATTATCCAGCTTCCAGAGAAAATCGTTGGTATCCTCGATATTCTGGGAGGTAGCGAGGGCGGCGCAGAGGGTCGCCAGGCCCATCCCGGCGAAAATCAAAGGCCACATCCAGGCCCGCCAGCCGGGTTTGAGACGGCGCCCGGCAGCCGAAGCCGCCGGGATTATTAA
Organism: Chloroflexi bacterium 54-19; assembly: GCA_001898225.1. Taxonomy (GTDB): domain Bacteria; phylum Chloroflexota; class Chloroflexia; order Chloroheliales; family Chloroheliaceae; genus 54-19. Next base: position 94,140 of record MKTJ01000002.1, read on the forward strand.
AAACATCAGCACCAGGGCCACCAGGGCTAAAAGGTAACCACTCACGAGGGTCGCGGCGCGTTCGCTCATTATATCCCCAATTTATACTTTAAGAATGCGCGGTTTGTACCGGATATTCCACTCATAGTTATCATAACTGATATTTTTGGCGAGACGGCCCGGCACCCCGGTCAATTTCAAAGGTCCACTAATGGTGAGAGCTTCATTGCGCCCGATAGAAATGGCAGTCCCCAGGCTAAAAGGCAAATAAGGCCGGGCCTTTAATCCGCGTTCTTCGTCCCACAAATTTTCGGCTAAATAATGGCCCTGGCGTTCGGCGTACTGGGCCGTCCAGGGGACCGTGTGGCCGGTCCGTTTGTCCTTGATGCTGGCAGCATCGCCCAGCACGTATACTTCCGGGTATTCTTTCGAGCGTAAAAACTCGTCCACCGCGATACGCCCATCCGAGAGTTGCTCGAAACCGCTTTCTTTCAAGACCGAGGCGGCCTGGATACCACCGGCCCAGCACATTATATTGCCCCGGACCACTTTACCGCCCTTGAGATGGACCGTTCCTTTTTCAACCCGTTCAATCATGGCGTTGGTCGCCACCAGGACGCCATGCTGGCGCAACTCGTTCCGCACGTAGTCGCCGTACTGCCGGTCGAGGGTCGGCAGCAGGTGGTCGGCCCCTTCCAAAAGGACCACCCGAAAACAGTTCTGGGGCAACCCGGCCCGCTCGGCCAGGTCCGAACAGAAATCGACCATCTCCCCGGCCAGTTCCGAGCCGGTCAGCCCGCCCCCGCCGATGATAAAGGTCAGGCGTTCGTCAACCGGTTTGAGCGGCGGCTGGTTAGGGTCGGTGGCGGAGCGGAAACACTCGATAACGGCCTTGCGAAATTTAATGGCGTCGTCGAGGTCTTTCATGGGGTAGGCGTGTTCGCGCAGACCCGGAATCGGCGGGTAGCGGGTTTCGCTCCCTAGGGCCACCACCAGCCGGTCGTAGTCGAAGGTTCCGGCGCTGGTTTCAACCTGCTTTTCGTTGGGTAGAATTTTGTCTATGGAAGCCTGGACGAATTTGATTTTGCGGCCATCCAGGAGTTCCTTGAAAGGGATGCTGACCTTTTCGACGGGGATAGTATTAGCGGCAACTTCGTGGACGCGGACCTGGAGCAAATGGAAGTCGCGCCGGTCAATCAGGGTTATTTCCCACTCCGTGCGGCCCCGCGAAACCGCATCCAGGCGTTGCGCGACCGCCAGGCCGCCGTAACCGCCACCCAGAATAAGCAATTTTGGCATATTTCCGCCTCTTTCTACCGCGCCCCAGGACAGTCTAACAGCTTCGTAAAAGTCGCCTGGTAAGAAAAGAATTGATTCGTTTGTTAACTTCGACTTATATACGAATGAAGCCTCGAAAGGTTTGCAAGCACAGAGTTAAGAAATAACTGAATTACCCGCGAGGGCCAGGGTTTTGTAATCTCTAACGATATTATATCACACGAAATCCCGCCCGGGCATTAACCAGGGGGATTATAGTAGTCAGTAGTCAGAAGCCAGTAGTCAGGGTTTAGTAGTTTTTCCAGGACAACTACTCCAGGGATAGCGTTGGCACAAGTACACCGGCCTGAAATTGAAAGCTGTCCTGGCTGCTTTGTAACGAAATGAAACCGGGATGTTGTGGTCAGCACCCCGGCTTCACTCGTTTTAACGGACCCTCGAACTGCGAACTATTTAATTATTCTGGATTTTTCGGCGGTGAGAAACAAGATGCAGTAAGCCTGGCGATGCTTGGCCCTCTCCGGGTAACTTCCGGTTACCGGCGAGGCGAGGGGGGATAGAGTCGGCTACGACTCCGGGGAGATAGAACGATGCTGTTTATCTGGAAAGTTTGATATACATGTCGGCGTAGCGGTCAAAAAGCGCCCAGTCTTTCGCCTGTTCGGCCTTTTTCATGCTCTCGTAGACCTTTTGGCGCATATCTTCGATGTATTTCGCCCGGTCAAAGGTGTCCTTCGAGACCATTTCCTGTACCATAGTCATATAACCCCACCTCCTTTCTTTATCAGATTTAGAGGGGTTCACATTGTGCAATCCATCACAATGTGAGTCTATTATACGTCGGGAATCAGATATTGTCAAGATGACTTTAACAGAATTGTTTAAATAATGGGAGATGTAGGCTAAAGACGCGAAGCAATTATTAGGATGCCCTGCTCAAAATTTCTCTTATGGCGTTCTCGGCTTGTTGCCCTACTATTTCGCTGTAGATAGTATAAACAAGAATGGGGGTAATAAACTTCTCAAGAAGGGGAATATGTCGACTATCGCCAACTTTGCCCAACGCGCCGATTGCTTCAGTCTTTACCGTTGGGTCGGGGTCTTGCAAAAGCTCAACCAACCGATTAAGAACAAAAGGTTCGTTTATCTCTTGATTGCCAAGCTGATAAGTTGCGCGCTCTCGCACTCTTTCATCGGCAGAATAGGTCAATTCAAGGAGACGTTCGAGGATGACCCGATTTCCGCTCCTATGTCCCATTATCCCCAACGAGATAATTGCTTTTTGCCTGACCAGGCTTACCGGGTCGTTTGAGGCAACCAGTAAAGCGGTGATTACACGGGCCACGGTCTGACCCACCCAGCCCAATGTTTCGGCAGCATGCCAGCGTACCGTTTCATCAGGATGATTTAGACAATCCAGCAACGGCGCTATCGCCAAAGGGACAGGTGGTTTAATCTCTATCAAGGCATCGGCAGCCGCGATAATGACACCAGGATTTTGTGGGTCGGACAGACTTTCGATAAGCAGGGGTACAGCAGATAAATATTCCTCTGCAGGAGAACCAAGAACCCTCAAAAGAGCCGCTTTGACCGCTCCCTCGGCTTTTTCAGCTATTTCTATAATCCGGTCAATTTGGGCAGTAGAAAGCGTTTCGCGTCCTCTGTATAACATTCGACCCGGTCGTAAATAGTGGGCCCCAATAATCTTGGCAATATTTTCTCGGACATTTTCATCAGGGTCGGCCATCAAATCCAACAATTTGTCGAGAAAGGGCAGGTCAAAATTAAATTTGTAAGATTTTACAAGACCCTCGGTAGCAAGCTCACGAAGTTGCGGGTCCGAATGCCAGAGTAAACCGAAAAGGGGTTGAAACAGTTCGGGCGCACCGGAAATTGCTAGAACCGTCCGTAAAACAGGCCGGATAGCTAGATGGTTTTGACCTATAAAATATTCAAAGATACGCTGGCCGGAGGTGGCCGGATAAGCCGCCACCAACCGGCCTAAAAGAGGCATAGCTGCCCGCCTGTCTGCGTCAGGTCTGGCAAGACGACTCACCAAATCATCTAACTCGCTTTCGAGGGGCACACTCAGGGAGTTGGAATTTTTAGAACGCATGGGGTGAAATCTATATTACATTAAGGGTTGCGGTTAGCCACCTGTTCAAAGGCGTTTTTAGCTTTCACGGCCAAATCGCTGTCGTAAATGTCGAGAACGGGCTCCTCAGTGATAAATTTCTTGAGGAGCGGCAAATGAGTCCGGTTGCCCACTTTGGCGAGGCCGTCAATGGCGGTACCCCGCACGGTGATGTCGCGATCCCTGAGTAGTTCGGTAAGCCGGTTGATAACCAGGTTGTCGCGCATTTCCAGGCTGGCGAGCGTAGATGCGGCTTTCTCGCGCACTCGCTCGTCCTTGTCGAAGGTCAGTTCTAGCAGCCGTTCGATAACGTCAGGGTCTCTTTCCTGCTGACTTAGCTGGCCCAGCGCCCCGATAGCGCTTCTTTTTACGCTGCTATCCCGGTCGAAGGTGGTGTCAAGCAAAGCCTCAATTATACGAGGTTCGGCCTGTTCTAACCGCCCCAATGTGAGCGCCGCCTGTTGCCTGACCCGGATGTGCGGGTGGTCAAGTAAATCTATGAGGATGCCAATCGCCGGGTACACAGCTTCCAGCCCGGTAGAACCCAGGTTTCGAATTGCTTTTAACACCACTTCGGGATTGGAATCGTTCAAGGCTTTTAGTTCGGGGAATTTTTTTATTTCGTCAGGTCTCATTTTGGGAAAATCTAGTAGCCAATAAAAGGCAGTTAAAAGTAAATTTAATCTATTATGGAAAAAGGTCTTTCACGGGCAAGGTGAAACCGGGCAGTACATCTTCACCGGATAAAACATCTAAAATGGACAGTAATTGTGCATTTTGGTTTGGCCGGTAAACAAAAACGCTCTGGTCAAAAGGGTCCACCAACCAAACCAATGTTACCCCATAACTTTGATAGAGTCGAATTTTGCTGATTAATTCGCTCCATATATCGTCAGATGATATAACCTCGATTACCAGGTCGGGCCCACCCGGAAAAGGTTTGGACGAGTCAATACCTGCCAACCTTTTGGCTGAAATAAAAGCAGCGTCAGGTTGGACAACCGTTTTTGAATTCAGTTCAAAAGCACAATTGGTTAAAGCTTCACCCAGGACAGAATTTGGACCTTCTAGAAATTTGATTAACTCATACAAAAGGTCGGTTGAAAGGCGTCCGTGGTCACAGGTGAACCCGGTCTGCTCTTTCAACTTGCCGTCAATCAGCTCGTAACGCTTATTGTCATCCGGCAAGTTCACGAATTCTTCAACTGTATAGATTTTATTCTTATTGATTAAAGAAGTCATAGACTTGCCAGAATTTTCTTCACTTAATTATAAGTTTGGCCCGCACCCAGCGGTGGCCCGCGCCTAGCAGAGGGCTGGCCCCTAGTTGACCGCGCGTTTGGTGTTGTTGCGGCCATCGTAGGAGAACAGCACCTTTTTGTTGTCCACCAGCGTTTCGAGATGGACTGTCCGCCCCCAGATAGAATAGATATATTGCAACGTCTTCTCGGCGTAGCCCACGTCAAGCGGGGTTTTCTCAAAGTAGTGTTTGAGATAAAGCTCCCGGTTCTGCTTGTAATCGGCGTCCTCGACCATGATGTAGGGGTCGCCGAAGTTGGTCATGCTGGCGACCAATCCATCGCGCACTTTTTCCCAGTCCTTCTCGACAATCACCCACTGGTTATCCTTTTTCTCGTAAAGATAGAGGTCCAGGTCTTCCACCAGTTCTTTGGTCAGGTAGTTGCGCAGAAAAGAAACATCGTTATCCATCTCGCGGACTTCCATCAACTTCTGTTTACCCTGGCCGCCGGGCCGTTTCAAGACCGTCCGCTCGTAGTCGCTAGGGTTGTCCCAGCGCCGTTCGATGTCCTCCCAGATTTTCACGCCGACATAATAGGGGTTGATGCTGCGGCGGTTGGGCGACAGCACCCCCGAACTGAGTTGAGCGTACTCCGCGAACTCGCCGTCACTCAGGTCCAACTCGCGCACGATGCGCTGGTGCCAGAGCGAGGCCCAGCCCTCGTTCATGATTTTGGTCTGGCGCTGGGGCAAGAAATAGATGGCCTCGTTGTGGACCATCTCCATGATGTCGCGCTGCCAGTCGTCCAGTTCGCGGCTGTTCAACATCAAAAACCGGACAATATCCTTTTCAGGTTGAGGCGGGTACTTTTTGCGGATAGCCTTTTCCTTCTCGCGCTCCTTTTCCCGCTCCTGGGCTGTCTTGCGGTCTTCCAACTCCCACAAATCGGCATAGGGCGATTCGTAGGGCTTTTTGACCTCATCTTCTTTGGGGGCGGGGGCCTGGCTCTTTATCCTGATATTCGGGTTGATGTGTTCCTCAATCGAAAGGACCGCGTCGAGGAATTTCTCGACCGCATCGGTGCCGTGTTCCTGCTCGTAGTGGCGAATCCGGTCGGCGTGGAGACTGGCCGACTCGACAATCTGGCGGTTGGTGTGGCCGAAATAAGCGTTATTCTTGAAGAAATCGGTATGGCCCAGCACATGGGCAATAATCATCTTGTTCTGCCACAACACGTTCGCCTCCATCAGGAAGGCATAGGAAGGGTTGCTGTTGATGACCAGCTCGTAAATTTTGCTGAGACCGTAGTCATACTGGGTCTTCATGCGATAGTAGGCTTTGCCGTGGGTCCAGTGGCTGAAGCGGCCCGGAATCCCATAGGCCCCAAACTCGTACATGATGTTGGCCGGGACGATCTCGAAGTGGGTCGGGAAGGGGTCCAGGCCGAATTTTTTGGCAATATCCCAGCATTCCTCGATGGCCTCTCCCAACTCCCGCAACTCTCTATCGTCCTGGCCGGAGCCGGAAACGTTGCCTGATTCAAAGTCATAACTCATGGAAAAACTCCCTAAACCCTGGCTTTGTCCGCGTCCGAAGTGGAGAAAAACTTCCTCAGGGCCGGATAAACCTCGGACTTGTCCGAAATGGTCACGCCTACGTATTTTTTGTTGTCAATCCGGCTAAAGGCCGACATCAGCGTACTCATCAGGCTGTAATGGCTCTCGCGGATTTCGCCGTAGCCGAACAGGTTGCACACTTCAATAAACTTGTAAACGAGGTCCACGCAGCGGTCGTTATCCCAGGGGAGGTTTCCGCCGTCCGAGAAGTGGAACGGGTAAATATTCCAGTCCGCCGGGTTGTAGCGCTCCTTGATGATTTGAAGGGCCAGTTCGTAGGCGCTCGAAACCTGGGTGCCGCCGCTCTCGCCCTTGTTAAAGAACTCGTCCTCGGTTACCTCTTTAGCCTCGGTATGGTGCGAGATAAAGACGATATTGACCTTGGTGTACTTGGTCCTGAGGAAGCGGACCATCCAGAAATAGAAGCTGCGGGCGATATACTTTTCAAAATCGCCCATCGAGCCGGAAACATCCATCATGGCGAAGACGACCGCGTTCGACTGGAACTTTATCTCCGGCTCCCAGGTCTTGAAGCGCAAATCGTCGTCCTTGACATCCCCGAAACGGGGATTGCCCTTGGCAGCGTTCCGTTTGAGGTTTTCCAGGATCGTCCGCTTTTTATCCAGGTTCGCCATGATGCCTTTTTTGCGAATATCGGTAAAGCGGACCGCCTCGCTTTCGAGTTCGGCCTGTTTCTTTTCTTCCAGGTTCGGCAGCCCCAAATCCTCGAAGATGTACGAAGCTAACTCATCCAGGGTCACCTCGGCCTCGTAGTAGTCCACGCCGGGCTGGTCGCCTGCTTCCTTACCCTTGCCCTGGCCCTGCTGGGGCTGGCCCTGTCCGATAACGTCGCCGACCTTCGAGTCGCCATCGCCCTGCCCGACCCCCTGCTGCTGGTTGAAGTCGTAGCGGAAGCGGTACTCGTCCAGGGAACGGACCGGCACCTTGATGGTCTTTTTACCGTCGGAGAGGATAATATTTTCCTCGCTGACAATATCGGCTAAATTCTTTTTGATGGCTTCCTTGATTTTTTCTTTGTGACGCTGCTGGTCAATCGGCCCCTTGCGGTGCAGGGACCAATCCTGTTTGCTGACTGAATATAGACCGTACCTGGAAATTTCTGACATGGTAATACCCTATCCCAACCCTCGCTTTGAATCTGGATAACCCAAATCCCAGAAAAAAGCGGAAGTCTTAATAATAGAAGGGAGAGGGGTTACTTTCCCCTGTTTCAAACCGTGGGAAAGTAACCCCTTCGGACTAACGGTTCAGGAGGGAACCGACATAGTTAAGCAGGGCGTTCGCGCTCTGGGTGGTGTAACCCTGTTCCCGCACCAGCCGGTCAATTACGTCGTTCATCTTGCGCAACTGGTCCTGGTCGGGCGTCTTGACGCTGGTCGTGATTTTCACGATGTCCTTGAGGTCGGCGAAAAGCTTCTTTTCGAGGGCTTCCTTCAACCGTTCGTGACTGGTGTACTCGAACGCCTGCCCGCGCCGCGCCAATGACGAAATCCGAATTAGAATTTCCTCTCTAAAGGACTTCTTGGCGTTCTCGGTGATGCCGATTTGCTCCTCAATCGAGCGCATCAACTGCTCGTCGGGGTCGAGTTCTTCCTCGGTAATCGGGTCGCGCAGCTTAACTTTGTTGCAATAAGCCTCGACGTTATCGAGGTAATTGTTCAAGAGGGTGCGGGCCGATTCCTCGAAGCTGTAGACGAAAGCTTTTTGAACTTCCTTCTTGGCGATTTCGTCGTACTCTTTGCGGACCTCGCTGATAAAGTTGATGTAGCGTTCGCGTTCCTCACGGTTGATGCTGGTGTGGCTGTCGAAGCCGTCCCGCAAAGCCCGCAGGGCGTCAATCGGCGTGATATAGGTCGCGCCCTCTTTCGCCAGGACGTTCGAAATCTGGTTGATGACATAGCGCGGCGAGATACCGAACATACCCTCGCGCTGGGTCTCCTCTTGCAGTTCCTTGACGTCCTTCTGCTTGAGTTCTTCCACTTCCTCGCCATCATACAGCTTGAGCTTTTTCATCAGGCTAATACCGGCCTTTTTGGGCGGTTCCAGGCGGGTCAGGATGGCGAACATGCTGGCGACGCGCAGGGTGTGCGGGGCTACGTGGACCGCTTTCAGGGCGCTCTGACCGATGAGCTTTTCGTAAATCTTGATTTCTTCGGTGACGCGCAGGTTATACGGCACTTTGACCAGGATCATGCGGTCCTGCAATGCCTCGTTCTTGCGGTTCGCCACGAAGCCGGTATATTCACTCTCGTTGGTGTGGGAGACGACCACCTCGTCGGCGTAAATCATGCTGAAACGGCCCGTCTTGATGTTCTGCTCCTGGGAAAGGGTCAGCAACACGTAGAGGAATTTCTCGTCCGCTTTCAACATTTCGATAAATTCCATCATGCCCCGGTTCGCCACGTTCAGTTCGCCGTCAAAACGGTAGGCGCGGGGGTCGCTCTCGCTGCCGACCTCACCGATAGTGCTGAGGTCGATACCGCCGACCAGTTCGGCAATATCCTGGCTCTTGGGGTCGCTGGGGGTAAAGGTGCCGACGCCGACGCGGTGTTTCTCACTGAGGATAATCCGCTTGACCGGCACTTTTTCGATTTTACCTTCGTAGAGGTTGGTTAGACTCCAGCGGCAACGCGGGCAAAGGTCGCCTTCGATATAGATTCCGTAATCGCGTTCGAGGTCAGCCCGTAAATCATCCGGCACCAGGTGAAGGGGGTCTTCGTGCATAGGGCAGTCTTTGATGGCGTAGACCGCGCCGTTGGGGGTTCGGCTGTATTTTTCGAGACCGCGCTTGAGCAGGGAAACAATCGTACTTTTACCGCCGCCGACCGGACCCATCAGCAGCAAGATACGTTTGCGAACTTCCATACGCTGGGCCGCCGAATTAAAATACTGGACTATCTGCTGGATCGGTTTTTCCAGCCCAAATATTTCATCATCGAAGAACTTATAATGCGGGTCACCGTTCTTGCCCGGTTCGGTTCCGGCAGCCATTATTAAATCGTAGACCCGACCGTGGGCGAGGCGGGCTACCTTGGGATTCTTACTGACTATTTCAAAATAGTCGGCGAAATTCCCTTCCCAGTTTAAGTCACGCTCTTGGTTGCGGTAATCTTCCAGACGCTTGAGTAAGTCCATAGATTAAAACTCCCCTTTCAACTGCCAGCATTAGCCTCTCTCAACCTGATAACTTTTCCACAACAATCCTTTCGTAAGAAACGGCGCTTATGAAGCGGTTATACTCCTAAAATAATTTAGTAAGTTGAAATAAGCTAAACCCTTTACCCTGGCCGGTACTCTATTGGATTGTCCTGATGCCGACAATTGGTAAATAGAAAAACGGTTTCGGGTAGATGTATAAAACTAAGATTGCTAAAGTGTTTTTGTGTCTGTCCTGTAGATATTTCTAAATTTAACTCAACTCTGAAGTTAAAGAGGTTATTAAGATAAGAATTGTAATTGAGCCCCGACCTGGCGAAGGTCTTAAAGGCTACGATTTTCCGAGGTTGGTTTAACGCCCTCTTGGTGGGGAATTACCCCATTGCTATATTATACGAAACCTGGACCGAATTAGTTCAATTAGAGTGGCAAAACGCTAAAGGTGATTTGATAAACAAAAGAAAGCCTACGCTTTGAAAAATATTAGCATAAACACTCGAATGTTTCAACAGCCAATCGGTACCAGACCCAACTTTAACCGATTACAAAGGTTTTCTGTTGTACTATATAAACGTTCTTTTTTAGAAAAAAATTAAGCTGATTCCCGGTTTCGAGGAAATTTTTAGCAAAGATTAATGAAACAGCTTCACCCGGAGTAGCGGCATTTTTCAGGCCAGCACACCGGATAAGACCGGGCAGCTTAGCCGGCCCCTTCCAGCGGCATGTTATCTATCAGGCGGGTGCTGCCAAACCGGACCGCCATCGAAAGCAGGGCCCCCTGGCCCGGCGGCACCGCGCCCGCATACTCCTGCAAGGTCAGGGGGTCGGCGGCGCTGACATAATCCGCCTTGCCAAGCGGCACCCCGGCCAGGACATTTTCCATGGCCGCCCGCAAAGCCGGGCCGCTCCGCTCGTCCGGTCTTTCCTGCCAGAGTTGCGCCGCCGCCTGTAAAGCCCGGTAGAGGGCCGGGGCGGCCTGCCGTTCTTCCGGGGACAGATAGACGTTGCGGCTGCTCATCGCCAGGCCGTCCGGTTCGCGCATGGTCGGACAGACTACCAGTTGCAGCGGAAAGTTGAGGTCGCGCACCATCTTCCGCAGGACCGCGACCTGCTGGGCGTCCTTCTGGCCGAAGTAGGCCCGCCGCGCCCCTACTATATTAAACAGTTTGGCGACAACGGTAGTGACACCCTTGAAATGGCCGGGCCGGGCTGCTCCTTCCAGCACCCCCGTTATCCCGCCGACCTCGACCGAAGCGTCAAAACCGGGCGGGTACATCTCGGAGGGTTCCGGGTGAAAGACCGCCGCCACCCCCACGCTTTCCAGCAATTTGAGGTCGCGGTCGAGGTCGCGGGGATAGCGGCCAAAGTCTTCTTTCGGACCGAACTGGAGCGGGTTGACGAAGATAGAGGCGACCGTCAGGTCGTTCTCCTGGCGGGAGCGCTCGGCCAGCGACAGGTGACCCTGGTGGAGATAGCCCATGGTCGGCACCAGTCCCACCGTTTTACCCGCTGCCCGCCATTCTTCCCGCCGCGCCGCCATTTCTTCGACTGTCGTAATCAGTTGCACCCTTTATGCTCCCTCTAACCGCCTTGTTATAAGAAAACTTCATTCTATGTCAGATACCGGGCAGGTCGCGCCGCTGGCGCAAGGCACGACCAACCACCTGTCACTCCCGGGCTACCTTCATACCTGTAGGTCACATCTATGTGTGTGACAAGTACCTGCCTGGTATTAGCCGTGCGAGATGTAAATCGTCTTGAGGCGGGTATAGAATTCGATAGCAGATTGGCCCTGTTCCTTAAAGGTGTTGGCGCTGGAATTCTTAAAACCACCAAAAGGCGCCTGTAGGGCCAGCCCGGTGGTCGGCTCATTAACCTTGACCACGCCCGCGTCAATCCGGTTGGCGAAATTAAACGACTTCTTCAGGTCGTTCGTAACAATCCCGGCGGAGAGACCGAACCCGATGTTGTTGGCTTTTGCCAGGGCGTCGTCAAAATCTTTAGCGCGGATGATGCTGACCACCGGTCCGAAAATTTCCTCCTGGGCGATAGTCATGCCTGTCTCGACCCGGTCGAACACTGTCGGGGCCACATAATAGCCGCCCCCGGCAGGCTGAACACCCCCCGCCAGCATACTCGCGCCTTGCTCCTGGCCGATTTTGATGTATTTCAGGTCGGTTTCAAGCTGGTCCCGGCTGACCGCCGGACCCATCTGGACCCCGCTTTTGAGGCCATCCCCGACCACAAGCTTTTTAGCCGCCTCGGTGACAGCCTGGGCGTACGCGTCGGCGATACCTTCCTCGACAATCACCCGGCTGGTCGCGGTGCAGGCTTGCCCGGTCAGGCCAAAGCCGCCCGCAACGGTCAGGCTGGTCGCCAGGGCCAGGTCGGCATCGTTGAGGACCACCAGGGGATTCTTGCCGCCCATCTCAAGCTGGACGCGGGTGAGGTTCTTGATAGCCTGGGCGTAGATTCCGGTGCCGACGGTGGTCGAGCCGGTAAAACTCAACCCGTTGATGAGCGGGCTGCTTGCCAGCACGTCGCCAACCTCGCGGCCCGACCCGGTGATAAAGTTAAAGACGCCCGGCGGCAGACCCGCGTCGACCAGCACTTCGGTTAGCAGCAGGGCCGTATGCGGGGTAAACGAGGCCGGTTTGAAGACGACCGTATTGCCGTAAGCCAGGGCCGGGGCGATTTTCCAGGACGGTATGGCAATCGGGAAGTTCCAGGGGGTAATAAGCGCGACCACGCCCAGGGCTTCGCGCCGGGTATAGAGTAACTCCTTGCCGGTATTGCCGGGGACGGTGTGACCGCCCATGCGCCAGCCCTCCCCGCTAAAGTAGCGGAAAATATCGCGGGCCCGCATTACCTCGCCCCTGGCTTCGGCCAGGGTCTTGCCTTCTTCGGTGGTCAGGGCCGCCGCGATTTCCTCTTTGCGGGCGTCCAGCAACTGGCTGGCCTTGTCCAGAATCATCCCCCGGCCAGGACCGGGCATGTTGGCCCAGCCTTCCAGGGCGTTGCGGGCGGCCTCGATGGCCCGGCGGGTGTCGTCGGCGGTTGCCAGGGGGAAATTCCCGATTACTTCTTCATAATTAGCCGGGTTGGCATTCTCAAAGGTCTTGCCGCTCGAAGATTCGACCCACTGGCCGCCAATATAATTTTTGAAATTTTGCATTATTCTCTCTTAGAAACTCTCTCTTTTAATTCAAATCCGCACCTGCCGGCAATATCCCTCTAGCTGCTTCACTCCGGGACCGGGCAGGTTGTAACCCTCTTTTTATAGCCTACTCGCCCGAATTAGTAAAGCTACGGGCGATGCAGATTTTAGTTTTTAGTGTTTAGAGGTCAGAGGTCGGTAGCCATTAGTCAGATTGTCACGTTCGCAGGTGCGACTATAGGTGCGGCCTTTGGGTAGAAGCGCAGTCGAGGAATCCCGATTCAACGCGCCTTTGGCCGGGTTATGGTACAACGGAACCAGTACTCACAGGGCAGGGGTGCCCCTGGTTCATCTGTTCTCTCGGAATGACCTTACCCTGCCTTCTGACCTCTGGCCTCTGCCTACTAAAAACTAAACACTCCCTCTCGCTAGTCCTGCCCGGTCAGGGGGTATTCGACCCGGACGGTCGTGCCTTCGCCAGGCTGGCTGGCAATCGAATAGGCCGCGCCGAGCCTGCCCGCCCGCTCCTGCATGGATTTCAGACCCAGGTGGCCCGGAAAGGAACCCTGCGGGTCGAAGCCGTGCCCGTTGTCGCGGACGGTCAACTTTAATTTGCCGTTTTCTACCGCCAGGGTCAAACTGATGGCGCTGGCCTGGGCGTGTTTGACCGTGTTTTGCATGGCTTCCTGGGCAATGCGGTAAAAGGCTTCCTTGACATTCAGAGGCACCAGCGGTTCGGCCCCGGTCGTCACCTGGATGTCGAGGGCGTAGCGAGCCTTGATGGCGGCGGCCTGTTTGGAGAGAGCGGCCACCAGCCCTTCATTTTCCAGCGATTCGGGGCGCAACTCGAACAGCAAAGCCCGCATTTCGGCCATACCCGACTGGGCCAGGTTGCCGATATAATCGAGCGACTGAGGCAAACGGCTGGGGTCGCGCTCGGCCAGGATACGGGCGCTGTTGGTGCCCACCAGGATGCCAAAAAGGGCTTGGGAAACAGAGTCGTGCAGTTCGCGGGCCAGGCGCTGGCGTTCTTCGAGGGCCGCGACCGTCTGAGCCTGTTCGTACAACCGGGCGTTCTCGATAGCCGTGGCGGCCTGGTCGGCAATGGCGCGGGTCAGGGCGGCGTGGCGGGCCGTGTAATAATCGGGCGTGTCATGGCTGACGCTCAAAATCCCCAGCACCTTCCCCTTGTGCTGCATTGGTGTGCCCATCCAGGAGCGCACATAACCGAAATGCGATTCGAGACTGCCTCCCACGAACTGGCGATAACCCCGGCCTTCCTCGGTGTCGGCCCGCACATCAGGGATAATAATCTGGATGCCGTGCATGAACCTTTCCCACAGAGGGGCATTCTGGCCCAATTGCAAATGGACCGAAGTTAGGGGAGAAACCGGTTGGGGGTCGGGCTGGCGGGCTTCCAGGAAAGAAATATCGTCCCCCTCGCAGACCACGATACCGGCCCCGCTGTAATCGGTAACGACTTTTAGCTGGTCGAGAATAAGGTTGAGCAAGGGTTTGAGTTCGAGGGTCGAGCCGACCGTCCGGTTAATTTCCAAAAGAGTCGAAAGCTCGCGGGTCCGTTCTTCGACGCGCTGTTCTAAGTTCTGGTAAGCCTCGACCATCTCGGTAATGTCGCGGTTAACCGAGAGGCCGTGGACCTTGCCCTGGTAGACAAAGGGGGTGCCGTAGACCTCGATATAAAAGGGAGTGCCGTCCTTGCGGATATTCATGGCCCGGCCCCGGAACAGCTTGCCCTGTTTGACCGTTTCCAGGTAATTTTCCAGCATGCCGTGATAGTCGGGATGGACGAAAGTAGCCGGGTCCATCCCCTTGAATTCCTCCAGGGTATAGCCGTGCATGTTCACAAAAGCCGGGTTCACCTCGACCACCCGTTTGGTTTCAAGGTCCACAATCACGATACCGTCGGTGGTAGCCTCGAAGACCAGGCGATACTGGGTATCTTTTTCCTGCAACTGCTCCGAAATATCAATCCCGGTGCAAAAGAAAAATTCCCGGTCCTGGGCCGCGTCGTGAATGATTTTGCTGTGCCACAACACCAGCAAGACCCGCCCATCCCTGGCCCGGAGGTGGATTTCGGTCTTTAGCTGGCGGGCGGTCCAATCCTTGTTTCTAAAAGTGGCGGCCTTTAGCTGGTCGGGACCATAGACCAGGGTCTGGACGAAGCGTTCGTTGAGAAGTTCCTCTTTCCTGTAGCCCAGGGTATGCAGCAAGGGGTAGTTAATGGCGAGGATGCGGCCATCCAGACCAATCGCTACCCCGTACATAGGCACGCTCTCGACCAGGAAATCGGCCAGGTCGTTTTTAAGGGGGCTGACTGCAACGGTGCCGTCACTGGCGTCCTTTACGGGAGAGGTTTCGTCTATAGGGTCCAGGGGTGGGTTAGAAATGTCGGATTTTTCTGGCATCTTTTTATTTAAATGAAAGCCTGAAAGGTGGAATTTATAAGAAATTTTAAAAGTGATAAATAAACGCCGGTAAGGGTATTTTCTGACTGCAACAATTATATCATAGCACCAGATTGGAGCCTCGAAAATAGGCCTTTAAGTAATGAAAAATTGGTCCATTGGTCAATTGGCCCGCCGCCCCGAAAAGGTTATAACAGAGAGACAAACTAATTCTTTTATAAAAATGGGATTTGGATAATGATAAGGGTAATCCTGGTTGATGATGTCGTGCAGGTCAGGCAAGCTTTGAGAGAGCGCCTGAATTTCGAGCCTGACATTGAAGTGATAGGTGAAGCGGAGAACGGCGAGACCGCCCTTGGTCTGGCCGCCCGGTTGCAACCGGACGTGGTGGTTTTGGACGTAAAAATGCCGCAGGGCGACGGTATCACCACGGCCCGGCAACTTGGCGCGGTTGTGCCGGGCAGCCGGATAGTTATGTTAAGTCTTTACGACGACCCGGTGAACCGGGCCAGGGCGAAGGAAGCAGGGGCGGTCGCCTTTATCGCCAAACAGGACGCCGAAACAAATCTGCTGGCGGCTATCCGGGAGAATACACGAGACAACGTTTAACCTTGAACGTGGGAACAGCCAGGACCGGGAGCCGTCGGGAAAAGAAAAACGGGTGAGAAAAGAATTTTCCTAACCCGTTCCAATCTATTATTACGTTCAACGTTGTTTCTTTTAACGTTCAACTAACGTTCAACGAGTTTCTATCCAGGGGTTTGCTGTTTGTGAGCCTGACGGGCCATTTGCGCTTCGTCTTCCTCGTCATAGCTGGGAGCGGTGACGACCTGCATATTATCTTCTAGCGCCCCCATGTGTCGCTGGGTGCCGCGGGCATTTTTGGCCGGTTTAAGCGGGGCACCTTCGTGGGTTACCAGTTCGAAATCAAAATTCTCCCGTTCATTCTTCATAACTTAGCCACCCTCTTCCAACAAAATCTATTTCCAGCGTAATCTATAAAAGTTAAAACCGGGCTGGACCGCAACGTCCAGGGCCGGTCGGAAAATACCATCAAACACTCATCGTTTGAAAAAGAGCCTGGTCCGCTACAGCCTATGGGGCAACGTCATTGTTTTTGTGAGCGGATAACTGTAAACCATAGTAGCATAGACTCAATCTATTGTAAATATTATAAAACCCTATAATAGGGTTTATTTTTAGTCTATTTGCACAATTCGAGATGAATATCTCATAAATTGGCACGGAATTTCGTGGGTTTATATTGGGAAGGATTGTTTTCTTACCATATCCTTCGGATGTTATAGAGGACGAGCCGTCACGATTCTAAGCATGTGCGATTACCCTAAAAACTGACTTCTGACCTCTGGCTTCTGACTACTAAAAACTGAACCCTAAACACTTGTATTCGTGGGTTGGAGCCATTTTTGGATTGACTTGGGCAGGGCTGGCTGTTATAATATGCCGCTGTGTACGGAATAAGGGCTTAATATAAAAATTATAAAAACAGCCTTAGTAACAGTTTCTAAATTTTGATACGGAAAGGAGGGCAAACTAATGTCCGTGGTTATTGATGAATTAGTTAAGCCACAACTTCGCACCGATGTCCCCGAATTCGGGGTTGGTGATACTGTACGGGTAGGCGTAAAGGTCGTAGAAGGTACCAAAGAGCGTATCCAGGTATATGAAGGCGTTGTGATGCGCCGCCGCAGTGGCGGTATCAACGAGAGCTTCACCGTCCGCCGGATTGCGGCGCACGGGATTGGCGTAGAACGAACTTTTCTTATTAATTCGCCCCGAATTGATAAGATCGACGTGGTTCGGCGCGGTAAAGTCCGCCGGGCGCAGTTGTACTATCTGCGTGGCCTGAGCGGTAAAGAAGCCCGTATCAAGGAAAAACGTCACTTCTAGGAGTTTATCTCCCATCCGTATCTTTAGAAGAAGCAATTAAGGCTTGCACCTACATTCCAGGTAGCAAGCCTTTTTTGTTCCCTGAATCCCTCACCCCTGGCCCCTCCCGTGAGGAGGGATATAAAAATAAGGTGAAATAAAAAGTTGGCCCGGGGCCAACTTTTTATTTCACTACTTCTCTAAGGTAGCATTGCCACAACAAGGACATTGCGCTCATAGGGCGTTATGTCCCTATTTGTGTTACTCGACTATAACCAGTCGGGTAGCTGCTGGTGTTCAGGAATGGGGGCGGTATGGCCGAAGCGAGGCAGGAGAAGCATAAAGGTGCTACCCTTGCCTTCCTCGCTGGTGGCGATTAGCTGGCCGTGCATGGCTTGAGCCAAATTCCGGCTGATAAAGAGGCCCAACCCCAGGCCGTTGGCCCGGCCCGGCTGGCTGCTGGCCTTATAGAACCGCTCGAAGATATGCGGTAAATCCTGCTCCGAAATGCCGAGCCCGTTGTCGGTCACGGCCACCTTGACCGTCTGGGAAGGTCCCAGCGTCAGGTCAATGCGGATAGTGCCGCCGTTGGGCGAGAATTTCACGGCGTTGGTAAGAAGATTGTGCATTATGCGTGAGAAAACCGCCGGGTCGACCTCGGCGCTCAGGTTGTTCTTGCGCGCTACCACTTCGAACTTGTGACGGACCGGGGGACCGCCGGGAATTTGCAACTGTTCCTCGACCTGGGCCACCGCGTCCTGGATGAGCGGCAGGAGCGGGCGGGGTAGCATGTGGAGTTCGACCTGCCCGCTTTCAATCTGCGAAATCCGGGCCAGGTCGGTCACGAGATATTGCAGGCGGTCTATCTGGCTGCCGATGATGGTCGTGAACTGGCGCAGGTTCTCGACGGCGCGGTTAGGCTGGCCGTTAGCTCCACGCGGTTTCGATTCATCCAGCCTTTTCGCCAGCAGGTGGTTGTACCCCTTCATGTTGGTGAGAGGCGTATTCAGTTCGTGGGAGACCAACGTTAAAAATTCGTCTTTGACCCGCTGCTCCCGTTTGGCGGCCTCGTACATGCGGGCGTTCTCGATGGCGACGGCGGCGCGGTCGGCCAGGGCCTGGGCCAGGCCAAGCTGGTCTTCCTCGATAGACTTGTCGGAAGCGCCGTAAGTGACCATGTAAGAGAGTAACGAGCCGATAATCCGGCCTCGCGTCTTGAGCGGCACGCAGACCAGGCTGTTGACGCCGTACTCTTTGGTCAGGAAAGGAATAGATTTCAGGATTTCCGCCGGGTCGCGCAGCAGGAACGAAACGCCGGTCTGCATAGATTTGCCAATCGGACCGCTGCCGAGCTTGACCGGGGCGTTTTCCTTGACCGGGGAGACCACCTTGATTTCGCCGTTCTGGACCGCGCTGGAATAGAAGGCAACCGGGTGGGCGGCGTCCGAGCCTTCCTGGATAATATAGACCAAGGCGCTGTTGCCCAGGCACCCGCCGACCGTGCGGACGACCCAGTTGAGGACATCGCCGGTCTTGAGGGAGGAATTAAAAATGCGCCCGGCCTCGGCCAGGAGCGCGGCGTCTTTTTCACGCTGGCGGGCCGTTTCGTAAAGACGGGCGTTGGTAATCGCCAGGGCGGCCTGGTTGGCAAAGACCGTCAACAGGCGGGTTTCTTGCTCGGTATAGCTGTGCGGCTGGTAGTGGTAGAGGATGAGAGTGCCAATCAGGGCCTCGCGGTGCAGGAGCGGCAAGGTCAGCATCGTGCGGAAACCCTCGCGGGTATTGACCTCACGCAGACCGTTCAGGCGGGCATCGTTGCGGGCGTCGGCGATATAGACCGGGCGGCGCTGGCTTTGAAGCTGGCGAAACTCCTTTTTCTCATAAAAAGCGGTCAGGCTTGCCAGGTAGGCTTCGCTCAGACCGGTATTGGCGGCGCAAATCACCTTGCCAATGTCCTGGCGGCGGGCCTCGCTGACCCCCTTATTTTCTTCGGAGAGGGGCAACTTCTCGCGCAAAAAGACGGCGGCCTGGTCGGCACGGAAAAGGGCGCATACCTGGACCAGCAAATCGCGCAACACCCGCCCCGCGTTGAGGTCGCTGTTGAGCAGGGCCGAGATAGTCAGTAAAGCCTCGACCTGCTCAGGTTTCAGGGCTGGATTGTTCCGGCCTGCCGAGCCGCCGGAAAGCGCGGTGCTGTTCTCATTTTCAATAGACATTTAGCCACCCTTCACCGCCACATCCGGTAAAGTAAAGTAATAATTTTGTCAGTTTAACCTGGTTAACTCTTTCAAAAACACCGGGACATTATGCAAAACCACCGGCTAAAGCGGTGAATATAGCAGCATAGCAACACTACTTTACGGCAAAACCTGGTGGAAACCGGCTTTTTTTAAATTATAACATAAGAACGATAGTTTGAAAGAGTACTTTTCGAGGGCGGACTGGACCGGACTGGTCCCCTAATTTGACCTTAGGACTCTACCCCAGGTATAATTGGAAGAACATCCTGCGGAGCGGCTTTGCTCATGAAAAGCTCGTGGTAAGCCGGTCGTCGAGAGCGACTTCGCAACTTTTAGCCTGTAGATACGTTCAATAGCTATGAGGTATCAGGCAATAAATTTTTTGAAATAAAGGCAGATGCAGCAAAGTGAACACTTCCGAAATTCTAGAACCGGCTTCCCTGGTTCCCGGTGAACCGGCCAGCGCCCAAACTACCAATCCACCCAGCATTTCAGTCTTTTTCCCGGCCTATAATGACGGCGGCACCATCGCCAGTATGGTCCTGTCCGCCCTTAGCACCTGCCGCAAGTTGACCGACGACTACGAAGTCATCGTGATAAATGACGGAAGCAAAGACTATACCGGCGAGGTGCTGGACGAACTGGCGCGCGTCTATCCCGACCACGTCCGTATCATTCATCACGTCAAGAACCGGGGCTATGGCGGGGCTTTGCGGAGCGGTTTCGAGGCGGCGACCAAAGACCTGGTCTTCTATACCGATGGCGACGCCCAGTACGACCCGCACGAACTGAGCGTGCTGCTCGAAAAAATGGCGCCGGGCGTGGATATTGTCAACGGCTACAAAATCGAGCGCCACGACCCCCTGCACCGGGTCATTATCGGCAAGATTTACCACTGGACCGTCAAGACTTCGTTCGGCCTGGGTATCCGCGACACCGACTGCGATTTCAGGCTCATCCGGCGGGATTGTTTCGACAACATCGAACTGACCAGCAATAGCGGCACGATTTGCCTGGAGTTGGTCAAGAAATTGCAGGATGCCGGCTACAAATTTGACGAAGTGCCGGTGCATCACTTCCACCGGGCCTATGGCAAATCCCAGTTCTTCAACTTCCCGCGCCTGTGGCGGACCGGCGTCAATCTTATCAGCCTGTGGTGGCGGCTGGTCATTTTGCGAGAACACAAGCGCAAAGGTAACAAAAAGAAGTAGATGATTTCAGACGACCAACTGACTATTGTAATCCCGGCCTATAACGAGGAAGCCAATATCCGCATGGTGGTGGGCCGGGTCAAAGCCATGAAACCCCACTGCGAGGTTATCGTAGTGGACGACGGTTCGCTCGACCGGACTTCGCTGGAAGCGGAGGCCGCCGGGGCCAGGGTCATCCGTCACCCCTACAACAAGGGCAACGGGGCGTCGGTCAAGACCGGCATCCGGGCCGCCAGGGGCGAATATATCCTGCTTCTCGACGCCGACGGCCAGCACGCCCCCGAAGACCTCGACCGGTTGCTCGAACACCTCGGCCCTTACGACCTGGTGGTGGGCGCCCGGACCCGCGACAGCGATAGCGCAAAAACACGGGACGTCGGCAACTGGGTCTTTCGCTCCCTGGCAAGCTACCTGGTCGAAATGAAGGTGCCGGACCCGACCAGCGGGTTTCGCTGCTTCAAACGCGACAAGGTGATGGACTTTATTCACCTCTTGCCCAACCAGTATTCTTACCCGACCACGACCACGATGAGCTTTATCAAGGCCGGGTACAACGTCAAGCACGTGCCGATTAAGGCCCACCGGCGGCAGGGCGGCAAGAGCCACATCCGGCCCATCCGGGACGGCGTCAAGTTCATCACAATTATCCTCAGGATGATAACGCTCTTTAACCCGATTAAGATTTTCATGCCACTGGCGCTGCTCTGGTTCATACTGGGCGCGGGCTACGGGCTGGTCAACTTCTTTTTCGCCAACGGTAAAATCCCCAACGGCGCGGTCTTGCTCATCAGCATCAGCGTTTTGATTTTCCTGTGCGGCCTGATTTCGGAGCAAATCGCGGCTTTGCGGTTCGAACGGAGCAACCTGCGCGAATACAACCGGGAGCCTGAGCGAGAGCAACCCGCCGCCAGGGCTGAAATTAGCACGGCCCCACAACCGCAAAGGGTCCCCACCCAGGTTCAACCGGCGAATACGACCGGGGAAACGGTGGAAGCCGATGCCCGCGACGCCGTACCCCTCGGCTAAACTTACTTTCGCCATAAAAAGCAGGGCTCTCGTTTGAGAGCCCTTTTCTATTTCTATTTATTGATTTTATGTTTTGTGGTGGATTTTATTCAAAAAGAGTCTTTACCGGGAGGGTGAAACCGGGGATAACTTCTTCGCCGGAGAGAGTGTCCGCAATCCCCAGAATTTGCACCGGGTCAACCTGGTCGGAGTGATAGACCTCGACCTTTTGGGTGGCCGGGTTAATGGCCCACACGATTGAAACACCCGCAACCTGGTAACGCCGTATCTTGGCGCGGGCTTCGGCCTGATGCGCTTTTGTGTTAAGGTCACCAGGGCTCCATACCTCGACTGCGAGGTCGGGTCGGACTGGCACCGAACCTCTTGAACGGTCCGGCAAGTTTTCAGTCTTGATAAAAGCCACATCCGGCGCTGCATTGAAGCCAGGTGCTATCTGAAAGCCGGTATCCGTCCAGGAGCGACCTAACTTTCTCTCCGGGTCAAAGATAGCGATTCTGACAACAATCTCATTCCCGATGCGACCGTGGTCATCTCCTGCTGGTGGCGTCACTTTTATCACTCCGTCTATGAGTTCATATTTGTTTCCATCGGCGGGCAAATCCAATTCTTCGAACTCTTTTAGCGAATAGAGCCGGTTGGGTTTAGTTTCTATAATTGCCGGTAGTGCCATAACTTGCTACTCCTTACGAAGGACAATGCTCAACCTGGGGCTTACAACGGAGTTTTATGAACCGCTCTACCGGGTTGGTGTGACTGCCGAATCTTTCGGAATGGCCGTCCCCGGTAAAGCAAGATGGTATCTTTACTAAAACAAGTGTACTAAATACCCGGTGACTTTACAAGCCTAAACCGGGACGCCGATGCCGCTCAACCACTGGCGGGTGTCATCCAGGAGCGTTTTCGAACTGGCGATGGCATTTTTGACCTGGCCGGGAGCCGTACCGCCGTAGGTGTTGCGGGCCGACATCGAGGTTTCAGGCGTAATTCTCAGGGCGTCCACCTCAAAGAGCGGTGAGAACTGCTTGAACTCTTCCAGGGTCAGGCCGGAGAAAGTTTTCTTGTTATCAATGGCGTAGCGGACCAGTTTGCCGACCACCTCGTGAGCCTGGCGGAAGGGCAAACCCTTGCCGACCAGGTAATCGGCCAGGTCGGTCGCGGTCGCAAACGAACCGTCCGCGCCCTTCAACATGTTCTCGCGTTTAATCCGCATGGTCGCAATCATCCCCTCGAAGACGGTCAGCGAGGTTAGAAGCGTGTCGGAGGCGTCGAACAGCCCTTCTTTGTCCTCCTGCATGTCCTTGTTGTACGAGAGCGGCAACCCCTTCAAGGTGACCAGGATGGCGGTGAGATGCCCGACCATGCGCCCGGTCTTGCCGCGCACCAGTTCGGCCATATCGGGGTTCTTCTTCTGGGGCATGATGCTGCTGCCGGTCGAATACGAGTCGTCCAATTCGATAAAACCGAACTCGCCCGTGCTCCACAAAATGATTTCTTCGGCAAAGCGCGAGAGATGGACCGAACAAAGAGCCGCCGCCGCCAGAAATTCGACCACAAAATCGCGGTCGCTCACGGCGTCCATCGAGTTGCGGGTGACCGCGCTCAGGCCGAGTTGTTCGGCCACATACTCACGGTCGAGCGGGTAAGGCACCCCGGCCAGGGCCCCGCTACCGAGCGGCGAAACATCAGTCCGGCCATAGCAGTCCGAAAACCGCCCGGCGTCGCGCTGGAACATCTCGAAATAGGCCAGGAGATGATGGGAGAGCAGGACCGGTTGGGCCCTTTGAAGGTGGGTATAGCCGGGCATAATGACCCCTTCATACTTTTCGGCCAGCCGCACCAGTGTTTCCTGTAACCGCATGATGCGCTCGACGGTCTGCCCGATAACCCGGCAGACATAGAGCCGGAAGTCGAGAGCAATCTGGTCGTTGCGGCTGCGCCCGGTGTGGAGACGGCCCGCCGCTTCGCCGATGTCGGCGGCCAACTCTGCTTCGATATTGAGGTGAATATCCTCGCGGTCGAGGCGAAAGTCGAACTCGCCTTTCTCGATGCGCTGTTGGATTCGTTCCAGCCCGGCCACAATCTTGTCGGCGTCCTCGCTCGAAATGATGCCCTGCTTTGCCAGCATGCGGGCGTGGGCTTTCGAACCGGCGATGTCCTCCCGGTAGAGTTTCTGGTCAAACGGGATAGACGCCCCAAATTCCTCCGCGATTTCGTTCACCGGCTTCTCGAACCGGCCTCCCCACAATTTCATTATTCGTTCTCACCTTCCAGGTCAACTAAGTCCAATCCGCTCGGTCGCACGCCGCCAAATATACCTTATCGGCGGGGCCGGGGCAACTATCTTAAAAAGCTATCTCAAACTAATAGGAAAAAAATAACATCTTTTCCAGGCTGGCCCGCACTCGTCCCAACCGGGCCAGGGGTCCGTCCGGCCCTACCGCCGCCAGGGCTTTCTTGACTCCAGAGGCGCTTCCTTCCAGTTGCGGTAAAATGTTCGCCAGGATAGCGTCTTCGAGGGCCTCTTGCGGGTCTTTATAATAAGAAGGGGCGACGGCGCAGAAAAGCAGACTTTCCAGCAAAGGTGCGGTCCCGACCGCTTTACCACCTGACCCCGGCGCGGCAGGGTCGGGCCGGACCGCTGCCACAAATTGGCTCAACGTATCGGCGGTCTCGCGCAAGACCGGGTCGGCAAAATCGCCCGCAGGGGTAAGCTCAATTTCGGGCAGGCGGGATTTCAGGGCGCGGGGCAGGAAACGCCGCTCGGCCTCGACCGGGGGCAAATCTATTTCTACCATCGCGAAACGGCGGCGCAAGGCCTGGCTCATCTCGAAAAGGGTGGTGCGGTCGACCGCGTTGAGAGTGCCGATTATCCGAAAAGCTTCCGGGATAAACAAATCGGCTCCCCGGCCCAGGCGAGCCGCCGGTAAGAGCGGGCGGTCGCGGTATTCCAGCAGGGTAAAGAGTTCGCCAAAAGCCCGGTCCTGGTTAGCCCGGTTGAACTCGTCAATAATCAGGTAGTGGGGCCGCCCGTTCCGGCGCAGGCTCTCCTCACAGCAGAGGGCGGCGCGAGAGACCACGCCCGGCTCGAAGTAGTAGAAAAGGCTCTGGCTGCTTCGTCCCGCTTCCCCGGCCAGGCCGGGCCGGATGCCCCCGATAGTGTCGTACTGGCTCCATTCGGCGGTCGCGGTCGCCAGGGTATAGTTGGTGGCGTCGGCTTCGGCGGTCCAACCGGGGTCAGGCGCGCCAAGTTGCCCGGCGATAAGGCGGGCCAGGCGGGTCTTGCCGGTGCCGGGCGGCCCGTACAACAGCAGGCTGCGCCCGGCTTCCAGGTGAGTGATAATCTCGGCAATCTTTTCGGCCTGGACCACCAATCTTTCCTGCAAAAAGACCCGCAAAGCTTCAAGCTGGTCGGCGCTGAGCGGCGGCACTTTGAGCCGGGCCACTCGCAAGACCTCGGCGCTGGCGGCAGCGTCGGCAGGTGGGAGCGGGGGCGGCCCGGCCTCCGGTTCGTTTTGGACAGCTTCATCCGGTGGCAAAACGGTATAGACCTGGGGCGCTTCCGCCACCGCCGCTAACTCCGCCGGTTCCAGCGGGTAGAACGGCTCCGGTTCGTCCGGTGAGGTGGCCGAAGAAGCCCCCGGCACGAATCCAACCGGTTCGGCGTCATCGAAGGGGGCGCTCAGGCGGCGGGCGAACGGGTAGAGCAAGCGCCACTCCGAAACGAGGTCTTCCAGAGATAGAGCGGCGCTGCCAAAAGGCCAGGGACGCAGCAGCCAGAATTCTCCCGACAGGTCGCCGGGTTCCGGTTTTTCTATCACGGTTAAACCGGGACCGTAGAAGCGGTATTCGGGACGCGCCGCCAGGAACCCCTCTAAATCTTTTAAGACACTCTCCCCGGCGTCGGTCGCCAGGGCCGCCACGCTAAAGCCCTCGAAGTTGGCCCCGGCCAGCCAGTCCCCCGCCCCGCTGGGCCGCAGTTCCAGGCGAAAAGGCAACTCCGGTTCGGCAAACTGCAAAAAGCCGGGCGCGTTGCTAATTCTCAGGGTGGTCCCGCGCAAGCCGGGGCCAAGCGAAGCCCGCAAGGCCGGTTCGAGCAGCCGCCGCAACTCCTCGGTGCGCTGCTGGGCCCGCGCCTGGGCGCTCTTTTCGGGGCTGAGTTGAGGTCTGGTCAGGCGGACAGTCGCCAGTTCCCGGCGGGAGAGCCAGGCCAGAAAGCCGTCCATCTCCCACAGGTTGGTCAGGTCTAGCTCGGCGGCCAGGCCGACAAAAGCCAGATAAAAGTTGGTATAGCGGCCCGCCGGGCTTTTGGCGGAAGCGACCAACCGGCCCAACCGTTCCAACTGTTCCCGGCTGACGCGCTGGTAGACCGGCCAATCGGGCTGGCGGGCCGACCAGTGGAAACTCGCCACGTAGGGCAATAGCCCCGGTCTTACGGGGGAGGTGGCCGGGGATAGCCCGTTCAATTCTTCGAGGAAAGCGGTGAAATTTTCGAGGGCCAGCCCTGCCGTGTCGAGGTTTGGCGGGACGGTTAGTAGGTTGCGCAGGGCGGCGCTGGCGGCGTTCAGGCGGTTGGTAGCCCCGGCCAGTTTGAAATAACTTTCGAGAAAAAGCCGTCCCGCCCCGTTGAACCGCCAGTAGCGGGTATTTTCCCGGCCCCGCGCAGCCGAAAGCTGGCGGCGGCTCTGGTCGGACAACCGGCGAACGTAATCGCTGAGCGAAATTTGATTGTCAAGGAAATCCTGCAAGGCCGGGCGCAATTCGGCCAGGGAAGCGGCCCGGTCGGCCAGTTCGTTGTAATAAAACTGGGGTTGCCCGGCGCGTTCCTCCCGGTACTGGGCCAGCAGCCCGGCCAGGTTGGACGGCCCGGCCTGGGAAAGCGACTTTTTGACCATGCCCTCTTACTTTGCTTCGCTTCGAATTTCCGGCAAATCTCTTGGTTTACTGCGCACTTGAAACTTCTTCTACCTTTTAAAGTATGACCCGCCCCTAATAATATGTCAACCTGGGAGGAAAAGTGAAGACTGTAGCCAGAAGGCAGTAGGCAGTAGCCAGAGGGAAGAAAGCAGTGTTTAGTTTTTAGTGATTAGTTTTTAGTGGGCAGAAGCAAGAAGGCAGTAGCCGGTAGTCAGAGGGCAGTATTTAGAAGAAAGGGCAGATAAAGGCAAAATGTGAATTAAAGTGTGAACCGGTGGGGACTGACAAATTTTTGGCAGCGTCTATAATTTTTTATGTAAGAACCAGTTACCAACTTACACCAGGTAGGTCAAGTACCTGTCATTCCGCGTCGCACGGCGCGCAGTCTAGGAATCTAGCCCGAAGGGTTCCTTGGGGGCAGCGTCGGTGGCGTTCGGCACAGTCATTAACCTGTCATTCCGTAAACCGCAGTTGAAAGACAACTTGCCCCAATCGTATAGCGGTTTACGGAATCTCGCGCGTTGCGTACCGTAAAAACATTGACTGTCCCATATTTCAGGCTGCACCAGGCGTCGACCTGGCGCACTTTGGACCTGACAAAGTCCTTCGACCTTGCATTTCGCCAGCGGCGCGAGATTCTGTGACCCGCACAAAGTCACGAAACAACGTTCGTTTGTACAGCGGGTCACAGAACGACAGGTTAATGACCTTACTTTTAATTACAGAATTTCCTTGTACCACAACCGGCTTTTAAAAGTATTACCCGGTAATAAAACCTCGAAAGGACAAATGCTGGGGTAATTAATAAGAAAGGAACAAGATTATGGATGCCGAGAAAAATATCGCGCTGGCGTATAACTGGTTCACTCACGGCTGGCTGGGCGACCACGACCTGGCCGACCAACTCTTTCCCCCAACCTTCACCATTAACGGGCAACCGGTCGGGCCGGACGGACCCAAAAGCAATAACCGCAACCGCCTGGCCGGGTTTCCCGACCTCTCCGTCGAGGTGGCGGACCAGTTCGCCTTCGAAGATAAAGTCGTTACACGGTTGGTCTGGCGCGGCACCCATACCGGCGAATATAGCGGCATCCCAGCCACCGGCAAACGGGTCGAGGCCCTCACCCTCAACATCTTCCGGTTTGAGGGAGAAAAGGTAGTCGAAAGCTGGAGCGTTACCGACCAGTTCGGAATTTTGAGGCAGCTCGGCCAGCTACCCACCGGGATTCAAAGCGCCCAGGTCGCGCTCGAACATCATTAAGAAGGGGAAAATCGAATTAGCAGCCAATTCGAATAGAATTGTCGCCTGAAAATGGTTATGTTATCATCCGGGCATGGACATATTAGCTCACGTAACGCGAGGCGGTATCAGCGAAAGCCGCCACGCCGGATTTATCGCTATCGCTGACTCTACCGGTAAGGCCCTCCTGACTTCAGGGCCGCTCGACCAGGACCGGGTTGCTTTTCTGCGCTCGTCGGCCAAACCTTTCCAGGCCATTCCCCTGCTCGAAACCGGGGCCGCCGACGCCTTTGAACTGACCCCCGCCGAAATCGCCCTGGCCTGCGCTTCCCACAACGGCCAGCCCGAACACACCCGGCAGGTCCAGGCCATGCTCGATAAAGCGGGCTTACGGGTAGACCAACTCCTCTGCGGGGCGCACTACCCCTATCACCCCTCGGACGCCGATGCGTTGCGGCGGGAAGGACGCGCCCCCAGCAACCTGCACAGCAATTGCTCCGGGAAACATACCGGGATGCTCCTGACCTGCAAACATATGGGCTGGCCGACCGAGGACTATACCGAGCCGGAACACCCCTTGCAGCAGGCTATCCTCAATGCGGTGGCCGATTTCGCCGGGCTGAACCCCTCCGAGATTGCGACCGGGCGCGACGGCTGTTCGGTGGTCTGCTTTGGTCTGACCACGCTCCAGATGGCAACCGCCTTCGCTCGCCTGGCCCAACCCGCTTACTGGGAAAAACAGGGCAACCCCGACCGGGCCAGAGCCGTTACCCGCATCACCGAGGCCATGTACACCCACCCCTTTAACGTGGCGGGGACCGGGCGCGGCGATACCGACCTGATGGAAGCAGCCCCCGGCGGGCGCATTTTCAGCAAGGGCGGGGCCGAGGCGGTCTGGTGCATGGGCTTCCCGCAGCGCGGCGTGGCCCTGGCGATGAAAATCGAGGACGGCGCGAACCGGGCCGAACCAGCGATTCTATCCCGGATTTTGCGGACGACCGGTCTATTAAACGAAGCGGAAATTGCCGCCTACGAAGCCAAACAACTGACCAAACTCAAAAACGTACGCGGCATCGTTGTCGGGGAATACCAGGCCGTCTTTGACCTGAAATCCCCCGAAGATTGGGATAAGGGCTGCTGTTAATTTCCCGGTTTATTCCCTAGAAACCCCGGCCTGGGCCAGGCGCTGGTTGGCATAGTTCAACAACAGCGCCTGGCCCAACTTTTGGGCCGTTTCTAACGCCCGGCTATATTCGGCCACCGCTTCTTCTCGTTCACCCTGCTTCAGCTTTATATCGCCAAACCGCAGGCGCGAAAGCACCCCGGCCCCGGCGTAGTCCATTTCCTCGGCCAGCGCCAGGGCCGCCTGGGCGTGGGCGAGGGCCTTCTCCAATTCACCTCTTAGCAAATAAATATCGCAAAGCAGCAGGTGGTCGAGCGGGAGGTAGGGCTTGAACCCGGCCTGTTCCCGGCCCCGCAACTCCCGCAAAGAATTTGCCAGGGCCGCGTCGAGGTCGCCTTCGGCCAGGGCAATCCCGGCCAGGTGGCGCGAGGTTTCGGCAATTTGAAAATAAAAATGGTGCTGCTCGGCCAGTTCTCGCGCAAAGTTGTAGTGGGTCCGGGCGGTCTCTCGCTCCTGCCAGCGTTCGTGGACCAGGCCAACAAAGAAATTCGATTCGCAGATGCCCTCTAAATCCTCTAGCTCCTGCCGGATTGCCAGGGCCTGCTCCTGGTAAGCCAGGGCCGGGCCGTAATGGGCTTTTTCTTTGTCCGAAACAAAGCCGCCGAAAATACTTATAAAATAATCAGTCTGGCCAAGCAGGTTCAAAACCTCGGCCAGGGCCAGGCGGTCCGAACTGCTTTCGGCCAGGGAACGGGCTTCCCCCAAAACCGCCGCAAGGGTTTCCTCGCCGCTGTGATTCACAAACAGGTTCGTTACCAGGCTGCGGGCATAGCCGGTTAAAAGCTTTAGCCGGGCCGGGGCAGGGACCGCCCCCGGCTCGAAAAGCTGGCGGGCTTTTTCGAATAGGGCACAGGCCGCCCCCGGTTGTCCGCCGGAAGTATACTCCCGGCCAATTTCGGTTAGCGCCTCGAACACCGCCGTATACTGTCCCGCCAGGGTGGGGGTGGTCGCAATCGTCCGGTCCATTTTGAGTCCTTTCATCGTTAACTTTTATATTACTAAACACTGGCTTCTGGCCTCTGCCTTCTGCCCTCTGCCTACTAAACACTAAAAACTGAACACTAAAAACTTTTCCCCTTCAACGACTTTGCCGCCGTCGGTTATAATGGTAAAAGCCGCCCTCGCCGGACTCAATAAGCAAGCGAGCGGCTCTGTTGAATACTGAACAAAACGGGCAAATTGATGAATAACTCCGAGAAAGAGACCGAACCGGCCAGAAGTGAAGACCGCCGCATCCGGCGGACCCGCCAGGCTCTACAAAGCGCCTTCAAGGAAGTCGTGCGCGAAAAAGGCTTTACGGCGACCACGGTCCAGGATATTACCGAGCGGGCTAACGTCAACCGGGGCACTTTTTACATCCATTTTGCCGACAAATACGCCCTGACTTCCTCGATTATTCGCCAGAACTTTCACGCCCAGTTGCAAAGCCACCTGCCGCCCAACCCCGGCTGGAACAAATTCTCCCTCGAATGCCTGGTCCGGTTTGTCCTGCTCCATTTCGAAAGCAAATACCACCACCGCCCGCCCATGCTGAATGTGCCGACGCCCCTTTTCGAGCAGACCGTCCGGGAAGAACTGGACACGTTGTTGCTCTGCTGGCTCAAACAAAGTTATTCCTCTCGGCCCGGCCAACCAAAAGAAACCCTGGAAAGACTGGCCCAGGTCGTCGTCTGGTCAATCCTGGGGTCGGCGGTCCAATGGGGCCAGGAAGAAACCACTTTTTCGCTCGATGAAATGACCGCCACGATTTTACGGGTGGTGCTAGAAGGAATCCCCGCCTGAATAATCCGCTCGGCTTACCTACCAATTCCCCCTAAATCAATAATTAATTCCCCGGCAATATATTAAAAAATTGTTATTTATGTTATTATTAAATTATCTCGCAGCAAACGGCTCGAAGCTTTCATATATCTTCAGGCATGATGTGATAATAAAAAACAGGAAAGGATTGTATGAATTCGACTATTAAGTTACACCCCGGCCAGTCCGCTTTCCGTACCAAATTACTGCTTCTGGTTACGCTCCTGGTTTTGAGTCTGACCCTGACCGTCTTCGCGGCGAAACCCGCTCACGCCGCCACCGCTACCCTCACCGTCGTCAATCCCAAAATCGCCCTGGGCGACGGCCTGACCATCAGCGGGACTGGCTTTGCCTCCGGCGAGAAAATCGCCCTGTGGGTCACGACCCCGGATGGCCGGGCCCTGGACGGCGCCTATCTCAACGCCAGCGCTGACGGCACCTTTTCGAACTTCTCGAACCCCGAATATACCTTCCAGGGTTCTCCCGGCACCTGGCACGTGACCGTCCAGGGCCTCGTCTCCAACGAAATCGCTTCGGCCCCGTTCCAGGTAATGGCCCCGACCCTGCAAGCCACCGGCCTGGTCCTCGGCCCGTTGGTAGTCGTGCTGTTCTCCGGCGAGGGCTGGTTGAAAGGCGACCGCGTCCAGGTCTGGATTACCGACCCGGCGACCGGCAAAGTTTACTCCGACCAAAGCAGCTACGCCTGGGCGACCACCAACGGCGAAATCCCGGCCTCGCCCGGCCTGGTTATCCTGTTCGAGGGCAAACCCGGCACCTACGCCATTACCGTAGCCGGTACGACCAACGTCATCGAAAGCACTACCTTCACCGCCTCCTAGAATTTAGTCGAATCGCATCCGCACAGGGCCAGCCTTGATAACGGGCTGGCCTTGTTTTTTGCAAAATAAACCCTTATATTATCGTCATCAAGGGGAAGTAGCATCAGAGAATAAAGTGGAAAAAGAACCAGGAACAAGGAAAATCCGGCCATTTATGAACTCGGACGCCCAAATGCCGCCTTCCGGCGAGACTATAATCAGCCCAGATACCGCTACCTCGAAGAAACCAGGTGGCTCTTTTTTTGAGGTTTTAGCGGTCTTTACCCGCCTGGGTCTGACCTCCTTTGGCGGCCCGATTGCCCATCTCGGCTATTTCCGCGATGAAATCGTCACCCGCCGCAAGTGGGTCAGCGAACAGACCTACGCCGACCTGGTAGCCCTGGCCCAGTTCCTGCCCGGTCCGGCCAGCAGCGAAGTCGGTATCGCCCTGGGTATCAGCCGGGCCGGGCTGAAGGGGGGCCTGGCGGCCTGGCTCGGTTTTACCCTGCCGAGCGCCGCCGCCCTTATCCTCTTTGCCTACGGGTTAAACGCCTTTGGCGGGAACGGGGCCAACCTGACCGAAAGTGGCTGGCTGCATGGCCTGACCGTGGTGGCAGTGGCGGTCGTCGCATTGGCTCTCTGGGGGATGGCCCGCAACTTCAGCAACGACCGCTACCGCGCCACCCTGACCATCCTGGCCGCTATCATCACCCTGCTCTGGCCGACCGGGTTGGCCCAGATAGCCATAATCGTCGGGGCTGGTCTGATAGGCTGGCGTTTCATGGGCGCGAAGACCGCCGCCAGTAAACCGGAAGAAGAACCGCTCCACCTGGCGGTGCCGCGCAGCCTGGCAATCGTTTGCCTGGTGGCGTTTTTCCTGTTGCTGGTGGCATTGCCCCTGGCCCGGCAGGTGTCGGGGAGCCAGCCGGTGGCCCTTTTCGATAGCTTTTATCGTTCGGGGGCGCTGGTCTTCGGCGGCGGACACGTGGTGCTGCCCCTGCTACAGGCCGAGGTGGTGCCGCCCGGCTGGGTCAGCAACGAACAATTTATCGCGGGATACGGGGCGGCCCAGGCAGTCCCCGGCCCGCTGTTCACCTTCTCGGCTTACCTCGGCGCGGTCAGCAAGCCCGACCCGAACGGCTGGCTGGGTGGAATTATCGCCCTGGTCGGGATTTTCCTGCCTGCCTTTTTGCTGGTAATCGGTGCGCTGCCCTTCTGGAACGAGTTGAGAAAACTGGCCGGGTTTCAGGCTGCCCTGGGCGGGGTCAACGCTGCGGTGGTGGGGATTTTGCTGGCCGCCCTCTACCAACCGGCCTGGACCAGCGCCATCCGCAGCCCTGGCGACCTGGCGTTAGGGCTGGGAGCGTTCGGCTTGCTGGCGGCCTGGAAATGGCCGCCCTGGCTGGTGGTGGTACTTTCGGCGGCGGGCGGCTATATGTTAAGCCTGTTCACCTAGGACAGTGACCATCCAGACACCACCTGATGGTCACTGTCCTTGACCAATTCGGGGCGCTCTTTCAGGTCTAATAATTGGTAAACCACCTTTACTAATCCCTGGTTGCTTAATTCTTCGGGCGAAGGCGGACAAAAAGGAGGGGCGGCACATCGTAAAAGGACCAACCCAGGGCGCTGGTCGGGGGCGTGGCCGGACGGTAGGGCGGTTCTTCCAGGCCGTCCATCACCAGGCCCGCCTCGAAAGCGGCGTTTAAGAGTTCGTGCAAAGGGCGGTGCCAGTAGTATTGTTGAAGCGGCTGCTCGGTAATCGCCAGCCCTTTGGTGACTTCGCTCGAAAGATAGCGCGAGACCTTGATTGAATACCGGGGTGCGCTCTCATAATCGACCAGTTCAGCCTGAAGCGCCACGTCCTGTCCGTTAAAACAGGGGTGCATAACCGTAAAGACAAAGCGCCCCTGCGATTTCAGAAGCCTGGCGACCGAGCGGAAAAGCGGCTCGATGACGGGCATATCCATGATGGCGTTATTGCAGACCGCCGCGTCAAACGGCTGGGCTTCCGGTCCGGCCAGGGCTACCAGTTCGGCTTCGCTGGTAGCGTCGGCCACGTGGTAGGTGATGCGGTCGAGATTTTCGGTGGTGCGCCCTTTCGCCAGTTCGATAAGGCGGGGGCTGAAGTCCGCCGCGACCACCTCCGCGCCCAGTTTAGCCAGGTGGCGGGTGAAAATGCCGTTCCCGCAGGCTATATCCAGCACCCTTTCGCCGGGCTGAATGTCGAGCATCCGGCTGGCGGTCGGCTCAATCAAAACGGTCTGAAAACCCCCGCCGCTGCCCATCTTGGCGTCCCAGGCGTCCGCGTTGGTGTCCCAGATCCGGCGCGACTCGTCCAATAAAGCGGCCTGGTCGTCCGGCCTGTTTGCGTCCATAAAATCTCCTTTGGCTAAAAGTGGTTATGAGTGCAGTATAAGGAAATATACTACAATCAACTAAGCCTGTCTATTGGCCCAACGACTGACGGGGGACTCTGTCATGCGCCCTCGACCGTGATATTGTCCATCGGAAACCCTTCGGGCTAGATTCCTCGCTGCGCTCGGAATGACAAGTTGAAGGGTTGTGATATTCGCCAACGGCGCTGAGACACCCGCAGGTGCGACCTGCGGGTATGCCAAACTGACCTCTGACATCTGCCTTCTGACTACTGGCCTCTGACTTCTACTAAAAACTAAAAACTGAACACTAAACACTGAAAACAAAAATTGACATGGCCCCCTCGTTGCAATATCATGCCCTGGTAAACTTTCAGGAGAGCGAAGAAAAGGTTAAAGCGACCTTCAAGGACTATTTTTAGAACTATTTTAAGGAATACAAACGCTTGATTACTGTAAAATTATTGGATGTGGCCCGCTGCCCCCGCTGCGTGGCGACCGCCGGGAAGGACCGGGAAAAAGGCCGCCTCGAAGCGGTCGAAGGCGGCTTTGTCTGCCAGACCTGCGGCCTCTCCTACGGCGCTTTCAACAATAGCGGCAAAGACGAGCCGGTCGTCTCGGAAGGCAAAGTCCTGCCCCGCCGGGGCTATGTGGACCTCCTGCCCCGCGCCGAAGTCGGCCAGCAGACCCGCTACCTGGAAGATGAATTCGAACACGACCTCGACCACGAGCATATCAGCCTGCCGCTCCTGGGCGCGAAAGTCCGCAACGACCTGCTTCGCAAAATGCTCCAACCCTCGAAAAAAGACGTAGCCCTGGAAGTGGGCTGCGGCGATGGCCGGTTCTGCTACTGGAACCGCAAGAAATTCGGGGCCGTTATCGGGGTAGACGCCGCGCCGCTGTTCGCCAATGAAGCCCTAGACGAAATCGGGCTGGTCCGGGGGGACGGTCGCCAGTTGCCTTTTGCCCCCGAATCGTTTGATAAAGTCTTCTCGCTCGACCTCATGGAGCACCTGCCGCTGGACGGTATCGAGCCGTTCTTTACCGAACTGGGCCGTGTCCTCAAACCGGATGGCCGCATATTCGTCTTCTCAAACACGCGGGAGATGGGTCGCCTCTGGGGTGTCATCAAACTTCAAAAAAAGGTCGCCGGGTTCTTTACCAAACGCGGTATTTTCGATTTTCACCGCGACGAACTCCGTAAGAGCGACCATCTCAAGGCCGTCAAGACCTGGGACGAACTCGAATATTTTGTCAACAAGGCTGGCTTCACCATCGAAAAGAAAATCTTCTGGAACGGCGTCTTCCAGGGGCTGGTCGATAACATAATCATCAAAGCCGGGGAGTACGGGGTGCGGCGTATCGTGCGCTTCCAGCTCGACCGCCAGCGCAAGGCCGAGAAAGCCCACCAGGAAGCCACCAGCAAAGACGTGCGCTCCCGTATGGCGAGCGGCACCGTCGGGCTGACCTCGGATTGGGCCGACGGGGGCGGGCTGGACCGCTTGCGGGCCGAAGTCGAAAGCAACAAAGTCACTCACCAGGCCGCCAAGGTTGCCGCCGAGGCCGAGGAAATCCACGAGGAGAACGCCGCAATTGACCTGGCCGTCCGCAAGAACCTGAAAAGCAGCTTCGCCCGGCGCAAGAGCGGGCCGATTGTGTTGTTCCTGCGAATGCTGACCTTCCTGATGAAACTCGACATCTGGCTCTTTGGGAAGTGGCGGACCGGTCCCTTCTTTATCATTCTGAAGAAACAGCCCCGGTGAGAATTCTTTACGTTGCCGGAGCGGTGGTCGCGCCGGGGAGTCATGGCGGGGCTACGCATGTCCTGGAAGTCGCGTCCGAACTGAGCAAACTGGGCCACGAACTGCACGTGGTCTGCCGCCGGGAGAAAGACCAACCGGCCCGCCTGACCTTGCCGGTCGAGGGCGGCCTACCCATCGAATTCTACCGGGTGCGACTGCCTCAATATCTTAATTTGCTGAGCTATCCCTGGCTGGCCCGCCTGGCGAAAGTCCTCAAGCCCGACCTGGTGATGGAGCGTTATTACAACCTGGCCGGGGCCGGGATGATATACGCCCGGCGGCACCGCCTGCCCTCCATCCTCGAAGTCAACGCCCTGATGGTGGACCCGCCCGGCACCAAAAAATTCCTGGTGGATAAGCTGCTTTTCCGGCGTTTGGAATGGTGGGCTACCCTCCAATGCCAATGGGCGGGCCGGATTGTCACGCCCCTGCATACGACCGTCCCCAAAGCGATAGACCGCGCCAAAATCGCCGAACTCCCCTGGGGCGCGAACACCGAACGGTTCAACCCGGAAAAAATCGACCCGGAGAAGCAACTCCGGCTGCGCTTTCAACTTGGCCTGCCCGACGCGAACAGCGGGGGGCGGGTGGCGGTCTTTGCCGGGAGTTTTCGCCACTGGCACGGGGTTGACATCCTGGTCGAAGCGGCCCGCCGCCTGGCCCCAAAGGACGACCAGTTATATTTTCTACTGCTGGGGGGCGGCCCCGAAGAAGCCTCCTTGCGGGCGAAGGTCGCGGCGTATGGTCTCGAAAAGCGGGTCATCCTGACCGGAAAAATCAAGCACGAACGGATGCCGACCTATCTCTCGCTGGCCGATTGCGGGGTCGCGCCTTTCGACACCTCCAAACACCCGCCCCTGCGGGCCGCCGGGTTCTTTTGGTCGCCCCTGAAGATTTTCGAGTACATGGCGCTCGGCCTGCCGACGGTCACGCCCGACCTGCCGCCCCTGAACCAGATTATCCGGCCCGGCGAGGAAGGGGCGCTTTTCAAAGAAGGCGACCCTCAAAGTTTGGCCGATGCTTTACAGGAAATCCTGGCTCCCGGCGCGGTGGCGGCCTGGGAGCGGCGGCGCATGGGACAGTCCGCCCGCAACCGGGTCAGCCGCGAGTTTAGCTGGGAAGCCCACTGCCATTCGCTCGACCAATTGATCCAGGAATTGGAGCAGGAAAACCCCACTGCCCCAGGCAGCAGGTTCGGCCTGAAAAAATGGCGCATTCCACGGCTCTCCACTATCAGGGAAGCCTCGAAAAGAGCCGGGGAGTTCGCCCGCCGGAAGCTAAAACGGTAAGCCCGGCAGGGGGAATGCAAAGTCGTTCAACGTTTTACTTTTACCGAGAGTTTTAATGAAACTAGCCCTGGTTACAGACGTTTTCCCGCCCAATAGCGGCGGCAGCGGTTGGAGCACCTTCTACCTGGCGCGGGCTTTAGAGCAACGCGGCCACCGGGTCCAGGTTGTGATGCCCCGCGAACGCCAGGAACCGGGCACAACCGAGCGCGAATACGAGGGCTTGCCCGTAACCGAGTATCATTACCGGGCCGCTAAACTCCCTTTCGTCCGCAACTACACCCGCAACGAACGGCTCTACCCGGCCTTTGCCGAATTTTTAGCAGGGTTCTTCAAAGAGAATCAGATTGACCTGGCCCACGGCCAGCACTACCTGACCATCCCGCCCTCGGTCCGGGCCGCCCACGAGGCCGGTATCCCGGCGGTGGCAACCGTGCGCGACTACTGGCCGGTCTGCTACTGGACCACCCACCTGAGCGGTGACAAGGTCTGTCCGGGGTGCAGCGAGCTAAACCGGCTGGTCTGCCTCTACCGCAACCAGGGTCCGGGCGGGATAGCCGCCGCCCCGGTATCACTCTACATGGGTTCTAACCTCAAATTAAAACAGAACTGGCTGGCCCAGGCCGACCGTACCCTGGCCGTTAGCGGCTATATCGCGGGTAAACTAAGGCCCTTCATGCCGCCGGAAAGGCTCGAAGTGCTGCCAAACTTCGTGGACCTCGACCGCCTGGAGCAAATCGTGGCCGAGCCGCCCGCCACTCCCGGCACCGATAAACCTTATTTACTGTTCGTAGGCAAGTTCGAGGAAAACAAGGGGGCGCGCCTGCTGCTGGATGTGCTGCGCCAGGCCCGACCGGACCTGCCGACCCTGGCCGTGGGGGACGGCTCGCTGCGAGGCGAACTCGAACAGGCCGTCCGCGACGGCTTGAACTTGCGGGTGCTGGACTGGGCCAAAAACGAGGAGGTCTTGCGTCTGATGAAACACGCCGAGGCGCTGCTCTTTCCCTCGCTCTGGCCCGAACCGCTCAGCCGGGTGCTGCTTGAAGCGAGTGGCGTCGGGGCGCTGGTGGTGGCGATGGAGACCGGCGGCACGCCCGACATCATCCGGCACGACCACAACGGTCTGTTAGCAAAGGACGCTCCCGGCATGGCCCGGCAACTCGCGGACATTCTCGCGCCCGGCCAGGAGGAAAAACGCGACCGCCTCAAAGCCGCCGCCCGCGAGACCGCCAGGGAGAAATTCAGCCAGGAGGCCGTAGTCGAGCGGGTCGAAAAACTTTACCGCACCCTGACCGGAAAAGAATGAAAGTGCCCGTTTTAGCCAGCAATCAGACCGGAAGGCAGGGCCGACCGTGATAATCAGCCACCTGGCCCGCGCCTGCTACCCTTTCCATCCATACGGCGGTCTCGAACGGCACGTCTATCACCTGACCCTCGAACTGGCCCGGCTCGGCCACGAAGTCCGGCTCTACACCCAGCCGCCCGACCCCGGCAATCCCGCGACGGTGGACGACCCGGCCTGGCAGGCCCAGGTGCGCCACTTTCCCGTACCCTACACCACCCTTAAAATCCTAAAACGAAACGGCATCCCCGACCGCCTGGTGAACTACCCACTTTTCTCGCTGCGGCTGGGCCGGGCGGTCCGCCACGAACTCCCCCCGGCCAACATCGTCCACGCTCACGGCCTGGCCGGGTACGGTTACGCCCGAAAACAGTTGCCAACAACGCCCCTGGTCCTCAACCCGCACGGCATGGAAGAATTTAGCGGGCGGTCGCGGGCCAAACAACTGGCCTATGCCCCTTTCCGAGCACTCTTGCGCCGGACCGCCTCTCGCGCCGCCGCCGTTATCGCGACCGACACTGCCCTGGTACCGGAAGTCGAGCGCAACCTCAAAGTTCCGCTTTCGAAAATCGCGTTGGTGCCGAACGCGGTCGCCCTGGACGAACTCGACCGGGAAGCCGCCGGGATAAATTCGTTCGAACTGCGCCGGAAATACGCGGCTAACCTCGAAAATCCTTTTATTATGTTAAGTGTGGGGAGATTAGAAGGCAACAAGGGTTTCGAGGTAATGCTGGAGGCCCTGGGGCAAGTCCGCGAGAAGTTGACGGAGTTGCAACCGGGCTGGCGCTGGCTGGTGGTCGGCGGGGGCAGTCAGGCCGAGAAGTTGCGGCAGGAAACGGCCCGGCTGGGTCTGACGGAACGGGTTAGCTGGCTCGGTCCGGTAGATACCCCGACCCTTCACGCCCTCTACGACCTGGCCGGCCTGTTCGTCCACCCGACCCTGTACGAGGGGAGTTCGCTCGTAACCCTGGAAGCCCTGGCCCACCGCCTGCCAGTTATCGCCAGCCGGACCGGGGGTCTGCCCGATAAAGTTTTCGCCAGCGGCGAGTACGAAGATGGCCGTCTTTTCCCGACTGCCGATGCCGCCGCCCTGGCTGCCCACCTGCTCGAACTGGCCGCCTTCTCACCCGCGAACCTCAAAGAGTTAGGGGAGCGAGGCCGCAAGCTGGTCGAGGACCGCTTTAGCTGGATCGCCGCCGCCCTTAACACTGTCGCCCTCTACCATACCCTTGTCATTCCGTAAGCCGCTGGTGAAAGGTGACTTGCCTTAATCGTTTTGCGGCTTACGGAATCTCACGCCATTGGCGCAACGAAAAGACAAAACCTGTCCCATATTTCAGGCAGAATCAGGTTTCAACCTGACAACCTCAGGTTGTGACCTGAGGCTCGTTGTACGCGGCCAGGTCTTCAACCTTACGTTTCGCTATCGGGACCCACAAAAGTGGGTGCCCCGATTTCTCGGTCGGGTCTATTTTCTCACTATTGGTTCGTTTCTACAGCCTCCCTCGAAATGACAATTTTTTGTTTTGGAAATAAAAGAACAAAATGCACGATTGGAACGTATCGGTCCAGGAGGCGCTCGACCTCCAGGAAAGACTGCAACATAAAGTTATCCTATCCAACGGTTTCGACCCGGCCCGGCTAAAAACGGTAGCCGGGATTGACGCCTCTTACGCGGACGACCAGGCCCTGGCGGTGGTCTGCGTCTTATCGTTCCCGGAACTAACTTTGCTGGAACAGGCCAAAATCTCGCTGCCCAACCCCTTCCCCTACGTGCCGGGGCTGTTTTCTTTCCGGGAAGGCCCGGCAGTCCTCAAAGCCCTCGAAACCCTGACCCTTACACCGGACCTGCTGATTTTCGACGGGCACGGCTATGCCCACCTGCGCCGTTTCGGTCTTGCCAGCCATATCGGAGTCTATCTCGACTGCCCGGCTATCGGCTGCGCCAAAACCCGCCTGGTCGGTGAGTACGCCCCACCCGGCCCGGACCTGGGGGATTTCTCCCCGTTGACCGACACGACCTCTAGCGGACAAGAAACCATCGGGGCAGTGGTCAGGACCAGACCCGGCTCAAAACCGCTCTTTGTCTCGGTCGGCCACAAAATTGACCTGCCGACCGCTATTCAAATAATCTTGAAATGCCTGAGAGGTCACCGTCTGCCCGAACCCATCCGGCTGGCCGACCAGATTTCAAAAGAAAAGTATATTTTATAGCGGTTAGCGCAGGACTAAAAGCAGCAAGAGGGCAAAAACGGCGCTCTGGGCGAATTCGAATAAACCGACCTGTTTGATAGGAATGTAAGTCGGGGGTCGGCGCAAAGCCATCAACATTTTGGCAGTCATGGGGGCGAACACGAGCAAAACGGTCCAGGGCAATATCGTCAGGGCGGCCAGCCCGGCGACCACCAAATAACCCAGGCCCAGGTAACCGAGCGTCAGGGCCAGGAGCCAACCGGGAATACGAGAGTCTTTTGGCCGGGTCTTTTCCCGTTTTTTAGCCTCGAACCAGACCCGCACGTAAAACAGACTGCTCCCAAAATAGACCAATCCCACCACCCACAGACCGAGCGCCAAATCGTCCAGCGCCCCTGTCGCCAGGTAATAACAGGCCGGGCCACTGACGACCAGCCCGGCAATACCGAGCCAGCGCACGCCCAGGCTGCGCTGTTTGCGCCATCTCCTGGCTACCAGGAAGGTCAGCAGGGGTAAAGTGGCCGGGATAGCCAGCCAGACCAACCACCAGCGCTGCCAGAGCAGGGCCAGGGGTGCCCCGCTGAGCAGGGTTATACCCAGGTAAATCGCCAGCCACAGCCGGGCCCTTTGCCGGGCCACCTCGTTTATACCCGGTTTTGCCAGAATATCTAGCGGCTCGAAAGCAAAGAAGACCGCCACCAAAGCCAGTAACAGAAGGATAGCGGCGGGCCAGAAATTTATAGTGGGGTCGAGGCCGCGCATGGCCCCGGCAATCAGGCCGACCACTGCCGGGACCAGCAGCATGGCATAAGCGCCGTGGTCGCCTGGAATGGGTGGGGCGGAAAATACTCTTGAAATGGTGGTCGTCTTTAGCATGGTAATCCTATTTAAAACGCCAAACCCGGCCCTGTCAAGTTAAAATCTGGCAAACAAATCGCGCCGTTTGTTTACCTGGATTTTAACCTTTCCCCGGTGGCCCTTTTTATTTAACCTCGTGTAAAATAACCTCTTGCAATTCCAAAAAACTGTGCTATGATATTAGTGTAGTTTATACACTTAGTAAAGGCGTGGGGGAGCAGGTATGAAACCAATTGAATGGGCCATAGCCGTTATCGCATCGGTAATACTGGTAGCCGGGGCGTTGTTAAACATCTTTCCATACAGCCTGACCGAGGCGCTGGGCTTTATCACCGGGGCGATTTGCGTCTGGCTGACCGTCAAGCAGAACATCTGGAACTGGCCGATAGGTATCGCCAACAACCTTTTCTATATCGTCCTCTTTTTCGAGGCCCGGCTTTTCGCCGATATGAGCCTGCAAGTCGTCTATGTCGTGCTGGGCGGGCTCGGCTGGTACTGGTGGCTGCACGGCGGGGAAAACCGGACCAGACTGCTGGTGGCGAAAACCGGCCTGCCCCATGCCGGGGTCCTCGCCGCTATAACCATCGTTGCCACGACCGGGCTGACCATCTTCCTGCAATCGGTCAACGACTCCGCGCCTTTCCTCGACGCCCTCACCACGGTTTTGAGCCTGGTCGCCCAGTACATGCTGACCCGCAAGTTGCTGGAAAACTGGTACGTCTGGATAAGCGTGGATGTCGTCTACATCGGGCTTTACATCTCAAGAGGACTCTTTCTGACCGGCTTTTTGTACGCCATCTTCCTGACCATGTGCATCGTAGGGCTAAACCAGTGGCGCAAGGCTCTCCGGGAAGAACCGGCCACTCAGCCCATTTCCGCCTCGCTCAAACCCGGAGCGGGAGTAGTGGCCAATGACTAGACGCGGTGTTATTGTCGGCAAGTTCTACCCGCCGCACCGGGGCCATAAATACCTGATTGACACCGGGCGCTCCCAGGTAGACCATCTGACCGTGATTTTGTGCTGGAAACCGGGCGAGAACCCGCCGGGCGAATTGCGGGCCGGGTGGCTGCGCGAGATTCATCCTGACGTGGAGGTTATCGCTATCAAGGACACCTTGCCCGACGACGATTCCAGGGCCTGGGCCGAGAATACCATCAAAATTTTGGGGTATGTCCCCGACGTGGTCTTTACCTCCGAGGACTACGGCTATCCCTACGCTGCCTTTATGGGCTGCGAACACGTCCAGGTGGATAAAGCGCGCCAGGCGGTGCCGGTGTCGGGGACGGCGGTCCGGGCCAGCCCCCTCAAGAACTGGGACTTTATTGAACCGTGCGTCCGGGCCTTTTATGCTAAACGGGTCTGCCTGGTCGGGGCCGAGTCTACCGGTAAGACGACCCTGGCCGCCGCCCTGGCCGAACATTACCGGACCAACTGGGTGACCGAATATGGCCGCGAGTATTGCGAGATAAAATTCCGGGAAAGCGCGGACGTACCGTGGGAAAGCCGCGAGTTTGAAACCATCGCCCGCGAACAATGCCGCCGGGAGGACGCCGCCGCTCGCGAGTCTAACCGCCTCCTGGTTTGCGACACCGATGCTTTCGCCACCTCGATCTGGCACCGCCGTTACCTGGAAAAGCGCTCCCCGGCGGTCGAAGCCCTGGCCGCGCCCCGCCGCTACGACCTCTATCTCCTGACCGATGCCGCTATCCCGTTTGTCCAGGACGGCACCCGCGAC
Organism: Chloroflexi bacterium 54-19; assembly: GCA_001898225.1. Classification (GTDB taxonomy): domain Bacteria; phylum Chloroflexota; class Chloroflexia; order Chloroheliales; family Chloroheliaceae; genus 54-19. Next base: position 137,064 of record MKTJ01000002.1, read on the forward strand.
GGCGAGCATATCCGCGAGTGGATGCATCAGACCTTCGTGGAAGAACTGGAAGCGACCGGGCGGCCCTACAAAATCGTATCGGGGTCGCCGGAAGAACGCTTGCGCCAGAGTATCGCCCTGATAGACCCATTGTTGCAATAAATGCAAGTTTTTAGTGTTCAGTGTTTAGTGTTTAGTTTTACATAGAAAAAGAACTAAAAACCCCCGGCCTCAAACGAAGCCAGGGGGTTTTATTTTTAAGCCTGAGACTTAGGCAAGATAACAGGGACTGGGGGCCGTAGTGCCGTCCCGGTAACCACACCAGGGATTGGTGCCATCCCAGTTACCCTGGAACTTCTGCGGAACCAGGGCCTGGCTCACCATCACCCATTTGAAGGTGCCGGTGTTGCTATTGATGTGCCAGTTACCGGTTAAAGTAAAGACATCGCTGGTAATGGTACCGCTAACAGTCCCATTGGTGATATTGACATAGGTGCCGCTCACGCTGGAGCCGGTCTGGGTCAGGTTGGCAACCGTACCGGCCCCGCCCAGGTTCCACTTGCCGCTCCAACCGCACCCGTTCTGCAACGAGTTGCCGGAGCGCACGCCGCACCACTGGTTGGCCGTAGACCAGTGCCCATCGAAGTTGCTACCGGCCCCGTTCATGTTGAAGACCGTCGTCAGGGCCGGGTTGCCCTGGTAGTAGCCGTTCAGGGTCAAAAGGCCGCCGCCACCACTCACGGTGCCGTTGAACTGTTTGTCAGTCGCTTCGTCATAGCGGCGATAGGTGCCGGTAATGGTCGAACCGTTCTGGGTCAGGCTCATGTTAGCGATATTGGTAGACCAGTTGCCGCTAAAACCGCACCCGGCAGGTAAAGCGCCGCTGCCCTGTTTCACACCGCACCACTGGTTAGAGCCGCCATAGTTGCCCGAAAAGACCGTACCCGTATTGTTCAGGTTGAAGGTCAGCACGTTCGAGGTGCTGTTGCCCCAGTAGCCGTTCAGGGTGTTACCGGTCACGGTGCCGTGGATAGGCGTGGTGGTGGCTTCACCGTAGCGGGTGTAGGTGCCAACCACGCTATTGCCACTCTGGTTGAGGGCCACCAGGGCGAAGTTGGTGTTCCAGGTACCCGCGAAGTTGCCGAGGGTAGCCGGGGGTGTCGTGGTCGGCGGGGTAGTCGTCGGCGGAGGCGTAGAAACGCTCTCGACATAGCGCCACTGGTAGTAATGCTGGCCCAGGTTACCCATTTCGACCGGGTTGGCCGGTAAAGCCGGGTTGTAGGTCAGGACACGCCGCTCGAACAACTGGACCAGTACCAGGCGGTCCACCCCGGCGATTTTGGTCGCAACCCAGTACGGCTCGCTGATAGCCAGGCCGAACACGTTGCTGGTCGGGTCGGTGGTGTAAATCGGCTGGTTCTGGATAGTATTACCGCTGACCGGGTCGGTGACCGGGCCGGTCTGGAATTTGAAAGCCTGGAAAGGCGCGGCGATATTGTGGCCGGTCTGGGCCTCGTAAGCCCCCACCGTAAGGTTTACCGGCGGCGCAATCGTCGAAGTAGTGCCGTCCTTGGCGATAAAAGTATTGAGGGTCGAACCAATCGCGCTCGGCTTGGAGTTGCCATCGGCGTTGCCAAGCGTCACCACGTTTTTGAACGAGGCATAGACCGGCGTATTCGGGTTGACCGAGACCGGGTCGCCCGCTACCTGGGTCTGGGAAGGAGCCAGCGGGGTGAAAGTGGTGTCGCCATCCTGGCGCAGACCGCTAACCAGTTCTTTGACCGCAAGCCCGGTCGTCACAAAACCGGTGCCGGGGTCATTTATTTCCATACGGGCTTTATCCAGGTACAACACCCGCCGTGTGCCGCCGGGGCTGTTGGCATAGGGTTCGCTGAGAGTGGCCGGGGCGCCGGGTACATTCGGACCCCAGGTATAAGGACGGTTGACCCCCGGGTTCCCGACCAGGGCATCCTGGGCCACCCAGCGCGCCCGGAATTGCGAAGTCCCGCCGTAGTCAGGTTCGGTGGCGGCGCTCGCAACGGAAAGCGCGAAAGGTAAGACTAAACCCAGGAGTGATAGGGCTATCAAACCACGCTTGTGTTTCATATTATTTTTTCCTCACATTACATCACTACAAAAGTTACACCAAATTAGAGATGGTAACCAAGCATACCGCCAATTTAACAATTGGAATGTGATTAAGCTCATAGAGTGGACTCGATTGTTAATAGAGTGAAGAGGGCACAACAAAATAAGCAAACCGGCTGCAATGAGAGGAAAGGTTTGTCCAGGGGGATAAATTTGGAGGGAGTTGGTTTATACCGGGTACGGCTAAGACCCTCCCCATTGTCATTCTGGGGTTTAGCCCCAGAATCTCCGCGCCGTTGGCGAATAGCACAACCGAAAGTGCTGGCACCTTATTGGCGCGAATGAATTGGAGAAACCACAATTCGATAAATAACCGACCGGGATATTGTCCAACGGACCGGGGATTCCGTGGCAAAGCCACGGAATGACAGGGGTGTGGCACCGCCACACACCCCAGGGACCTGCTAAGGTAGGGCCTTTACCCGTACTTGTGGCTATAAATCGTCCGGGATAAAGGCCGGGGAAACACTGCTATAAGCCAGCAGGCGGTCGTGGAAATCGGCCACCTGGAAAGCCTCTTTTTGTTTGGCCTGGTAGAGCTTGCGCAACTCGACAATCCGGTTGCGGCCCAACATGTAGCTGCTCGGCTGGGTCGGAGAGGTGGTGTAACGCAAATTCTCGCCCCGGGCGGTGTTTGGCTCCAACCCGGCCCGCTCGACCAGCAGTTGGGTCGCCTGGTCCAGGGTCAACTGGCCGGTGTGCAGCCCGGTATCGAGCATCATACGGACGGCCCGCCACATCGAGTTTTTGAGCTGCCAGATACTCAGGGCCGGGGTATCGAAAAACCCGGCTTCCTCCATCAGTTCCTCGCAGTAGAGCGCCCACCCTTCCACGTAGAGGGTGCTGCGGAACTGCCTGCGGATAGGCGAACCTTCCAGTTTAGCCCGCCAGAGTTGGAGGTGATGCCCCGGAAAGGTCTCGTGCAGACAAATCGCCCGTACCGCCGTGAAACAGTGGGCCGACAACAACTCCTGCTGCCGGCTCTCAGGTAAAGTCGGGTCAATAGGGGTTATGTAAAGCACCCCCAGGTTGTCGGTGGGCGAGAAAGGCGGGGTCTGCTCGAAGTGGCCGAGCGGCATGGTCGCTCGCAAGAACGAGGCGGTGGGCCGGACCTCGAAAACATCGCCCGCCGGGATGCGGACCAGATTGTGGGCTTCGACAAAGCTTTTGGCTTTGATAGCCTCGTCCCAGTAGGTCTGCAACAGGGTATCGCGGGTCGGGTGAGCCGCCTTTAACTCCTCGACAATCTGCTGCCAGGTCCGCGAAGAATCAATCTGGCGGGCCAGGGCTTCCAGCCGCCCCTGCAACTCGCGGGCGGTCTGGTCGCCCAGGTCGTACAACTGGCGCGGGGTCAGGTCGAGGCCGTGCCGCTCCCGCAGGATGCGCTCGAACAGTTCCGGCCCGGTGGCAAAACTGCCGCCCGGCGCGATTTGCCGCACAAAAGCCTCGTAATCGGCCAAAGCCGCCAGGGCCTGACCGCGCACTTCTTCGGCCCCTCGGATACTCGAAAGGTCTAACCCTTTGATAAAGGTCGTACCGCCGCGCACCGCCACCAGCCCAATTTCGATAAATTCGGGTGGGATAAATTCGGCCCGCAAATTGGCCTTGCCCTGCGCCAGGAGGCCCGGCACCTGGGAAAGGCGGCTCACCAACTGCTCGTCCTTTTCGGCCTGGCTTGAAGCCGGGTCGGGCCGGGAGAGCAAATAGTTGATGCCGTTCATGGCTTCTTCGACGTAAAAGGCCGGGGCCTTACGCAACCACTGCCATTCATCCTCAATCTCGAAATAGGCCAGTTCGGCCAGGGCTACCTTGCGGTCCAATTCTTCAGAGGCGTTCGCGGCCAAACCCGGCCCGGCAAAGAGAGCCCGGTAGCGGTTGCGCCAGTCCAGGCGGGCGGCCTGTCCGGCCTCGCTCCAATCCGGTAGGGTGTGGTTATAGCGGTAGACCCCGGCGTTGGTCGCCTCGACCGGGTTCAGACGCCAGTATTCTTCCAGGAACGCGCTTGCAGTTGCCTCAAATTGAGTCGCCATGAGTCGGTAGCCCCTTTTTACCTATAGTTAATTAGAAGTCGCGGTAGATTTCGCCGTCCTTCATTACAAAGTCGAGCTTGCGCAGGTTCTGCATATTGTCGAGCGGGTTCTCCGGCATCGCAATCAAGTCGGCCAGTTTGCCCACCGATACCGAACCCAGGGTATCCTGGACCTGGCAAAGCTCGGCGGCCTTGATAGTCGAAGCAAGCAAGACCTCGTGGTTACTCATCCCGCCCTCGACCATCCATTCCATCTCGCGGTAGACCGCCAGGGTGTTGTCGTAATCCTCGGCGGGGAGCATATCGGTGCCCATCGCAACCGGCAACCCGGCCGCCACGGCCAACTGGTAACTCTGCATGTGGCCTTCCCCGGCCCGGAGGGCCTTGTCAATCATCCACTGGGGGCAGCCTCGTTCGCGCATATATTCGGGGGCGCGGCTCACCGAGAGGGTCGGCACCAGGAATGTACCCTGCTTTACCATCAGGTCGACCGTCCAGCCGTCCAGGAAATAGCCGTGTTCGACGCAGTCCAGCCCGGCCAGGACGCCCTGGGTAATCGCCTTGGCGCTCCCGGCGTGGGCCGTGATGCGCCGCCCGGCGTTGTGAGCGGCCTGGGCCGCCGCTTCCATCTCGGCGACGGTCGCCTGGGAGTCGGTGATGGCCTCGTGTTCCCCGGCGATACCCCCGGTAATTGCCAGCTTAATCAGGTCGGCCCCGGCCCGGAGTTGTTCGCGGACAGCCTGGCGGAACCCTTCCGGCCCGTCGGCCTCTTTCGCGCCCCGGCCATGCCCGTGCCCGCCTGTAATAATGACCATGTGCCCGGCGCAAAAAAGGCGCGGCCCCTTGAGAGTGCCGCTATTGATGGCCCGTTTGATATGCAAGTCGACAAACCGGGCATCCCCGACCGTCCGCAAAAAAGTCACACCCGCTTCAAGGGCGTTCAGGGCGTTGCGGTAGGCCCGCATGGTCAGGTCCATATCGTCCTCGACCTGGGCCAGCAGGTGGCCGTTGCCGGGCAAGGCCAGGCTAAGATGGACGTGCATATCCATCAGGCCCGGCATGACCCAGCGCCCGCCCAGGTCGCGAACCTGGTGCGGCTCGAACTGGGAGCGGAGGGGAGCGAGGTCTTCTCGCCGCCCCACCGCCTCGATTTTGTTGCCGTTGATTATGATAGCGCCGTCGTGGATTACGCCGGGGTCACCCCCTGCCTCGCAGGGGATAACCTGGCAATTTTCGAGCATCTGCCGCATTATGCGCTCACCTCGGTTTTATCGAGCCGGACCACCGCTTCGGAAGTCGGCTTGAAGTTTTTGACCTTAGCCGCCGAAGCGTAGATGTCCTGCTGGTTGTAGAGGAAAATCCAGGGCGCGTCGTCCCAGATAATCTTGTCCATTTGCTCGTACAGGGCGATACGCTGGGCATCATCGACGGTCTGCCCGGCCTTATCAATCAGGTCGTCCACTTCAGGGTTGCTGTAACCCTGCCAGGCGATACCCTTAATCTTGCTGCTCCAGTTGGTCTGGGCGTTGACGCTGACCGGCGCGCCACCCTGCAAGAGGAAGAACATGTCGTACTTGCGCCCGATAATACCCTGGACGTAGGTGCTCCACTCGATGGTCTCAAGCTCGGCGGTAATCCCGACCTTTGCCAGTTGGCCGACAATCGCCTCGCAGATTTGCTTGTCCTGCAAATAGCGCCCGTTGGGGCCTTTGAAGCTGAACTTGAAGCCGTTCGGATACCCGGCGGCGGCCAGCAAAGACTTGGCTTTATCAGGGTCGTACTTGTAGGGGGGCAGACCTTCGACATAGCCGCCCGGAATGAACTTGGCATAGGGGCTTTCCAGCGGCGAAGCGTTCCCCTGCAAGACCACTTTAATCAGGGCGTCCTTGTCAATCGCGTAGTTGATGGCCTGGCGGACTTCTTTCTTCTTAAAGACATCAGTCGTCAGGAAGCTCGGAATAAGGACAATCGAGCCGCTATTGAGGGCCCGCGAAACAGTGATGCCGCTCTGGTTCTGAAGCGAGTTGACCTGCAAGGCCGGGACGTTGGTAATCAGGTCCACGCCGCCCGACTTCAATTCATTGATACGGGCGGTGCCGTCGGGGATAGGCCGGAAAATCACCTGCTTGATGCGGGGTTCGCCGCTCCAGTGAGGACCGGCGGCCTCGACCACGAATTTGTCGTTGGCGTTCCAGGAAACGAACTTGTAAGGGCCGGTGCCGGGCAGCGTCTTCAAGAAGGAGGCGGTATCGGCGGCGGCTTTGGGCGGCAGCATTTCGACATAGCCGCTCAGGGTCTCGATAAAGTCACCGAACGGGGCCGAGGTCTTGACATGGACGGTATAGTCGTCCACGATATCGACACCGGTCACGGGTTTGAGGTTGCTGGCATAGCCATTTTTAATGGCCGGGTCAACGAAACGGGCGAAACTGAACTTGACCGAGTTGGCGTCAAAGGGCTCGCCATTGTGGAACTTGACGCCCTGGCGCAATTTGAGTTCCCAGGTGTTCGGGTCGAGGGTCTTCCAACTGATCGCCAGGCCCGGCTGAAGCTTGAAGTCAATATCCTTGACTACCAGGCGGTCAAAGATGGTCCACATGATGCCCTTGCTGGCCCCGCTGGTGGTCACGTAGGGGTCGAGGCTTTCAATATCGACGCCCTGGGCAATCGTCAGGGTGCCGACCGCAGTCACGGCAGCGGCGGTGGTCGCGGCAGCCGCCGCCGTAGTCGCAGCCGCACTGGTCGCGGCAGCCGTGGTAGCGCCCGCCGCCGTAGTAGCCGAGGCCGCAGTGGTGGCGCCCGCAGCGGTCGTTGCCGAGGCCGCAGTCGTCGCCGCCGGGGCGGTGGTCGCGGCGGCTGCCGCCGTGGTGGGCGAAACCGCCTGGGTCGCGGTGGCATCACCACAGGCTGCCAGGGCCAACGAACCGACCACGCCCGCGCCCAGGAGGCTGGTCAGGCGCACGAACTCGCGGCGGTTCAGGCCGCGCCGGGAATCCAGGAACAACTGCTCCTCGCCGGAGCCGTTTTCAGGGATTATCTTGTCACTCAATTTCTCATCCATGTTGCTCTCTCCCCAACAAATTATTTATAAACACCACTAAACCCGATTTGCTTGCTAACCGAAAAGTTTGTTATGTACCTTCGACCGTGATATGGTCCAAAGGACCGGAAACGCCCTAAAGGGTGTCGGTTCCCTCGGAATGACAGTGGTTGCGCGCGTAAGGGCGACTTACGGGCGCACCTACAGTTGCACCTGTAGAAATGCAACCACTAAACACTCCCCTCTGACTTCTGACCTCTGACCTCTGACCTCTAACCTCTGACTTCTGACCTCTAACTTCTGACCTCTGACCTCTGACTTCTGACTTCTGACCTCTAACCTCTGACTTCTGACCTCTAAAAACTTTTGCCAGCTACATTTTCCCGTCGCTCAACCCATCACCTAACAGGTTTATCCCAAAAACGACAATCAAGATAGCCAAACCGGGCCAGACCGCGTTCCACCACGATACGTCGAAAAGGGTCTTGCCCTCGTTTAGCATCCCACCCCACGTCACTGTCGAGATGTTGACACCAACCCCCAGGTAACTCAGGGCCGCCTCGGAAAGAATATTTGAAGATACATTGATGGTCGCGACCACCATCAAAGGCGGCAGGATATTGGGCATAATATGTCTTAAAATAAGCCGCCAGTTCCTGGCCCCGATAGCCCTGGCCCCCAGGACGTACTCCTGCGACTTGACCGCCAGGGTCGAGCCGCGCACAATCCGGGCGTACTGGACCCAGCTTACAAAACCCAGCACCAGCACGACATTTAAAAGCCCCTTGCCGATAGCCGCCAGCACCGCAATCGCCAGGAGGACGCCCGGCAGCGACAACTGGATGTCGACCAGCCGCATGATGATGGCTTCCCACCAGCCGCCAAAAAACCCGGCTACCAGGCCCAATACCATGCCGATAACCCCGCCGACCAGCACCGAGGCCACCCCGACAAAGAGGCTGGCTTGCGCCCCTACCATCAGGCGGCTAAGCAAATCGCGGCCATTCAAATCGGTGCCGAGCGGATAGCCGGGGTCGGCCCCATCCATCCAGAAGGGAGGCAACAGGCTGCGGTTTAAGTCCTGCTCGTCGTAGAAATGAGGGGTCCAGAATAGCGAGACCAGCGCCACCAGGATAATTATTCCAACGATAAGACCGCCAATCAGGGTCGAGCGGTTGCGGACCCAACGCCGCCTGGGCTTGCCAAGTTTAACGGGAGCCGGGGCTACCGGGCCGGAAGGGTTGGCATCAGCGCCGGGCAGTTGGTCGGTCGTGCCCTGGTTCAACATGCTCATGCGCCCGCTCCTTTACCCGGTTGAAGTTTTATGCGAGGGTCAAGCCAGGAATAGATAATGTCCACGGCCAGGTTTATCAACACGATAAAGATAGCCAGGATAAGCACCGCCGCCCGGATAACCGGCAGGTCGCGGGCTTCGATAGATTGAATCATCAGCCAGCCGACCCCCGGCCAGGCGAAGACAGTCTCAACGACCACCGAGCCGCCGAGCAGGGCCCCGAACTGCAAACCCAGGACCGTTACAATCGGGATGGCGCTATTGCGCAAGACGTGCCGCCAGGCGATAACCCGCTCGGCCAGGCCCTTGCTGCGGGCCGTCACCACGTACTGTTGTTGCAGGGTATCGGCCACCGAGCGGCGAATCAGCCGGATTAAAAAGCCGATGGAAAAGGCGCTTATCGTGACGGCGGGCATTATAATTTGCTGCCAGGAGCCTGACCCGGAAGCAGGAAGCCAGCGCAGCGTCCCGGCGAAGACGATAATCAGGATAACCCCCAGCCAGAACGAAGGAATCGAAATCGCCAGGAGAGCGAAAAAGGAGGCTATCACATCGAAAATGCGGCCCTTCGAGCGCGCCGCCATGATACCGACCGGCAGGCTAATTAGGATTGAAAGGGCCAGGCTGACCGCAGCCAGTAAAAAGGTGTTCGGCAGGCGGCCCAGCACCAGGCTCAAAGCGTCGGTGTGGTAGCGAAAGGACTCGCCCATATTGCCCTGGAACGCTTTGATAACAAACTGGACGTACTGGACCGGGATAGGCTGGTCCAACCCGTATTGCTGGCGAATATTATCGTAATCTTCCTGGCGCGCATTCAAAGGGACCAGCGCGGCTACCGGGTCGCCTGTTAAAAATATGAGTAGAAAACTAAGAATACTAACGGCTAATAACACCAACGCAGACTGCCAGAGGCGCTGGAGGATAAGTTTACCCATCAAAAGTTCCTGATATTCTTATATTAATTTTGTAAGAAATCACGGAAATGAGCAGGACCGTGAAATGGCTTGTACCCGAAATCTAAGATATTCCCTGTTATTTGTCAAACAACCCAAAGGGCAGGGCAAGTGCAAAAGGTTGGTCAATTAAGAGTAAAAAATAAATGGGTAACTGTCAATATCATTTTGACCCAATATTTGCGGGATAAATTGCGTATTAGTTTGCCCAGGATACCGGGCAGGCCGGGAAATTATCCGGGGGCCTGTAACCCTTTGCCAGCCAACTGTTTAGCCAGGCAGAGCAGCTTTTGCGGCAAGGGGACATAGGCCCGCCGGGTGAAAACATCGTAATCGTTGCGTTCAATCTGATCGAGGATGAGGCTATAGAGGCGCGCCGCCACCCGGATGGAATTCCGGCAGGCCGGGTCGAGCAGGTCTATACCGGGCCAGGCTGCCCGGTAATACTGCCGGGCCCGTTCAATCTGAAACCGCAGCAATTCACGCCAGCGGTCGTTGCTAACCCCGGCCAACAAGTCTTCTTCGCGGTAGCCGAACCGCCGAAGCTCCTCCTGGGGTAAATAGACCCGGCCAATCCGGGCGTCCTCGCCCACATCGCGCAAAATATTGGTCAGTTGCATGGCCATTCCCAGCTTCACGGCATAATGAAGCGCTCGTTTGTCGGTGTAGCCGATTATTTCGCACATAACCAGGCCAACCGTGCTGGCGACCCGGTAGCAGTAAAGTTCGAGTTCCTCAAAGGAGGCATAGCGGCTTCTGGTTAAATCCATGCGCATGCCCTCCAACAATTCGAAGACCGGGGCCTGGGGAACCTTATAGCGGGCAAAGGTATGCGCCAGGGCGACCATGGCAGGTCGGGAGGAGTCCACCTGCCCCGCGAAACAATCCCTGACCTGCCGCTCCCATTCGCTTACCTGGGCCAGGCGCGCTTCCGTAGCAAGGCCGTCCTGTTCCAGGTCTACCATGTCATCACTTGAACGGCAAAAAGTATAGAGCGCCCAGACCGCCCGCCGTTTGTCCGGTGGGAGCAGCCGCGAGCCCAGGTAAAAACTGCGCGAACCCCGGCGGGTCACACGCTGGCAGTACCGGAACGCCGCCTCCAGTTGGGCCGGGGAGAGGCTTTCAACCGGGCGGCTTTCACCGGTCCCGCCCTGGCCGGAGGGCTTTGCGCCTTCCGGCCAGAGTTTTTTATCAAGGTTTCTCCGGGTTGTGGTCATGCGATAACTTCCTCTAAGAACGGACCGGCTCGGTAGGCTGGTCCAGCGCGGCGGTTTCCGGCACGTTCAGGCGGGAAGGCCACCAGTTGAACTTCTTCAACAGCAGCACCGTACTCGGCACGACCACCCCCCGCACCACGAAAGTATCCAGGATAACCCCCAGCCCTACAATCACGCCAAGCTGGTACAGTTCGCGGATGGGCAAAATGGTCAGGACCAGGAAAGTTCCGGCCAGTATCAGGCCCGCCGAGGTAATCACCCCACCCGTCCGGCTCAGCGCCAGGACCGTCCCGGCTTCAAGCCCATGCTCGACTACTTCCTCCCGGACCCGCGTCATCAGGAAGATGGTATAGTCGGCTCCCAGCGACACCAGGAAGATAAAGGCGTAAAGCGGGATGGCATAAGAGCGGCCATCATCCCCCTGGATGGTTACGAACAGGAAAGAGGCCGCCCCGACCGTCGCGAAGAAGTTCAATAGCACCGCCACTATCAGGTAGAGAGGCGCGACCACGCTCCGCAACAACAGGCCCAGGATGAGGGTGGTTAGAATCACTACCACCGGGATAATCAACAGCTTGTCGGCATTGTTGACCGCGCGGGTGTCGGCGTTCTGGGCGCTGACTCCCCCGACCAGGCTGGTCCCGCCCAGGCCGCTTTGAGAGATGGTGTTTTTAACCGTATCCCGCAAAGGCTGGACCGTATCCATAGCGGTTTCACCATAGGGGTCGGTCTTGAGAGTAACCTGCAACCGGGCTACCGTGTTATCGGTTGAGAAGGTAGGCCGTCCGACTTTGGCAACGTTGGGGACCGCCGCGATAGCCTGGCTGACCTGGGTCACGGCCGCCGTCTTTTCCGAAAGGTTGGTGCCGTTATTCGAAACCAGCAGCACATCGGTCGGGGCCAACGCACCCGGCTGGAAATTGGCCGCCAGGACTTTATAGCCGTCCGCCGAGTCGGTTGGCTGGCGGAAGCCGGTCAGGAAGTTAAAGACATCTATCACGCCCAGGTTCCCCAGCCCTAAAATCATCAGGGCGATGGTGCTAATCCACAGGGCCCTGGCCGGGTGCTTGGCGACCATTCGCGCCAGGCGGCCCCACAGGCCGATTTTCTCCTGGGACGCCCCTGCCAGCGCCGGGTCGTATTTTGGAATAAAGGGCCAGAACGCCGCCCGCCCGACAATCGAAAGCAAGGCCGGGACCAGTGTCAGGCCAACCAGCAGCATAACCGCGACCCCAATCGCCAGCGACGGCCCCAGCGACTTGTACAAGCCCAGTTGGGCCAGCAAAAGGGTCAGCAGGGCGGCAATAACGGTCGCCCCACTCGACAATATAGCTTCGGACACCCGGCTATAAGCGTGACGGAGCGCGGAAAGCCGGTCGGAATCTCTTTGCAGTTCTTCCCGGTAACGCGACACCAGGAAAATGGTATAGTCCACCCCGACGCCGAAAAGGAGCACTTCCATAATCGAGTTGGATTGGGCCGTGACCTCGAACCAACCCGCCTGCGCGCCCAGCGCGAGCAGACCGTTGACCGCCTCGCTGGCGACAAAGACCACCACCAGCGGCGTAATCGCCAGCAGCGGCGAGCGGTAAACTATTAACAGCAACACCAGTACCAGGGCTACCGTCGCGGTCAGCAGGGCAAAGTTGGCCCCACTAAAAATGGCGGTCGTATCGGCGATAACCCCTGCCGGGCCGGTGACATTGATGGTAAGGCCGCTCCCCTCTAAGGGTTCGAGATACTTGCGAATGGCCGTAACATCTTTGCCCAGGTCGGTGGTGACGGCAGGCGGTTGCAGGGCCGCGATAATCTCCAGGGTCGTGCCGTTGGCCGATACGAGTTCGGACCGGGCTGGGGGCACCGTATTTATCGAAACGACACTCCCGACCGAAGCCGGTTTCTGGTTGGAAGTCAACCAGTCGCTGGCTTGTTTGGCTTTGGCGTAATCCTGGTCATTCAAACCCGCCGGGTTATTAAAAACGATGATGGCCGGGAGGGCGTTTCCACCCGGAAATTTACTTTTTAACAGGTTCGCCGCCCGGACCGATTCCTGGTCGCCAATCCCGGTGCTGGCCCCATCGCTGTAAAGCGAACTGACCTTGGGCGGTAAAGCCACCAGTAAAGCAATCCCCACAATCCAGAGCGCGACCGTGACCCAGCGGCCCCGTGGCCCGGTGACAGCCGCCCCGACCCGGTAAAATAAACCTGTATCAGCCGGTCGAAGACCGGTCTGGTCCTTCCCCGAAGCCTTATTCAAACTCATCGCTGCTCCTTTCGCCATAACCTGGCTTATTTTTCCTATTTAACGTCCTTAAAAACGTCCTTAATCCTAAAACTCTTACTCCCGCAAAAAGTGTGAATTTCTATCATCCGATAGACATAAATTAAAAAATAACCTGTTTCTTCAGGAGCCCGGCCAGGACCCCGTTTATCTATCATATGATAGATTAAAATTAAAAAAATTAGCTGTGTAAGAGGCCGTGTAAGAAAAGATGGGTCAGGCTGACGGCTTCCCGCGCTACGGCATCCGGCGAGATTGCCCGGCCCATAAGGCGCTGGAAATCTCTATCGGCCCCACTCGAAAGGATACTCAGGTAAACGAAGGCCAATTTCACCGGCGATAACCCGCTTTCCGGGCGTGGGACTCCCTGCAAAACCCCGGTAATCGGTAAAATCATGCCGGTAAAGAAAGCTTCACTCACTTTCAGCCGGGAAGCCTCGTCCAACTGCGATTCAATATCGTGCAGCATGCTCCTCAGATTTATATCGTGACTGGTCTGCCGCAGGATATAAACCGACATCCGGGTTAGCTTTTCCTCGATAGATTGGTCCGGTCCGGCAACGATTACCTGCAAGTCGCGGCTCATCCGGCGCAGGGCTTCCAGCAAAACCGCCACGTAAAGCTCCTGCTTATCGGCGAAATGATAGTACAGGGTCGGCTGGGAAATACCACATTCCCTGGCAACCTGCCTGGTACTGACAGCCTGGTAGCCGAGTTCCATGAAAAGAGTTTCGGCCACACGCAAAATATTCTTTTGGGTTTCTTCGGTAGTCAGGTGCCTGGTCAACTATTGCTCAACCGCTCCCGGTGCCATTTTTCTTCCAATAATTTATCTATCACGTGATAGATTAAATCAAAAACCTTGACGGTTTGCAAGAGGCTTTACGCATTCTTAACAGAACTGCCGGATAATTAAGTAAAAATAAAGTACCCCGTCTGCGTTGACGGGGTACTTGTAAAGAAACCTCTTAACCTCCTTGATGGTATATGTCTTATTTAGCCAGGATTCGGGCCAGTTCGAATAAGGAGGTGTCGAGCGGTTTTTTGGAAGAGACCACCACGTCCAGCGGAGTCTTGGTGATGACGCTTTTTTGCAGACCGACCAGGACACCGGTATTGCCCAGGGCCAGTTGCTGGGTGGCGGCGGCCCCCAACCGGGTCGCCAGCAAACGGTCAAAGGCGCCGGGCGCGCCGCCCCGCTGGACGTGACCTAATTGGGTCGCCCGCAATTCGAAACCGAGCCGTTCGCTATGGGCTTTGAAATAGTTGGTCAGGGCCTCGGCATTATAGCGGGCGCCTTCCGCCACCACAATCAAAGCGTGGGCCTTGCCCCGTTCGTAGGCGTGGCGCAGTTCGGCGGCCAGTTCTTCCGGGTTGGTTTCAATCTCAGGGATAGCGATAGCCTCGGCCCCGCCGGTAATCCCGGCCACCAGGGCCAGATAACCACAATCGCGGCCCATCACCTCTACCAGGAAGGCCCGGTGGTGCGACGAAGCGGTGACTTTCAGCCGGTCAATCGCTTCGAGCGCGATATTCAGGGCCGTATCGACCCCGATAGTGATTTCCGAGCCGAACAAATCGTTATCAATGGTAGACGCAATCCCGACCACCGGAAAGCCCAGTTTCGAAATTTCGTAAGCCCCGGTCTGCGACCCGTTGCCACCGATAACCACCAACCCCTCGATGTCGTGCTTGATAAGGTTGCTAAGGGCCAGTTTGCGCCCTTCTTCCGTGCGGAAAGCGGCGCAGCGGGCGCTGCCGAGCATGGTCCCGCCGCGCTGGATAATCCCGGCCACGTCGCGGGCATTTAATTCGACCATATTGTCATCGCCCAACCCGGCGTAGCCGTTCTGGACACCGAAAACCTGCCAGCCCATATCCAGCCCGGTCCGAACTACCGCCCGAATCGCGGCGTTCATACCGGGCGCGTCGCCCCCGCTGGTTAAAACTGCTATCCTTTTCATTACCTTTACCTCTAGTCTTCTACCGGTTTTTCTCAAATTCAGTCGCAAAAATATTTTATTTGAGCGGCGCTGCTCCGGCTGCTTCTTCGGTTTCAGCCAGTGTCACCCCCGGCCCTGCCAGAGTAACCGGGAAGTAAAAATTTCTTTTAGTTCTTAGACTCGAACCTGGCATAAAGGTGGTGGTCCTTCACCCAGTCCACCAGGGCCTGGTGGCTCAGCCTTATCCGGTTATGCTCAAGGACATGGCCCTTAAGCTCGCCATGATAGACCGCCTTCCGCAATACATCAGGGTCGACCCAGAACAGGTGCGCGGCTTCGTCCAGGGTGTAGCTATCCTGGTCCACCAGGCGGCTATAGTGACGGTGCACTTCAAGGGTATCGGCCCGGTGGTAAGCACCTTCGTATTCCTTGACGAACTTGTACAGGGACTCGGTCAGGGCCGGTAAAGAAATATTGGTGGTGTTCACAACCAGGTGATAAAGCGCCGGGTTAGAACAGGTCGGGCCAAAGAACTTGCGGACATACACTTCCTGCTGGTAGTCGTGTTCGCGCAGGTAAGTGGTGGCGGCTTCCTGGGAAAGGCGCTCCTCCAGGGCGATCCGCTCGACCCTTTCCTCGAAAGGCGCGATTATCCGCAGGTTAAGGACCTGGGGCCAATTTTTCAGAACCAGGTTCGCGCCGAGGTCGAGGAAGACTACTTTGCCGTGCGCGGCAATCTCGCGGATAAGGTTCTCGACCAGTTTCTGGCAACCGCTCCTGACCAATTCCTGGACTACCGGCCTGGGTGTCACCAGGCGGGTCGGGGTGGCCGTTTCGGGGTGGCGGGGCAAGCTATCGAAACCGGACCGGTCCGGGGCCAGCACTTCGCTCAGGTAATAGTCCTGGGTAGGATTAAAAGTGGAGACAAACTCGGCCAGCCGGGGTAGCACTTTTTCATCAAAATTTTCAAATTCTTCGTCCGTAATTCCCAACTTACGGTACGCTGACTGGATAAAAGTTTCGTCCACCAGCCGCAGTTTTAATTTAAAGGCCAGGTAACGGGCAATTTCTCTACCGCCGCTACCTTCTTCCTGGGAAATGGTGATAATGTTTTTAGGATTTTGCATATTCTTTACCCCCTTTGCTCCTCGCTCTTTTTATCCCAACTAAATTGTAGATACCCCTGGTTAAAAAAAGGGTTTCTAAAGGTTAAAAAATAACTTTCTTCTATGTGTGCTATAGCTTTTACCCTATTTTTACTTTGTTAAACCCTCGTTTTCCGCCGTAACCACTATCCTAAACGTGGGGGTCCGGTGGAAACGGCGAGGTTCAGGAACCCCGGCCATTTACAAAAGTATTTGACGAAATTTTTGAGAAACTATTTTTGAAGGGAGTTCTTATAACAAATGAGGAAAATCGCAATTCACGGCTTTGGTAGAATCGGTCGCTCCACCCTTAAAGCCGCCCTCGAAACCGACCAGTTCGTGCCGGTAGCCATTTCGGACATCAAAGACCTCGATAACCTGGCCGCCCTGTTCGCCTACGATAGCAACTACGGGCGCTATCACCAACCGGTTAAGGTCGTAGACGGCAAACTTCACATCGGCCCGCACACCATCGAGTATATTGATGCAACCAAAGAGCTGCCCGATTGGGCCAGCCTGGGCGTGGAAGTGATAATTGACTCCACCGGGCGCGCCACCACCCGGCCCAACGCCGAGGCCCACCTGGCCCGGGGCGCTAAAAAGGTGCTGGTCAGCGCCGCCAGTAAATCTCTCAAAGATTGCGACGCCGTCCTCCTGCCCGGCATCAACCTGGACTACTACGACCCTCGCGAACACCACATCGTCAGCATGGCAAGCTGCACCACTAATGCCCTGGCCCCGGTGGTCAAAGTCCTGCGCGAAAACTTCGGGATTCAGACCGGCTTTTTCTCGACGGTCCACGCCTACACCAACACCCAATCGTTGACCGACCAGCCAATGAAGGACCGGCGCGACTCCTGGGCCGCCGCCGAGAATATCATTCCGTCGTCGTCGGGCGCGGCTAAAGCCCTCAAATTTATCTGGCCGGATCTCTCCATCACCGGCAAGGCGTACCGGGTGCCCACCCGCACCGGCAGTATCGTCGAACTGAACGTGCTGTTAAACAGGGAAACCACCCCGGACGAGGTCAAGGATTTGTTCCGGGCCGCCGCCAGCACCGCGCCGCTACAGGGTGTCATGGACGTGCTGGAAGGCGAGTACGCTTCGAGCCGGATTATCGGTGACCCCCATTCCTCGCTGGTTGACCTGCCCCTGGTCCAGGTCCAGAACGGTAACTTCCTTTCCATTGCGGCCTGGTACGACAACGAAATGGGCTACTCGACCCGCCTGGCCGAAACAGGACATTTGTTGGCCGAGAAGTAACAACGGGTCCGGCCCCAGGCCCGGGCTTACCTGAACCCTATAAACACCTTCCTGACCCCGGTCAAGCCGGTTTTGGGAAGGTGTTTTGTTATTACATTTTCCTATATAAAAAAATAGCAATGCTTCATGGGCCAAAACCGGCGGTATAATAGGTTTGAAAAATGGTATTTAAGGAAACTCACTCAACCCCGTGACTATATAAACCAGGATAATAAATTTTTACCTTTCTATTACTAAATTAAACCCGCTTTTTGAGGTCATTCGTAAATAATATAATTGACCGGAAGGTTAACTAAAACATACTGACCGTTGTTATTTCTTCGCAGAACTATCTCCCAAAAACGCTAAATAACCTTAAAAGAAATAATAAAGGTGCAAACGCTGCCTATTTTGAATACCTGTTTATTTCGAGAGTAAACTCAAAGGAGCAAAGGTCAGCCATGGATAAGCGCAACCACAACCAGCAAAACTGTTTGATTTTCGATGAAAACCAATCAAATTACAATCTTTTGAAACGGATGGTCCAATCCTTTCACCTGAACCCGGTGAAGTTCGAACGGCTGGAAACCGCCCTTAAATATTTGGAAACAGAACCGGCAAACCTGGTAATTATTGATACGGATTGCCTGAGAAACACCACCCCCGGCGAGGTGACAGCCCGCATAAAGGGGTTAAAGCCTCAATGCGTGGTGATGTGGGTCTGCGCCCACAAACCGGGCAAGGGCGAGGGTGAAGAAGTAAAACCGGATATTATCCTCGAAAAACCTTTTGGGATAATGCTTTTTCAGCAGGTCCTGACACCTTATATCTTCTCCCAATCCATACCGGGTCACAAGAATTCTGTGAATTAGCCGGTTAACCCCACCCATCGGAACCTGTCCCCGGACCGCACCAGTGCGTCGCTATTGTGGAGGTTGCGAAATGTTAAAGAAATTGTTAGTGCCCCTGGACGGTTCTACCCTGTCCGAAAAGGCCCTGCCCTATGCCATTAAACTGGCTGTTAAACTCGACCTCGATTTAACCCTGCTAAGGGTGGGACGGTCCCTCGTTTTCGGGGAAGAAATGCCACTTGCCAATTTTGATTACGATAGCCTGGATACTATCGAAGCCTATCTCTCCCAGGTTAGTGATTACCTGCGCGAACTCAAAGGCGAGCCGGTAGCTTTCCCGCTCCGGTTGCAGACCAAAGTCCTTTACGGCGACCCGGCAGAAGAAATTTGCCGCTTCGCCGCCCAGGAAGATTTCGACCTGGTGGTTATGACGACCCACGGCCAACCGCTCGACCGGGGCCGCTCGATGGGGAGTGTCGCCAGGGATGTCCTGCACAACCTGCCAATCCCGGCTTTGATGGTCCGCCCCTTAAGCCAGACTTCCATGGGTCGCCCAACCTTGAGCGAACTGATGGCCTGCGTGAACGAGCCGTTTGCCCGGAGATTTCTGGAGGGATGGCCCAGGCTCTTGCTGCCGCTCGATATGACCGATAAAGCCGAGGCCGCGCTCAATCTCAGTCTCGAACTGGCCCGGCGGTTGCGGGCGTCCCTTTATTTATTGAAAGTGAATAACCCGGTCCCCCACTCCCACAACCTATCAGGTGACCCCGATGCGCTCGCAAAATTGGACCTGTACGGCAAGTCCGAAGCAAACTTTTACCTGGAACAGATTGAGAAACTGGCCGAAGAAAAAGGGGTCGAGGTGGTCAAAATAGTGCTGGTCGGCAACCCGGAAACCGAGATACGCTCCTTTGCCGACCTGTTCGCGCCGGATGCCCTGATTATGGCGACCCATGCGGCAGGGACAAACCTGGCCGGGACTTCTAACCCACCGAGCCTGACCCTGGAAATCATGCGAAGGAGTCACATCCCGGTCTTCATGGTGCCGTTACCGGCCGGGGTCGCCCCGAACCCGCCCGCCGAGGTTGCCGCCAATTAGGGCGTGTTTGTTTCTCAAACTTAATATATTAATATAAAAGAAGAAGACCCAGGGCCTTTGCGGTCCTGGGCTTTCTTTTGCCGATTTTCACGGTCATTTCCTTGTATTGAAGCGAGAGGCGCGTTACCTGGTTTTACCCATTTTAGAAAGTAGTATTATCGGCAGCGACCCCGGCGACGGCGGCCTTATTCCCCGGCGGCGGGGCCGGGACCATCAGCACGGGTAAATGGGTATTTTGCAGGAGCTTGTTAGCGACGCTCCCAAAAATCAAACGGCCCACTTCACCCCTGGCGTGAGTTGCCATGACGATTAAATCTGGCTCTATCTGCGCGGCGTACTCCGTAATCCGAACATAGGGGTCGCCCATAAGCACCTCGGCCTGGGTCTCGACGCCCTTAGCGTGGGCCAGGTGAGTAACCTGGTGCAGATAACCTGAGGCCGTATCGCGGGATATTTCCTCTCGCCGCAACATCTCTTCGGGGGAGAAAGCTAACGCGATAGACTCGCCATATAAATTGTTTTCGGGCGGGAGAAAGACCGTTGCCAGGTTAACCGGGGCGTGCAGGGACGCCGCCAAGTCGAAGGCCGGTTCCAGGGCCGCTTCCGACCGGGCCGTCTGGTCCAACGGGACCAGCAACCGGATACCGTCTTCGAGGAAAGTCCGGGCGTAAGGCTCGTCCTGGGCGTCCAATAACTCCTGCAAAGTGTGGGTCTGTTTCAGGCCAAAAGGCCGCATGAGCAGCACCGGCAGGTGCAATTTCCGCAACACCTCCCCGGCCACGCTCCCGACCAGCAGGCGGGAAAACCCGGTGCGGCCATGGGTGGTCATCACCAGCAAAGCCCCGGCCTCTTTTTGGACATAGCGGCAAATTTCCTCCGCCGGGCTGCCCATCAAAACCTCGAAATCGGGGTCAATCGTCAGAAGCGGGTTCTCCCTTTCGTAAGCCAGGAACTTCTTCATGTAAGCCAGGTATTCGTTGGCGTCTTCCAGGCCGCGCTGAAAAGTAAAATCAGGGAAGTCCGCCACATCGACCACTCGTAAGAGCGTCAATTTCACTTTTAAGGTATTGGCAAGTTTAAGAGCATAAGGCAACGCCTTTTCCGATAGCTCCGAGCCATCCAGGGAAACAATAACCGAGTTAAACATAGAGTTACCTCTATCTTTGGGCCAGGGAGGGTAGGTACCGATAGAACCTACCCGGTCAATGCCCCTGACCGCGGCTCCCAACCGTAACTAATTTTTTAATAACTTCTGCCAGCCTGCCCGTTTCTTCCAAGCGGGCAGGCTATACCGGGCCCGCCTGACTAATGGGTAGTTACGGGCGTTTTCCCGTCCGCCGCGCTACGCCTGAAACCCTGGTAGCCCTTGGGGATGCGGGTCAGGAAGACCGGCAGGTGAGTATCGCGGACCACCTGTTCGGCCACGCTCCCCAGGAAGAACTGGCCCAGTTCGCTCCGGGCGTGGGTCGCCATCGCCAGGCACATGGGGTGCAGCTTGCGGCTGTATTCGGTAATCTCGGTGGCCGGGTCACCTACCAGCACGACTCCCTCTACCTGGAGCAGCGGATAGGAGGCGTGAAGGTTTCCTTTGACCTGCTTCAGGTAAGTGGCGGCTTCGTCGCGAAGATTGCGGATTTCTTTTTCTTCGTCATAGGCGGCGTAGCCATAACCCATGCTCATCGTGGCGATAACGACCGGGGAAAGGGGCGTGACCACCTGCACCAGGTAAAGGGGCACATTCAACTGGGAGCTAAGCTGGGCCGCCGGGACAAGGGAGGCTTCCGCCGCCACCGAGCCGTCCAGCGTCACCATCACGGGGGCCTGGGAGAAGGCCGGGGTCGCCTGGGGAGGATTAGCCTCGCTGGTCTTAACATCCGGCTGTATCATGAACACCGGCATGGTGGTATGCTTCAGGACACCCGTGGCGATACTGCCCATCACCAGCAGGGACAACCCGCTCCGCCCATGCGTGGTCATCACCAGCAAATCGGCCCCTTCGGAGCGGGCCAGGTCGCCCAGTTCGTAGGTGGATTTGCGGTAAGCAACTTTAACTTCGACATCATCCGGCGATAGACCATAAGATTTTTGAGGGTCGGTCAGTTCAGCTTTAACCTTTTTAAGGTAATCCAGGGGTAAAATACCCGACTCCTGGTCTTTATAAATATCGCCGTTGTAATCTTCGGGCCATAGGCAGATTTGAAGCAGCAATACTTTTGCTTTCAAACTTTTTGCCAGTTGAGAAACAAACGGTAACGCTTTTTCACTTAATTGGGAGCCGTCCAGCCCGATTGCAATCCGAGTAATCATACAAGGCCTCTTCCTTTTACTTATCCTGGAGTCGTTTGTTTGCCTAGCAAACTTTTTCTCCTCACTAAAATTATGCTTCTGAAAAGTTAAAAGTGGGGTTAAAAGGGGTTAAAGGTGAGGTGGCGGTTCAGGCCGGAAGCAGGTTAAAAGGTTAAAATCTGGTAAACAAAAAAGCGGAGGTTTTACCCTCCGCCTTCTTCAGAACCGTACGCCCCGGTTTCCCAGGATACGGCTCTCAGTAACTTCACCCTGGAACCATCAGTCCTTAACCACTGGCTTTAAGTAGAGATTCTCGCGACTTTCTTCCAACTCCATATTGCTTTTCAACGCATACTGCTCCAAATATAGGAGAGTTTGAATGAAGTTAGTTTAGCTTACCTTTGGGCTGTTATGTGGGGTAGCCCGGTATAAGCATTTTCCGCCTGAAAATCCCCTGGATTTTAGTTACTGTCCTCACGTCAGCTTATTCCAGGTGTTACCCTGGACCTTGGCTTTTTGAGGAACCCGCCCACCGGGTTTTTCTTTTGACTCTTGCTCAGCCTGGTTATTGACTGAGAAAGCCCGGTTGGTTACTTCGTACCTGGCGTTCGTTTTACGTGGTGTCAGGTTGGGCGCTATCCACCGGGTCGCTATTGGTAAAGAGCCGGTAAACCGTATCTTACCGGCAGCGCGACCGACCGCTTTTTGGTCAAGCCCGGCATCAGTTCGGGTGGGCTTGACAGGAGTTACGATGAATAATCGCGTCCTTCGCTTACGCTAACCATAACCACCTGCTCCCGGTCTTACCAGCCGAGGCCGAACTCTCGGTTGGCCGGTTTTATTCCCGCTTCGAACCTTTGGTTGTCAGCCGCCGGTCCGGGGAAAAGGCATTTCCCTGTTTTACCTCAGGGGTTGAGAATTGGAATGAGTTAGAAAGTTATCTGGTATAACCTTCCAACTGCCTCACTCAACATCGAACGGCAGGTTGTTAAGATGGTTTGAGACTTCGCGGCGTAACCGCGGCTCAACTCACAATCTTACCTCTCATCCCCAGCGCCCACCGGCTGGCGTTCCGAATGGGTTGTGCTGTTTCGAGAGAACGAATTGCTTTTACGGTTGCTCCTGGTTTTGGTGTAACCGTTTCTCAACGATTACACCCCTATTATAAAACAGCCCGGTTAAAAACTTACTTTAAACCAATATATTTTTGCTCAAAAACCTGGGGAAATCCGGTAAATACTCGTTATACCAGATATGGATAGGGACTCTACTTATGTCATTCTGAACGCAGTGAAGAATCTCCGGCCCGTTGGGCAATGTAACAGATATTCGCCAACGGTACCCACACAGCGCCTGACCTGGGTGCCCAAGATTCCTCGGTTCCCTCGCACCCGAAGGGCGTGCCATGTATTCTACCGGACTTGGTAGTAGAGGTTCAAAAACTGGCCGTCCAGTTGGCGGTCGGCTGGCCCTGGACCACCCCTACCGGGTTTTCGAGGTCGGGAAATTCCCGGTAGACGAAATAATCGAAGTCGGCTACCTTCTGCCGCCCGCTCAAATCCTGGGCGCACAACCCGATAAAGGTTCCGGTAAAAGAGCCCTTGGCGCTGGCGCAATATTCGTCCGAAAGACGTGAGGCCGGGAAGACCGGGCCGATAGCCTGCCAGTCTATGCCGTCACGGCTGTAGTAAAACTGGAGGGCGTCGTAATCGAAGGTCACTTTCAGGTAAACCCTGGCGGCCCCTTCCAGGCTGACCGGCTGGTCGAGCGGCTCGGTGTAGAGCCCTCTATCGCAATCGAGCAGCCGCACTGCCTTGCCGAGTTCTTCGTCATGGCTCACGCACAGGTAAAAATAGTTCCGGCTGTCGTAGATGCAGATAAGACCGGCCATCTGCTGGAAAGTCTCCGGCTCGAACTCAAGACAGGTCTCGGTCTCCCCCCGGAAGGCTTGCTGGCGGCGGGCCAGCAGGCTCTGGCGGCTCCACGAACTGAGCGACTCCCGGCCTCGCAGCCGCAAATAACCGGGCCGCTCGGTCAGACTGGCCCAGCTTTCCTCAACGGGCACCCGCAACGAGTTAAAGTTCGGGTTCAGTTCGGGCGAGTCGAAATCGTCCCGCTCCGGCTCCGGCTCGAAGGGGAAAGCGGGCAGATCCGGCCCTTCGACCTCGACCAGCGGATTGTTGGTGCCCTGGACCAGCCGCAGCCAGCCGTCCTCCGACCAGAAAACCTTCTGGAGAGCCGTTTCCCGGCCCAGGTTACAGGCCCATTGCGGTTTGAGGGGCCGCCCGCACAAGTGGGCCAGGTACCACTCGCCGTGCTGGGTCTCCACCAGCGAGGAATGCCCGGCCTTTTGCAAGGCCAGTTCGGGATGATTGACCGAGGTCAGCATCGGGTTGGCCGGGTCTACCTCGTAAGGGCCGTGAATTGATTTGGAGCGGGCCATAGTCGTGGCATGTTCGTAGACGGTGCCGCCCTCGGCGGTCATCAGGTGATAGTAGTCGCCGTGACGGTAGATATGGGGCGCTTCGGTCACTCCAATAGGCGTGCCCTTGAAAATGTTCTCGATAGGCCCAACCAGTTTCTTCTCAGCCGGAGAATACTCTTGCAGCAAAATACCGGAAAAAGTGTTGCGGTTG
Organism: Chloroflexi bacterium 54-19; assembly: GCA_001898225.1. Lineage (GTDB taxonomy): Bacteria > Chloroflexota > Chloroflexia > Chloroheliales > Chloroheliaceae > 54-19. The sequence goes on from MKTJ01000002.1 coordinate 161,207, forward strand.
GGCCGGAAATCCCACTGCATGTTGAGAAACCACTTGCGCCCGTCCGCGTCGTGGAAAAGCGAGGGGTCGAAACCGCTGCTATTGAGATAGATTGGCTCCGACCACGGCCCCAAGATGTCGGGGGCGGTTACCAGGTAGTTGGGGCTGTCGTTATAAATCCAGTCCAGGCTTTTCACGTCGGTATAAATCAGGTAGAAAAGACCATCGTGGTAGCTTAAGTCAGGGGCCCAGACTCCGCCCGAATTGGGGTTCCCCCTTAAATCAAGCTGGGATTCCCTGGTCAGGACGCGAGTGAGCAACCGCCAGTGGACCAAATCCCTGGAATGGTGAATCTGCACTCCCGGAAACCACTCGAAGGTGGAAACCGCAATGTAGTAATCGTCCCCGACCCGGAAAATGGAGGGGTCGGGATTAAAACCGCGTAAAATCGGATTAGTAATAGTGCTCAACGTTTTGTCCATTCTTTGTTTTCAGTAAACCCTGGACCGGTCCGGCCTGTTTAACCCTTAACAGCCCCGGCGGTCAGCCCGGCAACCAGTTGGCGTTCGGCCAGGAAGTAGAAAATAACTGCCGGTATCATCGAAAGGGTTACAAAAGCCATAATCGAGGCCCAATCGCTGCCATACTGGCCCTGGTACTGCATTACGCCGAGCGGCAAGGTCCAAAGGTCTTCTTTGTTCAAAACCAGCAGGGGCAAAAGGAAGTTATTCCAGCTACCCACCAGGTTGAGGACGCCCACCGTCGCCAGGGCCGGACGCGAAAGCGGCAGCAGGATACGCCAGAAAAAGCCAAAACTGCCACACCCGTCAATATAGGCGGCGTCTTCCAGTTCCATCGGGATACCCCGGAAGAACCCGCGCAGGATGAAAATCGCTACCGGCAAGCTAAAAGCCACCTGGGGTAGAATAATCCCCAGCAGGTTATCCAGCAGGTTAGCCTGGCGCAAGGTGATATAGAGCGGCAGGACCGCCACCGTCAAAGGAAAGAGCATGCCCAGGGTAAAGAAGTTAAAAATCAACTCGCGCCCCGGAAAGTTCAGCCGGGCGAAGATGTAGGCCGCCAGGCTGGCGATAAACAAAATCAGGGCGACCGTCGCCACCATAACAATGGAACTGTTTAGAATCTGTCTCCAGAAGTTCGAAGCCGTCAGAATCTTGGAGTAATTATCCCAGAGAAAAGCCCTGGGCAAATCAAACGGCGCGCTTTGCAACTCACCGTTGGTCTTGAACCCGCCCAGGGCGGTCGTAACCAGGGGAATCAGCACGAGTAAGGAGACCACGATACTGATAACATAGCGCGGGATATAACCCAGGATTTTCTGGCCTTCGAGGGAACGCGCCCGCGATGAAAACGAATCGGTCTTTAGCATAAAATTCTAATCCCTTCTTCTAATCCCTTTCTTCCCTTTCCGTTAAGTCAACGCGCCACTACCGGCCAGGTCGCGATGCAACACCATGCGCTGGTAGGCCAGGGAAAAGACGAAGCAGACCAGGAACAAAATAACCCCGACGGCGCTGCCGTAACCGAGTTGGAACCGCTGGAAGCCGTTTTTAATCATATAAGTCGCCATCGTTTCCGAGGCGTTGACCGGCCCGCCGAGGGTCATTACCCAGATTAAGTCGAAATATTGCAGCGCGCCCAGGATGGACAAAAAGACGCTTATCCGAATGGTGCCGCCCAGGAGCGGGACTGTGATATGGCGCAATACCTGGAAGTTGCTGGCCCCGTCCATTTTGGCGGCTTCTTCGAGGTCGGCGGGGATTTGCTGCAACCCGGCGACATATAAAATCAGGTGGAACCCAAAATATTTCCAGCACATCACCACGAAGACGGCGTATAAGGCCAGGTTGGGAGTACCAAGCCAGGCTTGTCCATCGCCGAGATTGAGGTTGCGGAGGGCGGTATTGAGCAAGCCGTTATCCGGTTTGTAGACAAACGACCAGATTACGCCCGTGGTAACGTCCGAAAGGACATAGGGCAGGAAGAAAATCATTCTGAAAACGCTGCGGCCCGGCAGGTGGCGGGCGACCAGCAAAGCCAGCACCAGCGAGAGCGGCAACTGGATGACAATCGAAAGGACCGCGATAAGCAGGTTGTGGCTGAGCGCGCCCACAAAAACTTTGTCGCCGAGGGCTTTGGTGTAGTTATCCAGCCCGATAAAATTTTCCAGCGGGCCGAGACCGTTCCAGCGGAACAGGCTGTAAAAGACGGATTGGCCGATGGGCAGGATTACGAAATAGATGTAGACGGCGGCGGCGGGGAGCAGGAAAAGGACAATCGTAAAGATACGGCCATAGCGGGGCCGTCGGCGCTGAACCGGCTGGATAATTGGGGTTGACTTGGTACCCAATGATGACTGCATGATAAATTCCTCGCTTACCAGTATCAGTTGAGACCCGGACCGAAAGGCTTCGCAAGCCGGTCCCGCGGCCCTTTTTAAAGACACTTTGTTAGCGGCTAAGCTCGCAAAAGTCTTAAAAAGTCCGAAGCGGAGCCGGGAATTTGAGTTCCCGGCTCCAACTTTGCCTCTAAATTATTTTTTCAATTCAGAGGCGGCAGAGTCCTCAACTGCTTTGGCGACCTGGTCCGGCGGGAGCGTCCCGGCCAGCAGACCCTGGACCGAGTCCACAATCACGCTGGCGAGCGCAGGCGGCAGATACTGGTCGTAGTACAACTGGTAATACTTGGCTTTGTTGACGCTGGCCTGGACCTGCTGCAAGAGCGGGTCGGTCACGGCCACTTCGGAGCCTTTTACCACCGGCAGAGCCATTCCAGCCTTGGCCAAAACCTTCTGGTTTTCGACGTTGGTGATGTACTTGAGGAAGTCGACCGCCGCCGGGTTGGCGTTCTTGCCGACCGCGATACCGTTACCGCCGCCCATCACATCGTCTTTGTCACCGGCCCCGCCTTCAACCATCGGGAAGGGGAAGTAACCGAGGTCACTGCCCAGACCCTGTTTGTTGCTGCTCTGGTCTTTTTCGGTGCTGGGAGCCCACTGGCCCATCAGTTCCATCGCGGCCTTGCCGTCGCCCATCAGGTTCGACTGGTCGTTGTAGGTCAGACCCAGGAAACCGTTCGGGAAAGGTTTGAGGTCAATGAGTTCTTTGTATTTCTCACCGGCCTGGACGTAAGATGGGTCGGCGAAGGAACCGGAGCGGTCAAAAGCTTTGTCGAAAGCGGCTTTGCCACCGATACGGGTCGCCAGGTAGACCCAGTAGAAGTGACCCGGCCACTTGTCTTTCTCACCAAGCGAAATCGGGGTAATCCCGGCGGCCTGGAGCTTTTTCACGTCACTGAGGAACTCGGTCCAGGTGGCAGGCGGTGCACTGATACCGGCTTTAGCAAAGAGCGACTTGTTGTACCAGAAACCGACCGCGCCCATGTCCCAGGGAACGCCGTAATATTTGCCGTCGGCGCTGTAGACATCCAGGGGAGCTTTGTTGAAGCTATCGCCCCAGGCCCCTTTGAGGTCGCCGGAAATATCTTTCAACAGACCGGCGCGGGCATATTCGGCCATCACACCACCACCCCAACTCTGGAAGAGGTCGGGCGGGTTGCCGGACTGCATTACGGTAGTAAGTTTGGTCTTGAAGGCGTCGTTTTCGAGGATGGTAATCTCAATCTTCACGCCCGGATTGGCTTTCATATAGGCGTCAGCCATTTCCTGGAAGATGGTCTTGCCAGGTTCGCCGGTCGTAATATGCCACCAGTTAATCGTACCGGTCATGTTGTTGGCCGGGGCGGCGGGAACAGTCGGGGCCGCCGGGGTCGCAGCCGCGGTCGTAGCATTCGCGGCGGTGGTCGCTGCCGCGGTCGTAGCCGCTGGGGCGGTGGTGGCTGCCGCAGTGGTCGCAGCGGCGGTGGTGGCCGCAGCGGTCGTGGCGGCGGGCGGGGCGGTAGTAGCGGCGGCGGTCGTGGCTGCCGCAGTTGTTTGAGCCGGGGTCGTAGCGGTATTGTCACCGCATGCTGTCAGGACCAACCCAAAAACAAGCATGAGGAGTACCAGACAGCTTTGTCTTTTCATTGCTGTTCTCCTTTCAAACAGAGCTATTTAATTGAGTATCTACAAAAAGGCGGGTTCGGATTTTTGGGTAAACTAAACCAGGGGCATACCCAATGTGCCCTTTTACGTCTATTTAAAACCGTTTGTGCAGCGTATGAGGATGAACCGGCCTGCGCCTTTCTTAATGCAGGCAATTCTAATTTACTAACGATCCTGGAATATGTGCGGTACAGAAACGGATACTCAGTTTTGTTACTCGCCACCTACCTAGCGGGCCGGTAGTTGGGGGAAGTAAGCTGAAATTGTATCGTGAAATTTCTGTGTAAGCGTTTGCACGGCCTCCTGTTAAAAGGTATAACATAGGCCCAAAAAATTGTCAATACTTCCATTGAAAGTTTTTCAGAATCGTTCAGAAGCGTGAACAATTGTTCATCGAGTGTTCAAGAACCTGTTTTTCCGCCCTGAGGCCCTATCTTTGCCGGGAAAAATGGCCCGTTTTTAGACCGGGTTAAGGCTCTACGGATCTTTAACGCGAAAAAGAGCCAAAGTCAACCGGATTTGTTCATTCAAAATCCGCCCGAACGGCTGCGTTGGCTTGACAGGGGTCGGTTATTGTGATTTTATAGAGGAGCGGGTTGTGAAAACGCTTGCTCGACAACTTTCAAGACACCAGACAAACAAGGGTTTTTATGAGGGCGAATAACCGGGGTCAGAGTACTGACCGCATTACAATTATAGACATCGGTAAAGAGGCCGGGGTTTCCTACGCCACCGTTTCCAGGGTCATAAATAACAAGGGCAACGTCAATCCCGATGCCCGCGAAAGGGTCCTGCGGGCGATGACCCAGCTTGGTTATGTCGCGAACACCCAGGCCCGCAGCCTGGCCGGGGGGCGCTCCTACGTGGTCGGCCTCCTGGTGCAGGACCTCGGCACCGGCTACACCGGGGAAATCATCAGGGGTATGGACGATGAACTGGCGAAAGCCCAATATAACCTGATGCTTTTCACGACTCACCGCCGCAAAGTCAAAGAATCGCTGTTTGTCCAGACCCTCACCCAGGGCACCGCCGACGGCCTGCTTTTGATTCTACCGCGCAACGCCGAAGCCTATCTCGAAACGCTCCGGCGGCGCAAATTCCCCTATGTCCTGGTAGACCACCAGGGGATTGACGAACTGGGGCCGTCGGTCGGCGCCAGCAACTGGCAGGGGGGCTATGACGCGACCAGCTACCTGATTGGTCTCGGCCACAAGCGGATTGGTTTTATCACCGGGACGCCCGAACTGGGCTGCGCGGTCCGCCGCCTGGATGGTTACAAGGCGGCCCTGCACGACCACGGCTTACCTCTCGACCCCAACCTCATCCGGGAGGGCGATTTCTACCAGCCGACCGGCTACAAGGGCGGGGTAGATTTGCTGAACCTGCCCGACCGCCCGACCGCGATTTTCGCCTCGAACGACATGATGGCCTTCGGGGTGATGGAGGCCGTGCGCGAACAGGGCCTCTCGATTCCAAAAGATATGTCTATCATCGGGTTTGACGATATACCGATGGCGGCCAATGTCCATCCGCGCCTGACGACGGTGCGGCAACCCCTGGAACAGATGGGCCGGGTCGCTACCACCATGCTACTGGACCTGATAAACAACCCCGACCAGCAACCGGAGAAAATCGAATTGCCCACCAGGTTGATAGTCGGTGAAACCTGCTGCGCGCCCGCCCAGGCCAGGAAATAGCCGGACGGCGCGCCTCGCAGACCAGGCCGGACCGCCCTGGCTCGCAGCCCAGGCTGAACTAATTAAGAAATTTAATCCGGTGAAATCTAATACAAAGGAGACTTAGAAATGACCGATTTATTGAATAAACCGCAGA
>MKTJ01000003.1 GCA_001898225.1 Chloroflexi bacterium 54-19
GCGGAGCAGTTTCGAGAGCCGGATAGTGCCGCAGTTCGAGGACCTGTTGGACGTGTTGAAAAAGATAGTCGAGATGGGCTTTAGCTGGGTGGACGAGGCCGTCAGGTTTGAGGCTGCTTTGGGCGTCTAATCCTATAATTCTTACTTAAAAATACCGGCAATAACTCTTATCGGTGTAGCGTGGCATTTTCGCATTTTCTTTTTATTTTACTTGTTCGAGGCCGGTTAAATTTTGTAAAACCGGCCTTCCCGGCAGTATCCACGGCGTTTATCTCTGACTTCTAGCTGAATAAATTTATTCCCGGTCACCCTTGTTTTTCAGGGTCAGTTAGGTCTATTTATTATCCCAATTTTTAAGACGGCATTTTAAGTATCGGTTTCGCAGCTTCAAAGAAATCTGACAACCTTTTATCCCTCTTCCACAGGGTCGCTCCGGCGGCTCTTTTTTATTGCCCGGACCCGGTCTTTTAGAAATTATCTATTGGTTTTTATCGGCTAAACTTATTGAACCTATCACGATTCTTATGGGAATTTTCCTGGATTCGTTCTTGCATGAAACAATATTTCGTGTAAAATAAAAATGATGAAACTTTGTACAAACTGTCACATTTCCTTTTATCACACCCAAGGTAATAATCCCTTCAACGCTCTTGCCGGTATTTTTGATATTTATTTCGGTATTTTAATCTCCTGATTTCCGATAGAGCAACGAAGCTATAAGGGGATTCTATAAGCGGAAACGCTATTAAGGAGGCATTTAATGCAGACATTAGACAAAACCTTTTCGGACGCAGCTTTTGGCCCTGACGATATTATCGACCTGAGCGAAGCGGCCCATAACCTTTCAGTCCCGGCCCTTTTCGAGGAAGCCGTTGCTAAAGGAGAAGGTATCGTGGCCCAGGGTGGCCCGCTGGTGGTCAAAACCGGTAAGTATACCGGCCGGTCGCCCCAGGATAAATTTATCGTCCAGGAACCCGGAAGCGAAAACCACGTCGACTGGAAGGCCAATAAACCCTTCGACTCTGCCAAATTCGACGCCTTACAGGGACGCGTGAGTGGTTATCTGAAAGGCCGCAAAGTCTATGTCCAGGACCTCTTTATCGCGGCTCACCCCGATTACCGCCTGCCTATCCGGGTGATTACCGAATTTGCCTGGCAAAACATCTTTGCCAACAACTTACTTATCCGTCCTACCGCCGAAGAGTTGGTTGATTTCAAACCGGAGTTTACCGTCCTGGACGCGGCCACTTTTAAAGCCGACCCGGCCCGTGATGGCACCCGCACCGAAACCTTTATCCTGCTTAACTTTGCCAAGCGATTGGTCTTGATTGGTGGGACGGAGTACGCCGGGGAAATCAAGAAGAGCGTCTTCACCATTCTGAATTATCTCTTGCCGCTCCAGAGTGTGATGTCGATGCATTGTTCCTGCAACTACGGCCCCCAGGGCGACGTTGCGGTTTTCTTCGGGCTTTCCGGTACCGGCAAGACTACCCTTTCCGCCGACCCCGAACGCACCCTTATCGGTGATGACGAGCATGGCTGGGGTGAGGATGGTGTCTTTAACTTTGAGGGCGGCTGTTATGCCAAGGTTATCAAGTTGAGCCCGAAGGCCGAGCCGGAAATCTATAACACCACCCGCATGTTCGGGACCATCCTCGAAAACGTGGTGATTGACCATCAGACACGTAAGCTCGACCTCGATAGCGATGCCCTGACCGAAAATACCAGGGCGGCTTACCCGCTCGAATTTATTCCTAACATGGACCTCACCGGGCGGACCGGCCATCCCAAGAATATTTTCTTCCTGACCGCCGACGCTTTCGGGGTGCTACCGCCAATTTCGCGCCTGAACGAAGAACAGGCTATGTACCAGTTCCTTTCCGGCTTTACGGCTAAACTGGCCGGGACCGAGCGGGGCGTGACCGAACCGCAGGCGACCTTTAGCACCTGCTTTGGTGCGCCGTTTATGGTCCACCATCCCTCGGTCTACGCCGAACTCCTGGGCCAGAAAATCCGTGAACACGGTGTCAACTGCTGGCTGGTCAACACCGGGTGGAGCGGTGGCGCTTACGGTACCGGTCAGCGCATGAGTATTCAGCACACCCGTGCCCTTATCCGGGCGGCCCTGAACGGCGAACTGGACGCGGTCCCGACCGAAATTGACCCGACCTTTGGCCTGGAAATTCCCCAGGAATGTCCCGGTGTGCCGTCGCACATCCTCAACCCGCGCGCCACCTGGGCCGACATGGAAGCTTATGACGCCAAAGCCCAGGAACTGGCAAAAATGTTCAACGACAACTTTAAAAAGTATGCCGATGGCGTTAGCGAAGCGGTCCGTAGGGTTGCCCCGGTGGTGAAATAACTCCAGCTTATTGTCATTCTGAACGAAGTTCAGAATCTCCGGTCCGTTGGACAATATCACAATCGAAGGCGCGTTAATTCGAGATTCCGCCAATGCGATTGCGACTGCGCGGCGTACGACGCGAAACGACATATAAATATAAAAGGAAAAAGCAGCTACTTCCGCTTGAAACGGAGGTAGCTGCTTTTTAGTTATTTGCCTGAAATTAGCTCGCGGCTTCAGCCTGTTTAAGCGTATTCTGGGCGTCGGTATTATTCGGGTCAATCGCCAGGGCTTTCTGGGCGGCAGCCTTGGCGTTCGGGTAATCCTTTAGCTTCAGATAGGCCCCACCCAGGTTGGAGAAGAAGACCGCGCTATTGGGGTTCAGGGAAGTGGCCTGTTTGTAGTTTTTCACCGCTTCCTGGTAATCTCCTGCCGCGTAGGCCACGTTGCCGAGACCATTATAGCTGCTGGCATACTTCGGGTCTATCGCCAGGGATTTGGTAAAGGCGTCTTTGGCCTTGTCGTCCTGTTCCAGCAGGTAGTAGGTCGAACCCAACTGGTAGAAGAAACTGGCCGAGTCGCTCTTTAGCTGGGTTGCTTTCAGGAACTGCTCAACCGCGACCTCGTACTGTTCCTGGGCTTTGTAGACCAACCCCAGGTAGTAAAACCCGTAGGCGTAGGCCGGGTATTTCTGCGTGACGGTAGTCAACTGGTTTTTGGCGTCATCGTACTGGCCGAGATAGTAGTAGCCGTAACCCAGGTCGGCGGCATAGCCGGAGTCGCTAGGTTCGAGGGAAGTCGCGGCCTGGAACTCAGGCAGGGCATCGCTACCTTTATCAAGCTGGATATAGGTCCAGGCAATATTGGAATGGTAAAGAGCGTTTTTAGGGTCGAGCGCCACCGCCTGCTTGTATTTCGCCAGGGCCTGGGTGTAATTCCCGGCATCGTACAAATCATTACCCTGCTGATTCAAAGTTTTAGCCTGGGTCGCCGGGTTGGCCGTAGGTACCGGGGTATTGGTCGGTTTTGGTGACGGTGACGGCGTTACCGTCGGAAGCGGTGTGTTTGTCGGTTTTGGCGTCACGGTAGGCTGCGGCGTGTTTGTCGGCTGGGCTGTCGCGGTAGCTACCGGTGTCGGAGTAGCCGGGGCGGTGGTAGCCGCAGCCGAGGCAGTCGCGGTGGCGGCAGCCGCTTCCTGGACCGGGTCGGGTTTGGGCCGGGTAAGGACTATTATCAACAACACGGCTACGACTACCACCAGGGCAATTACCCCGGTAATGGCTAACCAGAGCCCTGTCCGGTTCGGGGGCGGGGCCGGTGGTTGAGGCTGCGGTTGCGGCTGGTAATACTGGTTTTGCGGCGGTGTCTGGTAGGCGGGTTGGGGCTGCTGGTAATTCTGCGGCGGCGCATAACCTGGTGTCCCCTGGTTGAAGGCGGCGCCCTGCTGGGGGTATTGCGGGTTGTTAAGGGTTTGCTGTTGGGCCAGCGGGCTATACGTTGGCTGAGTAATGGGAGCAGCCTGGGTCGCCGCTGCCTGGCCCTGGTAGGGCGCGGGGGCGGTTGGTTGGACCTGGTTTTGGTTCTGGTTGGTCGGGTCAATCGGTTTATAGCCTACAAACTGGGTCGGCTCGTAGGCGTTTGGATTATAAGTAAGGTTTGCAGGAGGGATATAAGCCTGCGGGTCATTACCCGCATAGCCGCCGGAAGCCTGGGCCGGGGCCGGTGTAACCGGCGCGGTTGGATTGGGCGTGCGGGGTACGGCGTTGCTCTGGCGGGTTTCGTCCGAGGCCAGGCTGCTTGTCCCGGCGTAGTTTTTGTAACTGCCGGGGTCTATTGCCACCTCGGTTTTCTCCGGCCCTTCCATGGCGGCCAGGCGTTCGGTAAAGTCTTCACTGGAAACGTCTTCCAGGCTGGCTAGACCCTGGACTTCCAGGACCGTTTTGCCGATTTTAAGCTGGTCGCCATTTTTTAACACGACCGGGCCGGTCACGCGTTGCTCGTTTAATAGCAGACCGTTGGCCGAATTATTATCCTCAAGAGTAGCGCTATTGCCCTGGAAAGAAATTTTTGCGTGGTGGCGCGAAGCCATGGTGTCTTTTAAGACGAGGTCATTGTCGCTGTTCCGCCCCAGCAAGATGGCCGGTTTACCGATAGGCACATTAAAGGTCTGGCCCGCCTGGGTGCCTTCCTTAAATATTAGTTCCATACTGGTTTATCCCTCTTAGTAAAACAACTGTCAAAAAGGACGTTGGACGCGTTCGGTTTCAGGATAAGTATTAAACTTATTTTACAACAAAAAACGCAAATTGTACTTTTTAAATTACTCAATTTAATGTTGATTATCCTACAATCCTAAAAATATAGCCGTTAAATTTCTCACATCCGAATGGCGAAAATCTCATATTGACCCGCAAATAAAGGGTTTTTTAAAAGTGTAATTGAAGTGGGTTATAAGTGAGGTTATTTTGAAGTTAATAAAAGAAGGATTTGTAAAAAGAGAGTAAATTATTCAGGAATACCGGGCGAAAATATATTTTGTGTATTGCTCAATGAGGCATCTGGCTATAAAATAGGGGTTAACAATTTTGGAAATGCTCTGGCAGGGCGCAGGCCCGGTCGGCTTATTAATGAGAAGGCAGGTGGTCCCATGCCTCACAAAAAGAATTTTAGGCTATCCGGCCTCTTTGTCTTAATGCTTTTAGGTGGTTCCCTCCTGTGGGCCTGCGGTGATAGCGGTCCAACCTATACCCTGACGCTGGCGACCTCGGCCCCTACGCCGAGCGCCGCTTCCCCGGCTGCGTCTACTGCCGCCAATGCTTCTGCCGGAAGCGCGGACGGAAGCCAGCCCACTTCCACCCCGGTGATTGTTAATACCCCGGTAGCCGCAACCCCCGCCCCGGCTACTTCTGCCGCCGGGACAACCAGGGCGGCTTCTGCCACGGTCAGACCAACCGCCACGCCTCTCCCTACCCTGCAAGCGCCCCAGGGCTACACCGGCAAACTGGCTTTGCTGGGGCCGGATAATGCCCTGTACATCTTAAAATTCGATGGCAGCCAGCCGGTCGTAGCCCTTGGCAGTGCCACCGCTCCACCCAGTGCTACCCAGGATGGCGAGGTTATCGAGTGGCCGACCTGGAGCAAGGATGGCTCGAAGCTGGCCGCGATGAGCCTGAATATCAAAAGCGGGCAGGTCGCTACCACCGATGTTGTGGTGACCGACGGCAACGGCAAAAACCCGGTCAAGGTCCAGGAAGGCGATGCCACCCCGCCGGTTTTTATAAGCTGGTCGCCGGACGGCAATCTGCTTTCGGTCCTGGGCCAGGGTGCGGGCGGTTCGCAGCTTGAACTCCACCTTTTAGATACCAGTAAGAGTTCAGCCACCACCAAACCGACCGACCGGAAAGTCGCGGAAGGCTCGGCCATTTATACCGGTTGGTCGCCGGACAGCCAGCAATTACTGATCCATACCAGCACCAGCTCGAACACGAGCGCCCTGGCTTTGCTGGCAGCTAAAGACTCCCAGGCCCAGCCGACCGCCCTTAAAGTTACCCCCAGCCTCTTCCGCAGCCCCGCTTTTTCGGCGGACGGTTCGCGCCGGGCCTTCTCGGTGACTAATAGCACAACCGGCAACGAGGATATTGTCATCCAGGACAAAGATGGGAATGACGCTGGTAAACTCGATTCCGGTGGCAAAAACGCTAACTTTAGCTGGTCCCCGACCGGGACAAACCTGGCTTTCGGTATCGCCAACCCCAGCAGCCAGGGTCTGTACAAAGGTATTTCGCTGGTGACGGTAGACCCTACGGCAACCGCCCCCACGACCCTGACAGCCACCCAGGTTGTAACTGAGGATGTCGCGGCTTTCTTCTGGTCGCCGGACGGTAAAAAGCTGGCCTATGTTACCCTCAACGATACCGGCGATATGCTGCTCTGGAAGCTGTACGATACTACTACCAAAAAAAGCTCAACCATTACGGAATGGTTCCCAAGCGAGAACTGGGGCCAGCTTATTACCTTCTTCGACCAGTACGCCCAGTCCAACTCGGTCTGGTCGCCGGATAGCAAAGCGCTGGTGTTCGCGGGTTTGAGCAAGGACGACTATACGGCCCTGGTGGAGTCCGGCGCTACCGATAGCTTGCAACCGCAGGTCTACATCCTGCCGGTGGACGGGACCAACGCAGGCATACCCCAGGCTGTCGGCTATGGTAGCCTGGCCTTCTGGAGCAAGTAAAAATTGAATCAAAAAAGCGGCCCTCGACTGTGAAGGACCGCTTTTCTTTTTGCCCGGTGAACTTAGCTTACAACGTCAACCTTGAGGTCATCAAAGGTTGCTTTATTGATAAATTTGGTCAATTTGACCTTATCACCATCAACGTTAGCCTCAGCGACAGCGGCATAGCGGGTGCGGCTGCTTTCACCGTTGCCGCTATTAAACATTTTTTTCTTAATTTCGCCGTCAGGAACAGAAACTTTTTTACGGTGTTTTACGCTATAGAACTCCATTGGTCTTTAACCTCCTGTTTGGTTGTGCCGGTATGGTTGATCCAGACTGAACACAAAAAACACTATAACTTGACTAGCCAGGAAGAGGAAAATGCGTACTAATGTAACTAAACTATTCAAACTGAAAAGTTGAATAGGTGGAACCTAAATTTCATCTTAGCAAAGGAAATTGAGGCTGTCAAGCACTTATGCACATGCTAATTATAGAAAATCCGGGGTCAAATTTAGCCAGAATTAAGTCCTGAAATGCTCCATCCGGCGCATACCCCTTACCGGGATTAACCAAGCGGTGGCCGGAAAGATTGACTAAACCGGCTGGATAGTTTAAATTTACAGGGTAAAAATTTAATAGCAGTGATGATGCTCGCTGGGGAATTTTTAGAAATTTCCGAACCACCTGGGCCGGGTCTTGAAACCCCAATCGTTTCAAGTTTTCCCGGCGGGTTAATAGCTTCTACCGGCACTTTGGGGGCCCGTAGGAGCTATTTTGCTTTTCAGGGCCAGTTTTTAAGGAGATATTTTTTAATGTGGGACATTTTGCTCGTCGGAGTGGGCGGCTTTCTGGGAGCGCAAACCCGCTACGGCGTTTCCAATTTTTTTGCCAGGAAATACGGCACGGCCTTCCCGTATGGCACGGTGGTAATCAACCTGAGCGGGAGTTTCTTGCTCGGCCTGTTTCTGGGCTTGAGCGGGCGGGCTATCTTCTCGGAGGAAGCCTACCGCTGGCTGGTGGCGGTCGGGTTTTGCGGCGGTTACACCACTTTTTCGACCTATACCTACGAAACCCTGACCCTCTGGCGGGAAAAGCGAGTGGTGGCCGGGGTGGGTGTAAACCTGGTGGGCAGCTATATCCTGGGTCTGGCGGCGGCGCTGGCCGGTTTCTGGCTGGGCAATAGCTTTTAAGGGAGGCGGGCGGTGTTAAAAAAATATTTGCTGGTGGGGCTGGGCGGTTTCTTTGGCGCAATTGCCCGCTACGAACTGGGTGGGCTGTTCAAGGTCGGCAATGGAGGTTTCCCGGCAGGGACATTTGTTATCAATTTGACCGGGAGTTTCGTTCTGGGTCTGTTTCTGACCCTGCTGGCGGAGAAATATATCTTGCCGGTAGAGTGGCGGCTGTTTTTCGCGACCGGGTTTGTCGGCGCTTACACCACTTTTTCGAGCCTGACCAACGAAACGATTACTCTTTTCCGGCAGGGTTACTGGTCGGTTGGTCTGCTTTATTCGGTGGCAAGCCTGGCCGGGGGGATGTTATTTGCCTGGTTGGGTCTGCTGGCCGCCCGCCAATTCGCTTTTGGCTCTTTCCGGCTGACTTCCAGGGAGCAAGCCGAAATTACTTCGCGGGAGCATCCAGTACCCGGTCTGACCGGGACTTTGCCTATTGAGGAACTGGACGAACTGGACGTGGGCTAAAATCTAGCGGACCAAACGGTAAAGCAGAAGACTGCCGATGACGAGCAAGCCCCCTATAATCTGGGGCAGCACGAAGATTTCGCCCAGCATGAGGGCTGCCGCCAGGACGCCGAAGAAGGGTTGGAGATAGGAATAGTAGGCGGTGCGTGAAACACCCAGCTTTTTCACGCCGTTGTACCATAAAATGTTGGTGACGACCATCGCGAAGAAGGACGAGGCGAACAGTAGCGCCCAGGCGTAAAGGCTGGCCGGGGCCGTCACGGCTTCGGTGACCTGGATGAAGCTGAACGGTAATAAAAAGAGGCCGCCGATGGTGAAACAAAGGGCGCTCAGCCGTAAAGGCGAGTAAAAGCCGAGCAGCGGGCGCAGCAGCACGGTATAGGCGGCCCAGGAAAAAGCCATCCCTATCGCCAGTAAATTACCGAGCAGGTTGCCATCCAGGGAGACGTTCGGGGCAGTCAGGACAACCAGGGCGACCCCGACCAGGGCCAGCGGCAGACCGATAAAGTAGCTGCGTTTGATTTTCTCCCGGTATATCAGCGCCGCCAGTAAAGTCGCAAAAATCGGGCTGACCGCGTAAATCAGGGATACCGCCGAGGCCGAAGTGTTGTTCAGGGCATAAATAAAGGTTATCTGGTTGACGGTGATACCCATGAAAGCGGCGAGGCAAAGCTGGGGCAGGTGCTTGCGATTAATGTAGACCGACCGCTCGCGGTTCCAGACTACCCCCAGGCTTATCAGGGCTGCGATAACCACTCGGAACTGCGAAACGGCCAGGGGCGCGATTTCCCGCAGGACAATCTTCACGATGGGCGAATTGATAGCCCAGATGATAATACAGCCCAACAATAGTAAATCCACCATGCTAAAGCCGGGAGCGGTAGGGTTGGCTGGTATCGGGGGTTGGGGTTGTGAAGTCTCGTCTTTGAGGGTAGCTTGAAACTGCGGGTTTGTCCGGGCCAATTTAAACCTTTTTCTTTTGAGCAGATTTGTTGTTAGGTTTTCTCGGGTTCCTAATAATGTATGCCGGGAAATTTTACACCATTACAACGATTTAAAGGGGAAAATTGTTGCCGGAAATAAAAATCCCCTTCCTGTTTTATTGGGAAAGGGATTATTATTTTTTCAGCTTAAGACCAGGCGACCTCGATAGCAGGCGGGGTGAGCAGGGTTTGCATCACCACGCAGTATTGCTCGGTCTTTTCTTTTAGCGCCGTGATTTGTTCGGGAGTAGCATCCGGCGCGACCACCTCGAAATTGACCTTCAAATTTGTAAAGCCGACCGGCACGTCCTTGGCAATGCCTAAGGTGCCGCGCAGGTCTAAATCGCCCTCCACTGTAACTTCAAATTTTTCAACGGGCACGCCCATGGCGGTCGCGACCATCTGGCCGGTAATTTGAGCGCAAGCCGCCAGCGCCCCCAGCAGCAGGTCACCCGAACAGGCCCCGGTCCCGGCCCCACCGACCCCGCTATGGGCTTCGGCCTGGTAAATCGCCCGGCCAATATCCACCGAGCAGCTAATCGGTGTATCGGTCTGGCTGCCTTTGGCTACTATGGAAATGACGGAAGAATTCGGGTCGCTGCGGTATTTATCTTTAAGCGGTTTTTGTACGGTTCTCAGGTCCATTCGGCTTAATTTCCTCTCAAATTTTATAAATTAATCGTGGCTACCTGTAGTGATATTAACTAAGTTAATTAACATTGTCAAGACAAATTGGTGAGGTTGGGTCGGGCTGAATTCCGCAGATGGCTTGGTGGAAAACCCGTCAGCGCCTTGAACTGGCGGCTGAAAAAGAAGATGTCCTGGTAGCCGAGGGCTTCGGCTATATTCGCCAGGCTCATATCGGTTTCGAGCAGCAATTGTTTGGAACGGTCCAGCCGGGCCTGGATGACAAAAGCGTTCGGCGGCATCCCGGCGACCCGCTGAAAACGGCGGGTAAACTGGGAGCGCGACAGCCCGGCCTGCCGGGCCATCTCCGCGACCTTCCAGGGTTGGCCCGGTTCGAGCCGGATGGTTTGCATTAACTGGCCGATGCTCCGGTCGGCGGCGGACAACTGGGGATGTTGCAGTTCATCCCATAATTTGAGCAGGATTTGCTGGACCAGGGCGGCGCTCTGCATGCGGGCGGCGGTGTCACCTCGCTGGAAAAAATTCTCACAGTGGCGGGCCATAATTTCCAGGAATTCGCGGTCCTGCACGAATTGCCCTTCAAAGGGGAAAGAGGCCAGGTTGGCCGGGTCCTGGGGTTCAAAATGGACCGCAAAGACCAGCAAGCGGTAGGCTAAATCCTGGGTGGCGCGGATTTCGGTGCCGGGCCGCAGGATAAAACAGCGCCCCGGTTTTATTTCGATACGCTGACCGTCCAGGGTAATCTGGCCGCGCCCTTCCAGTACCCACCACAAATCGTAGTCGGGCAGGGGCGGCGGCGACCATTGCCAGCCCGGTTCGCAGCGGTGAAACCGGGGTTCGTTATTGAGTTGGATTGAGAGATTATAATTCCAGGCTTCCATAGGTTTTTAGGTATTCTGGGAGGAATGCGCCAAAAGTGCAAATTTAAGGTTTAATTATTCATTTGGTTTTACCCGCTCCTGGCATATTATGACATTAATAAATAGCCATTTCCAAAAATTGCCCAGGCCCTTTTAAGCGCCTGACCTGACCGGAAGTTTAATCAAGAGGAGCATAAAAATGCAAATTACGGGTACAAAATTCCCCACTTACTCGCCTGAGTTGAACGCCGAACTGCTGGAACAATACCGGAACGAAGGCTATATCGCGCTCGAAAACGTCCTTTCGCCGGAGGAAGTTGCGGAAGCCAAGACGGCCCTCACCGAGCTTTTCCAGCGGATTGTCCTCAACGATGGCAGTTTAAAAGAAGGTAAGTTCTGGAACAGTCCCGACGCTCTGACCCCGCACAAGTTTTTTATCCAGTACGAACCGGGTTACCGCCCAGACCCCAATTCTACCCTGGATGAATTGGAACTAAAGCTGCGCAAGGTGATGTGGTTTACCGACCAGCACCCGGTCTTCGAGTATATGGTGAGCAACCACCCGGTTATCCGCAACGTCATCGAAACACTGCTGGGCGACCAGGCCATTCTCTACCAGGATATGGCCCTGGTAAAGCCGCCTTTTATCGGTAGCGAAAAGCCCTGGCACCAGGATAACGCCTATTTCGAGGCGGCCCCGCTCGATGCCACCATCGGTTGTTGGATTGCCCTGGACGAGGCGACTGTCGAGAATGGTTGCATGCATGTGCTACCGGGCCGCTACGACCAGGCCCCCCTCGAACACTATCACGGCTTCGATTGCCAGATTGTCGAGAGCAAAATTGAGCCAGGCAAAGCCGTTCCGGTCGAGCTAAAGCCGGGTGGGGCCATGTTCTTTAGCGGGCTACTGCCTCACCAGACCCCGCCCAACTCGTCGCCATTACGGCGGCGGGCTTTGCAGTTCCACTACCGGGCGGCGCATACCACCGTCCTTTCCAAGGAAGACTACGACCGGGTATTCGTGGATAAAGACGGGGTGGCCTCTAGCTGCCACGCGGCGAGCGTCCGGCGCAAACAGGCCCGCCAGGATAACGGATAAAACGCCTAAAATTTAGGAGAAAATGCGGAAATCTATCCGGGATGGCGGAGGATTATCTCGCAAAACCTGCTCACGTAAAGCGGGGTTGGCTGTCTGCTCGGTCAATCCCGCTTTACGTTTTAGCCACAAATCCTGCCATAAATCGGTCAGTTCGGTCTCGCCTTCCCGGATGACGGCGAAATCGTGGGCCAGGACTTCCTCTACCGTTTGAAAGTCCCCCGTTTCCAGGGCCAGCCGACCCCGGATTAAGACCAGGCGGTCGTCCTGCCCGAAGGCGGCGGGTAGCGTTTTGTAGATGGTCCGGGCCTGTTCGTAGTGTCTGGCTGCCAGCAGGGCCGCCAGGTATTCGCGGGTCAGGGCCAGGTTCGGGTTCGTGGCAGTTAGCTGCCAGGCCTGTTCGTAGAAGGCCAGGGCTGCCTCCGGGTCGTCTTGCCGCTCGGCCAGAACCGCCAGGTTGCGATAGGCCCAGGCGTTCGGTTTAAGCTCGACGGATTTCTCCCAGGCTGTCCGCGCCCCCGTTTCGTCAAAGCGTTCGAGCGCCATTACCCCCAGGTGCAGCCAGGCGTACCAGTTTTGATTTTCGGACTTTTCCAAACTCCGGCGGAGCAGTTCGTACCACTCTGGCTGGACCTGCCAGTCGCCCGGTGTTTCTTCAGGATTTTGTTCCGGCAGTCTTTCATTTTCTAATAGCGCCAGCCATTTGGATTGTTCTTTCCCCAGGAGCGTTTCGGGAAAGACAAAGGAAGCCGGGACAGGCAGTGACCCCACCTCTTTCTCGCGCCGTTTCAGTTCCAGCGCGCCCCAACCGCTTCCCACCGCCAGGATTTCCCCGCCCGGCGCGTCCGCTTTGGTCCGGTAAGCCGCGTCCAGTTCTTCTAACCGCGCAGGGGTCAAACGTTCCCGCAGTTTATTCTCAACCGCTCCCAAGGCGGCAGACCAGTCCGGGCCGTGGACCAGGGCCGGGTCGGCCTGGATAAAGCCAAAGACCTGGGTCCACTGCCAGTCGGCGTTGGCAGGCAGGGGCAGACCATGAAGTTGGGTCGGAGCCAGCCCGGCCTGAATCTCGCAATAAGGCTGGTTGCCGGGCGCGAGATATTCCTGCCAGTGGCGACCTCCCTGGTGTGTCCCCCACAAAAAGAGTTTGCGGTATTTAAGAAAAGGGGTTGAAGCCTCAATCAGGCCGGACCCCTGCCCATCCAGGGCCGCTTCCCAGGGCATTTCACAAGAATCGGTTTGGAAGAAGAATTCGTTGGCAAAGGTCGAGCTTAAGGGATAGGTGCCGTCCGCCCCGCCCAGGCTCGGCAAGCCCGGAAGGTCGGTATAACCGAAAGCCGAACTCTTTTGCGAGAAATCGACATAGATAGCCTGTTGGGCGGGGGCTAAAATTCGCAGGTCGGGCGTTTCGGTCACGGCGATATTGGTCCACCAGTAGGCCGAGGTGTCGCGGGGGTTCGGATTCGCCAGCCTGGTATGCGCCACCAAGAAAGTCGAGCCGGAAGGCAGGTAAAAATCAATTTGCCAGAACAGGCTGCGGGTGCGCTCGAACTCGTAAAGGCGCAGCCCCGGCTCGCCGTCCAGCCCTTCGATACGGGCCGCGAAGACCGGGGCGCAGGTATTGACGCTGTGGCCGTACTGCCCGGCGTTCCACTCAATCCCGCCCGAAAACCAGGCATTACGGATTGCCAGGTTGGCCGGTTGAAAGACCGGGTTGACGTTTAAGAGTTCCCGGCCTTGCGATTTATCAAAGAGCGATATGAGCCGCCCGCCCAGGCCCGGTAGAAAAGTTGCCTTGAGGATTTCGTTTTCTAAAACCAGCGTCTCCAGGGTTAGGGGGCGGCGCTGCCGGGTGTAATTATCCTGCATCCGGTAGGGCAAGACCCGAAAGCCCGTTTCCCAGCCGAAAAGGGTCTTTTTTTCAGCCGGGAGCGAATCGAGCATGTTTACCGGCTGGTTGGTTTGAGGGTTGCGGAAGTAGGGGAGCGGGTTATCTTCGCCAAGCGGCGCGCCTGGCAGGGTCAGGTTTTCCCGGTAGAGTTCGGTCATGGGGCCATCCTCAATTATTGGTTAATTATTCTGGTAGGTTTCCTGTTCATCTTAAAACAAAAGTTTCCCGCTGTAAAAGGGGAAACTCCTGGGTTGGCGCTTCCCTGGAAAACAGGAAGCGCCGGTATGGTTGTCCACCCTCTCCTTTCAAAGAAGGAAAGGAGAGGGGTGAAATATCAAAGGGTGAGCAGTCCCTTTGATATTAGAGCGAAGGAATGGGCCGGTATTTTCCAGGTCCCTAACTCCTTGGTGTCATTCCGAGCGTAGTCGAGGAATTTCAGGTCCGTTGGACAATATTACGGTCGTAAGTGCTTTACGCCAACGGCGCGGAGATCCTTCGCTACGCTCAGGATGTACTGTTACTGCTGCATTCGATATTAATTGAATAAGCTTTTGTAAGACGGCGTGTTTACATAACGTACCATCTCAAGCTCAAGGACGATTTCCGAGGCCGGGGGTAACTCCACCTGGAAATATTTGTCCTCAATCTCCACCGTGATTTGCTCGGTTTCCAGGGGCGGCGCGGAGTAAGCGTAGACTCCACCCGGATAGTCGCTGGTTCGGCTGGCATAGCTGGCCGACTTGAACTGGTGCTCTCCGAAGGCTCCCGCCTGCAAGACCACTTCCCGGCTTTCGAACGGGTTGAGGTTGACCAGGTGAATGGTCGCGCTGGTAGGGCCAATCTTCGAAACCAGGGCCCCCACATCCTGGGGCAACCCGGCCCGTTCCTGCTGGACATCATAGTAGCGCACCAGGGTGTGGAGCAGACCGCCGTTGTAGAGGACGCTCGGAGCACCCATCGTCAACTGGGTTAGGGCTTCGACAATGACCGGGTTGTGTTGCTGCCAGTGGTGGATATAAACCTTGGTCAAATCCTCCTGGTCAATCCTGATAAGTTCGAGGCGGCGGGCGACCTGGCCGAAAGTCGCGCTGAGAATAGCTTCGGGGTAGGTCGGGTTATCCCCGGCCAGGAAGCGGAGCCAGGGTTCCTCGTGACCGTAGTCGCCCTTGTTGCGGAAGGAGGATACCTTTCTCCAATCGTAAGTGCTGTTCTCACGCAGGAATTCTAGCCTGGCCCAGTCCGAATCCGCCTGCGACATGTACCAGATGTTAATCGGGAATTCGGGTGAAACCACCTGGTAATCGAACCAGCCGTTTTCGTTGTAGCGGTTCGGCACCAAAAGCGTTTCGGGTTTCTCACCCATCGCGAACAACTGGCCGACCTTCTCTTTACCCAGGCTCGACTCTTCTTCTTCCAGGTTCGCGATTTTGCCTAGTTTGATAGCGCTGTCAAGTTGATTTCGGGCCATGTCGAGGTAGTGCTGATCCTGGGTCATCAGGTAAGCATTCGCCCCGGCCACCAGGGCGGAGGCTTCGATATTGTGCAGACCGTGCGGCCAGGCCCAGCCGTACAGGCCGCCGTACCACTTGCCATCCATGTACTCGCCGACTTTGCCGGAAAGTCCCACGTTGTCGGGCAAAAAGCCGTTGTTGGCGTCAGCCCGTTCTTTCCAGGCTTCCACGTACTCGACGACCCAATTGCGATATTTTTCGTCACCGGTCATCAGGTAGGCGTTGGTAATGAGGCTGGTGACCGGGAGGTTTGCCGCCACGTCGCCTTTGCCCATCCGTTCCTGCATCACTTCGCCCATCCGGCGGGCAATCACCGGGTCTTTGAGGTCGTCATAGGTGGTCGCGCCGGGAACATCCTGGTAGGGTAGACCGTACCGGCGCATACCCGCGGCCCAGTTATAAGAGGGCTCGTTGTCGAAATAACCCCAGCGCGGACCGCCGCTGCCGTTGTGGGGAGCGCGAATGATTTTGTGTTCGGGGTCGTAGTTAGGGACTTCGGGGTCTTCGTTGAGATAGAACCCGGCGAAGCGCCTGGCCCGGTCAATCAGTTTGGGGTTGGTCGGGTCGGCCAGGCAGAGAAAATAGAAATAGATATAGCTCTCGCCCTGGTGGAACTGGTCGTAGCCGATTTCGTACTCTTTGCTGACCATTTTGAGGTCGGTTAGCTGGCGGGTGATGGCGTCCCACTCGCGGTCGGCGATTTCTAGGACGTGTTTGCCGCCGCCGAGCAGATAAAAGAGCGGCCAGTTAAAGAACGACTCGTAAAAGTCGTCGGCCCCGTCGCGGCTGACCATTTTATCACCCCAGATAAGCTGGCCGTCCTCGCGGGTGAATCTTTCGACATAGGGATAGACCGACTGGTCCAGGATTTCAATCAGTTTACGTTCCATTATGGCCCAGGCGGGCGGAGTGGTACTCGGAACGTTGGCTTTAATCTTTTTCATGATAACCTTTCATTATTCGGAAAACGTTGAGCGTGCCCTCCAAGGGCGAACGTTAAACGGTCACTTCCAAATTTTGCTGTGGTTAAACGGTAGCTTCGTTGCTTTTTTCTTTCAAATTCAACGTTCAATTTAACGTCTTGCCTGGCGTTGGCACGGTCGCGTCCAAGAGCCCTTCCGCCCGGAGCGTTTGCCAGAATTCGCCCGGAATTGGTCTTTCCAGGGCGGCCAGGTTTTCCGCGATATGATTTTTGGTATCGGCCCCGACTATCACCGCCGTCACTGCCGGGTGACCGAGCGGGAACTGGGTCGCGGCGGCGTTCAAAGGTACACCAAAGCGGCGGCAGACCGTTTCAATCCGGGCAACTCGTTCCATGATTTCTGGGGAAGCCTCCCGGTAGCGATACTTGGCTCCCGGCACCGCCCCGGTCGCCAGGATGCCAGTATTCAGGATGCCGCCCATAAAGACGCTGATACCTTTTTGCTGGCAGAGGGGCAGGAATTCCGGCAGGGCGTCCTGGTCGAGCAGGGTGTAATGTCCGGCCAGCAGGAAGCAGTCGAAATCGGCCTCGCGGGCGAAATCCACCAGCATTTCCCACGAGTTCATCCCGGCCCCGACGGCTTTGATGACACCCTGGGCGCGCAGTTCGGCCAGGGCCGGAAAACCTTCGGTCAGGGCCTGGTGGTAATGCTGGTCGGGGTCGTGCAGGTGCAGCACGTCCACGTAATCAATCTTCAGCCGTCGGAGGGTGCCTTCGATGCTACGCAGGATACCGTCCCGGCTGAAATCCACGTACTGCTCGCCCTCCGGGGTGACGACCCGGCCCACCTTTGACGACATGACGTATTTATCCCGGCTGATGCCTTGCAAGGCTAAACCGAGCCGGTTTTCGGCGACGCCCTTTCCGTAATGGGGAGCCGTATCAAAGAAATTCAGGCCCTGGTCAATCGCCAGGTGGACCATCTCGTCGGCTTCGTCCTGGGTTATCTTGACATAGAGGTTGCCCATCCCGGCAGTGCCCAGTCCCATGACCGGGATTTTGAGGCTGGTATGGCCGACCTCGACCTGGGTAGTAACTTTTGGCATTTCCTGGCTAATCGCTCCTTTGAATAGGCCCGGCTGGTGAAAATAAAGCCCCTAAATAATAAAGTATTACATCCTGAGGGTAGCGAAGGCACCCGGAGGGAACCCGCCGGTCCGTTGGACAATATCACGGTCGTCCGTGCTTACGCCAACGGCGCTGCCCCCAGGGAGCCCTACGGGCTAGATTCCTCGACTACGCGGCGTGCGACGCGGAATGACAAGTACCTAACCGGGCGGTTTGGTTCAGACTTTCAGTTTGTAAACTTTCGTGGCGGTCCCTGACCAGATGGCCGCCTGTTCGGTTTCGCTTAGAGGCGCTACCAGTGCTGCCAGCAGGTCGTGGACTTGCCGGTAAGAGGCCGCCTGGAAACTGACCGGCCAATCACTTCCCCACAGGAGGCGGTCAGCCCCAAAGAGTTCCAGAACCGTTTCGAAGACCGGGCGAGTCTGTTCCTCGGCGCTCCTGGCCGGGTCAAGTTGGGTAACCATGCCCGAAACCTTGCAAAAGACGTTCGGGTAACGGGCGGCATGG
Organism: Chloroflexi bacterium 54-19; assembly: GCA_001898225.1. Taxonomy (GTDB): domain Bacteria; phylum Chloroflexota; class Chloroflexia; order Chloroheliales; family Chloroheliaceae; genus 54-19. The sequence goes on from MKTJ01000003.1 coordinate 17,801, forward strand.
CGCATCTCCTCCCGCCACGCCGTTAAATCCCCGCTTTTGAAAGGCGGTTGGGCCAGGTGGTTGATGACCCAGGGAATACCGGGCAGCGTCTCGAACAGCCCCGTGAAATACTTTAGCTGGGCCGACTTTACCAGCAGGTCCACCGCTAATTCCTGCTCGTGGAAGACTTGCAGACCACCCAGGAGGGTCCGGTCGAACCCGGTTATACCGTTCTTTTCGGTCAACATGGAAGCGCGGACGCCGCAGTAGTTCCCCTGCTCCGCGAAACGGGCCAGCCGTTCGCCCAGGTCCGGCGCGGCCAAATCCACCCAGCCGACCACACCCTTAATAAAGGAATAGGTTTGGGCCAGTTTCAGCAGCCAGGCGGTTTCAGCCTCGTCGTGGGCGGCCTGGACCACCACCGTACCCGCGACCCCGCTCTCGTCCAGACAGGATGCCAGTTCGTCCGGCTCAAAATTGCGGTAAAGCACTTCGTTTCCCGGCTTGAGCCAGGGTAGGGGCAGCTTTTGCAAATTCCAGAAGTGCTGGTGTCCGTCTATCTTTAACAGTTAAGTGCTCCTGTGTCCGTTGAGCCGCTTTTAATAACGGAAGTCCGGGCGGCGGAAATCTTCGCGGGGTGGGCTGAAGACATCCAGCAGTAAAGTTTCTTCCAGGGCGAGCAGACCGTGCGTGGTCCCCGGAGGCACCAGGGTGTTCTCGCCCGCCTTGATTTCGAAAACTTCATCACCCCGTGTAAACCGGACGGCCCCACTCAGCACGTAGACGGCCTGTTCGTGCGGGTGGCTGTGCAAGGTGCCGACCCCTCCCGCCTCGAAATGGACCTGCACCAGCATCAGCTTTTCGCCGTCCGCCACAATTCGCCGTTTGACGCCGCCCCCCTGGTCTTCCCAGGCCGGGGTCTCATTCTGCTCTACCGCCATGCTTGCTATCTTCCTTTCCTATTTATCCAGACTATCTATCAGGCCACCGGCTCGATATTAAGCCGGATTTCGACGGTCTGTCCAGCCTTTAGCGGAGTGAAGGTCACCCGCCTTATATCGGTCAGGCCGGAGGCAAGGTCCACGTCTTTGACCGTATCCACGCTGGCCCGGACCTGGGAGGGGTCGTAGTCTATCCGCAGGGCGGCATGGTCGCCCCGGATTAGCACCGCTTCCGGCCCGACCTCAGCCTGTCCAAAGGTAAGCAGCACGCTTTCAAGTTGGCCGGTTTCGGCCTCGAATTCAGCGGTATCCCGCAGTTCAACTCGGCTGGCCGACCGGTCGAGGGTCACGCTTCTTTTGAGGCTGGTCAGCCCTGCTTCGGGGGCGTAGGCGTCTTTCAATTCCAGCACCAGGCGGTCTTTTTCGGCATCGGCGCTGTGTTCGATGACGCTGGCCTTATACTGCTGCCCGAATAACTGCCCTACCCCGTTGACGACCGGCACCGAATGTCCGGCGGACGAAACGACAAAATGGGAGTAGCGGTCGGGACCAAAGTAAGCCCGCGTGTAGCGGCCCCGGCCCAACTCGGCTATCAGCGACTCCCTTTTATAGTGGACAAGGAAACTGCCCACGTCGTTCTGGTTGTGCATTTCGCGGTTGTGACCGCCCTTGACCGCCAGCACCAGCCCGTCCGGGTCGGCGGGGTTCTGGTAGGCCAGCATCCATTGAAGGTCGCCGAACCACTCGTGGGCCGCCGGGACAATTTCGAGCAACGGTTCGGCGCTCTGGGGCTCTTTCCAGGCGACAGTCCGCAGACCCCAGCCGGGGTTGTGGCTGCCAGTCGCCCCGTCCTTGATAGGGTTCAGGGCTTTTAATTCGGGGATATTCAACCGTTTTGCCAGGAAGGCCAGGTGGGCCGCCATCAGGGAAACTTCCCGGTCGCAGTCGGAAAAGTTCAAATAATTCTGCGGGCTCAGGCGGGTACGGAGCGGGAAGCGGGCCGCTCTTTCTACCTGGGGGTCCAGGAAGTAATTGAGCCGCCCGTTGGTGCGTTGCTCGACCAGGTGGGCGAAAAGGGTAAAGAAGCTAAAGCCAAACGACCAGTAGCCCGGCCCTTCGGAGGAACCGCCATCGCTGCCAAAGCTGGCTAAAAAGCGGTCGAGCGAACGGCTGGCGAGGTCGATAATATCGGCCAGGCGGGCCGGGTCTTTCTCAAGATAAATCGCCGCCGAAGCGATACCGCCCGTACAGACGCCGGTCCAGTTAGCGGCCCGGCCCGGCGGTTGATACAGCCACCAGTGGTCGTGCCGGGTCAGGAACGGTGTGAAAGCCCGGAAGTTCACCTCGTACCGGATTCGGTTGCCCAACCGGGGTTCCAACTGGTCGCCCACCAGGTAATCGGTTTCGGCCAGCAAGAGGGTGGTAATGCCTGTCTGCAAGTCAAGTTCTGGGAAGGTAGGGTCGGCCAGTTCGACGAGATGGGCCGGGTAGTTCCAGGCGCTCTCCTCGCAGATGGCCCAGGCCAAATCAAGGATGGGGTCCAGGAACCGGCCTTTTCCTTCGAGACATTCCCCGACCACCAGGGCCAATAGCCGGATACGACGATTGTGGGCGGGTGTTTCGTAGCCTTCCCGTTCGCCGGTCCGTTTCACTTCTAAAAACAGCGAGGCCGGTAAGGCCGGGACCGGCAAAGCCGCGTATTCCTCGGCGAGGGCAATCCGGCGGGCCGTTTCTTCAGGACCGTTCTTGCGGGCGATTTCGGCCCAGGCGGCCCGGTCGCTCGCTTTGGGGAGCGGTTCGGCGGGTTTTTCCTCCCGCAGAATCCGCTCCAGCTCAAGGGGACTATAAGGGTTTAACATAATAATAGGTTTTGTTAGAATAACCTTTCAAAAAGCCACAATTTACTCATAGCACAGAGTTTTAATTTAAGAATTTCAGGCGCGTTGTACTTCGATAGCGTAATGTCCCTCGATATAGGGGAATTTCTCGGCCAGCCCTTGGGCCAGTTCTACCCCCAGACCCGGTTTGGCGGGCAGTTGGAGTTTGCCGTCCTTCACTTCCGGTTTTTCGGCCAGGATACCCCACTGTAACGGCCCCTGGTGCTGGCAAACCTCCTGCATCCGGGCGTTGGAGGTCGCCGCCACGAAATGCGAGTTAGCCATTGTCATCAGGCCGTTGTGCCAGTTGTGCGGGTTGAGGTCTACCTTATAATGGTCCGCCAGTTCGGCTATCCGTACCAGTTCGGAGATACCGCAGACCCCGGCGTCCGGTTGGACTATGGCATATGCCTTTTTTTCGAAGTAAGGCCGGAACTGCGCGACCGTCGTCAGGCTTTCCCCTCCCGTAATAGGCATGTCAACCGCCGCGTTCAAACGGGCGTAGCCGGCTATGTCTTCCTGGGGTAAGGGTTCCTCGAACCAGCCGATGCCGATTTTATCCAGCCCTCTGGTAATTTCCAGCGCGTCGTCGAAGTTGAGGCGTTTGTTGCCGTCCACCATCACCTCGATACGCCCTTTGACGGTCTGCATCAGTTCGCCCATCAGGCCCAGGTAGCGGTCAATCGTCACGCCGTCCCACGACCATTCCATACCCATGCGGACTTTGGCGGCTTTGTACCCGGCTTCGGCATAACCGAGGACTTCCTCGATAAGTTCATTGGGGTTGGTGCGCCAGTCCCAGCGGCAACCACCGGAGGCATAGAGGGTCACTTCGGTGGCGGCATCCTTCCCGCCGAGCAGTTCGCTGACCCGTTTGCCCTCGATTTTGCCGCGCAAGTCCCACAGGGCCGAGTCGATACCGCCGACCGCCGTATCGTAAGGGCGAAATAGGCCGTTGGGGTGGGGAACTATTTCCGGGTTGCGGGGGTTTTTTCCGACCAGGGAAGGCGATAGGAATTCGACCCATTCTTTGATAAGAGTTGGAACACCATAGGCGCAGGCTTCTCCGATGCCCTGGATACCCTCGTCGGTGCTGATTATTACGATGGCGCAATCGGCCTTGACGGTGCGGTATTTGAGGGTGAACCATTGGCGTTCGGGTTCGTGCATCCGGCTGAGACACAGGGTTTCAACTTTGGTTATTTTCAATTTGTCTCTCCAGAAATTTCGGTTATTACTACCGTCCGGGTAGAGTCCGGCCAAATTGCCTGGCAACCAGGCGAATTCAGTCTTGCCCGCCCCGGGAGCAGAATTAAGGCAAAGGAAAACCGGGACGGGCCGTTTTATTCAATTAGTAGTGTAAAAACCTGGAATTGAACTGAATTTCAGGGGCGGTCACTTCCTGAAAAATGACCGCCCCTGAGGAGGATGGAAACTGTTTTAGGCTTTAGTTTTCTTCCAGGCGTCAAGCTGCGACTGAACTTCGGCGATGATTTTGTCCATTCCAGCACCGCTCAGCTTCTGCAAGAATTCCGGCAGACCGGACGCCGGATCCTGGCGTCCCTGCTGTAAGGGGATGGAATATTGTTTCACCAGCGCCGAAACCTGGGCCACTTCGGTTTTTACTTTCTCGGTGTTAGCCGCGAAACCAAGGGCCAGCGAAGGGGTAGAGGACTTGTTAAGTTCGGCGGTCTTGGGCCAGTTGCCGACCTGCGATTTATCAATGTAGTAGGCATTGAACTGGTCGCCAAACATCCAGTCGGTATTGGGATTGTACCCGCTGGTCTGAGGGGTCAGACCCGGCGCGAAACCAATCACTTCATTGGCCTTGTCAACCCAAACCCAGTGTTTGTTCTCGATACCCTTGCAGATCAGGTTGTACACATCCTTGTCGGTATTCAAGAGTTCCGCGAACATCATGGACCGTTCCGGGTTGTCCGAAGTCCGGGAAATACCGGTTAGCGTAGCCGTGGTGCCGGCGGTGGTCAGGATGGGCTTGGTAAAGGATTGGGCCACGAAATCGTACCCGTACTGGGTCTTGTATTCGATGGTCCCACCCGGTTTAACGATGTGGAGAATAACCCCAGATTTACCGGCTTTGAAGTTAGCGGTAGCATCGGCAACGGGCGGGGCATCCTTCGGCATGTAACCGGCCTGGTTCCATTTACGGGCCAACTCGGCGGCAGCCTTATACTCAGATGTGGCGAACATGTTGATGATCTTGAGATCTTTATCGTCCGCCTTCATACCGACACCAACGGCATCCAGGATCGAGTCAAACCCGTTGAATTCGGGCCGGAAAACGACCCCGCCGCCCTGGTCGTCGATAGCAATCGGGGCAATACCCTCACCCGCTTTGACCTGGGCCAGGAACGGCTCAAGATCCTCGTATTTTTTCAGGGAGGTAATGTCCAACTTGTACTTATCAACCAGGTCTTTGCGGATTGTGGTGCCCCACGGTTTTACCCAGATTTGCTGGTTGAGGATGGCATAAATTTTCCCATTAACCCGCGCCGCATTCCAGGATGCCGGGGTCATGCTGGCGTAGGTCTTGGGGGCATACTTGGTAAGCAAATCATCAATCGCCACAAGGTTGCCCTGGCTGACGTTCTGGTAGTAGTCGTTGGTCCAGGGGGCCGTAAAGATCAGGTCCATTTTTTCGCCGGCAGCAAAGGCCAATTTGACCTTCTGGTCGAAACTGCCTGGGTCAATCGGAATTAACTTGACCGTAGCGTTTATCTTGGCCTGGGTTAATTTGTTCAGCGCTTCCTGGACCAGGGCCAGGTCTTTGGGCGGGGCACCCCGGTAGGTGTAAGTCAGTTCAACCGGGGGCAGGTTAGCAGCAGCGGTAGCAGCGGCGGTCGTGGTCGTGCCACTGGCAGCGGTAGTCGCCCCTGCAGCCGTGGTAGCCCCGGCAGCGGTAGTGGCGCTCGCCGCGGTGGTGCTAGATGCCGCGGTAGTGCTAGCCGCCGCAGTCGTTGGGCTGGCCGCAGTGGTGCTGGCTGCGGTAGTCGGGGTGTTGTCACCGCAGGCTGCCAGCAGGGCACTGGTAGCCGGAATGGCGATAGCCGCCCCGGCTGCCAGTTTGATAAAACGCCGACGATTTAAGCTTTTGGGCTTATCGTTGTTAGCATCTTTGCTCATCTTTTCCTCCTAAACAAAAGATTAACTTGGTTCGACGAAAGGACGAAATATATTTCGGTCGTTATTCTTTGATACCGCCCAGGGTAATGCCTTTGACAAAATAGCGCTGGACGAACAGGAAGGCGAAAATAATGGGTCCAATTGCCAGGACGGCCATCGCCATACGTACGCCCTGGGTTGGAATTACCACCCCCATATTCATGTCCGGGTTTTGCGATATTGCATCAATATTCGATTGAATGGTGTAGAGCAGGTACTGCAACGGATAGAGTGACTTGTCGTCAATAAAGAGCAACGATAACCACCAATCGTTCCAATACTGCAACAAACTGAACAGGCCGATTGTAGCCAGGGCCGGGGTGGAGAGTGGCACTACAATCTGGAAGAAAATCCGCCACTCTCCAGCCCCGTCAATCTTGGCTGCCTCGAACAATTCCGCCGGGAGCCCGGCAAAATAAGTCCTTAACAGCAACACGAACCAGGGCACCACCAGGTAGGGTAAAATCAGCGCGAAAATGGTATTTTTCAGGTGTAAATACTGGGTAATCAGGATGTACCAGGGCACTAGACCGCCGTTAAACAACATCGTAAAGAAGACGTAAAAGGCTAACGGCTTGCGTAACTTGAAGTCGCGGCGGGAGAGGGCGAAAGCCAGCATGGACATAATCAGCAGTCCCAGGCCGCTCCCAACGAACGAAACCACCACGGTAATAAAGTACGAGTTAAGAATCTGGCCGAAATCGTTAAAAAGATATTCGTAAGCGCCCAGGCTAAAGTCCTGGGGAACCAGGCTGTAACCGTTTTTGCCAAGCCCTGCTTCGCTCGAAAAAGAGGCCGAAACAAGCATTAAAAACGGAATAAGGGCCAGAATGCTAAAGAACATCAAAACGATGTGGACAATTAGATTACTTGATTTGAGCCGGACCATAAAAGGTTTCCGGTTAGCAGCTTCCATCATTGCCATTGCTATCTCCTCAAGCGTCAACGCCGAGTGTTACAGGGTTTTTCCGGCCAGGCAGTTTAGCGAGCCACCCCACTTTGTGTTACTTCTCTGAATAATCTCCGGCAGGCAGCAGACCTGCCGGAGTGGGTAGCCCTTAGAAAAGGGCTTTAT
>MKTJ01000004.1 GCA_001898225.1 Chloroflexi bacterium 54-19
AGGGCCAAAAGCGACAGGGAGATGGCAGCCATCCCGGAAGAAAGGGCCAGGGCGTGGTCGGCTTTCTCGAGGTGAGCGATTTTGGCTTCGAGGGTGGCGCGGGTCGGGTTGCTAACCCGGCTGTAGACGTGAGCACCGCTATTGCGGGCTTGCGCGAACGCTTCCATGGTTTCAAAGCTAAAGAGGGAGGCGCGGTAGACCGGGGTGTTGATGGCGCCTTTTTCTTCAAAGCGGTCGTCACCGTAGTGGAGCAGGTCGGTTTCGTTAGAAGGCATGAGTTTCCTCATTTCTGTTAGTAATTTTTAAGTTGAATAAGCCAGTGAGCAAACTAGCATGACAAAACCAGCCGCAGGTGCGACTGGTTCTGTTTTATTGTACGGATAATATCAGGTTTTCAAGTTCGGGTCTAATGCATCGCGCAAACCGTCCCCGACAAAGGAGAAGGTCAGCATGGTTATGGCGATACAGATGGTCGGGAACAGGCCCAGGTGCCAGTAAACCCGGATGTATGAACTGGAATCGGCCACCATCTTGCCCCAGCTTGGCAGAGGGTCGTTGATACCAAAGCCCAAAAAGCTCAGACCGGCCTCGGTAAAGATAGCGGAGGGGATACCCAGGGTTACGGCTACAATCAGGGGGGCCAGCGCGTTTGGTAACAGGTGATGGATGGCAATGTGGATCGGTTTAGCCCCGATGGCATTCGCGGCCAGGACGTACTCCTTTTCCCGCAGGGTCAGAATCTGAGCGCGGGTCAGACGGCAAATATCTACCCAGCCGACCAGACCGATAGCAAGGATTACATTCAAAAGGCCATTGCTCTGATTGGTTTCGCCAGACTGCCAGACGGTTATAATAAACAGGGCGAACAACCAGATGGGAATTGCGGTCAGGACTTCCACACCGCGCATGATAATGTAATCAACCCAGCCACCAAACATCCCGGCGGCAATGCCCAGGGGTACCCCGATTAAAAGGGCGATTATCTGGACCGAAAACCCGACTACCAGCGATATACGGGCACCATAGATTATGCGGCTCAAAAAGTCGCGTCCTACGTTATCGGTGCCTAGCCAGTGCTGGGAGTTGGGAAACTGGTTCGCATCAATCAAATTCGAGTAATCATAGCGGGCGGGCGAAATTACATCGGCGAAAATCGCGACCAGGATCAGGAAGACCAGCACAATGAAAGCCCCTACCGCCAGTTTGTTTTTTCTAAAGCGCCGGTAAGCGTCCCGCCAGAGGTTTGATACCTCCGGTTCGGCGGCCGCTGCTGGGGCTTTGACAGGTGTATCTGTGGCTGTACTCAAAATTTCTTCTCCAAACTTTCACCACAAACAGTTAAGACAACCGGACACGCGGGTCTACGACTGTATAAAGAATATCACTAAGCAGGTAAGTAATGCTCCACAGGGCCGCCACCAACAACATGGTTGCCATAATCATCGGGTAGTCCCGCAGGTAGATGCTTGATACAAAGAATTTGCCCAGTCCCGGAATACGGTAGATAACCTCGACGAAAATCGTACCGGTAATCAGGTTAGGAATCTGGGGAGCCAGGATGGTAATCATGGGGATAAGGGCATTTTTGAGAGTATGCCGTAAAATGACGACTCGCGCGCTTAGACCCTTTGCCCGTGCCGTCCTGATATATTCCGAGCGGATAACTTCAACCATGCTGGACCTGGTGTAACGCGCTACCAGGGCGGAGGGTCCTAAAGCCAGGGTTATAACCGGTAAAATCGCGCTGGTCCATTCGCCGCCTTCGGTCGGCCAACCGCCCGTCGGCACCCAGCCGAGTTGAATGGAAAAAATTAACAGTAGCCAGAGAGCAATTACAAAGTTGGGCACAGTGATACCCAATGTTGATATAAACGTGACTATGTAGTCTATCCAGGTATTTTGTTTTATCGCTGCTATTATCCCGGCGGCTAACCCTGTAGTAAATGCAACTATAATAGCCAGCAGGCCCAGTTGGATACTGACCGGCCAGGTGCGTGCGATTAAATCAATCACGGTTTCAGTCGGGCTCTGAAAGGAAATCCCGAAATCACCGTGGAGAGCGTTCCCCATGTAGTTAATATATTGTTCATAAATCGGCTTATCAAGCCCGTACTTTTTCAGGATATTGGCTTTGGCGGCCGGTGGAAGGGGGTTTTTCGTTTCGTCGAAAGGACCACCGGGAATAGAATGCATCAGCAAAAATGCTAAAACCGAAACGATAAATAAAACGATAATTAGGCCAATAATACGGCCTAGCAGGTATCGGACCATTTTGGCTTCCTTTTTAATTTCGGTTACGAAATTCTGAAATTTGCGTTAAGGCCAGCCTACGTTACGTAGAAAGGTTTGGCAAGCATCTATCCGAAACAAGCCCTAAACCGGACAACTCTCACGAGCGTCCGGTTTAGGTTTGTTTCTGCTCAAGAAAGCTTATTTAGGAAGCTTGCGTCCGGCAGATGAGGCATCTTTGGACATATATACCGAGCTAACCGACTGGCTGAACCCGGCATAACCAGGCCAGTGCAGCGCGGCCACGCCGTTCTGATCCGGTTCCAGTTCGCTACCTTTCATGTAAGGTTTGTAAAGGTCGCTCACGTAGCGGTGATAGATGAAGATACCACCCACATCCGATACCAGGATTTTTTCGGCGTCCTGGAACATCTGGACACGCTGGGCCGGGTCGCCGGTGAACGACGCCGCTTTTTTGACGGCGTCGTCATAAGTGGTGTTGTTCCAGTTATGGCGGCCACCGCTCAACCAGACGCTGAGCATGTTGTAGGGGTCGAGGAAGTCCATACCATAGTTAACCATACCGAACTGAATCTGGGTCGGTTTGGCGTTCATCGCGTCGGTAAAGGTCTTGCTTTCCTTGTTCGACACATCCACGTCAATACCCAGGTTCTGTTTGATGCTGGCGGCGATCGCTTGGGCCAACGCTACCCGGACCGGGGCTTCATTGCGGAGCCAGAGGGTCAGTTTGGGGAAGCCTTTGCCATCAGGATAACCGGCTTCCGACAATAGCGACTTGGCAGCAGCTACATCATAGTTCTGGATAGGCGCAAGGGCTTTCGAGTTGGAAGCCGGGAAGCCAGGCATCAAGAACGAGTAAGCCGGGATACCCTGGCTGGGAGTAATAATTGACTTGATAATCGCATCGCGGTCCACAACGTGGCTGAAAGCCTGGCGAACCTTGAGGTTATCAAACGGCGGTTTCTTGGTGTCGAAGAACAGGTAGTCGGTGCGGAAGTCGCCCGGCTGCGGGTGAACCTGGTTCTTCAAGGTCGGATCCTGGGCAATCAGGGCATTGTCGGCGGGGGACAGCACTGCGCCACCAACGAAGTCAATTTCGTTGGCCTGGTAGGAAGCGAAGTCAGACGAAGGCGCCGCCGCGATGGCAACAAGCTTCTGGAAAAGAGGTTTGTTGGTCCCTTTGTATTTGGGGTTGGCTTCCAGGACAATCCGGTTGCCTTTAGTCCATTCTTTCAATATGAACGGGCCGGAGGAAACGGTAGTCTTGGGGTCGGCGTTGTAAAGCCCCGACCCGGTGGCCGTGAGAGCTTTCTTCTGGAGGGGGGTCGAATAAAGCAGCATGGGCGGAAGATACGGGGCCGGGCTTTCGGTGGTGAATTGCAGGGTGTGCGCATCTACCGCCTTTACGCCGAGCTGGTCGAGGGGCACTTTGCCCGCAACCGCTTCGTTCCAGTTCTTGATAACGCCGCCGAAGTACCAGGTGAAGTCCCAGGCGTGTTTGGGGTCGGCACCGTACTGGAAGGTGGCGACATAGTCGTCGGCGGTTACCGGCGTATCGTCGGACCACATCAGGTTCGGGTCGAGGTTAAAGGTCCAGACCAGGCCGGACGAGTCAACGGCCCATTTGAGGGCTGCGCCGGGCTGGGTCTTGAAGTTCTTGTCCAACCGGACGAGGGAATCGGATTGCATGTCGGCAAAGCCACCACGTTTGTAAACCGATTCGTAGAAGTCCAGACAGGTAGCATCGGCGGTGCTGTCAAAGTGATTGACGTAAACCTGCTGGTCAGCCGGGGCAGCATCTGCGGGAAGCACACCGGCGGCGCCAGCGGCAGCAGTGGTAGCCGAAGCAGCGGCGGTAGTCGCCCCGGCAGCGGCGGTGGTCGCAGCAGCAGTAGTCGCCGAAGCAGCAGCAGTAGTCGCCGAAGCAGCGGCGGTGGTCGCGGCGGCAGTAGTGGCGCTACTGGCGGCGGTGGTCGCGGGGGCTGTGGTCGGGGTAGCATCGCCGCAGGCGGCCAGAATGCCACTGGCAACCAGGGCGCCGCCGGTCAGTACGACAAATTTACGGCGACTCAGCCCCTTTTTTGAATCTTGAGACATCATATCCTCCTCAGATTGGTAAGACAACTTTGGTTGTAATGTTGGTGTTACGCGTGGTGCAAACGTGTGAAAACCCTTAACCCTCGGCATTTCACACCCGTGAGTTTTCCGCTTATCTCAAACAGCGAAAAGATTTGGTCCCTCTTAAAACGTTTTTGTTACTCTTCGAAAGTCGAACGCCTATTTGAGTATTGGTCGAGCAGTTTGAAACACTATTTGAACCAGCAAACTGACAGTATTCGTAAGTTTTGAATTCTGAATTCTACCTGGAGAAACAAGGTTATTTATATGTTGATAAAAACATACAAACCAACTTTTGTCAAGAACTTTCTATCGCCCCCCTTAAAAAAATAACGATTCTCTAAGCTTTTTACAGTCTGCACCAATAATTTTGGGCAATTTCTACTACTTAGCCTCATTTTTGATTGGAAAACTCACATTTGGCTCCAATATGCCTCCAACCAAGGCCCTTTAAACTGTTAATTGTCAGTGTTAAACAAAATAAAGTTTTTCTAGCTTTGGAAAACTTTCAAAATCGGCCAAAAGATAACGAAACCAAGCATAAGTAAGTAAAAGTAGGTGCTCACAATGAAATTTTCAAAAATATTTGCGGCTAAACCCAATGAGTCTAGCCCCTCAGATGACCATGATGACGATATCCCGGTCGGAAAAGTCCTCAGCCGGCGGGAAATCCTGGGCCTGTTTGCCGGGGCCGGGACGACCGTTTTCCTGGCCGGGTGCGTGCCCTTAGAATCGGTAATTACCGGAGCAGGGTCGACCACCGCTTCTTCAACTCCGGCGACCACGACCGCTGCCGCGACCGCCACTGCCGCGACCACAACAGTAGCTTCCGGTAGCGGTACGGTTCTGCCGACCTGCGTGGTGGTGCCGGAGTTGACCGAAGGCCCCTATTTTGTGGACGAGAAAATTAACCGCTCGGATATTCGAAGCGATACCGTTACCGGGACCGTCCAGGAGGGCGTACCGCTGCGGTTGGTCTTCAATGTGTCGAGTGTCGGTTCGGGGTCTTGTGCGGCTTATGAGGGGGCTTACGTAGACATCTGGCATTGCAACGCGTCCGGTTTGTATTCGGACGAGCAGCAAAATAACACGGTCGGCCAGAACTTCTTGCGGGGTTACCAGGTGACGGACGCCAGCGGAAAAGCCGAGTTCACCACGATTTATCCCGGCTGGTACAGCGGTCGCACCGTCCACATTCACTTTAAAATCAGAAGTGCCCTTGGCGCGACCCAGCAGCATACCTTCACGTCCCAACTTTTCTTTGACGATACCCTGACCGACACGGTCTTTACCGGCGCACCTTATTCTTCGAGAGGGACCAGGGATACCCGGAACGCCAACGATAATATTTACCGGAGCGGCGGCTCTACCCTGCTTCTTAACCTGACCAAAGAAGGGGACGGCTACACGGCGACTTTTAACATCGGGGTCAGCATCGCCTGATATGCAGGGTTTACCGGTTTGGGCGATGAGGGCTAAAGGATATTGACGGCCCGCGCTGCCAGGGTCGCCAGCGTCACCAGGGATAGCAGAGATTGGAGCATCGAGAGAGCCTTCAGGCGCTGGGTCAGGACGGCGGTATCGGTCGGACTAAAGGCGGTGCTGGTGTTGAAGGCGACAAAGAGGTAATCCAGAAAGCCGGGCCGCCACCGCTCATATTCAGGGCGCTGGTCGATTAAGGTCAACTGGGGGAAAAGAAGTTCCGCCTGTTTGTGGTAAACCATCGGAGAGGTGAGGCTTCGTTGCATGGGACCGCCGCCTTCAATCTCCCAATACCAGTAGCCAAAAATTATTACATTCGAAATCCAGAGAATCCCGGCGTTAACCAGCAAGGTAACCGCCGGGATTGTTTTGTCGGGTAGGGTTAATATCAGGTGGCCGATGTTGTAAATTTCCAGGATAACCAGCGCGACACAAAGATAGGTCAAAATAGTGTGGACCAAATCGTGATTGCCCTTGCGCTTGAGGAAAGCTACCATGGCAATAAAAAATATAATCACTATTATGACCAGCCAGCTCAACCCGAAAAAGTGATAGCTATCGGAAAGGAAGGCGTTGGCGATGCCGACCAACAGCAGCCCGGCGACGGCGGGCCAATGCCGGGTTTCTTCATGTTTTAGAAATTCGTCGGATGCGCCCAGTAATTTTTCGAAGAACAGGTCGATAGGGCTCATTTTAGGTTTTGATTGCATTGGTTTTCCGTATTTTGATAAGCCGGGTAATTCGCTTCCGGGATTATTTTAATAAAAACTGGGTTTTTCTAAAAGACCCAAATACTAATCTAAAATCGGTCTTTTAAACCGTTAATTTTGAAACCTTTTGGGCGTTATATCAGTAGTAATATTAACGGCCAATGTGATTTCGGGCGGTTCAGGCAGTGAAAATCGGAACAGTTCTTTAACAAATCTCTAACTGCCATTTGAAAGTCACATGGGGTAAACTGGCTTACAGTAAAAAAACACACGCATTTCCCACCTTTCGGCCATAGGTGGGAAGTTAGACCGGCGGGAGCTATACAATGGACCAACACGAAGCTTCTTTGTTCAATCAGGCAATCACCCTGGCAAAAATGGGCCACCGCGAACAGGCTTACTCCTTTTTCAAAAGTATTGCCCAGACGAATCCACAGGACCAGAACCTGGTTTTCTGGCTGGCTTATACAGCCCCATCCCTCGAAGTCTCCCAGGATTTGCTGGACCAGGCTTATACCCTGGACCCGGATAACCCGGCGCTTCGGCAGGCGAACCAGTGGCTTACCAACGAAAAGTTAAATCTACCCCAACCGGCGCAGGGTTTTTCCCTGTTCCCCCCGGCGAACACCCAGGTCCTGGTCGCACCAACGGTCCAACCGCCTTATACTACCCGGCCCGGCGACCCTTATTCGTACTATCCGGCCCCGCCTCAAACGCTGCCGAACTATAATAGCCCGACCCTTCCGGCCCTGTCCTATTATCCTGCGCCTTATTACCCAAATTATCAGAGCCAGGCCCTGGCCCCGTACCAGCCCTATCCGACGGCCCCGGCCTACCCGCCTTATACGGCTCCATATTATCAACCGCCCTACTACCCGGCTCCCCAGAATTACGCCCGGCCCTATTATCCCCCGGCGTACTACCAGCCGCCGGTCTATTATCCCCCGGTCCGCTGGGGAAACGCCCCGGCCAATGCCTATGCCTATTATATGGCAATGGGAACCCACTACCGCTGTCCCTATTGTAATACGCCTTATCCCCCTATAAGTGGGCGGCGTATTTCGACAAGCGGCTGGGTAACTTTCGCGGTCCTTATAACCCTCTTTTTTCCGTTAGCCTGGGTTGGATTATTGATGCAGGAAAATTACTTGCGGTGCAGTTACTGCCGGATACTCCTGACCTAGTTTTGTTGTAATAACCCTTTTGTTTAAGCGGTTTCCCGGAATTGCCGGATTTCGGCGCGAGTGAAATTAAAAATCGGGTTGGTCGAGCGGCCAAGGGTGGGGTCGGGTTCCTGGGTAGGGGTGATACTGCCCAGGATATACTCCACGTTTTCCAGGCCGGATTCGCACTCCAGGATATTGTTGAGAAGGGCCGGGTCCGCCGGGTCATCGGTGCCAAAAGTGAAGCGACCATCTTTTTCCGGGGTCCCATTGTTATAATAAACGGTATACTTTACCTGGAAAGGTAATTGTTTTTCCATCTTCGTCAAATTGCCTCCTCTGGTGGCCGAATAACTTACTACTTGTCTCTTTTCAGCGCGGTCTCTACTCAAACTTTTAAGAGAATTACTCCGGTTTGACTGTGCTATTCAGTGTGCTACACTTTTTGCATCAAATCAATCACCCAAAATTCCCTAACTTTCAATAAGTAAAAACAAAACCGGCCTGATGAGGCCGGTTAGCGCTTATTGTCCTCAAGATAATAATTAAAGTTTGTAGTTATCCTCGTCACCGAGAGCTATGCCGCTTGCGGCGGCGGCCAGTTCGGGGCCGGGGTTAGTCTTTTCAAGGAGGGCCGGTACCGGGTTGGAGTCGTGGAGGGAAGGCTCGACGGTTATATCCCGCACCCAGTAACTGGCTTCGAGTGAGATGCCGCTGGGGTCGGTGAAATAAATCGAGTGGATGAAGTCGTGGTCAATTACCCGCGTAACCTCCACGCCGTGACCCCGCAGGCGCTCGGCCAGGTTCAGCATGTCTTGTTCCGTTTCGACGTTAAAGCTAAGGTGGTCGAACTGGCGGCCTGTCGCTGCAATCCCGGCGGGTTTTTCGGTGCCGGTATCCGTCACGCCAAAATACTCGAAGAAAGCGATAGTATTGTGGTTGCCCAGGTCGAAAAAGTAGTGGCGGAAAGTGGGCGTGCTCAATGCCCCGACCAGCGGCAACCCGATAATGTCGCGGTAGAAGCGGACGGTCTGGTCCATATCGGGAGTAATCAGGGCCAGGTGGTTGATACCGTTAAATTTTACTTCCATTTATAAAAACCCTTCCTTTCGCGCAAAACTGACTTTTCTCTAACCCCATTATAAACCGAAATTGTCTGCTAAAGAAAGTGTTTAGTTTTTAGTGTTCAGTGTTTAGTTTAAGTGTCATTTTGATGTTACCCATGAGAATCTCGATTCCTTGCATTTACGACCCTGATATTTGTTAAGAGTATCAAAGTTGTACGACATTACTCACGCTCGTAGGTGCGACCTTTGGGTGTGACAAAATCTAAACACTAAAAACTGAAAACTAAACACTTTGCATTATTTACCAAATTTAGCGGCAACTTCGGTGGCCTTAGCTTTGAGTTCGGTTCCCTGGATGAGTGGCAGCAGTTCGAGGATTATCTCCCTTTTGAGTGGGTCTTTTTCGCTCTTTACTCTCTCCAGGAACCCGGCCAGCAGTCCGGTTTTATTGCCGGTGATAACCGCCAGGGCTACGTAGCGGTAGAGTTCGAAACTGCCGGTTGTAGCCAGGAACGAGGTGAAGACATCGCTGAAGTTCGCGCCGTGGGGATGGGCCAGCAGCAGGTCGAACAGGCCGAGCAGCACAATTTCGGAGCCGTTATAGCGATAAACTTCGACCAGTTTCGCCAGTAGATTCTCCGGTAAACGTTCCAGGCCGCGCAGACAGGCTGCCACCACTTCCGGGGCTTTATCGTTGGTACCGACCAGGTACTGGTAGAGCGGCAGAGTTATAGCCTGGGCGGCCAGGATTTTGGCGGCGGTCAGGGCCGGTTCGCCCGACATTTCAGAGGTAGCCCGGTCCACCAGCAGTTTGACGGCGTAATAGCTCGCCAGCCTTTCGTCAAGGTCGTTCATGAGCGAGAGGGCCAGCGCCCGCAGTTCAGCCCCCTCGGCGTCGTGGCGGGAAGGCATCGGTTCGTAGGTCAGGGCCGCGCCTTCGACCAGGGGCAGGTCGGTGTGGCGAGCTACCGGGCGCAAGGCACGCAGCAGTGCTGCCCGTAAATACATGCCGGGGTCGCGCCGGGGTCCGTTTTCCGCTAACTGGTGGTAGAGTTCCACCAGCAGGGGATGGTTTTCGGGGTCGGGAAAGTCCTGCAACACCCGCAAGGCCGCTTCCAGGGCCTGTTTGTCTTTCTCGGTCTGGAGCAGGTGGCGGGCGTAGGCAGCCTGTTCGGCGGGTTCATCGGCCAGGGCGCGCAGTCGTCGCAGCAGGGTTTCACCGGAATTCTTTGGCAAGCCGTTTCTCCTTTGTCTTTTTCAGGGGCAAGTCACTGTTTTAATCAAAGTATCTTATCTTAAAAAACTCCCCGAAGTGCGTATGTATAAGTGAGAAAATTTTGAAAAAATTCCTGAAAGCGCATTTTCAAAACTGGTGTAAATTTTAACCTGGATTTTAACCTGGGCCTGTTAGGATAGTGCCGGATAAGAAAACTTATCCATTCCGGGTGGCGGAGGGGCGCGGTTCATAACCAAACCAGCCCACCCAAAACTCTTTCACATACCTCAAACCCTAATTGCATAGACACCACACGACCGCTTCTAAGTTAGGCGGTCTTTTTTTGATTATCCGACAGCGGTGGGTTATCATGGGAGGGTGAAACCTGGAAGAAGCCGAAGCGAGGAAGCCATGAGCGTAGCCCCTGACCATTTGCCGGATATCCTGGCGGAAAATTTAGACCTGCTTATTGTCGGATTTAATCCTTCCCTGGTGTCCTGGGCTAACGGTCACCATTATGCCAACCCGGTCAACAATTTCTACCGGCTGCTTTTCAAGGCCGGGCTGACCCCGCGCCTCCTGAAGCCGGAAGAAGATGGGTTGCTTCCCAGGTTCGGCATCGGGCTGACCAATTTCGTGGTGGATATGCCTTCCGCCAACGAAACCGCCGTCCCGGTCAGTGTTTACCGGGCCAGCGTCAAAATCCTGGAAGAAAAGGTGGTCCGGCTCCAACCGAAAGTGGTCAGTTTTAACGGCCTGAAGCTTTACAACTATTACTTCGGGCGCAAGCTGGCGAGAATGGGTTTGCAGACCGAAACGGTCGGGGGTCACCCCCTTTTTGTGACTCCCAGCAGCAGCGGCGCGGCCAACATGTATTTCGAGGAACGCCAGCAGCTTTATAACGAATTAAAATTTTTTGTAGACACTCTAAAAGGGTAAAGAAATGCTTGAACTGGAACCACAGGTTAAAGAAGTAGACCTGATTTTCAAGACGCACCTGGACATCGGCTTTACCGATTATGCCCGTAACGTGGTCAATAATTATTTTACCGGGTTTATCCCGCAGGCCCTCAAAGTTTCCCGCCAGTTGCGGGAGGAAAATCGCCCTGAACGCTTTATCTGGACGACCGGGTCGTGGCTGATTTACGAATTCCTGGAAAAAGCGCCCCCCGCCCGCCGGGCCGAACTGGAAGCCGCTATCGAGGCCGGGGACATCAGGTGGCACGGCCTCCCCTTCACGACCCACTCGGAACTGCTCGATAGCTCACTTTTCGAGTTCGGCCTTTCTCTTTCGCAGGAGCTTGACCGGCGCTTTGGCAAGAAAACCATCGCCGCCAAGATGACCGATGTGCCGGGTCACACCCGCAGCATCGTGCCGTTACTGGCTGCTGCCGGGATTGAATTTTTACATATCGGAGTGAACCCGGCTTCGACCCCGCCCGATGTGCCGCCGGTCTTTGTCTGGCGCGACCAGTTAAGCCATAGTGACGTAATCGTAATTTACCAGAAAGGGAGTTATGGCGACCTGACGGTGGTGCCGGGCCTTGATGCTGCTATCGCTTTCGCCCACACCGTCGATAACCTGGGGCCGCAGTCGCCGGACGAGATTATCCACGAATACGATAAAATGCGTCAAAAATTCCCCGGTGCTATTCTGCGGGCTTCCACCATGGACGACTACGCCCTTAAACTGCGGACGGTTAAGGGCAGTTTGCCGGTAATAAATGCCGAACTTGGCGATACCTGGATTCACGGGGCGGGCAGCGACCCGAAGAAAATTGCCCAATACCGGGAACTGGCGCGGTTGCGCCGGGCCTGGCTGGCCGAAGCGGCCCCGGCCTCTGCCGCCGCCATCAAGTCGTTCAGCCGCTCCCTGATGCTGGTCCCCGAACATACCTGGGGCCTGGACGAAAAGACCTACCTGGCCGATACGACCAATTATGCCCCGGCGGACCTGCGGGTGGCTCGCGAGACCTTGCCCAAGTTCAAGAAGTTCGAAGAATCGTGGGACGAGCAGCGCGCTTACATAACCGAGGCCGTCGCCGCCCTGGAAGGAACGCCTTTAGCCGGGGAAGCCCAGGCCGCCCTGGCGAAAATCGAGCCGCAGCGCCCGGACCTGGCCGGTTTTGAACCTATCTCGGACTTTACAAAGGTCTTCGAAACCACTCACTTTGAGGTCGGTTTCGACGGGCAGACCGGGGCGATTAACCGTTTGGTCCGCAAGGATGGCGGGCGGAATTGGGCCGGGTCCGACAACCGGATGGGTCTTTTCCAATACGAAACTTTCTCGGCCCAGGATTACAAACGCTTCTGGGACCAATATATCATCAACAAGGACGACCCGAACACAAGCTGGTGGGCTATCCAGGACTTTACCAAACCGGGCATGGAGAAAGACGGTGCGCCGGAACATACCCGTTGGGAAGCCTCCCTGGTGAAGGGCTTCTGGAACGCCGCCCCGGCAGAACCTCGGTTTTTGTTCGAACTGACTCTGCCGGAAGCGGCTTTTGAAAAATACGGTGGCCCGAAAGAGCTCTGGCTGGGTATAACTTTCCCGGCAGACCGCCCTTCGGTGGAGTTCGAACTGCAATGGTTCGGCAAACCGGCGACCCGCCTGCCCGAAGCGGCCTGGTTCTCTTTCAACCCGGCAGCAAATCCCGCCCTGATGGACTGGGAGCTTGAAAAGATGGGCCGGTTGGTCTCGCCCCTGGAGGTCATTCCCGATGGCAACCGCCACCTGCATGGGGTCAGCGATGGTGGGGTCTTCCTTTTCGAGGAAAACGCCCGTTTGTTACAAATTCAAAGTCTCGACGCGCCCCTGGTGGCTCCCGGCGACCCCTCGTTGCTCGATTTCAATAACGAGCAGCCCCGACTCGAACACGGGATGCATTTCAACCTTTACAACAACGTCTGGGGTACTAACTTTGCGATGTGGTACGACGAGGACTCGCGTTTCCGGTTCTCGCTCAATTTCTAATTTCCTGGAATAACTTTCCAGGATAAATAATTAGCCCCGGCCTGAATTTTTGGGCCGGGGTCTTTATTTTTAAATCGTTGGCCCCTGACTTGCTTATTGTTAGCCTGTAGTGAAGGAAAAGCTAAAACCAGATTAGCGGCTTTACCTTCAAAAAATTAAAGGTATGAATTTGGAAATATGGCTGGGAGCAGCCGGGCCGGGAAAAGTTGGGTTCCGGTCTTTAAGACAAGGGAGGATTTCGAAATGGCTACCACTAAAGCAGCGACGGTTACGGCATCGGACGCAATTGACCTTTTGGTCCAGGACCACGATAAGGTCGAAAATATGTTTACCCGGATTGAGCAGGGCGTGAGCAAGGAAACCGCCCAGGAGCTATTTACCACGATTTATCACGAGCTTACCCTGCACGCGATTGTCGAGGAGCAGATTTTTTACCCGGCGGTCGCCCAAAAACCTTCGTTCAAAGATTTGCTAAAGGACGCTTTTAGCGAACATGCCGAGGTCAAACAGCAGTTGGGCGATATTTCTTACCTCGAACCGGCTTCGGCGGAGTGGACCAAAATGATGGGCAAGGTCTGGAAGGAACTTCAACATCACATCAATGACGAGGAAGAAAAACTTTTCCCGAA
Organism: Chloroflexi bacterium 54-19; assembly: GCA_001898225.1. Lineage (GTDB taxonomy): Bacteria > Chloroflexota > Chloroflexia > Chloroheliales > Chloroheliaceae > 54-19. The sequence goes on from MKTJ01000004.1 coordinate 13,613, forward strand.
AGTCCGCGAGGAGTTTACCGAGAAAGAGCTAAAGGCGCTGGCCGGGGAACTTGAAGAAGGCAAGCACAGCAAACTCGATAGCGAACTGCTGAGCATGCCGCTGGGTTTTGCTAAAGAAGCAAAGGAAAAGAAAACCAGCACCCACACCAGGGCCAAAGCCAGCTAGAATTTTTAGGTTTACGTTAGATATGAGCCATCCCTAATTTTGTATTGGGGATGGCTCTTTTGGTTAGTGATGGCCTAATCCTGCCGGGCGGGCAAAGTAAAAAGAATTGGGTCTTCCCTGTAGGCCCCCCAGAGCTTAAACTGAAAAAGTATTGAAATTGGCTAATGGCCGGAGTATAAAAGCAAAGGGGTAAAAATGAGCGTCGAACAGGACAGGATAAGTAAAGACGATAGTTCCTGGCGTACCTGGGGGCCGTATCTCAGCGAACGGGCCTGGGGCACCGTCCGGGAAGATTACAGCGCGGACGGTAGCGCCTGGGACTATTTTCCGCACGACCACGCCCGCAGCCGGGCCTATCGCTGGAACGAGGACGGCCTGGCCGGGATTTGCGACGACCAGCAGCGGTTGTGTTTCGCCCTGGCCCTCTGGAACGGCCAGGACCCCATTTTGAAAGAGCGACTTTTCGGTCTGACCGGGCCGCAGGGCAATCACGGCGAGGATGTCAAGGAAATCTATTATTACCTCGACAATACGCCCAGCCACAGCTATATGAAGATGCTCTACCGTTACCCCCAGAAGGCTTACCCCTATCAGAACTTGATTGAAGAAACCATGCGCCGGACCCGCATGGACAACGAATATGAACTGATTGATACCGGCGTCTTTAACGAGAACCGCTTTTTTGATGTTTTTGTCGAGTACGCCAAGGCCGGGTCGCATAACATCCTGGTCAAAATCAGCGTGACCAACCGGGGACCGGAGGCCGCTACCATTCACCTCTTGCCAACCCTCTGGTTTCGCAACACCTGGTCTTGGGGCTGGCACGATTACCGCCCCAGCATGCGCCAGTTTCATGGGCCGGACGGTCAGCCAATCATTGAAGCCCAACACGTCAGCCTCGGCCATTATCACCTCTACTGCGAGGGTGCCGAAGGAATCCTTTTTACCGAGAATGAAACCAATAACCGGAAACTTTTCAACAGTCCAAACCCGGCCTATTATGTCAAAGACGCCTTCCACGACTATGTTATCAAGGGTGATATCGGTGCGGTCAACCCGGCCCGCGAAGGGACCAAGGCAGCGGCCCTCTACCGCCGTACGATTGAACCGGGCCAGACCAGCGTAATCAGGCTGAGAATGGGCGCGATACACCACAGTACCCACGTTATCACATCTTATAAGGTCGAGTTCGCCGATTTCGACGTTATTTTTAAGCAGCGCCAGCAGGAAGCGGATGATTTTTACGCCGCTGTGGCCCCGGCCAGTCTGAGCGAAGACGAAAGGCAGGTCCAGCGCCAGGCTTACGCCGGGATGCTCTGGAGCAAGCAGTTTTATCACTATGATGTCAATATCTGGCTGGATGGCGACCCCTCCCAACCACCACCCCCGCCCCAGCGCAAGAACGGGCGCAACCGCGATTGGATTACCCTGAATAACGCCGATGTCCTTTCGATGCCGGACAAGTGGGAGTATCCCTGGTTTGCCTCCTGGGACCTGGCTTTTCACTGCATCCCGTTTGCCGAGATTGATAGCGAATTCGCCAAACACCAGTTGGATTTACTGACCCGCGAATGGTACCAGCACCCAAACGGCCAGATACCGGCCTACGAGTGGGCTTTTAACGATACCAATCCCCCCGTGCTGGGCTGGGCGGCTTACCGGGTCTTCAAAATCGAGGAAAAGCATCGCGGCAAGGGCGACCGCTTTTTCCTCGAAAGAGTTTTTCATAAGCTGCTGCTGGCCTTTACCTGGTGGGTCAATCGCAAGGACTCGGAAGGGAATAATATTTTCCAGGGCGGCTTTTTGGGCCTGGATAATATCGGGGTCTTCGACCGGAGCGCTGAACTGCCGACCGGAGGGTTTTTGGAGCAAAGTGACGGGACAAGCTGGATGGGTATGTTTTCGCTCAACATGATGCGGATTGCCCTGGAACTGGCCCAGGAAGACCGGGTTTACGAGGATATTGCCACCAAGTTTTTCGAGCATTTTCTCTATATCGCCGGGGCCATGAACAATATCGCCAATTCGGGGATTTCACTCTGGGACGACCAGGAAAACTTTTTCTATGACGTCTTGCACCTGCCCAATAACGACCATATCAGCATCAAAATCCGGTCGCTGGTCGGGTTGATTCCCCTGCTGGCGGTCGAAACGATTGACCCAGAACTGCTCGAAAAGATGCCAAACTTCAAACAACGCCTCGAATGGTTTTTGGCTAACCGCCCGGCCCTGGCGGGGTTGGTCTCGCGCTGGCATGAGCAGGGGATTGGCGATTTACGGCTGCTGGCGTTGGTGCGCGGTCATCGCATGAAACTCCTGTTGCGCCGGATGCTCGACCCGGAGGAGTTCTTGAGCGATTACGGGGTGCGCTCTCTGAGCAAGTACCATCTCGAACACCCTTATATCCTGCCGGTGAGTGGTATCAACCGCGAGGTGGAATACTGGCCCGCCGAGTCGCGCACCGGGCTTTTCGGCGGCAACTCGAACTGGCGCGGCCCGGTCTGGTTTCCTATCAACTTTTTGCTTATAGAGGCGCTCCAACAATTCCATCACTATTACGGCGATTCTTTTAAAGTGGAGTGCCCGACCGGTTCGGGCAAAATGCTAACCCTCTGGGAGGTGGCCAGTGAACTCTCGCGCCGTCTCATCCGGCTCTTTTTGCGGGATAGCAAGGGGCGGCGGCCTTTCAATGGCGGCAGCGAGATATTGCAAGATGACCCGCTCTGGCGCGACTATACCCTTTTCTACGAATACTTTCACGGTGACAACGGGGCGGGTATCGGGGCCAGCCACCAGACCGGGTGGACCGGCCTGGTCGCCAAGCTTATCCAGCAACAGGGGGAAGGTGTCAAAGACCATCCGGGCGCAGGTGATTCGACCAGTTCCTCCCGCAAAGGGGCCAGTTCTGGCACGGGAAATGCAAATTAAGTATTACGGCAAGGTTATATGGCCGGGCTAGATTTGGGATTATAAAAACTGGCAGTGATTGGATATAAAAGGGTTTGTTGACAGAAGTCGAAAGGATTGGCTAAAAATGCTTTCCATTTTGTACGTTATCGCGGTAATTCTGATTGTTTTATGGCTGATTGGGTTGGTAGCGAATATCGCCGGTGGTTTCATCCACTTGTTGCTGGTTATCGCCCTTATCATTATCGTTTACAATCTGATTACCGGGCGCACACGGGTATAGCTTTCCCCAAATAAACTAAAGGGCGGGTCTTTTGGCCCGCCTTTTTGATTCTATAATCTTGATTCCGGCTTTTCAAACCGGGCCTGGTAATTATTGCCGGTGGATTGGCTATCCTGCCGGTGTGTTATTGGCTCAAAGGGGTAAGCTGTATCTGTTTCGCAAGGTTGTAAGCGTTTGGGAGATCGCTGTCATTCTCAACAAAAACGCGACCGAGCAGGAGCACCGCATTATTCGGCGAGGCTATCTGCGCTATTCCTCCCGGCAACTGTCCCCGCCAGGCCGGTGCCGTAATGAGATAGTCCCCGGCCCCGGTTCCGGTGGTGCGTTTGCCGACGTAGGCAAAGTTAGTGTTGTTAGCCGGGTTCGTGAATTGCACACTGTAATAGCGCCCGGTCATTTCCGGCACATGCAAGATTTGGGGTCCTTTTTTGAGGTCTAGCCAGCCGCCCGTAAGGAGGGTATCCCGGTTCACGCCGGTAGTCAATAGTTTCGAGCCTGAGGTGGGTCCGTGTAAGGGGTCAGCAAAAAGCGCTTGGGGCTCTGTATAAAGGGTATTGACCGGAACAGGACCTTCACCGAACCCCTGAACGAGGAATGCCATTTTGAAGGCGTACATAAGAAGGCGCGGCCAGAAGTAGATGAAAAGGAAACAGGCCCCGACGGTAATCAGACCGACCGTGAGCAGGTTCCGCTCCAAATTATTTTGCGCCAGATAAATTAATGCCACTACACCGAGGAGCTCCGCTACGAGCCGGAGCGAACCGACCGAAGGCAGGTGAAGATGATTGGAACGAGCGGTCGTTTCACTTTCGACGACCGGTGGCACCTTATAGCTGCCATCAAGAATGGCGGTGCCGGGTATATATACCCGCAGCCAGAGGATGAAGTTGCCTACCGGGGCGGGCAACCAGTTGGATTCACGACCTGCCGGGGCGGCGTTCTGAATGTAAATGTCGATAGAACCGTCGGGATTCGGTACGAGGCCAGTCCGATTACTCACACTGTACCGGTTAATCGGATTTGGTACAAAGCGATTTCTTGCATCGCCCATGGTCAGCGACCAGAAGGCGTCGTTAGGCGGGAGACCGCCGGGCGGGAAGTGGAGGTTGTAGGAGTGCTGGCCGTTGAGAGTATGCCCTGCGCCATCTGAGCGTGTTTTCCAATACATCGCCTCTTGCGGCACGTTTACCGGGCCAGGAAATACCAGGGATTGCGCTGCTCGCAACCACATGTTGGTGCCGGGTAGGCCGCAGCCGTAAATGGTAATCCAGCCGTTTACCCTTGTGGATTTGATTCTCGCGATAATTTGGACCGTGATAAAAGCCAGTACTCCCCCGAAGATGATGCCTTGCCCTACACCTGTACCCATTGTTCCCGCTCCACAATTTTGAACAAATCTTTACGACCTGCGGTGCCTATAAGTTGTGACTGAGCTAGGGTTTTTATGTGTGCCTGTTATTATTCGCCTTCAGGTTGGGGATGCCGCCCGAAAAAGTTGGTGGCGACCAGCGTCATGACAACTTCCCCGGCCTGGTTCCGGCCTTCCCAGCGATGCTTGACGATGCCCATGTTTGGGCGGCTGCTCGAAGGACGCGTTTCGAGGATGACCGTCCGGGCCGAAATGGTGTCGCCGGGATAGACCGGCTTTAGCCAGCGCAGGTTTTCCACGCCGGGCGAACCCATGCTGTCGGTCTCTTTCAGGACCGTGTCTGCGAACATCCGCATGATGATGGCCCCGGTATGCCAACCGCTGGCCGCCAGCCCGCCAAAGAGCGAGGCCTTTCCCATCTCGTGGTCGAGATGGAAAGGCTGGGGGTCGTACTCGCGGGCGAAAGCGATAATTTCCGGTTCATTTAGCTGGCGCGAGCCCAGTTCGATGACCTGGCCTTCTTCGAAATCCTCAAAATATCTCATCGGTCTGCTTATCCCTCGTCTCGCCTAGTTCTGGCCGGAGCGGGCCAGTTCGGGGTCGCGCTGGGCCGAAGGAGCCGTTTTCCCGGAAGCCGCGCTTTTGCCGGAATTTAGCTGGTAGTAGGCGATAACCGACACGACCAGCCAGGCCAGCCCGATAAACAGCACCGCCGAAAGCAGGTTGGAGGCCAGTTTGTGGAGGTTGTCAATGTCGAGACGGGGCTGGTCGGTAACGGCGTAATCGTCGAGCGGTTTGGGCAGGGCGTTTTGCAACTCTTGCATACGAACCAGCACGAAGCTAAACCCGGCCAGCAGCACCAGCATCAGGGCCGGGCCAATCAACCGCAGGCTCAGCCAGAGATTTTTAACCCGGCTCATTCTCAGGTCCACGATATTGCAGACCAGCAGCACGGCGGCGCAAGCGAGGGCGAACCAGAGCCAGATACCCAGGATATTCCCAAAAGTCTTCCCGGCCAAATCCCGCGAGGCTATCGTCTTAAAAAGGGCCGGGGCTACCATCGCACCCAGGGTTAGCATGCTCCCTTCCAGCAGCGCAAAAGCCAGGATTTGCAGGCCGCCCACCGCCACCGCCAATTTCTTACCCATAATTTAAGCAGTCCTTATCTTTCCAGGAATAAGTTTTTAAGCACATTTCTTTACTATGATACTCTTTCCGGCGAAAAAATAAACCGTTTGCGGCTAAGAAAACGGTTAAACCGGCCCAAATTAATAATCCCAGGGTCTCTTGCGGCGCACCCGGTTGCCCCACAAAAGGTCCGGGTTATCTTCAAGGTCTTCCAGAAGCCGTTCGAGTTCTTCCGGGGCGACCCCATGCCCGGCCACCATGTCCATCAGGTCGAGGATGGAGTCGAGATTGAGAGCGTTCCGCCCGTTTTGTTGGGCCAGTTTTTCCCGCAGGTTCGGCTGGGCGCGCTGCTCGGCCTCTTTTTTCTCGCGGGCTTTCCGTTCGCGCTCGGCAACGGTTTCTTCGGGACCGCTCCTTTTTCCCCGGCGTGGTTTTTCATTCGCCAGGGTTTCTTCGAAGGTTGGGGTTTCGCCCGGACCATTGACCGGCATACCGAGGTCGGCCAACCGGGCGGCCACCTCTTCATATTCGCCCTGGCGCACCAGGGCAATATTCGGCCCGGCCCAACCGAGCAAAGCGCTTTGAAATTCCTCAAGCTGGAAAATATCGCGCAACTGGGCGGCCTGGGTACTCTGGATGGTCAGGGCCGGTTCCGCCTGTAAGGGGCTGTAATAGCCCAACCAGCCTTTCAGGGCCAGCAAGGTATCCGGCGCGACCGGGTCGACCGAGCTTTTACCTCGCCGGGCCGGTTGGGGCAGGACCATTTCCAGGAATTTGATGACGGATTCAAAGGTCAGCCCCTGCTGTTGGGCACGCTGTCCGGCCGCAGCCGTCAGCCGAAAGGTCGCCGTAAACTTTTGCGGGGCATAACTTTCGAGGTCGGCGAACTGGCCCAGGCGGTAGTACAGGTAGGGATTGCCCGCACCGGGTTTTACCTTGAGCAAAAACGGACCCTCAAAACTCACGCTGCCGGGGCGAAGGGCCTGGTAGTCGAGGTAGAGCGGCAGACCACCATTTCGGGCTGCGCTGGAAATATTGGTCGGTTCGAGGCCGTTCCCGGCAGCTCCCCTGACAGGTTTGACCAGGGCAAAGGTTGGACCGAGCCGTTTTATGACGTGGCGGGCTGCGTCCGGTTGGGCCAACAGGCGGTCGAGGGTGGCGGAGTCGGGCGTTTCCAGCACCTCGCAACTTTCGTACAGCACCAACCGCTCGAACTCGGCGGCCCAATCTCCGAGGGATTGGAGTACATTCGAGGCCACTGGTACCCGGCTATTATCTTGCAAGGTTGTGCTTATTTCGTCCCCTCGCAACCCGCTCCGCAGACCCCGCAAGACCGAGTCCTTGGTGATGCGGTAGAGGGCCACATCGCCCATGCTGGTCTGGTCGGCGAAGCGGTCGACCTGCCGCAGGAGGGCCAGGTTTTCCAGGGGCGCGAGGACCATAACGTCAAAGTTCGGCTGTACCAGCAACGCTTTGGTCAGGTCGGGGCTCTGGGCCGACACCTGCCGGTGAATTTCGGTCTGCTGGCGTTCCCGCTCGGAAGGCCGGTCAGCCAGGGCGGCCAGTCCCAGGTCGGTCAGGCGAAAAGCGACCGGGCGACCCTTGTCGTCGCGGGCCAGTTCGGCTATCCCCAGCCAGCTAAGCGGTTCGGCTATGACCTGGGCCAGCCACTCACCTTCGACCAGGGCAAAATCCTCGCCCAGTTTCAGGGGCGCGCCTAAAATTTCAGCCGCTAACCGGACCCCTTTACTTTTGGGGGGAGCCAGTTTGAGACTGCTGGTAAACCCGGCGTAATATTCATCGCCAAAATAGCCCTGAGACGGAAAGACCGGGTCGTAATCGTACTCGTAGCGGTAGCCCTGGCGGTACTGGTTGGCCGAGTTATCGTGGTCCACCAGGAAGGCGGTGTCGAGGTCCCGGACGGCGCGGACCAACCGGGGGAAATCGAGCCAGACCTCCGGTAGCAGCGACTCCTGTCGGCGGTAAAAGTCGAGCAGGCCGAGCAGAAAAAAGCGGGCCTGGGTCGTTTTGACGGTATCGGGCAGGCTCGTTTCGTAGTAGGACATGCGATAAAAGTGCAGGGTAGGTATCCGGCGAAATTCGTTAAAGCCGGAGCGGACCCACGCCCCCAGGAGCAAGCGGGCCTGGCGGTAGCGCGGCAAAGCGAAAAATTCTTCGCTGGCGGCCTGGTTGACCTGAAAGAGGTCGTTAGAAGGGTTCAGGCTGACGATTTTGGTTTCCTTTAAGAGGGTCCAGAGGAAGTAGAGGCGGCCCAGTTCTTCCATCTTTTTGGCCGCTTTAACGTCGCCTGGCTCTTTGACGCTAAGCCCCTCGTTCAGTTTCTGGTAATCGCGTTTGCCCGGTTCACCCGAAACCAGGGCTTTGACTTTGTTCTGCTCGAAATAGCGAGTAATCCCGACCAGGTCAGCCAGCAGGCTATCGAAACCCGGTGTAGTGGGTGGGGCCGGTTCGGGGTCGGTAAAAGGTTTAAGGGTATCGCGTTGGAGATAGGCTTTTTCTTCCGCCGGGGTGGGTTGGAAAAGGCCCACCGCTTTGGGGTGCAGCAACAGGTTGACCGGGGAGCCGTAACTGCCGACCATGGTTAACTCGTTTTTGTAGGGGAAATTGAACTCGACCCCGTAGGTATGGACCGTGGCGTAAACGGCCAGCAGGTTGCCCACCAGTTCGGCCTGGGTCTGCTCGGTCACTTCTTTGCCATAGCGATTGACCATGGTAGCGCGCCAGGTTTCCAGGCTGACCAGGCCGCCCATGCGTTTGAGATGAAATAGGCCTTCCCGGCCCGCCGGGGAGAGTCTTTCCAGGGCTCGTTTAACGGCTGCCGTGTCGTTGAAGGTTTTGAGCAAATCCTGTTCGAGTTGGGCCCGTTTGCGTTGGGTATCCAGGCCCCGCGCCGCCGCCATCACCTGTAACGCCCCGACCGAATAGCCCTCCAGGATTCGTTTGAACGCGTAAGGGGGTAATTTGCCCAACGTTTCCAGGTGTGGCGATAGGGGTCGCTGGCCGGGGCTGGCATCTTGCAGTTTATCTAGCTGGTCGAATAAGAGTTCAAAGATATTTTGCATAAATTCTATTAATCTAATCTGCTTAAGAAATAATGCGCGGTTCGTAACCTTTTTTGGTAAGGAATTTGACGAGTTCCCCAAGCTGGGCGTGGTCTACCAGCACTACCGCTGGCGAGATGCGCCGCACCACCGCGAATTTCAGGGGTGTAGCCGATAGGGCTTCCTCGAGGATGGACGGGCTGGCACATTCCAGCAAAGCAACATTCCGGTGGACCACGTTTGGCCCGCCTTCCCAGGTGGTCGCCCCTTCCAGGGTGGGGCTGCTGTTAAATTGTTTCAGGTCCATAAAATTCCTTTCAACCCCGGTTTTAACCGGCAACTTTTACCTTATTCTAAACTAAAATCTTTTCTAAAAGCAAAGTCATTGACTCTCCCACAATGGTATAGTGTAAGATTTTTACGACTTTTTAATCGGCTTTAGATAAAGGAACTTTTAACAATGTTGCAACTGGACCTGAAAAAACAATACAAACCACTCTTTAACCCGCCGTCTGCCGGGCCGGTCCTGGTCGAGGTGCCGGAATTCCAGTATTTGATGCTGGACGGGTCGGGCGACCCCAATAATACCGCCGAATACCAGCCCAAAGTTGAAACGCTTTACAGCGTAGCCTATACCCTCAAATTTATGTTGAAAAAGGCCGGGACGGTAGATTACGGGGTCACTTCGCTGGAAGGATTATGGTGGGTAGAGGATTATGAGAGTTTTAGCATGACTGACCGGCGCAACTGGCTCTGGACCCTGCTCATCTTGCAGCCGGAACAGGTCACGAATGGGCATCTGGCCGCAGCTGTGGCGGAAGTCGAACGCAAAAAAGGGCTCGAACTGGCCCGAAAAGTCCGGCTGGAGAAATTGGCGGAAGGGCTGGTCGCCCAGGTAATGCACCTCGGTCCATATTCCGCCGAGGAACCGACCGTCAGGGGTTTGCACGATTTTATAACTCAAAACGGTTACGAGCTAACGGGCAAACACCACGAAATTTACCTGAGCGACCCCCGCCGCGTTGCACCTGAGAAGATGAAGACGGTTATTCGCCAGCCGGTGAAACGTCCCGGCAGTTAGGCGCTTTTGTGGGCAATGACGGTGATTTCCACGTCAAAGCCGCGCAAGACCGCCCCGACCGTCGTCCGCACCGGGTAGTTCTCGTCAAAATAGGTCCGGTAGACCTCGTTCATGCGCTGGAAATTATCCATGTCGCTCAAATAAACGTCTACCCGCACCACCTGGCTCAAATTCGACCCGGCAGCTTCCAGGATGGCCTTGATATTGGCAAAGACCTGGTGGGTCTGGGCTTCGATAGAAGGCTCGACCTGGCCGGTCTGGGGATGGCGGGGGATTTGCCCCGCCACGAAAATCAGGTCACCCACGACTACCGCCTGCGAGTACGGTCCGGCGGGCGTCGGCGCGTTCGAGGTAGAGATTATTTGCTTCATCTTGTTAAAGTTGTCCTTTCATTGGCTTAAAAATTTGTCCGGTCCGCTTTTATTCAGGCTAGTTGGCTGGTAAAGACATAGCTGCCGGAGCCGATGTTGTAGGTCGCCGCGTTCCCTTCCTGTTTTACGAATTCGATACCCGGCACCTGGGCGATGGACTGGCCGCCTTCCTTGACGTTGTCGGCGCTGGTGGTTGGGATACTTACCGTCGCGGTCGTATTGGCCGGGATGGTCAGGTGCAGGGTGAATTTGTCCCCTTCGGTCTGCCAGGCGCTGCTGATAAGGCCGGTCAGGGCCTCATAGCTGGCCTCGACCGAAGTCAGGCGCGGGTCAACCTGGGGCCGGACGATGCTGTGATAAAACCCCGGTTTTTCAGGGTCGGTATCAATCCCGGCGACATACTGGTAGAGCCACTGGCCCACCGAGCCGAGCGAGTAATGGTTGAAGGAGTTCATGGTCGGGCTCTGGAAACCTTTTTCTTTAGTCCAGCCGTCCCAGCGTTCCCAGATGGTCGTTGCGCCCTGCTCGATAGAATACCCCCAGGAAGGGAAAGTCGTCTTGAGAAGCAGTTCGTAGGCGACATCGCTATAACCGTTTTCGGAAAGGACCGGGCAGAGGTAGCCCACCCCCACGAACCCGGTCGAGAGATGCCCGCTCCGCCGTTTGATATTGGCGACAAGATGTCCGGCAGCAGCTTCTTTGAGGTGGTCGGGTATTAAATTGGCTTGCAGGGCCAGGATGTAGGAAGTCTGCGAATCGCTCGTAAGGTGCCCGTCCTCGCTCACGAATTCGGCTATAAAAGCGGCCTTGATTTGCTCGAACAGTTCGGTATAGCGGGCGACCTCGGCTTCGCGACCGATAGCCTTTGCCATTTTTGCCATCAAGGTAGCGTCGTAAGCCCAGTAAGCGGTCGCCAGCAGTTCTTTAGGGGTAGCCTGGCAGGCCGCCATCCACTCGCCGGGGTTGCGTTGCTGGTCAATATCGGTGACGGTTTCGGCGTTATCCAGGGCCAGCCAGTCGCCAAAGTTGTTAACGAGGTTGTTGGCCCGGATGAAATTCGGGTTGGGTTTGTGCAAATAGCGCATCCAGGCTGCCATCGCCTCGAAATTCTGCTCGATAACGCGGGTGTCGCCGTACATCAAATAGACGGTCCAGGGTATGATTACCCCGGCGTCACCCCAGGCCGGGGCCCCGTCGGCCAGATCGACCATGCGAGGCGCTACGTCCGAGAAACCGCCTTCCTCCGACTGGCCGTCCACCACGTCATTTATCCACTTCCGGTAGAAGTTTGCCAGGTCCATGTTGTAGGTGGCCGTCCGGGCGAAAATCTGGGCGTCCCCCATCCAGCCCAACCGCTCGTCGCGCTGGGGGCAGTCGGTCGGGACGCTGACGAAATTGCCGCGCTGGCCCCACCGGATATTGCTGACCAACTGGTTGACCAGTTCGTTAGAAGTTTTGAGGGTGCCGGAGCGCGGGGCATCCGAGTGAATCACGCGCCCGGTTACCAGTTCCAGGTCGGGAGTGCCTTCGTAGCCGCTCAATTCCACGTAGCGGAAGCCGTGGAAGGTAAAGTGCGGTTCGAAGATTTCCTCGCCCGCGCCTTTAGCAATGTAGATGTCGGTCTGACGGGCCGAGCGCAGGTTCAGGGTGTAGAGGCTGCCGTCGGTATCGAGCATTTCGCCAAAGCGCAATTGGAGGCGGGTTCCCGCCGGGCTGTTGACCCGTAATTTTACCCACCCGACCATGTTCTGACCCATGTCAAAGATGGTCTTGCCGTCCGGTTGGGGTAATATCGCGATAGGTTTTACATCCTCGGTAACCTGTATCGCCGGGGCGCAATCGGCCAGCAGGTTTTCGGTCGGCCCGCCATAGGTATTGACTGCCGTCCAGGCGCTATCGTCATAGCCGGGACTGGCCCAGCCGACTAACTCCTGCCGGGCGTCGTAGAGTTCCCCGGCCAGGAAGTCCGAATAGCGGATGGCCCCTTTGGTAGTAGCGCGCCACTGGCTGTCGCTGCCGACGACCTCAATTGTCCCGTCGGTGTACTCGACCACCAGTTGCGCCAGCAATTGCGGTTGGGTGCCGTAATAGTTTTTCATAGCGTCCCAGCCGATATGCCCGGCGAACCAGCCCAGACCGAGAACCGCTCCAAGGGTATTGGCTTCGGGTTGGAGCAGGCCGGTGACATCGTAGGCCTGGTAAAGAAGCCGTTTGGGATAGTCAGTCCAGCCCGGCGCGAGATAGTCGTTACCCACCCGTTGACCGTTCAGGTGCAACTCGTAGACACCCTTGGCTGTCGCGTAGATACGGGCGCGGGCAACCGGTTTTGCGAGTTGGAAGTCCCGGCGCAAATAGGGGTCGGCTTCAAGCGTGACCGTAACCGGGACCGGGTCAACCTGGTTGAGGCGAATAGTTGGTTCTACGGTGGTTTCACCCGGCGCGGTCCCAATCCATTCCCCGGTCCAATCGCTTTTCGCCAGCAAACCCATTTCGAACCAGGCCGTTTCACTGAACCCGGACACGTTTCCCGCTTTGTCCCAGAGGCGGACCTTCCACCAGGCCGTTTGGCCCGATTTCAGGGGCGTCCCGGCGTAGGCGTGGTGGTGGGTCTGGGAGGAAGTTACTTTGCCGCTATCCCACAAATCGGCGTCGTTGGCGGCAAGTTTCTGGGGACTGCTGGCAACCAGGATTTGAAAGGCGGTCTGGCGTTGGCCGCGTTCCTCCGATTCGACAATCCAACTCAAACGCGGGTCCGGCACTTCGAGGCCAAGGGGATTTTTGGTGTATTCACACCGGAGATTTGCAATTTTAACGGTGCTGGCGGCGTCGCTCGCAGTCATGGGGGACATTCCTTCCATTTAAGAATTCTTTGGTTTATGGTTCAAGGTGCGAAATTAACATAAGCTCGAACCTAAGGTACTACAACAGAATACCTAAGTAAAATTTGTCCGTTATTCAGTTAGGGCTAAATACTAACTACTTGAGCTATCCAGAATATTAACTCCGATATTCAGCTAAGGAGGAAAAGCAATATAGGGTAAGGCCATAAACCTGTCATTCCGAGGGAGGCTGTAGGGGCGAAACAATGTTAAGAAAGTAGACCAGACCGAGGAATCCCAGCGCCAGTGGCGAAAAGTCAGGCTGAGGATTTTGCCAGGTTCAACGTGAATCAGGTCGAAGCCTGATTCAGCCTGAGATACGGGCCAGTTTTGGACTTTACGGTACGCGACGCGCGAGATTCCGTAAGCCGCCGTTAGATTGAGGTAAATCAACTTTCTTAAAGCGGCTTACGGAATGACAAGTTTGTGCTCTGGGTCTTATCTTCTAGTAAACTATGGCCTATAATTTCAGGAAAAAGCGTTCTGGCCGGTAATAGCCTGGCCGATAATCAGGGTATGAATATCGTCGGTACCTTCGTAGGTGTAGACCGATTCCAGGTTGTTCATGTGGCGGCTGACCGGGTATTCCAGGGTGATACCGTTCGCGCCCATCACCGAACGAGCCTCGCGGGCGGCCTTCAGAGCTTCGCGGACATTGTTGCGCTTGGCAACCGACACCTGGACCGGGTGGACCTGTCCGGCGTCTTTCAGGCGGCCCAGTTGCAAGGCCAGCAGTTCGGACTTGACCAGTTCGGTCGCCATAATCGCCAGTTTTTGCTGGACAAGCTGGAACCCGGCTATCGGTTTGCCAAACTGGACCCGGCTTTTGGCGTATTCGAGGGCGGCTTCGTAAACAGCCCGGTGGGCTCCCGTCGCGCCCCAGGCGATGCCAAACCGGGCCTCACTCAGGCAGGATAGGGGGCCGCGCAATCCAACCACTCCCGGCAGCACGTTCGTGGCCGGAATCCGGCAGTTATCGAAGTAGAGTTCGGAAGTCACCGAGGCCCGGAGCGATAATTTATGTTTGATGTCGCTGGTCGTAAAACCGGGCGTGCCTTTTTCGACCAGGAAACCCCGGATACCTTCCTCGGCCCTGGCCCAGACCACCGCCAGGTCGGCCACGCTCCCGTTAGTAATCCACATTTTAGAACCGTTCAGGACGTAAGTGTCGCCTTCCAGCCGGGCGTTAGTCAGCATGCCGCTGGGGTCGCTTCCGTGGTCGGGTTCGGTCAGGCCAAAGCAGCCGATAACCTCACCTCTTGCCATGCGGGGCAGCCAGTTTTCTTTTTGTTCCTCCGAGCCGAAAGCCCAGATGGGGAACATCGCCAGCGAGCCCTGGACCGATACAAACGAGCGAAGACCGCTATCTCCGGCCTCAAGTTCCTGGCAAGCCAGCCCGTAGCTGACCGCGCTCAGTCCGGCGCAGCCGTAACCTTCCAGGTGCATCCCCAGGAGCCCCATCTCGGCCATTTCTCCGATAAGTTCGCGGGGGAAAGTCCCGGCCTCGAAATGTTCGCCGATAACCGGGTTGACCTTTTCGCGGACGAACCGCCGGACGGTGTCGCGTACCATGCGTTCTTCTTCATCGAGCAAGGAATCGAGGTTGAGAAGGTCGGTGGGGGAGGGCATTTTGGGCCTGGAAGCGGTGTTGTGGGCGGTCATTTGAAACTCTCTTTCTTTAGCAGCAACCTTGCTTTTCTACCGGGCGAGCGCCAATGCTCACGGCATTTCTACTTTAATCAAGAATCAAGCGTATTTCATTATACCAGCTAAAAGGGCTTAAATCCCGGCCCTGACCCGGCCTGACCAATTGGACGGTTTTATAGGTGGAATACAGAACTTTTTTAGTAGCGAAAACTAATAAAAATTTGGGGGTGTGGCGCGGTAAAGGGCTTGCAAAAAGCTAAACATTTCGGGTTTGGAGGTATATAATTATAAAAACTGTCCGGCGGAGTTTGCCAAAATTTTGGAAGGATTGTAGGCTAAACCCAAACCGCCGGACCCTGCCGCAGGTTAGCCGGGTAAATTTGCCGGGTTGGTGGGAATTACTGCTTATATTTAATGGATTGTGTCAAAGCCGCCGGGCCTGGGACTGTCCGGCGCAAAACGGTTTTAACCAGGGGGAACGCGTTAATGGAAGACCAAAAAGTGTGGGTGATTGTGCCGGTTAAGGCCCTGGTAGAGGCGAAATCGCGTCTTTCCCCGGTCCTGACCACCGCCCAGCGCCGCAACCTGGCCTTCCAGATGGCCGGGCATACCCTCTGCGTCCTGCAAACCCTCCAGAAAAAGGGCCTTATCGCCGGGTTCGTCACGGTCAGCCGCGACCCGGTTGTCCGAACTTTGACCCAGAAATATGGAGGAGTCTTTTTGCCGGAGAAGATAAGCGGCACTTCCCCTGATGTGGCCTTGAACGCGGCCCTGACCCAGGCAGCCCGTTGGACCACCGCCACTTATTCCCCGGACGCCCTCCTGATTTTGCACTCGGATTTGCCGTTTTTGCGCTGGGAAGACCTGGCAAACCTGCTGCGGCATGCCCAGGCTCAGCCCGGCCAGGAAATTGCCCTGCTCAGCCCTGACCGCCATGGGCGCGGCACTAACAGTCTTTTTTTGCGCCCGCCCGCCCTGTTAAATTTTGAATTTCTCTTTGGGGAAAACAGTTTTAAAAAGTACCAGGATTTTATTAAAGGTGCAGGTTTAGAGCCGACCCTTTACCCCCTGCCTAACCTCGGTTTCGACCTCGATTATCCCGAAGATTTAGCCGCCATCTCCCGCCCCTTTTCCAGCCTTTTACTTAATAGCGACTGCCCGGCCATTTAGGACGCGCAGTCAAGGTTCGCAACTCCTGGCTCTTAGCCTTTTATTTGGAGTTTAAGTAAAGTCTTCCTTTTTGTCATTCCGTGCTTCGCACGGAATCTCCGGTCCGTTGGACAATATTACAATAATTTGTACAAAAAGGCCCCCTCCAAAGGTCTTTGATATATGTTAAAATCTTAACACAAGAAGTGTTAAAAGGCTCTTGACAGTATTACGTCACTATGTTATAACAGTAGTACGTAAGAGTGTTAAAAGGAATGTTGTGAAGGAAAAAACCTACAACTTACGCGAACTGGGCCGGGAAGCCGGTGTGACCGAGCGGACCGTGCGCTACTACATAAAAGAAGGGCTGTTGCCGCCGCCGCAGGGTTCCGGCCCGTTCAGCCGCTACGGCTACGAACACTGGCTGCGGTTGCAATTTATCAAACGCTTGAAGGACGAGTACCTGCCTTTGAGCGAAATAAAAAATTTGCTGGATAGCCGCTCGACCTGGGAGCTGGACGAACTGGCCCGGCAAACCGGAATTACCCCGACAGGGGCGGCAGGGGCGGCAGGCGATATTTCTGCCAAAGGGCAAGCGGTAACAACAGCCCAAACGAGTGACCCTCTCCGGGCCTTTTTAGACGGCGGGAGTGGCCGGGCGCGGCTGTTGCGCGAACAGATGGCAACATGGCCCGCCGCTTTGGACGAACCTGCTTCTTTGTCCAGTCCGGTTTCTTTTGAGGCTGCGCCAGCTCCTTTTATGGATATGGCGAACTTCGCCGCCGGGTCAGCGCCGGAGCCTTTCGCAGAGAGGGCAGAAACGGCTGGGAAAGAGGAAGTTGGCGACTCCGCGCCCGAAGAAGAACCTGATCTGCTGCTTAAGCCGCCCGCTCCGCCCTTATACGCCCCGCCAAATGCCGCTCCCAGGGCTTTCTCGTCCCAATCGTTTAGGGCCGGGGCACCCGGCATGGCTTCGGGAAGCGTGCCAATGCCGCCAAGTGTACCGGGTGCGGCCAATCGGCCCGTTCCGGCGCCGCTGCGCTCTATGAAAATGAGCCGGTTCGCGGCCCCGGCGAGTGAAGCGGCTTACGACCGCCCGGCTGAAAGTATTGAACCAGTAACGGCATCTGTAACTCCGCCGGAGCAAGCCCCGGTTCCACCGCCGCCCGCACCCCTGCTGGCAAGGATGGCTGCGCCCCTGGCTCAACTTCCGCCGGAGAGTAACAAAGAAATCGAAACCGTCACCGGTCAGACCTGGGAACGAATTGAGGTCGCGCCGGGGGTCGAATTGCACATTGAAAAAAGAATAGCGGATACCCACCGCCCGGCCCTGGCAAACCTGCTACAGGCGGCCCGCCGGTTGTTTGGACCAAAGGAGATTTAGAACCAGATGAACGTTGATACCGCCCGGCTGACCTATCCCCAGCGCTGGATACTCGCCTCTCGTCCCAAGACTCTACCCGCCGCGACGGTCCCGGTAATTGTTGGAACAGCCGCCGCCATTAAAGACAATGTTTTCCAGTTCGGCCCGGCCCTGGCAGCCCTAATTGGGGCGCTTCTTATCCAGATTGGGGCTAACTTCGCCAACGATGTCTTCGACTATAAAAAAGGGGCCGATACCGCCGAACGGCTCGGCCCCACCCGCGTAACCCAGGCCGGGATGCTGACGCCCGCCCAGGTCTACGCCGGGATGGTGGTGGTCTTCGGGCTGGCAACCCTGATCGGGATTTACCTGGTGGTGGTCGGTGGCTGGCCGGTGGTGCTTATCGGGGTCTTCTCGATACTGGCGGCCCTGGCCTACACCGGAGGACCGTTCCCGCTCGGCTATAACGGCCTGGGAGATATATTTGTCTTTATCTTCTTTGGATTGGTGGCGGTCTGCGGCACCTATTACGTTCAGGCCGGTACGGTCGGGGCCCTGGCCTGGTGGTGCGCCCTGCCGGTCGGCTTCCTGGCTACCGCTATCCTGGTAGTCAACAACCTGCGCGACGTCAAGACCGACCGGATAGCCGGGAAAAAGACGCTGGCGGTCCGCTTTGGCGAGACCGGGGCCAGGGGTGAGTACGCCGTCCTGGTCATCCTGAGTTACCTTGTGCCGCTGGGTATCTGGTTGAGCGGGGCGGCGGGTCCGGCGGTTTTGCTGGCCTGGCTGTCGGCTCCGCTGGCCTGGCCGCTCTGGCAGACTGTCTCTCGCCTGGAAGGGCGCATCCTGAACAAAGCCCTGGGCGGCACCGCCCGCCTGGAACTGGTCTATGGCATCTGCCTGGCCGCCGGGCTGATAATCTCCCGGTTCTGAAACCGGGTTTGAACCAGAATTTAACCGGAACAACTTAACCGCCGGTCCTGCCCTTTTGGACCGGCACGACACCCAATTTAACCCTATAACAATCCAAGGGCGTCCGGTTGCGCGTCAAAGCACCCGGAAACGCTCGTAATAGTTCGATTAATTGTGTTACTCTAAAAGCGACACAAGGAGTATTTGCTATGCCTAAATTTGTAATTGACCAGTTGGATTACGGCCTGTCCCAGGCTTACGGGTCGCAAGTGCTGGCCGGGAGCGCCTTTGCTTTTGTTGCGCCCCAGGCTCAGCCGAACGACACCTTACAGGCCGGGCTGCAAAATTTTTACGGAATACCCGCTGCTGGCACTCGCCGGGTGCTGCCTTTGCTGCCGGACGGCCTGACCTTCCCCGGCTTCAAAATTAAACCTTTCAAACGGCTTTTCGACCTAGTCCCGGTCCTGGTGACCGACAAAGAAATCTACCGCGCCGCGAAAGACCGGGTCCGGTTGCTGGTGGTAACCCCGGCCTGGCTCTACGGTAGCCCCGACCATCCCCAACCCACTACCGCCAACCTGACGATTGAAAATAACGGGGTAGTTTTGCGAAATCCGCCGGTGCAATTAAACAGTGATGGGCTAACCCTGGTAGACCTGGGGGCTTTGCCGCAGGGGCATTACCGGGTTTACTGGCCCGGCACCAATGAGAATGACGATACCAAACCGGCAGAATGTGAATTTAGCAGTGTCGAATATGTCCTGGCTCCCTTGCAGGCGACCTTGCAGGGTTACGAACTGGCGGGCAACCAGTTAAGTTGCCGCATAAAGGTGGAGCGGTTTAACGAGCCGTTAAATGAGCCGGTCCAGCTAGAACTCTGGAGCGGGCCGAACCGCCTGGATAGTAATAAAGTTAAGCCGGAGATGCCCGGTATCTACCAGACCCGCTTTAAGGTCAAGCCCAAAAGCCAGGAGCGGTTGGAAGTGCGGGTCAGCTACCAGGATCTGGTTGCGACCGCCGTCATTCCCAACTCCACCAGGGCCGAGCGCCAGGAAGTCCTTTTCAACCCGCTCGGCAGCGAGGTAAAACTGAGTTTACAGCCCGGACCGGCCACTCGCGAGGTGCGGGGTCTTTACCTGGGCAGTGGCGGGGCGGTGAGCAATACCCCGGTGACCCTGGCCGACCCTGCTCCCGATAGCAGGGTAGCGCGACTGCGCTGGCATTCCGCTGCCCAGGCCGCGCGCCTGCTCGTCCTCGATTTGGGTGGAAAAGTGGTGGAGGACCGCGACCTGGGCCAACTGGCCGCCGGGACCGAACTGGAAGTAACTGTGCCCGCGCCGGGCGGTTTCCTGGCCCTGGGAGCCTGGTTTGGCGAGAAAGCCTGGGAGGGCTGGTCTTCGCTGGTGGTGCCCTCCACCGGGCAGGTCGAACTAAAAGGCCCGTCCACGGTCCGCCCCGGCCAGACGGTCGAGTTTAATATCGCTACCGGAAGTCCGGCGGCGGTTTATCTGCTGGTGCGGGATAGCCGCCTGGCCGGGGCGACTCCCCGGGAGCGCTTGGCGGCCACCCTGAAAGGCGGCTTTGAGGGCGCAGCCAAGTGGGCTACTCTCGGCTATCTTTCCAAAAAGGTGAACGAACTGGCCGACTGGCCGGACCTGACACCCCGCTACCGCACAATGGCCTTTGGTGGGGCGGTTCCCTCCCCGGTGCGGGCGATGATGCCTATGGCAGTCCCGCCTCCCGCGCCCGGTTCTATGCTGGCGGGTGGCCCGGTCATGGATATGGCCGCTGTTCCTGACCTGGCTAGAGGGGGGGTGATGTACAAAGGTGGTAAGGCCGCCGAAATGTTCATGGACTATAACGCCGCGACTACCGGTCCGGCCCAGGGCGAAGGCCCAGGCCAAGCGACGGTGCGGGAGGATTTCGCGGACGTGGCCTATTGCACGGTCCTAAAGACCGGGCCGGACGGCCAGGCCAGGGTCAGTTTCAAACTGCCCGAAGCTATCACAGCTTACAGGGTCGAGGCTTTCGCTCTGGGTGCGGGGGGTCGCGAGTGGGCATATACCTCGGAGAACCTGGAGGTAAACCAACCGCTCTGGGCCGAGTTCAAACTCCCCGCCTTCGTCTATCCGGGCGATTTGGCCCCGGCTGTCCTGGAGGTGAATTGTAACAGCGGCAAATTCAGCCTGAAACTACTTTGTGATGGCCGCCCGGTGGCTTTCAAACTGACTGGGGCCGCTCAACTTAACGCCGACTCATTCCAGGGGCAGCGGGCTAAAGTGACTTTTGAAGCAAGACCGGGGCGGTGGCGGGCCGAACTGCGCGACCTCGTTTCGGGCGAATACGATGTCTCCGAACGGACCGTCGAAGCCCTGGGCCGCTTTACCAGCCTGGCCCGCCGCTTCCAGGTGCTACTCGCCGGGCAAAGCCTCGACCTGGCTGCGGCGGGGGCGGTCCAACTGCGAGTGCTGCCGTCGCTCGATACCCCTTTCAAGGTCTTGTGCGACGCCACGACCGATTACAGCCACCGCTGCTGTGAACAAACGGCGTCTAAACTGCTGGCCGGGGTCGCGGCCCTGGTCGCCGCCGGAAAGGATGACCTGTCGAACGCCCAGTCTAAATATCGCGACGTTGTCCTGGCCGGGGTGGCGCGGGAAAGAAAGATGTATCTGCCGGGGCGCGGGTTTATGATGTACCCACCGGAGGAGTCGGGCGGCAACCGGGAGCCAAACGATTACTGGGGCAAACTGGCGGCCCGGCACCTGGGCGACCTCTCTTACCTGGGCGGGCCGGCCTTCCAGGATCTCGACTCCGACATGCGTGAGGCCCTGAAAGAGTTACAAACGATGGGCGAGAACGCAATGCAGGCTTACCGGATACCCCTGGTGCCTGAAAAAATCGAGAGTGGCCGGGACGCTTTCCAGGTAATCCTCAAAAAAGGCCGGAAACAGGCCGAAGCCCTGGCTTACGCCCGCGCCTCTCTGCAAAACCAGGGAGTCGCGTTTGGAAAGGGGGCGGTGCTGGGCCGTGAAGAAAAAGCCTACGCGGCGGCGACCCTGCTGGCGGGTGGGGTCCAGTCCGACCTCCTGACCGCTATCAAGGCGGCCAACGACCTGACAAAAGACCTTAACGGAGAAGGACGGCTCTACTCGACGGTTGACTCGGCGGCCTTGATTTGCCTGTTGCTCGGCCTCAAGGGGGCCGGTATCGGGACGGATGGCGGCAATAGCCGCTTGAAACTGGACGGTATCGAGATGCCTTTGGCCGAAGCCCTGGCAAAGAGCGCCAGCGGTGAGGTCCGGCACCTTGAGGTCGTGCAGGGTACGGCGATGGTCGAAATCACTTCTGAAATCGTCGAGGACTGGAACAGTTTCCGTGACGAAATCCCGGTGAATGTCGAACTGGTCCGGCGCAACCGCAAGGGTTCGTCCATCCGGGTGGGTGATACGGTGGACCTCGTGGTCAGGCTGCGCGAATATGTTCCCGGCCACCTGCTCCACGTCTGCCTGCCGCCTTCGCTGTCGTCGCTGGAAGGTGGCGGGGAGGTCAAGAAGTTTTCGCTCGATTTCACGGGACGCATCGAATTGCGGGTGCCGTTGCGGGCGACTGGCTTCACGCTTGGGCAGGGCGAACACTGGGCGGTTCTCGTCCGCAACATGTTTAACGAGGAACAGGCCGGGACGCCCGGTCTGCTGCTGGCCCAGGTCAGCGCCGACTAATTTTCGGTAATATAAAAAGCCCGGTCTGGCATTGTTCCAGGCCGGGTTTTTTCATGCAGAAAAAGCAGGGAACTACCTGCCAGGTTAAGACGTCCCTTAATCAGAAAAATATCGCGCTTGCTTTGCTGATAAATTCTTTTCTCGCCACCGGAATTTTAAAATTAATTATTAAAGAGTTTGCCATATGTTTAAGAATTTAAGGCCTATTCCAAAACTTCTGGCCGGGCTGGTTATTTTTGTTTGCCTGGTCCTGACACTGGTCGCCTGCGGTGACGAAGGAACAACCCCTGTTTTAACACCGGGCGCGGTGCCATCCATTGGGCCTTTTCCATCTGCGAATATCGAGAGTGTTAAAAAGCAGTGGGAAGCTAGCCTGAACCAGTCCCGGCAGAAATGGGAGGCTAAAAATATTACCAGCTATGACCTGCAACTGGCCTTTACCGATACTTCCTGGAAACCCATCACCCTTTTCCATGTTACCCTGAAGGATAACCAGGTAGTCGAACATACCCGGCAGCTTATCAGTTCTTTTGCAGGCCCGGAATTAACTCCCGGCCCGGTCGAAACGAATGTTTTAGCCGCTGGTTATACCGTACCCGGTCTGTTCGATTTAGCGCAAAGCCTGGTAGAAAGCAATTGGACCGAGGGCGAAACCATTTTTAAGATTCAATTTGACTCCGAATATTATTTTCCAAGTAAGATTTACCTCGATAACGAGCATTACACTGACCTTCAGAAAGTCTGGGAAGTGAAGATGTTTAAGCCACTTTAGGGGTAATTCTAGAGGTTATTCAACCGAGGGGGACCGGGGTATGGGTGGGGGTTTCTATATCGGAGTCTTTGCTGCTGGTTTTTTTGGGTTTGGGCTGGAAGTGACCGAGCATGGTCTTGATTACAAAAGCGGCCAGCCCAATCGAGATAATCATGTCCCCGATGGAATAGACATTTGAATCAAAAAGAGGCAGCGGTATATAGAGTACATCTCCCATCCAACCTAACTGGCTGGCGGCGGTGAGCGGGGTGCGGTAGGAAAGTTCGGAATGTTCGGCGAATTTCTGGGCGATACTGGCGACGGTTTCACCGGACGCCAGGCTCAACTTATCGAGGTCAACCGGGATAGCGCCCTGGTTCTGAGCGATTACGACAATATTACAGGCTGTCCCGATAATAATCAGCCAGAAACTCCACCCGTACTGCCGGTTATAGAGCAGGCCCAGCAGCAGCACGGACATTGAAATCATATAGATTAAATTGCCGTTCTGGACCAGCCAGGGCCAGGCTGCCAGGGGGGTAGCGAGAATAACCAGTTGGACCGCCAGGCTGAGCAGGATGAGCGAGAACCCTTGCAGCTTTAATTCGGCCAGATTGGTAATTTTACCCTTCAGGATAAACCCGACAATGATTCCGATTGCAATCCCAATAAATAACATTAAGCTGTTTCTATAAATTATCTGGAAGCCCAAAAAGGAGAGTTTTCTTTTTGGCAGATGACAATAAGTTCAACCCTGATTTTATATTGTAGATATTATTACAAATCGTGGGTTAAAGCAATTGGAAGAAACTCCTATTTAGAGCGGAAAGCGAGGGCCGGTTCGCTACTGGTGACCGGTACATTTTTGCCGGTCTGGTCCGGTAAAAGGTCGCTCAGTTCGGGGTAGGTCTGGGGGATTTTATGCATAACCCGCAGGAAAGCGTCCACGACCCGCGCATCCCACTGGATATTGCGGCGGTCGTTCAGGATGGTCAGGGCCTTGATAATCGGCATACCTTTGCGGTAGGGCCGGTCCGTCGTCATAGCGTCAAACGAGTCGGCAACGGCGATAATCCGGGCGCCGAGCGGGATAGTTTCTTCGGTCAAACCTTGCGGATAGCCTGTGCCGTCCCACGATTCGTGGTGGAAAAGCACATCGTTGACGCCGTCTTCGTAGAAAGAATATTTCGCCAGGATTTTAGCGCCGGTTTCGGGGTGTTTTTTCATCTCGACCCATTCCTCGGCGGTAAGCGCGCCCGGTTTTCGCAGCACGTTATCCGAAACCCCGATTTTGCCCAGGTCGTGGACCGTCCCGGAGAGGGCAATCTGCTCGACCAGCTCGTCGCTCAGACCCAGTTCCTTGCTGATGGCCCGGCAGTACCCGCCCACCCGCATCGAGTGGCCGAAGGTGTAAGGGTCGCGGGCTTCCACCAGTTCGGTGATTGCGATAATGGCCTGGGTGGTTTCGTTCTCAAGGAGGCGTAAACTGCGGTAGGCGTTCTGGTTCACGATGATAGGGAAGGCCAGCAGCAGGCAGAAAATCGGTGACTGAATCCAGATTACCGCCAGGATAATACCGAGGGCGGGGAGGGTCAGGTCGAGTAAAAGGGTGCTGCTGGTATTGAGTTTCCAGATTTGCCAGAAACTGGCCGAGCGGCTGAGCGTGATAACGAGGTCGACCAGGCCCACATCCAGCAGGTAATATACCAGGATGACGGTGGAGGCGGTCACCAGGAAGTTAGGGTCATCAATCCGTTTAATATCTATCCCGCTAAAGTAGACGATAAAGGCGGGGACAGCGGTGATTATAACGCGCTGGGAGATATTAAAAAGCCCTTTAATAAAACCGGGCCGGTGTTTGATAGACTGGTCTATCGTAATGGAAATTAGCGAGACCATTATGGCAGCAAAGGGTGGCAGCAAAAAGATAGCGGCGATATGGACTGTCGGTAAAGGTGTTACGCCGTAGTTTTTATTGGTCTTAAAGATATAGCCGTCTGCGATGGTTGCCAGGATGAGTAAGTAGGCGACATTGCTTATGTTCAGGGGCTGCTTTTGTTCCAGGCAAAAGCTAAAAGCGCAAAGGGCAATTACAAGGGCAACCAGCAGTAAAATGTAAATACGGGTGACGAGATTAAATTTATGCATCTAATGAATTTGCTGCCACAAAATCTGCGAAATTCCACTTCGAAAAGAATTATAATAGATTTATGGAAAGAAGGAAAGAGCTAAAGGAGTACTTTTAGGTCTATGAATCAAAAATGCTAATCTCCTCTGGCACAAGGAGGATTAGCATTCTATTTTCAGCACTTTGAGTTCTGCTAATTCGACTGAACTTAACGAGTTACAGCCATTTAGCAGCGCCGGAAGCAAGGGCCATCGAAGCCAGGGCGCTAAGGGCGATCAAAACACGGACAGCACGGTACTTCAACCATTTAATATCCATCACCATATCCTCCAAAAAATAAAAATATTCAATTTCAACTAAATTTATGGTTGAACCTAAACTATTCCAAATTAGCCTGGTGAGCCTTAAAGTTGTTCACGGCTAAACTGTCTTTCGAGTGCCAGAATATAGCCCGCAGTGTACCCAAAGCTAGGTCACGCTTATATTTGGACTCTTTAATTAGGTTCGTTTTTTTGGATTTTCAAACCAGAGACCATCGAGCTTGTATACCCTGATTTGATGTGAATCCCCGAGTTTTTGGTGTAATACGAGTCAATCAACTCTATTACTTTCTGTGATTAAGATAACATTTTTGCAATTTTCTGTCAATAGGGGAAAGATTGCATGTATAGAAATGTTTTTTAATGTAATAAATGTGCCTAAAAAGTAAAATTAATATTTGATAAGTTATTTTATAGAATTTTTTATGACAAGTGGTAGTTTTGGGAGTCCGGTAGCCCCCTTTGTCTCGCCAAAATAAAAAAATAGATTAATAGAGCTTTCCAAAGCCCCAAATTGGCCTTAAATATTTAAAAGGTTAGTTTTTTCACAAATCCCGAAGTGTAATCTGCGTCATTGTAAAGCGTATAACCCGGTGCTATAATTTTTTAAGTTCATGTGTATCCGCTGAAGAAGTAATTATTAATGGTCGTTAAAAGTAGCGTACAGACACTATTGGCTGACGATTTTGTCCTCACGAAAAGGGCTTTGTAATTGAGTGAATTTAACCAAGCCAGTTTAATCGGGTTAATTGAACGGTGCCAACAGGAAACCGAAAAATATCTTCGTCACGAGACCTACGACCCCCGCTTCGGTTTTGAAATCTGGCGGCGCGCTATTGTCGAGCGGGACGAAGCGGCCTGGGAAAGCCTGGTTAGCCTTTATGGCAGTTTCGTACGGCGCTGGTTATCGCAACGCCTGGCCCACTTCCCGGCTTTGCGCTACGAGGAAGATGCCCTGGTCAACGGGGTCTTTATAAACTTTTACCGGTTTGTCGGCCCGGAGAAATTTGCTAACTTCCACAACCTTTCAGCCATATTGCAATACTTGAAGCTTTGTTGCGGCACCATAGTCGCCGATGCCCAGCGCGATTTCCAGGCCCGCAATCTTGATATTTCCCTTGACCGCGATCCTCGCGGCGATAGCCCTGTTTTGGAAGAAAAAATCGGGGATGCTTTTGATATGGAAGAAACCATGCTGCACTCGGCGGACCGGGCGACTTTCTGGCGCAATGTCTGGCAAAAGCTGCCGGACCCGCCCGACCGCCTTCTGGTATACCTGCGGTACATCCAGGGGATGCCGCCTCGTGAGATTGTTCAGCTTTATCCGCAGCACTTTGGGGATATAACGACAGTCTACCGGCGAAATAAGAACTTATTGTGGCGATTGCGTAATAATTCAGATTTTTAACTTTTTGCCAGGATTTTCGCTTGAAACATCCCTTATGAGGTCATTTTCCCACCTCTTTAACGGAGTTTCCAGGCTCAAAGCGAAAGTCAAGTTTTCTTTCAATTGCTTGACAAGATTGCTTAACTAAGATTGCTAAAAACTTAAAATACAGCGTTTATTTAACTGTTTAATAAATGCTCGAAGGTCGCGCGGCTTATCCGCTAACGACACTTAGAGGGTTGTAAAGGTCAGTAAAGGTATTATTTTTTCATGAGTGAATTTTTGGCTTGTATTCGGCCTGACCAGGTAACCGAAGGCGACTACCTGGCTTTTCTCAACCAGGACGCCCGCCCCCAATTTGAGCGGCACCTGGCCGAGTGTGAGTTTTGCCGGCGTGAATTACAGGTATATCAGAGTCTAGATAATAAAGTCCGCCGCCAGTTTGAATTTATTTCCAGCCCCGCCCGCACCTTATGCCCGGAAACCCAGCACGTCGGTGAGTATGTCGCCGGGATGCTGAGTGGGTTGGAAGCGGATAAACTGCGCCGCCACCTGGCGACCTGCGAGTGGTGTACCGCTGAGGTAACCCAGATGCGTAAATGGTTGCAGGAGCCCGACCCCTTGCTCGAAGAACAGACCGTCCGCCCGCCCGACCAGCCGCAGAGCGACCGGTTTGACTGGCTGCGCCGGGTGGTCGCCAGCCTTTTAAAACCCCATACTCTTTCCTACGCCGAAGCCGGGGTGCGCGGCACGACCGAGGGTCTACCCCTGACCTTCCAGGCGGAAGAACTTACGATTGTCCTGACGGTCCAGCCGGTTAGCCCCCGCAGCCAGGCCTTGAATATTTTGGGTTTGGTCCAGACCGACGACGGCAATCTTGACGCTTTAATTGGCCGGAAAATTTGTGTGTCGAGCCAGGGCCGGGAAGTTGCCAGCGAGGCCCTGGACGAACTGGGCAATTTTATCTTTGAGAATGTCCAGCCGCCCCAGCCGTTCGACCTTGAAATTGTGCTTGAGTCCAGAATAATCATCGTACCAGACTTGCAAATGAACTAAGTTGCAAATGCTAACCGCCACCGATTTTGTAGCCAACCTGGAAAGCCTGGAAGACCCCGCCGAACAACGCCGGTTGCTTGAGCGCGAAGCCGCCACCCTGACCGACGAAATTGTCCAGTACATGAAGGCCAGGGCTAACGAACTCCTTTCCTCGAATATTGCCAGGGGCCAGGCGCTGGCCGACCAGATCGTCTACGCTTCGCGGATTTCGGGCAACCGTCTCCATCACGCCCTCGGTCTGATGGTCCAGGCTAACGTGGCGATGCTCCAGGGCGAGGCGCAGCGGGCTATTTCGCTTTACGACGAGGCCCGCCAGTGGGCGCTTGAAGCCGGGAACCCGGTCGAGGCCGCCCGTTCGCAAATCGGCAAAATCGGCGCGCTCAACCACCTGGGCGACTACCGCCAGGCTCTCGAAATAGCCCTGGAAACCGGGCGGACCCTGGCGGCCCATAACGAACCGATTTCGGCGGCGGTCGCGTTCATGAGCGCCGGGAACTCTTACTGTCACTTTGGCGAGTTTGGCAAAGCCCTCGAAGAAATGACCCGGGCCCGCGAACTGCTCGAAGCGGCCAACTCCCCGGCGGCGCGCAAGCAGTTGTGTCTGTTGCTTTACAACATGTCAGTGGTACTGCGGGAACTTGGTCGTTACCGGGAGGCTCTCGAATATTCGCTCGAAGCCTGTGAAATTGCCCGCCAGTTTGAAATGTACCTGGCCGCCGCCACCTACCAGCAGGGCAGCGCCACCTGTTATTATCTCCTGGGCGAATATAACAAGGCTTTGCGGCTGTTGCAGGAAGCCCGCGAGGTCGTGGTTGCCAACGGTTTAATACCCCTGTTGATTACAGGCGATTTCTATACCGGGAATTGCTACCTGGAACTGGGCCGCTACGAGGAAGCGGTCGCGCAGGCCGAGGGCTTAATAAAGCTGCTGACCGAACGCGATATGACTCAGACCTGGCACAGTTTGCAGGCGCACTATATGCTGGGCCGGGCCCTGATTGCCTTGCGTGATTATGCCGCGGCTCGTCCGGTGTTGGACCATGCCGAGGCGGTCGCCCGGCAGCTTGGCTCGACCACTTTCAGCCAGTTTGTAGACTTGCGGCTGGCCGAGATCTTCCTGGCTGATGCGCAGACCGAGTTAGCCCGCGCCAAACTGAGCAATATCCTGGCCGAAGCGGAAAATACCCAGGTCATCTTGCAGGCCAAACTGCTGCTGGCGCACCTCGAAGCCACCGATGGC
This sequence comes from Chloroflexi bacterium 54-19, assembly GCA_001898225.1. Lineage (GTDB taxonomy): Bacteria > Chloroflexota > Chloroflexia > Chloroheliales > Chloroheliaceae > 54-19. The sequence goes on from MKTJ01000004.1 coordinate 42,531, forward strand.
AATTTTGGTGCGGCGATTCCCCTGACCGAGGCGGTGCTTGCCAGTTTTGAGGAACAGAAAATCTTTGGGGGGCTGTTCCAGGGTCGCTACCTGCTAGGTGAAATTAGCGAAAAGTCACAGGATTATTCCAGCGCCCTGGAGCATTACGAAGTGGCTTTGAGTCACCTTGAACACCTGCGGGGACGTATCGAGACCGAAACCCGCTCTCTTTTCCTGCGCTCTAAAGAACATGCTTACGAAGCGGCGGTGGCGCTTTCCCTCGAAACGGGCCAACCCGACCGGGCTTTTCACCAGGCCGAGCGGGTCAAGTCGCGGGCGCTGGCCGACCTGGTCGGGAACGGCCTCGACATCCGGGTGAAGGTGCGCAATCCCGCCGACCGGCCTATCGTGGAAGAAATAGAAACTCTTCGCCAGCGCCATAACAACCTGACGAGCCGCGTGGCTTTCTGGCAGGCCGGGCCGGTCAGCCCGACCGAGGACACCAAATTGCCCTCCGAGGACGAGCGGCAGGACCTGCTAACCCAGACTTTCGAGTGTGAGAGACGGTTGGCCGAATTGACTCAGCGTTTGCAGGTCCGTAACGCGGCCTACGCCGAGGATACCGCCCTGGTCGCCGAACACCGTCCCTTTGACCCGGCTTTACTCGGTGAAGAAGAAGGGTTGCTCGAATATTACGTGGCGCGAGGTGAAGTGCTGGCTTTCGTGGTCACGGCGCGGGCTATCACCCCGGCCCGGCGGCTCTGTACCCTGGCCCAGCTCAACCGCCAGCTTGGGCTTTTCCGGCTGAACCTGGCCGGGACCGTCAAGAACCTGGCCGACGCCGCCAAACTAGCGCCCGGTGTATTGGACCAGCGCCAGCAAAGTTTGCTGGTAAACAGCCGGGCCTTGCTGGCGAAATTGTACATGACCCTTTTCGCCCCGGTCGAACCATTTATGGCGGACATCCGGCGCTTGATAATCGTGCCGCATGGCTCCCTGCATTATCTACCTTTCCACGCCCTTTATAACGCCGCCCGCGACCGTTATTTGCTTGAAAGTTTTGATGAAATCACCTATCTCCCGGCGGCCAGTCTGTTGGCGGTCTGCCGGGAGCGGGGTTTGCGCAAGGAGGGCGAAGGCAGCCTGGTCTTTGGCTTTTCCAACCAGGGCGCGCTGCCCTGCGCGGTCGAGGAAGCAGGGCTGGTCGGCCAGACCCTTCAAACCGGGCCGCTGGTCGAAGCAGAGGCCACCCTGGCGAATTTCCGGCGCCTGGCCGCAACCGCCAGGATTTTGCACCTGGCGACGCACGGACGCTACCGTGAGGACGCGCCTCTTTTTTCCTCTTTGCTACTGGCGGACGGCGAGTTAACCGTCCACGAACTTCTGAACATGGAATTACAGGCGGCCCTGGTCACTTTCAGCGCCTGTGAAACGGGTCTCGGCGCGATAGGCGGCGGCGATGAGGTGCAGGGCCTCAGCCGGGCTTGCCTCTATGCCGGGGCGGGCAGCCTGGCTTTAGCTTTGTGGCGAGTGGACGACCGGGCCGGGTCGCTCCTCATGCAGGAATTTTACCAGGGATTATTGCAGGGTTCTGGTAAAAGCGCCGCCCTCCGCCGGGCCCAACTTTCTCTGCTGAGCAACCCGGCCTACCGGCATCCTTTCTACTGGGCTCCGTTTATCCTGGTTGGGGATAGCAGCCCGTTATAATTCCCAATTTCGGCCTTTTTCCCGGCGTACCCCAGTTCAATTAGCGTATAAAATTTAAAGTTAAGAAGTTAGAAAAAGGACAACGAAACTATGAGTAAATTAGACGAAATGAGGGCCCATTCCTCCTTCGACCGCAACCGCCGCTACCTGGCCGACCAGGTTGTGATTACCGCACCCCAGCACAACTTGAACCACCTTTTGAGCCGTCTTAAAATAAGCGAAGAATATAGCCCCAACCTGACCGGAAAATATGGCCGCACGACCGCCGGAACCCCCAAAGTGGCCGTTTCGGATGGCAAGACGCTTACCCCGGCCCACCTGCGCCTTCCCTCGGACACCGAATTTTTTAAGACTTCGGAGGACGCGCCGCCCAGCCCGGTAACCGAGCAGGAATTGTACGATTCTTTCCGGCAGTTTCATTCCCGCCAGGATATTGTCTCGCGCCCTTTTCAAATAAACCGGCAGCAAAGGCCGACCGTCCAGGTTGCTTTCGAGATTTCGACCGCCCTCAACAGCCCCAACCCGTCAGGGGTGAGCGGGTTCGATGTAAGCCCCGACCACCTGGTAGTCGGTAGCTGGGTCCAACCGGGGTTGAGCCCCTGGGAAATCCCGGCCCGTTCTTCCGGCTATAACCTGCGCCAGGGCCGCCACCACGTCGCGAACCAGCCGCTGTGGAAACAGATCGGGGCCAGGAGCCGCAAGAATTTCAAGTATAAGGGCGAGGGTACGACCATCGTCATTATTGACGCCGCCCCCGACCCCGGCCACCTGAACCCGCAACTGGTCGATTTTTATATCTCGATGCTGGCTCCCGGCAGCGAGGTCGAGGTGGTGGACGAGAGCAACAAGGTGGACCTGAAGGAGATTTATAACCTGGGCCGGATTCACCCCCAGCCGTTACAACGTCCCGGCCTGTCCGATATAGACGCGGGCGTGGTCGAGAAATATCACGGGGCATTAATCGCTAGCCTGGTCCGCCAGTTGGCCCCTGCGGCCAGCATCATGCTATTGGAAGTCCTCAACCACCAGGGGTTCACCACCGGGAGTAACCTGACCGAGGCCATGGACTACCTGCTCTTTTTGCGGGCGGCCAAAGTGACCGACAGCAACGGGCGGCGGCTGGTCGAGGATAATTTTATTTTGAACCTGAGCCTGGGTATCAGCCGGAGCCTGTCCGAGGAAGCCGAGGCGATTTATCTACTGGAAGCCTGCCAGCGGGCCTGCCAGGCCGGGGCGGTTATAGTGGCCGCCGCCGGTAACGATAGCTTCTTCCTCCACTCGCGCAATCCCGAAGAACCCGCCGCCTACGGATATTATGGTGATAGCCTGGCGGCCTTCCAGCAGGTCATCGCAGTGTCGTCCACTACCGGGCAGAGCGGGGAAACAGCCCTGTATAGCAACCAGGGCAACCTGGCCGCACCCGGCCTCGATTTATTGATGGATACGGGCGACAGCAGGGCCAGTGGCGGCAGTCGTTTTATCTACTGGGCCGGGACTTCCTTTGCCACGCCCCTGGTTTCCGCGACGGCGGCTCTCTTGCTCAGCGCCGGGGTTGCGCCTGCCCAGGTGAAGCAACGCCTCTGGGAACACAACACCCTCCAACCCAAAACCTGGGACCAGGTTCCGCAGTTGTTTATCAAGGATAGATTGCTGAGAGTTTAGGTTTCACACTAAATTTTGAATCAAAACCGCCCTGGAATTTTTACATCGCGGGGCGGTTTTTTGTAAAAGTATAAGAAAATAAATCTATCAAACAGTAAAATGGTTAGACCCTGGCTTCCTGGGAGAGGCGGGCGACATTCCAGATAAGAATCCGGTTGTCGGTGGCGCAGACCATGTAGGCCATGTCCGGCGAGAAGGCCACGACCACTTTGCGCCCGGTCAGGCCAAGGTCGAGTTGGACCCGCAGGCGGGGAGACCGTATGGTCACGCCTTCGGGCGGCATATCCCAAACCCGTAAAATCCCGGCTTCGTCGACCCCGGCCAGTTGGCGGTTGTCCGAACTGTAGGCCAGGCCCCGGATAGGGACATTCCCGGCGGGTAAATCAAGATAACGGTCCTCGCGCAAGTCCCAGATACGGACAACCGGCACCAACTCGTCCGGTTGGTCGCCCGCCCTGGAATACTCGCCGTTGCCGTTAACACCGGGGGTGCCGCTCCCGTTGCGGCCTTTACGGTTACTCAGCGAATAATGGATGGCATCGGAGGCTACCTGCATTCCGAGGGCCATTTCGAAACCGCTGTTATTAAAGACGAACGCGCCCAGTTGTTCACGCCTGGGGTCGAGCGTTTTGAACCAGCGCCAACCGGTATAGACGTTTTGCAAAAGGATGCCGCTCCCGCCGAGAGTCGCCACGCGGGTGCCGTCCGGGCTAAAGACCAGACCCCAGACCCGGTTTTCTTCCCCGGCTGCCGGGGTGACCGGGTAGGCCCTTAACGGTTGGACCTGGTCGGTTTCGAGGTTCCAGAGGCGCGTTTTACCGTCAGGGGTAGCCCAGGCCAGCCGGGAGCCTTCGGGGTTGAAAGCCAGTGGGTTAAAGCCGTTCCAGCCTTTGAGCGGGAAATCTTCCTCCAGTTTTAATTGCTGGACCCCGTTGGTATTCCAATTTCCGACGCTGATTTCACGCGGTAAGACCCAGGCGAACTTGTTGCCACCGCCCGGAACCAGGAAGCGGTAGTTTTGCAGCGTGGGGGGCGTGCGGTAGTGGGAGGTCAAAAAGGTCTGGGACTCGCCCAGGGCGGCGGTCTGGACCCGCCCGTTGCGCCATTCCCAGAATTTCAATTCAGGGGGGAACATGGTGCCTTTGCGCCCATTTGATTGGAAATGGACTGTTCCACCGTCACTGACCGCGAAAATGGTCCCGCCGTTGGCGGTAAAGCCGAGGGTATTGATGTGAAAACCACCGTGGGCGACCAGGGTTTTCTCAAGTCCCTGGCGGCGGTTCGACCCGGCTTCTTTTTCCTCGACTTGCATGCTCTGGGAGTCATTTTCGAGTAGGAGGGGTCCGTGTAAATATTCATCGGCGCGGAGTGGGACAAGGTTGCGCCCGGTCATTTTTAGCAGCAAACCTTTTAACCCCTCTTTGGCCGGTTGGCCGTCCGTCTCGTAAAGCCAGGGCCAGTTCATGAAAGGACCGGCAATCCTGAAGGCCGCCCGTAGCTGGACGAATGCCAGGGCGAAAATACCCAGGCAAGCGGCTACGCCCCAGGCAAAGACCAGGTTTGAAATGTCGTCGGCAATGAGATGGATAACACAAAAGGTGACGGTGAAGAGGCTAAAGAGAAAGCCGCAAACCAGGACCAGGCCCAGGACCAGGCTGGCGCCCGTTTCGGTCCAGCCGGGCGCGTTCGGCCACAGTCGGCGGAATACGCTGAGAGAGTAGCGCAGACCGTAGACGCTCAGACAAATTAAAAAGAAACTGATTACGAACCCGGCCAGGTTAAAGTCGGTGGTCGCAAAAAGATTTTGTTGGTAGCCATGATAGCCAAAATAGCCCCACAACCCGGCACCGATTAACCAGAGGAGGGCCAAAAAGAATTCTTCAAGGCGTGGGCGGAGACTTGAATGCATAACAACCTGCCTTGTTTGATCCAATTCAACAACCGACTAACTGATTGATTATTTAATTCTTATTTTTTATCACTACTGCCCCGGCCTGCCGGGGTAGGCGTTTCACGTCGCACGTCGAGCACATCGCGGACAGTGTGTAATTTATTCAGGATGCGAGCCAACTGTTCCAGGCCGGTTACTTCGACTGTAAACAATATCAGGATAATCCCACGGCCACTGGCCGGTAAGGTCCGCATGTCACCGATATTTATTTTCTCATCTGCGACCATAACTGTAATATCCCTCAAAAGTCCTACTCTATCGAGGGCTTCCATACGGACCGGTACCCGGTAGAACTGCTGGCTGTCTTCTCCCCACTCCACGCGAATCAGGCGGCCTTTGTTTTCTTCGGGTAAATTGAGGATGTTGGGGCAGTTTGCCCGGTGGACCGAAATTCCCTTGGTCTTGGTGACATAGCCAATTACTTCGTCGCCTTTCATCGGGTGGCAACAACTGGCGATGGTCGTCATCATGCCGCTCATGCCGCCTACGGTCACGCCGCCGGGAGCCATAATAGGCCGGTCGGTGGCTGCCGGGCTGATACTGGCGCTGCTGGGCTGGGCAAATTCGGGCAGGGCCTGTTCTTCGGCGTGGCGGGTAGCTTCAATCAAGCGGCCCGTAACCTGCCCCATGCCGACCCCACCATAGCCGATAGCGGCGAGGAAGTCTTCCAATTTTTCGTATTTTGAAAAATACGAGGCGACTGTTTCGTACTTGATATTTTCCAGGCCCAGCCGCTTAAGTTCGGCTTCCAGCAGTTGCCGCCCGTGTGAAATATTCTCGTCGCGTTCTTCGCGGCGGAACCACTGGCGGACCTTTTCCCTGGCCCCGGCGGTCTTGATATAGCCCAGGTTCTGGTTGAGCCAGTCCCGGCTCGGCCCTTTGCGGTTTTTAGCCTGGATAATCTTGACTACTTCACCGTTTTGAAGCTGGTAGTTCAGGGGCACCAGGCGGTCGTTCACCCGCGCCCCGCCGCATTGGTGGCCGATTTCGGTGTGAATGCGGTAGGCGAAGTCGAGCGGGGTCGCGCCGGAAGGCAGGTCAATAATATCGCCCTTGGGGGTAAAGACGTAAACCTGGTCCTGGAAGACATCGGTCTTGAGGGAGTCTACAAATTCCTGGGCGTCATAGTCATAGTTCTCGTCTTTCCAGTCGAGCAGGCGGCGCAACCAGGCGATTTTGGTTTCGAACTCAACGTCCCGTTTGCCGCCCTCTTTATAGCGCCAGTGGGCGGCAATACCGAACTCGGCCACCTGGTGCATCTCTTTGGTCCGAATCTGGATTTCGAGCGGGCGACCATCCAGCCCGATAACGGCGGTATGGAGCGACTGGTACATGCTCTCTTTGGGGTTGGCGATATAGTCGTCGAACTCGCCCGGCACCGGTCGCCACAGGGTGTGAATTATACCAAGGGCCCCGTAGCAGTCGCGCACATCCTCGACAATAATCCGTACGCCGAGGGCGTCGTAAATCTGGCTGAGCGGCACGTTTTTGCGCTCCATCTTTTTAAAAATGGAGTATACGTGTTTGGGCCGCCCGCTAACGTCCAGGACATTGATACCCGCTTCCGGCAGGGCTTTGCGAATAACCCCCTGGATTCTTTTAAGATATTTCTCCCGGCTCTCGCGTTTTTCGTCCAGTTCCTTGATTAGTTCGTTATAGCGGTCGGGATAGAGGTACATGAAGCAGAGGTCTTCCAACTGCCACTTGATATTCCAGATACCGAGGCGGTTAGCCAGGGGCGCGAAGATTTCGAGGGTTTCGGTGGCGATTTTAACCTGCTTGGCCGGGGACTTGTACATCAAAGTCTTCATGTTGTGCAGCCGGTCGGCCAGTTTGATAAGGACTACCCGCACATCGTCCACCATTGCCAGGAACATTTTACGCAGATTTTCGGCTTGCTCCTGTTTTTCCTGCATGGCTCGGCTGTTCTGGTCGTCCGAGGGCTGCCACTTGATTTTGCTCAGCTTGGTAACACCGTCTACCAGGCGGGCGACTTTCTCGCCAAATTCTTTATGGATTTCGTCTAGGGTGACTTCGGTATCTTCCGGCACATCGTGGAGCAGGGCCGCGATAACGGCGTCCCGGTCGAGTTGCATCTGGGCGCAGGTGGTAGCGGCGGCGATAGGGTGGATTACATAGGGTTCGCCGCTGGCCCGTTTCTGGTGGGCGTGGGCCTGGATAGCGAACTGGACGCCCCGCTCGATGACAGGCCAATCCGCCGGAGGCAAATATTTTTTGACCTCGGACATCAGGGCGCTGCTATCTATATCGGTCTGGCTCTGGGCTGGCTTGGCGGTTGCGGGTGCCGGTGATTTAGGCACGGCAACAGCAGGCGGAGTAGCTACCGCGGGCGGGGCGGTTAATACTACTTCCGTAGTTTCAGGATTCGAAAGCGTTTCGGTTTCGTTTAATTTTGCTGACCTGGCGGACATACCCGGTTTCTCCCCCTCTCCGGGTGCAACCAACCGCACCTGGATAGCTATAAAGTAACTCCCTGGTTAAAAGGAGCTACCGGACCCTGGCCGCCCTTGCCCAAAGCCCGTCCTTCTCATCCTCTTCTCAGTTTCTAACCTGCCGGTTAGAGATACAAAAAACGGGCCGTATTTACTCCCTGACGCCCCGCTTTATTGCCTTTATTCTCTCGATATTTTTATATTTATTGGTTTGCCTTTGTTAAGGTTTATCTTCCGAACCCGCCTGCATATACCGGGTTAAGAGTGAGAGAAGGCCAGGGACCACGCCCGTTTCTAAAATATTTATGCTAATTTTAGTTTATTTCGAGGCCAATGTCAATGAAAGGTTGCATTACAACTTTGTTAGACAAATCCTCAACAGCCTTCTCTCAGCCTGCCGCGCCCTATTCAGCCCCGATTTGCAACACGGTCTTGATGTTGTTGCGGTCCCGCCCAAAGGCGGTCTGGAAATCTTCTATCGGCAGGCGGCGGGTAATCATGGACGAAAGCGCGCCGGGCCATTTCTTTTCCAGGCTGCCCCAGCTTTCCACGCCCATTTCGAAGTAGCGCCGGTTGGCGTTGACCGAACCAAAGACCACCTGGTTGCCCATCACAAGCTGGTGGTTGAGGCGGTTGGCGTCAATTGCCAGCGAATTATGGCCGCCCTCGACCCCGGTTATCGACATCACGCCATTTGGGCCGAGCGCGGCCATGCCCTGAAAGACAATCTCGCTGCTGCCGCTGGCCTCGATGATGATGTCGATGTTGCCGAGCATTTTGTCGAGATGTTCAACTTCGACTTCCTGGCTCGAAAGATAGGTCGCTCCGACCCGCTCGGTCAGGACCGCTTTCGGGTTGGTCGGACCGCCCAGGCTGTGCGCTATGGTAAAGGTTTCCAGGCCCCGGTCGCGCAAGAGGAAGGTCGCCAGGAGGCCAATCGGCCCGGCTCCCAGCACGACCGCTCGTTTTGGCTCGAAATCGAGCCGCTCCTGGATTTTGTAGGACTGGTAAATGGCCTTCTCGACGACGGCGGTCGGTTCGAGCAGCACGCCCCAGGGCCGGTAGCTGGCCGGGACTTTGATAGCAAAGTCGGGGTATTCGCTGTAAAACTCGGTCATAAACCCATGCTGGTCCTTGATGCCGCGTTCGGTGTAGTTCCCGGTCAGGCACATATCGCTGTGGCCGCTATCGCAGTTCGGGTCGTGGTCGTGGCAGGGCCGCCGGACCGTACAGACGACATAGTCACCTGGCTGCCAGCCGCTATTTTCGAGACCGGGGCTGACTGCCTCGACCCGTCCAAAAGATTCGTGACCCAGCACCAGGAAATCTGCCCCGCTGGGAGCTGTACCGAAATCCCCATTGATAATTTCCAGGTCGGTGCCGCAAATGCCGGTTTCCAGCACCCGGATGAGCAATTGGCCGGGCACGACTTCCGGTTTTTCGATTTCCTGCATAAAGACGCTATTTTTTTGCCCCGGTCTGATGGCGACTGCTTTCATGGCAGTAACAAATTCCTTTCTCTGGTCTTCACATCCCTGTTTTTATATTTACAAAAGACTCTCTTTGTCTGTGGGGAGCAAGCTTGTTAAGTTTAGCATACTCGTCTGGTTTTGCCTTGCGGTTCTCTTTTTGGGGCTACTCGCCCTTTTATAATTTGGTTGGAACAAATTTTTGTGCGATTGCGTATAATTTGAAACGGGCAAGGCGAAAAACTATTTCACCTGCTAATTTCAGTAATACCGGCAACCACGCGGTTTTTTGATTTATTTGGAATTGGATTAAATGAGGCTCGATACCGGCGCTTGGTCGAATAGAGAAGAAGGTGGGACCCGGTGGCGGTGTCCGTCCTGTGGAGCGGCCCTGCCGAACGAGGCTTTTTTGGCGGGACAGCGCCTGGCCCGGTGCCGTAATTGTAGCAAGATGGTCCGCCGCGAAACGACCCAGGGCTGGCCGGTATCGAACGCTGCCCCCGAAACCCGTTTGACCCAGCCGGAACTTTATAACGATAACGGCCCCGACCGCCTGGTAGTTTTTCCCTCCTACGCCTACCCTATCATTCCCTGCCCTTATTGCGAACACCTCAACCAGGACGGCCTGGCCCAGCGCCCGGACGGACAGCAGTTCTGCGCCAACTGCGGGGCCGACCTTAAAAAGCTGTGTCTGAGTTGCGGGGAGCCGATGTATGTTCTCGACCATTTCTGCACGCGCTGCCGGAGCGACCAGGAGCGGGCCAAATACGAAATCGAGGGGGTCTACTGGCAGCGTTTTAACGAGGGGAAACGCCTGGCCGGGTTGCACCGCTGGCCGGACGCCGAGCGCGAGTTAGGTCTGTTCTTCAACCCGTTGCCCGGCCTCGACCGCAACGAGGTGAGATTGGCCCACCAGGTCTACGTCAGCAGTATCGCCCCTAACGACCACGGCGAGGGTTTGCGTCTTTACAACGAGGCAGTGGCGAGCGTCAGGATTATCGAAGGTAACAGGCGCCGGAAAGAGCAGCGCCGCAAATATTATAAGTGGGTCGCAGCGGCGGTGGTTATTCTATTGCTGGGGATTTTCTCGGCGGTGACGCTCGGCTCGTGGTGGGCTATCTTCGTGATTGTGCCGGTCGCCTCGTTTATCATCCTGCTTATCGGCTGGATAATTCTGGCTCATCTCGGCCTTAGTTAGCTATTAAATCTCTATAATCCTTTCGGTCAAGAATTTTCCTTTATCATGTCTTATGGGTGTGAGTGCAATCAATATTTGTCATTCCGAGCGTAGCGAGGAATCTCCGCGCCGTTGGCGAATATCACAATCGAAAATTATAAAGAGCCATGAAATTACTTTTAGAAACGCAGCAGCTTTGCGAACAATACCTTAAAAAAGTCCGGCAAGACCCCGAACATCAATTGAGTTTCATAGAAAAAGACGCTATTTACATATCTTTTCAGCCTGCCAGTTTTGATTTTCCTGAACGTAACAAAAAAGATAATTCTCAAACTTTTGACCAAAACCTGGAAAACAATTTCCAAAAGATGAATCTGGGTGACCATACTTTAAGTTGGTTAGGAATTTTAACTGTATCAAATGTTCTGTCCAGGTGGGAAACAACGGTAAAACGAAAAGGCAAGTGGCAAAAGCAATATATTAAAGAGATAAAATATTTGTTACAGGATACCGGGGATTTATTGTTAGGAAAGCTCGTTTTTCAGGAAGCCAAAGAACGGTTATCAGAACTATATTGGTATTTCTCGCATAATCTTGTAAAAGCTGATCTTGGGTATATGAATGATGCGGCCATTTATATGTTTTCGGTGGCTATTTATGGCGGGAATAAGTATGAGGTTGCCGACGATGCGGTAACAGCCTACACCATTATTGACCGAAATAAACCGGGTGCAACGGAGTTACTTGCGCCTCCACTTCCCTTTGAATACGACCTTAATAAACGTTTGGAATTTTGGGAATGGTGGCTGACCGAAGCGATACCCCAGGCGTGGGAGTTAGCTAACCGGACATATACTAAGCGCGAACGACCGTGATATTGTCCAACGGACCGGAGATCCTTCGCTACGCTCAGGATGTACTGTCTCCTAGTTTATCTGTATTGGGTACAGGTCTGGCAGAGGGGGAAAAATATAAAAACAAAAAAGAGCTTTGCTAAACCTCTGCAAAAGCTCCTTTTTTATTTTCCAAGAAAATTTAGTTCTTCTGCTCCTGGATGTACTCGACCGCGTCGCTGACGTTCACAATCTTCTCAGCAACTTCGTCGGGAACCTGGATACCGAATTTTTCTTCAATTTCCATAATCAATTCGACCAGGTCCAACGAGTCGGCATTGAGGTCCTCGACAAAGGAGGCTTCCATGGTTACCTCCTCGGGATCAACCGCGAGTTGCTCAACAATGATTTCCTTCAAATCGTTGAAAATGGACTCATTTGCTGCTGCCATTCAATTCACCTCCTTCCTCGCCTAAGGCGGAAAGATTTTTGTGGGGTTTCGGGTAGAAACCTGTTTAAGCTACAACCTCGCTGGCACATAGACCTCAAGTGTGCCGGGACATGATGCCGAGCAGAACCGCACCTATCCAGGGTTAGCGTCCAAATGCTCACCTTATTTTACATAAGTTTGAGCGAATAATCGAGTGAAGAATTCGATTAGTTTCTATAAATCCTGGGCCGGGCCGGGTGCCGGTGTTGCCTTGGCTTGCTGGGCGACTATCGCACCCAGGACACCGTTGACAAAACGGCTGCTGCTGTCGCTACCGAAACTTTTAGCCAGCTCGATAGCCTCGTTTATGGCCGCCTTGGTAGGCACGTCATTATTAAATAGAATCTCGAAAATTGCAAGCCGCAGTATATTCTTGTCAACCTTCGCCATCTGGTCCACCGGCCAGCTAGAAGCAGCCCCGGAAATCAGGCTGTCTAATTTCTCCCGGTCGTTAATGACGCCCATCACCAGGTTGCGGGTGAAACGGGCCACATCGGCGGAGAGGCCAAAGGTTTCGATATAGCGGTTAGTGACCATCAACGGGTCGTGATTAACCGAATCGGCTTCAAAGAGAGATAGTAGTGTTACTATACGAGCCTGGCGGCGCTGGAACCCCAATTTATTCTTGGGTGGTTCGGCGCTCTTGAGAAAATCTTCGATTTCGAACCATTCATCCCGTTCCCAGGCGGTCCCGGTCGAAAGGGGTTGAAGGTTATTGGATTCGTTACTGTTGTTACTTGTAGAATTACTCAACGTTCTGAATATAGACGTTTATCTGCTCAACCGGCATCCCTACCAGGTGTCGAATGGCCGTTGAAACGTCTCCTTGTACCTGTTTGCCAACCTGGGCCAGGTTAGCGCTTTTATCTACGATAATGTAAAGGTCGGCGTAAACTTTATCTTCTTTTACTTCGATCTTGACACCATCGTTGTTGTCACGGTTGAAAATCCGGCTCAGGCTGGCGCTGCTATTGGCGTCACCCATACGGATAACGCCCTCCACGCCGAGCGTGGTAGCCTCGACAATGGTAGCCAGCACACCGGGCGCGATGCGCACCGTACCGAGCTTTTTACCATTTTGTCCTTTTGCATTAGTTGTGGCGTTAGCCGACATTTATTGCTGATACCTGACTGGATTTTCGTTTGAGTTTGAGCAAGTTAGAGCTGCCAGGTTGGCATCTTCTTTTCCACGAAATCGAGCGCTGCCTTACCTTCCCGGTACTCCGGGTCGGCCAGTAGAAACTGCTGGAAAGGGATAGTTGTCTTTACCCCGCTCACTACTGTTTCGTGCAACGCGCGCGCCATCCGGGCCACTGCTTCTTCGCGTGTATCGGCAAATGCGATCACTTTGGCAAGCAGACTATCGTAGTAGGGAGGCATCACATACCCGCTGTAAAGGTGGGTATCTACACGCACTCCGATTCCGCCCGGTGGGATGAAAAGGTCTATATTTCCTGCGTCGGGCCGGAAGTTACTTGCCGGGTCCTCCGCGTTCACGCGGCACTCAATCGCGTTCCCACGTATTCTAACGTCTTTTTGAGAGAGCGTCAAGCGTTCCCCAGCCGCGACCTTGATTTGCCATTTCACAAGGTCTATGCCGGTCACCTGCTCGGTCACGGGGTGCTCGACCTGGATACGGGTGTTCATTTCCATAAAATAGAAGTTGCCGTCGGGGTCGAGCAAAAACTCCATGGTCCCAACACTGTTGTAGTTGATAAACCTGGCCCCTTTGACGGCGGCCTCCCCGATTTTCTGCCGGAGTTTATCGGACAGGTTGGGGGCGGGCGCTTCTTCCATGATTTTTTGGTAGCGGCGCTGAATCGAGCAGTCGCGTTCGCCCAGGTGAATCGTGTTACCAAAATTGTCGGCCAGAACCTGGATTTCGATGTGGCGGGGCCGCGGTACAAACTTTTCCAGGTAGAGTTCGGGGCTGGAGAAGGCTTTGGCAGCCTCGGCGCGGGCAATTGGATAGGTTTTCTCAAGGGCTAATTCGTTTTCGATGACGCGGATACCACGCCCACCGCCGCCCGCCAGGGCCTTGAGCATGACCGGGTATTTAATCCGGGCCGCTTCCTGCTTGGCGTGGTCAAGACTGGTCAGGACGCCTTCGACACCGGGCACGATTGGTAAACCTGCATCCATCATGGTCTTGCGGGCCAGGGCCTTATCGCCCATTTTCTCGATAGCGGAAGGCCGGGGGCCAATCCAGGTTATCCCGACCTTCTCGCAAATTTCCGCGACATAGGTATTTTCACTCAGGAAGCCATAACCGGGGTGAAGGGCGTCCGCACCGGTAATGAGGGCCGCGCTGATAATCGCGGGGGTATTCAGGTAGCTCTTGCCGCTTGGCGCCGGGCCTACGCAGACCGCTTCATCGGCGAACCGCACCGCCAGCGAATCGCGGTCGGCCTCGCTATAAGCTACCACCGTGGCGATACCCATGTCCCGGCAGGCCCGGACCACTCGGAGGGCAATCTCACCTCTATTTGCTATCAGGACTTTCTTGAACATTTTGGTAATTATTTCCTGTTGGCTTAACTAAAAAAATAATGATGGGGGTTTTCACCCGCTTTTTGGATGAGCCAGATGGCGTTTTTCTTGCTGTCCGCCGGGTTGTAGTCAGTTTCCATGTACCAGCCGTTGAACAGCATCACTTTGGCTCCAAAGGGAGTGCCATCTTTATGCGCTGGAATCAGGTTGATAAGGTAACGTTTCTTGCCCTCGTAATCCTCGACCGGGGCCTGGAAATATTTGTTGTGCCGGATTATATATTCGGCCAGGTGGGCCAGCGTCCGCTGGAAACTGCCCTGGGTACCTTCCACGCTCGAATCCGGGTAGCGCAACATCATCGGCGCGGTTATGGCGTTCATTAAGTCGCTGACAGGTAGCCACTCGGCGCTGCTAATCTGAGCCTGGCTCGGCGTGGAGGTCGCTTCCGGGGCGGGCGTTTCGAGCGGTCCGGTCGCACCTTTGCGAGTGGCCGGGGTTGCGAGTGGTCCGCTGCCGGTCTTGCGGCCAGACCCGTTTTGGGCCGAGGCGCTTTCAACCGAGCGGGCTTTCTGGTTCAGGAAATAGGCCAGGTCGAGTTCGCGCAGGTTAGCCGGGGCCAGGCTGGCGAAACTAAGTAGTAAGAAGTTTTCCGGGTCATTTTCAAGATGGGCCCGCATGATTTCCAGGTCTTCCGGTTCACGTTCCGGCGATGTATCGGCGACCAGCCACAAATTGCCGTCGGTCAGGATAGCAAAACGGATACTGCTCTCCTGGGCCGGGGCGGCAAATTTTGCCAGGTCAGGGAAGCCGAACCCGCTCAAGGGGGTTACCCGGATGACCGCCAGGGCGCGCCCGGCGGTATCCAGCAGGGCGTAGTCGGCCTTCTGCCCGGTGTGGCCCATTTCCCAATCGGGAAAGACCTGGGCCGGGTCGTGCACGTCCCAACCGACCGCTTTCAGTAAAACATCTACCAGCGCGTAACGGGTTAAAACCTGGTTGCCAACCAGGGCGTAGCGATAGGCGCGGATAGTTTGCTTGGCTCGTTTTAAAGTTTCGAGAATTTCCTGCAAAACCGCGTTATTAACTCCTTTGGTTTAATACTTTAATCTACTTCGATGCCTTAGTTCATCACCATCCCGCCGTTGACCGCCAGGACCTGCCCGGTGATGTACCCGGCAGCGTCGCTTGCCAGGAAGGCGACCGCCTCGGCCACATCTTCCGGTTTACCGAAGCGTTCAAGCGGAATCTGCTCAAGAGCCTTCTTTTTGAATTCTTCGGCCAGCACGTTGGTCATATCGGTTTCGATAAAACCGGGCGCAACGGCGTTGACCGTAATGTTGCGGCTGCCAACCTCGCGAGCGATAGCCTTGGTGAAGCCGATTAGACCGGCCTTGGCGGCGCTATAGTTGGCCTGCCCACCACTCCCGGCCTGCCCGGACACCGAACTGATGTTGATAATCCGGCCACCCTTGGAGCGCAACATGGGCCGCAGGGCCGCTTTGGCGCAAAGATAAGCCCCTTTCAGGTTGGTGTCAAGGACGGCGTCCCAATCGCTTTCGCTCATGCGCATCATGAGGGTGTCTTTGGTTATCCCGGCGTTATTTACCAGTATATCAATTTTGCCATAGGTTTTAACAGTCTGGTCCACCAGGTTCTGGGCTTCTGCCGGGACCGATACGTCACCCTGCAAGGCGGTGGCGTGCCCACCCTTGCTTTCGATAGCCGCAACCACCACGTTAGCTTCGTCGAGACCCCGGACATAGTTGATAACCACCTTCGCGCCGCGTTCGGCCAAAAGCAGGGCGATTGCCCGGCCAATTCCGCGCGACCCACCTGTTACCAGGGCTACCTTACCATCCAAATTCATCGAAAACTCCTTCGTAAAACGTTGAACGTTGAACGGAACAACGTGGAACGTAAAAACGGCTGTTTTTATTCTGTAAATTTAACAAACAAAACAATCAAATGTTTTAACGCCTGGTCATTAGTTCAAGAATCTTCACGTTTAACGTTCAACGTTGTTTCGTTTTTTACGCCTTCAACACATCTTCCGAGTTGACCAGTTCCGCGCCTTTTTCAATCCGTTTGATAAGCCCGGTCAGCACTTTGCCGGTGCCGATTTCCACGAAACGGGTCGCGCCGCCGTTAAACATGGTGCGGACCGACTCGACCCAGCGGACCGGGCTGTAGGTCTGCACGGTCAGTTCTTCTTGCAGGGCGGCGGCATCGTCCAGGGGAAGCGGTTGGGCGGTCACGTTGGAGACGACCGGAAAATTGGCCGGGCTGAAAGTAATTTGCGAGATAAGCTGGCCCAGTTCGGCGGCCATCGGGCGCATCACGCTGCTGTGAAAAGCGGCGCTGACCGGCAGGGGGATAACCCGTTTGATACCGGCCTCTTTGGCGGCCTGGGTAAAGCGGGCCAGCCCTTCGGTGGTGCCGGAGACAGCGGTCTGGCCGGGGGAGTTGTAATTGGCGATTTCGACACCGTTTTGCCGGGCCATTTCTTCTAACTGGGCGTCGTCGGCCCCGATTACCGCGACCATGCCGCTTCCGGCCCCGCTGCCCTGCCCGGCTTCGTTCATCAGGCGGCCCCTTTCGCGGACCAGCCGCAAGGCGTCCTCGAATTTAAGGGAGCCGTTGGCGACCAGGGCGGTATATTCGCCCAGGCTGTGCCCGGCCACAAAAAGGGGCGGTTCATCAAGTATAGCAGGTTGACGGAGTTGGATGGCTTTGAGGTGGGCCAGGCTGGTGACGAGCAGGGCAGGTTGGGCGTTATCGGTGCGGGTGAGGTCGGCTTCAGGGCCTTCAAAGCAGAGCCGGGAAAGGGAAAAACCCAGTACGGCGTCAGCCTGGTTGTAAAGTTCGGCTATTTCGGTAAAATTCTGGGCCAGTTCCTTGCCCATCCCTACTACTTGCGAACCTTGTCCTGGAAAAACCCAGGCGGTATTGCTCACGGGCAGTCTCCTTCAATTTGTTAACGTCGCTGTTAGCGATTATTCAGTTTTACTGCAACTGCACAGTAGTCAGCAGACAGTAGCCAGTAATCAGTGAATCCGAGCCAGCTTGAAGTTCTTACCTGAAATGATGGAGCTTGCTACAAAGGATAAAATTGGCAAAACCAGCTATTTTAGTTTTTATGTGTTATATCAATAAATTTGGTGGTCTTTGCCAACCCATCTTTTAAAACTGCCTGCTGACCACTAACTACCGACTACTAATCCAAATGGCAGGCGGCAGCCAGGAACCTTGCCTCCAGGCACTCGCGCCTGACTCCAGGATGGCAGGAGTTCAGGTTGGCCCGGTATGGCGGCAAACGATGCGACTTGCTATCAAGAATAAGGATTGAGGTTCTTCTGGTTAGCTGCGTGGCACAAAGAACGGCTGCGCCAAAAGTCGGGCAGCCGCTCAAAAGATTTCCAAAATTACTGGTTCTTGTCCGCCTTCTGGCGAATTTCAACCACTTGCTCGTCTTTGTAGTAACCGCAAACGTTGCACACGGTGTGCGGGACGCGTTTGTTGCCGCAGTTCGAGCAGGTAACCAGTTGCGGGGCCACTAAAGCCTGGTGGGCCCGGCGTTGGCCCTGGGCAGAGCGGCTGACTTTCTGTTTGGGTAATGCGCCCATTTTAGATTCTTAACTCCCTTCGACCTGATAAAATTTCTTTCAGCGCGGGCTGGCCCCTTAATTCCGGCTGCTAATAAAAGGCAGCAAAAGACCGTAAACCCGTCAGATTTAATCCTGAGCAGAGATTATACTGTTTTCCAACCCAAAAAGCAAGCTGTTTTGAGCCGTACTGACAAGTAGCCCGGTTTGTAGTATGATAAACCCCGCTGCTCACCCAAAGACAGCAGGTAGTTCAAGTTATTATACGGCTCACAATAGAGCCGGGGCTTTTTTAAGCCTTTCCCGGAGGAGAAATACATTATTTATGTCGCAGCAACCCCCTGACTGGTTCCGGCAACCTCGCGGCCCGCGAATCGGCTGCGCGGACGTGACCATTGTTTCAATTGCTTCGATAGCAGCTTTTGTCTTATTAATTTTTGTCGTGTTGCGTCCCGATTTCGCCCGCTTTATTGACCTGACTGGCGGAAATGATATAACTGTCGGGGCGGTTCGGGCCACTGATACCCCCGTCCCTTTTGTTTCTACCACTCCCACCCTTTCCGGTAATGAAACGACATCCGCTGCCGGTACAACCGGGGCCGCCGGGACGAGCGCCCCTGGCACGACTGCACTCGCCACCACGGTAGCCGCAGCACCCGCCACCCCGACCGTACCAGCACCCACTACCGCCGCGCCAACCCCGACCCCACCGGCGACCCTTTCGTTTAAATCGGTAACACTGACCGACGCCTGCCGTCTGCGCCAGACCCCCGATTACCATGCCCCGATTATTCAGATTTTCCCGAAGGGTACGGCTTTCAAGGCTTATGACCAGCAAGAATCGGTCAAGGACTCGGATACCGGCGTTACATCGGTCTGGCAGAGGGTCGAACCGGCGGACAATACAAACCGCCAGGGCTGGATGGTGGTCGAGTGTTTAGGAACTTAGCCTGGTAACAAGATAGATGAAATCGCTTTTTAGAATCCGGCGCTCTCCCTCGATTTTTGTCTTTCCGTTACATATGGGAGGTTCAAACGCGACCAGCCTCGAACTGGCCGCTATTTTTACGCCGCCCTACAACGCCGCCCGCTATGGTATCAGCCTGACAAGCAGCCCCCGCCAGGCCGATGTGGTTTTGCTGGTCGGTTCTTTTACGCCCAAAATGGCCGGGCCGGTGCTGGATTTGCTGGCCTCACTGCCGGACGATGTCAAGTTGTTGCAGGTTGGCTCCGACAGTACCGCTGCCGCGCCTTTTGCCCGTTCTTATACGGCGTTCGGACCGCTCCAACCTGGGGTCGCCGCAGGTGCGGCCGAGGAAGAGGGCAAGGGATTCTTCCTGCCGCCGGGTAAAACTATCACAGCCTATATTGCCGGGGCCCCGCCCGACCCGGAAGTAATCATCGAAGCGATATTGGATGCCTGCCGTTAGGAATAGTAGCCAGAGGGCAGTAGCCGGTAGTCAGTTTTTGAGATCAGGCCTTGTTTATTTTGTTTTGTCGGGAAAACTCTGCCTTTTTAAGATGAGAACTTCAAACCAGACCGGACCCACTGACTACTGACCAGTTGCAATTGAGGCCGGGCGTTGTTATAATTTCCTGGCTTAAAAATAAAAGACTTAAAAAAGGAAGTTTAAATTGTCACTTAGTACTCTTAACATCATCCAGATTGTGCTGGGCGTTTTCTTGGTCGCGCTTATCCTGCTTCAATCCAAGGGCAACAGCTTTAGCGGGGCCATGGGCGGCGAAAACAATTCGATTTTCCGCACCCGGCGCGGGTTCGAGTTACGCCTTTTCCAGTTCACGATTGTATTCGCCATTATATTCGTGCTAATCAGCCTCTGGGCCAGCTTCTTCCAGTAGTATTGTTCGCTAGACAGGCATCGTTAAACCGGCACAGCAGGTCGCAACTGGCGCACCTCGCCTGTTTAGCGATAGGTTGAGGTTTTCAGGTTTTGGTTAATCTTCTCAGGCTCCAGGTTTTTGTAGCGGTAGTTGGACTTTTTGCCGTTGCGGTATCCCTGGCCTACTTTCTTCTGGTGGTTACCCCGGTCTCCAGTCCCGCTCCCGGCGGCACCTATACCGAGGGTGTGGTCATAGATGCTTCCTCGCCCCTTCGTCTTAATCCCCTGGTGGCCCCGGCCAATTCATTCAGCCAGGATGTTACTTCGCTCCTTTTTAGCGGTATGACCCGCAGCGTGCCGGGGACAACCCCCGACCAACCGGGTCAGGTTATCGTGCCTGACCTGGCCGATAGCTGGACCGTTTCGGCGGACGGCAAGGAGTGGGAATTTCACCTCCGTCACGACGTGGTCTGGCAGGATGGCGTCCCTTTTACCTCGCAGGACGTGGCGTTCACGCTCAATATGCTTAAGAGCGACGACTTCCAGGGTCTTTCGGACGTGGCGGCTATCTGGAAAAAAGTCGAGGTAAGCCGCCTGGGCGACTACACCATGCGGTTTGTCCTGGACCAGCCCTTCCCGGCCTTTTTGAGCTATACCACTCTCGGAATTCTCCCGGCCCACAAACTCCAGGACAAAATCAAGGCGGGCGACCTGAGCAGCACCCAGCTAGAGTTTAACCTCGCCCCGGTCGGTATCGGCCCTTACCAGCTTGCTCCCGGCGGAATTACCCCTGACGGCCTGACCCTGATTGCCAATCCGCTTTATTTTGGTAAAAAACCGTACCTGGATAAAATCTGGTTCCGGTTTTACCCCAGTTCGAACGCGGCTCTTAGCGCCTTGCAATCCAACCAGGTAGATGGTGTTTCGGAGGTCAGCGCCGATGAGGCGGCCCGGATTAGCGCGATAAAGAACATCACCGAAATCAGCACACCCCGCTCGCGCAATACTTTCCTGTTCCTCAATTTGCAGAGGACAGCCCTGTTCGGCCAGAAAGAGGTCCGGCAGGCCCTCGACTATGCTATAGATAAGCAGGGCATCGTGGATAAAGCCCTCCAGGGCCAGGGCCGGGTCAGTTCGTCCCCGATTCTGCCGACCTCCTGGGCCTTCAAACAGGACATCAACACTTACAGCCTGGACTTGCAAAAGGCCAACAAGCTACTGGATGACGCCGGGTGGAAGGTCAACCGGGACGGTATCCGGGAGAAGGACAACCAGACCCTGGTCTTCCGCATGTTGATTGACGGCACCGCCGACAAACGGGCGGTAGCGGCCCAGATTGCCGAGAATTTGAAAGCCATCCAGGTAGTGGCCCAGATTGAAACCGCCCCCAGTCCCGCCGACCTCGATGCCAGCCTGAAATCGAGCAACTACGACGCCACTTTGCTTACCATCGAAAATATCCCGAACGACCCGGACCCCTACGGTAACTGGCATTCCAGTTTTGCCGAGGCGGGCGATACTCACACCAACTTCTCAAACTGGAAGCTTGATAAAGCCGACCAGTTGTTGGAACAGGCCCGCCAGACCGTCAAAGTGGATGACCGCAAAAAGCTCTATAACGACTGGCAGCAACTCTGGGCTGATGAACTACCGAGCATCCCTCTTTATTACAGCACTTACAGCTATGTGGTCAGCAACCGGGTTGGCGGGGTCCAGGGTCAGAACCTGAAAGTCCTCAATTTAGCCAGCGACCGCCTTATGGACATCACCTCGCGGTATATCTTTACCAGTACCAAGTTTGGTGCTTAAATAACGATTACGGAAAACGTTAAACGAAACAACGTTGAACGTTTGCCATAAAGGCACGTTGATAAATCTTCGTGAAGATTTCAGGGTGTATACTTTTAGCCAGTTTTTGGCCCTGAATGTTTTTGCGTTCAACGTTTAACCTTCAACGTTTAACGGAATTATCTAAATCGGGGAAGAAATGAAAGCTGAAATCCTCTCAATCGGTACCGAATTGTTGTTGGGCCAGATAACCGACACCAACGCCGCCTGGTTAGCCCAGCAGTTGCCTGACTTTGGCATTGACCTTTATTACATTTCCCAGGTGGGCGATAATCGCCAGCGCCTGACCGAGACGCTCCGCCGCGCCCACGACCGCTCCGACCTGGTAATCTGCACGGGTGGACTCGGTCCGACCGAGGACGACCTGACCCGCGAAGCTATCAGCGATTTGCTGGGCGAACCGATGGAAGTCCAACCGGACCTGGAAAAAACCTTGCGGGCTTATTTTGGCGGGCGCGGGATGGAAATGCCCGAACGCAACGTTAAGCAGGCCACCCTTATCAAGTCGTCCCAGGCAATGGATAACCCGGTTGGGACCGCTCCCGGCTGGTGGGTCGAACACGATGGCCGTTTTATCACCTGTATGCCCGGCGTCCCCCACGAAATGAAGACGATGTGGCAAAACCAGGTAGTGCCGCGTTTGCGAGAGCGGGTCACTGGCAGTTTTATTATGTCCCGCACCCTGAAAATCCTCGGCAAAGGCGAGTCGGCGGTCGAAGAAATGGTCCAGGATTATATCCGTTCGACCAACCCAACCCTGGCAACCTATGCCAAGAACGATGGCATCCACCTGCGTATCACCTCCAAAGCCCCTGACGAAGCCACCGCCCGCGACCTGGTTTTCGAGCTTGAAATCAAGTTGCGCGAACGGCTCGGCACTCTAATTTACGGTGAGGATGACGAAACGCTAGAGGGTGTTATCGGCGGAATGTTGCAGGACCGTTCGTACTTTCTGAGCGTGATGGAAGCGGGGACCGGGGGGGCGCTTGCCTCGATGTTAAACGATGCGCCCCAGAGCCAACTCTTTTTCCGGGGTGGACTGGTCAGTCAGCAGCCCGAAGTCCTGGCCGGGTGGGGTGTGAACGGAGCCCTGCTGGAAGCCAACTCGATTTTGAGCACCCAGGTCGCTGAAGCGATGGCAACCGCCGCTCGCCTGACCCTTGGGACTGATGTCGGTCTCGCTATTTGCGCCGCTCCGCGCAAGGATACTTTCCCCGATAAACCTGCCGGGCAGATTATTATGGCGGCGGACTTACTCGGCACCGTCAGGAGCGCCGAACTTAACTATCGCTCCAACCCGTCCGAAATCAAGCGGCTCGGCTCGGTGTTTGGGCTCAACCTCTTGCGGCGAATGCTCCTAAAATAGCGGTTCTCAGGGGCCGGGAAGCTTTACTTGCCCAGTTTTCCGGCCCTCATTTCCTTTGACCTTTTAACCCCCCAACTTAAAAAGAACGGCGCTGTTCTGATTAGTTTATCAGGAGGATGCCCAATGCCCAAGGTTTTGATAACTACGCCCTTTCCCGAAGCGATGGTCCAGCTTTTCAAACAACTGGTCGGTGAGGCTGTCGAGGTGGATTTCGTGACTACTCCTGCCGAAGATGAATTTAACCAGAAAGTTGCCGGGGCCGAAATCCTGGTGAATGGGTTCAGAAAGATTGATGCCGCTACGCTGGATAAAGCTCCAGGGGTGAAATTTATCCAGCAAATCGGGGTCGGCTACAATAATCTTGACCTGGGGCTACTCCGGGAAAGAGGTGTCCTGGCGGCGAATACGCCCGGTGTCAACGCCGAATCGGTGGCGGAGCACACCCTCCTTTTAATGCTGGCCTTGCTCAAACGGTTCGAGGAAAGTGTAAACATTACCCGCGCTAATAAGTGGTCCACCCTGAAAATATTGCAGGGCGGGGTTACCGAACTGGGCGCGGCGACGGTCGGGCTTATCGGGTTTGGCTCTATCGGGCAGGCGGTGGCGGCGCGTTTGAAGCCGTTCGGGTCACGTGTTTTGTACACCGCCCGTCGCCGGGTTGCACCGGAAATCGAAGAAAAGCTGGGTGTAAGCTATGCCACTCTGCCGGACTTGCTGGCGGCTTCATCTATCGTAAGTTTGCATTTACCCCTGAATGCGGAGACCCAGAATTTAATCGGTGAAAAAGAGTTGGCCCTGATGCCGCCCGGTTCGTTCCTGGTAAACACGGCGCGGGGCGATATTGTGGACGAAGCAGCCTTGCACCAGGCCATTTTGAGCGGCCACCTGGGCGGGGCCGGGCTGGATGTTATCCAGACTGAAAAGGCCGGGAGCAACCCTTTTACCGATTTACCCCAGGTAACTATAACGCCCCATACCGCCGGGGCCAGCCGGAGTGTCATGATTAAGGCGGCTCAGATGTCCGCCGCGAATGTCACCCGTTACCTATCCGGGGAGCGGCCCCTATATATTTTGCCGGAACTCGAAAACCGCTAATATTTGCCCTATTTTGAGACCTTTGGCCTATTTTCCGGCGCTTATAGAACTTATTTACGATTTCAAACGTATAAACATTAGTCGGGTATGCGGGTATGAAATATGCCTGCTGGTTTAGTGGGTCGCAAAGTATTTTTTATTAACCTTTTAGTTTGCGATGCCAAATATTTAGACTGCTTATTTAAAATGTGTAAAAACCGGGAACAACGCAGTTAACCGGGTTAAGGTGAAGTAAATGTCCTCTAATGCTTTTATAAAAGACCTGGCAGTCGGACCGGGTTTGAATGTCAGTGGGACGGAAGTGGCAAACGTGGCCGCAACCGCTGCTTTGGCCGGGGCTGCTGCCGTGGCGCGGGCCGGGCATAAATGGAACGCCTGGGTTAAGGGTGGCTTGATTGCCTTTTCGGCTTTAGGCGGGGCTACCGCCCTGGGTATTAACGCCGTTTCTGCTTTTGCCGGCTATAAAGTGGTCAAACCGGCCCGCCGGGTGCTGGCCGAAGCCGGCCCGGAGGAATTACCTCGCGAAAAGGTGACTTTCTCCAGCCGGGATGGTCGCTTGAACCTGACGGGTTACTTTTACCCGACCACACAATCGCGGGCGGCTATAATTCTATGCCACGGTTTTCACGGTGGGGCGGTGGACACTCACCCTGCTGCCTCGATTGCCAGGGAGTCCGGTTATAACACGCTAACCCTTGATTTCCGGGGGTGCGGTGAAAGCGGTGGCAAAACTACCTCGGTCGGCTACTGGGAAGTGGACGACTTGCTTGGGGCGATTGACTACTTGAAGAGTCGCCCGGAGGTTGACCCTGAAAAAATCTGTGTCTACGGCTTTTCGATGGGTGGGGCGGTGGCTATCCTGGCTGCCGAGCGGGAACCGGCTATCAAAGCGATTATCACCGACGCGGCGTTTGCTTCGCTCGATGCGCTCCTGTCGGTGAAATTTAACGTTTTCTACCGGTTGCCTCGCTTTCCCTTCCGCTATACGGCGGTCTGGTGGAGTCGCTGGTTTAGCCAGACTACGGGTAAAAAAGTTGATCCCTTGAAAGCTCTTGAAAAGATGGCTGCCGAAGGCCGGGGCATCCCGCATTTCGTCATTCATGGGCAGTCCGACGATATTATCCCGGTGGACAACGCGACCCTGATTTACGAAAAGACACCCGGCCCAACCAAAGATTTGTGGCTGGTGCCGGAGGCGGGTCACGTGGCAGCGGGTTACTATGATCAGGCGGCCTATATGGCAAAGGTCTGCGAGTTCCTCGACCCGATAATGCGAAAATAAGATTTTTCTTTAAGGCCGGAGTTAATTCCGGCCTTTTTTATTAGTTGAATTCCTATGCAGGTATATCTGCTGTTACTCACAGTCACCACTTTGAAAGACATATCCCTTTGTAACCAAAGAGAAGCCAGGTAAAGATAGTTATTCCAGGAAAGCAAGCAACGGCCAATCCCCGAAAAGGAGATTAATTCCGGCCAAAGGTGTAAAATACCCCTGTTGATAAGGACCGACAGAAGCAAAACAATTCCATTATCAAAGGAGGACTTGCGCGGTGGCAAGTATAAAAAAAGCGCCCGGCCTGCACGACCCGGTGATTGTATCGGCAGCCCGTACGCCTATCGGACGTTACGCCGGGGCCCTGAAAAATACCCGGCCCGATGACCTGGGAGCGGTCGTCCTGACCGAAGCGGCCCTGCGCGTCAATCTTGACCTCAACGAAATCGAAGATGTTTTCATGGGTTGTGCCAACGGGGCCGGGGAGGATAACCGTAACGTCGCCCGCATGTCCCTCTTGCTGGCGGGTTACCCGGTCGCGGTGCCGGGCGTGACGGTCAACCGGTTGTGTGGGAGTGGGTTGCAGGCGGTCAACGGCGCGGCCCAGGCTATCTGGTCCAACCAGGGTGAGGTCTTCGTGGCCGGTGGAGTGGAGAGTATGACCCGCGCCCCTTTTGTCCTTGCCAAGGCCCAGGGCGCTTTCGACCGGGGGCCGTTCAAGATGGAAGATAGCACCCTCGGCTGGCGCTTTATCAACAGCAAATTATCGGCTATGTATTATCCCTATAGCATGGGTGAGACCGCCGAGAATGTCGCCGAGAAATGGAAAATCAGCCGGGAAGCCCAGGACCGTTTCGCCGCCGAAAGCCAGCGCCGGGCCGCTTCCGCCCAGGTGGAAGGGCGTTTCAAGGCGGAAATCGTGCCGGTAGAAGTGCCAGGCGAACGCAAAGGGCAGTTTGTATTGTTTGAGGTAGACGAACATCCCCGCGCCGACACCACTTTTGAAAAGCTGTCCTCACTCAAACCGGCCTTCCGGCCCGGTGGGAGCGTGACCGCCGGGAATTCTTCCGGTATCAACGATGGGGCGGCGGCCCTGGTCGTGATGAGTTATGGCCGGGCGCAAGACCTCGGCCTTAAACCGCTGGCCCGGATTGTTTCAACCGGGGTGGCCGGGGTGGACCCGGCATACATGGGGGTAGGGCCGGTCCCGGCCAGCCGCAAGGCCCTCGACCGGGCCGGGATTTCGGTGAAAGACCTGGCCCTGGCAGAACTAAACGAAGCCTTTGCCAGCCAGAGCCTGGCCTGTATCCAGGACCTGGAACTCGACCCCGGCAAGGTCAATGTGAACGGCGGAGCTATCGCCCTGGGCCATCCCCTCGGCGCGTCGGGAGCGCGGCTTCTCACGACCCTGCTTTACGAACTGCAACGGCGGGGCGGAGGCTACGGCCTTGCTACCATGTGTATCGGCGTCGGCCAGGGCGTGGCGACGGTCGTAGAAAGCCTCGATTAAATGCCCTTTAACCTGATAAGAGTCGAGTCGTTCAAATATCCCGACTTACCGCGCTATTTCCAGCCTTGCGCCCAGGTGACCGGTTTACCGTCTTACCTGGCGATTTACCATCCTTCGGGGGCGCCCGTATGGAACGGCACCCAGGACCGGGTTTACCGGGCCCATATGCACAGTATGGGGATTTTGTATCCTGACCGGGATTACAATATCTATCTTTTCTGGAACCCGGACTGGACCTTTAACAGCTACTATATAAATGTCGCGCTGCCAGTTGAATGGTCGGGCAGCGATTTTTGCAGCTATATTGACCTGGACCTGGACCTGCTGTACGTCATTGGAGAAAGCCACCGCGAGCCGGACGATTATGCCGTGCCGGGCGTTTACGAACTCGACCGGGACGAATTTGACGAGCATAAGGTGGTCAATAACTACCCGCAAGAGATAATAGACCGGGCCGAGGCCGGGCTATTGGCGGCCCAGGCCCATATCGACCGCCGGGAATTTCCTTTTGACGATTCGCTCCTTTACTGGCGTCCCGACCCGGAAATGATGAGCCTGGTCGAGTTGCCTGATAATGGCGCGACCTGGCACCGGCCCTAGCTAACGCTTTAGTTTTTAGAAAGTTTGATTTTGATAAAGACGATATATTATTACCGCCACGGCGAAACCTATTATTCAAGCAAAAATATGCTCTACGGAGACAAAGAATACGAAGCCCTCCTGACCGAGAAGGGCCGTTCCCAGGCCGTTTTGCTGGGGGCCGAACTGGCCCGCCGCCCCAAATTTGACCTCCACATGGTTTCGCCCCTGCCCCGTGCCGTCCAGACCGCCACGATTGTGCAGACCCATCTTCAGACCGAACTGCTGGTCGAACCGTCCCTGATTGAGGGTATCAAGGAGAAACGAGAGGATACCTGGGCGCGGGTGGAGAAACTGGCCGAACGGCTGGTAAAGCTGCCCGAACAGACCATTTTGCTGGGGACGCATGGGTTTATCTGCTGCTGTCTGGCGGCTTACTTCCGAGGTCAAACCGTTAAAAACATGAGCCTGGAAAATTTACCGACCGCCGGGTTTGGCTGGATTGAACTCGAAGACGGGCAGGCTAAACGCGGGTGCCGCTCGGTTTCGACCCATCTTAACCCCAATGCCACCCCGGTCCCCGAAGTAATTCACGAATTGGTCGGGATCAAATAAAGATTTATCGTTATAAAATATAAAAAATCTGCCAACTGGCAGATTTTTTAATACAAGCTATCTTTCTTCGAGTTCCACCCCGCCGGGTCCGATTAAGGCGCTGATGTCGTTGACCAGGGGCGGGCCGAAGGCCACCTGCATACTTTGCGGCTCAATCCGGTGGACTCCACCGTCAGGCAAAGGCAGGTAAATAATAATCGCGTCGTCGCCGGGGTGATTCCGCAAGACTTCTTTCAACTGGTCCATCAAATCAAGTTCGAAATCTTTGGGCAGCCGAATATGGACGCGCCGGTACTTCGGGACCGGGCGGGGTGGGGGCGCCGCCTTCCCGTTGCCGTTGCGGCCCCGGTTGTTATTCTGGGTCGGGGGCGGGGTGGCCGGTTTGACCGGTTCCGGTTCGGGGATACCCATCGAGGCGAAAAGGCTGTTCGACCAGGCCCCGTCCTCTGACGGTGCTTCGTAGCTGCCAGAATCAGCGGGCGGTTCATTTGCGGCGGTGGCCGGGTCCGGCGGATTCCCCGTTTCGAGTTCGAGGACTTCATCAGGTGGGAAGGACACCGGATCACCCGGTTGAGGCGGGAAGGGTGCCAGGGCTATCGCCGCCAGCACTTTTTTCTGGTCGGGTAGCCGCTGGACCCGGGCTGCCAGGGCCGTACCATCTTGCAGTTCGAGCCCGCCGAGCGGCACCTTGTTCGAAACCATGAGTTGAGCTTGCCCGCTAAAATCTTCGATATTAAGGATCACCAGTTCCTCACCCTCGCTGCCGTTCGCGCCAACCTTGACCGGAATCCGGCGCAAGGCCGCAATCATCCCGGTTATGAGGACGGGTTGGTCGCCGGTCTGGGCCAGAGCTTCGGCAATCGTCAGCGGCAGGTCACGCTTGGTGTCGGCATTGAGGAAGGCCGGTTGTTTCCAGAGCGGGTGTTCGGCGGTGTAAAAACCGAGGGCGGAATAAGCCCGGCGCAAGCGTTCCAGGGGTGTCAGGGGCGGGACCTCCACCAGTTTAATTTGTTCCGGTTCCTGGATAGCCGGGACCGCTGCCTCCGGTTCTACCTCGAAGACCATGTCGAACAGGCTCATTTGCCCACCAAAGAGGTCATCCGAGGGGCTTTTTTCTGCAACCATCTGTTCCTCGCGGGCGGCCAGGCTCTCCTGGTATTGCTGCCACTCCCGCCAGTTTTGCCCGGCTTTTTCGATGCGAGGGGCCGCTTCGGCCAGTTGTTCACGGCGTCCAAGGGTGTCCAGGGCCCCGGTCCAGGCCAGTTTTCGGATTTGCTCGGCAGTTAGCGGGTTATTTTTTACCAGTTCGTCCAGGCTGGCAAAGCCAGCGGAAGGGCGGGTTCCCACGATTTGGCGGGCGGTAGCCGGGTCGATGACGCGTCCCAGCCCTACCCGTACCGTCGTTTTATCTTTCCCTTCGAGGGTTGCTTCCACCTGCCCGGTCTGAATATCAGGCGGCAGGAGTGAAAGCTCGGCCAACCGGATAGCCTGGGCCAGGCCGTTCAGCCGGGCTTTATCCTCGGCGGCCAGGCTCAAAGCGGCGGCGAAATAGGCAGCGGGATTTTCCAGCCGGAACCACTCCAACTGTTTCAGGACGCGCTGTTTTTCCAGCGAATCGAGGTTGTCCTTTGAAAAGGGTGGCACCGTCAGGTCGCGCACACCGGTCAGGGGTTTACCGGCCTGCTCCTGCCAGCGGTTCAGGATGGTCAGGGCGCATTGGAGGTGGCCCAGGCCGGGCGACTCGTTGATTTCGAAACGGCTGGTCCCCAGGGGGTCGAGCGGCCCGCCCTGGATACCCTCGGACAGCACGCGTGGTGTCAGGGCCGGTTGCAGTACGGCCAGGTCGGAGAGCGGCCTGTCAGGGCTGTAGACAACCAGGCGGGAATGTAAAATCGGCACTTCGCCCGCCTCGGTCGGGATGACCAGGGGCGCGGCGTGTAATTCCTCACGGTTAAGCCGTTCCAGGAGAATTTCCCGGCCCCGTGGTCCCACTTCCAGCCGTAAGGGCCGCCCGCTATCGTAAGCCTCGAACGGCGAATGATTTTCGGTATCTTCCGGCGGCAGACCGCTCCCGGTCAGGCCGAGCAGAGCGGCGACCACGCTGCTATTGAGGCGGCGGGCCAGGATAATCTGGGCCGGGTTTTCCAGTTGCCCGGCGGCCAGGAGGGCGTCGCCCAGGCCCAGGCGGTCGATTTCGACCAGCTCGTTTTCGATGCGCTGGTGCAAACGGTCCAGTTTAGTCTCGTCGGTCCCGGCGACTTTGCCAAGGTTCCCCCCGGCCAGTTCGCGTAATTTATTGATGGCCTGGCTTTCCGCCGGTTTCCAGGCTGCGCAACGACCCGCGACAAGCTGGTTCCCGGTCAGGGCTCCGGGCCAGTCAGCCTCGTTATAATGAGCGACCAACTCGGCGACCGGACGCAGGTAAAGGTCGGAGGCCTGCCAGCCCGGGCGGGGCGAATAGAGCCAGTCGGCGCTGGCCTGGTTTTGCTGCAATTGTTGGGGGGTGTACTGCCCGGTCAGGGCTTTTTGGAGGCGGTTGTGGACCGTATTGAAGTGGGCCGCTTCGTCAGGGCGAGCGAAACGGGCTTCGCCGGTCCCTATCAGGCCGACTTTGAGGTCGCGGCAGAGCTTGACCAGGGCCGCGTTGATTTTTATTGGGTCGAACCCGCGCTGCAAGTTAATCCGGTCAATCGTCTGGGGTTGGACCTGGGCGACCAGGGGCGGCGCGCCTACAAAAAAGCTGCCCGGCCCGAAAAGGTCTTTCAGGGTGGCGGCGCGATTCCGGGCTTCGGTACTTTTGCCGGATAGCAGGGCGGCAGCGATGGGCCCGCCAGTATAGGGCGCAATCGCGATTAACCCTTTTGTGTGAACCGCCATTAGTTCCAATTCTACCCTGGCGGTCAGGGGAGCTGCCCCGGCCCCGGTCAGCCCGGCAGACAGCAGGTGGCACAGGTTGGCGTACCCCTCCTGGCTCTCGGCCAACAGCAGCAGCGAGAAGGGCAGACTGCGCTCCCCGAAAGTGATACCGACTTCGGCGCCGGCCAGCGGCGTTATGCTGGTCCCGGCCAGGAGGCGATGCCACAATGGGAACCCCGCCAGCGAGAAAGTATCGGTGAGGGCTGCCGCGACCGGCAGGTCCGCCTCCGGGTTTAATTTTTCCAGGGCTTCGGCCAGGCTTTCAATCCCGGAAACGCCGCCAAACGGCGAAAAGTGGCTATGAATTTGTAAATAAGCTAGTTGAAATTGCACCCTGACGCCCGCTCTACTCATTGGATGTTACACTGCCCACCGGAGGGTGAACCGTGTTTTTTATTAAATTCGGTTTTATCGCTATATTTCTTGGCTGCGAACACTAAAACGTCTTCCGTTTTGGATAACGCCTGCGGTCCAGGTTTGTAAGAACATCGCAAGCCGAAATGTGCTAGAATTATAGCACAGACTGTCGTTTGGAACGAAAAGATCGCGGCACCGGAGAACATGTCGGCCCTGAATGGAATTTTAAATCTTTATAAGCCTGTTGGAATCAGTTCGCACGACATGGTAGCCCGCGTGCGCCGGATTTTGCGCGAGAAACGAGTCGGTCACGCCGGGACGCTCGACCCTGCCGCCGAGGGGGTCTTGCCGGTCTGTGTCGGCCAGGCCACCCGCGTGGTCGAGTACCTGAGTGACGCTCGCAAGGTCTACGCCGCCCTGCTCGGTCTCGGCATTTCGACCGATACCTACGACCGGGAAGGCCGGGTTACGGCTAAAAACGCCGTGCCGGGTTTCACGCCGGACGACCTCGAAAAAGCCCTCAGCCGGTTTCGGGGTAAAATCGAACAGTTGCCCCCGGTCTACTCGGCTATCAAAATTGGCGGCCAGCCCGCCTACAAAGCCGCCAGGGCCGGGGAGGCGGAAGGTCTTGAAATGCAGGCGCGCCCGGTCGAAATTTACCGCCTGGACATTACCGCCTGGGATTCGCCCTGGTTGAAGATCTGGGTCGAGTGCAGCAAGGGTACCTATATCCGCTCTTTAGCCTATGACATCGGCGAGGCCCTCGGTTGTGGCGCTTTTATGGCGGGGTTGGTGCGGGTCCAGAGCGGTCCGTTTCACCTGAAAGACGCCCATACCCTGGAAGCGGTCGAAGCGGCCCAGCAGTCCGGGCAACTCGAAACCACTGTCCTCCAACCGCTCGATGCCGTCCTGACCGATTGGCCCGCCTGGGTCGTGGATGATGCGACCGCCGAGAAGGTCCGGCAGGGCCGCAACCTGGCCCCCGGCCTGCTCAACGAGGGGCTAGACCCTGTTGCCGCAGAGAAACCTTACCGGAGGGTTTACACCGCCGAGGGGCAATTGTTAGCTTTGCTGGAGCCGGAGGGTTCCGAATGGCACCCGGCTAAAGTTTTTACCATGTAAGAAACTTTTTGGGAAAATAAAGCTACAAATAAAGCTACAAAAGGAAATATAAAGAAAGTAACCGTGGAATATTTAAAAGACCTGGAAAGCCTGGACGGGCGCAATTTCCCGCCGCTCGTCCTTACTATCGGTGTTTTTGATGGCGTCCACCTGGGCCACCGCGCCCTTATCAGTGGAGCCGTGATGGCCGCCCGCGAACGTGGGTTCATGGCGGCGGTCATGAGTTTCGACCCGCACCCGGATAGCGTTATTTTCCCGCAACGCCCCTTGCTTTACCTGACCGATGAGACCGATAAAGCCGCCTATATCGAGGAAATCGGGGCCGACCTACTGATTATTCAGCCCTTCACGTTGGAATTTTCCCGTACTTCCGCCGAAGATTTTATTACCCGCCTGACCCAGGTGGCCGACATCCGCGAAATCCACGTGGGCGAAGATTTTGCTTTTGGCCATAAAGCCAGGGGTAACGTGAGGTTCCTGCGTGAGATTGGCCCCCAACTCGGTTTCCAGGTGAAGTCGCTGGCCCCACTTGAAGTGGATGACCAGGTGGTAAAAAGCAGCCGGATTCGCAACCTGCTTCTGGCAGGGGAGGTGGACGAAGCCGCCCGGTTTCTCGGTCGGACCCACAGCCTGAAAGGGGAAGTGTTGCACGGGGACAAGCGAGGCCGCCTGCTCGGTTTCCCGACCGCTAACCTGGCGATACCGGACCTGTTCGCGGTCCCCGGTAACGGTGTTTACGCCACAATGACCACTTTCCTGGATGAAGCAGGAAAGGCCAGGGAGAATCCCCGGCCTTCCGTGACCAATATTGGCACCCGCCCTACCTTTGATAACGGCGTCCGCAGCGTCGAGACTTTTGTCCTCGACTGGTCCGGCGACCTCTACGGCCAGCGCATCCGGGTCGAGTTTATCCAGCGGCTGCGCGAGGAACGCAAATTTGCCGGGATTGAGGCTATCCGCGCCCAGTTAACCCTGGATGTCGAGAATGGTCGGGCGGCGCTCCGGGCCGCCGGGCGCAGCTAGAAGGTTTACCAGTTAAACTGCCCCAGTGTTTTGAGGACATCCTCGGCATGACCGGCGGGTTTCACCTTGCGCCAGATGTGGGCGATGGTGCCGTCAGGGCTAATCAGAAAAGTGGTCCGCTCGATACCCATGTATTTGCGGCCATACATGTTCTTTTCCTTCCAGACCCCGTATTCCTGGGCCACTTTCGCCCCTTCATCGGCCAGCAAAGGAAAATTCAGGTCGTACTTGTTGATAAACTTGTTATGGGCCGCCACCGTATCGGGACTGATGCCGTAGACCAGGGCCCCGGCCTCGCTAAGCACGTCCATGTTGTCGCGGAAGTTGCAGGCTTCAGTGGTGCAGCCGGGCGTATCATCTTTAGGGTAGAAATAAAGGACCACGGGGGTGCCGTGCGCCTCGCTCAGCTTGAAAGTGCCACCGTCATTTAGGGGCAATTCAAAGTCGGGGGCGGGCTCGTCTTCGTGCAAAACCTTTACCGGGGTAGCTTCTTCCTGGCTCATCTGTTTCTCCTGAAATTAGTTTTTTATACGGGTAAAACTTTAACTTCCACACTACCAGAAGCTTTTACCCATTGCAAGCGACCTTCTTTCCATTTCTCAATATGCTATCCACAAACCCAATTTTTAAGGCCAGATTGCCCGCTATTTAGGTTAGACTAACCCGGTTGAGCGTGCTATACTACCCTTTAGATTAATTAAATTGTCGCTGGGTTCCACTTTACTTTAGCGTTGGGGCGATGGGTTTGCCTGGCAAAGTGAGCTTGGCTGCTAGAATTAAGAGGAGACATACCGATTTATGGCCGAACCACTGAACGATTTTGGTCCGATTGACGAACTAAAGCCGGAAGCTATCGGCGTCCCCGGCAACCGGCGCTTCCGGTTGCTTTTGCGCCAGGGCCGCCGGACGGCCTGTTTTTGGATGGAAAAACAACAGTTAGGGGCCCTAGCCGACGCGGTGAGCGAATTGTTGACCCAGGTCGAGGGTGGACAGGGTTTAACCGAGCCTTCCGCAAGCGGTTCTTTCCCGGAACCCTACGAAATTGAGGTGCAGACCGGGCGGTTAGCCCTTGGCTACAACGAAGCCAGCGGCCTTTTCCTGCTCTTGCTCTACGATATTGACGCGGAAAGCGAAGCCCAGGAGAACGCCTCGGAAGACGAGGAGGCCGAGGTAACCGCCGCCAATATGCGGCCTACCCTGCGCTGCGAAGCCACCCGCGCTCAGCTCGAAAAGTTCTATAGCGACTCGGCCCAGGTTATCCAGGCCGGGCGCCCACCCAAACCGAGCAAGAACGGTCACTTTCACGCCAACTAGGTTTTAGACTTAACGCGGAGCCGGGGATTACCCGGCTCTTTTTATTCCCCGGCGATTTTTCTAAAAAAGGGCGAAATTGGCCCTGTAGTAACTTGCTATTGCCCGGAAGTTATGTTATATTACTCCCCACGCGGAACGGAATTAGTAGTAAGGTTTCGCCCCTAAAAAGCAATAAACCTTATGCCGAGATAGCTCAGTTGGTAGAGCATGCGACTGAAAATCGCAGTGTCGACAGTTCAATTCTGTCTCTCGGCACTTTTTATTTCATAAATTAAAAACCAGGTTTTATATCTTTCGAAAGGTATAAAACCTGGTTTTTGTTTATCCCCTCCAGAATATTTTTATAAAAAATTGGTATAAAATCCCCTATCCAAAAGCAAACCTTTTGCAAGCCTCATTAATATAATAAGTAGAAGGAGTAGAACGGAGGTAGTTTATTGGTTGATTTTGAAGGGTAAAACCGCCCATGGATGAAAAAACAGCCCTGACCCGTCTTAAGCAAGGCGATATTGGAGCCCTCGAATACCTGATGGAGCTTTATTATACCCAGGCGGTGCGGACGGCCTTTCTTATCGTGCGCGACGAGAGCCTTGCCGAAGATATTACCCAGGGCGCTTTCATCCGGGTCTTTGAACGGGCGGGCCAGTATGATGTTAATCGACCTTTTAAGTTTTGGTTTTCCCGGATAATCGTAAATGATGCCATTCTTGCGGCCAGACGCCGGGAGCGAACCGTTTCCCTGGAACAACTTTCTGCAAACTCCGACGACCCACTGGCCGAATACCTGGGCAATTTAACAGACCCAAATCAACTTTCGCCAGAGATTATATTTGAAAAGGCCGAGACAAACCAGGAAATATGGCAGGTGCTGTCCCAGCTTAATCCCGAACAGCGCGCCGTTATCGTGCTGCGCTATTACCTCGGTTTCAGCGAAACCCAGATAGCCGAGCACCAGGCTAGCCCACCCGGCACTATCAAGTGGCGGCTGCATTCCGCCCGTAAAAGGTTGCGCTCTTTAATCGGGCCGGAAAATCTTTAACTCCCCGGCCTGTTAAAGCCTGCCTGTAGAAAATAGAGAATAAAACTTCTGGATAAATAGGTTGCAAAGTATATGAACGAGCAAACAGAGAAACGTCTGACCGCTACCCTTGAAGAATATGCTTCGAAGGTAAATCCCGATTTAAGGCAAGCCCAGCACCTGGTGAGCCGCCAGTTGCTGACCCCGGCCTCTGGTTGGGATGAGAATCATCTCCAGCAAAAGGAGACAGGGTTTGCCAGAATCCGGTCCCGGTTGGGCTTGACTGGTAAATTGGGTGTCGCTCCTTTTTCTTCTCCAGGTAAAACGCCCACCCAGGGGAAATTACAACCCCTGGCGGTCCTTGCCCTATCGGTAGTAGTCCTACTGGTATTAAGTTTCTTGATAATCTCGGTGGTTCAGCCTGATTCCAAAAGCCCTGCTATTTCCGTCTCACGAACAAAGGTTGCGTCCCAGGGACAGGTTTCGCCTTCTTCAGGTACGAATAATAGTGGTAGCAGCAATCTCTATCTTGGACCGGATAATACTTTTCACGTTGGAGCCGACTCGTCCCAGGTCAGCGTCGGTTCCTCGACACCAATTTCTACCACTTCCCGCGAGGCTAACTTTCAAATTTTGTGGCTGGTAACGGATAGCACCAGCACCAAACTGGCTATCCAGATAAGCGGGAACAAACTTGGTTTCAATGCCAATAATAATGGGGTCTCAATAAATGATAGAGGTATAGGGAAATTAAAAGATGAACTGGGCCACACTTATACGGTAAAAGTCTTTACCTCTATTCCAATAGTTGTTAATAAGCCCAACCTTCAGGGCGCGACATGGTGGTGCTACGCCGATAGTTTGCCCGCAACCGCCAAAAATTTAAGCTTTATTCCCGATAGCGGGCTTCCGTTTACTCTAAGTGGTACCCCTCAAATCAACCTGATAAAAATAAAAGAGGCTAACCTGCCTCAGCCAACCGTCCTTGACCCCGTTAAAAATACCATGCAGGAAAACGATATTAACTTTTCTGTCCCTTACGCCTATTTTGGGCCTGACCGGACCGTCCTGGTGGTCAGGGTCTATCCCAACCCGAATCGACCGGCCAATCCAGGCGGGACCGGGTGGGGTATCCCCGCCTATACTTTTCCCTACGAGGCTGGCGTCCAAGTTTTGGACGACAAAGGCCACGAGGTGTTGCCTTTAGCCAATGTGCCTCTCCAGCAGCCTTCCTCTATTTTTTTGGGAGCAACTTCAACCCCGGCGGGGGCCCAGGAACAAACCCTGGTCCTTCAACCACTCCCTGCCGGTACCAGGAATATCCAGGTCAAAGCCGGTAAAGTGGTGGTTACAACCTCCCGTCAAACGGATAACCAGGGCAAGATTGTCCAATTGGAGAGCAGCGCGACTATTCCCTTAAAGAATCTACTTGACACCGGCCAATCTCAAACCTTACCTGACTTTGAGTTCGCCGGGTTTAAGATACAGGTAACCCAGATTCAAGCCTCTTTAGATCAGGACACCACCGACCAACTTGTAAATTTAAAGGTTAACTACAAAATCGATGGACCCCGCGCAAACGATGGGGCAAGCGCTATCAGCATCCAGTTCAAATATTATTATGGCGACAAACCGGTTACCCTGAACGCAGCCGGTTTTGATGGTAATCCTGGGGAAGTGCAAAAATCCTATACAAGGTTTTTCTATGACCCGGCAAAAAGCGAAGTCCAGCTAATTGTGGCCGGTGTCGCTTATTATCTACCGGGCAACTGGCTGTTAACCGTGCCAGTTGCCTGATTAGCAATTTCGCTCCTGATGGAGCGTTCTGACAAAATTTCTTAGCGAGCCAGACGGTAGGCGCAAAGGTGGGCCGGGAGATAGACACCCTGGATTCTTAGGGACTGCACCCGGTAAAGATAAGCGGCTCCCTGCAAAAGCTGGTGAGCGACCTCCACCACCTGCCGGTTGGCCGGGTCTTGCAGGTAGGAGCCTCGCACCCAATCGTTAAAAGCTCCCATGGCCGGGCCGCACCAGATTTGATAATCCATCTCTCGCCCTTTTTCCCCGCTATTCGACCAGCGCGAGGAAAGCCCCAGGTACCAGCGGAAGATAAGGGCCATCTTGCGCTTGGGACTGGCATTGGCCTTTGTTATCTGTTCGGGGTCGCGTTCACTAAAGAATTTCTCGGTCTCCTGCCAGATTTCCGCCACGCTCTTTTTAAAAAATTGTTTTTCCAGCATGGTTAGTTCGGCGGCGGGAATTTCTTCCAGCGAATCGTATTTCTTGTACAGGTCGTACAATTTCTGAGAACGCATCGGAAAGAACGTTCCCCGTTTTAGTAGTTGGACTTTTACCCCCAGTTCAAACATGTCCGCCGAGGGGGCCATTATCACGTCGGCCATTTCGGCCTGGGCCAACAGTTGGCGGGTATGGGCTGAATTTCCGGCCTCGATACAACTGGAGTTGACCGAACCTGTAACCACATAGTCCGCACCCAGGGTAAAAGCGGCCAGCGCCGCCGCCGGAGTGCCGATACCGCCACCCGCGCCTACCATAATTTCCCGGTGATAGCCCTGCCGGGCCTGGATTTCGTCGCGCAGTTCGAGAATAGAGGGGAGGAGGCAGACCAGAGGGCGGTTGTCGGTATGCCCACCGGAGTCGGCTTCGACCGTTATACTATCGGCCATCGGTACCTGCCCGGCCAGAGTAGCTTGCTGCCCGGTGATTAAACCTGCTTCGACCAGTGGCCTTAACAGCTTTTCCGGGGCAGGTTGCATGAATTTGGCCGCTACTTCGCGCCGGGAAAGCTTTGCTACTACCTTATTTTTTATTTCAACCTGGCCCAGGTGGTCCACACTCAACCCGGCGGCCCGGTACTGCACGATAGCCGGGGTTAAATCCATGAAAGCCGAAGCTTCCACGGTATGCACGCCGTGTTTCAGGTATAGGTTCACCGCCGTCTGTTCCAGCTTTTCTTCGCTGGGGCTGTGTATCAGGTTAAAGGCATAGGGGCCTTCCGGTAAAGCCTGCTGGATGGCCTGGATAGCCGCTTCCAACCGGGCCGGGCCAAGCCCCGCCGCCCCAAAGGAGCCGAGCATTCCGGCCTTGCCCAGTGATATTACCATTTGTTCCGAGGCGATACCCTGGGCCATTGCCCCGGCAGCGTAGGCGTATTTCAGGCTGAAGAAATCTTTGAAAGCCGGGTTGCCCAGGTTTTCTGGTGGCAACGGGGGTAACTGGCCCAGCAGTTCGACCTGGGTGGGGTGTGAGGTTGGCTTTCCGCTGTTGCTAAGCCCCACCCGCCCGCCGGCTCTTACGACATAGACAGGGTCGGCCAGGTTTAACAGGCTGGACCGGATACCGGTTTCATCAAAAGCCACCGACGAGACCGGGCCATCCCAGCACTGGCCGCTTAGGGTTGCGCCGCCTTTAAAATTTATAACCGCATCGGCAGTAAGCATTATTTTCTTCCTGTTCTTATAAATAAAACTTTACCGGTTAGTTAGCCGCCTCGTACAGGGCCAGCCCAACCTGTTTTATCTCGTAAATGCGCAACTGGTCCTTCCACAGACTGGCTTCCCCGGTCAGGATTACCCGGTCTTTTTCAGTTTCTACCCGGTTAAGGTGGATTTCCAGGGCCATTTGCCGGTTATCGGGCGTTATCTGGCCCCGGTATTTCCAGGCCAGGTTGTGGTCAAAAATCTGGCCGAAACGGGGCGATTTCAGGTGCCTGCCCAGGTCTTGCTCTATAGCGAAGACCTGCATGGCCTGAAAGATTGCTTCGATGCCAAGCGAACCCGGCATCACGGCGTCCTGGTAAAAATGGCATTTATAAAACCAATCTGCCGGGTTAATCTTCCGGGTGGCGTAGATATAGCCCTGGCCGTAACGCCCCTCACCTGGCTGAAGGACCACCTCGTCGAGCAAATCGAGCCGCCCACTCGAAAGCCGGTAATAGGGCTTGTCCGGGGAAGGGGGCCGGTAAT
Organism: Chloroflexi bacterium 54-19; assembly: GCA_001898225.1. GTDB lineage: Bacteria > Chloroflexota > Chloroflexia > Chloroheliales > Chloroheliaceae > 54-19. The sequence continues at coordinate 82,207 of MKTJ01000004.1, forward strand.
AGCGGGCACGCTCAGCAGGCGAGGTTAAATCGAGGCGGACCCCATTTTGGCCGGTCTGTTCGAGCCACGGTAAAACCGCTTTGCCAGAGTCCAACCCGACCTGTTTGAGCATGGCTTCCCTGGTAAAAAAGCCAAACGCCGAGCTTCCCCGGTAAAAAAATTGCCCTTCACAGCTACATTCAAATTCGAAACGCTGGATAATGGTCCCTTCAAAAATAGCTGTGGATAAAAGCCGGGCCTGGGTTACGACTGTTTTACCCCGCAGGTCAATATCGCACAACATGCTGGCCTGGCCGTCCAGGTTACGGAAATATAGGTCTGTGCCGGGAAACAGGAGGAAACTCCCCTTGTAGGCCGACAGGAACCCGCAGGGCTGCAAGGCAATTTCCATGAAAACCGAGTAGGGGTTGAAGGGATAGGCGTTCTCGGAGTAGAACCAGGGTGAGCCCGGTACGTCATACTCCGCCGTAATAGTGGAAATCCCCTCAAACCCGGGTCCCGGTTCGGTCAGGGCGGTTATCCGGCTCATCAGTTTCAGGTCGCCGTTAGGGATGCGCGGCACTCGCTGCCCTTCGACTTCAGCAAACCGGGGGCCAAAACAAGCCGCCACCGAACCGGTAGCGAATTCCTCGATTTGTCTTTCGTCAAAAAGGACCGGGGTTCGCGCCTGCCGGGCGGCTTGAGGCGGGGCTACCCGGTCCGCGTGGCCTTTTCCCGGCAGGACAGTGAGTCTCTCGGTAGCGGTCTGAGTGGAAACCGACTGGCCTATCAGAGCCATGTGCTGGCTGAGTAGTTCGCGCAACTGGCCCAACCCCTGTTGCCGTCCACCCAGGAAATTAGCCTGGACCCCGGCCAGGCCCGCAGCGTTGGCCTGCCACTGGGCGAGATTGCGGGCCAACCCACTCCCACCCGGCCCGGCGTATCCTGTAAAACTTTCAGTCCGGGCGTAAAGTCGGTTCAGGTTTAACGGTACGCGGTGGCTGACCAGTTTAGCCAGGAGGCGGGCCAGGCTGACCGGCTCATCAACCCCCTTCTGGCAAACGTTCGCGGCCAGGTGGTCTTTATCCTTCAAAATGCGGTTAATCCAGCGGGTACAGGTATAGCCCGGCCCCAACTCCACAAAAAGGCGCGCCCCGTCCCCGTAGACTTGCTCAACCAACCGGGGGAAATCTACCGGTTGGCAGGCCATGTCGCTCAGTTTGGCCGCAACCCCGGCTTGCTCCAGGTTTAACACATCGTAGTCCGCCGCCGAATAAAAGCGCAGACCAGGCACAGGGTGGGTCGGGTAGGAATGAATCCGCAAAAGCCCGGCGTACTCGGCCCGGACCGGCTTACAGTGTAAGACCGAACTGGGGGTGCGCCCCAGGGAATGGCAATTCAATCGCTCAATGACCCGGCGGCAGGCCGCGCTATCCCCACTGATAACTGCTTCTTCGGCGGTATTGATGTGGGTCAGGTAGACCCGTTCTTCCCGGCACAGTTCCTCTTTTATGCGTTCGACCGGAGCCAGCACAAAATAAGTACTCCAAAAAGCTTCGTCCGGTTGGGCCGGGGGAATTTGCCACTGTTCCCGGATGGTTTCCTTCGGGCCGGAAAGACGGGTCCGAAAGATAGGCGAGTTAGAAATATTTTCCAGCCCCCGGTCAATCCCCTGCCAGGCTTCGAGGGCCCAGAGCATGCTCGATTCGCCCAGGCTGTAGCCAAAGGCCGCCGCCGGTTGGAGACCGAAGTCCTGCCGCAGCAGCATGGTAAAAAGCGTGGCAAACCCGGAGCCGGAGAGCATCATCGCGCTAGAGTCGGCAACTAGTTGGGCCTCCAACTGTTCGCTTTCCGAGCGGGTGAGCGGTTGAAGGCTGCGCCAGCGTAAGAGCGGTTCGGCCAGGGCCTGGTCGGGGTTAGCACAATTTTGGTTGAATCGATGATATAAATCGGGGAAACGCCGGAACAACTCCCGCCCCAACCCCGGATAAGAATTAAAAGCCCCCGGATAGACGAAAGCCACTTCGCCTCGTTCGCCCAGCGGTTGAGGGGTGAAATAACTCCCCGCAGGGGATTGCCAGGCTCGACCGGTTGCAAAAGCTTCATCCAGGGCGGCGGTGGCTTTGGCGATTTCGCGCCGAAGCTCCTCACCGCTGCGACAAACCAGGGCCAGGATATAAGGGTAAGCCTTTTCTCGCTCGAAGATGGCAAAATACCGGTTGGCTACTCCGGCCAAATCAGGGCTGTTTTCAAGAACCAGGCCCAGCCTTTCGAGCCGGTCCTTTAGCCCTGCCAGGTCGGGCGCGGCCAGCGGAAAAAGATAAACTTCGGCGGAAGTTTTTAATTTATCGGTAGCATCCAAAGTCATTTTAGATAATTCCCCACCTCTATACTTTATGGACCAGTTGCCGGGGTTGAGTTTCCGCGGCCTGGAACAAACCGTTCAGCCGGGGGCTGATGGTCACTTCCGCACCATTAACTACCGTGTAAATCTCCCCGCTACTATCGAAGGCCGTCACGTTGGCTACCAGGCCCGTTTCGCTGCTGGACTGGACTTCCATGGCGGCGTAGTAAATCTTGTCGAAAGGCAGGGGGCGATATTGCACGATTTCCCCGATTCTCAGGGGCAGACTGGCCGCCTGGTAGTAGTGGCGCGACCAGATTAGCAACCCCTGTAACTGGACATCCACCGCGTAAGGGTTGAAACTCTGGACCGGGAACTGGCCCTGCTGGCTTTCCGGGATGGCCGGCAGGTAACATTCCAGGCCCACAACTTTGGGGCTGATTTCCAGCACACGGTGTACCCCCTGGAAAGTTGGTCCGTGAAAGAGCGTACCTTGCCGGTAAAAATCGGACCCGGCCTGGGCCAGGCTGCTCTCCGGGTTCAAACGAGGTCCGGTGAATACCGGGGCCGGGGGTAACTGTCGTTTGAGGGTCAGGCGTGAACCGTAGTGATACTGGGGCCGGTGGTCTTTCTTCTGGCTGCTGATGATGGCCTCAAAAGAGATTTCCCCGGCGGTTTTGGCGGTCTCTTTTAGTTCCAGGGTGAATTCGGGGTCCAGGGTTTCATCGAAGACCAGGCCCTTCAAGACTTTGTTTTCCTCGGCCCGGTAAAAAGCGTAGCCGGGATAGAGTTGCTCGCAGGCGTTAGCTATCCAGCCGATAGCGCAAATGGCCGGTAGCACCGGGTGGCCCCCGATGACATGGTCAAGAAGGAAGGGATTGGCTTCCAGGCTCAGGCGGCGGACCAGCCGATAAGTCCGTAAATCGGAGCTTTGCTCTAAGGGTACACTTTTAAGGGGACTGCCAATGACAAGCTGGACCGTTTCCGGGCAGCCCTTTTCAAGCTCGTCAATCAAAAAGCGGGTCCCGGCTTCGACCGGGATAACCTCGACCTGGCGGCTGGCAAAATATTCTTTGAGGGCCGGGGTGACCATCCCGCCATCCCACGGTCCCCAGTTAAGGGCCAGCACCCGGCACTTGGGATAGCGCCGTTTGATTTGCCAGGCGGTTTTATTGAGAATTTCGTTTGCCAGGGCGTAGTCGGTCTGCCCGCTATTGCCGTAAAACCCGGCCACCGAAGAAAAAAGGACCAGGTGACTGAGTTTTTGGGGCGGCAAGCACGTCAGGAGGTTTTCCAGCCCGGTCACTTTAGCCGTGTAGACCCTTTCAAAATCCCCGGCGGTCTTATTTTCAATCAGTTTATCCGCCAGGTTCCCGGCTCCGTGGATAAGCCCGGTTACCGGACCGAACCTCTCCACCGCCCCGGCGAGTCCCACCTGCAAGGCCGCCAGGTCGGTTATATCCAGGCTGAGATATTCCGCCTCAGCCCCGGCTTCTTTTATCTCACGCAGGGTTTGCGCAATCTCGCGCTGGGCCAGAAGTCCGGCCAACGTCTTTTGCACCTCGGCAGGAGTGGGTTTGCGACCTTCCGCCAGCAGCGTTTCAATCAGGCGAGTTTTTAGCTGAGCTTCATTAGCCCCTGGTTCAGCCCAGGCCGGTTCGGGACCGGGAGGGGTGCTTCGGCCCAGCAGGATAAATTTGCAGCGGTATTGCCGGGCCAGCCCGACGACACACCGGGCCGTAATGCCCCGGCCCCCGCCACTGACCACAAAGACCGCATCAGGCCCAATCGGTTGCTCCATTACTTTAGGACAACCTCCTCGCTAACCAGTGTCACCCGTCCTGCCGGGCTGTAACCAACTTCGACCAGCAACCGGTTGGGGTCGTGCAACTCGCTCAGAATAGCGTTTGCGGCCTGTTCGGCGTCCAGGGCCGGGGAGAGGTCCAGGGCGCGGCAATACACGCCGGGCCACTCCTGGCCCAGGCTTTTAGTCAGACCGAACAACCCGCCCCCGACTGCGCCAAAGTCGTTTTGCTGGCCCAGGCCGAGACTCCCATCCAGGTGGGCCACGGTCAGGAAGCAGGCGCGGCCCTGGGTAGCAGCCTGGTTGAGAGGGTTTTTGAGATGTTTCGCCAGTAAGAAGACCTGTTTTACCTGCCGGTCTTCTGCCTCGTCAAAGGGTAAGCCATTGGCTCCCTCCGTTCGTGTGGCGGGACTCAGGTGGATAAACCCGCCTATCGGGCCGTATTTCCCGGTAATCGTATTCAGGGCCTGTTCCAGGCTGGTTTCGCTGGTATCTCCCAGGTCTAACCGCGCCACTCCTTCCGGCAAAAGTTCCCCGGTATGATTAACCTGGGGCAGCCAGTTTAGAATCACCGGGTGCCAGCCTTCCCCGGCCAGGGCCTGGGCCAACCGGGCGGGTGTCCGGGTGCCGTCGTCGGTAATCAGGCAGACGTGGCTGGGAGGGGGCGCCGCTTCAAGGTAATCGGGACCGGGTAGAGATTTTAAACGGACCGCCTGGCTCGCTAACCCGGTCTGGTGGGTACCAGTCACCGGCGCACTTTCCGGTTGGGGGTCAGCGAGGGCCGGGGTGGGACCGGACAGGTTCGCGGCCATACTTTCCACAATCTGGCCGAGCGTCCGCATTTCGGCCAGCGCGTCCGAACTCAACCGGGGCAAATCAGGGAAGTTGTCCTGCATGGCCCCCAGGATTTCTACTCGTTTAATCGAGTCGATTCCCAGGTCGGCCTCCATATCCATTTCGAGGGAGAGCATTTCGACCGGGTAGCCGGTCTTATCGCTGACCACCCGTAACAGGTGCCGAGTCAGTTCGTCCACGCTGATAACCGGGCTGCTTGCGACAGCCGAATTCGGCGGGGCGGTGGGAACCGGGGTCGGGGCAGGAGGAGTTGCGACCTCAACCTCAACCTCAACCGGTAATTTTTCAACCTGGGGTACCACCTTAATTTCATGGCTAGCCACGCTGACAGGGGTAACGCTTGCCGGGGCAGGGGTTGGGGGCTGGGGTTTGTTATTGGCCGGGGTTTCTACAACAGGTGCCGGGACAGACCGGGTACCGTTTACCCTCGCCGGGGTTAGCGGGACGGGTGTTTGATTGACCGGGGCAATCGGGGCGGAGGCGGGGGCCGGTTGGGCCAACCGGGCCGAATTTGAAGGTTGCCAGTTTTGTGCGGGGGGCGCGAAAGAACGTATTTCTTTCGCCGGAGTCCGGCTGATTGTTTCAAACAACTGGCTGGAATAGGCGGCTTCCTGGCTTAGGAAGTGGTCGTGAACACGCAAGGTTTCGGCCTGGTAATCGTGGAAGCGCATCATATTCCGTTCGAGGCTGTCCACCACTCCCGGCGCGGGGTTTATTTCGACGTTCAGGAGCAGTGATTGTTGCTGTTGCATAAGCTGGAAGAAGCCCCTGGTATATTCGGCCTGGTTATTCAGGAATTGTTCGTGGACCTGAACCGCCGCGTTCTGGTAGCCGGTAAAGCGGTCCAGGTTAGCCTCAAGGATGGCGATTTCCGGGGTCGGGGCCGGAGTTAAGGTGGCGGGCTCGGCAACAGGGCTGGCCGCAATCTCGCGGTCAGGGGAGGTTGCCGGCTGGTTCAATGAATTACTGGGCATGGTCGCTTCCTTCATGTTCAAAGTTGTAGCTTCTTTTCTGGCTTCCTGGGCGTTATCTTCTATCACAGCTTTGGTTATTCCTCCGACTTTTTCCGGTCCTGGGACGGGGGCCACCGTGGGATTGGCAAGAGCTTTGTAGTAAAGCTGGCGGCTGGCTTCGCTAACGTAGGGACTGCCGTTAAGCCGCACGCTCACAACGCTCTTTTTGGCCCTGCCGGGAGCCAGGGGCTTCTGGTAGGGGTCCACTTCCTGTAAACCGATTCCGGCCACCCGCAACTGGATGACAGCCTGGCGCAACTGGCGGTCGCTGTCCTTTTTAGGGTTGGCGTTCAGGGCTACGGCCAGGTAGGGCTTGTCACCCAGGATGTTCTTGACCAGGTTGGTCAGAATTTCACGGGGGCCAAATTCGACAAAGAAAAAGCCCCCGGCGGCATAAATATTCTCAATTTGTTCTTTGAATAACACCGGGTTTAGCAGATGCTGGCCGAGCATTTGGCGAATGTGGTCGGGGTCTGCCGGGTAGGGTTGGGCCGTCGAGTTGGAAAAGACCGGGATTTGGGGACTCTGGAATTCTTCCGCCTGCAAAGCTTGCTCAAAAGGCTGCTGGGCATGCCCGACCAGTGACGTGTGGAAAGCCGCCGCCACCGGCAGGTCTATCACCGAGAAGCGCCGTTCCTTGAGAGCGGTCTTTAACCGGGCGACCGCCGGTTTGGCCCCGGCCAGAACCACCTGGTTAAGCGAGTTATGGTTCGCCAGGGTAATGTCCGGGAATTCGGCCAGAATTTCGGCCAACTCGTCCGGCGTACCGGAGACTGCCACCATGCCTCCGGGGTCGAAGGTGGGGTCGTTGGAAGGAGCGGCCATAGCCTTACCCCTGGCTTTAACCAGCCGGAAATAGGCCGGTTCGCTCAAAACTCCTGCCGCCAGCAGGGCGCTAAGCTCGCCAAAGCTGTGCCCCGCCACGAAATCGGGCCGGAAACCGGCCTCGAATAACAGGCGGTAGAGGCCGCTGCTTACTGCCCCAATGGCCGGTTGAGCGTAATCCGTCCGCTGCAACATAGCTTTCTGCCCGGCCTTTTTGGAGTCCTCAAAAGTTGGAGGCGGGAAAACCACCTCTGATAGAAGGGGTTGATTTTCGGCCTGAAAGAGTTGGTCCAGGGCGCTAAAGGCTGCGCGTAGCGGCGGAAAGTTGATTGCCAGGGCCCGGCCCATTTCGAGGTATTGCGCGCCTTGCCCTGAAAAGAGGGCGACCACTTTCCCCGACAAAGCCTGCCGGCGGTAGAAAATTCCCTGCGGGTGTTCCCAGGCCGCTTCTTCCAGGTTAGCCCTCAAAAGGTTTGTGCTTAATTCAAGAAGTTCGGCGGCTTCCGCCCGGTCGCGGGCCACGAAGCCTAACCGGGCCGCCTCAGGCGGAATAGACAGTTGTTGGGAGTTTTCGACCAGTTCGTTAAAGTAAAACCCGGCTTCCGGGGAATCTAGCCTGACCCGGTATTCTTCACAGAGGGACAGTAACTGGGCCGGGGTGGGGGCTTGCAGCAGAATGGACCGGGCGGTTTCGTTCAGCCGGTAAGCCTGGGTCGGCCCGGCGGTATATTCTTCCAGGACCACGTGGAAATTGGTCCCGCCAAAACCAAATGAACTGACCCCGGCCCGCCTGGGCACTCCACCGGGCGTGCCTAACCAGGGGCGGGTTTCGGTATTGAGATAAAAAGGCGTCTGGTCCAGCTTTAATTTCGGGTTTGGCTCGGTAATATTAATGGTTGGCGGCAAGACCTTATGGTAAAGGGCCAGGGCCGTTTTTATCAGGCTGGCCGACCCGGCAGCGGCCTTGGTATGGCCGATTTGGGATTTGACGCTGCCCAGAGCTATTTGTTTTTCGCCCGGCTCATCCTGGCCGAAGACCTGGCCGAGCGCGGTTACTTCGCAGATGTCCCCGGCCACGGTCCCGGTGCCGTGCGCTTCCACCAGGCCGATAGTGCGAGGTGCGAACCCGGCGGCCCGGTAAGCCCGCTCAAGCGCCTTGACCTGTCCGGGCGGGTGCGGGGCATAAATACTCTTGGAGCGGCCATCGCTGGAAGAACCAATCCCTTTTATAACAGCATAGATGCGGTCGCCATCCCGTTCGGCATCGGCCAACCGCTTTAGGACCAGCATGCCTATCCCTTCACCCACCATCATGCCATCCGAGCCGGTATCAAAGGGCCGGACATTGTCTTTTTTGGAAAAGGCCGGGGTTTTACTGAAACACATGTAGGTCAGGATGGAGTTGTCTATGTCGACCCCGCCCGTAATCATCATGTCGGTATGGCCCATGGCTAATTCGCTTACGGCCATATTTACCGCGCTCAACGAACTGGCGCAGGCGGCATCTACCACACAATTTATTCCACCCAGGTCGAGCCGGTTGGCAATCCTGCCGGCAATAACGTTGCTGAGAAAACCGGGGAAAGAATTTTCTTCCCAGCGCGAGTACGCCGCCTGGATTTTTTCGATTAGTTCCGCCGAAAGCTCGTCCGAGAGACCGCTATTCTTAAAGACCTCCTGCCAGACCGGGTATTGCAGGCGGTGCAAGAGGGGCCGCATCAATTGTTGTCCGACCACAGTTCCCAGGATTATCCCGGTCCGCTCCCGAACCTCTACCGTACTACTGGCATAACCGGCATCTTTGAGAGAATCTTTGGCGGTTTGCAAGGCCAACAACTGGGAAACATCGGTAGCTTCGAGGATGTTTGGCGGCAGACCATATTCGGCAGGGTCGAAATCGAGGTCCGGGATAAAACCGCCCCGCTTACAATAGGTTTTGTCGGGGGTCTTGGGGTCGGGGTCGTAGTAATCTTCGATTTTCCAGCGCGAGGGTGGGACATCGGTGATACAGTCGACTTTATTTAGAATAATGTCCCAGAATTCCTGTAAATTGTGGGCCCCTGGAAAAACTGAGGCCATTCCTATTATTGCAACCGGGACCGAACCGCTAAAAGACCCAGCCGGAGGATTATTAATTGAGTTTAGTGTCATTATTACTCCGTTATAGATTGATGATACTTAACTCCGGGTCTGATGAAGCTAAACCTTAGAGTTGAACGTTTCAAATTTCCCAGAACAGGTTTCCCCGGTCGCCGGGTTTACCAGTTCTAAGGAGTTAAACAAAAAAACATAAAGTTTTACCAGGAACGTTAATATGAAAAGAGCAGCCTAAAAAGTCCTTTTAGAGGAATTTTACTCAGCCAAGGTAAAAAATTACGTTGCCATAGGTTGACGACAGGTAAAACGAATCCGTATTTATCTGGAACTATAAATTTGTGAAAGTTTCTAAACCGGGAAAGAGAAATGGAAAAAAGGAGATTAAGAATTAAGTCGTACCAAAATGGCACCAAAAACGGTAACTTAACGCCAGGGCAACAACTGGGATGAATCAGCAAAAGACTAACTGAGAGTCGGCTGGCAAACCGGTGTCGGGCTTGGCGTTGGTGTAGGCGAAGCCGAGGGGTTTGGCGTCGGCGTCGGGGTAGATGTAGGCGTGGGCGACCCGTTGACCGGCGTATAAGTAGGGGTCGGTTTCGGACAGGGCGGTAAAGTCGTTTGCCCCTGGACGGTAGGGGTCAGAGCCACGGTCGGGTTGGTCGCGGGGGTCGGCGAAATAGTCGGGAAAGGCGTTGGCACCGGAGTATTGGTCGCGGTTGGCAGGGCCTGGGCGGTGGCGGTCCGGTTGGCGCTAGCCGTAACGGTATCCTTTGCCATCGCGGTCTGGTTGGCGAGAGCCGTCTGGAAAGCGTTATTGACCTCGGCGGTCCCGGCGATTGCGGTCCCGGCGGCGTTGGTAGCGGGCACGTTAATGGTCGGGGTGGGGGTCGGTTCGGGTGTGGGCGAAGGCGTATCAGTCGCGGTCGGTAACGGGACCGGCGTAACGGTCGGCAGGTCCGGGTTGGGTGTGATTGTGGGCAGGGAAGTCGGTAGCGGCGCGGGCGGTGAAGGCGTCACCACGATAGTCACTGCCGGGAGGGTGTTGGTTGGCAAAACCGTCAGGTTGATGGCTACCGCGGTCGCCGTAGGCTGGAGGCTTTTATTATTGTTGGCTGAAAGGGCCAGGTAGGCCACAAAAGCCACCAGTAAAATAATTACGGCGGGCATCAAAACCAGGGCAATCCGGGTCGGGTTGCTCTGTCGCGCCCACCAGTTTGCCGGACCGGGCGGAGGCGTATCGTCGTATACTTCCTCTAACTCGACATCATCAATATAATCGTCTTCCGGGGGCGGTGGGTTATAACCCCGGTAGTAAGCCCCGGTCGCCTGGTTCGGTAAATACTGGCTGTTGCCCTGGGGCGGACCCTGCCGACGAGGCGGCGGGACCGGGCTGCCCCCTTTACCCTGTACCCCTTGACCCGGATAGTTGCCGGGAGGAGGGCCGGGTCGCCGGGAAGGCGGCGGCATATAGGGCGAAACATTGGTGGATTGGTCGAACTGGGGGTTATAGGGCTGGGTGCCACCGCCCCGCCGAGGCGGAGACGGTGGCAAATTGTCGTAATAATCCTCTTCATCAGGCCCGTAGTCGTCCTGGCCGCTCGGCTGGCCGTAACCATCCTGCCCATAATCATCTTGCCCATAGTCGTCGGGGTCGGGTTGATTGCGGTCACGGTCAGGTGGGTAGTTGTTAGGATTATTATGACGGTCCATTCGTTATTTTCCGCTGTCCTTTTTGGCTGTCTGCACCATTGTCAGGAAGCGGTCGAACAGATACTGGTTGTCCTGCGGGCCGGGCGAACCTTCGGGGTGATATTGCACCGAGAAAGCGGGTAGACTGGTGTGAGCCAGCCCTTCCACCGAGCCATCATTAAGGTTAATCTGGCTGACCATCCAGCCCTGGTCGGTCGGCACTTTATCGGCCATAACCTGGAAACCGTGGTTCTGGGAGGTGATGTGCACTTCCCCGGTTAAGAGGTCTTTCACAGGGTGATTGCCGCCCCGGTGGCCGTATTTGAGCCGGGAGGTCTCCGCGCCAATCGCCAGACCCAGCAGTTGGTGGCCCAGGCAGATACCGAAAAACGGCACCTGCTGCTGGATGATACCCTGCAAGGTTTCGATAGTTTGATGATTGCGTTCGGGGTCGCCGGGGCCGGGCGAACTGAAGACCGCGTCGGGCTGCAAGGCCATGATGTCGCCAAGTTTGGCATCGTAAGGGACGACCGTGGCATCCACGCCGCGCCGGGCCAGCGACCGCAAAATATTCTCTTTGAGACCGCAATCCAGCACCGCCAGGCGCAGGTTAGCTCCTTCGAGCGACCGGGCCGGGTAGCGATAGATAGAAGGGGCGGTTACATCCCCGACCACGTTCTTATCGGCGGGCATCAGGCTGCGTTTGGCCCGGTTAACCAGGTCTTGCTCGGTCATGCCGGGGGCCATCCGTACGATAACCCCGCGCATCAACCCCTTACTGCGCAGGTGCCGGGTCAGGGCGCGGGTATCCAGGCCGTAGATGCCGGGGATACCATGTTTTTGCAGGTAGCGATGCAGGCTTTCGCGACCGCGCCAGTTGCTCCAGAAAGGGGCGTATTCGCGGACAATCAGGCCGCTAATCCAGGGCTCCCGCGATTCGTCGTCCAGGTCAGTTGTGCCGTAGTTGCCGATGATAGGGTAGGTCAGACAAACAATCTCGCCTCGATACGATGGATCGGTGGTAATTTCCTGGTAGCCGGTCATGCTGGTGTTAAAAACGACCTCGCCTTCGCAGGGCCGTTCGGCTCCAAAAGCGTATCCTCGAAATATTCGGCCATCCTCCAAAGCAAGGATAGCCGGACCGCCGATTTCGTTTAATTCATCTGGCTCCGCTGCTGCTCCTTGGGGTCTGGCCGGGTGGCCGGGTTCGGTATGGTTCCCAGTATCTTGCTCTTCTATCCCAAGCTCCGTAGCGTCTATTGTCATTCCTTTAGTTTACACCTCTATAAAATTGGCAACCTTTTACGGCTCCATAATGTTAAATACTAGGGGTAATTATACGCTATTGCGTCCCTCAGCACAATTAAACCAGGCCCTTTTTTAACCTTTTTGTAACTATTTTAAGGGAGTTATCCCCATACCTGGGTGAGAAAGTTAGCCTGGGCTCTATATATGGTTCTATATAAGGTTGGCACCCTTATTTTTTAAGAAATGGGTAAAATTTTCAGGCAGGTTCTTCTTCGGCCAGGCGGTAGCTGCGTTCGAGGATTTCCGCGATATGAAGGATTTCGAGAGGCCGCCCGGACTGCCGCATGCCAAAGCCAATTTGAATCGCGCAGCCGGGGTTTGAGGCTACCAGGATAGAGGCCCCGGTATTGGAGACGTTCTCGACTTTCCAGCTTAAAATCTCGTTCGCCATGACCGGTTGGACGACGTTATAAATCCCGGCGCTTCCGCAGCACCAGTCGCTATCTTTCATCTCGACCAGTTCCAGGCCGGGAATCGACTTCAGGAGGACACGGGGTTGGACAAAGACTTTCTGACCGTGCTTCATGTGGCAGGCGTCCTGGTAGGTCACGCGAGCTTCAATCCGGCCCGCGGGCGGTTCAAAGCCGACTTCGACCAGGAATTCGGCGAAGTCGCGCAGTTTTGCCACAAACGTGGCGGCACGCTGGGCATATTTGGGGTCGTCGTGCAAAAGGTGAGCGTATTCTTTGAGGGTGGCTCCGCAACCGCTGGCGTTCATTATATAAAAATCAGCCCCGGTCGCCTCGAAAGCCGCGATATTGGTCCGGGCCAACTGGCGGGCCAGTTCGCGTTCGCCAACGTGGGCGTGTAACGCTCCGCAGCACTTCTGGTGTTCGGGAATAATAACTTCACAGCCGTTCCGGGCTAACACGCTAACCGTATCGGCGTTGACACCCCGGAAGATTTCGTCCTGGATACAGCCGGTCAGGAAAGCTACCCGGTAGCGCGGTTTGATAGCCCCGGTCTCGGCGGCAGCATTGGGGCGCGGTCCGATCCGGATGGCCAGGTTATTACGGATTTTTTCGAGCAAAGGGATGATCGTGGGCATGGCTTACTTTTCCTGGCTGTTGGCAGAAACACTCCGGCGGGCGTTGGCTGGTTTGGGCGGTGTAACTTTAGGTAGGCCCGGTTTGACGATGCCTCCCTGGGCGTCCGGCAGCATGGCTTCTTTCGCGGCCAGTCCGCCCGGCAAGATGTTTAATATATGGCTGAACTGGACCAACTTTCGCAGGCCGCTTTTCTGGTAAACCCGCAGACCCAGCCCGGCGGCCCGCATGGCGTTCGGATGCATGAACAAAAAGCCGAGCGTGGCCTTGCGCAAGATTTTCTCCTGCTCGTTGTGGGGTGGGAGTTGAGCGCGGGCGGCTTCGAGCAAAGCCCCATAGGGAACGCCGCTAGGACACGCCGTTTCGCAGGCCCGGCAGCCCAGGCACAAATTGAGATGCTTGTTGAGGTCAGGGTCGTCCGGTTGCAACTCGCCGGAAGCCAGGAGCCTGATTTGAAAGACCCGCCCGCGTGGGCTATCGGCTTCCAGCCCGGTCGCTTTGTAGGTTGGGCAATAAGAGAGACACAAACCGCAGTGGACGCAGGTTTTTAGCTGTTTCTCGGTGATGATATTTAGAATCGGGCTCCCGGCGTAGGGCGAAACACCGGTCTCTTCCCCGGTGAACCCCCCGGCGTCGTGGGCGGTCGGATTTTCGTAAATGGTCCTGGTATGACTTTCAAAGTTCATGCAATTTATCCTTTTGAGCGACCCTTGCTTCGAAGGCGGTTCTCAGTATACCATTTTCCCTTAGAACTTGGCTAACAACGGGGAAGTGTTTAGTGTTCAGTTTTTAGTGTTTAGTAGGCAGAGGGCAGAAGCCAGTAGACAGTGTTTAGTTATTAGTGTTTGGGTATAATGCCAGCATGTCGCGCCAGTGGGTGTAGCACAAAGTACGGGTAGGGACTCTACCTTTGCCACACCTTACTGGCGTGAATGCAGTGACACCCTTTAGGTCGCACCTACGGGCGTCTCCGGTCCGTTGGACAATAGCATAGCCTTAAAAACCAGTAGTGCCTGAGGAACTTTTCAACTTTGTATTTCCCGCAGAAAGCAACCAAGGAATTAGGCTCGAATCTGCGTAAATAGCGATGCACATCTGCTATCATGTTGCGGTCGATTTGAAGAAAGTTAAGGGTAATTATGGCAATTGCGGTGTTCGGGGCCGGGGCGTTGGGAAGCCTTTTGGCCGGGTTGCTGCGCTTATCAAGGCCCGATGGTGAAATCTGGTTGGTCGGCGGGGAACATTCCGCCGCACACCTCGCCGCCATCGAAAAAGAAGGTTTGACTATCGAGTTTTCGCCGGAACTGGCCGCCCAGTGGTCGCCCGCAGCCCGGTTTAAGTCGTCGGTGGACGGTTATATCAGGGTCAAGGGGTTGCGGACCGCCACCGGCCAGGCCCAGGTGACAGGCAAAATTGGCCTGGCAATTGTCGCTTTTAAAAGCTATCAGACAAAAAAATTAGCCGCCCAAATCGCGGCCTGTCTCGATCCTGGCGGTATGGCTATAACGCTGCAAAATGGCCTCGGCAACCTCGAATTGCTTCAAGCCGCGCTTGGACCCACTCGTGTTACACAGGTTGTTACTTCGCTGGGGGCAAGCTTGCTGGAGTCAGGCAGAATACGTTTCGCCGGGCTGGGTCTGACTGTCTTTTCCAGGGGAGAAATTTACGGGTTAAATAAGCCCCGGAATTACCGGGTGCAGGAACTTTTTGCCCAATTGGAAGATATTGGACTGCCTTTAGAGAAAAGTGAGAATTTGCAGAGCATACTCTGGGGCAAACTGGTCGTAAACACGGCCATCAACCCCCTAACCGCCTTGCTAAACTGTTCCAACGGGGCATTACTTGAAAATCCGGCCAGCCTTGATTTACTCGAAAGGGTTGCCGCCGAAACTGCCGGAATTGCCCGCCGCGCCAGAATCAAACTGCCTTATCCGTATAAAGATGCCCCCGCCCAGGCCCGCCACATCGCCGAGGTTACCGCCGCCAATACCAGTTCGATGCTGGCCGATGTCCGGCGGGGAAGCCCCACCGAGATTGAGGCCATTAACGGGGCGGTGCTGCGGGTGGCCGAAAGCCTGGGTAAGGATGCTCCGCTAAACCGGACCCTCTATTTATTGGTCAAGGCGTTATCCACAAAAGCAGTTTAGAACCTTTTTTCCAAAATAATTTACCTTTCAAGGTCAAAAATGTTATAATAGCGCCTAACCAGCAGCCTCCGGCTAATTTTTTATAACAAAAATCCAGTCGCCCCATATATTCACGAAGGAAAAGAGCATGGCCGAAACCGAAATGAACCGGCAATACAAGCAAATCAAGGCCCAATACCCCGACGCCATTCTTTTCTTCCGGCTGGGCGACTTTTACGAAACTTTTAACGAGGACGCCGAAATCTGCCACCGCGAACTCGGCCTGACCCTGACCCACCGGGCTATGGGCAAGGACAAAGGCAACGACATGCCGATGGCCGGTCTGCCCTACCACTCGATTGACCGCCATCTACCCAAGCTTATCGAGCGAGGCTTCAAGGTCGCCATTTGCGAGCAGATGACCAAGCCGGGCGTGAAACTGGTCAAACGCGAGGTTATCCGGGTCGTGACGCCGGGAACCATCCTCGAAGACGAGATGTTGCTTTCCAAGCGCAACAACTTCCTGGCCGCGCTCTATCTAGAGGAAAAAGGGGCCGGTCTGGCTTACGCCGATATTACGACCGGGGAATTCCTCTGCACCCAGCTAAACGAAAACTCTGCGGAAGAACTCCGCAACGCCCTCAAGACCGAGTTGGCCCGGATTGCCCCTTCCGAAGTGCTGGCCCCCAAACGCCCGGCCCGCCGCCACCAGCGTCCCGAAACCCTCTTTGCCGAGGAAGAAGACGCCCTGGCTCCCTACCTGGCTCTCCTGCCCAACCAGCAGGATGATGGCCGGGGCCTGACCCCACTTGAAAGTTATAACTGGCAGGAGGACGAAGCGACCCGCACCCTCAAGGAGCATTTCGAGGTCGGTTCGCTGGCCGGGTTCGGGGTGGAGGGTCTGCCCCTGGCGGTACGGGCGGCGGGGGCGCTGGTCAGCTATCTCAAGGAAACCCAGAAGTCGGCCCTGGGGCGGCTCAATCCCCTGGTGACCTACTCGACTCACAAATACATGGCGCTCGATGTCCAGACCCGTCGCAACCTGGAACTGAGCGAAAACCGGCGGAGCGGCTCCCGCAAGATGTCCCTCTTTGGCGTCCTCGACCAGACCCTGAGCGGTATGGGCGGGCGCATGCTACATCGCTGGCTGAACCAGCCCTTGCTCGACCTGGGCCGGATTGTGGCCCGCCAGGAAGCGGTGGCGGCTTTCTTTAGCAACACCCACCTGCGCGAGAGCGTCCGGGCCTTACTGAGTGAGGTGGACGACGTGGAAAGATTCGGGTCCAGGGCGGCCATGCAGGTCGCCTCTCCCCGCGAGATGCTTGGCCTGTTGCAAACCCTCGAACTGGTCCCGGCCTTTCACGCCCTTTTCGGTGAGGCCACCGAGGAAGTCCAGAAGATTTTCAAGCCGTTACTCTCGCGCCTTCATACCTGCGAAGACCTGGTCAAGCTGTTGCAAATCGCCCTCCCCGAAGACCCTCCCGGCAAGAAATGGACGAAAGGGGCTATCCGGGATGGTTTCTCGGCGGAGTTGGACCGCCTGCGGACTATTTCCACCAATGGGACCAGTTGGGTTGAGGATTTTAAAAAGCGGGAAATCGAGCGGACCGGTATTAGCAGCCTGAAAGTGAATTTCAACTCGGTCTTCGGCTACTATATCGAGGTAACGGCCTCGAACATGGCGAAGGTCCCGGCGGACTATATCCGCAAGCAAACCATCGCCAACGGCGAGCGTTATATCACGCCTGAACTAAAGGACATGGAGACCCAGATTCTTAACGCCCAGGAGCGCATCGAAGAACTGGAAGCCGACCTTTTCAAAAAGGTCCTGGGAACGGTTGCTCAATCTCTGCCGCAGTTGATGGAAGTGGCCTCAGCCCTGGCCCACCTCGACGTGTTCGCAGCCCTGGCCCATGTCGCTGTTAACAACAACTATTGCCGCCCGGTCCTCAACGACAGCAAGGCTTTACTGATAAAGGGCGGACGGCACCCGGTGGTGGAGCAGGCCGGTTCCGACATGATTTTCGTGCCGAACGACTCCTGTCTGAACAGCGACCAGGAGCAGATTTTGATTATCACCGGGCCGAACATGGCCGGTAAGTCGGTCTATCTGCGCCAGGTGGCCGTGATTGCCCTGATGGCACAAATAGGCTCGTTTGTCCCCGCCGATTCGGCGACTATCGGCCTTGTGGACCGTATCTTCACGCGGGTAGGGGCCCAGGACGATATTGCGACCGGCCAGTCTACCTTTATGGTCGAGATGGTCGAAACCAGCTATATCCTTTCCCACGCCACCAATCGTTCGCTGGTCATCCTCGACGAGGTGGGCCGGGGCACAAGCACCTATGACGGCCTGGCGATTGCCCAGGCGGTGGTAGAGTATATCCATAACAACCCCCGTTGCGGTGCGAAGACCCTTTTTGCCACCCACTATCACGAGCTTATCGAGTTAGCCCAGGTCTTACCGCGTGTCCGCAATTTTAATATGGCCGTCCGCGAGGATGCAGGCAAGGTGATTTTCATGCGGAAAGTCTTGCCCGGTGGGGCGGACCGCTCCTATGGGATACACGTGGCCCAACTCGCCGGACTGCCTCGTCCGGTCATCAGGCGGGCCGAAGAACTGTTGGCCCTGCTGGAAAGCCAGCGCACCGAATTGGAAGCTGCTTCCGGTGGCTCGGCGGTCCGGCAGGGTCGCAACGGTTCGGCCCGGCCCCAGGCTGTTGACCCCCGGCAGCAAATGAGCCTCTTTGCCCCGGTCGCGACCCTGTCCGCCGAACCCGCTCCCGAACACCCGGCCCTGGCCGAGTTGCGCCAGTTAAAGGTCATGGAGTTGACCCCCATCGAAGCCATGAACAAGCTTTACGAACTCCAGCGCAAAATAAAAGAGGCCGGGCAGGAAAGTTAATTTCCCCGCTCGGCCCTTACTTCCAGGTTAATTTTGCCCCTGTTTTTAAGCATTGGTCGGGCTTTTATTAATCCTTGCGAAATTAGAACCCGGTGCTTACGCCACCGGTGCTGCTACGACCTAGATTCCGCCAACGCGATTGCGCCAGCGTGGCGTGCGACGCGGAATGACAAAGTGGTTCCCACTGACTTCTGGCCTCTGACTTTTGCCTACTAAAAACTAAAAACTGAAAACTAAATACTTTTTTCCGTTTAACGAGCTTTATTGTCCTTTGACGACCCCTTTCGCGGTCAGGTCGGCAAACTCCTGTTTGGCCCGGGCGAGCAACCCCGGTTTTACCAGCAAGTCAAGGGCGGTAAGAGCCATCGCCTTTGCGGCGTTGAGCATAGCCTGTTGCCCCACGTCCGACCCGGCGGCTTCCCGGAACTCTATGGTGTGGGCGCTAATTCCGACCGGGGCAATCGCCAGGTAAGGTTGAATCGAGGGCAGGGCCTGGCTGACGTTCCCCATATCGGTACTGCCGGAGCCGAAGCGGTCTTCCGTGGCAATTTCCACCCCCAATTTTTCCAGTTTCTCGGCAAAAATCTTACCCATAACACTGTTGGTGACCAGGTTATCGTAGCGGCTGGGCTCGATAATGTTAAATTCGAGCGTCGCCCCGGTCGCCAGGGCGGCCCCCTCCGCGCAACGCCGGAATCTTTCCAGCACCTCGTCGGCATACTGGCGGTCGGCAGCCCGGATGCTAAACTGGGCGCTGGCGTAGTCGGGGATAATATTGGCAGCCTGCCCGCCGTTGGTAATAACGCCCATCACGCGGGCATCGTCGCGCAGTTGCTGGCGCATGGCGTTGATGGCGTTATAGGTCTGGATAACCCCATCCAGGGCGTTGATGCCTTTGTGCGGAGCCGCCGCGCCGTGACTGGCCCGCCCGTGAAAGATGATATTGACGCGGGTGGAGGCCAGCGAATCGCTGTGGATGATGTTGGTAGTGGAGGGGTGGAAAAGAATAGCCGCGTCCACGTCTTTGAAAGCGCCGCGCTGGACCATCACCACTTTCCCGCCACCACCTTCCTCGGCAGGTGTCCCAAAAATCGCGACCCGGCCCGGCAATTTGTCCACGATACCGCGCAGGCCCAGGCCCGCGCCCAGGGCGGCGGTCGCCATCAGGTTATGCCCGCAGGCGTGGCCGATGACCGGCAAGGCGTCGTACTCGGCCAGGATTGCGATGGTGGGACTCGGTTTATCTCCGGCATAGGCCACGAAAGCGGTATCTATATCGGCGGCTTTTCGCTGGACCTGGTACCCGTTTTCTTCGAGTTTCGAGGTCAGCAAAGCCGACGCCTTGTATTCCTGGTAGGCGGTTTCGGGGTTGGAGTGAATAGTCCGGCTGACCTCTATTAGTTCTGGTTGCAGGCGGTCAATGGTTTGCAGCACCTGGCTTTCCAGGGTGGTATAGTCGCTGGAATTTATGGTTTCATTAGACATTTTTAATCCTCAATCTACCTTTAACTTCGTGTTAAAGGCCCAAATAGATTCGAAATGTTTTAACAAGGTGTTCGTCCGGTGAATCAAATTGGTAAAACTTGATGCCACAGATAGAGCATATTTAGCTGACCGCATAATACAGCAACAGGATAAGAAATTGCCAGATTCAACGGGATGAGGCGGATAACCGGGCTTTGGGGGAAAGGTAGAAAAGATGAAAATAGAGATGAGGTATAAAAGCGAAAAGCCGACAAACCTTGCGGCTTCTCGGCTTTTCTATCAATGCTGCTATTGAAATGAAATCCTGATACAATTGGTAACATCTTGCGATGCAACCGCTTCAATTATTGTCCTTGCGAACTCCTTTTGAAAAGTATTTCGGCTCACTTCAGCAACGCTGACCTTTTAATGGTACAAAAGAAATCAAAATGAGTCAATAGATTTTGTCCACGACCTTTCCACATGGTTTTGCACATAGTTATCCACATTATTTTGGGCATTTTGCTGGAAACAGTAGTCAGAAACCAGAAGTCAGAGGTCAGTTAGCGAAGAAATTGTCACACCCGAAGGGCGCGCGTCGCGCGTCGGGTAGTCGAGAAATCTTGGGTACCCATGTCAGGCGCTATGTAAGTACCTTTGGCAAATGTTTCCTAATAGACCTGGCCAGTGAGCCGGGGTTCTACGCTTTGCTCAGGACGGCAATAGAGGATTGGGGTTTCACTGGCTACTGACTACTGACTACTGACTACTGCCCCGTGAGGTTGACATTGAGGTCACCAGACGGTATAATCTTGTTTCGCGAGTTGACTATATTACCGGCCACTCGACTACTAAATGTGAACTGATAAATTACTTGGAGGAATATTTAGGTGGTAAAGATTAGATTGAAGCGCATGGGAGCCAAGAAAGCTCCTTTTTATCGCGTGGTTGTGGCCGAAAGCACCTCCCCCCGCGATGGCCGCTTCAAGGAAATACTTGGCGTTTACAACCCGGTGACCGAACCCGCCGAAGTCAAAATTGATATTGAACGCGCCCGTTACTGGTTGAGCGTTGGCGCGCAGCCGACCGACCGGGTCGCCCGCTTGCTCAAGTTCAACGGCATCGACGAAATTCAGTTGAAGTTCCGGCCTACCCCGGCTGCCAAACCCGCCAAAGCGGCTAAAGAGTAATTTTACCGCCGGGCGCGCTTGCCCGGTCACCGCTTTTGCGACTTAATACAGTGCGCAAACGACAACACGAGGGCTAGGGAGATAATGAAAGACTTAATTTTATACATGGCGCAGTCCCTGGTGGATGACCCTGGTGCAGTCCAGGTTCGCCAGATTGAAGGCACTCACTCGGTAATTATCAAACTGGCGGTAGCCCCCGACGATATGGGCAAGGTTATCGGCAAGCAGGGCAAAATTGCCAAGGCGATGCGGACTTTGTTAGCTGTAACGGCAGCTCGTGAAGGCAAACGCGCCACCCTCGAAATTCAATCCTAGCCTTTGGCCGTCTTTTGATTGAAATGACGGGCCACTTGCTTTTTCCGGCAGGTGGCCCGCTTTAGCTTATTTTACCGCCCTGATAGGTTTGCTCTAAATCCCTCAATCCTGAAAAGGTTTGAGAGGAGCAACCGGGCAGTAAATTTGTAGGAGTTTATGCCGGAAAATAAAAAGCCAGGCAACCGTAACTTTAACGGCCCTCGCCGGAATAGTTCTACCCGGCCCGGTTCCAATTCGGGCGGTTCGACCCCCCGCACCCGGACCAACCGCACCGCTAATTCTACTCGCGGTCCCAGGAACCAGGCCGCTTCTTCCGCCAATCGCCCTTCACCCCAGGTTGCTCTACCCGTGGAACGCCCGGATGACGAATTTGAATCCCAGGACTCGCTTTATTCTACCGGACCGGAACAACCCGAATATGTGACCATCGCCCAGATTACTGCCCCTTTTGGTCTGCGCGGGGCCGTTAAGGCTACTATCCGGACCGACTTCCCGGACCGTTTCGAACAGTTGGAAGAGGTTTATATCGCTCCGCCCGGCGCCGCCAATATCGTTAACTGGGAGCGCAAACAACTTCTTTCGGCCAAGCTGCAAAACGACAAAGTTGTGGTCCTGCGTTTTGAGGGTCTGACCAAAGTTGAACAGGTCGAGAGTTTGCGCGGTTACAACGTGGCGGTCCCTTATTCTGAAACAGTCCCATTGCCGGAAGGCGAATACTATATCTTCCAGATTATCGGTCTGGATGTCTATAGCACCGAGGATGTCTACATTGGCAAAGTCGTGAATGTCGAGCGTATGCCCGCCAATGATGTCTACAGCGTGCGCGGCCCTCTATCCAAAAACGACGTTTTAATCCCGGCGGTCAAGGATATTGTTAAAAACATTGACCTCGATACCGGGCGCATGACCATCGAACTGCTGGAAGGCCTGGTCTGAGAAGTGGACGGCGAAAGGCTGTTAATCAATTTCGGGGTAATCGTCGGCTTTCTGGCGATTACCTCTTTTTGGATTGGCCTTTCTATGTGGATGCGGGTAGATGCCGACAAACGCGGCTTGCCCGGTTATCTCTGGATTTTTGTGGGGCTGGTTACAGGGCCAGTCGGCCTGATAGCCTACATAATCTTCCGGGGTAATCGCCCCGTCCTGCCGGTCGTCCATACCCGCGATGAGCTTATCGCCGAGGCTCACAAGAGCCACCATCCCTCGGATTTCACCCCCGAAAATCCTGATTCAACCTCTGAAACAGACTCCCAATAATTTCTAATTCCCTCTTTTTCTGCTTCATATTCCTGGCCTGATTCTTGTTATAGACTGCTTTGAGAACTATTTAAAAAACTGAATGTTTTGTGCTATAACATATTCAAAAGCAAATTTAACCGGGTTAGTAGAAAAGGAATAAGTTATGCCAGCATGGGCTAAGGCAACATTTAAAGTCGCTAAAAATAGTGTTGATGAGTTCCTTAAAGATAACTGCTTGAATGTGGCGGCGGCAATAGCTTATTACGTCCTGCAAAGTATTATCCCCCTGATACTTGGTTTCATCGTAATTGGCAGTTTCTTTCTCCAGGAAGGGGAAGCCCGCACCAACTTCATAAATTCGGTCAAAGGCGCTTTACCCAACCTGGGAGCCGGTTTTGACATCGGCGCGATTATTGATAGCCTGGTTAAAGGCGCGCCCGGTCTTCTCTCCGTTTCAGCGGTCTTTTTGCTCTGGTCAGGCAGCGGTATTTTTGACCAGCTAATTTTTGGCATCAACGTGGCTTACGATGTCAAAAAAGACAACCGGAATTTCTTTGTAAAGACCGGACTCAGGATTGCCCTGCTCTTTATCGTTGGGGCGCTGGTGGCAGCCTCTTTTATCGTGACGATTGTCTTCCAGCTAATCTTTTCCGCCGATGTCAGCTTGTTTGGCATCTCGCCCTCCAATTTTAGCTTTATCCTGCCGGTTATCTCAATACTCATACCGGTCCTGCTGATGTTTTGCGTGTTCCTTATTCTCTACAAAGTGGCCCCGGACCGCAAAAACAACGAGTGGAAATACGTGGCGATTGGGGCGGCAGTAGCGGCGGTCTTGTTCGAACTGCTCAAGTACGGTTTCACCCTTTACCTGACCATTTTCAACGCCGCCGATAGTTATACAAAAAGCTATGGCGCGCTGGGTGGGGTCCTGCTGTTCCTGTTCTATATCTGGATTTGCGCCGCTATCATGCTCTTTGGGGCGGAAATAGCCTCGGTAGCCGGGGGTTGGAAATCGGTCATGGAAGGCCCTGCGTCCGAGCAAGACCCTGGCAAGGTAGTTCCGGCTGAAAAATTGGATAGCGATGGCGGTCCGCTGGTTACGGAAAAAGAAAAACGCCAGGGCAAGGACCAGGCCAAACCGGCTACTACCGTTGAACAGAAAGGCGAGGATGCGGCCGGGACCGGCAAGGTAAAAGATGCCCATAAGAAGGCCTCCGACGAGTTTGAGAAAAGCAAGGACAAGGCTAAAGGTGACGGTAAAGTGCCTCAGGCGGTCCCGGCTTACGCCATTAGTACCAACCATTACCCGGCTAAACCTGACAAAGAAAACCCGGTTACGTTGGGGGTGGGACTGGTTGCCCTGGCCCTGGCGGCAGTGGCCGGGATAATCTTCCGGCGCAAAGACCCGGCGGCTTAAATCATTATAATTGGCCCGCCACCGGGATAAGGGTACCTGGTGGCGGGCCAATTCGGTAAATATCGGCTCACTTTGACATTGAACAAACTATACACTCCCCAGAAACAGCAACGAGGTAAAAATGAATTCTCGTAAAATCGCCATGTATACCGCAACCGCCATCCTGGTATTAATGGGTTTTGTCTTTCTATACCTGATTCGCAACGTACTTTTCCTCATTTTTATCAGTATATTATTGGCGACCTCGATTGAGCCGCTGGTCAACCGGCTGCGGCGGGGCCCTTTCAGCCGAGGGACCGGCATCCTCGTTATCTATACTGTAATTATGGCTATTCTGGCCGGGGTTATTATCCTGACAGTGCCGCCTTTGATTGATGAGGGAAGCCGGGCTGTCGCGGGTCTTTCCGACCAGGCCAAGACCGATGCCTCGATTAAGCAGGGGATGGGGGATGGCTGGCTGGGAAACCTGGTGATGAGCGGGTATCACAGCGTGCGCGACCTGTTGAATAACCCCAAGGTGGTTGAGAATGGCCTTTCGGTTGGCCTGACCGTCTTTGAGATACTTTTCTCGGCGGTCACAGTTTTTGTCATCGCCTTCTACTGGCTGTCGGAACGTCCGGTCATCAAGCGGGTAATTTTTTCCTTTATTAAAGAAGAAAAAAGGCCGCGAGGCCGCCAGCTCTGGGACAGTGTCGAGGAAAAACTGGGTAGCTGGGTGCGCGGCCAGATTATCCTGATGCTCTTTATCTTCTTTATGGACCTGATTGGCTACATGGTAATCGGCCTGAAGTTTGCTTTTGCCCTGGCGGTCTTTGCCGGGATTGCCGAGCTGGTGCCGCTGGTCGGGCCGTATATCGGTGGTGCCCCGGCCATTTTGATTGCCCTGACCCAGAGCCCAACCCTGGCTATTGTAATCGCGGTCTATATTGTCATTATCCAGTTGGTCGAGGGGAATATCCTGGTGCCGCGCATCATGGAAAAAGCGGTCGGGGTTAGCCCGCTGACGGTAATCGTAGGAATATTGATTGGGTCAACGCTTTATGGCATCCTGGGAGCGCTGCTGGCGGTGCCGATTGCCGCGGCCATCCAGGTTATTTTCAATAACGTTACCTCGTTCAGTTCGGACGCCCCCACCCCTGAAGCGGCGGCGGCGGCCAGCAACACCAAGGCGGCAGTCCTTGAGGCCACCAAGACAAACGAGCTAAAGCGCCATGAACAGGAGCTGCAAGAAGCCGAAAAGCACGACCCTACCATACCGGCGGCCCCGGCCCTTTAACTTTTAACCGTTTATGCCTGGCCCGGCTGGTTTTAGCGAACTGGCCGGGTTTTAAGTTAAAGAAAGCTGAGATTGTGATAAATTGGGCAAGTACTATTGATTTTAACCCCCCTGAATGTTAAAATATTCTCAAACCTGGATACGAATGGGTAACGGGTGGAAGAGCGATTTTGCCCATTGATAACTGGCAAAGTTGAAGTGTTTGTCTAAAAGTAGGAAAAATGGAACCAGTTACACAAAAAAAAGCCGACTCAAACCATCTCATTACCAGTGAACGTCTCAAAGAATTTAAGCCCGAACGCAAAGCTGAATATGTAAACCATATGTTTGCCCAGATCGCCCCGACTTACGATATCGTGAACCGGCTGATGACTTTTGGCCTGGACCAGGGTTGGCGTAAGGTGGTGGTGGCGGAAGCAAACCCGCCCGTTGGGGGGAAAGCCCTGGATGTGGCGACCGGTACCGGCGATATTGCCCTGGCGCTGGCTCCCAAAGTCGGCCCGACCGGCGAGGTGGTCGCCAGCGATTTCTGTCTGGAAATGATGCTCCCTGGACCAGCCAAAGCGGCCAAAGCCGGGGTTGGCTCGTGGGTCCGGTGGGTCGCCGCCGATGCTTTGCAATTACCCTTCCCCGATAACAGTTTCGATTGTGTGACGACCGGGTTTGCCATGCGTAACGTGGTCAATATCGAGCAAGCTTTCCGCGATATGATGCGTGTTGTGAAGCCGGGTGGCCGGGTGGTCTGTCTGGAAGTAGCCCGTCCCAAGTTTGCCCTGGTCCGCTGGGGCCACCAGCTTTATTTCAATAAAATTGTTCCTTTACTGGGTCGTTTAATCAGCCGCCATAAAGAGGCTTACACATATTTGCCAGCCTCTGCCGAAAAATTTCCACCCCCGGAAGAGCTTAAAACGATAATGGAACGGGCCGGGTTGGTCCAGGTCCGGTTTAAGCGGTACGGCCTTGGCGCGGTTGCGATCCATGTCGGCACCAAACCCATATCATAGCTAACCGTTCTTCCGTACACGGGTTAATAAACTAGAGCCTTAACCCAAAATTCTCTTTCTGCCGGAAGGTAGCTATCCCGGCCTGGCAGAGTTAGCGGGACTCTATAACACTCTTACATTTTATTCCCATTCTCTTATCACATCGGGCCGGTTCAGCGTAGAAGCCGGGTTCCGTGAAAGGAGCGATTTCTTCCTATGATGAAGGATATTGATATACCCGATATTGTTATTCGTCGGCTACCAATATACGCCCGGAGTTTGTCATATCTTTCCAGCGAAGGTATTACTACCGTTTCCAGCAGCGAACTGGGTGCTCGCATTGGCGTAACCGCCGCCCAAATCCGGCGGGATTTATCCTATTTCGGTGAGTTCGGTAAACAGGGCAAGGGCTATAACGTTCAATTTTTGCTCAACCAGATTCGCGATATTTTACACCTGGAACAGCAGTGGGGGGTCGCCCTGGTCGGTACCGGGCACCTGGGCGAGGCAATCGCGCATTATGGCGGTTTCCTGGATAAGGGTTTCGATATTGTGGCCCTTTTTGACGCTGATACCCGCAAGGTCGGGCAGGAGTTGGCCGGTCGTCCCATCTTTCATACCTCGAAAATCCAGGAAAAAATAGCCGAACTGGGTATCCAGGTTGCTATCGTAGCTGTCCCGGCCAACGCAGCCCAGGAAGTCGTGGATATACTGGTGGGCGCTGGCGTCAAGGCTATCCTGAATTACGCCCCGGTCAGCTTGCAGGTGCCACCGGACGTGCGGACCCGCAGTATCGACCCGGTCGGTCTGCTGCAAAGCATGACCTATTATCTCAACCCTGAAAAGGCGCAAAAAAGCGGGCGGGTGCTGCGTTAAGCAATTATAAAAGGCCCCGGCCACTTGCGCCGGGGTTTTTAATTTTAAAAGTCTTTTGTGGGTAAAGTGTAAGTGGTTGTTAAGTTGTAACATACCTTTCATTGACATGGCTTGCATTACCATTTAAAATAGACATAAATAAAAAACTATCTTCTTAATGAGAGAGCTGGTTTGCTGGTTTATTGAAAGGTTCGACCGGGGATGCGAATTACAAAAAAGATAAAGAACAGTTTTTTAGAAAATAGTCAGGTAAAGGCAGGTAAAAGAGAATGGAAGAACCACAATTTGGAGATGGCAAGGGTTATATTATAGACGGTAGTATTTTTGATTACCGGCCCGTGGATGCCCGCCCTGCTCTTGGCGGCGCGCTGGCCCGGTTCGAGAAGTTAGCCCAACTCCCCGATGACCAGATTGACCTGGCCGAAGCCGCCCTTATGATTGCCTCGTTTGAATATGCCGGTCTCAACGAAGTTTATTATTACAACCGGCTCGATGAAATCGCCGATGAAGCCCGGCCCCTCTTTGCCTCGGAAACCAACCCGATGCGCAATATCGAAAAACTAAATCTCTTTTTGAATCAAAACCTGGGGTTTCACGGCAACGAAACCGATTATAACGACCGCCGCAATTCGTTTTTAAACGATGTGCTGGAACGCCGCACCGGGATTCCGATTACCCTTTCGCTGGTCTATATAGAGTTAGGGAAACGGCTGGGGCTGCACTTCGAGGGCATCGGGTTGCCCGGTCACTTTATCATCCGTTACCGTGACCTGGAAACCCAGCCGCTCGGTTCCGGCGAGTGGCTGAATTCGGGCCTGGAAAACCTGGAGCGGCAGGAGGAAGCGGTCCATTCGTCCGGCGGCTCGAACAACGAAATTTTGCTCGACCCTTTTAACGGCGGGGCTATCCTTTCCGAGGAAGATTGCATCGACCTGGTCCGCGAACGGTATGGGCGGATCTTGCCCTTGCAACCGCTCTTTACCCGTCCTGTAACCAACCGGCAGTTCCTGGTCCGCATGCTCAACAACATCAAGGCCAGTTGCATCGGTGAGGAAGATTACATCCGGGCCTTACAGATGCAGGAGTGCCTGGTAATCCTGAACCCCAATTCTGCCGAAGAACACCGGGATAGAGGTGTCCTTTACTTCCGCTCCGGGGAGATTGGCCCGGCCATCGTCGATTTTCGCTACTACCTGCGCAAGGCGGGCGATGCCAGCGACGCCGGTCTTATCCGCAAGCAATTGGGATTGGCAATGGACCAACTCGTCCAGCGGAATTAAGTCCGGCGTAAAAGCTAAAAGTAGTAGACCAAAAAGGGTGGAACTTTTTAAAAGTTCCATCCTTTTTAATTTAAAACCAGTCGGTTTTGGTAGGAGCGTGGACTTTTTTGACCTAAGGGCGAGGGAAAGTCCCGGTATAACAATGCCCGTTGGTATCGCTTGTCAGGAAAGAAAGGTCGCGCGTGGCTTCAACGCTAACACTGAAGTCGCTGTAGGTAATGGAGTTATAAGAGAAGGTCTGGTCAATTTTGCCCGCACCGGAGTTAAAATTTTCGGTGCCGGTAAGCATACCGTTGGCATCAATTGTGTAGGTTTCGGAGTAAGAACCCTTTACAGTGCCCAGGCTCGCAACCGGAGTGTTAGAATAGTTGTTGAGGATCCCGGTCCAGGTGCCTTTCTCGGAATGATAAGTAACCCCATCCACAACGTAATCTTTGGTTTCAGAGACAGTTTGCGTTCCACCGAAATAGCCGCAAGCATCCAGGGTTGTTGTCGAGCTATCTTTTCCACCCTTATGCCCGTTATTATCACTATTGGCCGCAAAAGCCGGCCCAATCGAAAGCGCAACGATTACCACTGCTAAAGAAAGGACCACGCCAATCTTTTTGAACATGTTGTTCATCCCTTCACCTTTCATTGCCAAAATAACCCCACTACAACGGCGCAGCGAGTTTTAATTATTAATGGTAATTAAAAGGATTTAATAACTTTATTTTAATATAGTTAGCGGGGGTTGTCAATATTAAATTAAAAAAGAAATATAAATTTCCTGGTTATTATATTAAGATGCAAGGTTGGACCACCGGGCGGCGGCAAAAACCCCCGCGACCTCGCCGTGTTCGTCGAGGACACTACAAAACAGGCGGGCCGACTCTTCCCTGGCTTCCTCGCTTAAATTTGGGGTGAAAAAGGTATCGCGGGTGCAGACGAGCAGGTCGGTGACGACCCGTTCGGCGAGGTAATAGGTCAGGGCCGCCCAATCAAACGACCAGTCGAGCGCGGTATTGCCGTAGCCCTCGAAGAAAGGGACCGCGGTAGGGTCTGCCCCGGCCCAATCGAGGCCCGCAAAGATGAAATCCCGTTCCTTGGGAGCCAGCATCACGTCATCCCAATCAATAAAAAAGACCTCGTTCTGGGCAGTCCGAATCATGTTGCCGGGGTGGAGGTCGGCGTGACAGATTACCAGTGACTCGTGCTGGTCGCGCAGTCGGGCGGCCAGGTTTTCCATCAGGATTAGCAATTTATGGATGGTTTCGCGGTTGGCCGTCCAGCAGTCGGTGATTACGCGTTCGGCCTCGCTCTTTCCCGGAAAGTTGGCCGGGTCTTTCTCGAAATTCACCATCCACCCGGTATATTCTTCAGGCTGGAATTTTTCCCGGCGAATTTCTTCTGCAAGTTCGGGTGGTAGAGTTACGCTGTGAATCTGGCGGACAGCCCTGCCTGTGGCTTGCCATTCGGTCTCGCTCAGTCCCGGTTCCCAGCTTGAAATACCCTCGATAAAAGGATAGAGCAGCCCGGTCCAGCCCGCTATCTCGAACCAGAGTTTGTTTCCCCTGGTCGGAATGGGCGCGACCACGGCGGAAACGCTCCGGTCGGCCAGAAACCGGGGTACAAAGGCGCTCGACTCGTAAAGTTGGCCCAGCTTTAGTTTGAGAAAGTAAGTGGGGCCGACTTCGCTCGTGACCCGGTAGACCCCGGCCAGGGTATCGAGGCCGAGCGGCAGGAATTCCAGGGTCTTTACCAAGATTCCATAGTTTTCCAACAAAGCGGACTTTATCAGGTCGTCAGGGATAGCGGGTTTATCTAGCATATTTTCAAAGGTTGTTAAAGGGATTTAGGATTGATTTAAGAGTTGATGTAGCTCTTCTGGATGGCTGGGAAGGTTGTAATAGTTGAGAAGTCTGCGAGTCTTATATTCATGAAAAGAATTCCATAAATGTGATTCGGTTGCAACGTAATCCAGGATAAGCCATTGAAGTTCGGTTAATTCGTCGAGATTAATATCGCTGGATGGGAATGGGTTTCTAAAAGTTAAATAAAAAAGCGGTACAAGAATGGAGAGCGAGTGCCAGGACTTACCGTTATTTAAACCTTCCCAAAGTGCTTCACTAATTACGGGATATTTACTTTCTTCTAAGTTGCATAAAGCTGGGGCTACCTCTCCAATACCTAAAGAGGGGTATCTATAATGGTGCCCTTTTAAAATATCGGGCGACTTTCGAATAGCGGATAACAATAAAGCGGTGGCTCGGTCCGAGGTTTTCTCTTTTAACAGGCAGGTCTGCGCATAGGCCGCTGTTATTCGAACTTTCCTCTTTTCTTTCTGGCTTAAGAGTGGTTCCAACAACTCGAAATAGGTTGGGTCGGGCTCAGCTACGTCAGCCAGGGTTAATAGCAGGTTGGCCTTTAAAGTAGGGTTTTCTTCTTTCAAGATTAAAGGTATAAGCCGTGGTACAAACTCTTTTGCGTATTCAGGAAAGCCTCTTAATAAATAGGTCGCTTCTATCCTGACTTTTAAATAAGGATTAGTTTCGATTAAATTTAAGTAAATTTCTAATCCTTCGGCAGCAGCAAGATGCGTCTTATGGTAGGAAACCATAGGAGCTTCCCCAAAAGTCTTTGTCCAATGGTTATCATGTTTTATTTGCTGTTCTAAATTGTGATAATCGAAGAATGATGAAAATTTATTATCGGAACCGGTTTTTTCAATACTACCAATATTGTAAAGCAAGGTCAGAATATGAGCTTTAATTCGTACTTCATCCTTTTGCAAATGTTGAATTAAAAATGGAACTATAAAGGGGGTGACGGGATAATCACAACCTTGATGTGCTGCAACTTCAATGAGAAGTTCGAGGGCTCGACTGCGGGCGCGTTTCTCTGGCGAAGCAAGTTGTTCCAACCATTCAGGAATCTTTTCTATAGGGCCGTGAGCAGTCATTATTGACTGCCAATCAACCTTGTCCAGACCTTCCAGCATTTCTTTAGCCTAAAGCCGCTTCTGTTTTTACCTGTTGGCGGGCACGACCCCTGGTTTCGCGGACCCGCGTGAGTATTACCGCACTCGTAATATAATAGATGCCGATAAGGACAAACAGGCCGTTGTAACCCAGGACGCTATCAGCCACGAACCCGCCCACGAAAGCCCCGAACGCCTGGCAGCCCGCTGTTGCCAGGTTGCTCAACCCCATAAAGCGGCCCGCCTCGTCCGCCGGAATCAGGTCGGTGGCAAAGGCCCAGTCCACTGACATAAACGCGCCCCACGACGAGCCGATACACGCCCCGAAAAGAATTACCAGAAGCAGGGCGGTCCCGCGTACCGGGTCGAGATAGCTTTGCTGGGCCTCGAAGCCGCTGAGGGTGCGGGCGGTTTCGGCGGCGGAGCTAATCCAGATGGCCGGGATTAAAAGGCCAATCGCCCCTACAAAGCCGATACCCGTCGCGATAAAAATCATGCGTTTGCGCCCGGTCTTTTCGGAGAGGACCGAGAACGGGTAGGCCGCCAGGGTCGCCGTCAGAATCACGATGCCGAGGATAATACTCAGGCTGGCACCGGCGTTTACCTCCAGTTGTCCGGCGGTGTTGACGGTCGGGCGGATAAAGCTCAGGCCGAATTTAGGGTTGTTGAGGTCGCCGGGGCCTTCGAGATAGGGTTTGAAAAAAAGCGAGGCGGTGGCCGGGGCGGTCAGGAACAGGAAGCGGGCCAGCATCAGGAGGATAAAGTCGGGGTAGTGGCTGACTCCCTTGAACATGCTCAGCCCGGCGGCCCAGGCGCTGACCTTCTCGGTGGCGCGGTAGGGTTTTTCTTTGACGAAGATAACCGTAAGGGTCAGGGTAATCGCAAAGACGATACCGACCAGCACCAGGTCAATCTGCGAGCCCGGAATTTTGCCAAATACGCCCTGTAATATCCCCGGTATGACCGCCCCGACCAGCGTCCCTAAAAGCTGGGAAATTGCCAGGGCCGCCGAAGCTTTACCCCGGTTGTCGTCGGGCACCACGTCCGGCATTAAACCCTGGTAGGCTCCCTGCGAGACATTATCGAGCAGTTGGAGCAGCACGTAGCCGAGCAGCAAAATCCACCAGCTCCCGGCCAGCCCCACGATTGCCAGGGCTACAAAGACGCCGAGTGTACCTACAATCATGAAAGGGCGGCGGCGTCCGAGTGGATGGGTTGAACGGTCGCTGATAGCCCCGGCCAGCGGTTGGACGAACATGGCGATAATCAGGCCGATACCGGTCATGATGCCGCGGGCCGTTTCGATATTGTTCGAGCCGAAAATGGGTGTCGCCAGCGGTTCGTTTAAGACCGGCAGCACCACGCTCAAAAAGCCGCCCCATAAAAAGGAGAGGGAAAACCAGTAGAGGGCAATCATCACGTAATTGCGGGCGGGAAAAGGCGTGGCAGCGGCGGTTGATTCAGGTTCAAGTGGCCCAATATCGTGCGGATTCGCGGGTGTCGTCTGCATTGAAGATGCCCTCCTGAAGCCCTGGTCTGAAACCATGTTAGGAATTTGAATTTTGCCGGGGACGCGGAACAGCCGCTATTATACTTTTTCCGGGGTCGGGTCGCAATCACCCTTAAAGTTCAGGCTAGTGGCGGTATTCCCAGCATTGGAGACGGAGGGTTTCTTCGGGGTACTCTTTGTCCCAGAGCAATTTCTGGGAAGATTGAGCGGCCAGCCAGCCCTGGAACCGGGCCAGGGCCTCTTTTTGCGTTGGGAGCAAATCGGTGGCATCACCACTGATGGCGCAGACCCGGCCCGACCCGCTATTGAGCAAGTTTTCACTCTCAGGCGTGAAATCCTTGACGTTCGGCGGGGTACCGGGCGGCAAATAGTAGTCAAAAATGACCGTGGCATTGCCGGTAAACTGCAACAGGGCGCGGGCTTCCCCGGCAGGAGCGGGGTTTAACTGGCGCCCGGCGTCCTGGGCCAGTCCCCGAATATCGTTATGGACGTAATTGCCACCCAGGATACTGCTGACGCTCCAGACCGAAAGGACCGCCACCAACACGCCGCTCACCAGCAGGACGCTTGACTGGGGTCGCCGGGGCCTGGGAATGGGCCACGCGAATTTATTAAACGAACTGCCCAGGATGATAAGAAAGGGGAAGGCCGAGGCCAGGAAAGCCCGGTCGGCGTAAACGGATTTGAACTGGCTGACCAGCCAGCACAGGAATAGCGGCACCAGCCAGAAGATTAAAAGATAGAGCCGTTCGCGGGGTTTTTCGGCCAGGTTGCGCCAGCCGAACCAGAACAGCACCAGCAAGCCCAGGAAAAGGTAGGACTGGACCACAGGAAGCATGGAAAAGGGCTGGCCGTTGTGGGCCCGGTCGGCGGCGCCAAAGGCGAGATAGCTATCCAGTAAAAGCAGGACACTCGGCTTTGGGAAATAAGTATTACCCCCGGCCTGTTGCAGGAAGGTGCTCAGGTAAGGGAACCAGCCTACCAGGCTTATTGCCCAGGCCACCACCGCCCGCACGAACAACTTTTTATTACGGAAAAGTAAGAGCCAGGCCAAACCTTGTCCGGTCAGGTAGAGGACCGCCAGGTTCTGGCTGTAGAGCATGGCGACGGTGGACACAACATATCCCGCCCAGAGCCACCAGGCCGGTTTCGCCGCGTTCATAAGCTGCCAGAAGAGGTAGTACGAGAGCAAGACGGCCAGGGCCAGTAGAGTGTACATTCGCACCATCTGGCTGAAAACCAGGTCGAGCGAGGAAAAGGTAAAAAGGATGGAGGCAACCCAGGCGGCGCGCTGTCCGGCAAAGGTCCGGGCCATGAAGTAGAGCGGAAAGAGCGCCAGCATCCCCAGCAGCAGGGGCAAAAAGCGCAAAAAAAAGATATTCTCGCCAAAGACCGCGATAACCCCGCGCAGCAACAGGTAAAAAAGGGGCGGCTGCAAATCCCCGGCCCGCATCACCGCGAAAGACTCGTCGAGAGGCAGTTTGGAGATGTATACGCTCCAGATTTCGTCGTGCCACATGCTCGGCTCGGTCAGGTTGACGAGGCGTAGCCCGGTACCCACCACGAAAAGCGCCGCCAGCCCCAGCGCGGTTATAAGAGCCGGGTTCAGAGCGGTAAGGGACCGGGGCCGGGACGGCGCGTTACTGGTAGCGAGCATGCGGTGGTATCTGTCCTGTATATTTATTTAGCTGGTTGCTCTGGTTATAATTTAAAAGAATCAGGCGCGGAAGACACATTGCCACAGGCTGTTGTCGGCGGCGTTGCGAAAGACGATGGATTTAGCGCCGGGCGCGACCTGCCACTGGTCCAGGGCTACTTTTAAGGGGGTCTGGGCCGGGTCGGTCAGGCGGGTGGACTTGCCGCTTTTGGGCGAATAGCTCCACAGGGCGCGGGCGGTCTCGTTACTCCGGCGCACCGGCAGATACAGCAGTTCGCCCGTATCGGCCCAACGAAAGCCGCCTAACCAGTCCAGTTTTTGCGCCTGGCTGCCATCGGACCGGGCCAGCCAGACCCCGCTAAACTTATCACCTTGCAACGTGACCCAGTAAGCCACCCACTGGCCGTCCGGCGAAAGGCTGGCGACACTGACTCCCTTGCTTGCAATTATAGTATAAGCCGGGGCAGTTGCGCTCTGGGTAGTTTTGGCTATATCCTGGACCCACAGGCCGAATTTCTGGTTGGTGGAGTCGCGCCCGGTCCACATCAACTTGCGTCCTGCCGGGAACCAGGCCAGGTTGGCGGCTTCAAGGCCGGTCCAGACTGCGCGTGCCTGGCTGCCATCGAGATTTGCCACCCACAATTCGAAATGCTGGGGTTCTTCGGGACCGTCCTGTTGCAGGGAGCGCAGCAGGTAAGCCACCTGTTGCCCGCCTGATTGGTCGGCAGGGCTGAAGATGGTTGCACTGCCCCGGTTTCGGAGGGTCGCCAGGGTCTTGTTGCCGTCCAACCGGGTTACCAGGGTCGTCCCGGCAGCTTTATCTGAAAGGGCGGCCAGCGACAGGTCGGACGTAAAATTGCCAAAGCCGGGCGCAAGGAATTGCCAGTCCGGGTTGCCGATGGTCGCGGCCCAACTCCCGGCCTGGTTATTGGCCCTGGCGTAAAAGACGAGGCGACCGTCCGCCGCGAAGGTAAAGTAATAGCCGCTATTGGCCGGGCCGACCATTTTCAGGGTAGGAGTGAAGGGTGGGGCAGTTGCCGTAGGCGGGACCGGGGTGTTGGTTACCGGGGTTGGGGCGGCGGTAGGTGGTACTGTTGGTGAATTGGCGGTTGTCGCGGGGGCGGTAGTCGCTGCCTGGGTGGTCAGGTTGGCCGTTTGAGTTGAACCTGTCGTTGTGGTAGATGCAACTTCGCTGTTTGGGCTGGCGGCATTGGTGATAGTTGGTGCGGCGGTTGTAGCAGGCGCGGTCTGGGTAGGTGGGGTGGTTGAGGTATCGGCGCAGGCGGTCAAACCCCCACTGGCGAGAAGTCCGGCCAGGAGTTGGAGGGCGGCTTTTCTGTTCATGGGGCGGTCCTGCCGTAATCGTTGTAAAGCGCCGCGCCAAACCGTACGTCCGGTTGGTCGGTGATTGTCTGCCAGCGGTCCGGCTGATTCAGGTCAAGCTGGAATTGCAGCCCTTCGCTATCCACGCCCAGAGTCAGGTTATACCAGTCGGCCTGGATGAGGTTGACCGGGTTAGTGGCCCGGCTTAGGCTGCTATCGCGGATTTCCAGGTGCAGGTGAGGATGGGTGTTACAGTCTGAACCGCTCGGCGCACCGGTCTCGGCCACGACCTGGCCCTGCCGGACACTCTGGCCGACCCGCATTGGCGACCGGGTCAGGAGGTGCCCGTAAAGAGAAGCCCACCCGTTCGAATGCCGGATAACAAGGTTGTGAGGGGCAGCCCCATATGGTCCGTCCACCGCCGCGACCGTGCCGTCCCCGATAGCGACGACCGGGGTGCCGCAGGGAGCCCAGAAATCGACCCCGAAGTGGAAACCTTGCCCCTGGCTGTAGAGGGCCCGGCGCTGGCGATAGGCCCAGCGAGTGTTGCCGTACCACTGGCGCAGATACCAGGTAGCGGGACCGGGTTCGGCCTCGAAAGGTAGCCGGAAACCGGTGGCCTGGGCCACAGCAGCAGGCGGGCTGAAGACCAGGGCCGGGCCGACCAGTCCTACCCCGATTCCGGCGGTCACTCCAAGTTTAAGATACTGGCGGCGGGTTAGCCGGAAATTTGCCATAAGCTCCCCAGAAAGTTAAACTGCCAAATAAATCCATACCAGGATTATCTTAACATATGTAGTAGGGCGGGAAGGTTAGAAAGGTATAAGGACAAAAAAAGAGGAAAGGACTTTTGCCAGTATCCCTTCCCCTGTTGAAAAGTGTGAATTTGGGTTTTATGCTGTAAAAGCTTGCACTTTTATAGATCTATATTAACATCAGTTAAGACTTTTGTCTATATCTTTAGTTGATGAATTCGGGCTATTTATACAATATTTATATTCATTTCGGACTAATTTATCGTAAATTAAGTTGTATAAGATTTGTCGAAGTCTTTTTGTAAATGGCAATTAGTGCGGAGATAACTAATAGAGATGAATAATAATGCATCCATCTTTACTTCTTCAATTCAAGTGCGTCCTACTGCCCCGGCGGACCTCGATTTTGTGCTGGCGGCGGAAAACGCTCCCGAAAATAAGCCGTATATTTTCCAGTGGCCCGCCGAAAAGCACCTGGCGGCCCTTACGAACCCTGATGCCGCCCACCTGGTAGTGGAGACTCCCGGCTCTGCCTCTCGTTTGGTGGGCTATGCCATTATAAACGGCCTGGAAAATCCCCACCGCAGCCAGGAATTGATGCGGTTTGTCATAACCGAAAAAGGCCAGGGTTTTGGTAAAGCGGCCCTGGAAGAAATAAAAAGACTGGTTTTTGTGGAATGGCGGGCGCACCGTCTCTGGCTGGATGTAATTGACCACAACCTGAGGGCCCAGGGCCTTTATACGGCAGTCGGTTTCCAACGGGAGGGAGTGTTGCGGGAGGCCTATTTTTTGGAGGGCCAACCCCTGACCGTGGTTATAATGTCAATCCTGGCCCAGGAATATTTCGAGAAAGCTTAAAAGGGTGAAATTCAAAGCCGGTAGCCAAAAAAAGCTACCGGCTTTGTCGTTTCTTAATCATAACTCGGTCGAGGGTTACGATTGCAAGCACACTTTATTTTTGAACCCTGCGCTACTCTCTCTCTAGGCTGCGACCTTAGTCCCGTTAACCGTGTAGCTTTTCGGTACGGTGTAGTTCATGTTCGACGAGTTCAATTGGACATAGAAGCTAACGGTTCCATTTGGTGCCATCACGGTATTATAGCCCGATGGGTTGGTGCAGGTAATATGGGACCCGTTGATGACGCAGTTGGCGTTCCAGTAGTTATAGAAACTTTCGTTATTCTCCAACTTCCAACTGATGGTCCAGCTATTGACCGTCGAACTGGATTTATTGGTAATTACCACGTTAACTTCGTAGGTGGTGGCGACGGGAGTGCCGTTGTTCCAGGTGTACCACTGGTTGGTCTTATTATAGGCTACCGTATACAAGCCTGAGCCGGCAGGGGTTGTTGGCGCAGCAGTTGTTGGGACCGGCGTTGCGGTTGGGGCTGCGGTGGTAGGGACAGGGGTGCTGGTCGGAGCCGGGGTCGCTGTCGGAGCGGCAGTCGTCGGTTTTGTGGTAGCTGCTGTCGTAGGTGCGGCAGTAGTAGCTGGCGCGGTGGTCGGGGCCGGGGTCGCTGTCGGAGCGGCAGTAGCTGGAACCGGCGTTGCGGTTGGGGCTGCAGTGGGAGCTGCCGCAATTGTCGGAGAACCACCCCCTCCGCCGGAGCCACCGCTACCAGAGCCACCGCTGCCGGAGCCATCGCTGCCAGACCCGCCGCTACCTGAACCACCATTATTGCTGACAGGGGTCGGGGTAGCTGCCGCCTGGGAAGTCGCGCCGGGGGTGTAGGGCACGCTGGTCCCGCCCAGGGAACTGGTGACCGAAGTAAAAGTATCGTTTAGTTGAACTCCTAACACACTTATGACCGCGATTACGGCGACCGCAATTAGCCCTAACAGCAGGCTATATTCGACCAGGCTCTGGCCTTCCTGCGGGCGCGTGCCAAGGCTGCGAATGTTTTTACGAGAAACCCGGTTTACCGTGTAAGTGGTTTTGTTCATGATATTCATTAACCTGAGATTGTTGGTTCGACCTGCCCTGAAAGTTAAATGATTGATTTAGCATTTAACTTGAATCCAGTATAAAAAAATAGCCTGAAGATAGGGTTAAGGGGTTATAACAGGATTGTTACGTTTGTAACTTCCTTTTGTGAAGATGGGGGTCTATCGTCAAGTAGCTTATTACAAGGAGGTAAATTCAAAAGGAGAAATTAAAAAGCCGCTACCCTGCTCAAAGTAGCGGCTTTTGGTTTTTGCTCCCTCAATCTTGCTGCTGCTCATCAGCAAGGTTAAGGTTGGAGGAGTTTAGAGAGTTGCTGAAGGACTTTAATTTTCGTTTCAATATTTATTAGTAAGGTTCGAGGTCGAATTTCTTTGTTTTTATTTTTATTATTTTATTTTTTAGTGCCTCTTGCCTTACACCTTTATTCTAGCTAAAGAAATGGAATTGAAATATGCGCTAGGTCACTTTTTCCAAACCAATTTTCCACCCATTTACCCGCTCTTTTGGCCGGGCTTTCTGGTAAGATAGGGGTGGGTCTTTTTCGCCTGACTTTTCAATCTTCGGACTGGTTATTGCGGCTTAAAGTTAGCGGATTGCACGGTTCGGCGAAATCCTATCAACTTACAAATCTTAATATTAGAAGGTTAT
Organism: Chloroflexi bacterium 54-19; assembly: GCA_001898225.1. GTDB lineage: Bacteria > Chloroflexota > Chloroflexia > Chloroheliales > Chloroheliaceae > 54-19. The sequence goes on from MKTJ01000004.1 coordinate 121,035, forward strand.
TTCAAAGTGGAAAAAACCAATAATACCCCCCAGTCAGTTCCCCAACTGTCTATTGTCGATTCACATACTCATTTACTGCCGGGCCGATTGGCCGAGAAAATTCGGGCTTTCTTCAATGCCAATATGGATGGCGACCTGGCCTACCCGATTGACCACGAAGCCATCCTGGCGATGCTGGCGCGGGCCGGTATAGGGACGGTCTGGTCGCTCCCTTACGCCCATAAGCCGGGGGTAGCCGCCGGAATGAACGCCTCCAGCGCCGATATTGTGACCCGTTTAGCCGGAAACCCTGTCAAAGTGGTCGGGGCGGGCACGGTCCATCCCGGCGATAACGACCCGGCGGCTATCGTGCGAGAGGCCCACGAAAAATATGGTTTGAAGGTTTTTAAGTTGCATTGTTCGGTAGGAGATTTCGAGGCGGACGACCCCCGGTTGGATGGGGCCTGGCGCTACCTGGCCGAACGGCGCATGCCGGTGATCATCCACCTGGGTCATGCCGTTTCCGGCCATACGATCGCCCCCGAATTAGCCCCCGTAGAACGGTTAGCTCAAAAATTCCCCCGGGCTCGCCTGATTATTGCCCATTGCGGACACCGGGCCGGACCACAGGCGCTTGACCTGGTTGAAAAGTACGAGGGGATTTACGCTGACCTGACCCCGGTCGTGACTGAGCCGGTCGCCCTTCCGGCGGCCAGGGTCAACCAACTGGCCGAGAAACTGCTTTTTGGCAGTGACGCGCCCAACACGGCTATTTGCGCCGAGCAAAACCTGGCGCACGTTAGAAAGTTTGGTCTGGATGAAGCGGCGCGGGCGGCTATCCTGGGAGGGACCGCCCGCCGCCTTCTGGCCGAAGTAGTTTAAGTCCTAGGGGTTGACCAGCCGGGCGTAGGCCACGAAACGCTTGTCGTAGTTGGCTGATTTCTGGTCGAAGTTGCCATTACAGGTAATCAGGTTAAGCTGGGCGTCGTTGCTCGGACCAAAAATCCGTTCAAGCGGCGCCTGGTCGTAAGGATAAACGGCGGTGTCGTAGACCTCGAAGACCTTTTCCACCCCCTTGTCGTCCGCAACATAAATCCGGTTGCCCGGTACCAGTTTACTCAAATTCCAGAAGACTGCCGCCGAGTACTGGCCGTCGAGGTGGCCGTCAATCACGGCGTTACCACGTTGGCCCGGTTGAACACCTAGTTTGTACCAGGCCACGTTCCAGATGTTGCGCGGCACATCCATACGGCCCTTGCTATCGAGTCCGACCGCTTCGACGGAGGCGTTTACACCGATGTCGGGTATGCGGAGGCGGCGCGGGTCAATTCCCGGCAAAGGTGGCAGGGGTGTTGCTGTCGGCGGTAGCGGCGTTACGGTCGGGGTCGCCGGGACCTCTGTCGGGGCTTCGGTCAGGGTTGGCGCAGGCGTCGCTGTCGCTGTCGGTTCGGGTGTGGTGGTAGCGGTCGGCTCCGGGGTGGCGGTGGGCGCCAGGGCGACATTGATTGTGACCGGCTGGACTGCTTGCGGCAGGTTTACGGTGCCGATAGCGTTGGCCGGGGTCAGGACCACAAAGATGATTACGGCCAGCACTACAATCGTAATCGCGCCAATGGTAGCCGGGCCTATTTTTTGAAATAAAGTTTGTTTTCCTGGTTGTTTGCTCAAAGTTTTCCTCTAAATTAACCGTCTACCCCAAAATGCGGTTAACTAACAATTTTCTAAATAAGATTTATTAAAAAATACCGGTTCAGGTGTCCCGAAAAGCTATTATATACTAAACCAGTATATTCAAGAATTATTCCATCAATTTTTGCACACTAAATTATACGGCCAGAAGGTCAGCCCGGACCAAAGGATTTGATTAACGTTTCTTTAAGTAGAATTAAAGGGCCTATCCATGATAAAATTTGCGAGTTATTTTTATTTTAGCCTAGACAAAGAGATTTAATGGGGTCCGAAAATCCAATCATAAAAATAAAAGCCGGGCGCGAATGGCAACTCAAACGCGGCCATCCCTGGCTTTTCTCCGGGGGTATCCAGCAAGCCCCGCGTAACCTGGCGCCGGGTAGCCTGGTAGACCTGGCAGATACGGCGGGTAACTTTGTCGGGCGAGGTTATTACAACCCCCAGACCGATATTGCCGTCCGGTTGCTCACCCGGCAGGACGAACCGGTTGACCAGGCGTTCTTTCGGAAAAGAGTCCAGGCCGCCTGGGATTTGCGCCAGCAAGCCCTAGACCTGAGTCGCACCGACGTCTTTCGCCTCATCCACGCCGAGGGCGACTTTTTGCCGGGCGTTATTGCCGATTACTACGCCGGAGTTATTGTCTTGCAGAGCCATACCGCCGGGGTTGACCGCCTCCTCGAACCGCTGACGGCGGCCCTGGTTGAAGTGGTCCGGCCCCAGGCCATTTTGTTGCGGACAGATGTGGCGGTCCGTAGCCGCGAGGGTTTGGCGAAAGGTGAGCCGCGCCTTTTGCAGGGCGAAATCCCTTCCGACCTGACCGTGCGCGAAAACGACCTGCGTTTCAGGATTGATCCCTGGAAAGGCCAGAAGACCGGTTTTTTTACCGACCAGCGCGACAAACGCCAGGCCCTGGCCCGGTACGCCCGGACGCTGCCCGATGGTGCGACCATGGCGAACCTCTTTAGCTATACTGCCGGGTTCTCGGTCTACACCGTGGCGGCCCAACCTGCCCTCAAGACTATCAATGTGGACCAGTCAGGTCCGGCCCTCGAACAGGCCCGCCAGAATTTCGAAGCCAATAATCTTTCTACAGCGGCCCATATTTTCGAAACTGCCGATGCTTTTAAGTGGCTGGAAGCGGAGCGCGAAAGAGGCACTCAGCACGAGATTGTAATTCTCGACCCACCCGCTTTCGCCAAGACCCACCGCGAGAAAGACAAGGCCCTCAAAGGTTATACTCGCCTGAATAGCCTGGGTTTGCCCCTGGTCAAGCCGGGTGGTCTGCTTATAACCTGTTCTTGTAGCGGGAGCGTTTTGATGGCCGAGTTCGAGGGGGCGGTGCGCGAGGCCAGCGCCCAGGTGGGCCGGGATTTACAGGTGCTGGAGATTTTTGAAAATGGAGCCGACCACCCCTGGAGTCTGATTGCGCCGGAAAGCCGTTACTTAAAAGTGCTTTTCTGCCGGGTGAGTTAACCATTTTCGCGATTACGATGAGGTATTTCAAAAGAGGGGTATAAATAATGTTACTTGGAGCCCATATGTCCGTGTCGGGCGGTTTGCATAAAGCCTTCGAGCGGGGTAAGACCGTTGGTTGCCAGACCATCCAGATTTTTACCAAGAACGCCAGCCAGTGGAAGGCTAAACCGCTGTCCGAGGCGGATATTGCTGCCTGGCAAAAGGCTGTGACGGCCCACGATGGCATCACCCCGGTTATCACGCACGATAGCTACCTGATCAACCTGGCAAGCCCGGCGGAGGAGGCGTGGGAGAAGTCGATAGGCGCCTTCAAAGAGGAAATCGAGCGCAACAGTTTGCTTGGCATCCCTTACCTGGTCACCCACGCCGGGGCTCATATGAGTAGCGGGGAAGAAGTGGGCTTGAGCCGGATTGCCCAGGCCGTCAACCGGGTCCATAATGAAATTGTGGAGGAAACCGGCAACCCTCCCGGCACAATGATTCTGTTCGAGACCACCGCCGGGCAGGGCAGCAGTCTTGGCTATAAGTTCGAACACTGGGGCAGACTGCTCGAACAACTCGAACACCCCGAATGGACCGGCATCTGTTTCGATACCTGCCACGTCTTCGCCAGCGGCTACGATTTTCGGACCCCCGAAGGATACGACGCTACCATGAGTGAGTTCGACCGCTATATTGGTATCCAGAACCTGCGGGCTTTTCACATGAATGACAGCAAGCAAGGGCTGGGCAGCCGGGTAGACCGCCACGAGTCTATTGGGAAAGGTCACCTGGGACTGGAACCTTTCCGCTTCCTGGTGAATGACGCCCGCTTTGCGAATACGCCGATGGTCCTGGAAACACCCAAAGGCACAGACGATTCCGAAGATTTGCTGAACCTGGCAACCCTGCGCGGACTGGTAAAAGGAGCCCAAGAATGAGCAACCCTGAACGGATAATGCGACCTTCGGCTTTCCCGATGATTGAGCCGGAAGAAGCCACCCGTCTGATTTTTGAAAATGTACCCGCCCCAACTTCCGAGGAAGTCGAGCTGGTGCCCCTGCTGGAAGGGGAGGGCCGGATACTGGCCGAGGATATTTCAGCGGTCGAAGATATGCCGCCTTTCCATACTACCGCCGTGGACGGTTACGCTATCCTGGCCGCCGATGGCGAACAGTCTCGCCGCATCCTGGGCGACCAGACCGCCGGGCGTTTGAGTGGCCTGACCGTATCACCCGGAACGGCAGTGCGGATTATGACCGGGGCGCCCCTGCCGGACGGGGCCGATAGCGTGATTATGGTCGAATTCACTGGGGAACAGGACGGCATTTTGACCGTCCAGAACGCTATCCGGGAAGGTGAAAACGTCCGGCCCCAGGGCCAGGATTTAACCGCCGGGCAGCATATCCTGGCGGCGGGAACTTTGCTCGGTCCTGCCGAACTGGGCCTCATCGCGACGGTCAACCGCCCCAGTTTCAAGGCCGTCCGGCGACCTCGCATCGCCATTGTTTCGACCGGTGACGAGATTGTCGAGCCGGGCAACCTGGCCCAACCCGGTCAGATTTACGATAGCAACCGTTTCAGCCTGGTTTCGGCGGTGCGACGGGCTTATGCCGAGCCGGTTTCGCTGGGAATTGCGCCTGACACCAAGGAGGAATTGCGCGACCTCATCCATACGGCCCTGGCGAATTACGATGGCCTGATTACGAGTGGCGGGGTTTCGGTGGGCAAGCTGGATTTGGTCAAAGAGCTGCTTGAGGAAATCGGCACGATTCATTTTGGCCGGGTAAATCTCAAACCCGGCAAGCCACTCACCTTCGTGACGGTCGAGCAGGACGGTAAACGCAAGCCGGTCTTTGGTCTGCCGGGGTTCCCGGTTTCGAGCCTGGTGTCGTTCGAGCTTTTCGTCCGGCCCGCAATTTTAAAGATGGGTGGCCGCACCCGGTTACAGCGCCAGGTGGTGCAGGCTCAACTCGAACACGACATTTCACATTCGCCCGACCGCAACGAGTTCACCCGCGCCATCGTGACGGAGCATTACGACCCCGCATCCGGTGGCTACCGCTATACGGCCCGCACGACCGGGGCGCAGAATAGCAGCCGTCTGCTTTCGATGCTGGGCGCGAACGCTTTATTGCGGCTGGCTCCTGGCCCGAATCTTCTCAAAGCCGGGGAAATTGTCCCGGCGCTGCTGGTGGACCGAACCGAAGTTTAATCTACCAGATGGTTATAAAGTTGTAGTCGCAAGGTTTTAGATGCCGTTGTTCCACGAAATACCGCTTCACCCGGCCCTCAAACCTTATATTGTGCGGCTGACCATTGCCGACCCGGCAGAAGAAAATGACGCTGCTGCGCCCTATAAGGTTTTGCCCGGCCCTAACCCGGTGTTGGGTTTTCAATACCGGGGCCGCCTGGCTACGGTGCGGGAGAACGGGGATGCGCTGCTAGAGCGGAGTGGCGTTACCGGGCTACAGACTTCCTCCAGGGTTTTCCGGCCCGACCCGGCTACCCGCACCATCCTTGTCACCTTCCGGCCTTTCGGGTTGGTTCCACTGGCCGGTCCGCTACTCGACCAACTCGCCAATCAAAGTGTTGGCCTTGATTCGTTTATACCAACGTTGGTTTCGCGTCTCCTGGAAGAAAGGTTAGGCGAAACCGACGATATTTCGCGCCTGGGGACCACGGTCCAGGGTTTTCTGCTCAAATTACTGCTGGAATCGAAGTGGCAACCTCTCCAGGCGGTAATCCGGGCTACCGAACTTATCAATAAATCCCACGGCCAGGCCCGGATTGAAACCATCGCCCAGGAGATAGGTTGGAGCCGCCGCCAGCTTGAACGGACCTTTCAATCTCATATTGGCTTGAACCCCAAGTCTTTTGCCTCATTAACGCGGTTCGATTGGGCCGCAAAACATCTCCTCGCTTCCTCCTCGCTGGTTGAGTTGGCCGGAAAGGCCGGTTACGCCGACCAGGCTCACATGGCCCGCCATTTCTTCCTTTACGCCGGGGCTACACCTGGGCAGTTCAAAGAAAATTTAGCTTTGCCCTCACTATAGATGTCGCATTTCTTCAATAACTCTTTAAGGCCCAGGATTTATGATGGTGCTACAGGGCGAACGCCCTGTTAAACCGAAAAATTCTTGAGAAAACCCTTGAAAGGAAGAAGAAATGAACATCACTAATAATGCTTTTGAAGCTGTCCTAACCGAAGTGCGTTCGCAGAGCAAAGATTACCCTCATTACGCCGATAACTTGAAGAAGACCGGGGTCAAGTGGTACGGAGTTAAAATTGCCACCCACGAAATTACCTATTACGGCGAAGGGGATGTGGTAATTTACGTCGAGAAAGGATCTACCAGCGGGATGGATGCCGCCCAACCTGGCAAACCTTTTAACCAGGAAAAGATTCAGGCGGCTTTGATAGCCAACCAGCAAGGCCGGACGGACTTCCAGCAATTTCTGGTCGATACGCTTGAGGCCGGGGTTACACACTATACAGCCGATTTATCCAGCCTCGAAATCGACTACCGTGGCGCTAATGGCGAAAGCTATATCGAGTCAATCCCGGCGGTAGCCTGAGTATAAAGCCACCATTACTCGGCCCGGCTAAAACTCCGCTCGGCGGCGACATAGGTCAGGTCGAGAGTGGCCGGGTCGGGGATTTTCAGGAGTTTGGCGATAACCTCACGGGAAAGTTCGGGGTCACCGCTGGTAAAGCAGGTCAGGTGGCCCTGTCTGGCCTGAAGATTGAGCAAATCGCCAGCCTGTAGTACCCGGACGGTCTGGCGGGCCACCGCTTCGCCGCTGTCAATCAGGTGCATGCGGCCCTGCACGATTTTCTCAAGGGCCGGGCGCAAAAAGGGGAAGTGGGTGCAACCCAGCACCAGGGCATCGGCCCCCTGTTCCAGCATCGGCTCTACCGCTTCCTTGAGAATTGCGGCGGTAGCGGGCGAGTCGGCCTGCCCCGCTTCGACCGCTTCCACCAGGCCGGGAGGCGCGGCAATCCGCACGTTCACATCCGAGGCGAACCGGTCAATAACGTCCAGCAGCACCGGGGCCTTACCGGTCGCCTCAGTCGCCAGGACGCCGATAGTGCCGGTGGATGTCATCAGAGCGGCGGGTTTGACCGCCGGGACCATTCCCACGATGGGCAGGCCGGGCCATTTCTGGCGCAGATAGGCTACCGCCGCCGTGCTGGCCGTGTTACAGGCGATTACGAGGGCCTTGGCCCCTCGCTCCAACAGGAAAATCGCCGCGCTCTCGGCCAGGTCGCGTATCTCTGAGGGCGGGCGCACCCCGTATGGGCAGTTCCCGCTGTCGGCAAAATACAAAATATCCTCATGGGGTAATTGCCGCCGGATTTCCTCAAGTATCGAAAGCCCGCCTACTCCGCTATCCAGTATCCCAACCGGTTTGTCCTTAAGCACTTCGGGTGTTTCCAGTTTGTTCATTCTTTCTTACCTTAAAGTTAAACCCGCCAAAAGCTCCCAAATAAAACTTGTGTCCTTCTAATTTGATAGCTTTTCTGATTATAGCATGACCAATTTTGGTCAGGTCCCAAAATTCATGAAAAAATCATGAAAAAAAGTCTTTACATAAGATTCAATCGTTTGTAAAATAGGTTCATCACTCACTCATGGAAGGAGAATCTATTTGACCGCCAAACTGGTCTTAAATTCCGGTGGCGCGCTGAAATTGCCCCATGCCGCCACCAAACAGAAAGTCAGGGTTAACCCCCGGAAGTTGCTCGCTTCACTTGAATCTTTAAAAAACGTGGAAGCCGTCCAGCATTTACGCGAGAATATCCTCGATTTGCGCGGGGAATTGCTCGACTCCCACAGCAATCTATTAGCTTTTACCGGCGAAATTGAACCGGCGGAAGAACTCAGCCTCGATTACCTTTTGGAAGAACTCGAACAGATAGCCGGGGCCTTCACCCTCGAACGGTCCCGGTATTATCTCAACCGGCTCATCAAAGGGCTAACCACGGTTAAGACCGGCTCTATCAACGACATCAACCTCAATCGCTGGAAAGAATACCGCGACATCAACACCGATAGCCTCTGGATACTGGACCGGCGCGACAATAGCGGGGTCCACTCCGCCCAGTACTGGGGTAACTTCGTCCCGCAGATTCCCTCTCAACTTATGAAGCGTTATACCAAACAGGGTGATTGGGTGCTGGATACCTTCTCCGGCATGGGCACGACCCTTATCGAAAGCCAGCGGATGGGCCGGAACGGGGTCGGCATCGAGTTGCAGGCCCATATCGCCGAGCAGTCCGGCCAGCTTTTAGAGGCCGAGCCAAACCTTTATGGGGTCTATAACCGGGTCGTGGTCGGGGATAGCACCCGGATTGACTACCGCCAGGTCTTGAAAGAGGCAGGCGCGAAATCGGCCCAACTCGTCATAATGCATCCACCTTACTTCGATATTATCAAGTTCAGCGAGGATGCTGCCGACCTCTCCAACGCTCCGACCGTCGAAGATTTCCTGGAAATGATGGGGCAGGTGGTAGAGCGGGCCGGGGCGGTGCTTGACCGGGGGCGTTACCTGGCGGTGGTAATCGGCGATAAATTTACTAAAGGGGAATGGGTGCCGCTGGGCTTTATGACCATGAACGAGGTCCAGAAAAGAGGTTTTCAACTCAAGAGTATTATCGTAAAAAATTTCGAGCATACCGCCGCGAAACGCAACCAGCAAGAACTCTGGAAATATCGAGCTTTACTCGGTGGGTTTTACATTTTCAAACACGAATATATTTTTCTGTTCAAAAAGAGCTAGCGGAAAAAAATCTTAAACCGCCAATGCCCCAATCGTCTCCGAAAGGACATCAAGGTCGAAGGGTTTTTCTAATACCTGGGGGGCAATCAGGCCGTCTCTAGTTAGCATGTCGTGGAGCGTGTTAAGGGAGGGGCGGCTGGCGCTGCAAACCAGCAATTTTACCTGGGCCAGTTCGGGACTTGCCTGGATGCTTTTAATCACCTCGAAACTGTTTAAGCCCGGAATATGAATATCCAGGATAAGTATATCCGGGTTAACTGCGCCGATTTTGGCTAATATCTGCGAGAGATGTTTGCTTATGGGTACCGGAAAGACCGTATAACCTTCTTCTTCCAGCACGGTCTGGTACAACTCAATTAAAGCCTGGTCATCATCAAGTACCGCGACGGTTTTCAATAAACCCGCTCCTATACACGCATTTTCAAATCCAAATAAACACACAAAAGCCATGAAGCTGTGAAATAATAATATCTGGTCTTGAATAATTACACAAGGGTTAGACACGCAGGAAGTGTGTCAATATTGTCATATTACTTATATGTAATCTCTGAAAATTGTGCTTTTTAGGATTTGGCACAAAGTATGCTTTTATGTTGGCTGTCCGGGCTGGACATGGGTACAAAGTTGGTGGGTAGCGCCGAATCTCAGGAGTTCGGGTCGCTATTAAAGGTTACATTTTTCTTATTCAATATTACGTTGTGTTAACACTATCCAAAGCTTTGCACAGTTTCAGAAGGAGATTTCGTATGGTTCCAACCGATGCTTTTAATTCATTTAGCCTGGAAGGTGTAGAAAAGGTGGAGGTCCTGGTAGTTGAGCAGGACGAGGATTATATCAGTATCCTGAAAGCCTTGTTGAGTGGAGAAAACTTTAATTTTGACGTTACCTTCTCGCCCGAAGAAGCCCTGGAAAAGCTGGAAAGCCGGGATTTTGACCTGATAATTTTAAATGCGAACCTGAATGAGATGGCAAACGGCGAAAACCTGCTTTCGCAAATCCGGGTCCGTACGATTTCGCCGGTTATAACCCTGGTGGATGAAAATGAGGCCGAAGCTGCGGGGTTGGTTCTACTTGAAAAAGGGGCTGACTACGACCTGGCGAAACCTTTCACTCCCCAGCGCCTGAAGGCGGCTGTAACCGCCGCCCTGCGCCGCAATGAGGTCTGTAACATTGACCCTGAACCGAGTGGGGAACCGGTATTGCCTGAAACAATCAAGACCGGTGGCCTGGAATTGAGCCTGGGACGGTTGGAAGCGAATGTAAACAATAAGAAAATAAACCTGAGTGCCCGCGAATTCTCGCTATTGCAGTTTCTTATGACCAATCCGAACCGAATTTTTGCCCGCGAAGAATTAGCCGCCAGGGCCTGGGGCTGGTCGCAGGATGGCGAAATCAGGGCGATCGATAGTACTATCAAGCGGTTGCGCAGCAAGATTGAGGATGATACCCGCCATCCCCGTTTTATCCAGACTGAGCGTAACGAAGGTTATCGCTTCAACTCGATTGAGGGGACCAATTAAAAAGGGTCCGGTAACTTCAAAAGTACCAGACCCGGTTAAGCCTTCCGGTATAAATTTCGCCGGAAGCGCCTACCAGAAACATTTGCGCTCTGAATGGAGCGCTTTTTTAATTTATCGAGCCGCTATAAATCCAGCCGCCCCCGTCCGCCGCGTCAATCAAATACCAGCGGGTGCCGGTGCCGTTGTTGCTCCCCTTGTCGGTGTAGGCGCTCAGCCGCAAGGCAGTTCCCTGGTTCAGATTGCGCAAAACCTGGGCCTCGCCGGTTGGTTTGTCCCGGATAATGGTGCCATTATTTTTCACAGTGCCGTGCCCCAGGTAAGGCACGACCCCGGCGACACCTTGCGAGAGGGTGCTGCCGATATGGATGGTTGTCGCCGTGACGGTGGCGCTGGGAGGACTGGGCGCGGGCGCGGTTGGAGTGCCTTTCGGGGTAAGGAAATCAATCAGTTTATTAAAACCCGCTCCAATCAGGTCGCCAGGCGATTGGGTAGGCTGCGCGGCAACCGGGACGCTAACAGCGGGTGGGCTGGCAGGAGCGTGTGTCTGGGGCTGAGGTTGGCTTATCGCCGCCCGCACCGCTGTCAGCATTGTTACCCCGTCCTGGCGGTCACCTTCCAGGCTTTTGTGCGAAACAACCTGGTCGGCGGTCAGGTTATAGCGGCGGGCTATATCGGTTGCCAGGGCCAGCAGCGCGGCAGCCTGCTTCGGGCCAGGGTTTTCATCCACGCTGCCCCAGCGTTCGATGCCGATGCTTATCCAGTTGATGATACCGACCCCGTTGACGTTCCCCTGGTAAAAGGTGCCGTCGGGGGCGTGCCAGGACGACGGCCAGTTAGCGGAACCCCCGGCGTGATAAGCTACCCAATTCTCCTGGCAGAGGCGTAAAATCGGGGCACCCAGTGCCTCCGGCCCAATCAGGTAGTGGGCCGAAACGCCACCGTCGCCCTGGAGCCAGCGCAGGGTGGTAACCAGGCGGTTCTGGTACCCGGTAGTATCCACGCCCAGGTTGTTATTGTCAGGGTACTGGGTCGAGCCGACCGTATCGTGCAGCACCAACAATTTAACCGCGAAGTTGCCCCGGTTCGATTCGTATACACTGGAAGAAGTTTTACTGCTGAGATCAATGATTGCGGGGGGTATGGATTGGCTCACCTTGAGGTTCTCCTTGAAAATAGCTGAAAGCAGATAATCAGAGGGGCCCCATGGGTTTATAATAATCCGTTCCCATCTTTTTGTAAACTACCCCCACCAAACCGGGTTAACAGCCTCGATTTGGCCTGGCATAAATTCTGCTAATAACGTTGGCAAGAGCCGCTTGAGGCTCCAATGAGGTAGTCTTTAAGGCAGATGGATTTATACGGTTCCAATCAGGAAAACTCAGGAAAGGAGCTTTGGTATGAGCGAAGGTTTAGGCGATAAAGTCCACGGTAAAGTTGACGAATTGGGTGGCAAAGCCAAACAGGCTGTTGGCAGCGCTACCGGCAACGACGAGTTGCGGGCGGAAGGTCACGCCGACGAAGCTAAAGGTAAAACCGAAGGCTTTTTTGGCAAAGTAAAGGACATTGCCGAAGACGTGGTTGATACCGCCAAAGGCGCGGCTGAGAAAGTCGGTGAGAAGTTCGACGAAGTGACCCATCACGGTCAAAATCCCAAGAACACCGACACAACTTCCCAGACCCGCTAATACAGGTATAGATTTCGGACAGGGCTTCCAAATTTGGAAGTCCTGTTTTTATTTTCGCTATAAAGCCGGGCGTGTTATAATACTCTTGCTCAACAATAAATTTCAAGGCTTGTACGACTGAAGACACCTATACCACTACTACATGTCTGAATCGACCACTAAAGAAAATGAGATAGTCTCGGCGGTTACCGCACCTTCTTCCGGTTGGCTGAGTCGTTGGGGCGACTGGCTGGCGTTTTTCGCCTACGCCTTGCTGGCACTGGCTTTTACCTGGCCGCTGGTCTTACAGATGGACACCAATTTGCGGGCTGCTTCCGGCACCGGCGACGCCTACCAGAATATCTGGTACATGTGGTGGTATGGGCACGCCCTCGAACTTGGCGTCGACCCTTCCCGGTCTAACCTTATGTACGGGCTGTTGCCGGATGTCCAGGTGCTGGTAAGCAGCATCCTGAATGGGCTGTTGATGTGGCCGGTCATCAAGCTTTTCGGAGCCCTGACAGCTTATAATTTCGCCCTGCTGATTTCTTTTCCGCTGGCCGGGTTCTTTACCTACAAACTGGCCCTGGAAGTTTTATCTCAGCGGGCCGGGTTTACCTGGAACCGCTTGGCCGCCTTCGCCGCCGGGTTTTTCTTCGCCTTTTCGAATTTCCACTATGCCCGGACTGAAGGGCACCTGGGTCTTTTAACAATCCAGTGGCTTCCTTTTTACCTGTGGATGCTGTTCCGGCTGCGGAGACACCCCAGCTATTTAAACGCCGCCCTGGTGGCCCTGGGTTGTATCCTGGCCGCCCTCTCGGACCTCTATTACCTGGGCTATTTCGTGCTGCCCGTGACGGTGGCTTTTGTGGCCTGGTTTGGCGCGGCGGAATGGCAGCAATTCTGGCGGTGGAAGACCAACTTAAAATATTATGTGGTTGCCCTGGTCGTGGCCGGGGCTGTCCTGCTGTTTTTCTACCGCTTTTTCCTCAGCCTCGACCCCGATATTCGGCAGTCGGTGGGTGATGCCTCGACCGATGTCCGCAGTCTTTCCGCCAACTTGCTGGCCTATTTCTTTCCGAGCGGCACTAATCCCCTGTTTGGAGGGTTGACTGCCCCGATTTACAATACTTTCCAGACTCCCTTCCTTATCGAGGAAAATATTTTCCCCGGTTACGTCCTCTATATCCTGGCTTTTGGTGGCCTTTTTTTCAAAAAGATTCAGGCGCTTTCATCGGAAGTTTATTTCTGGTTGACCCTGGCGGTCTTTGCTTTTGTTTTCTCACTGGGACCGCATCTTCACGTGGCCGGGTTCGAGCTTGATTTTCCCGCGTTGCCTTATAGTATTACCTACGGGAAGTTCCCCTTTTTAGGTAATTTCCGGGCTCCCTCCCGGATGAGTGTAATCGTCGTCCTGGCCCTGGCAATCCTGGCCGCATTCTGCCTGGCATTGCTCCTGGAAAAATTACCAGGCTGGCTTGCCTTGCGCATTAAAGCACGTAAAGCACGCCGGTTCCGGTTGCTATTGGGTAGGCCGGTGGCCGCGCCGGTCCTGGTGGCGGTGCTGCTGGCCCTTTCCCTGGCCGAAACCCTTCCTTATGGTCTGCCTTTTAAGACGGCCCCGGTCGAAACGCCTCAAATCTACCGGGAAATCGCGGCGACACCGGGCGACTTCAAGGTCCTGGAACTGCCGCTCAATACCAACAGCCAGCCGCTTTATTACCAGATTTTGCACCAGAAACCCCTGGTCGGTGGTCTGGCGACCCGTATCTCCAACCGGATGACCGTCTCCTGGGACCAGGCGACCTACCTGGGCATGTTTAACCCGGCGGAAAGCTCGGCGGTCATCAGCAACGGGTACCCTCTTAAAGTGCCGGGTGGGCCGGACATTTTTCCGATTGATATTACGTTCCGGCAAATGCTGGATGAAGAGGGGATTGGTTTTGTGACCTTTCGGTCTGAGCGGGCCGATTTCGCCTGGATGCGTGACTATCTAATTCAGCAGTTGGGCCAGCCTAAATACACCGAAACGCTCTACGGCGAACCCTTGCTTGGCTGGAACCTGCTGCCCTTGGGGAAGAATCTGCCGGGAGATGTGGCGGCGGGGAAATTCAGGATTCGTTTGGGAGATGGTTGGGACGCCGGGCTGGGTACGAGTGACAACGGCCAGTTGTTGCGGCTGGTCCAGCAGGACGCTCAATTTCTGGTGACACCCGGTACCCCCGGTAAGTATAATTTTTACCTGACCGTAACACCCTATATCCAGCCTCAGGCGGTGGAAATCTACCTGAACGGAAAAGCAGTAGGAAGAATCGAGGGGAAAACACCCTGGAAAGCCGTTCCCGCTTTTTTGCCGTTAGATTTGTTGCCCGGTAAGAATGTTATCCAGCTTCGTTCGACGGAGGGCTGTCTCCACCCGGTAGACTACATCCCAAACAGCACCGACCAGCGCTGCATCAGTTTCGCGGTGCAAAATGTGAGTTTGAAATAACCCTTTTCAAAATCCGGTCTATCCAATTAATTCCTGAGATATTCCACTATCTAATCAACCTAAACACCGGGCTTCATTTTTTCTGTTTGAACGTAGGGACCAGCATATCGTAGACGATCTGTTGCATCCAATGGGCAAATTGTTCGGGTGTAGAGGGACGCTCTTGCTCCAACCACCAGAGGAGGGCGCTACTCGCGGCTGAGGATACGGTGGTGAATTTCAGGTCGAACGGCAGGGTATCGGGATCGGCAGTGGCTTCCGGGAACGTTTGCTGGAAGTACGCCCGGCAGTGTTGCTGGGTCTGCTGGCGAAAGCGCAGGCTCAAGAAAGTGTCCGAGTGTGTACCCAACACCAGGCGATAAAAGTTGGAAAACTGCTGAAGCTGCTTGAGTAGTTCAATCAGCCCTTCATAACGACCTTCCTCTACAATTCTCCCTTCCTCCTCTAATCCCTGGTATATCGCATTTAGATGCTGCTCAAGCAGGTCATATTTATCAAGATAATGGCGATAAAATGTCGAGCGGTTCACCATGGCTCGCCTGGTAATATCCCGCACCGTGAGGGCCTCGAAACCTTTTTCCACGGTTCCCTCAATCAGGGCTTGCTCAAGGGATTTGCGCGTGCGATGCACCCTCAAATCTTCACTGCCATCGAGCTTTTGCATCATTTTTCTCTCCCCCTGTCGCATAGGCAACACATTCCGTTCTATTGCTGGTTGACCCTAATTGTACCAGCGGTTACGCTTTTTTTGCAAAGGCGCGCTGGCTGTGCGCGGCTTTTGAGGAACTATCTCAGGTAAAAGAAGAATAAGAGAGAGAGCATATGGATATTCTTATTTTGGGGGCGGGAGTCGTTGGCAGCGTCTATGCCGCCAGGCTTAAGGGGGCGGGTCAAAACGTCTCGCTCCTAGCGCGAGGGCAACGGGCGGTGTCGTTGCGTGCCAATGGTATTCAACTTGAAGATGCCGCGACCGGGCGCAGGACGACAACCCCGGTTACCGTCATAGAGCACCTGGCTCCAACCGATAACTATGATGTCGTCATTGTGACCGTACGATTCGATCAGCTCCAATCGGTTTTGCCGGCCCTTGCCGCCAATCGCCGGGTTCCTACCTTGTTGTTTATGGTGAATAACCCTGCTGGCATGCGACTATTCGAGGAACTCGATGTACAGCGTGTCGTGCCTGGTTTCCCAGCCGCCGGTGGCGTACGCAAAGGGGATGTTGTACACTACCTTACCCTTCGACAGGTGCCAACGATTCTTGGCGAAGTTGATGGCCGTGTGACGCCGCGTCTGCGCGAACTCGCGGCTATGTTCAAACAGGCCGGTTTTAGTGTTAAGCTAAGTTCCGATATTCAGACTTGGTTAAAGACCCACGTGCTCATGGATGTAAATATTATCCCAGCCGCCCTCAGGACAGGAGGGAGCGCGCAACTTGGGCGGTCGCGCCGCGATGTTGCGCTGCTGGTTCAGACCGTGCGGGAAGGGTTGTTAGCCCTGAGAGGGTTGGGTACGCCTCTGACACCTTTCTATCTAACAGTAGTTTTTCTCTGGCTCCCTCGCTGGCTCAGCATTATCTTTTTGCAAGCTCTTTTCCGCACCCGTCTTTCCGTGCTTGGAATCGACCCCCATCTTGATGACGATATTGGGGAGATACGCCAGGTGGCGCGAGAACTCATGGAGCAACTGCGTCAGTCACCCCGCCCCACGCCGAACCTTAATCGCCTGATGGTTGCCCTGGAACAGCCAGAAGGTTGGGTAAAGGCTCAGGGTACTACCGGTTTAGTCGATTGATTTTCAAAATAATAAAAGTAATCAGGCCCCAGGCGGTAGAGAAATATAGGTGTCGGGACGGTCCTTGTACCTGGGCCAGATTAATTTTAACTGCTTTGTATTATCGTCAAAGCCAAGGGTAACGACTTTCTTGTAATCGTTGGTGTAAGTTGGCAATTTGCCCTCAGGAAAGACCTGGTTATAGACCTGCTGGCAATTAAGTTCGGTCTTGTCGCAGCTATAGACGATATAGCGCGTGTCCCGATGGGTGTTTTCCAGTTTTGCGTCCAGGTGGTAGAGATGGTCGTTGGCAAGCAAGCTCTGGACGTGAACGTAGTGGTTGCTCTTAAAAAGGGTCAGGCCGATCACCACCCACGCCGTCACTACCGCCAGCATCAGGAGCCCGGTTAAGAGTTTGAACAAGACCGGCATGCCCCGGTATTGGGGATTGCGCATCCTGGCGATAAACGGCCACGCCAGCAGCACCACAATTGCGCCCGCCGAGATGGGAAGGACGTAGCGGGTCGAGATTTCGTCGTAAAGAACAAGGCTCCAGTAAATGCCCCTGGCCTGACCTTCTCGAAACGGAACAATAAGGACAATGGCGATGACCGCCCAGGCAATCGTCAGTAAAAGGGCCAGGTAAGCGACAAAACGGATCGAGCCGCCAAAGAACCGGCTGTAGCGGCCAAACTGGTTGGTAATTTCCTGCACCGAGGTTTGTTGTGACATGAAGGAATAAATAACTTTCTTAGGTTTAGTAATTGTAAAGCCGAAATAAAATTAACGAAACTATTTTAACAGGCAGGAAGTTTTATAAAACCCGGTTGCTCACAGCAGAAAAGTGGGTAATATCACATATTTTTGAGAATTAAAAGCAGGGAAGTTCAGGGAGAGGGTTACCGGGACCGGCAGACGGCCCCGGTTTTTTGTCAGGACAGTTTAACCCCGCAGGTTGCCCTGGGGAGTCTGGGGGGTGCCACTTACTTCCAGTTTGGGGTCAAGTTCGGTAAAGGGCGCGGTTGGAGCGGGAGCCTGGGTGGATTGGCGCTCGGCTTCTTCCTGGCGCAATTGCTCGACCTCCTGGCGCAGACTCTCCTGGCGGCGGTTCAGCCAGAACAGGTAGACCGCGATTAACAGCCAGACCGCGATAAAGGCCGCGATGACATATACGAAGCCGGAATCAACCTGGTCGGTAGTCGGCGGGGGCGGGGTTGATGTGGTTTGCCCCAGAGCAAACAATAGCGAATTTAAGTTCATGCGTAATCCTCGTCCTCATTCAGGGCCATCCGCACCCCGGCTACCTGGTCGCGCAGGTTTTCCAGCCGGATGCGTTGAATCATCAAATATACAAAAAACTGGCTGAAGGTAATAATCGAAATCACCAGCGTCACAATCATAAAACCTTCCAGAGCGACCGCCGCGCCGTTGGTCCCGAAGACAATCGGGTGCAACCCTGCCGGGAAAAAGCGGGTGGAGAAGTAGACCAGCGGGACATTGATAAACCCGATGATGCCAAAGACCGCCGTCAGGGCCGCCTTGCGACCGGGGTCTTCCACCGAACTGCGCAGCATCCACCCCGCCAGGTAGACCACCATCATAATGGTAACGGTCGTCAGGCGGGGATCCCAGGTCCAGAAGGTGCCCCAGGCGTAACGGGCCCAGATAGAACCCGTCACGATGCCAATCAGGGCGAAAAAGACGCCCAGTTCGAGGCCGGTTATCATCAGAATATCCCAACTGCGTTTGCGGGTGCGCCAGTAGCCCAACCCCCCGATAAAGTAAATCGTAAAGGAGAGCAGGCACAGGATATTCGAGGGCATGTGGAAGTAAAAAATCCGCTGCGAGTATTTTAGCTCAAAGTCGGAAGGCGCGAGCAAAATAAAAATCAGCGTGAGCGGAAAGGAAACCAGCATGGTCCACAGCAGGACTTTGGACAAGTCGAATTTGCGTTTGCCGGTAGTCACTCCGCCGCCAAAATCCATTTTCTTGGTAAGTGTTGCCATTTATTAACAAACCTTGTTTCTAACAGTAATCTCTACAAATAAATACGAGCCGATGGGGTGTTAAGAAAAATCACCCTCAATTTGATAAAAAGATAAATAATGAAAAATTATTCCTCAAGGACCAGTTCAAAGAGCATACCAGGGACGACCGCGAATATCAGGTCAAAAAAGAACATCAGCCCGAGGGCGCTACTGATTTCATCGAAAGGCCGGTTACTCAGGATTGCCGCCGTTGACTGCGAGGCCGCGATAATCACCGGGAGCATAATCGGGAAGAACAGCACCGGCAAAAGGACTTCCCTGGCCCGCGTGTTGACCGCCATCGCGGCGAAAAGCGTCCCAATTTCGGCAAAGCCGATAGTCCCCAGGAGTAGCACCGGCAGGAGTTCTAGCCGCAGGACCGAAAAGTTAAAGAGCATGCTGAAAATCGGGGCCAGGAGCAATTCGACAACGATGATAAAGGTGAAATTGCCCAGGGCTTTGCCATAGAAAATCGCGCTCCGTTCCGCCGGAGCCAGCAGCAAGCCTTCCAGCGACCCCCGGTCTTTCTCGTTGATAAAGGAGCGGTTCAGACCCAGCACACCTGCGAAAGTGAAGGCAATCCAGAGCAGACCCGGCGCAACATCGCCCGCTTCTTTAAGCTTGCCTGGCAGTGCAAAGACAAAGACCATGACTACCAGCAGGCTAAAGACTGCCATCGAGCTAAAGATTTCTTTGGTGCGGAGCTCGGTCCGAATGTCTTTAAGAAAGACCTGCCCCGCCACCCGGAAATAGGCCGAAAGCGCCGACTTTTCTTTCTGTTTTTCCAGCCCGGTTTCAATGGGCCGGTCTATCTTCGCCATCCTCGCCATACTTACTCATTGTAGCCAGTAACATATTTTCGGGCGCTCTGGCCGCCATTTCCACCCAACCCGTTGCACTTTAACTGACTACTGACCACGACCTACCGACCACTTTTCTAACGCCGGATAGCTTCATAATACCAGCTTTGGACCTCGTCACCCGCCAGTCTTTGGGCCGGGGCTTCGCGCACAATTTTCCCCGCTGAAAGCACCACGACCCGGTTACTAAGGGCCAGGCCGCGTTCCAGGTTATGGGTTGTCATGAGGACAGTCCGGGGTTGTCCCTGGTCGTCCGGCTCGGAAACGACCTGGGCGAGCATTTCAGCGGCCTGGCGGTCGAGCCCGGTATCCGGTTCATCCAGGAGCAGGAGTGGCGGCTGGTGCAAAATGGCGCGAGCTAACGAAAGGCGCTGTTGCATCCCGCGTGAAAAATAGCGGACCCGCTGCCCGGCCCGGCGTTCCAGGCCTACCTTGATCAGCAGTTCCTCGACCCGGTGTTCCAGTCTTTCCCCGGACAGACCGTAGAGTTTGCCGTAAAAGTGCAAATTCTCGCGGGCCGTCAAATCCTCGTAAAGATAGGTCAGGTGGCTGATAACGCCGATTAACGAGCGGACGCTGGCACGAGTCTCCTCAACCGGGATACCGGCGATTTCAAGATTCCCCCCACTTGGCCGGGAGAGCATCGCCAGGATACGCAGGAGGGTGGATTTCCCGGCTCCGTTAGGACCGAGCAAAATAACCCGTTCGCCCAGGTTTACGTCCAGGTTGACGCCGCGCAAGACCGTGATGTGGCCGAAATTCTTGGTAATGCCCCTGGCCCGCAACATCACCTGCGGCCTGCCGGCTTCTAACGTTGCCCCCGGCGAATTATTCAACTGCTCGTTATTGGTCATAGTTCAACCGGAAATCCCAGGGAAATTTTACCTGTTATCATTAACGCCGGAGCGTTTCAGGAGCCGTTCTATCGACTCATTCGAATTGCGCAGGACGGCTTTACGGTCAATCGTAAGCAGTTTGCGGTCTTCCAGCACCACTTTGCCGTTGACCAGGACCGTTTCCACGTCCTGCTTACCTGCGCTGTAGACCACCCGCGAGACCGGGTCTACTCCCCTGGAAGGATAACTGTGCAACTGGTTAAGGTCTAAAAGGACCAGGTCGGCCCGTTTGCCGACTTCAATGCTGCCGATTTTGTCTTCCAGCCGCATCACCTGTGCGCCGCCCATGGTCGCCATCCGTAAGGCTTCGCGGGCGGGCATGGTCGTGGGGCCGTGCATCACTTTCTGGACGAGCGCAGCCTGGCGCATCTCCTGGAACATATCGAGAACGTTGCTACACGCCGCGCCATCCGTACCCAGGCCCACCGCCACGCCCGCCTTTTTTAAGGCCGGGAGGTCGGCAATACCGCTGGCAAGCTTCAGGTTGGAGCTGATACAGTGAGTGACCTTCACGTTACGCTCGGCTAAAATCCGCCGTTCCTGGTCGTCCAGCCAGATGGAATGGGCCAGGATGAGGCGTTCGTTTGCCAGGCCGATATGGTCGAGATAGATCACGTTCCGCATACCCCGTTCGCTCTCGACCAGGGCGATTTCACCCCGGTTTTCGCTGGCGTGGGTATGGACCATCACGTCATAATGTTTCGAAAGGTCACGGACCCCGACCAGGAGCGGCTCGGTGCAGCTAACCACGAAGCGAGGGCAAAAACAATACTGGATTCGCCCGCCATCGTGCCCGTGCCACTTTTCGAGCAGCCGGACGCTTTCTTCGAGCGAGGCGGCGGTATTCTCAAACAGGCCCGGCGGGACTTCCGCGCCGTGGTCCATCATTACCTTACCGCTCAGGGCCCGGATGCCGCTCTCGGCCAGGGCTTGAAAGGCGCTTTCGGTGTACCGGACCGTCTCCATGTCCACCAGCGAGGTCGTGCCGCTTTCGAATAGTTCACCGATGCCAAGCAGGGCCGACCAGTAGATGGATTCTTCGTCGTGAGAGGCTTCGAGCGGCCAGATGCGCTTGCGCAGCCAGTCTAGCAGTTCGAGATCGTCGGATTGGCCCCGAAAAAGGGTCTGGCAGAGGTGCAGGTGGGTCTGGACAAAGCCGGGAATGAGCGTTTTGCCGGTGGCGTCAATGGTTTTGTCAGCCTGAATGTCGCCTAGCCGGCCTATGGCGACTATTGAGGTATCTTCAACCAGCACATCGCCGGTCAGGATTTCATCGTGCGGGTTAACGGTAATAATTTCGGCGTTTTTGATTAGAATCTTCATTTTGTCTGCTTCTGTAGTAAGAAGTTAGCTAAAATTACCGGCTAACCGCAAAAAAACTATCAGGTGTTTACGGCGCTCCCACAACCGGCGCAAAAGCGATCATCCTCGGTAACTTCTTTGCCACAGTTCAGGCACAACAGGGGTAACGGGGCGCTACACAGGCGGCAGAAACGGTCACCCGGCTTGAAGGGCGTCCCGCACTCGCCGCATTTCAGTTTTTCTTTAACCGCCGACTTTATAGCGAATTTGCCGGTATCGCCGGACCGGGTTTTGGTCGCGATACTGCCTTGAGGCTTCTGGTTTTGGGCGACCGTCACGGTCGCACGGTTCCGTCCCGGTATGCGGCTCGGTTTTGGCAGAGTTAACGGTTGGCCGGAGATTTTACCCCGGAGCTGATCGATTTCCTCGCGCAAACCATCCAGGCGCACCTCCGAGCGTTGTTTTAGCTCGGTGTAATCCTTCTCCTCGATAATCCCAAGCTCCCGGTCGAAATCGAGGTCTTCCAGGACACGGCTTTCGGCCAGGGCGCTTTCCTGCAACCCTTCCAACTGGTTTTGTTCCAGCCGGAAATTTTCAAAAGCCGGTTTGCGTTTTTTGATTTCGCCGCGCAGGGGTTGGGCCACCAGGCCCAGGACTACTACCGCCATAACCAGCCCAATGAACCAGCCCAGGAATGTCGAACTGTCACTCGCACTCGAAGGCGGGGTCGTTTGGAGCGGCGGCATTTGAATGATTGACCAGACTACCATGATAACAAGTTATACTCCCACCGGCTCGGTTTCCTTGCCACCGGCCCGTACCTTTTCGGTAGCCGGTTGGCGGGCCGGGACCGGGTCCGGCCAGATTGCAATAATCAGCCCGATTATAGTCACCAGCAATCCGACCCAACTCCACATCATCAAAGGGTTGACCCAGAGCTGGAAGGCCGCCCCGGTTATGACCGGTTTGCCGTCCGTCAGGACCGGGTTGCCCTGGGCGTCGCGCTGGGTGTCAATCGCCTGTAAAGGCATGCTGATATAAAGGTCTTCCAGGGGGTCGACCCGGATAAAGACGACCGTATTCGGCTGCTGGCTGGCCGTGTAAAGCTCGGCAGCGGGCATGAGCGGGTCTTGCGGCTTACCGTCTTTTGTAACCGACATATAAGCCTGGAAGCGCATCTTCAGGGGTGAGCCAATCGCGTCAATCCGTTCCAGTTTTATCCGGTACTCGTGAAAGCCCTTGATAATCATGGTGTCGCCGATGTTGGCCGTGACACCCCTGGTCTCGTCAATCGAGTAGCGGGTATCTCCGACCTGGATGATGTTCACCTTGAAGATGGACGAGGCCACGATGACCACCATGATAATAATTATACCGAGGTGGACCAGCAGGCCGCCATAGCGGGGCCGGTTCCGCTTGACCAGCGAACTGACCGCCGGAAGAACTTTGCCATCGGTGTGTCTTCGCCGGGCCCGGATGCCTTTGAAATAGTCGAGGCCGACCGTGGAAGCGGTAAAGATAGCAATCGAGA
The DNA here is from genome assembly GCA_001898225.1 of Chloroflexi bacterium 54-19. GTDB lineage: Bacteria > Chloroflexota > Chloroflexia > Chloroheliales > Chloroheliaceae > 54-19. The sequence goes on from MKTJ01000004.1 coordinate 144,006, forward strand.
ATGCGATAATACCGACAATCTCGCGCATCCCGAAGGCGTAAAGCAGGGCCGCACCGGCAAAAGCCAGCAAAGCCGGTATCCAGAAGCTGCGCGAGAGACTTTCGAGGGTGGCCCGCCGCCAGGCAATCAGCGGCCCGATGCCCATCAGGAACATAATCGCCAGCAGGACCGGGGCAACGGTCTGGACAAAATAGGCGGGCTTGACCTCGCTTTTGATTCCGGTCGTGATCTGGCTGACCAGGGGCGACAAAGTGCCCCACAGCATGAAGATTACTGCCAGGAAAAAGAGGATGTTATTGAGCAAAAAGCTGGTTTCGCGGGAAAGCAGCCCGTCAAGCTTGTTTTCGCTTTTGAGTTCGGGCAGCCGCATGAAGACCAGGCCGAACCCGATAATCAGGATGAGGCCAATCCAGACCATGAAGTAGGGGCCAAGGGTGCTTTCGCCAAAGGCGTGGACCGAACTGAGGACACCGCTGCGGGTCAGGAAGGTACCAAAGAGGGAGAGGGCGTAGGCGATAATCGCCAGCGAGAGGTTCCAGACTTTGAACTGACCGCGCCGCTGTTGAATCATGGCGCTATGGAGCAGGGCCGTATTGATAAACCAGGGCATAATCGCGGCATTTTCCACCGGGTCCCAGGCCCAATAGCCGCCCCAGCCGAGCGTGACATATGCCCACTGGCCGCCCAGGAAGTTACCCATAGTTAGAAAGACCCAGCTAACCAGGATCCAGCGCCGGGCCAACCGCACCCAGCTATTGTCCAGCCGCCCACTTGCCAGGGCCGCGAAGGCGAAACCAAAGGCCGCGATAGTGCTGACATAGCCCGTGTAGAGGACCGGGGGGTGAATCATCATACCGGGGTTTTGCAACAGGGGGTTGAGACCTTTGCCGTCATCGGGGACGATGGCGATGGGCTCGAAGACGTTTACGACCAGGGTACACATGGTCAGGAAGAAGGCGGTACCGCTGCACATCGCGACGATAATCCAGGGGCCGAATTCTTTGGGCTGCATCCGGCGGGTCTGGACCAGTAAGAAGGCCATACAAGCCGCCAGGATAAGCGACCAGAGCAGCAGTGATCCTTCCTGGCCGCCCCACATCGCCCCGATTTTGTACCACCACTCCATCTCGCGGGAGGAGACCTCAACCACGTAGCGCAGCGAAAAATCGCTCGTCAAGAGGGCGTACTGGACGCATACTACGCCGACACCTACCAGGCCCACGACGGACCAGGCGGCGTACCGGCCACTTTTAACTAGCTGGGGATAGCGTCGCAACGCCCCCACGCTTAAAGCGATAACGGCGTAAGCGGACATGACCGCCCCAACCAGTAATGCCACATAACCTATCTGGTTCATATTTCTACTTCTTCAACCTGTATTAAACCTGAGGTAATACCCTGAATAGCCTGGTTTTGGGATAGTTTTAAAAGGTGGTTCAAAGGCATAAAAAAGGTGATTGCAGCAAGCCGCCTCTACTACAGCCTTTTCTTACAACCACCTCGCGCCAGACCAGCGGTTGCTAATTGCTATCCGCCGCCGTAGAACTATACTTGGAAGGACATTTAGCAAGCATTTCGTTAGCTGAGAAGACCCCGTTGCTATACGTGCCCGTTACTACCACCTGGGCATCGTCCTTAAAGGTGTCAGGCACGATTTTGTCATAGACTACCTTCATGGTCTGGGTCGGGTCGGTTTCGTCTACCGCCGTAAAAGACACTTCCTGGGTGGTGCTATCCCGCGTGATTGTGCCAGGGACTACTTTCCCGGCTACTCGGACTTCCTTATTGGAAGCCTGGACCGTCTGGTTGCCGTGAAATTGGGCAATGGTGACATAGTAAACCGAGCTACCCTGCATCGCGACCGCTACAATCGCTACCGCCGCTACCACGATAACAGCCCCGGCGGCAATAAATTTGCGGTTTCCCCCTTTAGCTTTGCGGTGCTGTCCGTATTTGTCCGGGCCCTTAGGACCGGAAGGAGCCTGGGTCGGCTTTTCTTGGAGTTGTGTCATCTGGCAGAATCCCAATAATCTTATGCTATTAAAAGTATCATTGAACAGGTCCTGATCTGACCTAAAGTTATCATAAACCTTTCTAAAAATCAATAAAGGGCTTTGCTGCCTAATCAAACCCTAATCAGGTTCAAACCTTTCTCATAATCTAAACCTGGCTTCGCGGAATCTGAGATTTTGAGGCTGTGCTATAATCAAGACAACGTTAAACGTATAACAAAACAACGTTCACCCTAAAGGGCGCGTAAAACGGAAAACTGCTGATACTACTGAGTACAGGTAAAGTAAAAACCTCAATAATACAAAAAATACTTTGAGTGAAACTGTGTCTGACCCCTCAATAAAAACAAAACCTCTCGAAGGTGCGAAGAAAATTTACCGGCGCGGCCTGAAATTGTGGCGCAAGACGGTGGGCCGGGTGGTGGATTGGCCCCCCTCGCCGGGCCATTTCGCCCTGGGCAACTTCGATAGCGCTGTGGCGGTCTGCACCCTCAGCAGTACGGCCCTGATTGATCAGATAAACCCCGAATACAGCGCCATTACCGGCTCAATCCAGACGGCCAACCTGGGCCTGGAAAAGATGATTCGCAACGTTGTCTCCAATCCCCGCCTGCGCTACCTGGTGCTTTGCGGTAAAGAGTCCCCCATCTTCAAGGTGGGGGAGGCCCTTTTGATGCTGCAAGCGAACGGCCTGGACGAGCAGGGCCATATCATCGGGGCGACCGGCTCGACCGCCGAACTGACCAACTTACCCCGCGAAACGGTCGAAACCTTCCGCCAGCAAATCGAACTGGTTAATTATATCGGTGAACTCAAACCTCGCCGCCTGAACGAGGTTGCTAAAGAACTTTTCGAGCGCCAGACCCCACCCTTCGAAACTACCGAGGCCGGGAAAGCCGCCCAGTTCCACCTGAGCGGAGAAACACCCGTTGAAATGCAAGCCCACCGCCGCGCCTGGCTCGAACTAGACCCGCTCGGTTATTTCGTAATAAGTCTCGATCGGGAGAGAAACGAAATCGCCCTCGAACGCTACACCACCGCCAAGAAACTGACCCACATCATCCGGGGCCGCGCCGCCGATGTAATCTACCTCACGGCCATCCGGGAAAAACTTCTTTCGCAGTTCGAACACGCCGCTTACCTGGGGGCGGAACTCGCCAGGGCCGAGACTGCTCTTATTAACCATCTCCCCTACGAACAGGATAAAAAGCTGCGCTTCCCCGCTAAGTAATTAAGCTTTCATTTGCTATTCTTGACTTGCCTCTTGTAAAAGTTGGGAAATTAAAGTATCCCACTACCCCAGTACACCCTGAACGAAGCGAAGGCACCCAAGGCGGTAACCGCCGGTCCGGTGGACAATATCACAAGCATAAGTCCCTGGCATCACAATTCTCCGATTTCAGCCCTGTCTGTAGGGCGGGGTGATAACCCTCCCTGGTACATCCTGAGCGCAGCGAAGGATGTGCTAAAGGGTGATTTGTCTCTGGTTAGTCTGGTTCTGTTTCGGTTAGGATGGGCCGTTCTACTTTCCCCAGAAGAAGGACTGTCTGGTAGGAGAATTCCCGTTTCTAATGAATTTCCCTTAGAACAGGACCAGTTCGGGGTCGTACCCGGTCGCCTCGGCAATCCGGCGCAAGACTTCCTCGGTATCGCCCGGGTGAAGGGCAATATCGTAGTTGTTCATGTCAATTTCCAGCTTGGGACCGATATGGTATTCCGAAAAGAAGCGGTCGTAGGAGCGGTTGAGGGCCGCCAGGTATTCGCGGTCAATTCCACTCGACTCGTAGCTGCGGCCTCGCATCGCAATCCGTTCCAGGAGGGTGTCTTCGCTGGCCCGCAGGTAGACCAGGAGGTCAGCGGGCCTTACGGCGTCTTCCAGCAAATAATAGAGGTCACTGAGAGTGCCGAACTCGCGGGGAGCCAGGATGCCTTCTTCAAAGAGAGTCCGGCCAAACACCATGAAGTTCTCGGCGGCGCTGCGTTCCTGGACCGCGTTTACGTCGCCCCGCGTAATGGTCAACTGCTGGCGAAAGGTCCGCTCCAGGAATACGAGCTGGCTGGCGAGGGCCCAGCGAGGACGCTCGGCATAATAATCGGCCAGGTAGGGATGGTCCTCCACCGACTCCTGGAACAACTGCCAGCGCCAGCGTTCGGCCATAATCCCGGCCAGGGTGGTCTTGCCAACTCCAATATTGCCGCACAACGTAATGTAAAGGGCCACGCTTCCCCCCGGAAATTTTTAAGCTATATTTCCTAAACGTTATTTTCTAACACAAATTATTGGACGAAGTATAGCATACCATCCTGAATCATCGGAAAACCCGGCAGTCGCTTTGCCTGTTTACGACAGGTTAAAATGTGGATAACCCCGTTAACAGTAATAAACAGGGCTTTATTGTCCTTATTTTACTTATCCCATTTTCAAATTAGAACAAAACTCGTTTTGTGCGTTTCATTTACCCCATTGGAAAGGGATAAAAAAATTAATGCAAATGTTCGATTTTCTTGAAATTTAGCCTCAAAAAAGGTATAATATACAGGTTAAATTATTTACTTGAGAATGTACAGAAGGGAAAGTTACACCTCTATGGAAATCGGCGAAAACGGCAATTTGGGCAATATACGAGTTGTGGATATTGACCAGGAAATGCGTACGGCCTACCTGGACTATGCTATGAGCGTGATTGTCCAGCGAGCTTTGCCGGACGTACGCGATGGCCTCAAGCCGGTGCAACGGCGCATTTTCTACTCGATGTACGAGAATAATTACCGCTTTAACGGCCCCTACCGCAAGAGCGCCCGTATCGTCGGTGATGTGATGGGTAAATATCACCCTCACGGTGATTCTTCCATCTACGAAACAATGGTCCGTATGGCCCAGGACTTCTCCCTGCGCTATCCGCTGATTGATGGTCAGGGTAACTTTGGCTCTATCGAAGACGACCCGCCCGCCGCCCCGCGTTACACCGAAGCCCGCATGGCTACGATTACCGATGAGCTTTTGCAAGACCTGGAAAAAGATACCGTTGATTTCGTCCCTAACTATGACGGCAGCGAACAACAACCGGGCGCCTTACCCGCCAAACTACCCAACTTGCTCTTGAACGGGGCCCAGGGTATCGCGGTCGGTATGGCGACCAATATTCCGCCGCACAACCTGGGCGAACTCTGCGATGTCCTGATTTACCTGGCCGACCATCCCGACGCGACCGTGGATGAACTGCTCGAATACCTGCCGGGGCCGGACTTCCCGACCGGCGGGATTATCCTGGGCCGAGACGGTATCAAGGAAGCCTACAGCACCGGGCGAGGGCGCATCATCGTGCGGGCCAAAGCCCATATCGAGGAAAACCGGGGCCGTTTTAGTATCATCGTGACCGAATTGCCCTACCAGGTCAGCCTCAAAACTTTGCAGGAGCGCATCGCCGAACTGGTTAAAGATGGCAAACTGGATGGCATCTCGGACATGAACAACGAGAGCGACCGGAGCGGTATTCGTTTGGTGATTGACCTCAAGCGCGATGCTCAGCCCAAAAAGGTTCTCAACCAGTTATTCAAATATACCCAGCTTCAGACCTCGTTTAGCTGCAACCTGCTGGCCCTGGTCGAGAACGGTCTCGAACCGAAGTTGTTAACCCTGCGCCGGATTTTGCGCGAACATATCGCCTGGCGGCAGGACGTTATCCGCCGCCGGACCCGTTTCGACCTTGACCGGGCCGAACGTCGCGCCCATATCCTCGAAGGTTTGCTCAAGGCCATCAGCCAGATTGACGAGATTATCAACTCGATCAGGCGGTCCAAGAGCCGCGATTTCGCTCGCACCGCTCTTATGGAGAACTTCGAGTTGAGCGAAGAGCAGGCTGTCGCTATCCTGGAAATGCAGTTGGGCCGCCTGGCTGCTCTCGAACACCAGCGTATCCAGGACGAGTACAACGAGGTCCGCAAGAATATCGCTTACTTCCAGGACTTGCTCGAACACCCCGAAAAAATCCTGGGTCTTATCAAAGACGATCTCAAGGGGCTGCGTGACAAGTATGGCGATGCCCGCCGGACGACTATTATGGCCGGGGTCGAGTCGGATTTCTCGGTCGAGGATTTAATCCCCGACGAGCTTATCCTGGTAACCCTTACCAACAAAGGTTATGTGAAACGGCTGGCTCACGACACCTACAAGACTCAGCGCCGGGGCGGCAAGGGTATCACGGGTATGACCACCCGCGAGGAAGACGCTATCAAGCATACAATTATCTGTAGCACTCTCGATAGCCTTTTGTTTTTTACCAATAAGGGCCGGGTCTTCCAGCTAAAAGCCCACGAAATTCCCGATTCGGGCCGAACCGCCAAGGGTTTGCCGATTATCAACCTGATTTCGGTCGTCCAGAACGAAACCATCACCAGCGTTTTGCCGGTGAGCAGCTTTGATAAGTCGGAATACCTGATTATGGCGACCCGCAACGGTAAGATTAAACGGACCCACCTGAATGAATTCGCGGCGGTCCGCTCCAACGGTCTGATTGCCATCCGCCTGGAAGATAACGACGAACTGAGCTTTGTCTGGGAAACTTCCGGTAACGGCGAAGTGATTATGACCACCGCCGAGGGCAAGACTATCCGCTTCCGCGAGGAAGAAGTCCGCCCGATGGGCCGCGATACGGTTGGTGTGAATGCTATCCGGTTGGTTAATCCAACCGATTACGTGGTCGGGATGGACCTGGTCGATCCCGGTGCGGACCTGCTGATTATCACATCTAACGGTATCGGCAAGCGGACCCCGCTCGAAGAATTCCCGACCCACGGGCGGTACGGCCAGGGTGTTATCGCCATGCGCATTGGTGATAAGAGTGGCCGGATTGTGGCGACCCGTGTCGTTAAGGGTAACGACGAGATTATGATTATGACCACCGGCGGTATGGTCACGCGGGTAGCCGCCAAAGACATCAGCCAGCAGGGCCGTGCTACCCAGGGCGTTATGGTGATGACCTTCAAAGAAGGCAAAGCAGACGCAGTGGCCTCGGTTGCGGTCGTCCGGGAGGAACAGGCCGCTGCTGCGATGGTCCGGGGTAAAGGCACCGAACTGGACAGCCTGCGCCTGCCCGTCGATGACAAGGGTAAAGTTTTAACCGATACCAACGGCAACGGTCACGACACCATGGATGGGCTTAACCCGCTCGAATCTTCCGAGTTCGTGGACCTCATCGAGGAAGACCCCATTAACAACCCGGAACTCGATGAAGGCGGCCATAACAACGGTAACGGCCACAAACCGCTTGGCTAGCAGATAAATAAAATTAGCCTGGACCTCTTTATCCACTAAAGAGGTCCAGGCTTTTTGATTCAGGATTGGACACCTGGCTGCTGGCTAGTTTACAAGAAAGCCGGTTTTTTATAGCAAAGAGCCGCTTTCCGCACCCAGCAGCTTTTTGCGTAAGAGCGGGAGGGGCGGCGCGCCGTTGCCAACACAGGCGTCGTGGAAAGTTTTAAGGCTGAATTTTTCTCCCTCACGTTTCTGTAAATCTTCCCGCATCTTCAAAAACATCAGTTTACCAAGGGTATACGAGAAATAGCCGGGGTCGAAGGTGCCGCGCAAGGCTTCAGCCCTGGCCGGACCCTCCATCAGCCCGGCGTAAGTCATAAAGAGCCGGGTAGCTTCTTCTACGCTCATTCCCTGGGTGTGCATCTTGATGCTGGCGACATAACGGCAATTGCGGACCAGCGCCCAGGTCAGTTGCGCCAGCCGGATAGCCGGGTCGTTTTTGCCATAACCCTGTTCGAGCATCATCTGTTCGGCGTAATGCGCCCAACCCTCAGCGTGACAGGGGCTGCTCATGAGCAGGACTCTCGTGACCTTACTTGGTGCCTGGTGGATGTGCTGAAAGTGGACAAAGTGACCCGGATACACTTCGTGGATAGAAATATCTTCCAGGTTGCCATAGTTAAAGACGGTAAGCCAATCCTCGGCCCGCTCCGGCGACCAATCATCTTCGGGCGGTGTCACAAAGTAATAGCTCTCGTTCGAGGTCTCATAGGGGCCGGAGGGTGCCATACTGGCAAAACTCCAGCGCTGCGAGGCCGGGGTCGGCGCGACAGTCGCCCGGTTCTCGTTGGGAATGGTAATCAGGTCGTTGGTAACCAGGAATTCGCGGATATTTTCGAGCAAACCCTGGGTATAGGGAATCAGCTCGGCATTGGTGGGGTGTTGTTTGTCGAACCGGGCCTTAATCTCGGAAAGACTGGCTGCGGGGTCTATTTCCTTTGCCAGCGCGTTAATGGCCTCAAAATTCTCTTGCAGGTTGCGCTCGCCCGCCGCCAGGACATCTTCCAGGGGCATTTCTAACAGTTCATTGTAGCGCAAAAGCTTTTCGTAATTCTCCCGGCCAAGGGCGAAATCATCGTGGGCCTCGGCTTGTTGCTCCTTGAGATAATCTACCAGTCCCTGGATGGCTGCGATAGCCTCCCGGTTGACCTGGGCGCTGGCCTGTTGCAATTCAGAGGAAAGATGAGGCGACAGGCTGATGGTTTCCACCTCGGTTTGACGCAGGCGAATTTCGCCTTGCAGGGCCATCAGGGATACTTCCAGGAGCGAGCGGGAGAAGGGTGGTTTAAGGTTTTCACGGGCAATTTTCAAAAAGCCGGGGACCTGTTTTTGTTGCTCCACCAGGGCTGCGACTCGGTCTTCCAGTGGGGCGTAATTGCGGGAAAGATAACTGTACAGGGCCAGGGGTCCGGCGTAAAAGAGGGGGCTGCTTTCCCACTCGCGACGGTCGGCCAGTTCAAAAATACCCGCTTCGAGATTATGTTGCAGGAGGTCCACGTCAAACTTTTCCTGGGCGGTCAAGGCCGCCGGGTCCAGGCTGTTGAGGTCGGCCAATTGCTGGCGGGCCGTCGCCAGCCAGGTTTCGATACCCTGGCGGCTAAAGTCCGGCATCTTGCCGTCGTACTCGTGCAGGCCAATATAGTAGCGGGCGACGCCGGGGTGCATTTCGAGATAGCTTTTCAGGATACTTTCGCTTAACTCGGCAAAATTTTGTGGCATAAGAGCAGGCTTTCTACTGAAATGAATAAAATTTAGCTAAATATAGGACCTGGCGGCAAATCCGGCAAACTTGTTCCTAATGCCAAAAAGGGCATTTTATTTAGCGACATATCCCCAAACCATTTTATACTCTAGATACAAAAGCATTATTTTTAACATAAAAGCGCCAGGGAAATTCAACGCCACGTGTGATACCGATGCGGGTGGTTTCGATTGTTTGGAAGTGGGGAAGCCGGTGGGCAGGAGGTGTTTCGGCCAGGTAGAGGCGCGGTCCAGCCAGGGCTTGCCCGTTGAAAGCCCCGGTAATGCCCAGCGCCTGGCAGAGTTTGCCCGGCCCGTTGGTAAGCTGCTGGTCTCCCTTCTTACCTTTGAGCCGGTGTAGACCCCGCCGTTCCCGCATAGTTTCCAGTCCCAGGATAGGCTGGACCGCCCGCACGAGCACCGCCGCCGCGAGGCCTTCCGGCCCGGTCACGACGTTCACCATCCAGTGGTTGCCGTAGGTGAAATAGACGTAAGCAAAACCCGGCGCCCCCCACATAATATCGTTGCGGCGGGTCCGGCCCCCGAAAGCGTGACTGGCAGGGTCGTCCGGTCCAAGATAGCCTTCGGTCTCCACGATTATCCCGGCAGTAGCTTCATCGGCTGTTTCGGCATCTTCCGGCACGACCAGCAAGGTTTTACCGAGCATCTGGCGGGCGACTTCCAGGGTTTGTTGCTCGTAAAAAGCGGGTGGTAAAGTCCCGCTAAGGATTTCCGGTAGGCTGGCTTCTTTTCCCCCGGTCGGCTCTGACAGCGGGGTAAATCTTGGCTCCATTAACGTACGGCCCTTATATACTGGTCAGGCCATTTGATCTCGTGGCCGAGGGCGCGGGCGGCATGTAAGGGCCAATAGGGGTCGCGTAACAACTCGCGGGCCATCGCCACCATATCGGCCTTGCCCTCGCGTATAATCCGGTCAGCCTGCTCCGGCTCGTAAATCAGCCCAACCGCCGCTGTCAGGATACCGCTTTCGTGTTTAATCTGCTCCGCGAAAGGCACCTGGTAACCCGGCCCGGCCTTAACCTGCTGTTTGGCCGAATTTCCCCCGGTCGAGGCATCAATCGCGTCCACCCCGGCATCTTTTAGCCATTTCGAGACAATTACGCTATCGGCAGGGGTAAAACTCGGTTCGGTTTCGGGCAGCCAGTCGGTCGCGGAAAGCCGGACGAACAGAGGCAGTTCGGCGGGAATGGTCGCCCGGATAGCCCGGACCACTTCGAGTAAAAAGCGCGCCCGGTTTTCCAGGGAGCCGCCGTATTCGTCGGTGCGGTGATTGGAAGCAGGCGATAGAAATTCGTTGAGCAGGTAGCCGTGGGCTCCGTGAATTTCCATCACTTCAAAACCGGCTTCGACCGCCCGCTGAGCGCCTTTCGCAAAGGCTTCGACTATTTCTGCGATTTCTTCTCTGGTCAGTTCGCGGGGGAGATAATAGTTAGGTGCGAAAGCTTCGGGGCTGGGACCTACAACATCCTCCGGCCAACCGCCCTGGGAGGCAGGGACGGCCCCGGAACCTTCCCAGGGACGGTAGACGCTGGCCTTGCGCCCGGCGTGGGCCAGTTGTATCCCCGGTACCGCGCCATGTTCCTTTATAAAGTGGTTTATCCGTGACAACATTTCGATATGACGGTCGTCCCAGATGCCGAGGTCTTGCGGGGAAATCCGGCCTCGCGCTTCCACGGCGGTAGCTTCCGCCACTACCAGCCCGGCTCCACCAACCGCCCGGCTGCCGAGGTGGACCAGGTGCCAGTCAGTAGCGAAACCATCTTCCGAACTGTACATACACATCGGCGAAACCATTATGCGGTTCCGCATTGTAATACCGCGAATGGTGAGGGGACTAAACAGGTGAGGCGAGGTGGTTTCAATTGGATCTTTTTGATTTTGTGTTAAGAGGTCCATTTATAACTATCCCTTAAAAGTTCTAAATAGATAAATAAGCAGCAAAACGAGCAATAAACAAATACATAATCTTAATGTAAAGTTTTTAGATTCACTTTATCTAAAACCGCTTTATTTTACCAGCCACAAACCCCTTAGGCCAGTAAAACCGCGTTTCCAGGGGTATTTTCATGGGAATTCGCCGGGTTTGAGCTTAATAATTTTACGAGGAAAATTTTAGGGCCTTATCAATAACCCTGGCAGGGTGGTAATTTAGCTCCTTAAGGGCTTCGAAGGCGAACCAGCGCGGGGTTTTATCACCGTAGGGATGGTTAGTTTCGCCTGTTAATGTACCCCCGGTTACAGTGCCCAGGTAACAAATGGTCAGGCTATGCCAGGGTTTTTCCTTGATTATGATTTCATTTATATCTAGAAGAGCATCGAGCTGAACCGTGTAGCCTGTTTCTTCGAGAAATTCGCGCCTGGCGGCTGCCTCCACGCTCTCGCCGTACTCGACTTTACCACCGGGCAAATACCATTGGAGCGGGGCAAAATTGGTGTTATAGTGCGGTACAAACAGGATTTTCCCATCCTTTACCACGGCTACGCCTGTCCTGACATGAATTATTCCTTCCAAAATAAACTCCTGAATTTGGTTGTTGTTTAGAATTCCTGGATTTAAAGATACCATAGGTGTCTAAAGGTAAAATAAAAGAGGGATTCGTAATTGAACGAATCCCACTTCTTAATCTAGTTGAAAGGTGTTGTATTCTAATCGTAGCGAAGGGCGTCAATCGGGTTGAGCCTGCTGGCCCGCCGCGCCGGGTATATTCCGAAGAATAGCCCCACCGCCACTGCGAAGGCCACGGCGATTACGATTACCGAGACACTTAGCTGGGTTGGCAAAGATGGCACTGTCGCGTTTACGATAAGCGAGGAAATCACCCCCAGCACTACCCCGATTAAGCCACCCACCAGGCAAATGCTGATACTTTCTATCATGAATTGGATGAGAATATCGAAGGGTTTGGCCCCGATAGCCTTGCGGATACCGATTTCGCGGGTCCGTTCCGTCACCGTTACCAGCATGATATTCATAATGCCGATGCCGCCGACGAAAAGCGAGATAGAAGCGATGACCAGCAGAAAGATGGTGTAGGTAGCAGCCTGGTCTTTAGCCGTCTGTAACAGGTCTTGCTGGTTGACTACCGTGAAATCGTCCGATTGAGTACCGCTAATCTTGTGACGTTCCCGCAGGAGGTCGGTAATTTGACTGATTAGCAGGTCTACATCGTCCGGTTTATCCGCTTTCGCCACGATGTCGCTAACGGTCTTACCGGTGCCGGAGAGCCCTTGCTGGCGGTTCCCGGCCAGTTTTTTCTGGACCGTAGTAATCGGCATATAGACCTGGCTATCCACCGAACCAAACCCGTTACCCCCTTTAGCTGCCAGCACTCCCACCACGGTAAAGTTAATCCGGTTGATTTTTATCGTTTTGTTGATGGGGTCGTCTGCCGGGAACAATGTAGAGGCGACGGTCGCGCCCAGGACCACCACCGTGGTAGATTGGTTGTAATCGGTATCCTGGAACCAGTCACCTTCGGCAATCGTCAAATCGCGGACCTGGGGGTAGGCGGTGGTGGTACCGACCCCCCGGCCAACTGTATTGACACTGCCGTAAACGAGTTGCCCACCCGTTTGTAGTTCGGGCGCAACCGCTTGGGCTGCCGTTATACGGGTGGTATCCGCCATCGCCTCGGCGTCTTCAAGGGTCAGGGTGGCGGCAGTAGTGCTGGTAGCTACCCCACCGGAGGAAGTGCTGCCCGGCGTGATAGAAATCAGGTTGGTGCCGTTGGCGGTGAGGCGGGCCATACTGCTGGCGACCACCCCTTCACCGATACTCTGCAAGGCGATAACCGCCCCCACGCCGATAATGATACCGAGCATGGTCAGGAGTGACCGCATTTTGTTGGAGGCCAGGCTGGTCAGGGCTATTTTGAAACTCTCAATAAAGTTCATTTAATTTACCCCTTTACCAGGCCAAGTTCGCCGCTATTCAACATTGGCTGGTAGACCCACCGCTGACTCAACACCGGGCGGTCGCTTTCAATCAGGCCGTCGCGGATACGGACTATCCGGCGGCAGTGGTCGGCGACATCCTGTTCGTGGGTTACAAAGATGACCGTGATGCCATCTTCGTAATTTAACCTCTGGAAAATCCCCAGCACTTCTTCGGTCGAGTGGGTATCGAGGGCCCCGGTCGGCTCGTCGGCCAGGATGATAGTAGGGTCATTCACCAGCGACCGGGCGATTGCCACGCGCTGCTGCTGCCCGCCGGATAGTTCCTTCGGTTTGTGGTCAAGGCGGTCGCCCAGTCCAACCGATTCGAGGGCTGAGGCGGCCCGTTCGTACCGCTCGGCCCGGCTGAACATCCCTGAATAGAGCATCGGTAGCTCAACATTACCAAGGGCGGTCAGGCGAGGCAGGAGGTTAAAACTCTGGAAGACGAAACCGATTTTGCGGTTGCGAATCTCGGCCATCTGGCTTTCGCTCATGCGGGCCACTTCCTCGTCGTCAATCGTATAGCTGCCGGTGGAAGGCTGGTCCAGCACCCCCAGGATATTCATCAGGGTGGACTTACCTGAGCCGGACGGCCCCATGATGGCGACCATCTCGCCATCATGGACCTCGAAGGTTACGCCCCGGAGAGCATTAACTTCGACCTCACCCATCCAGTAAGTCTTAGTGACATCAGTTACCTTAATCATAAGCTTATACCTTCTATCGAATAAGCGGTAAGGTTACCGGCCCGGCGCGGCGAAACCGCCGCCGCCACCGTTGACAAAGACGGCACCCCCGCCACCGCCACCAAAGCCACCGGTCGTGGTTGTGCGGGTGGTACCACCTGTGCTGGCCGTGCTGACCACAATCACATCACCTTCTTTAATGTTGCCGCCGGTGATTTCGGTATAGCTGTCGCCAACCAGCCCGGTAACGATGTCCACATCTTCGGTCTTGTTGGTGGCCGCATCCAGCAGGATGGTTACATAGCTGCTGGTGACCCCGTTGACCCGGTGGGTCTTGACGGCCCGGTTGGGGACAGCCAGTACTCCCGCTTTCAGGTTCAGACAGAAGGTGACGTTCGCCGTCATACCAATCTTGGGCTGTTGGGTGCTGTTGTTGGTGCTGAGAGTGTAACCGCAGACCCCGGTCGCGGTAGCCAGCGCCGCGGAACCGCCCCGGACGCCGGTCCCACCGTTGCCGTTAGTGGCCCCGGTCCCGGTTCCGGTGGGGGCCCCGGCTGCCGCTGTTCCACCGGGCGTAGTCGCTGCCCCAGGTGTACCCGCCGCCGCTGTCCCGCCGGTCCCATTGCGCCCGGTAAAGGTGCCGCCAGTTGGGCGCTGTAACAGTTTAGCAAATTCTTGTGGGTAGGCGTTTACCAGGCTGTTGGTAGAACCCTGGTCGAGCGTAACCGTGACGGTGTAGTTGACGACGTTGCTGGTTACGGTCGCCTTGGACGAGATAAAGGTAACTTTCCCGGTAAAGCTCTTGTTAGGGATACCGTCAAGGTTGAGCGCTACCGGCATATTCTCGGTAATCTTGGAGATGTCGGTTTCACCCACGTTTACATCGACGTGCAGGCTGCTCAGGTCGACCACTTCATATATAACCGTCGAAGCCGTCACAAGCTGCCCGGTTGTAACCGTGGTCGAGATAACCGTCCCGTTAATCGGAGACTTCAGGACGGCGGAGTCGAGGGCAATTTTGGCCTTGTCAAGGTTGGTCTGGGCCACTTCCAATTGAGCCTTGGCGATAGCGATGGCGTTCTGGGTGGGACCGGCTTTGAGGTCGTCCAGGGTCGCCTGGGCCTGCTTTACGCTCGATTCAGCCTGGGTAATCGCGTCAGGGGTGCCGCCCTTGAGTTTCGCCAGGTTGGCCTGGGCCGAGGCTACACCTGATTGGGCCGAGAGTATAGATTGCTGGGCCGAAGCTACCGAAGCTTCATCGGCAGCGATAGTCGCGTCGGTCGGGGTCAGGGCAATCAGGGCTTTGTTGGCGGAGTCGAGCCCGGCCTGGGCCGAGGCTACCTGGGCCGCTGCCGAGGCAATGTCGGCCTGGGTCGGTCCGGCCTTGGCTTTGTCTAGTTGGGCCTTGGCGTTATCCACCGTTGACTGTAAGGTCAGGGTCTGGGTCTGCAACTGGACATTGGCGTCGTTAAGGGTCAGGTCGGCTTTGTTATAGGTATCCTGGGCCGTCTGCATCGTCCGAAGCGCGGTGGTTTCGGCGTCAATCTGGGCCTGGGTCAGGTTAGATTTCAAGGAGCCATCGGCGTTGCGGTTGGCAGTCACCTGCTCCTGGTATTTTTCCTGGGCATCCTGTAAGGCCAGGAGAGCCTCTTGTTTTGCCATCTGGTCGCTGGCAATCGTCAGATTTAACTGGCTGAGGGACTTTTTCTGGTTGGCGACAGCCTGGTCGTAGGTCGATTGGGCTGAGGCGATTGTAGCGGCATCGTTCCCGGCCAGGGTCTTGGCCTGGGCCGCTTTGGCGCTTTCCAGGCTGGCCTGGGCCGAGCTCAACGACGCTTTGGCAGCGGCAATATCGGAAGGAGTGCCCCCCGCCAGGTCCGCGGCCAGTTTAGCCTGGGCGCTTTTGAGGTTAGCCTGGGCGGTGCCAATCTGGCCGTTGGCGGTGGCTAAAGCCGCGTTCGCGCTGGCGATGTCTTCCGCCGTGGCGGTGCCGTTAACGGTCTGGTTGTAGCTGGCTTTGGCCGAGTCTAGTTGAGCCTGGGCTACTTCGAGGTCTTTCTGGGTCGCACCCGCGATGGTGGTATTATAGGTGGCTAACTGTTGGTCATAGCTGGATTGGGCGCTTTGCAGGGAAAAATTCAGGTCGGAGTTATCAATTTCGGCCAGGGAATCGCCCGCTTTGACAGTGTCACCCAGGTTTTTATAAAGTTTGGTGATGGTGCCGCCCGCGCTGAAAGTCATGTTCTGGTCGGCGTTAGCCTGGACCTGCCCGCTTGAGCTGATGGCAACGCTTACGGGCAACCGGGTGCTGGCAATGGTAGTAGAGCCGACAAAAGCAGGGTTGGTCTGGGTGCTGCGCACGTAGAAAAAAGCTCCGACCCCGGCTGCGATGGCTACTAACACGACGAGAACCCAACCCCAGGGGTTGGCACGTTTACGCGGAGCGGGACGGGTACGAGGGCGGGTCACCGGTCTACCGAGGGCACCACCGCCCCCGGTGGTAGGTCCTAAACCTCCCCCTGCCTGGCCGGGAACAGCTTCCAGGCCATCCGAATCAGCTGCCGGGGTGGTCACCTTACCCGGCGTCTTGATTTCGGGCTGGGATACAATCGGGTTCTTGGCCGGTACCGTACTTTCGCCGTCAAGGGGGGCTAAATCTTTGGACTCTTCCATCTTTAAAATCCTCTAAGGTCGCTTAAAAGCATGGGAATAGGGTTTTTCCACTCCGAATTAATTATTTTATTAATCTGGCAAGAAAAAAAATTAAATAAGCAAACGCCTATACTGAGCCAATTTTAGCAAATTGCTAATTGAAAAGATTGTGAATATGGAAATTTTTTACAAAGAAATTACAAAGATGTGAACCTGAAAGGCAATTTGATAATTTTCTAAAATACTAAAATTTTTAAAATTTTGCAAAAAATTTACGTAGTTAGCCTATAAATAACCGTGTAGTGTGATAAGATTTAAGATAGCGACCTTTTAAAATAAAGCTTAAAGTAAGCCAATCAAGCAAGACCGGGTAAGTATCATGTCAATGCAAACACCTGTAGGCGAGGAAACCCTTCCTAAACTTGGCAATGCCAAAAGAATTCTTATTATTGAAGATGAACCGACAATTGCCGACTACCTGACTATTTATTGCCGGGCCGAAGGTTATGACGTAAGCTACGAGCGCGATGGCCTCGATGGCTTGACCCGGTTCCAATCCGAGCAACCCGATTTTGTCTTGCTTGACCTGATGCTCCCCGGCCTCGATGGCGTCGAAGTCTGCCGCCGCATCCGGTCTTCCAGCGATGTCCCCATCATTATGGTGACCGCCCGGAGCGAGGAAGTGGACAAATTGCTCGGCCTGGAAATCGGGGCTGACGATTATGTTACCAAGCCTTTTAGCCCTCGCGAACTGATGGCGCGTATCCGGGTGATTTTCCGCCGCCTGGATAAACAGACCGGTTCCGGGCCACTCCCACCGCCGCCCACCGATAACGTTAGCCTGGAAAATAGCCTCTTTAGTATTGGTAAACTGACGATTAACCGGGATAGCCGGGAAGTTATCTATAGCGGTCAGCTTGTCCCGACCCTGACCAACAAGGAATACGAACTGCTCCTGACCCTGGCCCGCCGCCCGGGCCGGGTTTACAGCAAGACCGAACTGGAAGAAGCCCTTTACGACTGCGATTCGCTGGTAGCTTCCAGGGCGGTGGGGGTCCATATTTCCAACCTGCGGGCGAAATTACCTAACCCCAAGCTCATCGAAACGGTGCATGGTATCGGTTACAAGCTGGGCAAGGAGGCCCTTTAGATGGTTTTTCGCTTAATTCCCCGGTGGCCTTTTAACTTTGGCCGGGGCCGCTTTAGTCTTATTACGCGCTTTGTCATCAGCATGGCCGGGATTGTTATCCTGACGACCGTGGCCTCGGTAGTTATTTTTAACGTCATGACTACCCAGCAGACCAAAGACCTGGAAAATAAGCTCAATACAGCCTTTAACCAGGCCCAGGACTTGCGTAAAAAGACGGAAGTGCCTTCCCAGGAAACGGTTGATAAAATTAAAGCGATTGTCAATAATCCCAACCTTTCCGCCGATGCCCAGCTAACCCAGATTCGCCAGACCTTCCGCAACGATTCTGCCAGTTATTACGGCGTTTTTGTTAATATCCTGCGGGATTCGGGCCTGCCGGTTACCCCGGATATTCGGATGCTGACTAACCCCGACCCTAATGCTACCGGCCCGGTAGCGGTAGCCTTTAAGGGTGTGGCGCGACCCCCTGAAGATAACCCCGAAACGCGCTGGTTAAACCCGGTGGTGCAATCGTCGCTACTGGGTAGCTTGGCGGCAGGTATTTGCGCGGTCCTGCTGGGCCTGTTCCTGGCCCGCACCATCATTAAGCCGTTAAAAGCCCTCGAAAAAGCCAGCGAACGCGTTGCGGACGGCAACTATAACCTGGTGCTGACTAACGAGGGCAAAGACGACCTGGGCCGGTTGGCAGCCAGTTTTAATAAGATGGCTCGCGCCCTGCGTAATACCGAACAAAAGCGCAAAGATTTGCTGGCCGATGTCGCCCACGAACTGCGGACCCCCCTGGCTTCTATCCAGGGCTATACCGAGGTCTTGCGGGACGGCCTGGTTAGCAGTGTCCAACGCCAGCAGGAAATGTACACCCACATCTTGCAAGAAGTCCGCCACCTGACCCATATGGTTGACTCGTTACGTATCTGGATGAACAACGAGCAAGCCCTGGAACATCTCAACGTCGAAACTTTGCCGGCCAGGGTTCCGGCCAAGCAAGTCCTCGACCGCTTCAGACCCCAGGCCGAACAAGCCGGAGTAGCGCTTGAATTGAAAGTAGCCGAAGGCGCGGAAGAACCGGAAATAACCGTAGATGACGACGCTATAAAGCATGTACTGAGCAACCTGATTGATAACTCGCTGCGTTATACCCCGCGAGGCGGCACTATTGCTATAACTATCTCCGGCCCCCAGCGGACAAAAGGCCAGAAACAGCGGGTTATCTGGTTCGAGGTCAAGGATACCGGCAGCGGTATCCCCAATGAGCATTTGCCGTTTGTCTTCGAGCGTTTCTACCGGGTGGATAAAAGCCGCGACCGCAAGACCGGCGGGACCGGATTGGGGCTGGCGATTGTCAAAGATACTGTCCAGGTCCTGGGCGGCGAAATTTCTATAACCAGCGAACCGAAAAAAGGGACCAGCGTGCTATTCTGGCTTCCGGCAGCGGTTCCGGCCTCCACGCCCCACCGCAAAATGCTTCTGGCCGGGTTGAGAAACTAACCCCGGCCCGGTTAGAAAACCGGAAATAAAAAGAGGCTTTCGTTTGATGGAAAGCCTCTTTTTTATTTAATGCAACTTAATAATTACTTTAGGATACATTCCCCGCTATGGTGATTTGGCCGGGGGTGGTGCTGATAGCGGTAAGTTGGAGCGACCCACCGTTAATGTTCAGCGCGCTCACCTGGTTGTTAATGTTCGGCTCAATGAACTGGGTATTGACCTGGTTCATCAACTGCCCGGTGGCTATCGGTAAAGTCCCACCGGTAACTTTGGGTTGCCCGACCACCGCCACCCTGACCTTACCGTCCTGCACCACCAGGCTTTCAGTAACCAGTAAGTCAAAAGTGGCCGGACCGGCGCTCGCTCGCATTGTCACATCCATCTGGGAGTCGGATTTTATCTCGACCACAATATCTCGGACGGTGAGCGCGCCCACCTGGTACGGTTTAGCAGCCAGGGCTTTTTCAATCTCCCGGTTTACATAGGTCTGGCTCAGTGTTGCCGAGAGGTCGGGCGTACCGGTCTGCGCTGCCGGGCGCGGCAGAGGATTGGTTGGATTGGGATTATAAAAGTAGAGAAAGAATATCGCCACTGCCGCCAGCAGGATAGTAAAGACTATGCCCAGGAAGAACATAGCAAACCCGAACCCGGCCCGGCCCTGGCGCGGGGGTTGGGTGCGCCGGGGTTCACGGTTCGAATAGACCTGCTGAGGCGGACGGTAGGGGGGCGGCGGGCCCGGACTATAACTCATCTAGGCCGCCTGCAACTTCTCTACCCGGTCAATCCAGAGTTCAGGCTCCTTGACCTCCTGCAAAGTCGGCAGGTATTTGGCCTCGGCCCACATCAGGTTGGCGAAGTCAATCCCCTTCAACTCGACCACTTTATCCACGAAGATTTCGCCCAACCGGTACTGCTCCATCTTCAGGTTCATGCCGGTGAGCCGGAAGAATAGCTTGTCGATAATGGTCCGGTTGCTCGAACGATGGTCCATCCGGTATTTAATCTGCTCGTAGTTCGGCATCAGTTTGGCCCCGATGGCGTTCATCATGTGGTTGCTGTAGCCTTCGACGATACTCATAAGAGCCTGGAGATGTTCGAACAAAGCGTGCTGTTCGGGTGTCATGACCCGCTCAATCCAGCCGCCCCCCTTGGCTTCGTTCTCGCGGAAGCGCCGGAAGTACCCGCCCAACCCGCCGTTTTGCTTCAGGCGGCCCAGGTCGTCGGTTATCAGGCTGAAATATTTTTCCAGGATAGAGTTAAAGTGCTGGCGCAACCAGGGATGCGACTCAAACTCGAAAGCGTGGGTCGTTTCGTGGAGGGCAATCCAGAGGCGGAACTCGTCGCCATTCACGCCCATATTCTGAATGGTCATGTTGATGTTCGGCTCGACGAAAAAGACCTTGCCGTTGACTGGTTCTTTACCCAAAAGACTGAGGTCGTACTGGCCGAGGACGCGCCGTCCCAGGTAGCCCAGCAGCAGCCCTACTTCGGCGCTGATAACTGTCTGGTTGATGTTGCCCATAACCATCTGGGCGAAGGCGCTGCTCTTTAGCTGCGCTTCCCGGTTCAGTTTTTCAATCGGTTCGAAAAGTTGTTTGAAAGAAACGATGTTGGCGTCGGCCCAATCGGTCCGGGTCACCACGCGGACAGTATCCAGATCGCGCGGAAAAGAGGTGTGGGAATAATCTTCGATAATCGGCACGGCCCTGGCAACCAGTTCGCTGTAATACTGGTTCCACTCCTCCCGCCACTCGGCGCTGGCCGTTTCGTTGGCGTTCATGCGGTGGGCAGTAGCGCGGACCCGTTCCCAGTCGATCATGCTGGGCGGCCCACCGGCCCGTTCTCCGGCCAGTTGGGCCTGGCGGCTCCGGGAATTGGCCCAGGCGGCCCCAACCGCCGCGACTGTTGCAATCCCCACACCTACAGCCAGTTTGCCGTATTTGTTCAGATTGTCCCCGTTTCCTCGTTTCGCGTCATAATTTGCCATTGGTACTGCTCCTTACCCTAGGGTTTACCTCAATAAAATGGTTAATAATAGCAGGCCGGACCATCTTTAAAAAATAAAAGTCCGGCGTTTCGGTAAAAACATGCAATCTTTACGGTCCCGGCTCTGAAAAGGTTTCAAACCCCCTTTTTTCCTGACCCCGGCCTGTCTTTACCGCTGCGCGGCCCCACGCGGTTGGCACAACGCGGTTGCTAAAATTCCAGCCCTTTTTGGGCCTTGATACCTTTGCTGTAGGGGTGTTTGATTTCGGTCATCTCCGTCACCAGGTCGGCATATTCAACCAGTTCCGGCAGGGCATTGCGCCCGGTAATAATAACGTGCATCCCTTCGGGGCGTTCTTTTAAAACGCTGATTACCTCGTTAACGTCCAACCAGCCGTAACTCAACGTATAGGTCATCTCATCGAGAATGACAATATCGTAGTCGCCTGACATGATTTTCTGTTTGCAAAGCTCCCAGCAGGCGCGGGCCGTGGCCTTGTCTTTCTCGATGTTCTCGGAAAGCCAGGTAAAACCGTCGCCCATAGGGATAATCTCGATGCCAAGCCTTTTGGCCGCCTTATTCTCGCCATAATTCGAGGTCGTTGCCTTGATAAATTGAAGCATGCAGACCCGCATACCTCGTCCCCAGGCCCGGAAAAGCACCCCCAGCGCGGCGGTGGTCTTACCTTTGCCGTTGCCGGTATTGACCACCACCAGGCCTTTTTGCTGGGAAGGTCGGGACCGAGTTTTGTGTTTCTTGTGCAAAGCGACCTGGGCTTCGTGCAGGCGGGTGGCGAATTGTTCGCGGGTCTCGCCGGGTTGGGGTCCGGCGGCTTCCAGGGCCTGGAGTTCTTTCAGTTCCAGGCTATCTTCTTCATCCTCGCCTTCTTCTTCGCCGCCAGTTGCAGTGTCATCTTCAGTTAGCCCGGTGGCAGTATCATCGAGCAGGTCGTCGTCCGGGGTGTGGTCAGTCATGAAAAGGATTCTCCTATCCGGGTTTTTGTGAAATGCCGCTGACGTTCAGGCGGGCCGGTTGTTCGGTTGTTTTGTTGGTCTTGGTGTGGTCGTGGGGGCTCAGCGGTGAAACCGGCAGGCCCAATTTGGGCGGGGTCGGGATGGCCGCTTCCCGGCAGTTCGGACAAAGCCCAAAAAACTCCATCCAGTGACCTTCCAACTTGAAGCCGGTCTGTTTTTCCAGGAAAGCCGTTAGCTCGGTAAAGTCGCAGCCTTCAAATTCAATGGTCTGGTCGCAGCACCGGCAGACCACCTGGTGATTGTGGCCGTGAATGAGTTCGTAGCGGTGGCAGCCGTCACTGGTATGGACCCGCTGCAACAGGCCAAGTTCGGTTAGCAGCTTGACGGTGCGAAAGACGCTGGCGACCCCCGGTTTAGTGCCGGGCCGGTTCTCAATTTTTTCGGTAAGGTCGGTAATCTCGAACCCGTGCCGGAAATTTACGATTTCTTCTATTATAGTCAGGCGCGGGTCGGTCACTTTGAAACCGGCCTCGATAAGGGCCTGGGCCAGCCGCAAAGTCTGGCGGTCGAGCTGGTTCTCACGGTCCCGCAGAAAGCGAGTAGAGATTTCCTGCTCCTGGGCTTGGTCCTGGGACCGGTCCCCACCGGAAGATTCGACCGGTTCTAAAGTATCTTTGGCCGTAGCCTGGGAAGTTTTACCTTTTTTATGCAGCATAACGGTCTTTGTAATTGCTCCATCAATCAAATTGCTACCGGAACTCTGGCGAGAATAATCGCGTCCGGCCAGGACCGGGTATTTAAGCCCGGCCTGTTATGTTCTCTGTGCCCTATATTTTAACATGCCTGTCCAATTCTTACCGGAAGTAGCCCCAATTTCTCATTTGACAAGAATCTACGATTATCATATACTCAACTTAGTCCCTGGTTCATCGGTAAACTGCCTTTTGTTGATGGAAACCTTTAACTGCTTGCATTGGTTGATTCTGGAGCAATGATGCTTATGAAACGCTCAAATTATTTTCAGCTTGGAATGGCGGCTGTACTGTTCTTTTTCGCGCTTTCCCTGCCTGCTACCGCTCCCGCCTGGCTGTTTGCGGCCTCGTTGTGCCTGGCCGTGGCTGCCGGTCTGTTTGGGGCCTGTAGCGTCTGCAACCTCTTTGACGACGACAAAGTCTTCAGCCTTTCCCGGTCGCGGCTGGAACAGTTGCGGGCGATGCACCGCCGGGGCGATGGTTAAACGTCTTTTATAAAACTTTCCGGTTCAGGGTATCGTTAATGTGTGCCCTGGTTTTCCTAGAATGTAAATTAATGAAACCTATCCCCAGCCGGGCTTATTGGTCCGGCCTTGCCATTTCCAGCCGGGTATTTACCCTGAAGCAATCCTTCAAAAGCTTTAAAATTCTACTCGTCCGGGCTTGAAATTTCCCCTCAATGCAGTCTATAATTAAAAAATAATAACCTGAATTTAGCTTTTAAGGTAACTTTTAGAAAGCAATAGGCAAATGCTTTTATTCCGGGCGATCAGAGCGTGCGGAGAAAAGGTAATTTTAACAAAAACAAAAAACTCGACTTAAACGCCTATCCTTTTTCGTCCTGACCTTACGTTTAACGTTAACTTTACGTTTGACGCTTTTTCGCTACCATTTTGCCAGTCTGGTAGCCGAGCCGACCAAGACCAAAGGATTGTCTATGGAAACACCCGAAACGAACCCCAGTGTACCCGATTTGCTGGCAGAAATCGCAAGATTAAAGAACCGGGTCGCTGAACTTGAAACCGCCGCTAAAACGGATCCTTCTGGAGCGGACCCCTCCAACGAAAACCAGCAAGATTTCAAGGCGCTGGTTGAACATACCCCCGATGTAATCTCGCGCTACGACCGCGAGGTTCGCCATACCTATGTTAACCCGGCGGTCGAGCGCGTAACCGGCCTCCCCCCTTCCGCCTTTATCGGTAAGACTCACGCCGAACTTGGTATGCCTCCCGAAAATGTGCGCGAATGGCTCGAAGCTCACCAGCAGGTCGTTGCCACAGGCCAGCCGGTTATAATCGAATTCGATTTTCAAACCCCGGAAGGATTGCGCTATTACCAGTCTCGCCTGGTGCCCGAATTCGGACCGGACGGCAAAGAGGCGGTCAGTGTTTTGGCTATTGCCCGCGATATTACCGAGTTAAAGGGGGCTGAGTTAAAACTGCGCAATAGCCAGGACCGTTTCGATGTCTCACAAGAAAATTTACGCTTGAGCCAGGAGCAACTTCACCAGGCGCGCAAACTTGAGTCAATCGGTCGTCTGGCCGGGGGTATCGCGCACGATTTTAATAATCTGCTCACCGCCATTAGCGGTTACAGCGATTTGATGCTGCTCAATTTGTCCGAAGACGCGCCGATGTGGAACGACTTGCAGGAGATTTTAAAAGCGACCGACCGGGCCGCTCAATTAACCCACCAGTTATTGGCTTTCAGCCGTCGCCAGGTTCTACAACCGGCTGTAATTAACCTTAATACAGTCATAAAAGATATAAATCGCATGCTTGCCCGCCTGATTAGCGAAGACATCGAGCTTATTAATTCGCTCGACCCCAATTTAAAACCGGTTATGGCTGACCCCGGCCAACTGGGTCAGGTCCTTCTGAACCTGGCGGTAAACTCTCGTGATGCCATGCCCCACGGTGGCAAGATTTTTATTGAAACCACCAACGTTTACCTCGACGAGGATTACTCGCAACTCAACCAGTACCTGGTTAAATCCGGTCATTATATCCGCCTGGTAGTCAGCGATACCGGGACCGGAATGGATGCCGAGACCCAGGAACATGTTTTCGAGCCTTTCTTTACAACCAAAGAGCATGGAAAAGGGACCGGCCTGGGGCTTGCAACGGCCTATGGGATTGTCACGCAGAGCGGCGGCTATATTTCGCTTTTTAGTGAAAAAGGCAAAGGCACGACCATCATGATTTATTTACCGGCCTATGAAAAACAAGGCCAGCCGGTTAATAATACCAACCCGGTCATCCCCGCGGTCATGAACGGCACCGAAACGGTCTTGCTGGTCGAGGACGAAGAAATGGTGCGAAACCTGGCTAACCGGGCCTTGAGCGAGAAAGGCTACAAAGTCCTGGCAGCCCGGAACGGCCTGGAAGCCCTGGAACTCCTGGAAAATTATAAGGGTCCGCTCGACCTGGTTTTGACCGACGTGATTATGCCAAAATTAGGCGGGCGCCCGTTGATTGAAAGTGTGCTGGCCCGGCGGCCCGGCCTGAAAGTTATTTATATTTCAGGTTATACCGATTGGACGGTGGACACCCAGGAAATTTTGCGGCCAGGCCAGGTTTTCCTGCAAAAACCCTTTACAACCAGCACTCTTTTACGGAGAGTCCGGCAAGCCCTGGATATGCCCTGACCTTCACCTGCTTGCAGGGGATTACTCCCCGGAATTTATGGATAGTAACCAGGAACCCTCGGTCTAGCGTTTGGTTACAGGCCGGGGATTTGTTTATTCATGCAAGCCGGGTAAGGTTACCAAACCAAACATTTGCTAAATCCAACCCCGTTTATATGCTATACTGTGGGCTGTAGCAATTTAGAAATTCACAGGTTCGGACAGGCAAATAGGAGGTTGGTTTGGTAGGATTGAAACGCCTGGCAGGCCGTGTATTATGCGTGACCGGGATAGCGTTTTTGGGAGCGATGATTGGCTGGTTGGCCTCGGCCCCGGCGGTCCAGGCCGGCCAGGGCGGCGGCCAGGTCCCCCCTCCCAGCGATAACACGACCCTCTGGCTGGTGGGTGGCCTGGTGGTGGTAATGGTGGTGGCCGGGATTGGCCTGTTTTACACCCGGCGTGGCAAATAAAGGTCAAAGGTCCGGGAAACATGCCTGAAAAGAAAGTCTTACGCCTGACCTGTCCGGTCTGCGAAACCCGCCTGAAAGTGGCCGAGGGTATCGAGCGGTTCGCCTGTCTGAACTGTGGGGCCGAACTTAGTGTCGAAGAAGTTGACGGCCAGGCCAGGGTAGCCCTGACCCAGGCCAGCGCGGCCCGTTTGAGCGGTTCACAGCAGCAGCTAATCGAGGTAAACTCCGCCCTCAAAAACGCCGATGACAGTTACGGGGTCGGCTGCGCTATCGCCACGATGGGTATAACCCTGGTCGCCTGTATTATCCTGGCCCTGGCGATTGTGGTCCAGAGCCAGCCGCTATTCTGGGGTGCTATCGCGGTCGCGCTGGTCCTGCTCGGTCTGGTCCTCTTTATGTTCCTGACCGCCAGCAGCCGGGGCACCGACCCGCTCTTGCGAAAGCGGGACCAGTTACAGGCCGAGTTCGAGGCCGAACAGGACGCCGTACCGGCTAACTTTAACGAGCCGGAAGAACCTGTTATCGGTACTCTTGAACCTGAACCGGTCGAAGCCGGAGAAATCAAACCGGTTGAAGTTGTGGAACCACCTGTGGCATTACCAGTAGAGCCGCCAGTTGAACCATTAGCGGAACAACCAATCGAGCAACCCACCGCGCAGCCTGTTGTGCCACCCGTGAAACTAACGGAGGAACCACCCGTGGCATCACCCGTAGAGCCTCCGCTACCAAGGCCGAAGCGGTCCGAACCGCTGGGTTAAAAATAGACTTACCTGTTAGAAATACCTGTTTTGAAATCTACGATAGAAGCTGAACGATTATGACTGTTCCAACCAAAAAAGCCGGGCGTTGTATGGTCTGCGGCCAGGAAGCCCCGGTCGGGCATAAGGTCTGCGACAAATGCTGGCCTGACAAAGCTATCAAAGCCGGAAAAGCGGCTAAATGCGACCTTTGCGGTAAACCCCGCTTGCTCGACAAAATGCTCCCGGTTAAAAATGGCGTCTGGATTTGCCGGGAACACCGGGACGGATAATAACACTTTATGACCGACCAATTCTCAGACCGGGACGCCTCCGGGGATACCCAGCAAACCCAGCGTCTACTCGACCAGGGCTTCGAAGCCCTTGAAGCCGCCGTCGAATTGCCGCCCGAAGAAGCTATCCGGCTTTGTGGCCAGGCCCTCGATTTATTCAAACGCGCCCGCGAACTGGCCGTGGACGACCTGCCCTTGCAGCGTGAGGCCCGTTTGGCCGTTGCTACCGCTTTCAGTCAGCGCGGCCATCACTACCGCTACAACCGCAACTTTGCCGGGTCGCTGGCCGACCTCTCCCAGGGTTTGAGCCTTAACCCCGCCAACGCCGTGGATTACTACTACCGGGCCATGAGTTATCTACGCAACAACAATCCCCGCCAGGCCCGCGCCGACCTGATTGAATATCTCAAACGAGGCGAGGACGAATACCTGCGCAGCCAGGCCCATGCCCACATCGCTGAACTGGCCCCCGGCAAGGACGACCCCAAGGCCGGGGCGCTCCACTACCAGACCGAAGGGGTGCGGCTTAATGCCGAGGCTTCAAACGCGGTCCATCACCGCGGCGAGGATGAACGGCCCGACTGGCTGGGAGCGGCCCGGCTCTACAACCAGGCAATCGAAGCCTTCAACCGTTCGCGGGAATTAAACCCCTCCGACCGCATGACGAGCTTTGCCCTGATTGCAGCCCTGAAAGAGCAGGCCGAAGCCTACCGCCAGTTGGAAGAATACGATTTAGCCATCACGAACTACGAACTGGCCCTGGAAATCCAGCCTAATAACGGCCAGTATCTTTATCTCAAGGCCGAAACACTCCAACTGGCCGGGCACACCGACCTGGCGAAGGGCATTTTCCAGGACATCGTGGCTACCACTAAAGACCCCGGCCTGAAGACGCGGGCGCAGAACCAGCTTGCCGCCAAACCCAAACAGGTGAAAAGCTAGTGCTTTCCATTTCGATTGTCGTGGTCAGCTATGGCTCGGCGGCTTACCTGGCCGAATGTTTTTCGAGCCTGCTAAAGTCGGTCGCCGTTTATGGTGCGGACAGAGTAAAAGTGGCCCTGGTCGAGAACCACCAGGACGCGGCCCAGCTTGAAAAGACCCGCCGGGCTATCGCTCCCTTTTTAAAGCAAGGTGTTAGCTTCTGGCAGGCCCCGGCCAACCTCGGTTACGGCGCGGGAGCGAACTGGGGCTGGACTCGCCTCGGTCCGAGCGACATAAAAATTGTTCTCAACCCGGATATGGTCTTCCCGGACGAGTGGCTATCTGCCTTTGTCCGGCCCTTCGAGAAGGATGCTTCTATCGGGATTGTCGGCTGCAAATTGCTGGGGAGAGAGGGTGAAATCCAGCACGCCGGGGGGCTTATCCGGCGCGACCTGGTCCTGGCCGAACATTTCGGGGCCGGGGAACCGGACGACGGGCGCTGGGACGAGTCTTGCCCGGTCGAGTTCGTAACAGGGGCGGCCCTGGGTATTCGTGCCGGCCTTTTCGAACAACTGGGCGGGTTCGACCCGGCTTTCTTCCCCGGCTATTACGAAGATGTTGACCTGTGCAAACGGGTTGCGGACCTTGGTTTTAAGGTCTGGTACGAAGGGGCGGCGGTTGCCCACCATTTCGAGGGCGGCACCTTTGGCCGAGGTCTCGGCTACTATCTACCACTTCACCGCAACCGTCTTCGCTACATCTTCAAACATCTTTCCACCCGCCAGTTGTTGACCGAAACGTTGCCCGCCGAAACACAACGGTTGCGCGGTACCATGGACGACCGGGACCGTCAGGCCACCGCGACGGTCTACCGGACCGCCGCCCGCTCCTTTTTCGGCTCGTTGGACCCTGGCCTGGCCCCTGGGTCACGGACCCCGGCCTTGCCCGCAATTTCCCAGGAGAAAGAGAACAAAACTGTCTTGAAAAAGAAACCTGAATCCTCTCGCCCCGATTTATACGACTCCTCCCTGGAAGCATCATCCGGCGAAGGCGCCAATCTTTCCCGCCAGCTAATGGAGCGAGTAAAAGAAGTTAAAGAGGGCTGGCTGATCGAGGAAAAACCCTTCCGGTCCCGCCTACCCTTCGTGGCGAGTTTGCGCGAACGTTTTAACTCTATTTCGACTCGCTGGTATGTCAAACCAATCCTGGCCCAGCAGGTCGAGTATAACGCGGCGGTGGCGCGGGCTATCGAAGACCTGGGCAAACTGGCTGCCGCCAACCAGCCCGTCCACGACCTGGAAATCGCGACCCTTTCCGAGCGTATGCTCTCGATGGAACAACGCCTCGAAAGAATTGAAATTTTGCTGGAAAACCTGGCCGCTTCCTCGCATAATGAGGCTGGTAAAAATGTTTGAGCTTGAAACCGGACGGTTGCACCTGCGCGAGTTTACCCTGGATGATGTTCCGGCCCTGGTAGCCCTGGATAGCGACCCTGAAGTAATGCGCTATATCGGCAGGGGCGTGACCTATACCCCCGACCAGACCGAGGCGGCGGTCCACCGGATGCTGGAACATTACCGCCGCCACGGTTACGGGATGTACGCCCTGGTCTACAAACCGGAAGATGTGGTTATCGGGCGGTGCGGCTTTAAGTTCTGGGAGGAGTTGGGCCGGGTCGAAATTGGCTGGCTGGTGGCCCGTGCCTACTGGGGCCAGGGATTGGCTTATGAAGCGGCTCAGCCGGTCATGGCCTACGGGTTCGAGCAGCAAAATTTCTCCGAAATAATTGCTATAATAGACCGGCCCAACCTGGCTTCCTCGAAATTGGCCGAAAAGCTGGGGATGCGGTTCGAGCGGGAACTCGATTTCGGCTACAAGACCCCTGATTGTTACCGGATTGACCGGGCGGAATTTTTCAGGCGAAAGGTTTTTTAAACACTAAATGACCCAGGAAACCCCCATTGATATAGCGGAAGAACTGGCCCAACTGCGCCAGGCCGTCAAGGAGCGGCGCGAGAAATTACACGGCGAGGAATTGAGCGAACTGCGCGCCCTGGTGCGCCAGGTCAACGAACGCTGGAACGTCAGCGCCCACCTGCCGATTACCTGGGGCGGTCCGCCGCTAATCGGGCGCGGCCTGGCCTACGCCAAGCGGGTCACGAGGCTCCTTTTGCGCTGGTATATTAACCCGATTATCGAGCAGCAAAACAACTACAATGCTGCCGCCACCCGCGCCCTTCTTCAGATTAACGCCTACCTGGAACAGTTAACCCGCGAGGATTACGCCCTGGCTCAACGGCTCGACGCCATCGAAGCCCGGCTCGGTGGGGCGAAAAAAACCGAGGCCGCCGACCCGGATATTCCCGGCGATTAGTATGAACATCGTAATTTGCCATACCCAAATCCCCTTCGTGCGGGGCGGGGCGGAAGTGCTGGTGGACGGCCTTTTAGCGGCTTTGCGAGAGGCCGGGCATGGCGTGGAACTGGTCACTATTCCTTTTAAATGGTATCCCCGCGAACAACTCGAAGCCCAGGCGCTGGTCTGGCGCTCCCTGGATGTCTCCCGCCTGAATGGCCGGGCCGTCGACATGGTGATTTGCACCAAGTACCCAAGCTGGGCTGTCCGGCATCCCCACAAAGTTATCTGGCTGGTCCACCAGCACCGCCAGGCTTACGACTGGTATGGCACCCCGCTCACCGATTTCGGTATCTCCGAAGAAGACCGGCGGGCCCGGCGGGTCATCCTCGAAACGGATGCTCTCGGCCTGGGAGAAGCGGACCGGATATACACCATTTCCCAGAATGTCGCCAACCGGCTGAACCGCTTTACGGGCCTGACCGGGCACTCCCTCTACCCCCCGACCCATCACGACCGCTACCACCATACTAATTACGGCGATTACATTTTTACAATCAGCCGCCTCGATAGCGCCAAGCGGGTCCATTTCTTGCTGGAAGCTCTAAGGAAAACCCGCAGCGAGGTCCGGGCTGTTATCGCCGGGAGCGGTCCCGAAGAAGCGGCTTTGAAAGCGCGGGCGGTGGCCCTTGGCCTCCAGGACCGGGTTGAATTTACCGGGCGCATCAGCGACGACGAAGCGGTACGCCTTTATGCTGGGGCCCTGGCGGTCTACTACGCCCCGGTGGACGAGGATTACGGCTATGTCACGGTCGAGGCCATGCGTTCGTGCAAGCCTGTCTTGACCTTACCCGATACCGGCGGTGTCCTCGAATTCGTCCGAGAAGCTCAAAATGGCTTTATCTGTCCCGACCCAGCCGGGCTGGCCCAACGCATGGACGAGCTTTACCAGGATAGCGGCAGGGAACTGGCCGCCCGCCTGGGGCAAGCCGGGCTTAGCACCAGCCGGAGCGTGCCGGGTTGGGCCGAGGTCGTGCGAGTCTTAACCGGAACTGCCCTGCCGGTTTAACTACTAAACCAGGAAACGAGAATACCGCCAGATCCCGCTAAAAATGGAACTATCGCCCGGTTTTTCCGTTAATTTTAGTGTTTGGTACATTTTTTAGCGGCTAAATGAATTGGAAAAAGAATATGTCTAAAGTACCGATTGAAGTTTTATTATCGGCCCGCCTTTTTGTCTATCCAAAGGTTCACGGAGAAAAACTTTACTTTATCAGCAACATGGGCCAGGGCGGCCATTTCAGCCTGTACTCGATGGATTTAAACGGCAGTCTGCCCCAACCACTCCTACCACCCCAGCTTGCCCTTCAAAATCCCTCTTTGATGAACGGCCCTTCTTTTGTTATTTTCCCATCCCTGGGTAAAATCCTGGTCATGCTCGACCACGATGGCGACGAAAATTACCAGCCGATGTTTATCCCGCTCGACGGTGGCCTGCCCGAACCGGCCCTGGGCGACCGTTTGCAGAATTTCAATGTCACCGTCAACCACGCCGACACCGATAACAACCTGCTTTACCTGGCTACTGAAAGCCGGACTGCCGCGCTGTGCCAGGTCTACCGGGCTAACCTGTCTACCGGCGAATTTAGCCTTTTAAAGGAAGACCGCTGGACCAATTTCGTCACCGGGGTCACGGAGGATAACCACCGGGCTATCCTGTCCGAAGGTTATTCAACGGGTGATAACGTGCTTTATGAGTGGCAGGAAGGGGAGACCGCCCCCCGCTTGCTCTATGGCGTACCCCTTGCCGACCGGGCACCCGGCCAGGAAGTCCCGCTCAACAGCCTTGGCGGGGCCGAATATGTCAGCGGTGACCAGGGATTGCTACTTTCCACCTCTATTTTCGAGGATACCTACGGCCTCGGCTATCTCGACCTTGCAAAGCCGGGCGAAATTTTGTCGGTAAAAGTTAGCGGAACGGTCCATAATGGTGCGGGTGAGTTTGAAGGCTTTACCCACCTGCACGACAACCGTTTTACGGCCCAATACAATATAGATGGGGTCTCCTGGCTTTACGAAGGCGAGTTCGATGAAGCCGCTCGCGAACTGCGGCTCGATACGGTTATCGTGGGGGAAGGTGAACTGGCAAACGGAGTGCTGGAAGCAGCCAATTACGACAAAGAAAGCGACCGTTTCGCCCTGTCGTTCTCGACAGCGACCTCACCCAGCCAGCTTTACACTGTCGGGAAGGACCGCACGAAGCGGGTCGCCCATACCCATGAGCGCATCCTGGGGGTCAAACCGGAATGGCTCTCCCCCGGCGAGGATGCCTCTTTTACCTCGTTTGACGGCTTGCGAATTTCGGCCCGGCTTTATCTCCCGGCCCCGGTCCTCGGCTACACCGGCAAGCGGCCCCTGGTCTACTATATCCACGGCGGTCCCCAGGGCCAGGAGCGGCCCGATTTTACCTGGTTCTCGATGCCACTCATTCAGTTTTTGACTCTCAACGGTTTCGCGGTTTTCGTGCCAAACGTGCGCGGGAGCGTCGGCTATGGCTTGAGCTATACCAAGCGGGTGGACCGCGATTGGGGCGGGCAGGACCGCCTCGACCACGTCCACGCCATGAAGTTGTTATCGCAGGACGACCGGGTCGATACCGGGCGGGCCGGGGTGATTGGCCGCTCCTATGGCGGCTATATGACCCTGACCCTGGCAAGCCGCCATCCTGATTTCTGGAAAGCGGCGGTAGACATGTTCGGTCCGGTCAACCTGTCAACCTTTATCGAGCGCGTCCCGGCCACCTGGCGGCCTTACTTCGCCCTCACCATTGGCGACCCTGCCAACGAAAAGGACCGTCCTTTCCTGGACGAGCGTTCCCCCAGCACCTACGCGGACCAGATTCAGGCGGCGATGCTGGTCATCCAGGGGCAGAACGACCCTCGCGTCACCGAGATAGAGTCCCGCGAACTGGTCGAAAGGTTGCGCTCGGAGGGCAAATCGGTGGATTACTTGCTCTTCCCGGATGAAGGCCACGATGTCTTAAAATTCTCTAACCGGGCTACCTGTTACAACCGGATAACCGCTTTCTTTTCAGCGCATCTTTAAACCTTGAATCTAAAGGCGGCCAGTTCAAGTTAGCCGCCTTTAGATTAGAAAACCGGGTACGGGTAAAAAATATTACCGTTTATTAATGTAAGGGTCTATCCCGGGTCCCAATTTTACGCTATTATTCAAACAAGTTTTAAAACTTTTAGACCTGGCAACGGGAGCAGCGTCATGGATTTGCCTACGGCCCCGCTAAATATCCGGCCCGAACCTACCCGGCCTCGCGTTTCGGGTATCGCCTGGTTTATTCTCTTTTTCCTTATCGCGGATTTAATAATCCTGGCCGTAATTCTTAACTGGCTGATTTCGCACTCCCCGGAGACCCAGGCTTACCAGTTGGCCGCCCCTACGGTAGCGGTACCTTCTCCAAGTGCGGCCCCGTTCATTCCCAATCCGCCCCTGCCGACCGTCACGCCCGCACCTACCGAAACGCCTACCCCACCGCCGACCGCGACCCCGGTCCCACCGACCGCCACACCGCAACCAACTGCTACTCCCACGCCTAGCCAGCTTCTGGTTAATCCCAACTTCGAGTTAAGCTGGGGTATCGGCTGGCAACAGGCTACCGGTGACGACTTTGGCGGCCATACCGAAGTGAAATTGCTGAAACATCCCGCCATTAGCTCCAACGCCCTGACCCTCGACCATACCGGCCAGACCTTTACCTCGATTTACCAGTTGGTAAAAGTCCCGAGTTTACAGTTGCGGTTTTCCGGCCAACTGGCGGGTTACACCTCGACCAACGGCTTTTTTGGCGATAGCAGCGGCCTGACCGGGTTGGGTTTGAATTTCTACTATGCCGGTCCCGACGAGGCCGACCCCAACCAGCCTGACGCCAGCCTCCTTTATGTCACCGGCAGCAAATTCAGGAACGGGCGGGCCTTTGGCCTATACCCACTGGCTGACAGCGCCAAACCTGGCACCGTAACGGTCCGTTCCTTCGATACACGCGGCCAGACCATCACGATTGCCAACCTGCAAACCGAAGTCCAGCGCAGTCTGCCGGGTCTCGACCTGAGGCAGGTCCAGGCGGTTGGTATCACCCTGTTCGCGGGCGGCAGCGACAACTGCAACCCCGACGAGTGCATCGCCCGGTTGTATGCTGGGTCTTTTCAGCTTAAACCTCTCAATTACAATTAGGCAATTTGCTTTTGCGGAAAACTGAAAGTGAGTTAACCCCTTTTAACTACCCAGACCGGTTGGCAAAACTACTCGCACGATAGTCTGGACGCCTGGTTCGCTCTTTATGCTCAAATCCCCGTTATAGGCTTCCACCAATTGTTTGACTATTATCAGTCCAAGCCCTAAGCCCTGCTGCTCGAATTTGTCCCGGTCAAATTGCGAGAAGATACCTACTTTATTAATCTGATCCACGCTCATACCCCGGCCCTGGTTCTGGACCAGTAAAATCAGTTTGGTGGTGTCGGGCGTAAAGCGAGTTGTCAGGGTTACCGGGGAACCTGCCGGAGAAAAGTTAAAGGCGTTATCTACCAGTTCTTCCACCAATTTTTTAAAGTGTTCGACCTTTAGCTTGACCGGGGCGTCCGCCATCAAATTTAATTTCAAATCGGTTTGGCGGGTATACTGGCGGGCTTTTTCCTGGGCCATCACGTTCAGCAGGTCGGCGGAGCTCTTTATCAGGTTGCTTCGCAGGGCCTGAAGCTTATCGGGGTCGCGCACCAGGATTTCAAGCTCGGTCCTGAGCAAAAAGTTTTGCATCTGGCGGCGCAGACGGGTGGTCATATTGTGGATGTTTTGGCCCATTTCGCGGATTTTGGGAGGGTCAATCGAATCGGCGTGTTTAACCAGGATTTCCGAAGACATCAAAATGACCGACAGCGGGGTCATTAGTTCGTGAGGCAGAAAATTGGTAATCTTATTTCCCAGTTCGTTTACCTGGGCATCCGAATAGTTCTGAAGTATGGTCCGTTTGTTCAGGCGGCTCACTACCGCGTCGAGCAGTTCTTTTCGAAAAACCGGTTTGGTAAGGTAGTCATCCGCACCCAGTTCCATCCCCCGGCGTACATCCCTTTTATCGGTCTTGGCCGAAAGAAAAATAAAGGGGATTGTCATAGTCCGCGTTTCCTGGCGTAAAGCTTGCAAGACCTGGTAGCCATCTATCTCCGGCATCATAATGTCGCAGATAATCAGGTCAGGTTCGACTTCGAAGGCTGCCTGGATACCGCTGAAGCCACTCCCCGCCTCGAATATCTCATAGCCCTCCCGCTTCAAAATCATAGACACCAATTCTCTACTATCTTCTTCGTCTTCAATAATCAGTATCTTTGTCATTCATACCTCATCCACAATAAATCGAGCACTAAACAGGGACGCTACGTGGTAATTTGTCTCTCTATTATAATAATGAAAAATTCTTTTCGCTGCGATGACCCATAAGCCCTAGGAAAAAGTGGCTGAAATTCCTACCTGGGTTAATTGTACAATGCCTGAATATATAAACTCTACTCCTAGGATTTTTAACCTTGGCAGCAGGGGCTTTTGTTTGAAATTCTGGTTTTAGGTAGTAATAAGAGAATAATACCCTTCTCAATAAATTTAGCAAATCAATGAGGAAAATTACAAGAATTCACACACAGTTATTTGCAAAATCAATTCTTTAACATAATCAATTTGAGCTAAATATTGTTGTTTAAAATCAAGTTTTGACATGTTATGGGGCCAAATTCAACAAAAAACCTACCTGAAATAATCGAAATGGGTTATATTTATTATAGGTTGTATCTATTCTTAAGAAAGTTCTCTATTCGATTTTGTATTACTTTTATGTAATTCTTAGAATTCCATATAGCAAATTTAATAAATAAAACTTCTTTGCCCCAGAGAAACAGGGGAAAAAGGGATATTTCTATAAAGTTCCATAAATCTTGCTAATCTTTTATATAAAAAGCTGTGGACAGTTGATAGATTGGTTTAACCCTAAACCTGTTGGCAAACGGCCTAATTTTTGTTACCTTATGGCAGCTTCTAGCTCAATTTATTATTTGTAACAAATATTAAAATTTGGGCCAAGTCATCCGGTTTGGCTCCTGGGCAAATAAGATAAGTTCTTATTTGTTTTCAGAGATGTGTGGGCCAATTAACCGGTAAGATGGTTAATACGAAATAGAGAGGCGGATAACTACAAAAGGTTTCACCTAGTAACAACTGATGTTATTATCCGGCTTCTGGCAGTTCATTTCCTGACACTTGGCTGACTTATCCTGGACCTGGGGAAATTCTAACTTATTAGAGTATCGTAGCCAACAAAATAATTCTAAGTCTTAGTCATTGTTCTATCTCTCCTACGGTACTGCTCTTGTCAGAGTATATGCTCGATTTATTTATTTCGTTGAGTTTGCTCTCATTTTTTTAAATCGGAAATCAGGGTTTTATATTATTAACCTGGTTTCATTCTCTTTTGCTAAAAACCGGCGGGCTTTTCTTAATAGAAAGCTGCAAAGCGCATCTCTTGTAGATGTGGCTTTACTTTGGTTTTGCTGGAATAACCAGGTTAATTCTTCTGCTTTTTCTTGTTTTGACTCAGGTGGGGTATGCCTGAAAAGCAGTTTTGGAGGTATTATTTCATGATTTTGAAGACCCATTCTCTATTTAGTTCTAGAAAGATACGGTCTTGGCTCGGAATTATTATCCAGGTGTTGGTAAGCCTGCTTTTACTGGCGCTGACTCTCTGTTTCGCTTTTTTCTCAAACACAACTGACCCCTTACTTCATTCAAAAGCCGGTTTAACCCCCGAAATGCTGATGGCGGCCAAAGTGACCCTTGTGGATAACGACGGTCACCCCGCCCCCTACGCCGTTGCCACCCTTGATAATGTTCAACAGGCCCGCGCGGACGCCAATGGGGTGGTCTATTTCGATAATGTCATGCTACATGACAATTCTCTTAATATTATTTACCAGGGCCAGCATTACACGGTCCCAGTCCACCTGCATAATGCTCAGAATACGGTCAGCCTGGGTTTGAGCCAGGAAACGCACCTTACTTTAACGATGATTTCGGCGGCGCTCCTGGTAGCCTGGTTAATTTTCTGCCTGGTCTGTGCCATCAAAAAGTGGCGCCAGGTCCAACTGATACCGGAAAGAGCCCCGGCCTACGGAGTATTTCACCGGCTTACCCTCAAAACACGGCGAATGGTGGCTTTTAGCGCCCTGGCCCTGGCTTTTATCGTTGTATCCCTGGTCTTAAACCCTTTTAGTAACGCGGGAACGACCAATGCCGCCGGTGGTATCATTTCCACCCTGGCTGTGCCCACCAATCTCAAAGTCGAACAGGACGACAACAACG
>MKTJ01000005.1:0-10196 GCA_001898225.1 Chloroflexi bacterium 54-19
GTCTACTAGAAGCTTAGATTCAAAATGTCCAAAATTATCTAAAAATCTTTATTGCACTTCTAAAGGTAGAGTTTGGAGCCATTCCAGGCATGCGTCGGACCAATAAGGATGGACCCCGATGCCGTGTTTGCCCAGGTCGCCCCGGATATACTGGTAAGGAACACCTGACCCCTCCAGGCTGGCCGCGTAAAGGTCCGAGTTTGCTACCTTCACGCTTTTATCGGCGGTGGAATGGAATAGAAAGGCCGGCGGGGTGGCGGCGGTAACATGCTGCTCATTGCTCATCCACCGGACCAGTTCTTCTTCCGGGCGGCTTCCCAGCAAATTCAAGCGCGACCGTTCGTGCCCCTCTTTACCCATCGAAATCACCGGGTAAATCAAAACCTGGAAATCGGGCCGGGCGGCTTCTCTATCTACCGGGTCTGGCGCAACAGGGTCGGCCTCTAGCGGGTGAGTGGCGAGAGCGCTGGCAAGATGCCCGCCTGCCGAAAATCCCAGCACCCCGACGCAGTCCTGGTTTAGACCCCATTCCGGGGCATGGTGCCGGACGAACCGGATAGCCCGGTACCCATCCACCAGTGGGACAGGATACGGATTGTCCGGTCCGCGCCGGTAGGCCAGTACAAAAGCCGTAAACCCGGCCTCTGCCAGCCATTCGGCCACCTCTACCCCTTCGTGAGGAGCCAGTTGGGTATAACCACCTCCTGGAAAAATAATAATTGCGCCGCCGTTGGCCTTATCCGGTGCCGGTTTAACCACCTGGAGGGTAGGAATATCCTGGGGTTGGGTGGTTTCCGCGTAAGGTAATTCGTTCTCAGGCCAAATTTTTAGAAATTTATAGTTTTTTAATTCCATCACTCTACCTAATTTGCCTGTTTGCAGACACCTGATTTTAGACACCTGTGTCTGGACACAGGTGTACTGTCTGGTTAGTCCCCATAGTAAACCTTTAACGCGGATAAGTAAACAAATTTCCCCTTAATTTTCTTTTGTGGGCTACAATTTCCTTCAAGCGGACCAGCAAAAGGGCAAACCCTACCTAACCCTTTTTATTAAAGCCGAGGATTTTTGCACGACCGGGCAAAAAGTGATAAGGTGGGTTAAACGTTACACCCCAAAAATCACAAACTGAAACACGGCTTTTAATAACTCTTTTTGTAAAAATAACAACCAAAAAATATATTCCTGGGAGGCGGTATTTTGGCGGATAGCATAGATTTAGATACTTTACTCGGCAACGGGGCCGGCGAGCTTTTTGATGTTCAGACAAACGCCGCCGGGCCGCAAGGGTCTTTACCTTTGACCGAAGAAATGTTGCTCAACTCGCCCAGCGGCGACCTGTTTGCCCTGAGCCAGAATGTGGGGATGGGCTGGAACCCCGGCGACCTCAACCGTAAGCAGGTCTTGATACTCAGCACCCAGGGCGGTATCCGCGCCGAGGATGGCACCCCCATCGCGCTCGGCTATCATACCGGCCACTGGGAGGTCGGTCTTTTGATGCAGGCCGCCGCCAAGGAGTTGAAAGAGCACCAGGCCCTGCCTTTTGCGGGATATGTCACCGACCCGTGCGATGGGCGCTCCCAGGGCACCACCGCCATGTTCGACAGCCTTCCTTACCGCAACGACGCCGCCCAGGTCTTTCGCCGCCTGATCCGGTCGCTACCGACCCGTCACGGTGTAATCGGGGTCGCCACCTGCGACAAGGGTCTCCCGGCCATGATGATGGCCATCGCCGGGACGCCCGACCTGCCCTGCGTGCTGGTGCCGGGCGGTGTGACCCTTCCGCCTACCCACGGCGAAGATGCTGCCAAGATTCAGACGATTGGAGCCCGCTTTGCCCACGGCGAATTGACCCTCCGGGAAGCCGCCGAACTTGGTTGTGCCGCCTGCGCCACTCCCGGCGGCGGCTGCCAGTTCCTGGGTACAGCGGCCACTTCCCAGGTCGTCGGGGAAGCCCTCGGCCTGTCCCTGCCCCACTCGGCCCTGGCCCCCTCCGGCCAACCTATCTGGCTCGAAATGGCCCGCGCTTCGGCCCGCGCCTTGCTCAATTTGCAAGAAAGAAAGTTGACCACCCGCGACATCCTGACCCCCGACGCCCTCCATAACGCCATGGTGGTCTTTGCCGCTTTTGGCGGTTCGACCAACCTTTTACTGCATCTCCCGGCCATTGCGCACGCCGCCGGGCTGCCGCGTCCTACCGTCGATGACTGGATGGCCGTCAACCGGCAGGTGCCGCGCCTGGTCAGCGTTTTGCCCAACGGTCCCGAAAATCACCCGACCGTCCGGGTCTTCCTGGCGGGTGGCGTGCCCGAAGTAATGTTGCACCTGCGCAAACTCGGCCTGTTGCGCCTGAACGCCCTCACCGCCACCGGGCATACCCTGGGGGAAGTCCTGGACTGGTGGGAACATTCGGAACGGCGGACCAGGCTGCGCCAGCTCCTGCTTGACCGAGATGGGGTAGCCCCAGATGAAGTTATTATGTCGCCCGAACAGGCCCGCGAACGCGGCCTCACCAGCACTATTACTTTCCCACGCGGCAACCTGGCCCCCGACGGCGCGGTTATCAAAAGCACCTCGATTGACCCAAGTGTGGTTGACGCCGACGGGGTTTACCGCCTGCTGGGCCGGGCCAGGGTCTTTACCCGC
This sequence comes from Chloroflexi bacterium 54-19, assembly GCA_001898225.1. Classification (GTDB taxonomy): domain Bacteria; phylum Chloroflexota; class Chloroflexia; order Chloroheliales; family Chloroheliaceae; genus 54-19. Next base: position 2,647 of record MKTJ01000005.1, read on the forward strand.
GAACGCGACGCCATGAAAGCGGTTAAAAGTCACGGCGAAGACCGCATCCTGCCTAACGATATAGTGGTCATGATTTGCGGCGGTCCGTTTGGCACCGGCATGGAAGAAACCTACCAGATAACCTCGGCTCTCAAACACCTAAAATGGGGCAAACAGGTGGCTGTCCTGACCGATGCCCGTTTCTCCGGGGTCAGCACCGGGGCCTGTATCGGTCACGTCGGGCCAGAAGCCCTGGCCGGTGGCCCTATCGGTAAAGTCCTCGACGGCGACCGCATCCAGATAACGATTGACCGGAACAACCTGGTTGGCTCAGTGGACCTGGTCGGTGAAGGCGACCTTATCTACGGCCCTGAAGAAGGCACGCGCGTGCTGGCCCGGCGCAATCTCCGGCCCGACCTGTCGCCGCACCCCTCCCTGCCCGGTGATACCCGGCTCTGGGCGGCCCTCCAACAAGTCAGCGGCGGAACCTGGGGCGGTTGCGTCTACGACGTGGACCAGATTGTGAACGCCCTGGCCGAATACCGGGTGCTAAAAGACCGCTACGCCAGCGAACAGGCCCCCGAGAACTCGATAGCCTTGGGCGAGCTTTAACAACCGGTTTTCAGGCTATATTTTTCAATTTTTGATGAATAAGGGGAAATCCAAAGATGGATTACCAGGAACTCTGGGCGCGTTTCGCCCTTTTAACCACCGCGCATGTGGCCGATGCCTGTATCCGGGCCTCGGTGCCGGTGAGGTGCGGACCGGCAGGGTTACAGGCCGTAATACCTGGCAGCAAAATTGCCGGGAAGGTCTGCCCGGCCCGCCATGCCGGAAGCGTCGATATTTTCCTGGAAGCAATCCATTTGGCCGAACCGGGCGCGGTGCTGGTGGTCGATAACGGGGGCCGGGTTGATGAAAGTTGTGTTGGCGATTTAGTGGTCCTGGAGGCCCAGCAGGCCGGTCTGACTGGGGTTATAATCTGGGGTCTGCACCGGGATACGGCGGACCTCCGGGCGATTGGCCTCCCGGTCTTCAGCCTGGGCAAACTGCCGACCGGGCCGCTCCGCCTCGACACCCGGCCCGCCGACGCCCTGGAAAGCGCCACCATCGGAGACTGGACGGTCGGGCCGGACGACCTGGTGCTAGGTGACGACGACGGGGTAATATTTATCCCGGCAGCCCACGCCGGCCAGTTGTTTACCCTGGCCGAGAAAATCCGGGATACCGAGCGCCGCCAGGCCGGGCAAGCCCGGGCCGGGGTTACGCTGCGCCAGCAAATGCGGTTCGACCGCTACCTGGCCGAGCGCCAACAAAACCCCGGTTTGACCTTCCGCCAGCACCTCCGCACTATCGGCGGGGCTATCGAAGAATAATTATTTAAAATGTTGAGCCACCGGTTGGAAACCGCCGGTGGCTCACCCTTATTACCGGCCTCTTTTGGGAACGTACTCGAAAAAGTCGAAATCGGCGGCGCAACGGGTACCTCTTAAATCCTGGGCGCACATCCCCACAAACGTCCCGGTAAAGGATGAATCCCGGCAATATTCGTCCGAAAGTTTGGTGGCATCGAACTTCCCGCCAATCTCCTGCCAGTCCTGACCGTCCCGGCTGTAGGAAAACTGCAACACCGGACCTTCAAATGTCACCCGCAAGAAAACTTTGGGGGCGTCGCCCAGCGCCACTTCTTCCGCCAACGGCTCGTCATAGCGGCCATTGTCGCTTTCGAGAATACCCAGGATACGCCCTTTTTCTTCGTGGTAACCGACCCGCAAATAGAAATAATTCTCGATGTCATAAATGCAGATAAGCCCGGCCATCTGCTGGAAGTTGTCGGGCGCAAATTCCAGGCAAGTTGTTATTTCCGCCTCGAAATGCTGTAAACGCCGGGCCACCAGGCTCTGGCGGTGTTTCGAACTTAAAGACTCCCGGCCATACAACCGCAAGAAACCGGGCCGGGCGGTCAGGGTTAACCAATCATCGCCAGGCGGCACCCGCAAGGTATTGAAATTGATGCCCAGGGCCGGGCTGTCAAAATCGTCACGTACGGGTTCTACCGGGAACGGGTGAGGCGGTAAATCCGGCCCCGGCACTTCCAGGCGAGGCGTATTTTCGCCCGTTTCGAGGCGCAACCAGCCATCCTCGGTCCAGACCACCTTTTGTAATGAAGTCTCACGGCCCAGGTTACACCGGATACCGTTATCTTTCACTACCGGAGTTAAAGAGGCTAAAGTTTCTTTATCCTGGGGAATCACCGAGGCCTGCGGTCGTCCGCACAGGTGGGCCAGGTACCATTCGCCCGTCTGGGTTTCTACCAGCGAAGCGTGCCCGGCCTTTTGCAAGGCCAACTCCGGGTGACCAAACGAAGTCAGAACCGGGTTGGTCGGGTCCACCTCGTAAGGCCCCTCGATATTTTCCGAACGAGCCATGGTAACGGCGTGTTCGTAGAAAGTGCCTCCCTCGGCCACCATCAGGTAGTAGCGCCCGGCGTGTTTGTAAAGATGCGGCCCCTCGACAAATCCCAGACTGGTCCCCTTAAAAATTTTCTTAACCGGCCCGACCAGTCTTTGTTCCGCGACCGAATATTCCTGCAAAAGTATCCCCGAAAATGAGTTGGTCCCCTTGCGGTAGTCCCATTCCATGTTGACCAGCCATTTCCGGCCATCCTCGTCGTGAAAAAGCGAAGGGTCGAAACCGCTGCCGTTCAGGTAAATCGGCTCGGACCATGGCCCCGTAATAGAAGATGCGGTGACCAGGTAATTCGGCGTATCCTTGAAAGCGCCGTGCCAGCTTTTCACATCCGTATAGATAAGCCAGTAGAGGCCATCGGCGTAGCTTAAATCGGGGGCCCAAATACCGCCCGAACTGGGGTTGCCGAGCATGTCAAGCTGGCTGGCCCGGTTCAAGGGATGGGTCAACAACTGCCAGTGGACTAAATCTCTGGAATGGTGAATCTGGACACCGGGGAACCATTCAAAGGTTGAATTGGCGATATAGTAATCGTCTTCTACCCGCAAAATGGAGGGGTCCGGGTTGAACCCGGTCAGGATTGGGTTGGTGATGGTAGTCAAGTGATATTACTCCCATTCATAATAAAAACTTATAATCACAGATTTAAGGACTTTTTAACTGAAAGGCTTATACCTGATTTGTGTAGAATTATTTTCTTACCAGCCGTGTCTTACCCCTTTAACAGGTAGGCCCCACAGGACTGGCGGACCCGCAACTTGCAGCTTAAAAGGACGCGCTGGGCGTATTCCGGTTTACCCTGCCTGATCCAGTTCACCAGGATTCGCGCCGCCACCCGCCCCGCCTCCATTATCGGTAATTCGAGGGCGGTCAGGGCCGGGTAAGTAAAAGCCATGTGGGGTGGGTCGCCCACCGCTACTAACGCCATCTCCTGCGGAAGACGTAACCCCGCTTCCAGCAAGGCTTTTAAAAGTCCCACCGCCATGGTGTCGTTCGCCACGAAAATAGCTGTTGGGCGTTCCTGGGCCGTCTTAAATTTTTGCAAAAACTCCACTCCCGCCTCGTAACCACCTTCGTAACTGTAAGACGAGCGGATAATCCAGTCCTCCCGGACCGGCAAATTATTAGCCAGCATGGTTTGTTGCCAGCCCCGGTAGCGCTCCTGGGCCGAGTGCCAGGGTAAGGGGTCGTCGAGCGGGCCACAAAACATGGCTATCCGAGTATGGCCTAAATCAATCAGATGCTGGACCCCCATGCGCCCGGCGCCGAAATCATCCGACATAACCTGGTTGATTTCGCTATCGTCCAACCCCTGGTTTATCACCACAAAAGGCACGTTATCTTCCTTGAGGCTCAGCAAATTTTCGTAAGGAGCTTTGCGGGAACGGTGCATAAAAATAAAGCCGTTGACCTGCTTGGAGCGGAAGGTCTCGATGGCTTTTTCCTCGTCTTCGTAATCCTGGGCGTGAGCCATAAATACCTGGAAACCTTCGGCGGTCAGGACCTGCTCGGCCCCGGCGTCGACCGGGTCGAACAGTGGGCTGACCTCGGACATGATAAGACCGACCGTGGTCGAGGTGCCTTTGACCATGCTCCGGGCAATGGCGTTGGGGCGGTAATCAAGCTCTTTTATCGCCTGCAACACCTTTTCGCGGGTGGCCTGGCCGACGTGTTTGTTATGGCCGTTGGTTACGCTCGATACCGTGCTGATTGCCACCCCGGCCCGTTTTGCGACATCTTTTATTGTTACTATTTCTTTTGCCATACAGGAGGTGCGCTTTCCAAAACTCAGCAAAACGTTTTTCTTGACTATGTATGGACGATTCAGGGACAAAGTTTTTAGAAATTAGCCGCCCGGTTTCGCCAGGGTTGAACCCAATTTTACCATATTCAAATGGTTAAAACTTCCTGATTGCTACCTGGCGAAACCCTGTTTCGAGCTGTTAACAGGGGTTATGGACCCAAAAATCCCTTTACCCGGCGATTTTAGGGTCGGCCCAGCGGTCGTTTGGGATAATCGGGAACCATTCGGGCCTGGCCGGGTCGCGGTCATAAGGATAGCCGCCCAGTTCCTTATAAAGCTCGGCATATTGCGCCACTTTATCCCGGTCCACCGTAATCCCCAGGCCAGGCGCGTCCGGTACGGCTATGGCTCCATCCTTGTATTCGAGCTTGCCACCCACCAAAATGTCATCCACCAGGTGGTGATAGTGGGCGTCCCCGGCGTGCGAAAGGCCCGGCACCACCGCGCCCAGGTGCAACATGGTCGCCAATTGGATACCCAGTTCGCCCGACGAATGGACCGACATACCAAGCTGGAAAGTTTCGCAGACGTTCGCGGCCTTGATACAGGCTCGAATCCCACCCCAGAAGGTTGTATCGAGCAAGATAACATCAATCGAGGGGTCGAGAATGTTGGTGGCAAGCTGCTCGAAATTGATAACCACCGTGTTGGTAGCGGTCGGGATTCGGACGGCCTGGCGGACCCGCCGCATCCCGTTGAGGCCCCAGGTCGGGTCTTCAAAATAATCATTATTGAGATTCTCGATGGCGTGCCCGAACCGTATGGCTTCTTCCACGCTCAAAGCGGCGTTGGGGTCGTAACGCAGCAGGTCGTTCGGAAAGGCCGCCCCCAGGGCCTTGTAGGCTTCCAGTTCGTAATCCGGGTCGAAAACCCCGCCTTTGAGTTTGTGAGTGGTGAAACCATACCGCTCTTTTAACTCTTTACAATGGGTTAGAAGCTGCTCTATCGTGCGGACCTCTCCCTGCCCGGTCTTTTCGTTAGGCAGGCGGAAAAAGAGATAACTGGCAAATTTCACGGTGTCGCGGACCTTGCCACCAAGAAGGTTGTAGACCGGTTGGCCAAGCTTTTTGCCGATAATATCGAGACAGGCGAACTCAATCGCGGCCAGGAGTTGGGTCCGGTTGTTATAAAGGCTGGCGGTCGGGTTGGCGATTTTGAAGCGCAGTTCTTCCAACTGGAAGGGGTCGTGCCCCACCAGGTAATATTTCAGACCGGCGAAGGCTAACTCGGCGCTCTCCCCGCCCCCACCCATCTCGCCCCAACCGCTGATACCCTCGTCGGTTTCGACTTCAACAATCGTCCGCACGAACCTGCCCCAATGCGCACCGTTAGAATGGCGCAAGGGCGCCTCCATCGGGACTGTAACCGTCGTCGCTTTTATGTCGGTAATTTTCATCTTCGTTAAATTCCCTATCTAATCGAGCCAGTCTGTTATAAAGAGTAGATTTTTAAGCAGGTGAAACGTTTATCCAAAATAGCAGATTTTCCGGTTTTGTCAAACTTATAAGCACCAGGTTCCTATAATAAATTAAAACCCCGCCTCCTGGAACGGTCTGGTTTGACAGCGATTTTAAAGCATGTTAACTTTCCAAAGAAACGTTTTTCCTGGGTATTTTACCCTTCCTGACAGGAGAATGCCCATTTTTCTTTGCTTTTTCAAATTTATATTGATTTTAGCCCATTTATTAACAGGGTTGCTGCTCTTTTATTTAATTTGCTCCGAAAGGTTCAGGTATATAGAGAACCTTTACTACTACATTAGTAGTAGGAATCAGGGTATTACAATACTAATCGCCTTTTGGAAAAACGTTTCAGAAAACTTTAGAACCATTAATAACTTTAGGGCAACCCGGATTGTCAGGTCAGAAGCCTTGAGTTTGGAATTTATTGCAAAATGAAAGAAACCGGTAAGAAATTATGAGTGATACACACCAAAAGGTGCGCTTTGCCGTCATCGGGATAAACCACGGCCACATCTACGGGCAGGTCAATTTACTACTCCGGGCCGGGGCCGAGTTTGTGGCGGTCTATGCCAAAGAACTTGACCTGCTGGAAGGTTTTACCAAAACTTTCCCCCAGGCCCAGGTAGTTGCCGACCCCCGCCAGATTCTCGAAGACCCTTCCATTCAACTGGTGGTCAGCGCCGGGATTCCGAAAGAACGCGCCCCGCTTGGTATCACCGTGATGCAACATGGTAAGGATTACATGAGCGACAAACCGGGCTTTACCACCCTGGACCAACTGGCCGAAGCCCGCAAAGTCCAGCAGGAGACCGGCCAAATATACTCGATTTGCTATAGTGAACACTTTGAAAACCAATCTACCGTCAAGGCGGGCGAACTTGTCGCCCAGGGCCGCATCGGTAAAGTCGTCCAGACGGTCGGGCTTGGCCCCCACCGGACCAACCTGCCGACCCGGCCCGCCTGGTTCTTTGTCAAAGAGCAGTACGGCGGCATCATCACCGATATAGGGTCGCATCAATTCGAACAATTCCTCTTTTTCACCGGCTCGACCGAGGCTGAAGTTATATCCTCCACGGTGGGGAATTACAAACATCCCCAGTATCCTGAACTCGAAGATTTCGGCCAGGCCGTCGTTCACGGCAACGGCGGTAACGGCTACGTGCGGTTGGATTGGTACACCCCGGACGGTCTCAGCACCTGGGGGGATGGTCGCCTGACCATTCTCGGCACCGAGGGATTTATCGAGTTGCGCAAGTATGTCGATATTGCCGGAAAACCCGGTGGTAACCACCTGTTCGTGGTGGATCAAAAAGGGACCGAATATATTGATTGCAACGAGGTATTTCTGCCCTACGGCTCCCAACTGATTAACGACATTCTCAACCGGACCGAAACGGCCATGACCCAGGCCCATTGTTTCCTGGCCTCCGAACTGGCCCTCAAGGCCGAAGCCCAGGCCCTCAGGTTAGATTAAAGTTACTTCAAACCGGGGTTAAGTAACAAACCCGGCTTGAAAGCGTGTAACAAGGTGCTTAAGCTAGAAAGATACATCGTTTCAGGGTATACTCTAAAAATATGTAGATTTCTCGTAAAAGGTAAGCCTCGGTCCCTGGGCCGGGTCCTTTACGAATAGAAACAAACCAAGGATTTTAAAATGGGAAAAGACTCCTTAATAAATGTGTTGTTCAGCCTGGAAGGCCAGGTCGCTGTCGTGACAGGCGGGACCGGTGTCCTGGGCGGCGCGATGGCGCGGGGGTTGGCACGGGCCGGGGCCAAGGTCGGTATCCTGGGACGCCGCCGGGAACAGGCCGAGGCGGTCGCGGCTGAAATTATCG
>MKTJ01000005.1:10292-23816 GCA_001898225.1 Chloroflexi bacterium 54-19
TTGATATCCTCGTGAACGCCGCCGGGGGGAACGTTCCTGCCGCCACCCTCTCGCCCGATAAAACCTTCTTCGACCTGCCGATTGAAGCCTTCGGGCAGGTTTTTGACCTGAATTTGCAGGGGACCATCCTGCCGACCCAGGTCTTCGGCGCGGCCATGGTCCGCTCTCAACCCGGCGAAACGCCCAGGGGCTGTGTCATCAATATTTCTTCAATGGCGGCTATCCGGGTTATTAGCCGGGTCGTCGGCTACTCGGCGGCCAAGGCAGCCATCGACAACTTTACCCGCTGGCTGGCGGTCGAACTTGCCCAGAAATACGGCTCCGGTCTGAGGGTCAACGCGATAGCCCCAGGTTTCTTCGTAGGCGACCAGAACCGGGCTTTGTTGCTTAATTCCGATGGCACCCTGACCCCAAGAGGCCAGTCCATCGTGACCCATACTCCTGCCGGGCGTTTCGGCACCCCGGACGAACTTCTCAGCACCTTAATCTGGCTGTGCAGCCCCGGCGCCTCTTTTGTCAATGGGGTGGTCGTGCCGGTGGACGGCGGTTTTGCCATTACAAGCGGGGTTTAAGAAGTTCATCGGACGACCAAACAAGATAACCTAGTGGAACGAACAGGGAATGGAAATATGACTGAAGTAAAAAGATACGCGATTGTGGGCCTGGGACACCGTTCTTTAATGTATACCGATGCCCTCAATAACGAATTTAAAGATTATGGCAAGCTGGTGGCTTTCTGCGATACCAACCAGTCCCGCATGGATTATTACAACCGCTATTTCCAGGATTTGTACCAGGCGCCACCGCTCCCAACCTACCTGGCCACCGATTTCGACAGGATGCTGGCGGAACAACGGCCCGACCGTCTTATCGTCACCTCAATTGACCGGACCCACCACGAGTATATCGTCCGGGCTATGGAAGCAGGTTGCGATGTCATCACCGAAAAACCGATGACCGTCGATGCCGAAAAAGCCCGCGCCATCCTCGAAACCCAGAAAAAGACCGGGCGACAACTTATCGTCACTTTTAACTACCGTTACGCCCCTTTGAACTCGAAAATCAAAGAGCTTTTACAGTCGGGCGCGATTGGCGACATTATATCGGTCCACTTTGAATGGCTGCTCGATACCAGCCACGGGGCCGACTACTTCCGGCGCTGGCATCGCAACAAGGAAAATTCGGGCGGGCTCATGGTCCACAAGGCTACTCACCATTTTGACCTGGTCAACTGGTGGTTGAGCAGCCGTCCCGAAACGGTCTTTGGTTTTGGTAAACTGGCTTTTTATGGCCGCCAGAATGGGCTGGCGCGCGGCGAAGTGACGAGCTATCCCCGCTATCGCGGTTACGAGGAAGCTAAAACCGACCCTTATGGCCTCGATTTGAGCCAGGACGAACGCTTAACAAGCTTGTATCTGGAAGCCGAACACGAAGACAATTACTTCCGCGATAAAAACGTCTTCGCCGAAGATATAGACATTGAGGACGATATGGCCCTGGTCATCCGCTACGATAGCGGCGCAACCATGACCTATCACCTTACAGCCTACTCGCCCTGGGAAGGTTACCGTATCGCCTTTAACGGTAGCAAAGGTCGCCTGGAAATTTTGTTGGAAGAAAATTCTTACCGACTGCCCAGGACCAGCTATAACATCGAAGCAACCGCCAAAGATGTGACCCTACCGCCCAGGATCGTCTTAAGACCGCTCTGGGAAAAGCCAGTCGAAATTGACTTGCCCACCTCGACCGAGGGCGGTCATGGCGGTGGTGACATCCGGTTGCTACGCGACGTTTTCGTTGGGGCCGACAACGACCCCCTGGGCCGGGCCGCCGGACACTTGGACGGTGCGACCTCGATTATGACCGGAATTGCGGCCAACCGGGCCTTCAAGACCGGTGAGCCCGTCCGCGTCTCTGATTTACTGGACATCCCGGCTAAAGTTTAGCCTGTTTTTTTAGGGCCGGTTTGGGAGCCTTTCAGAAGGTGAAAGATGCCTAACCGGCCTCAACCACCCCCTTTTCAAGTAATAATTACCTCAAAAACCTATTTCCCTAAAATTTGTAAGATTTGCGAACTTTTAATTTTTATGCTATTTATGGTACAGGCTAAACCGAACCGGACTCAAACGTTTTAAAGTGATTGTTTCATGATTAAATTAAACCAGGACGGCAGCAAATTCCGTTTGTCATTCAGTTTCAGGTATAAAAACAGGACAGCAAACTTCTAACAGTTTTTCCTGGAAATTGGGGCTAAGAAAAGGCACCGCTTCCCCTATCTACTGAGTAGAATTTTGCCGGTCATTTATAGTACAACCGGACTTAATATTTTGGGACTCCATCTACATGCGGTAAATCAAACTAATTTTTCAAGCTTTGCTTTGCAGTATTCCAGGCTTTTAGAAAAGGAGAATTTTTATAATGCCGAATGACTTCCGGCTGTTGATGCTAGGGGCGATGTACGAAAACGGCGGCAATACTACCCACCGCTTCTTAGATGGGCACCCCCAGATGTTCGTCTACCCTTTCGAATCGCAAATCGGTACCCACATGGTCCAGGACAGCCTGTCTTCGACTTTCCCGGTCAAATACCGCTGGCCGGTCTTCAATCTCGACGCCACCCCCTTCCAGGATTACAAAGCGATCATTGACGAGGAAGGGAAAATTCGCTCCCGCACCCCAAATGTCAGCAAATTTCGCCACAAACCGTTTGATATGAACGACGACGAACGCTGCGACATTTACCAGCAGTATATCGCCCGAACCGGGCGCTCCCGCCCTAACAATGTGGCCGCCTTCTTCCAGGCTACCTTTGATGCCTGGAAAGATTACAAAAAGACCGGCGAACAGGTCGTGCACGTTGGCTACAGTCCTATCCTGGTGGTGGACGCCGATAAAATCCTGACCGAAATGCCCCAGGCCCACTTCCTGCACGTGGTCCGCAACCCCTGGTCCGCCTATGCCGATACCAGGAAAAGGCCGGTCCCATTGGCCCTGCAAAACTACATGCTTGGCTGGACCCTTAACCAATATCACGCCCTTCTTTTTAAGGAAAAATTCCCTGACCGCTTGCATATCGTCCGGGCCGAAGACGTGATGGCTAACCCGCAGCAAACCCTTGGCGCGGTCTGCGAGAAAATGGGCCTGGAAGCCGCCGATTCGCTCAAGACCCCGACCTGGAACGCCGAGCCTTTGGAAGAAATTTACCCCTGGGGCACCATTCGCAAAGCCAGCCCGGAGGCGAACAAAGCTACTGCCCAGGAACTCTCGAAAGCCGAGCAGGACGAAATCCGGGCCCGGACCTGGCAGTATCTCGAAACCTTTGACTATAAGAGCTTTCTCTAGTCCGGTCCGGTTGTAGTGGGCCTGGAATGAGCATGAAACGTGTTATCGTAACCGGTGGAAGCGGTTTTGTAGGGGCATGCCTCACCCGCACGCTCCTGACCGAAGGCCATGAGGTTCACCTGGTTGTCAGGCCCGGTTTTAACCCCTGGCGCCTGGAGGCCATCCGGGACCAGGTCCGGTTGCACCTAGCCGACCTGAACGATATGGAGGCTTTACAACAGATGGTCGGCCAGGTAAAACCCGATTGGGTCTTTCACCTGGCGACCTATGGCGCTTATTCGCACCAGGCCGATATGCGGACGGCGCTTGATACCAATTTTACGGGCACCATAAACCTGGTAGAAGCATGCCTTAAACCGGGCTTCGAAGTCTTTATCAACACCGGGTCGTCCTCGGAATACGGGTTCAAAGACCACCCACCGACCGAAGACGAAATGGTTGAGCCAAACAGTTTTTACGCGGTCGGCAAGGCTTCCGCGACGCTCTTTGGCCGGTTTACGGCCCAGCGCTTGGACGTGGCTATAACTACCTTACGCCTTTACTCGGCCTACGGACCTTACGAAGAGCCAACTCGCCTGATACCGGCGCTGCTAATAAACGGGTTAGAGGGAAAATTACCGCCCCTGGTCAACCCGGATATTGCCCGCGACTATATCTATGTGGATGACGTGGTCAGGGCCTTTATCACAGCAGCCCGGAACCCCGACCGGGTGAAAGGCCAGGTCTTTAATGTTGGGACCGGAATCCAGCTTTCCCTGCGCGAGGTGGTCGAAACGGTCCGGCGTCATTTTGAAATTACCACCGAACCTCAGTGGGGTTCGATGGAAAACCGGCAGTGGGATACCAGTATCTGGGTCGCGGATAATACAAAAATTAGGCAGGAACTTGGCTGGCAGCCTCAATATACTTTTGAGCAAGGTTTTAGAGCGACCACGGACTGGCTAAGCCAGAACCCGGCCTTGCTCGATTATTACCGAAACAAACTGGTCGCCAAAAGAAATAACCAATAGCTTCAAAAACCCTTTTCAAAGTAAAATAAAGGCCCGGTCTGTTTGTATTTTATTTTCCGGGTATTTTACCGCTCACGGCCAGCTTAAAATTCTAGTTTGCTTAATGTCAAAAATTCTGGACGGTGAAAGACACACCAGGACAAAGCGGTCCCTGGCTGTGCCTGATTTTTAACCTGTAACCATAACGCTTGTGGTGGAATGGACAAAGATATATGACAAAACTGGCAATTTCAGGTCGGCAAGTCCGCCAGATTATCCTGGAACAATCGAAAAGAGCAAATGTAGGCCACATCGGCTCGGCTTTGTCTATTGCCGATATTGTAGCTGCCCTCTACGATTCAGTCCTGAGTATCAAACAGCCGGACGACCCCAATCGGGACCGCTTTATCCTTTCCAAGGGCCATGCCGCCCTGGCCGTTTACGCCGCTCTTTCTCTCAAAGGCTGGCTAGCCGAAGGCCAGATTGAAACTTATTGCGGTAACGAAAGCTTTCTGGGTGTCCACCCCGAACACCAGCTTAAGGGTATAGATTTTTCGACCGGCTCGCTCGGCCAGGGGTTATCTATTGCCGCCGGGGCCGCCCTCGCGGCCAGGCTGAAAAAGTCTGACCGCCGCATCTTTACCCTCATGAGCGACGCCGAATGTAACGAAGGCTCGGTCTGGGAGGCTGTAATGTTTGCGGCCCATCACCACCTTTCCAACCTGGTTGCCATCCTCGACCTGAACGGCCAGCAGGCCCTCGGTTATACCGAGCAGGTGATTTCCCTTAGCCCCATGGCCGACCGCTGGCGCGCCTTTGGTTGGGACGTTCACGAGGTGAACGGGCACGATACGGAGAGCCTCACCGAGACCATCGCCGGACTCGATACGAGGCAGGGCCCGCCCCATATCTTGATTGCCCACACCACCTTTGGGAAAGGCGTTTCCTATATGGAAAGCCAGATTAAATGGCACTACTTGCCGATGGACGACCAGCAGTACCGGCAAGCCTTAATGGAAATTGGGAGGGAAAATTGAGAAAGGTTTTTACCCAAACCCTTATCGAACTGGCCCAGCAGGACGATAGAATTTTACTCCTGACCGGTGACCTTGGCTTTATGGCGCTGGAACCTTTTGCCGATAAATTCCCGGACCGCTTTTTTAACGTAGGGGTGGCGGAACAAAACATGGTTGGCCTCGCAACCGGGCTGGCCGAAGCCGGGTTTATCCCATTTGTCTATTCCATCGTTACTTTCGCCACCCTTCGGCCTTACGAATTTTTCCGCAACGGCCCGGTCCTGCACCACCTGCCGGTGCGGCTCATCGGTATCGGGGGCGGGTTCGAATACGGTTCTGCCGGGCCGACCCATCACGGCCTGGAAGATGTTGGGGTAATGCGTCTCCAACCCGGTCTCACCGTCATAACCCCCGCCGACCCCCCGCAAGCCCGGACGGCTTTCCAGGAGACCTGGGATTTACCCGGCCCCATTTATTACCGGCTTAGCAAAGATGACACCTTGCTCGTACCGGAACTGGCTGGCCGGTTCGAACTCGGCAAAGCCGACCTTATCGCCGGGGGGCCGGACTTGCTTTTTATCACAATGGGCAACATTACCGCCGAGGTAATGGCGGCGGCCCGTCTACTTGCCGAACAGGGCATCCGTAGTTCGGTCCTGGCCGTCTCAACCGTCAGCCCGGCCCCGGTCCGGGAATTGGTCGAGGCGCTGGGCCGGTTTAGCCTGGCTATCAGCGTGGAAGCCCATTACAAAACGGGTGGGTTGGGGTCACTGGTGGCCGAAACCATCGCCGAGAACGGCCTGAATTGCCGCCTGGTCCGCTGCGGTGTCGGTAAAAGCCAGGAGGGTTTGAGCGGCAGCCAGAACTACCTTTACCGGGTCCACGGGCTCGACATTCAGAGTCTGGCCGAAACCGCCCGCCAGGCTTTAGCGGCAAACAGTGTGCCCGGTGAAACTGCAAGCACCGGGACCGGTATCAATGGGGAGGTTCGAACATTTTGAATTACGAATTAATTTCGGTGATACTGCCGGTCTACAACCAGGCCGGGCATATTGCGGAAATAGTCGAAGAATACGAAACAACCCTGCAAAGGGTCCATACTCCCCATGAGTTACTCCTGGTTGTGAACGGTTCCAGGGACAATTCGCTCGAAGTCTGCCAGGAGTTAGCCGGGAAATATTCTACCATCCGGGTTATCCACGAGGCCAAGGGCGGGTGGGGCCTGGCCGTCAAAAGAGGTATCAAAGAAGCCAGCGGCGATTTAATTTGCTACACCAACTCCGCCCGGACCACCGGCAAGGATTTAACCCTGCTCCTGCTCTACGCCGTGGCCTATCCCCAGGTCGTCATAAAGGCGAACCGTAAGATAAGGGAGAATTTCCGGCGCCGCCTGGGCTCGCTTCTCTATAACCTGCAATGCCGCTACCTGTTCGACCTTTCCTACTGGGATATTAACGGCACCCCCAAGGTCTTTCCCCGCCAGTTCGACCGGTTACTCTCTTTGAGCCGGGACGACGATTTGATTGACGCCGAGTTTAATGTTATCTGCCGGCGCCAGGATTACCCGGTGCTCGAAGTGCCGATATTTTCTACCAAAAGACACGGCGGGAAAAGCACTACCAGTTACAAATCGGCCTTCAGGATGTACTGGGGCGCTTACCAGTTGTGGCGCGCCGCCCGCAAAGGAGAAATTTAAGCATGAGCGGGCAACCCGACCTGGAAAACCTGGAAGGTTTGTGGGCCCTGCATCACGGGCAGTGGCGGCACCCCCAGCAAATTACCAGCCATTGGGAGGCCGCACGGGATACCGACCCCGACCTGTTGAAATTCAGGGTAAAAGGGGCCTGGTGGGATACTCTGGCCGAATGCGGTATAACCCTGCTCGTAACCCGCGAGTACGAACACCTGGTGATGGCCTTACAGGTCTCCGGTGGTAAGCCGCAAGTTTCCTATATGCGCATGCCCCATCCCTCCGGCCTGGTCGTAAACCGTCAGGAGAATACCGTACATATAGCCAGCACCCGCAACCCCAACCAGGTTTTTGACCTTAAACCGGTCACCGGCCTGATGCCGCGCTCGGATGTCCAGCAACCGGAATTGATAGACCGCCCACTCGTCCCGGTCAGTTCAAGGTTTCTGCCGGGCTGTTTTTACCTGCACGACCTGGCGATTATCGGGGGCGAACTTTTTGCCAACTCGGTCGGCCAGAACGCGGTCGTAAAACTGGCTAGAGATAGCGCACCCGAACGGGTCTGGTGGCCCCGCGGCATTGAAACAGAGGCCGGACCCGATTTTTCCAAAAACTATTTACAGGTAAACTCGATAGCCGCCGGGGACGATTTGGCCGGGTCTTTCTTTTCAGCTTCAGCCGCTACAATCTCGGCCCGGCGGCCCGGCCATAAGAACTTCCCGGTGGATAAACGGGGCGTCATCTTTTCGGGAGCCACTCGCGAACCGGTCGCCACTGGCCTGACCCGGCCCCATTCGGCCCGCTTTTACGGCTCCGAAATCTGGGTGGATAACAGCGGTTATGGCGAGCTTGGCTTTGCCCAGGATGGCCGGTTTAAACCCTTCTTGCGACTGCCCGGTTGGACCAGGGGCCTGGCTTTTTACAAAAATATCGCTTTCGTAGGGACTTCGCGGGTCATTCCCCGGTTCAAGCAGTACGCTCCCGGCCTGGATGTCGAAAAAAGTCTGTGCGGCCTGCACGCGGTCGACATGGAGAGCGGCAAAATTTTGGGGAGTTTAACCTGGCCTTACGGCAACCAGATTTTTGCGATTGATTGGGCTTCTCGTGATGCGATTACGGGTTTTCCCTTCTCCGCGACGGCCAAACGCCAGACCAACCGGGAAAAAGAACTTTTTTATTCCTTTCAAACCTTCTATTAAGCGAAATGGCCCGCCAGAGCGCCAATCAGGCAAAATTTAAATTACTTCTGGAGTCAGCCCTTACAACTTTTATGATGAAGCCGTTAACCGAATTAAAACAAAATAGAGCCCCGCAAGCGGCCCTCCTGGCAAAATTACAACCCTTTACCCTGGCCCGCTATCACTGGTTGGTGGCCCTGGCTGCTTATTCGGTAATAAGCGTAATAGTAACTTTCCCGCTTATTTTTAATCTCAACACTTCAGTCGTTGGCACCTTCGCCGGGTCGGATAATCTACAAAACGTGTGGGATTTATGGTGGTTCAAACACGCGCTGGAACAGGGGCATAACCCAAACTATACCAATTACCTGTTCGGCCAGTTACCCAAGGTCCAAATTTTTGTCTGGACATTTACCAACGCAATTGCCGCCTGGCCCCTTCAATATATTCTCAGTTACATCGGGGTTTACAATTTACTGATCTTCCTCAGCTTCGTATTGAGCGGCTTTTGCATGTACCTGTTCGCCGGGCTATTCCTGGAAAAGAAGGTGGCCTGTTTTGTCGCCGGGTTCCTGTTCGATTTCTCGACTTTCCATTACGGCAGGGCTTTTGGTCACCTGGGGTTACTTACCATGCAAGTCTTGCCATTTTGCGCTTATACTGTTTTTCTTTTTTACCGGAAACCAACCCTGAAAAGGGCTATCCTGGCCGGGGTCGGGATTGCCCTGGTCCCTCTGACTGATGCCTATTACCTGGCCTATTTTACGGTGCCTTTTGGCCTGCTTTTCGTGCTGGGTATCCTGGTGACGAACTTCGGCTGGTTTAAGGTCCGGCGGAATCTTCTCCTGGGCGCCCTGGCTGGCATAATAGCCCTGGTTTTAGCCGCGCCGATGCTCATTTCTTTTGTTATGGTTGACCCCAGCGTCCAGGAAACAGCGAAAAATGTCGCCGATAGCACGACCCAACCGCTTTCCGCCGACTTACTGGCCTATTTCGTACCGCATTACTACAATCCCCTCTTTGGGGGTATAACCTTACCAATTTTCCAGAAAATGCTGGGGCCGGGCGCGAAAGATATATTCCTGGGATTTTCTACTATTATTCTGGTCCTTGGCACCTTCTGGTTTCGCCAGAACCGCTCGAAAATTACCCTGTTCTGGCTAATCCTGGCAATTTTCACTATAATTTTGTCTTTAGGACCCAAATTATATGTCGATGGGCAATTAGGGATAGGCTTTCCTTTGTATTCAATCTTTTATGGCTGGTCCCCAATGTCCACCTTTAGAGCACCTTACCGGATGTCCCCGGTGCCTTTGATGGCTTTAACCTTGTTGGCCGGCTATACCGTCAATTCCCTGCTCCAACAACCCTTTGCCGCCCGGCTAAAATGGAAAGCAGGCTTGCATGTCGCCTTTGCCGGGCTGCTTATCCTTTCGATAGTCGATTCAACCCTGGTAAGCTTTCCTTTCCTCTCGACCCCGGTGCCGCCTACCCCGGCTTTATACACCCAGATTGCCCAGGATAACGAAGACGGCCTGGTGTTGGATATGCCGCCTTTTTACCGGATTGGTGGCTATATGTACTACCAGCTTTTTCATGGTAAAAGACTGGTAACCGGCTACCCGCCCCGGACGACCCCCGACATGTATAATTCGGTGGCAACCATACCCTATATCCTGCCCTTTATGGACACTAATTTAATAAAGACCGCGCCTCTTACTCCCAGGGACGTCTTTTTGAACAACGACTATACCCAGTACTTCAAGGATTCTTTGCGAGACCGGAAGATTACTTATGTAATTCTCCATAATTATCCCGAAATTGGCGCAGATAATTACACCTGGATGCGCTCCTTTCTAACCCAGAACCTGGGCCAGCCCTTCTATGACAATAGCCAGGAAAACCTGGTAGCCTGGCACATTGATTCGACCCCCCCTGCAAAAGAAATCCGGGTCCGGGCCGGGACAGGCTGGTTGAAAGAAATTGATACCCGCAACGATGCGCCTTCACGGGCAATTTCCCAGAACGGTCAGATAATCGTGGACCTGGATAAAGCCAGGACCGAGAATTTATCGTTTAATTCATTTCCCTACTTTCAACCCCTTACCATGAAAATTTTTGTAAACGGCGAACTTAACACCACCGTGGAAATAAAAAGGCCGGGTATCTACCAGCCGGTCCAGGTTAACGGGTTAAACCTGAACGCCGGTCACAACCTGATAGAAATCCAGGCGGTCCAGGGCTGCTCCCAACCCCGCGTATTCGATAAAAATAACCTGGACGAGCGCTGTTTTTCGTTTGGTATCCAGCAAGTCATGTTTACGGAAGCCCAAAAGTAACTTAAAAGTTTACCAAATTTAGAAGCAGCCCAGGGGCGGGCTGCTTTTCTAATGAACCTCAAGATAGTGTATTCCGCCAGGTCTTCAACGGTCAAGAAAATTTCAGGGGTAGTCGTGGAGGAGTTGCCAGGCCTTAACTGGAAAGGGTAGCATAAGGGGCAATTACAACAGGAGTAGCGGCAATTTCCGGTCCAGCTAGTGCGATTGGCCGGAACCAGCTATAATTTGCAGCATTGTCCCAGAAAACCCAAAGAAAGGAAAAAAGCCAACGATGGCCGCCTGTAAGATTACCCAGACCGGGCCGGAGCTAAACGGCCTTACGCTCGAAAATGACCTGCTCAAAATTACCGTGTTGCCGGACAAAGGAGCCGACATCTACGAGTTTATCTACAAACCTCGCAATTTAGACTTTTTATGGAAGTTCGACCGGGGCTTACACTCACCCAACAAAGGTATCAACTACGCGCCCGACTCGCACGTGGCCTGGATGGACTATTACGAAGGGGGTTGGCAGGAACTGTTCCCCAGCGGGGGCGGCCCGACCAAGTACAAAGGCGTGGAAATCGGTTTCCACGGCGAACTTTCGACCCTGCCCTGGCGCTACGAGATTTTGCAGGAGAGCGGCGAGGAAGTCAGCGTAAAGCTCACGGCCAGGACCACCCGCACTCCCTTCAAAATGGAAAAGACCCTGACCCTGAAAGACGGTGATGTCCGTCTCTACATCCGGGAAAAGCTGACCAACGAGTCGAACGAGGTAATGGATTATAGCTGGGGCCACCACCCGGCCTTTGGCGCGCCTTTCCTGGCCGAGGGTTTAATGATTGATGTCCCGGCGACCTGGGTGGAAAGCAAGGAACGGCAAGGCCCTTCCTCCCGCCTGCCTAAAGGAGGCCGTTACGACTGGCCTAATGTTATCACCGATGGTCAGACCATTGACCTCTCCGTCCTGCCCCCCGAATCTCAAACCTCCGCTGGACTGGCCTTCCTGGGCGGTCTCGAAGAAGGCTGGTACGGCCTGACCAATCCGGACCTTGGGATAGGCTTTGGCCTGGTCTGGCCCAGGGAAATCTTTCAATATCTCTGGCTCTGGCAGGAATTCCGGGGCGGTAAAGGCTGGCCCTGGTACAGTTCAACCTATGTGATGGGTTTTGAGCCTTTTACCAGCATTGACGACTCCGGCCTGGCTAGTTGCGTCGAAAGAGGCACCGCCCGCCAGATTGGACCGCACGAAAGCCTTGAAGTTGAACTAATCGCGCTCTGTTTCGAAAGCTCCAAAGGGGTCAGCCGGATAGATAAAGATGGGAACGTCACCCTCAAGGACTAAACCGGGAAAATTGAATAAACCACAAGCCAGTCCAGTTAAAAAATTGGGCTGGTTCTTTTTTATGGAATGTCTTTGATTCAAAATCCATAGAAAATTCGTTCTTATATAACTTGACAGTTATATAACTAATATGGTATATTATAATTATGATGACAGTCTACGAAGCATTGGCCGAACCGATGCGCCGGAAAATTCTCGATTTGCTCCAGGAACGACCCCGCATGGTGAACGAACTGGTCGAGGAGCTAAAAATCAGCCAGCCCGGCGTCTCCAAACACCTGCGCATACTGCGCGAGGTGCAACTTGTCCGTGTCCGCCAGCAATCCCAGCGGCATTACTATGAAATTGACCCGGCCCCGCTGATGGAGATTGATAACTGGCTGGCTTCGTACCGTCATTTATGGGCGGAAAACATGGAACGGCTGGACGGCTTGCTCACCAGGCTGCAAGTGGAAAAGCCAGGACACGCTAAAGAAAAAGAGAAGGAGTAATCAAATGGCAAAAGCTGATTTAATCGCCGAACCGGGCACTCACGAAATTATCATGACCCGCACTTTTAACGCGCCGCGCGACCTGCTTTTCAAAGCGATGACCGACCCGGACCTGGTGCCGCAGTGGTGGGGCCAGCGCGCCAATAGCACGACCGTTGCCAGGCTGGAGGCGCGGGACGGCGGCTCCTGGCGGTTTGTCCAGAACGACGCTCACGGCAACGAATTTGGCTTTCACGGTGTCTATCACTCCGTTTCGCTCGACAAAATTATTGACACGTTCGAGTGGGAAGGACTGCCGGGACACGTCATTCTCGAAACCATGACCCTGGAAGAAACCGAAAACGGCCAGACCACCCTGACCGTTTCCTCGGTTTTCCAATCGGTGGTCGACCGCGACGGTATGCTTATGTCGGGGATGGAAGGCGGTTCCAACGAGTCCTACGACCGGCTGGACGAACTGCTGGAGAAGATGTACGCCTCAAAGGCTTAAACCTTAATTTTCTGGTTTGGAAAGTATAAAAGGGGGAAGCTCATCTTTAATTTGAGTTTCCCTTTTTCTATCAGGGAAAACCCAACCGCGCCCGGAAAGCCCGCAAATCGAGGAAATACTGTAGCATTGCTATCTGGTAGACAAACGCCTCGACGGTGCTTTCCGGCGCGAGCATGGCGTCGAAAACATCTTCTTCCCGGCCCAAATCAGCCAGTTGGGACAGCATCAAAACCTTGGTATGGGGAGTCGCGAAATTTCTAAGGTGGTCGCGCTGCCGTTTGGTCATGGTCAAAACCAGGTCGGCCTCTTTTATTACCGGGAGCGTAAAAGGGCGGCTGCGGTGGCGCGAAATCGCCGGGATGATATAGGCCAGCCCCATCCTATGCAAAGCCTGGGTAAACTGGGGCATTATCCAGGGATAAAAAGTCATGTTACAGGCTTGCTCGCTCACCTGGACCCCGCCCGACCGCACCTCTACCGGTAAGGGGTTTTCACGCAAATAATTCAACAAAATCTGCTCGGCGATAAAACTCCGGTTAACATTAGCCCGGCAGCCGACATACACCAATTTTCTGCCGATTTCAGTCATAATTTACCTTGATTGCTAGTAGTTGGTGAAAGCTAAAGCCAAAATGTTAGCCTGAACTTTAAGCTCAAAACCAGCA
>MKTJ01000006.1 GCA_001898225.1 Chloroflexi bacterium 54-19
GTTTGCTATTCGGGAAGGTGGCCGCACGGTTGGTGCCGGTTCCGTTACCGAAATCATAGCCTAATCGAGTAAAGAGTACCGAGTGTCCGGCTCGCCCGGCCTCGGTACTTATACTTAGTTCTTAATTAAGTTTTGGAAGGAAATAGGATGGCCGAGCAGAAAATCCGCATTCGCCTGAAGGCTTTCGACCACAAGATACTCGATCAGTCTGCGGCGCAAATTGTGGACGCGGCGGAACGCACCGGGGCTATCGTGGCCGGTCCGGTACCGTTGCCGACAAAGCTGGAAAAATACACGGTAATGCGGTCACCGTTCATTGATAAGGATTCGCAGGAACATTACGAAATTCGTACTCACAAGCGCCTTATTGATGTAATCAAACCGAGCCAGAAAACCATCAACGCTCTCATGCGGTTAAACCTGCCTGCGGGTGTTGAGATCGAAATTAAGCTGTAAATCAGTGGTCGATAGCCGGTAGTAAGTAGTCAGAAAAAAAACTGAAAACCGGTGAAAGATTACAAGAGTTAGGTAGATTTACAGAGGAGCGTTCCTGTAGCAAGGTGAGTAGAGTTGGCCGAATTACTGACTACCGGCTACTGACTACTGGCTACTGTACAAGGAACCTACCCAAGAAGGAACATTAGCGATGATTGATTCAATACTGGGCAAGAAGCTCGGTATGACCCAGGTCTTCGACGAGAAGGGCGCGGTCATCCCGGTAACAGTGATCCAGGCTGGACCCGTCCGGGTGACGCAGGTTCGCACGAAGGAGAAGGACGGCTATGAAGCGGTTCAGATCGGCTTTGAGGAATCCAGCCGTCTGAAGAAGCCGCAGGTCGGCCACCAGAAAGACCTGATCCGCAGCGAAGAAAACGGCAAGTATCAGAAGCAGTTTGGTTTGAAATACCTGCGGGAAATTCGCACCAGCACGGTTGCGGAACACACCGTAGGCGATACGATTAACGCCGATACTATCTTTAAGAACGGCGATACAGTGGATGTGACCGGCACCAGCAAAGGTAAAGGTTTCGCCGGTGTAATGAAGCGCCACAACTTTCATGGTGGTCCCCGGACTCACGGTCAGAGCGACCGCTCCCGCGCTCCCGGTTCTATCGGTAGCGGTACTACCCCAGGTCGCGTTGTGAAGGGTCTGCGCATGGCCGGTCATATGGGCCAGGAGCGTGTAACGACCCAGAATTTGAAAGTGGTGCGGGTAGATGCCGACAAGAACCTCATCCTGATTAAAGGAGCGGTTCCTGGCGCGAATGGCGGCCTTGTGACAATTCGTAAAGCGGTCAAGGCCGGGAAGTAGGCGGAGGAAGAGTAAAAGTGCAGGCAACAGTCTTTAACCTCAGCGGCGATCAGGTAGATTCCATCGAGCTGAATGACTACATTTTTGGCATTGAGCCAAACAAGGCGGTGATGCACCAGGCTTTGGTGCGCCAACACGCCAACGCCCGCCAGGGTACCGCTTCCACCAAGACCCGCGCAGAAGTGAGCGGTGGCGGTTCCAAACCCTACCGGCAAAAAGGCACCGGTAACGCCCGCCAGGGTAGCCGCCGGGCCCCGCATTACCGGGGTGGCGCGATTATCTTTGGGCCTAAACCTCGCAGCTACGAGAAGGATATGCCCCGCAAAATGCGCCGTTTAGCCGTTCGCTCGGCTCTGTCGGCCAAACTGGCGGAACAGGCGCTGACCCTTGTCGATAGCTTCGCGGACCTCGAGCCGAAGACCAAAGCGATGAGCAAGGCGCTGAGCGCGCTCAAACTGGGCAACGAAAAGGTGCTGGTAGTTATCCCGGATAACGCCCCTGAAACCAAAGAAACGGTTTACCGGGCTGCGGGTAACCTGGAAAACGTCAAACCGCTCCTGGTCAATTATCTGAACATGGACGACATGCTCAAATATGACCGCGTGGTCCTGCCGGTCGCGGCCTTGGATTGGTTAAATGAAATTTTGGGCGCGGATGCGCGGACGCAGGCCGAGGCTTTTGAGGCCGAAGGCGGCGAGAACGCCCAGTAGACAGCGGGAGAAGCTTAAGAATGAACATTTATCAAGTTGTCAAGCGCCCGCTTGTGACCGAACGCTCCAGTGAACAGATTGATAATGGCATTTACACTTTTGAAGTGGACCGGAATGCGAACAAGAATCAAATCCGGGAAGCCATCGAAACAATCTTCAAGGTTTCGGTCGTGGGCGTCAACACCTTGCGGGTCCACCGCAAACAGCGCGGAAGAGGCCGTTTTGCCGGTTACACTCAGGTGAGCAAAAAGGCAATTGTGCGGCTCAAACAAGGCGACAAAATCGAAATTTTCGAGTCCGCCTAATTAACGGAGAGGTTTTGAAAAATGCCGATTAGAAGATTTAACCCGACCTCGCCCGGTAGCCGCCTGAAGCGTCTGAGCAGTTTCACGGAAATCACCAAGGATACGCCGGAAAAGAAACTGACGGTTACGCTCAAAAGCAAAGCCGGTCGTAACAACCAGGGCCGGATTACCGTCCGGCACCAGGGAGGCGGTCACAAGCGCAAGTATCGTATCATCGATTTCAAACGCGATAAAGCCGGGGTTCCGGCCCGCGTCGTGGCTATCGAATACGACCCGAACCGCTCGTCCCGCATTGCCCTTCTACAGTACGAAGATGGCGAAAAGCGCTATATCCTGGCTCCTAACGGCCTGAATGTAGGCGACCGCGTTTCGAGCGGCCCGACCGCCGATGTGCGGCCCGGCAACGCCTTACCGCTCCGCAATATCCCGGTCGGTACCCAGGTCCACAACATCGAAATGTATGCCGGGCGGGGCGGCCAGTTGGTCCGCAGCGCCGGTAACGTGGCGCAGTTGATGGCTAAAGAAGGCGATTACGCGACCATCCGTATGCCTAGCGGTGAGTTCCGCCTCATTCGTATCGAATGCATGGCGACCATCGGCCAGGTAGGCAACCTCGAACACGCCAACGAACGCTGGGCGAAAGCCGGGCGCTCGCGCTGGAAGGGTATTCGCCCGACCGTTCGCGGTAGCGTAATGAACCCGGTGGACCACCCGCACGGTGGTGGTGAAGGCCGCGCTCCGATTGGTCTCTCGACTCCGAAGACCCCCTGGGGCAAGCCGACTATGGGCTATCGAACCCGCAATAACAAGCGGACCGACCGGTTTATTATCCGGCGCAGGACGAAATAGCAGTATTTGGCAGGTGGCAGCCCGCCTATGGGTGGGTTGCCGCAAGCTGATTACTGGCAACTGTTTGGAGGAAAACGTTGTCGAGGTCAACTAAAAAAGGGCCGTTTATCGAAGAGCGGCTGTTGGCGAAGATTGAAGCCATGAATACCAACGGCCAGAAGCGTGTGCTTAAAACCTGGTCGCGGGATTCGACGATCTTCCCGCAAATGGTCGGCCACACCCTGGGTGTCTATGACGGACGCCGCCACGTGCCGGTCTATTGCACCGAAAATATGGTAGGCCATAAGCTGGGCGAGTTTGCTCCGACCCGGACTTTCAAAGGCCATAAGGATCAGGAAAAGAGTACCAAATCCCGCTAGGGTCGAGCGTTGGCTGCTCTCAAAGGCAGTTGACCCTCAAGAAAGGAACCGATGGAAGTAAGCGCTACGCTTAAATTTATCCGGCATTCGCCCCGAAAAGTACGTCTCGTGGTGGACGTGGTGCGGGGACGGCAGGTAGATGAGGCTCTGGCAATCCTGCGGAACATGCCCCAGCACTCCGCCCGCGATGTCTACGCGGTGGTTAAGAGCGCCAGGGCCAATGCCGAAAACAATCTGCTGTTGAATACCGACAGCCTTTATATCAAATCTATCGCCGCCAACGAAGCTCCCCGCATGAAGCGGATTATGGCTCGCGCCAGAGGCCGGGCCGACCGCATTACCAAACGGATGAGCCACGTGACGGTTGTTGTCGAAGACCGGGAGGAAAATCAGTAGTGGGACGCAAGATTCACCCGATAGGGTTCCGCCTCGGTGTCATCAAAGATTGGCAAAGCCGCTGGTACGCCGATAAGGACTACACTAACCAGCTCCACGAAGATTTCGCCCTGCGCAAGGCGGTAGCGGACAAGCTGCCCAACGCCGGTTTGAGCAAAGTCGAAATCCAGCGCTCAAGCAATAACCTTGAGATTACGCTCCACACCGCCAAGCCGGGCATCGTTATCGGCAAGAACGGGGACAAAGTCGAGCAACTCAAGGGCGAGTTGGAAAAAGAAACGGGCCGCAAGGTCAAAATCAATATTGAAGAAATCCGCCAGCCCGAACTGGATGCCTACCTGGTTGCCGAAAGCATCGCCGAGCAGATTGCCAAGCGCGTCAACTACAAACGCGCCATGAAGCAAGCTGTTACCCGTGCAATGCGCCTGGGTGCCAAGGGTATCCGTATCAAGGTTAGCGGTCGTCTGGCCGGGGCTGAAATGGCCCGCGTAGCCTACGAAAAAGATGGCCGGGTGCCGCTCCAGACAATCCGCGCCGATATTGATTATGGTCTTTACCACGCTCTCACCACCTATGGCCGGATCGGAGTTAAGGTCTGGATTTACAAAGGTGACGTGCTTCCGGGCCAGATGAAGAAAACCGCTCCGGTGCCTTCTGTGGTATCCGACGAAGATGTTGCTTAAGAGGAGTTTTAGACAATGTTAATGCCGAAAAGGACCAAACACCGCAAGGTGCATCGCGGCAGTATGCGAGGTAAGGCTACTCGCGGCAACTACATCGCCTTTGGCGAGTTCGGGTTGCAGGCGCTGGAGCCGGGTTGGGTTGATAGCCGCCAGATTGAAGCGGCCCGTCGTGCCATTACCCGCTACGTCCGCCGTGGTGGTCAAATCTGGATCCGGATTTTCCCTGATAAATCCGTTACTGCCAAACCTGCTGAAACCCGCATGGGTTCCGGTAAAGGTGCCCCCGACCACTGGGTAGCCGTGGTCAAACCGGACCGCATCATGTTCGAAATCGCCGGTATCCGCGAGGACCAGGCGGCTGAGGCAATGCGTCTGGCCGGGCATAAACTGCCCATCAAGACCAAGTTCGTCACCCGCCACCAGGCCCCTCGCCCCGGTATGACCGAGGCCGAGATGGACGCGCCGGTGGAAATCAGCGAACACGCTCAGCACCGCATGGAACTGATCGCTGAACACGACCAGGAAGAATTGGTCGAGCATGTGGCTGAGGAGAAGGAAGCCGAGGCTGCGGCTGAAGCTGCCGTTGAAGAAGCTGCTGAAAGTTCTGAGGAGTAAATCGAGATGGCTAGAATACGTGAAATCCGGGCGATGAATGATGACCAGCTTCGCCAGCAGCTCGATGAACTCAACTCCGAGTTATTCAACCTGCGCTTTCAGCGGGCGGCTTACAAAAATCCCAGCCCGGCTCGTTTCGGGCAGATTAAGAAAAATATCGCCCAGATAAAGACTATCCTGCGCGAACGCGAAATCGAGGCGTTAATCGCCGAGGTTGAAGCCGCGTCAGCGACAGCTTAAGTTTTTAGTAATGTGCGGGCAACCACCGGTTGTCCGATGAGGAAAACAAGGTAATGACGGAAGAATTAAACACTACCGGCGAAAGCGCAACCACAGACGCTGCTCCGGCCACCGAGGGTACTACCAAGTCTAACCGGCTGGTATTGCAGGGCAAAGTGGTCAGCGACAAGATGGATAAAACCATCGTGGTTGAGGTTGAGTACCTCAAAAAGCATCGCCTGTACAAGAAAGCTATTCGCCGCCACAATCGCTTCAAAGCGCACGATGAAGACAACACCTCTCACGTTGGCGACATCGTTCGAATTGAGGAGTGCCGGCCCTACAGCAAGGAAAAAACCTGGCGCTTGGTAGAGATTGTCCAGAAAGGGGTTGTGCTATGATCCAGCCTACAACACGGCTGCGCGTAGCCGACAACACCGGCGCGAAAGAAGTTATGTGTATTCGCGTGATGGGTGGCGGTATGCGCAAATTTGCCGGTGTCGGCGACATTATCATTTGTTCGGTTAAAAGCGCGACACCGGGCGGCCAGGCCAAAAAGGGCCAGGTAGTCCGCTGCGTCATCGTTCGCACCAGCAAAGAGTATGTCCGGGAAGACGGCAGCCACATCCGGTTTGACGATAACGCGGCGGTCCTTATCACCGCGAACAACAACCCGGTCGGCACTCGTATCTTTGGGCCTGTGGCCCGCGAACTGCGCGAGAAGCAGTTCATGAGAATTGTTTCGCTGGCCCCGGAAGTCCTTTAGGTCCGGGCCGACCAAGACGCAGGAGTTGATTGAAAATGAACATTAGAAAAGGCGATACGGTCCAGGTAATCGCGGGCAAGTATCGAACCAAAAAAGGCCAGGTCAAACTTGTCCTGCGGGAAGCGGATAAAGTTGTGGTCGAAGGCGTGAATGTGGTCAAACGCCACATCAAGCAAGGCCGGACCCAGGCCCGCCAGGCCGGTATCGTTGAGGTCGAAGCGCCGATTCACGTCAGCAACGTGATGATTGTGTGCCCGTCCTGTGGCGAGACTGTCCGGGTCGGACACCGCGAGGAAAATGGCGAGAAGGTTCGCTATTGCAAGAACCCCGACTGCGGTAAAACCATCCCGGATCGCACCGGTTGGCAGACCCGCGAGCGGAGCGCCGCCGAAGAACGCTAGTAACCAAGCTTATTTTGTAAGGGTACGAAATTTGTTCCTGGGAAGCGCTGAAAAACACAATTGCAAAATTGGCTCGATTCGGTCTTCTGCGTTCAAATTTCCTACTAAAATGTCTCGCTCAAAGACCGCTGCCCTTCACTGGCCTCAAAAGCTAAGGTGGCAGGACGACGGGAGCCGGTAGGGTATCCCGAATTGGTTTGAGCCGAGAAGGAGAAAGAAACAATCGTGGCAGATAAAAACGCAAAGCAACCCGCCAAAGGCGGAGCGAGCGCGAAAGGCGGCCAGCCTCAGCAAAAGGGCGGCCAACCTCAGCAGGGCCGACAGCAGCAGGGTGGCACTCGTGCCGCTGCTCCTAAAGCCGCTGCCCAGGTCGAAGAAGCCGGTGAGCGGACCCCCGCTCCTCCCGCGCGTCTTTTTCAGAAGTACAACAGTGAGATAGTTGACGCCATGACCAAGCAGTTCAACTACAAGAACCGGATGCAGGTGCCTGGTCTTAAGAAAGTGGTTGTCAACATCGGCCTGGGTGAAGCGATTGCTAACGCCAGGGCCCTCGACAACGCCGTAAACGACCTGACCAGTATCGTCGGCCAGAAACCGGTGGTCAACCGGGCCAAGAAAAGTATTGCGGCCTTTAAAGTGCGCGAAGGAATGCCGGTTGGCGTTTCCGTGACGCTGCGCGGTGCCCGCATGTACGAATTCCTGGACCGCTTGATTAACGTTGCGCTCCCGCGTGTCCGCGACTTTAACGGGGTGCCGAAGCGCTTCGACGGTCACGGCAACTTTACGCTGGGTCTGCGTGAGCAGATTATTTTCCCCGAAATCGACTACGACAAGGTCGATAAAGTCCGGGGTATGGAAGTGACGGTTGTTACCAGCGCGACCAACGATGAAGAAGGCCAGCAGCTACTTCGCCTGTTCGGCATGCCGTTTCGCAAGTAAGACAACAAGCCAGGTCGGTAAGGCTGGACCTGGCTCGAAAGGGAAGAA
The DNA here is from genome assembly GCA_001898225.1 of Chloroflexi bacterium 54-19. Classification (GTDB taxonomy): domain Bacteria; phylum Chloroflexota; class Chloroflexia; order Chloroheliales; family Chloroheliaceae; genus 54-19. The sequence goes on from MKTJ01000006.1 coordinate 7,603, forward strand.
TTAACAAAATGGCAAAAGAGTCAAGAATTGTCAAAGCGAACCGGGTGCCCAAATTTTCGACCAGGCTCACCCGCCGCTGCAAGATTTGTGGTCGTTCCCGCGCCTACATGCGCAAGTTCGGAATGTGCCGCATTTGTTTCCGCGAAAATGCTTTGCAGGGCAAACTGCCCGGCGTTTTGAAGTCGAGCTGGTAAACGAGGAGTAATTAGGAATGAATATTACCGATCCGATTGCAGATATGCTGACCCGGATACGCAACGCTTCAAATGCGCGTCATCTGGAAGTCACGATGCCTGCCAGCAACTTGAAAGTCGCCGTTGCGCAGATTTTGAAGGACGAAGGGTTCATCAACGAGTTTTCGACCGGGCAGGCCGGTTCGATGCGGACCCTGACCGTTTCGCTCAAGTATATTGGTAGCTCGTCCGGTGGTAGCAAGAAGGCTGTCATCAGCGGTATCAAGCGCGTGAGCAAACCGGGCCTGCGGATTTATACCCGGCGCGGCGAAATCCCCAAAGTGATGAACGGAATGGGCATCGCGATTGTGAGCACGTCAAAAGGCGTGATGACCGGACGTATGGCCTGGCGGGCCGGGGTAGGCGGCGAAGTGCTGGCCTACGTCTGGTAGTTGGGTAGATGGAGGTATAAAAGGTGTCACGTATTGGACGAAAACCAGTCGCGCTCCCCAAAGGCGTCGAACTGACAATTAGCGAAGATAACAAAGTGACGGCTAAAGGCGCCAAAGGTACCTTAACCCGCCAGTTTGATCCTGAAATGATTTTCGAGCGGCAGGATGGACAACTCGTGGTCAAACGGCCCACCGACTCCAACCGCCACCGCCAGATTCACGGCCTGACCCGTACGCTCCTGGAAAACATGATTGTCGGCGTCAGCAGCGGGTTCCGCCGCGACCTCGATATTTCCGGCGTCGGCTACCGCGCCCTCAAAGATGGCGACATGCTGGTGATGCTCCTGGGCTACAGCCACTCGATCCGGTTGGAACCCCCGGCGGGTATCAAGTTCGGCGTGGAAGGCACCAACCGCGTTTTCGTGGAAGGCATTGATAAAGAACTGGTTGGCTCGGAAGCGGCCCGTGTCCGCTCAATGCGGCCCCCGGAACCCTATAAGGGCAAGGGCGTGCGTTACTCGACCGAGGTTATTCGCCGTAAAGCCGGTAAGTCCGGTAAGACTGGCAAGAAGTAATAATTAGCCCTGGAATAAGCGGTGTGGACCCGGCCCTGATTAAGGCCGGACCAGCCGCGCAAGGTCCAGCGCTTTAAGGAGAAGAAATGCGACGAATCAGACGAGAATTGAGTCCGCGCAAGCGGCGGCAGGTTCGGGTGCGCTCTAAAGTCTACGGCACTCCCGAAAGACCGCGCCTCAACGTCTTCCGCAGCGCCAATCACATTTACGCGCAGATCATTGACGACGACAAAGGCTTTACGCTGGTGGCTGCCAGCACCGTCGAAGCTCCCGTAAAGAGCGAAATCGGGGCCGAAGACCCTAAAATGGCCCAGGCCAAAAAGGTCGGCCAGGTCGTGGCGCAGCGTGCTAAAGACAAAGGCATTACCCGTGTTGTATTCGACCGGGCGGGCTACCTGTATCACGGGCGAATCAAGGCTCTGGCCGATGGCGCTCGCGAAGCCGGTTTGGAATTTTAAGGAGCGCGAGAACTAAATGGCTAGAATTGACGCGAATAAGTTAAACAACCTGGAAGAACGGGTTGTCCAGATTAACCGGGTGGCGAAAGTGGTCAAGGGTGGTCGTCGTTTCAGCTTCAGCTCGATGGTTGTAGTTGGCGATGGTCAGGGTCATGTTGGCGCGGGCCTGGGTAAGGCCTCTGAAGTGCCGGATTCTATCCGCAAAGGCAGCGACGACGCCAAGAAGAACATTATTGAAGTGCCTCTTTTCGAAGGCCGCACCATCCCTCACGAAATCACCGTTAGCTTTGGTGCCAGCACCGTTATCCTGAAACCGGCTTCGCCCGGTACCGGCGTTATCGCCGGTGGTGGGGTCCGCGCCGTTCTCGAAGCGGCGGGTGTGAAGGACGTGCTGTCGAAGTCGCTGGGTAACAATAACCCGGTGAACTCGGTCCGCGCTACTATCAAAGCCCTCCAGTCGCTCAAACTGCGCGAGGACGAGGAAATCAAGCGCGGCAAGCCTTTCAGCAGCTTTGGCCTCGGCCCCAGCGATGAAAAGATTGTTGCTCCCAAACAGCGCATTACCATCTTCGTACCCCAGATTGGTAGCGGTGGCGAACGCAACCGCAAAGACCGCGACAACCGTGGCCGCGACAACCGGGGCCGCGATGGTGGTCGCGGTGATAACCGGGGCGGACCTCGCGGTGATAACCGTGGTGGACCTCGCGGTGACAACCGTGGTGGGCCGCGCGGCGCGGGTGCTCCTGCGGGCGGCGGACGCTCCTATAGCGGCGGTAACGCCGGGGGTCGTTCGTACGGCGGTGGCGGCGGCGGCAACCGTTCGGAAGGCTCGGCTCCGGCCAGCGCTCCGAATACCCAGCAGGTCCCGACACCTCGTGTTGATAATGCCAATAATGGCGGTTCGGGGCAGACTAATAATGCCGTGAGCAGCGCAGACTAGAGGTTAAAGGATAATGTCAGAACAAAACAATGCCGCCGCTACCGGCGACAAGCAAATTAAAGTGACCCTCCTCAAAAGCCCTATTCGCTCACGAGGAAATCACAAAGATACTATCAAGTCGCTTGGCCTGCATCGCATCAACGACTCCCACGTCCTGCCGGATAACCCGGCGGTCCGCGGGATGGTCAACACCGTGCGCCAGTGGGTCAAGGTCGAGGAAGTATAAACTTTCGTATTTAACGAATTTATGGGCTGGCCGTTAGTGGTGTTTTGATGCGAGGCCAGCCCGGACTTTTCTACCGGGAACCTTTCCGGCTTATTTTTTGAGATAAGTCTGCGCGTTCCCGTTACCAGGAAAGTCTTACACCAGAGAGGAATTTTTTCTAACAATGAAACAGCATGATTTACAACCGGCGGTTGGCAGCACTCACAGCAAAAAGCGCGTGGGTCGCGGTTATGGTAGTGGTTCGGTAAAGACCAGCGGTCGCGGCCAGAAGGGTCAGAAAGCCCGTACCGGCCACAGCAAAGTACCGGTCTGGTTTGAAGGTAGCCCTTCCAAGACCAACTCCATCAAACGCCAGGGTTACAAGCGCGGTGTGAGCTTTAACAACCCGAACCATGTTGATTACGAAGTTATCAACCTGACCCGCCTGGCGGAACTGGATGGCGATACCTTTACCCCTGAAGTCCTGACCGGCCTGGGTATTATCCCCTCCACCAACAGCGCGGTCCTTCCGCAGAAGATTGTTACCCTGTTGGGCGGCCCCGAAAAGGCCGGTTCGACGACCCGCCTGGTCAAGATTCTCGGCGTTGGAGAAATCAACCGGGCAATTACGGTCCACGCGCACCGCTTCTCGGCCTCGGCTCGCCAGAAGATTGAGGCGGCGGGTGGCTCGGTAGTGGAACTGATGGCCTACCCTGAAGGCAAAGGCCCCCAGGCCCAGAGCGCTGAACAAGCCCAATAATAGCAGCTTAGACGAAACGGCATAGTCATGGTAGAATAAGCGTCTGACAAACAGAGCTTTTCCAACAGGGCTATGCCTTCATTATATGTACTAGCTTTCCCGTATAAGCCAACCTCACCCAGGTTGGGACAGTCGTTCCGGTCCGAGAAGCCGGATGCTGCTAGTATTTTTTCTGGCTAGAGGAGTATCAATTTATGCTTCAGGCGGTTATTAGAGCCTTTCGTATACCAGATTTGCGCCGTCGCCTGCTTTTCGTACTGGGCGTCCTGGTTATCTTCCGAATTATCGCCCACGTGCCTGTGGCCGGTATTTCGTCCGAAGTGACCAGCCGGTTGAAAGATTTCATTTCGGGAAACCCCGGAACTACCCCGACAGGTAGCACGCCCGGTGTCGGCGGTGTGCTGGGCTTCCTGGATATTTTCTCCGGTGGCTCGCTCAGCAACTTTTCTATCGCCGCGACCGGTGTGTACCCCTATGTAACGGCTTCCATTATCATCCAGCTTTTGACGCCGATTATCCCGGCCTTCGAACGTTTGCAAAAGGAAGGCCAGCGAGGCCGCGAGACCCTCAATCGTTATACCCACATCCTGACCGTGCCGATTGCGGCCCTGACCGCTTACGGCCAGATTGTGCTTTTAAAGAGCCAGGGCATTATTACAGGTAACGACGCGACCAGGTTCTCGTTGTTCGGTGCCGGGGCCGACCCGCTCCTGACAATTGCCGCGGTGGTCGCGATGACGACAGGGACGGTGTTGTTGGTCTGGTTGGGCGAACTTATTACCGAATACGGTATCGGTAGCGGGGTGTCGATTATCATCTTTGGCGGTATTGTATCGGGCTTGCCCCAGCGGTTTTCCCAGGCCGGGCAGTCCGGCGTCGGCCAGAGCATCATCTCGATTATAATAATCTTGTTGGTACTGCTGGTGGCGGTCGTTGGTATCATCCTGATCCAGGAAGGCCAGCGCAAAATCCCGGTCCGCTTCCCGCGCCAGATGCAGGGCAACCGGGTTTACGGCGGCCAGCAGACCCACATTCCGCTCAAGGTTAACTCGGCGGGTATGATTCCCTTGATTTTCGCCAGTTCGATTATCATCTTCCCGGCGACGGTCGCGGGCTTCTTCATCCGGCCCGGCTCGGTCAACGACCCGGTTAGCACGGTAGCCACCTGGATTGTAGCGAACTTCGGTACCGGCAGTGGCCTTTACCAGATTCTCTACTTCTTCATGGTGCTGGGCTTTACCTACTTCTATACGCTGGTGTTGTTCAACCAGCAAAATATTCCTGAAAGTTTGCGGGATAGAGGCGGGTTTATCCCCGGCTTCCGGCCCGGTAAACCGACCAACGAGTACCTTATGAAGGTGCTGGTGCGGATTACCCTCCTGGGTGCAATCTTCCTGGGCGTTATCGCAATCTTGCCGTTCCTGTTAGGTCTGGTGGTCCAGACCCAGGTATCAACCTTCCTCAACAGCACTTCGCTCTTGATTGTGGTTGGTGTCGCGGTAGATACGATGAAGCAGTTGGAGGCTCAACTGGTTATGCGCGAATACCAGGGCATTCTGAATTAGAGTTTTTCAATCAAGGCACCTTGATCAGCAAAATCAGGGTGCCTTTTTAGTTTTAAACCGACCCCACATAAGGTAAAATCGGTTACGAGTAAAGACACTTTTACAATACATCCTGAACAAAGCGAAGGATCTTCCGGTCCGTTGGACAATATCGCATTTATTATTTAATTTTTTGTATGAGAAAGCTATGCAAGTTCCGGCACAAACCGTCCATTTATCCAAAAAATACCTGACGCGAATTAAGACAGAGCCCGGCTTTGAATTCAAGCAAATCCACCGGGCTGAAATTTACCGCTCGTTTGGGCCTTCGGGAATAAAGTATTCCTGGGATAGGGAGAAAAGCATTCGGCGAATTCAGATGTCCATAGCGGATAAAGTCTATGGTTGGCTGAGTGTTTTGACGGCCCAAAAGGTTAAATCCATCTGGGAAGACGCCAATTTAGAAGACTTTGAACACGACGAAATCCATTATTTACCGACCCGTATGCTCGAACTGGCGGAAGGTATTCTAAACGGGACGGCTGATGCCGATGAAACAAATAAGTACACCTGGATTTCAGGCTGGGGTTTTCAAAGAGGGACCCGCAAGAATGTTTACGGCGCGCTGGCTTCCGCTGAAGCCTCCCTTTTTACCCTGTTACACGGAGTGGTTGGGCATAGTGGCGATTTCGCTACACCAGCCTTGGACGCTTCTGCCTGTATTGACCGAAACTCGCCTGGTGCCTGGTTTGCGAAAATCGAAGGTTTTGATTTTTATAAGAAAATGAACCATTACGACAATCTTGAATTTGTTCCTTTAGAAATAGACCACCGAAAAGAAGTCGAATTCTGGGAATGGTGGTTCGAAGAAGCTTTATCCCACGCCTGGGATTTGGTAGAACCAGAGGAGTAAAAGCTCGGCCAATAATTGTTATAAAAAATACAAATAAATAAAAACATGTTAGAATTTGTCGTGACGAGAGGGTATATGCTATAATAAAGATAGATTGTGAAAAATTTATGGATAGAGAGTTTCTATCGTTATTGGCAACTCCTTATCTCTATCTACCTGATTTTTCGAGCGGTTATTTCGCGCCAGACTTTAGCAGTATCAAACACTACTTTTCCACTTCGCCCCGGCATGCAGGGTGCCGAAGCAAGTGTAAATTTAGCGACTTTGTGGGCGGGTTCGGTCATGGAGTAAGTAGCCGCCACGTTTAAGGTTTCAATGAGGCAACCTCAAACATGCAAAGATGCCATCAGGGAGGTCTAACAAATGTATCTAATCCTCTTAGGAGCGCCGGGAGCCGGTAAAGGGACACAAGCCCACGTCCTCACCGACCTTATCAAGATTGCCCACGTTTCGAGCGGTGACCTTTTCCGCGAAAATATCAAAAACGGCACGCCCATCGGTATCGAAGCCCAGGGCTATATAAATCGGGGCGAACTGGTGCCGGACGAAACAGTTATCGAGATGATTATGGAGCATCTCAGCACCCCGGCCTGCCGGAACGGCGCTTTGCTGGATGGATTTCCCCGGACTATTTACCAGGCCGATGCCCTCAACGAGGCTTTGCGCGAACATTTCAAGGAAGGTATCAGTCGGGTTATCTATATCAAGGTCGATACCGACGAATTGTTGCAACGCCTCAGTGGCCGCTGGATTTGCCCGGTCTGCCAGACCCCCTACCACGAAATCAATAACCCGCCCAGGGTCAAAGGTAAGTGCGACCAGGAAGGGGCCGAACTTTACCAGCGTGACGATGATAAACGCTCCACCGCCGAGCGGCGCCTACAGGTCTATTTTAACCAGACCATGCCCCTGATTGATTATTACAAAGAACACGGTTTACTTCTTGAGATTAACGGGCAGCAACCCGTCGAAAAGGTAACCAGGGATATTGTGACGGCTCTAGAAGCCATTCCCGCCAACGAAGGAAAAAAGAGTATAATGTTGGGGGAAACTGAAGAGTCGTTGGTGGCGTAGCGGCTCTGGCAAGCGACGGGCTAAAGTAAGGCACCTTTTGGAGCACGTAGAAAGTAACTTGAGCATAAAAGAATAGCCCAAAACTGGCTGGCGGTCTCCTGAAAATAGGAGAACCGCCTGCTTTGTCTTAATGAGAAAATAGTTTTAAGCAGAGAAAAATTTACAATGAGAGCATTTATGATTGGCACTAAAACAAAAGGGGAAATTGACATGATGCGCCTGGCCGGGCAAGTGGTCGGCCAGACTATCGTGGAAGTCTCCAAATATATCAAACCAGGTATCACTACCGGCGAACTGGACAAAATTGGTGAGGAATTCATTCGCTCCAAGGGTATGCTTCCCGCTTTTAAGGGGCTGTACGGGTTCCCCGGCAGCATCTGCATTTCGTTAAACGAGCAAGTGGTTCACGGTATCCCCGGCGACCGGGTCCTGAAGGAAGGCGACATTATTACCCTGGATGTAGGGGCGACCTACAAGGGCTGGAACGGTGATGGCGCGGCTACCTTCGGCGTCGGCAAAATCAGTGATGAGGCCCAGAACCTTATAAAGGTAACTCGCGAGGCCACCTATATCGGCATTGACCAGATGCGCCTGGGCCAGCACCTTTACGATATTTCCAACGCCATTCACGACTATGTCGAAAAACAGGGTTATAGTGTCGTGACCCAGTATGTCGGGCACGGTATCGGGCGCAAGGTCCACGAAGAGCCGCAGGTGCCGAACTTCCGCCAACCGGTGCGGGGTATGCAACTCAAGAAGGGGATGTGCCTCGCCATCGAGCCGATGGTTAACGTGGGCGGCGCGGAAACGGTCGTAATGCCCGACGAGTGGACCGTTGTGACCAAAGACGGTAAACTCTCCTGCCACTGGGAGCACTCGGCGGCCATTACCGATGGCGCTCCGCTAATCCTGACCCTACCTTAGTCGAGGGTGTCAGCAGACTCCCGGCCATTTTTCAAAATTTTGAGGTTGTTTTTGAGGAAAGTGTGTGGTATAATTCTCACTTGTCTGTAAAAGTATTGGTAAGTGGCTAATTTCAAAAAGCCGGGCCAAGCGCAGGCAGCGTGCCAGGTAGAGGAATTTAGCAAAACCGGAACAAAAACCCTCCACCAGCCAAAACGCGATCATCAATTCATCTGACTTTCAGGGGAAGCCGACCAGCGTGTCGGCTTGATTGGCGCAAGCCGCCGGAAAGTAAGACTCGCCCTTTACGGGGCGCCGGGAAAGCGGTTCAGGCCGCCCAACCGGGTTATTCATCCTGGCAGGGATGGTGTGAACCATCGTTGCCTACAGCAAGCGAGGTTGTTTACTAACATGAAGGTACGGGCTTCCGTAAAGCCGCGCTGCGAGAAATGCAAAGTTATCAAGCGCAAGGGTGTCGTGCTGGTTATCTGCACCGTCCCCAAGCACAAGCAGCGACAGGGCTAATTATTTTTTAGAGTTTCTGGGAGGAACGAATGGCAAGAGTAGCGGGGGTTGACTTGCCCCGTGACAAGCGCGTCGAAGTTGGGTTGACCTATATTTATGGAATCGGCCCTTCTACCAGCCAGAAGATTTTACAGCAAACCGGCATCAGTCCCGATACGCGGGTCCGGGCGCTTACCGACGAGGAAGTAGCCCAACTGCGTGAGTTGATTGACCGGGATTACCGGGTGGAAGGCGATTTGCGCCGCGAGGTCAACCTCAACATCAAACGCCTGGTTGAAATTGGTAGCTACCGGGGCCGCCGTCATCGCGCCGGTCTGCCGGTTCACGGACAGCGCACGCGCACGAATTCGCGTACTCGTCGTGGTGGCACGCGCCGCACCGTTGCCGGTAAGAAGAAGGCCACCAAGTAGTAGTTAAAATATTCTAGCTGGAGGATTTCATTTAGATGGCTGACAAGGGCACCAAGAAGAAAGCCACCAGGGTAAAGCGCCGCGAGCGTAAAAGCGTCCCCAAAGGACAGGCGCATATCCAGTCAACTTTCAATAACACTATCATTACCCTGACCGACCCGAAGGGCAATGCCCTTAGCTGGGGTAGCGCCGGGGCCAGCGACTTCAAAGGTTCGCGCAAGAGTACTCCTTACGCGGCCCAGGTTGCTGCCGAAGGAGCCGCCCGCAAAGCGATGGAACACGGGTTGCGCCAGATTGAAGTTTTCGTAAAAGGTCCGGGCTCTGGCCGCGAAGCGGCTATCCGTTCCTTGCAGGCGACCGGGTTACAGGTGGTGTCGATTACCGACGTAACACCGATACCTCACAACGGTTGCCGTCCGCCCAAACGCCGCCGCGTCTAATTTTTAGACAAGGCTTGGCAAATCTGTCGTAAAGCTATGGACCAGGCAGGCCAGAGTGAAGAAGGCAGAACTCTCCCAGTGCTTTGCCCCGAAAGCAGGGTCTGGCTCCGGCGAATTGCCGGGTCACTCACTTTGTTGAGTAAAGAGACCGGCCCGAAGGTGAGAGTGCGGCCCCCTGACAAGGGCCAATAAGCAAAGTACACGAATTGTGAAGACACCGGGCTGCCGCGCACAGGCGTCCGGTGGGGAAAATTGAATAATTACAGGACGAAGAACCGTAATTAGGAAAGAAACTGCCAAAGGGAGGAACAATTGGCAAGGTATACAGGACCGGTTTGTAAACTGTGCCGCCGCGAGGGGGTAAAGTTAATGCTCAAGGGCGACCGCTGTATGGGACCGAAATGTTCGGTCGAGCGGCGGCCTTCGGCACCGGGTATGCACGGCGCTAAACGACAGCGCAAAATGAGTGATTTTGGTTTGCAGTTGCGCGAGAAGCAAAAAGCTCGCCGCATTTATGGCGTTTTGGAACGCCAGTTCAGCAAGCACTTTGACGAAGCCAAGCGCATCCCTGGCGCTACCGGCGAGCGCTTGTTGCAAATCCTCGAACTTCGCCTCGATAACATTGTTTATCGCCTCGGTTTCGCGGATTCTCGGCCCCAGGCCCGCCAGATTGTCCGGCACGGTCACTTCCAGGTAAATGGCCGCGATACAGACATCCCTTCGTACATTTTGAAGGCTGGCGATGTTGTTTCCGTCAGGGAAGCGAGCCGGGGTAAAGAGTACTTCAAGGTTGCCGCCGAAACTGTTGGCAAGAACCAGGTTCCCGGCTGGTTAGCGCTTGATCCGCGCGCCCTCAGCGGTCGGATTGGGAATGTTCCCACTCGCGACCAGATGGATGTCGTGCTGGACGAGCAACTAATCGTGGAGTATTACAGCCGCTAGTAGTTCAATCTGGACCGGAATAAAGCTTTTGGTAGTTTTAGGCTGCAAGCTATGGCTGCGAGCCCCCGGCTCGGAAAGAATTATTCCGGTGAGAAAGCAAATCAGTTGATAAAAGGAGGCTGATTGCCTTGTTCGATGTAGCTTTGAAGGTCGAGAAAGTAGCTACGGCAGAGAACTACGGTCGGTTCAAAATCGAACCCCTAGAGCCAGGCTACGGTATTACTCTTGGAAACGCTTTGCGCCGTATTTTGCTAAGCTCGCTTTCCGGCGCGGCGATAACTTCCATCAAAATTGATGGGGTTGCCCACGAGTTTACCTCACTGCCACATATTAAAGAAGATGTGACCGAGATTGTGCTGAACGTGAAGCGCATCCGGTTGCGCTCCTTTAGCGACCGCCCGGTCCGGCTAAACCTGAGCTGCCGCGGGGAGCGGGTGGCAACTGCCGGGGATATTGAGGTTCCCGGCCAGTTAATTGAAATCATTAATACCGACCAGCCGATTGCAACGCTGGATAGCCCCGACGCCAGCCTGGATATGGAACTGACAGTCGAACACGGCACCGGCTATAGCTCGGCGGACAACCGCGAGAATATGCCGATTGGCGTTATCCCGGTAGATGCTATCTATACTCCAATTCCGCGTGTTAACTACGTGGTCGAGCATACCCGCGTCGGCCAGCAGACGGACTATGACCGCCTCGTAATGGAAATTTGGAGCGATGGCTCGATTGACCCCGGCGAAGCTCTCAGCCAGTCGTCGCAGATTCTCAAACGGCACAGCGAGATTATCGCGGACTTTAATAAGACCAAAGAACCGGAACTGCCGGGTTTGGACAAACAGACCAACATTCCGACCCAGGTCTTCGATACGCCGATTGAAGAACTCAATCTGTCTGTGCGTACCTACAACTGTCTCAAACGCAGCAACATTACCAAGGTCGGCCAAATCCTGCTTATGGACGAGAAAGACCTGTTGAGTGTCCGAAACTTCGGGCGCAAGTCTTACGACGAGTTGCGGGCGCAGTTAATCAACCACGGCTACATGGAAGCCAACAAGCCTATCGGTCCTTTCGCGGGCAGCGCTTTCAGTGATGAGGCCGAGGGCGAAGGCGGCGGCGAGTTGGGCGGCGGTGAAGATTCCGGCGATAACAATCTTGAAGAAGAAGCTTAAGAGGTTTTAGGAAATGAGACATCGAGTTGCCGGTCGCAAATTTCACCGGTCCACGGGCGAACGCCTGGGCATGTACCGCAATCTGCTGGTATCCTTGATTGCCCACGAGCGCATTCGCACTACCGAGGCGAAAGCCAAGGAAATCCAGGCCATGATTGAGCAATTGGTCAGCGTGGCCCACGAAGATACGCCGCACAACCGCAGCGTGGCTACCAGCAAGGTCGCCAACACTGCTGCCGTGCAGAAGCTCTTTACCGTGATTGGCCCGCGCTACACCGAGCGTGGCGGTGGTTACACCCGCATCTTCAAGCTGGGTACCCGCCTGGGTGATGGCGCGGAACTGGCCCTGATCGAGTTCTTACCGGCCTAAGTCTTTGGCCGTTGTGGAAACTTTCACCACAACTCCTGAAGGTCCGCAAGCGCGGAACATCAAACTGGTGTTGGAGTATGACGGGACCGATTTCAAAGGTTCCCAGCTCCAGGCCAATGGCCGGACCGTCCAGGGGGAGCTTGAAAAGGCTCTCGCCAGTCTAACCGGCCTGGGTACCGGGGAACGTTGTGTGGTCAGCATGGCCGGACGCACCGATAGCGGGGTCCACGCCAGCGGCCAGGTCGCGAACTTCTTGACGGCCAGCCGGTTGCCGGTTGAAACCTTCCGGCGCGGCCTGAATGCCCTGTTACCGTTTGATGTGGCGGTGCTTACGGCGGAAGAAGTCTCAAACGACTTTCACGCCCGGTTTAGCGCGAAGGAGCGGACTTACCGCTACACGGTGCTGAACCGCCCGGTGCGGTCGCCCTTAGCCCGGCGGTTCGCTTACCAGGTGGCCCAACCGCTCGACCTTCCCGCGATGCAAGCAGCGGCGGACGGCCTGGTGGGAGAACGCGATTTCGCCAGTTTTGCCGGGGCCGGGTGGGGGGTGAAGGACTCTGACCCAACAGCGGACAAACCCGGTACTGTCCGAAACCTTGTCAAGGCCGAATGGCAAGCCGAGGGGGACAGGCTGATTTTAGAAGTGGCGGCAAACGCTTTTTTGCCGCATATGATACGGAACATTGTTGGGACGCTTTTGCTGGTTGGCAAGGGCGAGCGTACCCCCGGAGATTTTGCCAGAATTGTGGCGGTCTGTGACCGCCGCCAGGCCGGGCCAACAGCCCCCGCATGCGGGTTGAGCCTGGTAAGTGTAAGATATTTTTAGGAGTTTTTGACATGACGCAGAAGACTTACTCGCCCAAGCCGCCTGAAATTAAACACGAATGGTATGTCGTGGATGCGGCGGGGCAGACGTTGGGCCGGGTTGCCAGCGAAGTGGCTATCCTGCTCAAGGGCAAGCATAAGCCGATTTATGCCACTCATATGGATACCGGCGATTATGTGGTAATTATCAATGCCAAGGACATTGTCGTGACCGGCAACAAACTGGCCGATAAGAAGTACGTCCACCACACGATGTATCCCGGTGGCTTCCGCGAGATTACCTTGCAGGACCAGTTGGAAAAGCACCCAACCCGCCCTATTTTCGATGCCGTGCGAGGGATGCTTCCCAAAAACCGGCTTGGCCGGGCGATGCTGGGCAAGTTGAAGGTCTACGAAGGCGCTGAACATCCTCACCAGGCTCAGCAGCCCAAAGAGTACAAGCTGGAATATACCGGCCCGCGTGACGCTGGTCAGTAAAGTATAAGGAGCCTAAAAGAGTAAAATGGCAGCAACTTTAAACAAAAATTACTTCTACGGCACCGGGCGGCGAAAGACTGCGGTGGCCCGCGTCCGCTTGACCCCTGGCACCGGCACATTCATCGTGAACAACAAGACTGCGACCGATTATTTCGGTGGCCGCCAGCTGAACCAGATTGTGATTGAGCAGGCCTTGCGCCTGGTCAACCGCCTGGGCCAGTACAATGTTACGGTGAAGGTCGTGGGTGGTGGCGTAAGCGGCCAGGCCGGGGCTGTACGGCACGGTATCTCCCGCGCCCTTATCCAGGCCGACGAGACCCTGCGCCCGGCCTTGAAGAAAGCCGGTCTCCTGACCCGCGATGCCCGCGCCAAGGAACGCAAGAAACCGGGTCTGAAACGCGCCCGCAAAGCGCCTCAGTACACCAAGAGGTAGTTTCCCGGCGAGTAACATCGCTGCTACTGCCCTCCTGAAAATAAAAATAAACCAGGTAAGTGAAGTTTCGATTTCACAAGCCTGGTTTGTTTATTTTCCAATCCCTTATTTCCAGTAACTTTCCTCGTTCAGATTTTCCAGGCACCATGCATAAAGCTGTTTATCGAACTCATAGCTGTTAGCGAATAAAAAGCTGTAATAGAGCCGGTAATATCCGATATATTTTCTAATATCTTTGCCGTATTCCTGTTCCGCCAGGGTATAGAGATAATCCAGGTGGGTCGGAGTGAAAACAGGGTCAATCTCTAAGAATGTGATGGCCCCGCAAATATCCATCCGGTAATCTCCTACAACAGTGTGAGGGCTAAAATCAAGTACCGCACTAATTCCCAGGTTTTGCACTAACACGTTACCCTGGAAGTAGTCGCCATGCACCAACTGTTTTTCCTCACAGGTCAGTTCGGTTTCAATAATCTCGTAATAGCGAGCGACCTTTTGCTCAAAATTGGTAACGTCACGCGCCAGCCACTGTTTTGAATAGCCGATTTTATCTTCCATTTTTAATCGCAAGAATTTTTGCCAGCTATCGCCCGTAACCTGGTCATTCGAGGTGAGAATCTGCCCAAAAGGTAGCCGGGGCAACTTTACCTGATGAATCGCTTTGAGTCCCTCAAAGTATTTATTCAAAATGAGGTATTTGTCTTCCTCGTCCAGTCCACCGAATATTTTGTCGAGGGTTACTCCGTATAACCTCTTTTCGATGGTGTAGTAGGTGCCGCTGACATTGCCAATTTCGTAAATCAGGGGAACTTCGAAAGGAAACCTGAATTCGACCAATGACCTTTGAAAGTCAAAAACACTTTGAAGATAGCGAGGTTCTACGCTCTTGTAGATTTTCACGACCTTATCTTTGGAAAGCGCAAAGACAATCCCTTCGCCGCCCTCTCCCAGCGCGATTCTTTCTTTGACATTCAGGTTTTGTAGCACCTGTTCGATGGTGATGTCGTATGGCATAAAACCTCGCTTTGTAGACTGCGTTTATATATCCAAAGATATTATAATTCCCCCGAAATATTTTTTAGACCAAATTACTATAATTTGTTCAAATAGAAAGGTTCAAAGGCTATGGGCAATCAAATCAATGTTGAATTTGATGTTCCGGCAACGATGCGCGACGGCACCATTTTACGGGCCAACATTTTCCGGCCTGCCGCCGAAGGGACCTACCCCGTAGCGCTAACCCGCACCCCTTACGGCAAAGATTTCGCCTCGGTTACCCCTATGCTAGACGCTGTCCGAATGGCCCAGGCCGGGTATATCGTGATTATCCAGGATGTGCGGGGCCGGATGAAATCGGATGGCGCGTGGTCGGTCTTTCGCCACGAGGCCCAGGACGGTTATGATAGTGTCGAATGGGCGGCTACTTTGCCCGGTTCTAACGGTAACGTGGGAATGTATGGCGCTTCGTATTTTGGCTTTACCCAGTGGACCGCCGCTATCGGTACGCCACCCCACCTCAAGGCGATTTTCCCGGTGATAACCTGGGCCGACGCCCGTGACGGCACCGTCTGGCGGGGTGGAGCCCTGGAGTTCGGCCTGATGGGTTCGTGGCAACTTTCCTCCATCGGGCTGGACGTGATGCTCAAACGCTACAAAGATGCCCCCCCGGCCCAGAAGTACCAGGCGATTGCGACCCTTGTAAATGAAATCAACCGGCTTCAGACTGAAGGCTATTACTCGCTGCCCCTGAAAGATTTCGAACCACTTAAAAAGCTTAACCTTGCGCCCGAACTGCTTGAAGAGATTGTCACCCGGCCCTACGACCGCGAATACAACCGGCCTTTCTCGCCCCAGGAAAGTTATTCCAAAGTCCAGGTGCCTTCGTTCAATGTGGGCGGGTGGTATGATATTTTCACTAACGGCACCCTGACCGCTTTCAAGGCTATGCACGAGAACGGCTCGACCCCACAGGCTCGCCAATCCCGCCTTTTAATGGGGCCGTGGTCGCACGTGAACTATAGCGGGGTTATAGGCGACCTGGATTTTGGGTTCGCAGCCAATTCGGCTTTCATCAATTTACAGACCGATCTGACAGGGTTAGTTCAGCGCTGGTTCGATTACTGGCTGAAAGGTATCGAGAATGGCGTTAAGGACGAACCGCCGGTTAAATTATTCATTATGGGCGAGAATGTCTGGCGCGACGAGCAGGAGTGGCCTCTGGCCCGCACTCAATATACCCCTTATTACCTCCACAGCCAGGGTGACGCCAATACTGCCAACGGTAGCGGTTATCTTTCGACCGAGAAGCCCGGTGCCGAGGCGGTTGACCATTTCACCTACGACCCGGCCAACCCGGTCCCGACAAAAGGTGGCAATTTGCTGATGAACGGGGTTTATAGGCCCGGTGCCGTGAACCAGCAGCCTAAAGAAGCACGCGAGGACGTGCTGGTCTTTACTACCGAACCGCTCACCCGCGACCTGGAAGTTACCGGGCCGTTGGAGGTCAAACTGTGGGCGGCCAGTGATGCCCCGGATACCGACTTCGTGGCGACCCTGGTCGACGTACACCCGGATGGCTTTGCCCAGAACCTCGCCGACGGCATTATCCGGGCGCGCTATCGCCAGGGGGACCGGGCCGAATTACTCGAACCGGGCCGGGCTTACGAATTTACCATCAATTTATGGGCAACCGCGAATGTCTTCAAGGCAGGCCACCGTATCCGCCTGGACGTGACCAGTTCCAACTTTCCGCGCTGGGACCGCAACCCTAATACCGGCGAGGCTTTTGGAAGCAGCACCGAAATGCGCCCGGCCCACCAAACTATTTTTCACGATGCCGAGCATCCCTCCTGCGTGGTTTTGCCGGTAATACCTCGCTAGTTGCCTTTTTACAAAGGTAAAAGAAAAGCCGCTCTTTATTGGGGCGGCTTTTCTTTTTGGCGGAATTTAAGCTATTTCGGAAAGTTATATACATCAGATGAAGTGTTATCAGTATCATCATATACATAGTTTGCTCCTCTTAAAACATTCAATAGTACGAAGACCTGGGTTTGGTAATTTCCATTAAATCCGCTACCCCTTTTGAACTAACCGTTAGTCCTATAACCAAAATGGAACTATGGCCCGCAATTTGCCGTCTATAGAGTATGGATAACCAACAACGATGGGTTATTGCTGTTGATATAAGTTGTCTTAGGAAACACCGCCCCACTGCCGCGACGGTTTAGACCAGCCGAGCATTTTGCTTTTTGTCATTCATGTCATTCTCAACTTTCTTCCTCTTTGACGAGCCTCGGCGGTTAGAATTCAAAACACATAAAATATGCTTGAAGCGTTAAACTGGTACGCTCTTATTTTGCTGCTGGGCGTAATTACCTTGCCCGTCAGCTTCCTGGCTTTTCGACACCTGCCCGACCGGGGCTTTTCTTTCAGCAAACCGCTCGGTCTTCTCCTGGTGAGCTTACTGGCCTGGTGGCTGGCTAATTTAAAATGGTTCGACTTTACGGCCCTGACCGGTTGGCTGTCGGTCGGGTTGCTGGCCCTTTTTAGCGGGGGTCTCCTGGCCGTTATTTCCGGTCTGCGCAGAGATTTTAAGGAATGGTTTCGCCAGCGTGCCAACCTCAAAACTGTCCTGGCCTCCGAACTCCTTTTCCTGGCCGGGTATGCCGCTGTCCTGAATCTGCGCTCCTTTATTCTCGATACCAATTCCTGGACCGAGCGGTTCTTCAATTTCGCCTTTATAAATTCTATTGCTACCACGACCACCCTGCCGCCGCCTGACCCCTGGTTCGGCGGGCAACCGATAAATTACTATTACGGTTCGCATTTCCTGCTGGGAATGTTGTGCAAGTTAAGCGGGTTGGGCGCCGACTTTGGCTATACCCTGGGTATGGGCCTGGTCTTTGCCCTGGGTGCCCAGGCCTGTTTTGGGCTGGTCGGTAACCTGGTAGCCCTGACAGGCCGGAAGGGCGGCCCGGTAATCAGGACCGGCTTGCTGGGTGCGGTCTTTATGCTAGTGGCGGGGAACCTTACCCTTGTACGCAGCGTTTTGCAAAACGGGTTTTTGGAGTGGGGCAGCAAGTTCTGGCCGACCGTGCTCGATATTCCCGGCCTGACCGGTTTTATTTTTGATAAGGACGCGGCGGGCAAACCGGCAATGCTGCTGACCGAGTTCCCGGTTAACAGCTATCTCAAAGGCGACCTCCAGGCCAATCAGATGGACGTTATTTTTATCCTGCTGGCGCTCGGTTTCGGTTTGCAATTCCTGGTTTTTCCCCGCCGCTGGGCTTTGGTCGGCAAACCGTTCTCCTGGCAGGCCCTGGGAGCCGTTTTGTTGGGTGGGACGCTCCTTGGCGCCTTGAACTTTATCAACGGGGTTGATTTTGTCCCCTTCTTTGGTTTTACCGTACTTTTGTTAGGTCTAGGGGAATTGCGGGGTGCCGGACGGTGGCCGGGCAAGGTTGGACGCTGGCTGTTGCAGGTAGCGGCCCTGGCAGCCGCGACCCGGTTGGTTTATCTTTTCTACACGACCAGTTACGGCAATATGGTCAAGGCTAAGCCGGTCGAAAACCTGGAACAGGTGCCGGTGATAGGCTGGTTGAGCCAGTACATCGCTCTGAGCCTGACCAACCACACCAATTTAAGCGAATATCTCTGGCAGTTCGGCCTTTTCCTCTTTCCCATAATCACCTTTTATGGTTTGTTGGTGGGTCGGTTGTGGCAGGAAGAACGCCAACCTGGTGTCAGACCTCTACCCCGGCATATCCGGGCCTGGACCCGTATCGCCGGGTTGGAATTTGCCTTTATCGGCGGCTTTGGGCTGGTGCTGGCGGTAGGCGATGTCAGGGAGCACGATTTTAGCCTGCGGACCGTGGTTTTTCCGCTTTTGGGGTTGGCGGGAGCGGGGGCGACCCTCTGGCCGGGTTTGTGGGAGAAATTGCGCCAACGGCCTCGCCTTACCCTCGAAGCGATGGCCGGTCTGCTCCTTTTTGCCATCGGGGTTGTATTGCATTTTGAACTCCTGGGTATACTAGCTGCCCTGGTTTATCTTTCGGGCCGGTTTGCCGGGCGTTACCTGGAAAAATCCGGCTGGCGGTTAAACGCCGAGTTCTTCGCGGTCCTGGCGGTCGCGATAGCCGCCGCGCTCACCCTTTGCAGTGAAGTGGTCTATGTCCGAGATGTTATGGATAGCCGCTTCAACATGGTTTTAAAATTCTGGCAGGAAGCCTGGTTACTCTACAGTTTGAGCGCCGCCTTTTTGACCTGGCGAGTGGTGGCCTGGCGCTGGGAGGTTATTCGCCCGGCCAGGGTTACCGTGGGAAGACCTCTGCCGCTCCTGACCCGCCTGAGGCTCCGTTTGAGCGGTTTCGGCTTTACTCTTTTGCGTTTGGGCGGGTTTCAGCCACCCCTGGTGGAAGAAGGGGACGGCTCGACCGGCTGGGTCGCTTTCTCGGTTTCCGAAAATACCCGGCCCCCGGCTACTTCTTTAGGCCGAGGTGGTCCGGCAAACCGGGTCATTCCCCTATCCGGCGCAAAAGTTGTCGCCAGGGCAAGGTCGCGGGTGGCAGGTTGGGCGCGGCGCTTCTGGCTGGGTGGTCTGGCCGTTTTACTAATAATCGCCCTGATGGTGCCGGTGTTGTACTCGCGCCAGGTTACCCTCAATTTCTCGACCCGCTACGGCCTGAACAGCGAAGACTGGTATGCCAGAACTTTACCGGCGGATTACGCCGCCACGACCTTTTTGAAGAATTACGTGGGACAAGACCCGGCCCGGCGCGGTATCGTTCTCGAAAATAATGGGCTATTCTACAGCTACAATGGCCGGGTGAGCGTCTATACCGGGCTGCCGACCGTGGTCGGTTGGGCTAACCACGAGTTGCAGTGGCGCGGTAACCTGGATGAACTCGATATCTGGAAACCCTGGGTCGATATGGGTAAAATTTACGAAACCACCGACCAGGCCGAAGCAGAAGCTTTACTTAAGAAGTATAATGTAAAATATGTTTTTGTAGGGCAGATTGAGAATGGTAACAAACCGTACTACTCCAACATTGGTGACTATGCCCACTATTCGCCGGAAGCCCTGGCGAAATTTTCAAAATTTATGAAAACTATTTATGCCGACCCTTTGTATAACGTCTATATTTACGCTTTCGAATAACCGGAAACAATGATAGAAGTCGTCTGCTGGTATATCCTGATAATAGTGTTAGGGTTCATCGCCCTGCCGGTCAGTTTTGTGGTTTTCGGGCGGTTGCCGGACCGGGGGTATTCGTTTAGCAAACCGCTGGGACTACTCCTGGCGGGGTTAACGGCCTGGTGGCTTGGTAACCTGCAAATTATAGGATTTCAGTGGTATACCTGCTGGTTGGCGGTCGGGTTGCTTGAACTCGTGAGCCTGGGGTTGCTCTGGGGCAAGCCGGGCCTTCGCCAGGAAATGCGCGAATGGTTCACCAAAAAGCGCAACCTGTGGCTGGTCCTGGGTAGCGAACTGGTCTTTCTGGCCGGGTTCGCCTTCATGATAAATGTCCGCTCATTCATGCCCGCCCTCAACCAGTCCGAAAAGTTTTTTGACCTGGCCTTTATCCAGGCGATTGCGACCTCCCCGACCCTTCCCGCGCCCGACCCCTGGTACAGCGGCCAGCCGATGAATTATTACTATGGCGGCCAGTATTTGATGGCTTTCCTGGTCAAACTGAGCGGCGTCCCGGCCCCTATCGCCTACAATATCGCGATGGGACTGGTCTACGGCCTGGGAGCGCAAGCCGCTTATGGCCTGGCCGGAAATCTGGTCGGGTTACTGCGCAAAACCGTCTCCGTGTCCATCAAGGGGAGTTTCCTGGGGGCGGCCCTCCTGATGATTCTGGGCAATTTAGCGCCCCTTCGCCAGCTTGTACAACACGGGTTTTTGCCTCTATCCAATCCGAGTTTTCCGTTTCACCTGGACTGGTGGGCCACCGCCCGCATGATTTACGACCCCATGCCGCCCGATGGCAAGCTGATGGATATTCTGACCGAGTACCCCATCTATAGTTATCTAAATGGCGATTTGCATGCTCACCTGCTCGACGCCCCGTTTGTCCTGCTGGCCCTCGCCTTTCTGGTCAATTGCCTGGTCAGCCCGACCCAATGGGTGCTGGCGCGGCCTCACTGGACTTCGCTGCCGCGCTACCTGGCGGGTGGTATCGTGCTAGGGGCCATGGCTTTTATCAATGGGGGCGATTTCCTGACTTACCTGCTGCTGGCCGGGGTCGTACTGCTCCTGGCCGAATCCCGCCAGGCCGGGACGCTTTTAGGCATCCTGGGGCGCTGGCTGGTCCAGGTGATAGGGCTGGGCTGTCTTATCCTGCTGGCCTACTATTATTATTTCTCGCTGTTCAACGGCATGGTCCGGGCAATCCCCGACGCTACCTACGGCAATACTTTTATCATCGGCTTTTTGAGCAAGTATCTTGGCTGGGTCGCCTGGCCGCGCACCTACCTGTCCGAGTTTGTCGTGATGTACGGAATTTTCCTGCTCCCGATTCTAACTTTCCTGGGGCTCGAACTGGCCCAGGTCTGGCGGCAGACCGGGCAGTACAACCAGCGCGCCTTGCCGGGTTGGGCCTGGGTCTTGAAATGGCCGGTAGGGGTGGCTCTGGTCATTTATGGCCTGACGCAGCTTCCCAGGGCTTTTGACGATTATGCCGCTAAAAATCTGTCCTTTGGCTCATGTATCGTGCCGGTAGTGGTCTTTTCGCTAGCGGCCTGGCTGCTCTGGCCGGGTGCTTTCGCCCAGTTGTGGCGGCGGCCCCGCCTGGCCCTGGAAGGACTGGTTTTTGGGCTGTTGCTCATAATTGGGCCGCGGGTCAATTTCGAACTGCTGGGGCCGGGCGTTTTCTTGCTTTACATGTCGCTGCGGCTATTGGTCCGCAAGCTCCTCCAACGCTCCTACCGGACCGACCTGGGCGCGCTCCTGGATGTCTTTGCCCTGGCGTGCCTGGCTTTTGCGGCGGCCCTGACCCTTTTCTGCGAGCTTTTCTTCATCAAGGATATATATACCAACCGCTTTAATACCATGATGAAGTTCTGGTACCAGATGTGGGTGCTGTACGGAGTCTCGGCTACCTATTTCACGGTGCGGGTTATCCGGTGGCGCTGGCCTGCCCTGAGCCTGGTCAAAGAACGCCTGAACTTTACTATCGGCTGGCCGCGCCTGGCCTTCCCTGGCCGGGTTTTCCGGTTGGGCCTGCCCGCCCCCGCTCAACTGTTCAATCTCAAGGCGGCGCGGGTCCGGGTTAGCGAAGGGCCGGATTTTGGCCCCGGCTGGAATTTCAACCAGACCTCGGTCGCGCCTGTACCCGGTGTCCAAACCGGGTCCGAACCGGCTAGCCCTGCCCCGGTAGTCTCCTCGGTCGAAACCGGCGAGGCCGCGCCGGAAGGCAAACGCTGGAAATTGCGCCGCGTCTTTACCGTCCTGATGGTCTTTTTGATGCTGGCTGGCACCCTCTTTCCGACTCTCGCTTATTACCAGGCGACCAACCACTACACGAACCGGGTGGACCTCAACGGCGAAAGCTGGTATGCCGATGCCTTCCCGGCGGAATACCCGGCGATGGTGTTTTTACGCAACTACACGGCCAACCGGCCTGACCGGCGCGGTATCGTGCTGGAAGCTAACGGCATGAATTATAGCTGGGGCGACCGGGTCAGCACCTACACCGGTTTACCGACCATCGTGGGTTGGCCTTTCCACGAGTTGCAGTGGCGCGGCAATATCCCCGAACTGGAAATCTGGGAGAACTGGCTCGATATGGACCGGATTTACCAGGCCACCGACCCGGCCAAAGCGCTCGCCTTGCTCAAAAAACACAATGTGCGGTACGTCTTCGTGGGCCAGGCCGAAAACGGCAGCCGGAGCCTCTTTTCCGACTTCCGGGAATACAAAAAATTCCCGCCGGAGGGTTTGACCAAGTTTTCCCAGTTTATGAAGACGATTTATTCCGACCCTGACCACGATATTTACATTTACGCCTTTTACTAGTAGTTAGTCTAGAATTGATTGATAAGTAGGATAACGATTTTGCAGCTTTTGGCGAGCTTTGGCATTTGT
>MKTJ01000007.1 GCA_001898225.1 Chloroflexi bacterium 54-19
TGGAACCTGCCCTGACCCGGTAGGTTTTTTTATTGTTTGTTTGCCCGTGCCCGAAATGAGTATTGATACTCATATGCCAGGGCGGGCCATGCGGTTTAATTGGAGTGTAAACCATTTAGACTTTAACCAACCGATTATGCCGAAAATTGTACTCAAACCAGAACAAAAGAATAAATTGTTGGAAATGCTTGTGGAGGGTGAAACCTATGCGGTAATTGCCGAACAGGTGGGTTGCAGCATCCAGAACGTGAAATATCACGCGGCTCAAAATAAGAAGCGAATCAAAAAGCTTATGGAAGAGCACGAGGATGCCGTGATGCAGCGGGGGTTTGCCAACAAAGTCTTTAGAGTCCGCAAACTGGTGAGGTTGGCCGAGAAGCTCGAACGGGAAATCGAAGGGTTGCCCGGCAAGAATGGTGAGAAGGACGGGCACGGTCTATGGCTCCACGATGTAAAGTTTAGCCCGCAAGGTTTTGAAGTCCAGTTGGAAGTATATGTAGGCGGCCTGGTCAACGATTACATGAAGGTTATGAACGACATCGCCAAAGAGAAGGGCGAACGTATCAATAAAGCCGAGGTGAATCTCACGGGCGATATCCTTGCCCATTTCGTAGACCTGGACCCTAACACGGCAGTATGACGGTTCAATTGGAGCGACCGGTAGACCGCCGGGAATTCCGGGGCAACAACAAACAAATAATTGTTGACCGTTCACCTGAAATCATTCTTTCGGGTCCGGCCGGGACGGGCAAGTCAATCGGCGCGCTCAACAAAATTATGTTGGTGGCGCTCAAATACCCGGAGAGCCGCCAGCTCATCACCCGGAAGACCCGTGAGAGCCTTACTCAATCGGGACTGGTAACCTGGGAAGATAAGGTTCTGACACCGAAACTTTACCAGATTGTCGCCAGCACGATGGAGCGAAAAAACCGCTCCAGCTACACGTTTCCGAATAAGAGCGAGGTGGTGGTGGCCGGGCTGGATAAGCCCGCCAAGATAATGTCGACCGAGTACGACATCATCTACGTCCAGGAAGCCATCGAGCTTTCGCTCAACGATTGGGAAACGCTTTCTACCCGTCTTAGAAACGGGAAAGTACCTTACCAGCAGCTAATAGGCGATACCAACCCGGACAGTCCGCGCCACTGGATTAAAGAGCGGGAAAACCAGGGCCTGCTCAAGCTTCTGGAAAGCCGCCACGAAAACAATCCTTACCTGTTTAACCGGGACGGGACGTTGACGGAAGCGGGAAAGCGCTACATGGCGGTCCTGGACCGGCTGACCGGCGTCCGCAAACTCCGGCTTCGGGACGGTAAGTGGGTACAGGCCGAGGGCGTGGTTTACGAAGGTTTCGACCGGCTGGTCCACCTAGTCGACCGCTTCGATATACCGCGGCATTGGCCGCGCTACTGGTCGATTGACTTCGGTTTTGTCCACCCGTTCGTCTGCCAGTTCTGGGCGGTCGGGCCGGACGGCGCACTCTTTCGCTACCGGGAAATCTACATGACCCACCGGCTCGTCCAGGACCACGCCAAACTTATCAAAGGGTTGGCAAGCGATGAACCCAGGCCTGTAGCCGTCATATGCGACCACGATGCCGAGGACCGCGCCACTTTCGAGCGACACACCGGGTTACCGACCGTCCCGGCTCACAAAACGGTGAGTGATGGTATCCAGGCGGTAGCGGCCAGGCTCCAGGTCGGAGCGAACGGACGACCGTGTATCTTCTTTTTGAGGGATAGCCTTGTGCAACGTGACCCGCTACTGGACGAACAGAAGATGCCCTGTTGCACAGAGGAAGAATTCGACTCCTACATCTGGAATGTAAACGCGGGCCGGGCAAAAGGGGAAGAACCGGTTAAAGAAAACGACCACGGAATGGATACGACCCGTTACATGGTCGCCCAGCTCGACCTGGTCAAGCAATTGGCACCGCTGGTCCAGCAAAATTATCTGGGTGGCCGGTATGGTGAAGATGACGAAATCGAGGACGATTATTAAACAAGGCAAAAGAAAAGGAGATGGAAATGAACGGCTCTAACACACAGACAGCGCAAGCGGCTTTTGTAAATCAGAGAGACGAAGTGGTTCATCAAATCGGGGCACATTCCCAGGAGTTGTACGAACGAGCCGAACACCTTGCTAAAGAATTATCCGCCCTGGATACCCGCCGGGATGACCTGGTTCAAACTATTGCTATTCTCCGCAACGCTGCAAGCGGGATGAAACAGGCGTTAGCCGTTGAAAACAATACTAAAGAAATCCTTGAGCGTGCGGTCGCAGAGCGCGCTTATAATAAGCCCGGTAGGGACTGGTAACCCCAACCAAGAGAGGTGATGTTCGTGACGGCAAACCTGACCAACTCTATCCCGCTAGACCCGACCAAATCCATCCATACGATAGTGGAGGACGAGCGCAAGCGGCTGTTCCCGGAAGCTTCACTCTTGCAGGTTTTCCGGGCTTACGCCAGGGGACGGCAAAACGCCACCACTACGCCGGAACAACACGATGCCTTGCGAGGCGTCACCAAAAATCGGTATTGTGATAACGTTTGTTCGAAGGTCATCGAGGAGACGGCCGACCGGTTGGAACTCATCCGCTATGATGTGTCTAACCAGGCGGTCCTTGATTTCTTGCAAGACCTGTTCGTCAAAAACCAGATGGCCGACCTGCAAAGCGACATCAACTTCGCTACCCTGCGGGACGGTAATTTTTGCCTGTCGCTCAACTGGGATGCCGAGGCCGGGCGTGTCACCCTCCACAAAGAGAAGTGGTGGGACGGCTTGTCCGGCATCTACGTCAGCTATAGCGCAAAAAACCAACCGGCCTACGCGGTCCGCGATTGGGAGACACCCGATAAGGTGAAGCGGCGCATTATCTGGTGGCCCGACCGCATCGAGCGCTACATCCAGTCCAGCACAACCGGCAGCGGGTGGCAACCCTACCAGCTACCGGAAGACGCAGGCCAGTGGCCGGTCCCCTGGGTCAGGCCGGACGGTAGGCCGTTGGGCATCCCGGTCGTCCACTTTGCCAACGGTTCGGACGATGACTCGCCCTACGGTGCCTCCATGCTAGATGGTGGCGTCCTGGGTCTGCAAGACGACATCAACGATATGCAGCGCAACATCACCCTGACCGCCCGGATGACCGGCGCGCAAATGGTGACGGCGGCGGGCGTCACCCCTGAAAAAGACGCCCAGGGCCATACCAAACGGATAAAGATAGGGCCGGGCGCGGTCCTGCTATCCGAAAGGCCTGAAGCCAAGTGGGGGACGATTCCAGCGGGTGACCTGTCCCAATTGGAAAAAGCCTACATGATTAAGCTCCAGGCGGTCGCCCGGATGACCAACACGCCCATCCACCTGATAGCGGGCGACTGGCCGAGCGGTGAAGCCCTCCTGCAAGCCAACCAGCCGCTGGTCAAGAAGGTCGAGCGGTTGGCTAAGACGATTGGTCCGGCCTGGGCGACGCTGGCACACCTGGCGACCGAGATGGCGAACGTTTTCGCCCGCGCCGGGTTGAATGAGGACGCGCTGATAACTTCGGTCTTTTCCCCGGCGGACAAACGTGACCCGCTGACCCAGAGCCAGATTGCCGATGGGGTCGCCCCGTTCGTTTCCGAGGAAGAGGTTTTGCGTATCCTGGGGTACAGCCCGGAGCGCATCAAACAAATCCAGGAAGAGAAAAGACAGAACCAGGTCCAAAACCAGATTGCGGGCGTGACCGATACGGTCCCGCAACTACCGGCAGGTAGACAACAATAAAAGAAAAGGTGGAAAATGGCCGAATTAGAAATGACAGCGACGATAAATGTCGCAAACCTTGACGAGGTTAAAGAAGAAATAGACCGTCTTAAAAAGCGGGCCGATGCTTATGAAAACGGACTTCAATGTCTGAAAGGTTATCTCCAACAACTACCGGGGACCGGAATTATTCAACAAATGATAAAGGTTTGGTTTGCTGATGCCCGACAAGAAACCCAAGAATAAAAAACCGCTCGGCCAGCCCCTCGACCTGACCGATGACGAACTGGAACGACTCGCCCAGGTCGGTCCTGCCGACATCCAGCAGGCCGAATTGCTATGGAACGAGGAATCGGGCCTGAAGGGTTTACTGGAAGCGACACCGGACGAAGGGAAAGGGACGGATGACGACGGTAGCGACGAACCAACCGAATAACCAGGTTGCGGGCGCCAGGCAACCTAACCTATCGGTTCACCCGGTAGCCCCACAATACCGGTATAACCTAGCCAGTCGCCGGTATGTTGACGCGGGCGGGCGATTCGTTTCCGGTGAGCGGGTCAGGCAAGCGGTCGACCAGGTGGTCGTCCGGTCGAACGATCAGATTCAGACGACTTCCCGCAGGTTGCAATCGGGTGAAATTTCGCTGGCCCAGTGGCAGTCCCAGATGATGCAGCAGATGAAGGTCTTGCATGTGGCGAACGGACTGGCGGGCCTGGGTGGTTCGAAACTGGCGTCACAGGCCGACTACGGTTATATCGGCCAACTGGTAAAACAGCAGTACCAGTATCTCAACCAGTTCGCCAAAGATATAGCCACGGGCGTCCAGCTTCTCGACAAGTCGTTCCCCTCGCGGGTCAAACTCTACGCTGAGGCGGCCAGAGGGACGTATCACAGCGTACAAACCAGGGCCGAGCGATTGGCAGGGCGAACTCAAGCCAAACGGGTGCTAGGTCCAGCCGACCATTGTCCCGGCTGTGTCGAACAGGCAGGCAAGGGTTGGCAACCTATCGAGGAGGTGGCTCCGATTGGCAGTCAACAATGTCTTACCAATTGCCATTGTTCAATCGAATTCGAATAAATTTTTTTGCATTGCTACCAAAAGAAAAACTTATGGTGTTTGCAAATCATCATAAGAAATTATTGACAAATTAGAACATAGGAGTTACCATAATGGCAGGTGAAGCAACCAACACCACCGCTACCCAGGAATCGACTTCCACCGGGGGCGGCACGACCCAGACGGGTCAAACCAGCGGCCAGACGGCCACCGGTCAGCAAACTTCCCAAACTCAACAGACCCAACAACAAAATAACAATTCCGGCAGTCAAAACCAGACGACCGATATTGCCGCACTTCCCGCCGACATTCAGGACTATATCAAGCGCCTGCGTAAAGAGGCCGAGGAAGCCAACGGCAAGGTTAAGACCGAAGCCGAGAATAAGCGCAGGGCCGAGGAAGCCGAACTTGCAGCACAGAACAAGTTCAAAGAACTGGCCGAGAAGCGCGAAAAGGAACTGGCCGAAGAACGTGCCGAACGAGCCAAGCTGGAACGCTCGCTCCTGGTAGCCAAGATTGTGGCGAAACACAAGTTGCCCGAAGAGGTAGGCCCACGTCTTGTGGGTACGACCGAGGCGGAGCTTGATGCTGACGCGGCCAACCTTGCCAAGCTACTGAAACCCCAGACTGCCGCCAACACCGAGGCGGGCGCTGGTCAGAATAATCGCCAGGCAGGGCAAGGAGCAAACCAGCAGACCAGTGGTGGGCAGGGGCAACAAAAGCCAAGACCGTATGTCTTCCAGCAACCCGGTGATAAAACCTGGTAGGTGGGCAAGTAAGTAACTATCGTTAAGAAATGAAAAGCTAGAAGTAAGTCCAGCAGGAGAATTTAGAAAATGGCGGCTGTTACGAGAGTTAAGGCTCGACCGGTCACTCCGGTCGGTTACGAAGTCAACGATAAAGGCACGCTTACCGAGGACGTGATTGCTGGTGACCAGTTGGTTATTTCCGGCGAAGTTGCGAACGTCAAGCAGTGGAGCAAGTGCCCGACGACCGCTAAAGAAGCGGACGGTATCGCCCTGACCGATGGTTTTAATGGTGGGGTAGCCGATGTCGGTATCCAGGGTGAGATGGACGGGTTTTCCGGCATGACACCTAGTACCCCGCTCTACCCTTCTGGTACGACCACCGGGGGTCTGGATACGACCGCGCCGACCTTTTATTCGGCGGCCACCACACCTGCCGTTGCCGTCCCGGCCCCGGCACGCGTCAAGGCTATCGGAGCGACCCGCATCCGGTTCAATTACCTCTAATCAATCGGTTGGTTTATTTGGGAAGGCTAAGCTAAGTAGCCAGAAGTCATTCAGGAGTTAAAAAATGCCTCGTGGAATTTTAGATACCAGCTATATTGACCTTCCGGCTGGCTTAGATGAAGCGTATATTCGTGGTCTTCAGAACCGGGCCGGGGTTGATTTCACTAGAATACTTGCCGAGTTGGACCAGCGGCTCCGTGCGCTTAACACCGGGGTCGACCCGTTGGTCCCCGCTCTCGTCAAAGTGACGACCGAAGTGGAAACCGACACGACCCAGCCGGTCGCCCTTCAGGTGGAAGAAAGAAGCGAGTATACGATTGCCCGGCCTCAAATGGTCGAAGGTCAGGCCATCATGATTCCGATCCGCAATTACGACATCTCGCTCGAATTCACTGAAGACGGCCTGATGGCTATGTCGCTGGGCCGCATCATGACCAACGTGGACAGCGTGTTACTGGGTATCCGCCGCCTCCACCTCCTGCAAACCCTTAACCGGTTGTTCAGCGATGCTGAAATCCGGGTTGCCAAGAAAACTTCCGTCACATCCCCTGGTTTTGCCGGGAGTGGCACCGGTTCGAATGTCTTCACCGGTCCCTACCCGGACGGTACGGCCCTGCCCGGCGGTTACACCCATTACGTCCGCGATACCACGGCCAACCGCGCGGCCGCCATCACCTCTGCCCTGGCGATGCTCAAGAAATGGCATAAGGGCCCGTTCGACCTGATTGGTAGCCAGACGGCCGTTGACGCGATTGCCGCGCTCGGTTCGGATTACGTTCCGGTCGGTTCCCCGCTGGTACGCCCGGCTCAGGGAACGGCCGAGGCCCTGCTCGACCCCGACGTTTATGTCGGTACTTATAAGGGTGTAATCCGGGTTCGTGTACCCCGCACCGAATGGACGGACGACACGATTTCGATTTTCAAAAGTTACGGCGATTTCGCCGACCAGAACCCGTTGGCCTGGCGGTACGATGAGAAGATTGGGCGTGAAGCCTACGTCCGGTCCCGCTCGCTCTTCCCGCTCGACCAGGCGGCCGTGCTGCAAAGCTTTGGCGTCGGCGTTAACAACCGGGTCGGTGCCGTCAACATCAAATTCGCGGCTAACGGCAGCTATGCCGCCCCGGCGTTGAGCTAAACCACCGAGTTAAACCAGGACCGAGAACTGAGGACCGATGGGCGCCACCTACGATTCCCAATTACCGACCGCAAAGGACCGGATGCGCCACTCGCTGGGCGACATCGATATGACGGCGCCTTTGCGTGACGATGAGACGTACGCGGCCATCCTGACCAAGTATGGTGAAACCGAGGGTACGGCCGTGATGGCCGAGGCGTTGGCCGCGGAGTACGCTCAGCAACCCGACCAGGTGACTGATGATGGCACGACCGTCACATGGCGAGACCGAGTAAAAACCTGGTTGGAACTGGCGGCCCGCCTTCGAAAAGCCCTGGCCGATACGGCGGCACAATCCGATAGTGCCCTGCAATCGGTCCGGCCACAGCGGTATGACGACCGCTGGGAAGAACGGTCCGAATACGCCCGCCCTGGCTGGTGGACACCTGGCGGTTAAAACCGAAGGAAAAGGAGTTGAAGGAAATGGCTGGAACCAACCCTGGCAAAGAAGATGTCGTGGTCGAAAAGAAAGATTTTTATTGTGACCACGACATTTATGTTGACAAAGATTGGTCGAAAGAAGTTCCGGCGGATAGCCCGGAGGCCACGCACCTGTTAAGCCAACGGGGCCATTACGTCGAACACGATAGCGCCGTCCGGTTGGGCCTGATGAAACCGGAAACCAAAAAGAGTGCGACCGGTGGAAACGGAAGCGTGGACACCGGAACCGGCACGAACACTGGCGGCGGTTCCAAATAGGCGGAATGAGGCAACCGGGTGGCAAAGCTGATTTTTACCGATAAGGTTATCGACCAGGTCGCCGCCGTCCAAGAGGGTTTTATGGATTTTACCTGTTTGATTGAGCGGGCCACGACCACCACGCCGGACGACTGGAATAACGACGAACCGGGCGATTTCGAGACGTTGCCCGACCGGGTCGTTTGTTCGTTCAAACCCGCTTTGGAAGAAATCGACAAAGCCACCGGCCAGTTCGTGAGTGTACCCGCCCGGGTGAAAATGCCGCTGGGCACCGATGTTAGGTTGACAGACCGGATTGTTGATTTGAAAGACCGGCACGGTAACAGCGTCGAACCCTACCGGTTCGAAATCAAGAGCATTACCCCGCGGCTGGGTAATCTAAAGCTTATCCTGCAAGCGGTGGATTAAAGGAATGGCCGAATTTTCAGAGTACAGGTCGAATAAACGGCAACTCATTGCCGAACTCAGGCAAGCCCAGCTCGAAGGGCTTAAAAAGACCGGCAAACGGGTTGTAAAATCCGCCAAACGCAAGGTCCGAAAGAAAAGCCACGACCTGGAAAAAAGCATTGAGATGAAAGGCCAACCGAAACGCGGCCCGAATGGTTACACGCTCGAAATCGGGTCAGACCTGCCCTATGCTGGCGTCCAGGAACAGGGTTTTAAGGATGGGCGGAAATACGGCTACACGCCCTACATGGGACCGGCCCTGGATGAGGAAGCGCCCGGCTTGACCGCTGATATTAAAGAGATTTTGAACTACTAAAGATGGCTGACCGAGTGGGCGCGTTAATCGAATATTTTGAAAGCCTGCCGGACTTAACCGGTATTCCGATTATGGCACCCCGGTTAAAGGATTCGGTAGCCCGTCAGATGCCACGCGACTGTATCGTTATCAGCCAGGTCGGGGGTTTCGGTGGCGCTATCCAGGGAATGAGCGATTATCACCAGCGCATCTATCTGATGGCCTATGGGGCGACCGGTCAGAAGGCCGCCACCTTGCACGACAAGGTGATGGTGGCGTTAAACAACCTGGACAGTTTTTACTCCGTTTCCAAAGACGTTTGGCTTTATGTGGCTGAACTGGAGGAAGGGGCGGCTGACGACCTCGATACCGGGTCCAACACGAACTCGGCCAACACTAAAGTGGCGTGGCCGTATGTCGACTCAACCTGGGGTTTGATGACAAACTTCGATGAGTAGTCGAAGTGCATGAAAATGCTATCAGCTTTGAAATGGCTTTAGTTTTGAAAGGAATGATAAGGCAAAATGAGTGATATTAATCCGACTACTATTCGCGGCCCCGTGGACGTATACACCGCTCCGGTGGCAACAGCTTTCACGGGTGTTCTTTCGGTAGGTTCGCTAGATGCGGCCTGGAAAAAGCTGGGTGCGCGCGGATGGAAAAGCCAGGACACTGGCGGCGTCAAGGTCACGAAACGGCAAAAACTTGAAGAATGGCGCGGTGAAAACCTGGTCATTCAAGACGTGGCCCGCAGTGAGGAAGACATCCTGATCGCTTTCACTCTAGCCGATGTGAGCCTTGAAAACCTGGCAATCGCGATGAACAGTAATGCCATCGTTACCACCGCGCCCGCTACTGGTACCAAAGGCCATAAAAAAATGATGTTGGCTCGTGGTCCAGACGTGCAACCGGTCGCACTCCTGCTCATTTTCCCTAGCGTTTATGTTAAGGGAGAAAAAGGAGTCATGTACCTGCCGAAAGTTTTTCAAAACGCCGACATTGAAACCAACTGGAACAAAACCAACCCGGCGATGGCGAACTTCGAATTTAAGGCAGTCGAAGGCCCTAACGCCACCGATACCGACCCGGACATTGGTTATTGGGACATCGTTTCGGCGGCAGCGCTTCCGTAATAAAAGCGATTGGGCGCTCTCATTCAATCTAAGCGATAGAGCGCCCTAATTTTACTTTTCTAAAATCAATGAACCAACCTTTCGAACTATCAAAGCTGGCGGATGAATATGACCTGATCGAATTATGCGACCGGTCCTACCCGATCAAGGGACCGGGGGAATTCAGATTGGTACCACTCGCCCGCCTTTCCTTGAAAATTGAAAGGTTTTACGAAAGCTTAAAGGTTAAAAATCCGGACTTGGCCCAGGCGGAAAACCAGCTAGACACCATCCTAAACAAGATTTGTCCAGTTTTGGTGGCCGATAATGATGTTTTCGACCAGGTCACCCTGGAAGAAAAGTTGGAAGTTCTCGAAACTTTTAACCGACTGGGTGAAGAATTGAACGGAGGGGAAACCGAAGAATTACCGCTAAACCCCGAAATCAAAATAGAACCACCCGAACCGACCGACTGGTTTAAGGTAATTCCCCGCCTCCAACAATTCTACCGGGGGTCTCCGCTCGATTGGTTCAGGCTCAAAATGAAATGGCTGGTAGCTTTTAGCAACCAGATGGAAAGCCTGAAGGCTGAACATATCTTAAATTTGTCCCAGGCCAGCTTAGTTGGAAGTTGGCCGGAAAATGAAGAACAACGCGACGCTATCGAACAATTGACCCAGCAGCTCGAAGCGATTGTCACGGGTAGCGATAACCAGGTCCAGACCCAGGAGGAGATCATGACGGCTCTGGGAAATATAGGCTTTACAGTCCGCAGGGTCGAAGCTGAAGTTACAGGAGATTAAGTTTAGGAGAGTGAACGGGCGAATCAAAAGAAAAGGAAAGGTGAATCTATGAGTAAGACGATTTTGAAGATTGGCCCCCGCGCCGAACAAACCGAGCGGGAAGAGACGATGGACATCTTCGGGGTAACCTACAAGACCCTGACGGTGGCGGGTAAAGACGATATTAAAGTCGGGGCCCGCGCCAAAGACTTCGCCAAAAAATACCAGGGGTTAAATCTTAAGAAGCTCAACCTTGAAACCGTCACAGAAAAAGAAGTCGAGGAATTGCAAGCCCTGGTTAACGATTTGACCCGTTTGGTTTTACCAGACATTACGAACGACGTGCTTGGTAAATTAACCGACCTGGAGAAAATCCAAATCCTTCAAACTTATTTTGAATCTTCGAACGGCCGGGCTCTTCTGGCCGCTGCCGGGGTCGCCCAACCCACTCGCCGCGAGGTCCAGCAAACAAACCGTCCACCCGCACCCCTAGCCGAATACACCCGTAAACAGGGACCGACCCAAAGTAACCAGAACCGCCAGCGAACCGGGAACCATCGCAGGGGTGCGTAATGGACTCACAACAGACCACCACCAATCTTCCACACCTGAGCAAACGCGAAAAGCTATTAAAACGCCTGGTCGAAAACCCAGAACTTAACCGGGCACTTGATGCCATCGAAGCTGGCGGGAGCGGGGGCGAGCTGGTGGTTAATCTTTCAAATGTAATGCGTTTGAAACGGGTGAGCTTTCGAATCGGGTGGGATATTAAGGACTAGCCAGACCTCTTAACGGGCCAAAACTAAGCAGAAATTTGGCGGGGTAGGGTTTTCACAATTCAAAGTTGTGAAAACCCTACCCCGCTTTTTGTTGTCTTCATTTCTCAATCAAACAAACCAACGACAAGGCGCACACGAAATGCCAGCTTCTTTAGGACAATCAATCCTCTCCATCGGTACCGATGATAGGGCGCTGGATAAAGGGATCGATACAGCCGAAAGCAAAGCGAAAGCTTTTATTAGCCGGGTAGTAAAACTACTGGGCAGTATCTCGATGGATGCCTTTGTTGGTGCTATTTCCGGTGGTATGTCCCAGGCGGTCAAAGCAACCGAGGGGTTTATTGATGGTCTAGGGAAAATCGGTCTTGCAATCCAGGGTTTACAGTCCATAGGGCAAAGCATCGAGGGAGTTATTGGTTTTCTGACCAATGGCAATGCGGCCCTGGAAATGACCACCATCAGCTTTAAGACGTTGCTCGGCAGCGCTTCTGGCGCAACCGACATGATTGAGAAGCTGACTGCTTTCGCTGCATCGACTCCCTTCGAGCTATCCGGCCTGGAAGCTAACACCCAGAAGTTATTGGCTTTCGGGTTTGGTGCCGAGGATATTATCCCGATTATGACCAGCCTGGGCGACGCTATATCAGCCCTGGGCGGCACTCAGGATAACCTCAACAGCCTCGTCTACGTAATGGGACAGATGAGGTCTGAGGCTCATATCAACGCCGGGGACATCATGCAGATGGTCAATCTGGGTATCCCGGCGCTCCAGATGTTGGCCGACCACTATCACGTTACCACCGGTCAAATCCAGGAAATGATTTCGAAGGGGCTAATTCCCGGCTCCGAAGCGGTCAAAATCTTTACCGAGGGTTTAGAACAGCGTTACGGCGGGATGATGGCCGCTCAGTCGGCCACCTTCTCTGGTATGGTCAGTAACCTCCAGGACTGGGCCAAGGCCACCATGATAACGCTGACCAAACCTTTCTTTGAACCTGCAAAGAAAGCGCTTGCGGGGTTCCTTGCCTTTGTACAGTCGCCCGCCGGGGAAGCGGCAATCCAAAAACTGGCCGGATACATTCAATCGGGGGTTGACCGGGCAACGGCTGTTTTCAACCGGTTATTACCGTTATTACCGCAACTATGGCAACGGATTGAACCGGTCGTGACCGCTTTCTGGCGTTTCCATGAGGCTATTTCCCCGGTCGGTATCATTTTGGACGCCTTGCGGGGTTACCTCTCAGGGGGTATAACCGGGGCGCTTACGGCCCTACAAACCCGTTTTTTACTGGTTGCGAGTTATTTGAAGCAGGGCTTAAACATGGCCCTGGCCGCCGCCCGCGAATTTGGCCCCCGTATCCTTACCTGGGCGCTTGGGGTGGCCCAGCAACTGACCCAGCAGGTCCTGTGGTGGGGCCGGGCTCTTGTAAACTGGGTGTTACCCTATGTCCCGATATTAATCTCGAATTTACTTGCCCTGGCACAGCAGGTTCTTAATTGGATTGTTCTGGAAGCGCCTATTATCGGAGCCCAGGTCCTTTTATGGGCCGAACAGCTTGCTAATTGGGGCCTGGCCGTTGCCCCACGAGTATTGGCCGTCCTAGTTCAACTCGGCTTGCAAGTTCTCGGCTGGATCGAGCGGTTCGCACCGGTCCTGGTTACTTCTCTTTTGAGTTGGACCCAGGCCCTGGCCGGGTGGGTTTTGCCAGCAATTCCTGGCGTTATTGCCGCCCTGGTACAAATGGGGTCAGCAATCGTTAGTTGGGCGGTCACTACCCTTCCCGGTATTATTGCCCAGATGGCAATCGGTATTGGCGCAGGGTTTGGAGTAAACCTGCGCGGACCGGTGAATGATGTCCTTCTAATTTTTAACTCTCTGGTCGCTAACCTGCAAGGTGTAGTTTTGCCCGCTTTCATGCAAATGAGCGGTTTCTTAGCAGCGACCTTCGAACCTGTTTTTCACAGCCTGGCACTGTTTTTAGCCGGAACGGTCATCCCGACCGTGGCCGCACTGGCCGCCTTTACCATGACCACTTTGGTCCCGGCCTTTACCACCGTAGCCCAGCTCCTGGGGTCTGTTTTCGGGCCTTCACTGGTTTTAATTGGTAGCTTAATCAGAAACCAATTGCTACCGACCCTGGCCGACCTCTGGGCCACTTTCGCCATCAATTACCTGCCGACTATCGGCAGGTTAGCGGTTGAAATCGGTGAGCATTTAGCCGGTGGGATTGAAACGCTGGTTGGTAAATTCCAGGCGTCCTTGCCCGGTCTGGAAGCCTTTTACCAAAAGATAAAACCGATAATCGGGCCTGTTTGGGATATTTACCGGGCCTTAAGTCCCCTATCTATCGCTATCGACACTCTGAACGGGTTTTTAAACGGTGGGGTTCAGGGTGGTTTGGATGCCTTTGGCGGCCATCTGAGCCAGATAGGTGATTTAGCTAAGGATTTAATCCCTCAACTACTCACGGCCCTTACTACCGCCATCCCCCAGGTTTTACAGTGGATTACCGACCAGGCCCCAAAGATTTTTGAGACCCTTGGTAAATGGGGGGATTCGTTCGGTAAACTCATCGATAAGGTGATGCCGCCGCTTTTAGAGGCGCTCGGTAAAATCATCAATGGTGTTTTCGATTGGATAACCAAAAACGGTCCATCTATCCTAGACAAGCTGGGTGAGTGGGCCGGTAAATTTGGTGAGTGGGCCAAAACCGCCATCCCGATAATGCTGACCAAGCTGGGAGAACTTATCAACTCCTTGCTCAAATGGTTGGGAGACCACGCGCCCGAAATTCTAGGCGCACTTGGCGAATGGGCAGGTAAATTTGTCGAGTGGGCCGCCGGTCTCATCGCTCAAATCTATCCGAAACTTGGCGAATTTGCTCAGAAGCTCTGGGATTGGATTGGAGAACAAGCACCAGGGTTGGCCGATAAACTTATGGAGTGGGTTGGGGCGTTTGTGAACTGGATTGTAACCCAAGCCATACCGAATCTTATCCAACTACTTCCTAAGATGTGGTTGGCTATCATGAAGTTTATTGGAGAAATCGAACTTAATATCATTAAAGAAATCGGAAAATGGACCGG
The DNA here is from genome assembly GCA_001898225.1 of Chloroflexi bacterium 54-19. GTDB lineage: Bacteria > Chloroflexota > Chloroflexia > Chloroheliales > Chloroheliaceae > 54-19. The sequence continues at coordinate 14,430 of MKTJ01000007.1, forward strand.
AGCCTTTATTGGTTGGGTTTGGGATGTAGTTAGGCAATTACCAGGCGCACTCTGGAATATCATACTTGGTATTGGAAGCTGGATTGGTAGCATGGCGGGCAAAATCGCCCAGGTCGCCGGGGATATAGGCGGGTCTATTATTAACGGCATCATCACCGCTATTCACGACGCGCCAGGTAAAATCTGGGATGCTGTTACCGGGGTTCTGGGGTCCGGTGCAATTAATATTATTAAGGGTGTGGTCCAGGCCGTTGCCAACTTCTTTGTAGATGTGGTAAACACCCCTATCAACTTGTTAAACACAATCGTTGATACTCTGCACGGAATCGATATTTTCGGGGCCAAACCCTTCGAATGGATTCCGAAAATCCCGAAACTCGGTTATCTACAATTTGCAGAAGGTACACTCGACGCCCCCGGCGGGCCATCCCTGGTCGGGGAAGGTGGCGTCCCGGAACTCATTCGTTTCCTGTCCGGTCAATCTTTCGTAGTGGACCGACCGATGTTTTTAAACCTGCCCGCTCACAGCCAGGTCTTACCGATGCTAAATCTGCCCACTTCGCGGGGTCTTATCGGTGGGGTACGACCTAATCTTTCCAATTCAACGACCACAAATAATACTACTGGCAGTACTTTTCAACTTTATCAAACAGTAACCCCTGAAGTGGCCGCTAAATCCGAGCGAAGCTTCGGGTCTATGAAGCTGCTTTATGGATAGGTTTTGTATATGCTAATTAATCAATCGCAAAAAGAGCGTAAAACCGGAAAAGGAATGCTGAACGTTGAAGTTGAATGGGAAGAAAAACGGTATGAGGGGGTGCTTGTTTGCTTGGTGGACCGAGCCAACCCAACCCATCTTAAAATTCTTAGTCGTTTACACGGGAAAAAAGAATGGGTCGAAATTTGGACGGTCCCACCAAAACCAAAAGGAATTAAAACTTAAAGCCGGTTAGTCAGTGGTCTTTCGGTCATTAGATGAGGTGGTCAACTGCTCGGTAATAGTTAATGATGAAAAATAAATAAAGCTACTATAGCGATGGGTACCAGTGACCAGGCTAAAATTAGCATAGTAAGTCTAAAATTTATTTGGGCATCGGTCAAATCATTTTCATTTAATAACGGTGGGGTCTGACCGAGATATTCCGGGGCGGTTACGGTTACATCAAGTTCGTCCCGGTTGCGCCTCAAAGTCATGACAGTAGGTAAAACGTTCAACATCATAAGTCCTACAGGGAGGCCCAGGATTGTAAAAATAAAGAAGTAGGCGAACACAATCCAAAACCCACTTACCCACCAACCAAAGAAAAGAAAATAAAGCGCCCTTAAAAAGAAATTATATTGCCGTGGACCTGTAGACCGGGCGCTGACCGAACCATCAGTATTTAACCGAACATCAACATCACTTCCAGTAGATTTAAGGGTCATAACCTGAGGGAGGCGGTTGAGCATTAGTAGTCCTATCGGGAGGCCCAGCATGGTAAGGCAAAGAAAATACCCGGTTGCTAACCAAAAAGCACCGGCCCACCAACCGATAAAGATGTACCAGAATACCCGGGCGATAAAACTGGTTTTCTTTTGGCGAACCACAATTAGCTGTGGTCGGGCCGGATAAGGCTGGTAATAAGTGGGATAGACCGGCTGGGTTTGCATTAGAGGCTGCATGTATTGGGTGGATTGAAGTGGAGGGGCAGGGTAAACTGGCTGCATGGTGGTTGGCTGCCCGGCTACCGGGATAGGTTGTGACATGTTGACTCCTCAGATAAAGTTAAACCAATTATGAAAATAACTTAACTTTAAAAATAAGAATCGTCAATAGCACCTTGCATATTGTAACAGAATCGAAATGCGGTATAATAAAGATAAAATTCGTTGGGGTATGATTAAACCCTAAAAATTAGGAAGCAATAACCTTAGCGCACCCTTGCGTGCCAGGATTAGCCACCAGATGGCCGATTACTGGCACGTTTTGTTTTAAAACAAATCAGGGGAAGCGACGGACTAATGGGTTTTCGAAAGATACCAGACCATCCAACAGGTTTCGAGCAAAATCGCGAAAAAGGGTTTTGGTCTATTGTGGTGCCAGAGTCCACCTTTAACCTTTTCCCGGACCCTTCGTTTGAAGGCCCAAATAAAACAGCCAATCTTACCGCCAGCGCTGGGGGTTATTACAGCCCGGACCCAGGTGAAATTGCATTCGGGAAGGACGCGATTAAACCTCAATTCAGTACGCCCCCCAATACCTTGACCTACACCTTTTCAAACAGTGATAGCATTTTTACGCCCAGTAAGGTTTACACCTGGAGTTTCCATATTAAAGCCCACTCCGGGAACCCAATGACCGCCCAGGTTATCTGGTCAAACGGCAGCGCTGTCCTGGCAACGCAAAACTGGACAGCCACCGATTACAAAGAACGGCATATTCTCACCTTTACCGTTCCTTCTGGTATGACGACCGGCCAATCCATTCTTTTTGTTATCAAAGACACCGGACCGGATGGGTGGAACTACACAACCGACGCCTGGCAGTTAGAACAAAAGCCTTATGCCACCACCTATATAGACGGCGACCAGCCGGGGGGCCAGTGGGTCGGCACTCCCTACGCTTCGGCCAGCCACCGCCCTTCGACCGTCGCCGGTGGGCGCATTTACGAATTTAAAAAGGACCTTTCTTTTTCAATCATGGCGGCCCAGGGTGCAGGCCTGCCGCCGATGAACCATCAGACCAGCGACCAGGCCGTCCGGGGTGGTAAACAGGTTTTGAAGACCTTACCTGCCGAACGGACTATTACGCTGGTGGGTGCGCTGGAAGGCCGCAGCGAAGACGAAATCGAGCGGAAAAGGGATATTTTAGAACAGATTTTAAGCCCGAAGACCGGACAAACGGCCAGTTCGACCCCGCCGCCGCTCTTGTTAAGGCACACAGCCTGGACCAAAACGACCCAGAAAAGTAAAGAGGTCGAAGCGGTCGTCTATTATGCCGGGGGCCTGGAATGGGATAACCAAAGCATCTACCAGGACCGGATAGCCCTGCAATTTTGCGAATTCTTGCCGCTGGGTTTCCAGGAAACTTCGGAAAACTTCAAAACCCTTTCCGTCCTCAAACAGTTAAACACTTCCAACGCTTATTTGAAGCGGATTACCGGCGAGTGGGTCGCCCTACCGCGCGGGGTTTCGCCGACCAGCGGCGTTTCAATGACCCTGGCCGAAGATGTTAACCATACGCTCTGGATTGCCAACGGTAGCGGGACGGCTTTCGTCGTGGACAAAATCCAGTCGAACCCGATTTCGGGCGAAAAGATTGTCCATACAAACAATTCTTTTAACGGCCCGGTCCTGGCTCTGGCACCTTTTAATGGTGGGGTTTTGTGCGGCGGCTCCTATACAGGGGGTATCCCCTATATTGGTATGAACCGGGGTTCTGGGACTGGCCTTGACCCGGTCATAACTCTTAACAATACCTGCCGGGCTATCTGGGTGGACCCAACGACCGGGAAAATCTGGCTGGGTGGTGACTTTACGGGCGCGGGCCCTGGGGGCGCGTCCAACCGGCTTATAGTGTTAAACCCCGATTTTTCGGTTTATTGCACTCTCAACGCCACCAAAGCGGTTTATGCGATAGCGCCCGGCCCCAACCCCGGCCAGGCTTACATCGGCTCTATTGGTGGGGGCGCTTCTATCAACGGGAACAGCTATAACGCCGTTTGCCTGGTCACTATTGCGGATGGTGTCAGTAGCCCGGTCGTTACCGTTGACCCTATGAGCAGCAGCGCCAATAATTATGTAAATGGTGATGTTTACTGCCTGACGGTTGGCCCGGACGGTACGCTTTACGCCGGTGGGAAAATTTCCGGCATCGGTTCTGGCCCGGTTATCGGTCTGAGCATCTTAAAATACAGCCAGGGCCATTGGCAAACCATGGGGCTGGGCCTGGCGAACACAACGGCCACCTATTACATAACTTCAATAGCTTTCGATAAATATGGGAACGTCTACGCTGCCGGTAATCACACCCTGATTTATGGCAGCCAGGTCGTGACAACCCCCGGCTATTCGGTCTGGGACGGTAGCATTTGGCTGCCCGAAGAACACACTAAACAGAGTTCAATTTCGACCCAGATACCGTTGGGGAAAATCCTGGTAACCAGTGATAACCGGCGCATAGTAACTTACGAAAGCGCTTCAAATAATAATTTCTATTTTGCCGCCGAAAACGACATTGTTAATCAGGGGTCGGCCCCGGCCTATCCGCGTATAAAAATCCGGTTGGCTTCGGTTGGTTCGGGTCGCATTTATAAGCTGGTCAATTTCTCGACAAAGACTGAAATTTACCTCAACTACTCAATATCCTACCAGGAAGTCTTGACGCTGGATTTTACTCCCGGCGCTGTGGACATTGTTTCGAACCTGTACGGGTCTATCAAATCGAAAATTCTTTCCAACTCTAAACTGACCAGTTTCCGGTTGCAGGAAGGCAAGAACGGGGCTGGATCCAACCGGATAATGTTACTGGTGGATAGCCCATTGGTCCAGGCCGAAATCTACTGGCGCAACACCTTCTGGGGCGCTGCCGGGGGGGCCAGGCCATGAGCGTAGAAGTCCAGGTTAACCTTTATACCGAGGCCGGGCAATTTATTGATGTGGTGGACGGCTGGGACAAATTGGACGCCACAATAAAAATAAATGATGTGGGCGACTTCACAATTGATGTGCCTTACAAATTCTGGAAATATCTAGGACGCGATAGCCGGTTCGAAATTCTCCGGTCGGTTGATGGCGGGCCACTTGTGAATTTTGGGAAGACCCACTGGTTTGCGCGTAAATTCGTCCGTACCAGCGTTGGGAACCCGATAACTGTTTCCGGCCCTAACGCCATGATTTTAATCAAACGTTTGATTGTGGCTTACCCGGCCAACTCCACCCAGGCCCTTGTAAGCGCCACGCCCACCGACGATGCTATCAAAGGTCTTTTCGATAATAACCTGGTCTATAACGGCGTTCCCACACCGCCACGCGGCTACAAGCTGGTAGCTCGCCAACCGCTTTATGGGCAGGGCCCCAACATTGATAAGGGTTTCTCCTGGCGGGAAGTGCTGGCGACGGCCCAGGATATGGCCCAGGACGCGCAGGGAGCTGGTTTCTATGTCACCTTTGACGTGCTTTTCATTAACGGGGTTTTTGAACTAAGGACTTATGTAGGTTGCCGGGGTGTGGACCGGCGCGAAGGTTTCAACCTTAATCCTTTAATTCTTTCGGAAGAAGCCGAAACTTTAACTAACGTTCAGGTGACCGACGATTATACCGACGAAGCCACCGTTATTTATGCGGGCGGCCCGGGCGAGGAAGCCTTGCGACAAATCGGTTTCGCCTACGACCAGGAGCGGATTAATGCTTCGAGTTTCAATTATATTGAGAAATTCATTGAAGCCACCAATTTAACCACCCTGGCCGCCCTTAACGCTGAAGCGGCCCGCGAGTTGGTCAACAGCCGTCCAAAACACCTTCTTAATGCTGACATGGTGGACGGGCCTGGTAACCGGTTGGATGTAAATTACGGCCTGGGTGATTTTGCTACGGCCCGCTATGACACCGATAGTTTTTCGGTTGAAGTAAATGCGGTCAATTTGACTTTAGACCAGGAAAAAGGGGAACAAATAACGACCAGACTGGAAGGGACTCTATGGACTTCCAATTAATTAAAACCGAAATGGTCTCCCTTCGCCGAAAGATTGATGAATTGACCCGGCGCTACGACCGCCAGGCCGCAAATGACGTTGCCACAGGTGGTGGCACGACCAGCGTTACAGCGCCTATAACGAACAGCGGGACGCCCACAAATCCCAACCTGGGCCTTTCAGTTACCCCGGCCAGCCCAGGCGGGGCCGTCGCCTTGCAAGGTGCCACGCCCGGTACTGCGCAAACTGGAAACGCCAACTTAACCGGCAAATTTAAAGCGGGTATTTTCGAGGCCGCCACTCAGTTTATTCTAGGGTCAATCCCTATCATAGACCGGGGCAACACCTTCCCTTCTGTGGGTTCGGCTGTAGACGGCCAGCGCTACTGGCATACCACCTACAGGAGCTGGTTTACATTCGTTTCGGCAGATAGCAAATACCGGCAGGAAAGCCCTGGTGTTTTCGATGGCAGTTTCCCCACCGTTGCTACCGGCGATAACACTGTCGCGCCAAAAATCCAGGTTCAACGGCGCGACCTTAACAATACTGTTTTCTGGTGGGATGGTGCCAACTGGCATTATGCTACCAACCAAATTGTTTTACTGGCCGCCCCGGCCCGCCTGATTGACGCCAACTCCGGGCCTTATGCGGCAGCTTATAACCAGCTTGTAACGGCGACCAGTACCAATACTTTTGTAGGTGGCACGCCAACCCCGGCAAAACTGGCGGCTGTTTTTCTCAGTGTAACTTTGATTGGTAATGCCGTGGGAACTTTATCGGCCAGGTTAGAAAACCCAAGCGCCTTAACTGGGGCAACTTCTATATCAAGCTATGCTGGTGTAACCAATGTAGTAGTTACAGGGATGGTTCTTTGCGGGGTCAATTCGTCTGGGCAAATTAAATTCACCAATGGGGCCACCGCCCTTAGCCGGTTCGTTATTGACGTGGTGGGCTATCAGTTAGACCTGGTTTAACAAGTCCAAAGAAGGAAAGTTTACTTTTATGGAATTTACTACCGAAGACATTGTTGAAATTTTTAACCAGGCCGGGTTTGAAACAATAGAAGCGGCGGTCCAGGCTCTTTCGGTTGCAAAAGCTTTTATCGAAGCGGGTTTTACCGACCCGACAATTTTCACACCGGCCATCAAACGGTTCAAACTGCTGGACGAACAAATGAAACTTAAAAGCCAGGCGGCCACCCTTCAGGCCGACCAGCAGCGCCAGGTCCAGCAGCTCATCGAAACGACCAACCCGCCTATTGGTGAGTTGAACAACCAGATAGCCGCAATCGACATGGAGCTGGCGAAGCTCCAGGTCTAACGGGTCGAACGGGCGGTCAAGTCAACCAAACGAACGAACGAACAAATAATGGAAAGCAAAATGACGTGACGGCAATCATTCCAAAAATAACGAACCATTCAGCCTTTTGGGTCGGACTGTTACTTTCGGACATCCTGCCTTACATAAAAGATGATGCTTTCTTTTATGCGTTTTTGGGTGCCCTGGGCGCGTTTATCGGGCAAATCCTCTACATCGCGAAACGTGACCAGGCCGATGTCGATAACAAATATAAGTTTTTTTACTGGCGGGACGTCCTCTTCACCATCGGCTGGATGCTGGTCGGCGGGTTCTTCCCGCTGGTCGCATCCCTACCCGACGTGCCAGATAAACTCCTCTTCCTACCCACACCGGTCGTACCAATCGCCGTCTCCCCTTTTATTTCGCGACTTTATGACGTTATGGATAAAAAGCTACCAGAACGTTTAGCCAGATTCCTCGATGAGTGGGACGACAAAAAGAAAGGTCAGGTCGAACGAACAAACGAAAAAGAAATAGAAAGAGAACACGAGGAAACAAAAAAATGATACTGGCTATCTATGTAACTTTCGGAATCATCTTAATCTTTATGGTCGGGTTGGGTAGCACCAGGCGCTATATCAGTCGTTACCCCTGGCTAACCCTGTCGGCCATCCTGGGCCGGTTCATCGTCCGGGCGATTGTTTTCGCCATCGAATCACCAGTGGACCGTAGCATTTCCACCGCTCTCAACAATTTGTGGCTACTGCTTGGCCTCAACATCCTAGCCATCTTTGTTTTATTTGTGGAGATGCTGGTCGGGGCCAAGTGTTGGCGGTTACGCCGGATATTGAAATTAAAAAGACAACGTGAGTTAGCACGAAACAATTAACAGTAAAAGGAGAAACCTAATGATTCCCGATAACGTAAACGTGGCTCTCCTCGCCATCGCGGCCGTAGTGAACTTTATCCTTACCCCGCTCCTGACCAACCTGCTCACTGCCAGGAATGCCAGCGGGGCGGTCAAACAGGCGGTTGCAGGTGTCCTATCGCTGGTGGTGGCCGTCCTGGCCGTCCTGGTTGCCAATAGTTTCGACCTGACCAATTTGTCCGCCACCATCCTGACCGTCCTTTTTGCCGCTAAGGCTGGCTATGAGATTTTTTCGAAGGTTATCGAACCTTTACACGATACCGGCGGGCAACTGGGGGCTAAACCACAAGGATAAAGGGAGGTAACGATGACCTGGAAGTTACGACTGGTCGATAACGATGAGGGCGTCGGTTGGGCGGACCGGAAACCTGGCGACACGTGGTATGCCCACTACTACAAGGAACCGTGGGCCGGTACGCCCGAACAGGTCGGTAAAGTCACGGAAGGTCGTTTCTTTGGCGATAGATACCTGCGGGAAGATTACGACAAACGCGACCCCATCTGCATCAAACTACCGGACGGCCATATCTGGTGTATCGACCAGAAAGCCTCCAACGATATCGAAGGCTGGGCAGTGAGTGGGGAGGTGCCGAACCTGACTGCTCGACCGTCAATCCTTACCGAACGCTATCATGGGTGGTTAACTGACGGGGTACTCAGCGACGACCTGGAGGGCCGGACCTATGGCGATTGACCGCAACACCCAGGTCATCGGAGTAGCCCCGCGCATCTCGGCCAACCAATTCGCCTCCATCCTGGAAAGCGCGTCCAGCCCGGCCCTGGTCGATGCACCTCAGATTTACGACGCCATCGTTCGCGAGAAGGTTGACCCGGCCTTCCTTCTCGCCATCTTTGCCGTCGAATCTGCCTTCGGGACGGTCGGCCTGGCCGTGACTAATAAAAACCCCGGTAATACCCGCTCGACCATCCTGGGCAATGGCATGGTAGTCGATACGGTCAAGGGTAAGTTCGTCCGTTATCCCGGTTGGTTCGAAGGGTTTAAGGACCTGGCGGCCCGGCTGGTCGAACCCGATTACGTTTACGGTCGCAACGGTTACCGGACGGTCGGGCAAATCATCCCGGTGTTCGCCCCGGCCGGGGACGGCAACCAACCGGACCAATATATCGCTTCGGTAGTCAAACTGATGAACGCCTGGATTCAGCCGGGCCAATCTCAAGAGGTAAAAAATCCAGTGAGTAAGAAGATTTTAAAGATTGCCCTGGCGGCTGGTCACCATAACAAAGACGGTGGTTCGCCCATCGAGTATGCGATAACCGGCCCACTCTGTCGCGAGTATGCCAGGTTCTTCCGGGCGCAGGGTCACGACGTCCGGGTCATCACACCCGACGACGGCATGGGAATGTATCCGGGCGGCTTGGACGATGTGGCGGCCAAGGTGGTCGAGTGGGCTCGCGCCGGTTGGGTGGCCGACCTCTTTTTGGAATGTCACACCCAGGGCGTCGGTGACGTTCGCGTTCGCGGTTGTTTCGCCATCTACCCGGACTGGCTGTCCGACATCGACCTGACCGTCCGTAACGTCCTGGGCGCGCGCATCTGCCAGGCCATAAGTGCGGCTACCGGTATCCCGGTCTTCCAGGCGGGCCTCATGAGCGAGAAGTCGACGGGCGTGGGTCTGTCCGGCTACCGGTTGGGTATCTTCCGGGTAACCGCGTCGGTCGCCACCCAGGTGACCCGCCTGATAGTCGAACACGGGGCGCATACAAACGACCAGGACCGCGCCATCCTGCAAAACCCCTCGATGCAAACAAAAATAGCTAGCGCTGCCGCTGGCGCAATCATCACCTATTTTGGAGATACCATGAGCAACACTTCTCAAAGCACTTATGCCGTCCAGATGAACGGCCACACCCTGGGCGGCGGCTTCAAAACCGAATGGGACGCCCAAAACGTGCCAGGCCAACCCCACCCGCTGGGCCTGCCCATTTCCGAAGAAATGGATTGGACCGACCCGACGGGCAAGACCATCACCATCCAGGTGTTCGAACGCGGTGTCCTGGGTTACGACAAAACCGTCACCGACCCGGCCTACCGGATTCAGGGTTTGCTAATCGGCTACGAGTGGATGGCCGCGCACATCAAAGCCGCCTAACCGCACCTCGAACCACATCCATCCTTTTCTTTTCTTTTGACCGTTCGGTCATCTGCCGCCTGCTCCTCCGGGCGGCAGGGGGCCGGGCGGGCCTTCTCTTTCCCGCTCCTGCCCTTTCCGTTCGTCCAGTAACCGCTTGATTATTTGCAGCATAAATGTTTCGTCCGACCGGGCCGAGGCCATAAGCAGACCATCCCACACGAACGTGTGGTAGACCGAACCGATGCGCGCTCCATTCGGTAGGGTCAGGTGGCAGGGGTAGTAGGGTGACCCTTCCTTAAAGCTGGACTCCGTATCCAACTTGAGGCCGGGATTGGTTGCTCGAATCCGGTCGCCTATCATGTGCAGGCGTTCCAGCTCGTCATCACTCAGGCCGTCCATTAGTAGGTGTCCTGGTCGGTTTCCAATTCCAACAGCTCCAACCCGCTTGTGATGTGTTCCGAGTAGGCGCGGGTCCGAGGGTTTTCATCGTCCGCCGGGATGTAAGGGCCACCGGCCAGGATGGTCTGAAAGAGCTGCCGGGCGACCGGACACATATGGGTGACCTGGAGATAGACCGGGCTATAGCGACAACCGCAGGGCAGGTCGATAAAGGTGGGGATTTTGCGTTCAGGTCTGGCGGCCGGTTTCTTACCGACCGGTTTGGCAACCGAATTAAGCATGATAGTGGTCCCTTTCTTTTACTTTTGTAAATCGTCCGTGTAAAAGGATGGTTCCGTTATACCACGTTTAGAACGAATTTTCTATAATCATTTGTAGGAAATTTTGGTAGCAGGTGGACATGATAAAAGCGCCGTCCCTTGACCTGGAACGACGCTTGCTTGGTTTGGCTGTTAGAGTAGATAGGAGAAATAGGGGGAGGGGAGGGAGGTTAATCTTCTGAATCTTCACTTTCTAAATTTTCGGGTAATATTTCTTCGGCCCACGGGCCACCCTCGCTATCGACTAAAACATCGTCGCATTTATCTCGAATATGCGATTCGAAAACTTCAAGAGCTTCCTGTTCGCTTTCGGCATAAATGGTTTCTTCAAAATCGGTGGTATGGTAGTCAATACCTCGACCACGACAAGTAAAAGATTTGAGTTTCTTATCCTTTTCAAGATACGCCTTGGTCAATTTTTCAGGGGTGGCGGATTCCTGATACATCCAACGGTGACCCCAACCCGGTCCTAAATCGTGGTCAGCATACTCGGATTTTGAACGCAAAAGATAAAAGAAAAGCTCTCGCCCTTCTGGCAACTCTTCAAACCGTTCTTTTAACCATTCCTGGTGATTTTGATTCGGTAGCTTCTCCGCTGCAACTGATTCCACCTCGTACTCAACCAGAGTTCTATTCCTGGCATAGTAGAGGACGGTGTCACCTTTTTTCAAATTTGAAAAATCAGGGTTAGTCATTTGTTTCCTTTTTCCTTTCAACCTATTTCTGATTTTGATTCCTTTGGGATTTCGCCCCGGTGATACCGAACTTGGTCAAGGTGGCGGCCCGGTGCGCGCAAATTTTACAATCCGACCAGGCGATGAACCCGCAGTTGTTGCACTTCTTATACTCGACGGTATGGCCGCAATCCGGGCGTTTCCCCTTCCACCCGGTCTTAAAGTGATGCACATTTCTATCACAGTCTACAACGGTCAACCTGGTCGGACCGGCTCCAGGGCTGAAAACGGTTTTCAAGATTTTAGGGTCTATCTTGGTCGGTTCCGGGAAGGTTACAAGCGAAGTTGGCTCGGGTCGGACTGGTTTGGAAAAGGGGCACCGGACGACGCCACCACCTCCGCCGTCTCCTCTACTTCGACCTTTTTCCGTCGCCCGCCCTTCCCTTTTGGTTTAACTGCTGCGGTACCGGGCCCACCCGTGCTGGTAGCTTCAAACACCCACGTTTCCTTTCCCTCGACCGTTTTGGAAACCGGCGTTTTATTCGTCCGGCGCAACCCCTGGGCCCCCCAGGTCACGGTCTACCAGCTCGCAGAGGTCATCGAAACTGTACTCGCAAATATGGACGGAAGTGATTTTCAACCGGTTACCTCCTTAATTCTTTACCTAACCTAATACCTATTATCTTGTTAGACTATTTCCAGGCCACTGAGGTTCTTGGATAAATCCCCATTCCCCGCAACGTTCACAATCTTTCGCACCCTGACCTTTGCATTGGGGGCAAACTTTGAACTCTTTACCCTCGGTATACCACTGGTTAGCAAAGTGCCCGTAGTTGCGAATAAGGCGGGCGAAGTTATACTTATCTGTCACCCCGAATGACTCAGCCCAAGCAGCCAGGTCAAAGAAGTGTGCATCTGCAATAAATGGTTCTCTATCCGTTGTCATAAAATTATCCTTTCTAATAGTTACTAAAGTTAAGACCGAATAGCTTTCCTATTATCCTCCAAACTCTATCGCGTCCACCAAACTCCCCAGGAGGTCCCGCCTGGCGGCTAACATCTGGTAGGTAGCCTGGTCGAGCGTTTCATCCATTAGCCGGGCGTCAATCTCTTCGAGTTCGTCCCAGGCGTCCACCAGGACACCTTCACGCTCGACCGCCGCCACCGCGACGTTGAAATCTTCCGCCCATTCCTGGCAATCCTTTTCGGCTACCAGACGGGTATCGTAAGTCCAAACCATCTTCCCCTCCTCTAATAACCGAAAACGTCTAGCCGGTCCCGCTCCAACATCTCCCTCACGCTATCCAGGATAGCTTCGCTCTCGGCGCGAAGTTCAACCTCGCTCCATTCAGCATCGCTCATTTC
>MKTJ01000008.1 GCA_001898225.1 Chloroflexi bacterium 54-19
TATTTCCCGTGACCCTGGAACTTTGAACGGTGCGGGATCGACCTTTATAAACCCGCTCATGTCCAAATGGACCAAGGAATACAATACCCTCTTCCCCCAGGTTAAAATTAACTACCAGTCGATTGGCTCGGGGGGTGGGCGCCAGCAATTCATCGCCAAAACGGTAGACTTTGGCGCGAGCGATGCCCCGATGACCGACGACCAGTTGACCCAGGCCGGTGGCGCGGACAAGGTAATCCACGTTCCATTGACCCAGGGGGCCGTGGTTCTGGCTTACAACCTGCCTAATGTACCTAACGGGCTAAAATTTAGCGCCGATACGGTTGCCGGTATTTATCTGGGAACCATTAAAAAGTGGAACGATCCGAAGATTACCGCTGATAATGCAGGAGTTAACTTACCCGATTTAGCGATTGCTACCGTGCACCGCTCGGATGGTTCCGGTACGACTGACATTTTCACCGACTATTTAAGCACGGTAAATGCCGATTGGAAAAGTAAAGTGGGCCGGGGCACTTCCGTACAGTGGCCGGGCGGTATCGGCGGCCAGGGTAATGAAGGTGTTGCCAACCAGGTTCGCAATACTCGGGGAGCAGTTGGCTACGTTGAACTTGCCTATGCCAAACAAAATAAAATTTCCTACGGTGTGGTTAAGAACAAATCAGGCAATTTTATCGAGGCGACCCCGGACGCGGTTACGGCGGCAGTAAATGCTTACGCCGACAAAATCCCCGAAGATCTGCGTTATTCAATCGTTGACTCACCGGATCCAAAAGCTTACCCGATTGCCGGTACCACCTGGCTGCTGGTCTACAAAACCCAGGCCGATGCCAATAAAGGTAAGCTTGTCACTCAATTTCTGGATTGGGCAATTAAGGATGGTCAGAAGTTCGGTACCGACCTTGATTACGCTGCTTTGCCGGCTGGCCTGGTGACAAAGATTGAGGCTAAATTAAAGACAATTACTTGTGGAGGAGCAACTTGCCTTTCTTAACAGGCGACCGGCCTTTCCAGGAGTAAAAATTAACTGCATCTATTTCTTTGATACTCCGGTTATCACTAATGATAACCGGAGTATCAAAGAAATATTTTTAACTCTAACCTCCTTCCTTTCTTTCTTAGCTCACTTCCGTTCTAATTAATCTCAGGCCAGGTGAAGGCCGATTCAGGAGACAAAGTGTAATGATTGAGAGAGAGCCAATCAAAAATAATAATAAATTTAATTCACCTGGGCACTCGGATCAAAGCGCCGATAGTACCTCGGCTCTAAACAAGGCTGCTCAAATTGCCCCGGATACCGAGCCTCGCCCGGCCGACCAGATCGGGCTGCCCCAGGCCGGCGCCATCGCTTCCGTCGCTGCAGGAAATTACACAGCCCTTTTAGCAAGACCGGGTGGCAAAATTAACCGGGGCGACCGTATATTTACCATCATTATTCGGAGTATTGTGCTGGCGGTTCTGGCGGTGATGGTTGGGATTTTCATTGTCCTGGTGACCGGGGCAGCCCCGGCCATCAGCCGATTTGGACCGGGCTTTATAGTCAGTACCGGCTGGGATCCGGTCAAACTGTCATTTGGGGCCCTTCCTTTTATTGTCGATACCCTGATCGTCGCTCTGATTGCTATGGTACTGGCGACGGTTGTCGGGTTGGGCACGGCTATATACGTCACGGAATATGCTCCCCGCTGGATTCAAGAACCAATTGCTTACTTAATCGAGCTGTTAGCCTTTATACCCAGTGTGGTTTACGGCCTGTGGGGATTACTGGTAATGGCTCCCTGGCTCCAGACTACCATTCAACCCTGGCTGGCCGATAATTTAGGTTTCATTCCGGCCTTCAATGGGGCGCCTTACGGAGTAGGCATCATGAGCGCTTCGCTCATTCTTGCCATGATGCTGGTACCTTTGGTGGTGGCTCTATCGCGGGAAGCTTTACTGCTGGTGCCGGATGCTCAAAAAGAAGCCATGTACGCTCTTGGCGCCACCCGTTGGGAGGTCATACGTCAGGCCATTCTCCCCTACGCCCGTGTTGGAATTGCCGGGGCGCTTATTATTTCACTCGGACGCGCTCTTGGTGAAACAATGGCCGTGGCTATGACAATCGGTGGCGGCTTCCAACTTCCAACCACGGTGCTGGACCAGGGCTACACTCTCGCCAGCATTATTGCCAACGAAATTAATGAAGTAAGCTCCGATACCTATTTGTCCGCCCTGATTTTCTGCGGCCTGATTCTCTTCGTAGTAACCGTAGGAGTTAATATTGGCGCTTATATGCTGTTACAGCGCCTTTCCGGCCCACGGGGCCTTCGGGTGAAAGGGTAAAAGGTAAGATAGAAAAATGGCACTTAACCCTACAGTTAACATGACAACCAGTTCCAGTTCCAGTAAGTCTCTCAAAAAAGATTTCGCCGGCCGCCAGTTACGTAACGCGATAGCCTATGGCATTACTCTTGTAGTAACACTACTGGCGCTGGCTCTTCTGGCCTATTTATTGATTTACCTGCTAATCCATGGGACGGGAGCAATTAACTGGGACTTCGTAACCAAGGAGCCGACGGCTCTGGGAGAAGAAGGCGGCGGTATTGCTCCTTCATTGGTCGGAACCGGCACCCTGGTATTGCTCTCAATGATCGTTGGAGTACCTTTTGGTATTGGATTTGGTATATATCTTTCTGAATATGCCACCAATAGCTGGTTTTCGAGGATGGCTCGAATTGCCATCAATACTTTTATCGGGGTTCCTTCGATTATTGCCGGTATCTTTGTCTACTTCGTCCTGGTTAAGCCGATGGGTAATTTTTCCGCTATCGCCGGCGGGGCGGCTCTCGGTATCATTATGATCCCTATCCTGGCTCGAACGGCCGAAGATGTTTTGCAACTGGTCCCTAACAGCATCCGTGAGGCCGGGTTGGCTCTGGGGGTACCCCGCTGGCGGGTTATCTTAACCCTGGTAATACCAGCCGCCCGGGGTGGCCTTATCACAGGAGGGGTTTTGGCAATTGCCCGCGTGGCCGGTGAAACCGCCCCTTTAATTTTAACCGCCCTCGGCAATGAATTCTTCGCCGGTTCCTTATTTGAGCCGATTGATGAAATCACACTTCGCATTCTCAAGTACGCGCGGGGTCCCTACGACATCTGGCACGAGCAGGCTTATGGCGCGGCTCTGTTACTGGTCGTTGGAGTAGCCCTGGGCAGTTTACTTTTAAGGCTAACTACCCGCGGCCAGCGGATTAAGGCGCAATAAGAATGAGCCGAGATGAGTTGAGAAACCGGTAGAACAGTAAATAAGGGTAAACCGCCTGGGTTTAGCCCCTAGCCAGGCGCCTGGCTAAGAGCTAAACCCACTGGAAAGGATAAAGCAAAAGGTTTTATGATAGAAAAATTGGTAAAAAGGTCTTCCGCAAACGATGAAGCGGTTGAAGCAGTCGAGGGTAGTGGTTGTGGAATGAGTGCCAAAGGGCTGGATATTTATTACGGGAAATTTCAGGCAGTAAGAGGGGTTTCGCTAGAAATAAAACCGCGCCAGATCACAGCCCTGATCGGCCCTTCCGGTACAGGTAAATCTACTTTTTTACGCAGCTTAAACCGCATGCACGAACTTCTACCGGGCGCCTATATTAAAGGCCAGGTTCTTCTGGAAAGTGAAGATATTTATGCGGCTGACGTTGACCCCGCCAAAGTACGCCGACGCATAGGTATGGTCTTTCAGAAACCAAACCCGCTTACTACCAAATCAATTTTTGAGAATGTCGCTATCGGCCTTCGCATAACCGGTGAGCGAAACAAAAAGGTTCTGGCCGAGCAGGTGGAACAAGCCCTGGGGCGGGCGGCTTTGTGGGACGAGGTAAAAGATAAACTGCACCGCCCTTCCGGGGAACTCAGCGGCGGGCAACAGCAAAGGTTGTGTATTGCCCGCGCCATAGCCATGCAACCTGACGTTATTTTAATGGATGAACCCTGCAGCGCCCTCGACCCTATTGCAACCGGTAAAATTGAAGACCTTATGTTAGAGCTGCGCAAGCAGTACACTATTGTAATAGTAACCCATAACATGCAGCAGGCGGCCCGTGCCAGCGATTATACGGTTGTCTTTATGGTTAGCGCCGGGCAACCGGGTGAGGTGATCGAGGTTGCGAAAACAGTCGATATCTTTACCAACCCGCAGCAGGAAAAGACCGAGTTGTATGTCACTGGGCGTTTAGGCTAAACTGACTAAGCCTGCATGATTAAATTTAATGGAAGCATCTTAAAAACGGTTGATTTGATTGAGCCTGTCAGTGGTGAAAATCAAACGAACCGGTGAGTGATGAAAGTAAAATATGAGTGAAATCACCCAGGGCCTGAGCGGAGCTCAACCAGCTAAAACCCTGCCGATTATTGGAATATTTGGCGCAACCGAGGCCGCGAAAAGCATGCCAGTTGAGGAAACTTCCACCAAGATTGAAGTGAGTAATCTAAATTTTTATTATGGAAATTTCCAGGCCCTCCGCAATCTGAAGATGAACATCCCCGCCCGCCGAATAACCGCTATTATCGGTCCCAGCGGTTCCGGTAAATCAACCTTCCTGCGGTTATTGAACCGGATGAGTGACCTGACGGCGGGCGCCCGGACCGAGGGGCAAATAAGCTTAGACGGACAAAATATTCTCGACCCCGGTATGGACTTGGTGCGCCTTCGCAATAAGGTTGGCATGGTTTTTCAAAAACCAAATCCTTTTCCCAAGTCAATCTATGACAATATTACCTATGCGCCGAAAGTAGCCGGGGTCAGAGGCAGGCAAACCCTTGATGAACTGGTCGAGCGCAGTCTGCGGAGCGCTTTTTTATGGGACGAGGTTAAAGACAAATTAAACAAGTCCGGGTACTCCTTGTCGGGCGGACAGCAGCAAAGGTTGTGTATTGCCAGGGCTATAGCCATGCAGCCGGAAGTAATTTTGATGGATGAACCCTGCAGCGCTCTCGATCCAATCTCGACAATTAAAATCGAGGATCTTATGCTTGAGCTGCGCAAGCACTACACAATTGTCATTGTAACCCACAACATGCAGCAGGCGGCCCGCGCTAGCGATTATACCAGCGTATTTATAATGGCACCCGACCGGGCCGGGGAAATAGTAGAGGTTGGCCCGACCAGGGATATTTTTACCAACCCTAAAGACCCTAGAACTGAAAATTATGTCACCGGCCGGTTTGGCTAAAAACTGGCCGGCAGTTCAAAGCTGAGATCTGAGGGAGTTCTGAAGGGAGTTCTGAAAGGGCCTCTGAAAAGTACCGAGGCTTGAAGGTCAAGGGTCAGGGTCAGGGTCAGCGCCTAGGGCTTTAGAATTAAGCTGGTTGCATTAAAAACAAAATTAACGCTTAAGCTGATTTACTACTCCCTCGCCCGGAGTTGTCAGGTTGGAGCCAGAATAAATCAAGGCTGGGGAGCGCGGGTGATTTGGCTGTTCATGAATATAAAACTTTGGCGAAATAAGAAATAGGCATTGAAGTAATAGGAAGGGATGAGTTTGCAACAGGCGATTTCTCCCTGGAGGTATACGAATACCTCCACGTTTACGCTTAAATATTTAAAATATTGGAGTTAGGAAAAGCAGCCTTGAAGACTTACATTCACAAAGTCGGAAAAAGTTCTTGCCTGTAAGGGAGCCAAGGAGGAGGCAGCCTCACTTTACTCTCTCACGGCTCTATACCAACCACCTTTTCCAACCACCTTTAACTTATGGTAGCTGGCTGGTGAAGCTCGAAATTTACAGCATACAAAAAGGACAACAATCAAAATGTAGTAATTGAACCGGTGTTGCCTTTAGAAAGACTCTGGCATGGCAATGCAATCATCATACATTTCTGATGAAAATTACCTTTATTACAAAGATCTAAAACTCGATTTGAACAAGGAAGTGGTCTGGAAAGGCGACCAGGCCTTAAAACTCTTCCACGGTGAATTCAAGGTACTTGAATATTTTATGCGTAATCAGGGCAGAATTATTAGTAACGAGGAGTTGTTTAACAACCTTTGGGATGGGAAATCTGACGATTTTGCTCATACGGTATATATCCAGGTCAGCGCTTTACGGCGAAAGCTCGGTGATAAACCCGGCAACCCCTTGTACATTGAAAGAATTGTCCGGCAAGGCTATAGATTAGGAGCATCTACCGTAGTCGGTAAAGCGAGCGTAACCCTGCCTGAAGTTAAGAAACGACCTCAAAGCTCTTAACCTAAAACCCAATACCCAATTAAGGTGGGACAACAACAATAATAAAAATAAAAAGAGACTGGCAGTAAGTTTGGCATTTAAAAGCAAGTAGAATACCGGGCAGGAATTTAGAAGGATTTAGATTTTATGCTGAGTACCAACCGGCCGCGTTTTGAACATGAATTAAAGCAGCTCCAAGAAGATGTGGTAAATATGGGCCACCTGGTTAATAAAGCCCTGAACCAGGCGGTCAATGCCCTTACCCGCCACGACTGTCATTTAGCGCAATTTGTGATTGACAACGATAAAGAAATTAACCGGCAACGATTTGTAATTGAGGATAAAGCCTTATCTTTGATTGCCACCCAACAACCGGTAGTAGCCCACGACTTACGCCTGGTAGCGGCAATCCTTAATATAACCGGGGAGCTTGAACGGATGGGTGATCATGCGCGGGGCACGGCGCGTATAAATTTGCTGATGGATGCGCATCCTTTATTGGAAATTCCAATTGAATTTACTGAAATGGCAAAAATAAACCACCAGATGCTTGAGGAGGCTCTAAAAGCGTTTATTCGAGAGGACAGAGAGGCAGCGCTGGCCGTAGCGAAGATGGATGACGAAGTGGATAACCATTATGACATAATCTTCCACAAACTTCTGCAAATTATGTTGAGCGATACCACCTTGATCAACGGAGCCAATTATTTGCTCTGGGTAGCCCACAATTTAGAACGTTTTGGCGACCGTATAACCAACATTTGCGAAAGAATTATTTTTGTAAGTACCGGCCAGATGACTGAAATTGTACCAAGCCGCGAAGATCGCAAGACCGCGCCAGGAACTGTAACGGCCAGCGCCAGGCAGGAATTAGAAGGTTAAAAGAGTTCGATGGTAGGGAGGAAGGGCAAGGTAATAGTTTTTATTTTGTTGTATCAAAAGTAAACTTATGATAAACAGTTGTTTAATCTTTATTTCCTTATTCCTTGCTACTTCTTGCTTCTCTTTGCTTCTCCTTCATCAACTACGCCACTCGGCCACTTTGGATGGAGGGGAGGGCATTGTTGGCTTTATTAAAACTACCTAACTAGCTTTGAAAAACCACTTCGCAAAATAAAAATCTCCTTCTAAATACATCCGTTACCTATAGACAAATGTACATATATCAATTAGAATCGCTCCTAAAAGACCTGACTACGAGATGCTTATAGGCCGATTGGAATTGGAGTAATCCTTTGTTAATTATTGGAGGAAGTGACGCTGGCATAAGCGCGGCTTTACGGATACGTGAGCTAGATCCGCAAGAGGAAGTAACGCTCGTTGTGGCGGATGCATTTGCGAATTATAGTATCTGTGGCCTTCCCTTTTACCTTAGTGGCGAGGTCGGGGACTGGCGCCGGTTGGCTCATCGCACTCAGGATGAGCTTGAAGGTAAAGGTCTCAAACTCTTGCTTAACCATACGGCCCAGGAAATAGATCCGCTGAAGCGCCTGGTGAAGGTTGCAGATAGAGCGGGGTTGGAGAAGAATTTATCCTATAACCGTCTCTTGATTGCCACAGGTGCAACCCCCAGCCTACCTCAGATTTCAGGTGTACATGAACCGGGGGTTTTCCCTCTTCACACCATGGAAGATAGTTTCCAACTAAACCGCTTCCTGACGGAACAGCGGCCCCGCTCGGCCATCATTATTGGTGGCGGATACATCGGCCTGGAGATGGCCGATGCGCTGACCTACCGGGGTTTAAAAGTAACCCTGATCGGCCGCCCGATCCGGGTACTGCCTACAGTCGATCAGGAGCTGGGCGCTCTGGTTGAGGAGGAACTGGGCCGCCACAAAGTCGAAGTTATAAATCAAACCACCGTCGAGTCAATCGAGCGTATGAAAAACAAGCTGGTGGTTAAAGGATCAGGTGGATTTTTATCAAATGCCGATCTGGTTCTGGTAGCTACCGGTGTCAGACCCAGCAGCCAGTTAGGCGCCCATGCCGGGGTTTTAACTTCCTCTCAGGGCGCTTTGTGTGTAAACCGGAAGATGGAAACCAATGTGCCGGGCATTTATGCCGCTGGCGATTGTGTCGAGACCTGGCATCATCTCTTACAGACATATGTTTATCTGCCTTTAGGAACGACCGCCCACAAGCAGGGGCGGGTCGCCGGTGAAAACATAGCCGGCGGTAACCGCTCTTTCATGGGTTCGCTGGGCACTCAGGTAGTCAAAGTATTCGAGCTTACCATAGCCCGCACCGGGTTGCGCGACCAGGAGGCCCTGCAGGCTGGTTTCGATCCTCTCACAGTCGAGCTCGAAACGTGGGACCATAAAGCCTATTATCCTAATCCTCATAACATTCACATCCGGGTAACCGGCGACCGCCAGACCGGCCGGCTGCTAGGCGCCCAGATGTTGGGGCACTGGCACTCTGAGGTGGCTAAAAGAATCGATGTTTTTGCTACGGCGCTTTACCACCAGATGAAGGTTGAAGAGTTAAACAATCTGGATCTTAGCTATACCCCGCCCTTTAGCAGCCCTTGGGACCCGGTTCAGTTGAGCGCCCAGGCCTGGACAGGCGCCCGGTAAGAAGGCTTTTACTTTAGGTTCGAATGCCGGGCTATTTAAAGTGCACCAACCTCCCCAGAGGGATAGGCTAAATAACCATTTTTAATAACGAGGGGAAATTATAAAATGGATCCGACCATTTTAAACGAAGGCATACCCCTGCTGCAGGAGATCCTGGACGACCTGATTAAAGGGGTTGAAAATGATAGTACCGGCGTTTTGGAAAACCTGAAGAACTTTGACCATTTTAATATCAAACGGTTAATTTCTAATAACGACTTTACCATCAAGCTTTACCACAACTTTCAAATCCAGGCTAAGTTACTCCTGGAAAAGCAACCTCCCGGTAGCCAGGATAGAGAGTTAATAAAAAGCCTACTGATAATCGCAACCTTACTGAGCCAGCTCGAAGAACAGACCCTGGCAATAGCCACAGGGCTGGCTGAAATTTCCCAGCCTTATTTTAGCCAGATGCCAGAATTCTTAGAAGAGTTTGCCTCTCAGGTTCAGGAAACCATAAACCGGTCGATCTCCTACTTTTATATGAGAACCACTTTAGGGGGTAAGCAGTTAGTCCAGGCCGAAAATCAAGCGAGTGAACTGTACCGCAAAGTCCTGCAGCAACTCTTTGAAGATACGGCAAGCGAGCAAGGGGAAGAGCAAGGAAAAGAAGCGGCCTTAAAAAAAGCCCTGAGCTGGCTTGAAATAGTCCGCCGTATCGAACGCCTATGCGACATTGCCGTAATTCTGGCAGCTAACGGCCAGTTCATGGGTAAGCATTTATTAAGCTGGTAGGTTATATTGATAGCCATTATAATTAAGAAGAAATTTGGAGTAAGCAGATAAGCAGGTAAATTAGGCAAGTAGGAAGGAAGAAAGGAAGAAAGGAGGTCAGGAGAAGATGGACGGGGGTTTTATCTTGTTACTGGCGGTAATCATAATAGCAACCATTTTTGACTTTATCAATGGGTTCCACGACTCCGCCAACGCTATCGCAACCGTGGTTGCCACCAGGGTACTTTCTCCATTCGTGGCGGTAAGCATGGCCGCAATCTTTAATTTTATTGGGGCTTTTACCGGTACAAGCGTAGCTAAAACGGTGGGTCAGGATATTGTTGACCCTTCTAATAGCAGCCAGCTAATCGTTATTGGCGCGCTACTGGGAGCAATAACCTGGAACTTAATTACCTGGTACTGGGGGCTCCCCAGCAGCAGCAGTCACGCCTTGATCGGTGGTTTGATTGGAGCCAGCCTGGCAGGTAACGGGTTTAACCTGGCTATCCTTAAAGGTGAAGGGATCGGCAAAGTTGTTGCCGGCTTGATTTTCTCCCCGATTGCCGGTTTTATAGGCGCTTACCTTATTATGACGCTTCTCAACTGGTTACTTGTCCGCTCAACCCCCCATTTTGTTAATAAGTGGTTCAAGCGTCTGCAACTCTTTTCCTCGGCTTTTATGGCTTTCAGCCATGGCGGTAACGATGCCCAGAAAACAATGGCTATTATAACTCTGGCTATCATAACCTACGAGAAACATCCCACGGCCGTATTTCAAGTACCGGTCTGGGTTATCGTGTTGGCGGCTTTAGCTATGGGCTCCGGAACACTGGCAGGAGGCTGGCGCATCATCAAGACGATGGGTGCAAGGATAGTCAAACTACAACCGGTCCACGGGTTTGCCGCTGAAACCAGCGCCGCTACCGTAATAGAGGTGGCCTCGCGTTTAGGTTTCCCTCTCAGCACTACCCACGTAATCGGTTCGGCTATTATGGGGGTAGGCGCGAACCGCCGACTAACGGCGGTTAACTGGAATACGGCCAGTAACATAATTAAAGCCTGGATCATTACTATCCCGGCCTGCATCTTTTTCGGCATTATATTTGAGCTGATTATTGATGTAGTCTTTTAATAGAAAGCTATTATGGGGTCCGCGCAATTTACGACAAAAATAGTCGCTAAGGCGGTCTATCCTATTACAAAGCCTTACATCCGCACAACAATTTGAGTTAAACTAGTTATCCATTATTATACAAATACTGGCTTTTTGACCCAATTAATACAAAATCTGTTACCAATAGGTGATTTCAGTCCAGGTAATGCTCAGACCCCATTGACAACCAATGGGGTTGCGCGCACTTCGGTACTAAAAAGATCGATTTCAATTTTAATCCTTTTGCAAAAGGATTTAAATCGACTAAATTTTAAGAATTTTAGAACACTTTGTGTTTAGTCCTGAGCACAAAGTGTTCTTTTTGGTTCCAATGTATGCGGAAGGCCAATATGAAGAAAGAATTCCAAGTTCTTGACAAAGGAGCTGAAATTAGATATTCTATAAACGATTAAGCAATTGCTTAATCGTTTATAGTAAAACAGGGAGTAGTTATAATGAGTGTGGCCGCATCACGTTCTACCACAGATCTTTGCGAAATCTACCAACCACTTTCGCAAGAAGCTAAACTTGATTTACGCGGCCGGTTAATCGAAGTAGCAGGCTTGTCAGAGATTTTCAAAGTATTAAGTGATGAAACTCGCACCGAGCTGCTCTATTTACTTTCGTTAAAAGAGATGTGTGTGTGTGATTTAGCTGATGTAATGGAAATGAGTATGCCCGCTATTTCCCATCACCTGCGGCTGCTTAAGGCCTTGCGGTTGGTCAAGTATCGTAAAGCCGGCAAACAGGTCTACTACTCGCTGGCCGACGACCATATTGTCGGCCTCATAAACCGGGCCCAAGAACACTTTGAGGAAGAGCGTTAACCTAATCTAACCTAATCTGACCGCTAAAAGATTGGATTGGATGAGAAGTCTTACCCGGCCTTTATTGGAAAAAGTACTCAGGTGCTAGAATAAGCTGAAGGGTGTTAGCAAGAGTGCTCAAACCAATCCGCCGGAAAGTGTAGTGTAGTGAGCAATTGAAGTTATACTCGCCAAAAAGCAATATTTTTTTTACCTGGCAGAGCCTCAAACTTCTATTCTGGCTATCTCTTATCTTACTTACCATAAATCTCAGTACCGGAGCCGTCATTGTGCTGGTCGCCTCCGGCCCTGCCGGACAGTCAGGAGATGAGGTTGCTACCATGCCGGCCGGAGAAGTAAGACTCCTTCACCTTGAGCTATTTGGTGGTATTATTCACCTCCACCTTGATAATCCTAATAATTCATCGTCAACATCACCATCTTCAGCTTCCTCGTTTGGGGGTAAACAAAACCAGGCCCTGCAGAACGCCTACCTGGTCCGCTCGTTCGACGTTTTATTTCCCAGGTTAAGTGTTAACGGTCCCGCACCTGGACCTGAACCTGATTTCTCTCCTCCTAAAAATAACATTCTGACCGGTGAAAGGCCCGGCCCGGCCGGCCTGATAACCGGCGACAAAGTTATAACCAGCTCAAGCAGTGAACCAAGCCTTTCAAGGGTTTATAGTTCAACTTTTCATGACCCTGAAAAGGTTCTTATGCTGTTTGAGTTCGCCCAGATTAGCCACCGGATGGTGGTTGAAGTTGCGGCGTGGCCGGATATCTTTCCCTATCCCCCTGAAAAGCCTCCAATCGTTTAGCGCTAAGTGCCTCTTATCCCGCTTGTTTAAAAGCCAGTAGGTTATACTTCGGCTTTCTGCTAAGGGCGTACAAATGGGCCAGGTTAAACCGATGCCCGGCAGTTGTTCCGCCTAACTTTTAAGCAGGCCAGAAAACCTGAGCATCAGTAATAAAAGAAGAAAAAAGACTTTGAAGTGTTTGGTTTGTTATCTTAACTCAGCTAAATTCTTCAAAAACCAGGAGCGTTTAAGATGGCTAGCAAAGTCACAAATCAGCCTGGTCATCCTCATTCGAATGAGGATGACCAGGCCGGCGTCCCGATAAATTCTTATTCCGACCATTCTAGCGAAAGGGAGGAAGGCGAAGGTCACCACGACCACGATCATGATGATCACAAGCTCATCCATGACCATCAGGGGGGCCAGGGCGGTCATTCCTCCCACTCCCATTCTCACGTTCCGGTAAATCTGGGGATGGCTTTTGTGATAGGGCTGGTCTTAACCGGCGGGTTTGTCGTCCTTGAGTTTGTGGCCGGGCTTTGGGCCAATAGCCTGGCCCTGATTTCCGATGCCGGCCATAACCTGACCGACGCCCTGGCCCTTGGCCTCAGCGGCTGGGCCTTATACATGTCCCGGCGCTTGCCCAATATAAATAAAACCTTCGGTTATCACCGGACCGGTATCCTGACCGCTACTCTCAACGCCGCCACCCTCGTTTTGATCTCTTTTTATATTCTGTACGAAAGTATCGACCGGATCATCAACCCCCCGGAGGTGCAAGGCTGGGTGGTCATTATAGTGGCAAGTGTGGCCCTGGCCGTCAATTTGGTGGTGGCCTGGCTGCTAATGGCCTGGTCTAAAGAAGATCTCAACACCCGCAGCGCCTTTATACATATCGCCGGAGACGCCGCCGCCTCGCTCGGCGTGATTATTGCCGGGATTATCATCGTCTTTACCGGCTGGAAAATAGTTGACCCGATCATTTCGATATTGATAGCCCTTTTAATTCTCTGGTCGAGCTGGGGGATTCTCAAAGAAGCCGTCAACATTCTCTTAGAGGGCATCCCGGAAGGGCTCGATATGGTAAGTCTGATGCGCGACCTGATGAAGCAGCCGAAAGTGACCGATGTCCACGACCTGCACGTCTGGACCATCGGCAGCGGCCTGAGCGCCCTTTCATGCCACCTGGTCCTGACCGAGAATTACACTATTCAGGAAGCCAATCTCATCGCCAAAGATGTCAACCGGCTGCTTGAAAATAAATACCGCATCAAGCATGCTACGATGCAGTTGGAATACCAGGACTGTGCCGTTAATGATACTTTTTGTGTCTCCCCGGACCTCAAGGTTTAAAGATCCATTGTTTTACCTTGAGAAGGTAGGTAGCAAGCGCTCAAAACCAGGCTTTACAGGCCGGACGGTTGGCCTAAGTGGGATCAGGCATGTTACATACATACAGGGTAGGCGGCCAAGCAAGTAAGAAACCGATTCCCCTGGTGTTTATAAAAGGATTGGAGCGGGAAAGTAAAGGCGGCAATTAAAATCAATGTCTGAACTGTTTATAAAGGTGCTGCTCTTTACCATTTTTCCGGTAGCAGCGGCCATCCTCGGTGGAATTATTGCGGCCTTCCGGCCGCCCGGTCCCAGGCTGGGCAGCGCCATTCAGCACTTCGCGGCGGGAATGGTCTTCGCTGCAGTCGCGGTGGAACTATTACCGGACGTTGTAAGCGAACACGCTCCTGTAGCAACCATCATCGGCTTTTCGGCCGGGATTGCTCTTATGCTTTCAATCAAAGCGCTTACCGAAAAAGCGGAAAGGCCAGAAAATGAGATAGGAGAAGCAGAAACAGACGAAGCAGGAGACGAAGAAGAAAAAAGCAGGACTTTACAAAAAAGTAAGGCTGCTCTTCCTGCTAGTTTGATCGCCACGATAGGTGTTGATGTCACCATAGACGGGTTATTAATCGGGATTGGATTTGCCGCCGGGGCTAAAGAAGGGATTTTACTTATTATTGCCCTGTCTCTCGAACTCTTATCGCTCGGACTGGCAACCTCGGCAACCTTGAGTAGATTGGGCATTTCCAGGGGGAGAAGCATCGCTGTAACTACCGGGCTGGCCCTCCTTCCTTTTATTGGCGCTTCCTTTGGAGCGTCGGTCCTGGGAGGTCTTTCGGGTAGACTTTTAGAAGCAGTGCTGGCCTTTGGCGTGGCCGCCCTGCTTTACCTGGTGACTGAGGAGTTACTGGTGGAAGCTCACGAAGTGCCCGAAACGCCATGGATTACCGCTACTTTTTTTATCGGCTTCTTAATACTACTGATAATCACAATGGTTGTATAAGGCTGTATTCTTACTTTTACTAATATTTCTTTAACCGCTTATTTACTATAATCGGCTAAACTTTGACCGGGATAGAGTGAGCGGGGAAGGAATAGACCTAGCTAGTAGCTCAAACCGTTAAGTTAAGATGAAACTTTTGTGGATCGTGTTATATAAGGTTGGAAAGGCTGGCCTGCCCTGTATAGCCGGACTTTTACTGGCCCTGGCAGTATTACAGGTTGTTTCAAATCCCAGGAGATATATAAAGTCCTGACGACTGGACAAAACCCCTTTTAAGATAGGCGGCGTTTCTAAAAAGAGTCAAAGCCAGGTCTTACCCGTATCGCATAACCAACCGTTTTGTATCGTTCCATTTAGTTCAGAAAGGATAAATTATGCGTCTACCCTTCAATATCAAGCCTGATCCGCAACAATTGTCGGCCAAGCGAGTTGTAACCGACAGCCTGCTTCTGAGCGGTTTGATGACCGGATTAATTCTTTTGGTAGTGCGGGTTAATCCCGCCATGTTGTCCAGGGGCGAAGTCGATGCAAAAACAAAAAACAACGGGCCTATTTCTTTGTTCCCTCACTCTCATTTTTATTTGGCGTACCAATACTCTCCAACATACTGTTAAGAAAGCAAAATAAGGGTGAACTTTCCTTCGTTAATGCTTTCTTTAATGCCTATTCGATAGGCAGTTTCGTTAATTTGTTTGACCTTTTAATTTTGGATTACTTTTTAGTATTAGTCTGGAGGCCAGGCTTTGTAAAGTCACTAGCTAAGGAAGGGGATCCCATGTATGAAAGTTATTCCTTTCACTTCGAGGCTTTCCTGCGGGGAATGATTATTACACTTGTCCCCAGCTTAATTGCCGCTGTTCTAGGCAGGGGTAATAAAAAAGCTTAGCGTCTATACCGGAGACTTTTGTTTAACCTTTTCCAGTATAGATTATACTTAAATATGCCGTTATTCCTATATAATAGGACTTCAACTAAGCTAACCCGTTATAAACAAATCCTGTAAATAGAGGTCTTAAATCGAAATTTAACCTAAATAGGAGGATCAGTAAAGGTATTAAATAATACCTTTACTGATCCCCCTATTGGCAATTTGATTGTTCGGACAAACCAAATAGCCAAGAGCCATTTTGCTTCAACTAAGCCCAATTTAAACATTGGCGCGACCAAGGGCAAAGTATCCATCTCTACAGGTTACGGCACTGGCAAGTTTGGAGAAGTATACTCTCTGCTTTTTTCAAGCTCAAACTAGAAGAAGATTATCTTCAAAGAAGTCTAATAGACGAGCAGAAACGGTCACAAGTGCCAATTCCAAAACGAAAAACGGCACTTATGTTAGCAGCTAGAAGAATTAGAACAAGTGTTTACTACTTTGCCCTGGTCGTAGTAACGTTCATTTTCGGCCAACTACCAGCAGGGTAACTTGATTACTGAAACTGGGATGGTAGGAAAGTTACTTTGGATTTCACCGGCAGGATAAATTATGGTACACAACCGACTGCAAAACAAATTGTCCCAAAAATTCTAAAACTTGACCTTCCAGTAGACTGGAAGGTATATACTACCATAAATGATTGAAAACCACTTTTTAACTTCCCACTTTTTCAAAGGCAATAAGGCTATAAGAGGAAGAATTAATAGGAACTTGGACCATGACAGAAGTAAGAAAACCAACTACAGAGTCAAAAGAGAAGGCCATCCCTGAGTTAGCCCAGGGCAAGCAGTTCCGGATTGGCGAACTGGCCGCCCAATTCGATCTTAACCCTAAAACTATTCGCTTCTATGAGGAAATTGGACTATTGCCTGTGCCACCCCGGACTGAAGCCGGGTACAGGCTTTACAATCTTGCCGATCTGGAACGGCTTAGCTTCATAACGAAAGCCAAAGCAGTTGGTTTCTCTTTAGAAGAAATCGCTGAAATTTTGAAACTCCGGCAAATCGGGCAGCGCCCTTGTTATCACATGCTGGAAATACTTGACCGGAAAATAGCAGCCGTAGACCAGCAAATTACCGCATTGCAAGAATTCCGTAAAGATCTTGGCAGCCTGCGGGAAGAGGCTGGTGAATTAAGTGGAGTCGGTGGATTAGTCTGCGGCATCATAGAACATCATAAAGTAACCGGATTACCGCCAGAAAAGTTGCTTCGAAGGGTAGCAAAAAAATCTAAATAATGTTCTGTACTACCGGGAAGTAGAATTAAAACTCTACAGAAAGTAGTAGGAAGTGGTAAAAAAGGAAGAAGCTGTAAAACTATTATGGTAAAGATTGAAACTGTAACAAGGAAGGATTTAGAGGCTCGCGTGTTAAAAGCCCAAGGGCCAGTTGTGCTTGATTTCTACCAGGCGAGTTGCCCGCCCTGCCAGGTTTTAGAACCTCATCTGGAAAGAGCCACTCAACCGTATGCCAATAGGCTACCCGTATACCGGATTGATATTGATCGTGACTTACCGGTTGCAAGCCGGTTTGATGTTATGAGCATACCTACAGTCCTTATCTTATTCAAAGGTAAAGAGATCGCCCGTCTGGATGGTCTTATAACGGAGGACCAGCTGAAAAAGGCTTTTGATCAGGTGGTTGGAAAATATCTACCTACTCCCTCCGTCTAATCAATTGGTTGAAGGGTCTTGACATTCTAGTCAGGTGGAAGGTGTATACCTAAGATTAGTTTTAGTACTCTTCATTTCAGATAAGAGGTGGTGTGCAGCTGGGAAGGATAATTATTTACGCCGATAAACCACTTCCCACCTATTCTTATTTATTTTAGAATTAGAAAGGAGATTTTAGTGAGCACTACAAATACCAATCAACAACAAACCGACCGGTGTATTAAGGACTGCGCCGAAGTTGTCCGGCTTGCTTCTCGCTGCGCCGACGAATGTTTAGGCGGCGGGCAAGGTGACACAATGTCCCAATGTGTAAGGCTGTGCCTGGATTGCGTCGATCTTGCCACAACCTGTATGGAACTCCTGGGACGCAATTCCCAGTTTGCAGCACAACTTTGTGGGGTTTGCGCTGAAGCTTGCACAGTCTGTGCAAAAGAATGCGATACCCAGCAGTCTGGCGGGATTATGCACAAATGTGCGGAAGCCTGTCGCAGTTGCTCGGAAAGCTGCCGCCAAATGGCAGCCTAAAAGTTTAGACAAAGATAGTCCTCGGTGCCGACAGTACTCTCTTGCCGGTGCCATGGGCTAATTTATAAGGACAAACCGAAGAAGAAAGAAGAAGAAGAAAGAAAGAGATTATTTATATGAAAAAGAACTTAGATTTTACGGTAGTTGGTGAAACAAAAATCAATTGCGCCGGCTGTGAGGAACGGATTGGCAAAGCTCTTAAGCGTCTGCCAGGAGTTGAGCAAGTCCAAGCGAGTGCCCAAACCCAGCAGGTGAAGGTAACGGTCGATGCAACTCAAACTACTCCTCATCAAGTGCGGGCAAAACTTGAGCAACTTGGGTATGATTTGAAACCCGAATAAATCTAATATTTAACTTTAGCAGACCTTAAATAGAACTCAACACTTATAAATTAGGAAATTTAGAGGAATTCCTATGAAAACCCTTATAAAAGATGAGCTTTCCTCCGAACCATTTTGGGCGGAGGAAGGGGTTACTGAAAAAGGACATGACCGCTTCCGGGCCAAGATCGGTGGATTACACTGCTCTCTGTGCACCGGTACAATTGAAAAAGCTCTCGGCCGGATGCCAGGGGTCGAGAAGGTAGCGGTGAGTCTTACCCATGAACAGGCTCTGGTCGAATATAACCCAAAACTGATCCAGCCGGAGCAACTCCTTGAGACCTTAAAGGACATTGGCTACACAATTTGGGATCCCCGCAAGTTGCAGCCGTTCGAGGAGGAAGAGGCTGCCCTGGTGCAGGAAGGCAAACGTCTGCTGGTAGCAATTGGTTTTAGCCTAGTAACTATTGCCCTCATTCTAAAGATCGAGGGTCTCTGGTCATTGCTGGTGCCGTCGGTGGTTGGCTTCAGCCTGGTTGCAGCCGCCTTCTTTATCCTGAAAGGTCGCGGTATCTGGACCTTCTTGATTGGGGGGGCAGGCTTTGGGTTATTTCTCGGGGCCCTGATCATAAATATGTTGGGTCTGGCAAAACCGGTCATACCCTGGGTTGTCGGCTTGTTTGCCATTGCGGTTACCTTTGAGGTAGCCCAACATATTCTGGTTATGGCCTGGCAGTCTTTACGGCGAGGTATCCTCAACCAGCACGTTATGCTGGAGGCGGGAGCCTTTGCCGGGATTGCTGGCGGTCTTATCGGCCTGATCTTCCAGCCTTCTGGTTATCCAACCGCTCCTTTCTTTGCCGTCTCCGTGCTTGTAGTCAACTACCACATCTTCTCGGAGTGGCTGTCGCTGCTTGTCAAAACCCGGAGTTCCCAGGCCGTGAAGCGGTTGCTTGACCTGCAACCAGATACCGCCCGGGTGGTCCGGGACAATCAGGAGCAGGAGCTACCAATCGGTCAGGTTGTCCTGGGGGATTTGGTGCGGGTACGCCCTGGTGAGCGCATTCCGGTGGATGGGTTGGTCGTTTCCGGCCATTCGTCCGTAAACCAGGCCCTGGTTACCGGTGAGCCGCTTCCTATTGAAAAATTCAATGGGGACCAGGTTATTGGCGGCTCGATCAACGGATCGGGGACCTTGCTGATCGAAGTGTCGGCGATTGGAGCCGAAAGTTTCCTGCAGCAGATCATCCGCCATGTTGAGGATGCACGGGCTTTGAAACCAGGCATTTTACATCTGGTCGACCGCATTCTGCGGGTCTATACACCGGCCGTCCTGCTACTATCCCTGTTCGCTGTGCTAGCCCTGGGTATCGGCACCTGGTTAATCACCGGCCAGGCGGACCTACAGCGGGCCGTGTTTGCCGGCTTAAGTGTGTTGGTGATGGGCTACCCTTGTGCAGTTGGTATCGCAGCCCCTCTTTCGATTGTGCGTGGCGCCGGGTTGGCGGCCGACCAGGGGATTATTATGCGCACCGGCGAGGCATTTCAAACCTTTGGCTCCGTGACCTATATTGTTCTTGACAAGACCGGAACCTTAACTGAGGGTCGGCCAACCGTCCGGGAGATTGAAGCTCTTGGGGATATCAATGAGCTACTTACCCTTGCGGCTTCGGCCGAAGCGTCGTCCGAACATCCACTTGCTCAGGCGGTAGTAAATGCTGCACGGGAGAGAAACTTAAATCTGCCCGAGGTGGAAGATTTTGAATCCCTAACCGGGTGGGGTGTAGCGGCAGTTATTGAAGGAAGCAAAGTGTTGGTAGGGCGTCCGGAGTTGCATGAGGAGAAAGGCATTGACCTATCCCCGCTGATGGAACGAATTGCAGCCCTTGAAGGGTTAGGGCGAACGGTAATAGTTGTCAGTCACAACGGAAAGCTCATTGGCGCCCTTTCGCTTGGTGATCCTTTGCGGGCCGATGCCAGAGAAGCAGTGGCAGCTATGCACAAAGTAAAGCTCATGCCCATCCTCGTAACTGGTGACAACCAGCGGGCAGCCGAGCGGGTGGCTGGCGAGATTGGCATTTCTAAGGTAAAAGCCGGTGTCCTGCCAGGGCAAAAGGCCGAGATTGTGCGCCAGTTGCAAGAAGGGGGGCAAAACAGGGTCGCCATGGTCGGTGACGGGATTAACGACGCCCCGGCCTTGATGCAGGCTGACGTGGGAGTGGCGATGGGGAGTGGTACCGATATAGCTATCGAATCCTCTGATATTATTATTGTTAGAAACAGCCTCTTATCAGTTCTGACCGCCCGCGATATTAGCCAGCGAAGTTACCGCAAGACTAAACAAAATGTGCTGCTTGCTTTTCTTTTCAACGGCATCGGGGTGCCCGCTGCGATGACTGGCCTGGTATATCCGGTATGGGCAATGGTGGCGATGGCGCTGTCCGTCACGTTGATTTTCGTCAACTCGCTGTGGGGCCGGCCCGACCTGCTGTTTGAGGCCATCGGCAGTGTCGGTCGGACGGCTCCAGCCGAGGAGCACCTGCCCGAGATGGTTCAAGGAGCATGAACAGCGGAGGGAGATTACTCCCCTCTCTACCACAGTATCTGCAAAGACTATGGGGGACCTGACCTCATAGTGAGAGACGGAGGAACGAGGAGCGCCGAGGCGAGTTGCTCCGGGGGAGGAATTCCATGAAAAGGAGCTTACGTATTGGTCAAGCAGCCCTCGGCATCGTGGGCGTACTAGGTACCCTAATCTGTATGGGTGCCATGCTGCTGGCTGTCATCGGGGTCGCTGGTGTGGGAGCGTCTGCGGTGATGGCTGGGATGCCTATGGGTTCACAAGGACAGGCAGCCAGCGGCCAGCCCACTTCCATCCTGACCTTATTGCTGCAAGCAGGGCCAGTGATCCTGCTGGTTTCCATCGGTGCGTTTGCCCTGTCACTTGCCACAAGCAGATGGGTGAGTGTCATCCCTGCACTGCTGATGGGTGGCATCATCTACTGGGGGATGTACGGGCAGCCGAGCCTGCCCGTAATGTACATCACGATGGTACTGGGCTTGCTTGGCTGGGCCGTCATCCTCCTCTGGGTCCGTGGTCGGTTTCGCTAGAGAAGGATTTTCCCTTCATGATACCCTTTCCTCTCGCTTCTGAGATGCACTGACGAGCAGGTATGCAAGGCTCATTGGATGTCCAGGAGTATTTCGGTTCATAGATACGATGGTCGTTGCGTTTCTTCATGTGAGTCAGAAGAGGACACGTAGAATCCGTCATGGCAATTGCCGAAAAAACCGAAGTCTGGCCGAGGCGTTCTTTGGAGAACAATGCGCCAGGGGAACAACGGGTCCGAGCAATTTTTGGACATTTTCAGGGTCTGACGAAATTTCCGTAGTTAGACAAACTGAATGTCTAATCCTATTAGGTTTAATCACTTGACAAAATTATACTGGAATATTCCAATTATCCAGTATAATCAGTTCAGTTAAATCTAGAGTTGGTATGACCCGAGATTGGCCATTTTTAGAAGATACAGCTTAGGCAAAAACACCGGCTTGCCTAATAATCTTCAGTTTCCAATGAATTAACGAAGGCATTAGCGATAAGGTAGCTACAAATTTTCTTATTTTGAACTCAAAGAGGTTACTAAGATTAGTCAAGATAATTACCATTATCTTGACTAATGTTTATCAAAGGCTTTCTTCGCCTTTGTCGACTAGCTCCTCCTCTTTGTCATAATCATTGTACGGTTCGTTATTTTCGTTGCCAGACTGGAAATTACTGGCATAGCCGCTCTGGTAAGAGATAATATAAGGTTGCTCCCCACACGGAGCTGGCTTAACAAGAAGCTGGAGGTAATAAGCCGCTAACCAGTCAAGGGCCGGCACAGGACTTAAATTACTAAATAAAATAAAGGCTTTGCAATAGGCTAAATTCTCTATACTCGACTATTTTGTATGAAAATTGCTCCGACTCCACAATGAGCCCACCAATTCACTATATTGATGAAGAAGATCCCTGCCCAGACAATTAGTTCTTACTTTTTATTCAGGCGACTAGTTAAGGGCTTATATAAAGCAGAAGGATCATAAGAAAAACCAGATTGGAAACTGTTCCCCGAAACCTAACTTGACTGAAATAACCCTGTTCACTTCGTGAGCTATTTCATCCCCTAGCTCCTCAGCTACAGTCACGAGAACTTTACTACGCTTGGTCTTGTGCTATATGATGGTCGGTGCCTAGCCGCCCTAGTAATTCCCGACTATAACTGTTTGTCCATAAAATTTAGGGGAAACACTTAAAATTTTGGACGTTTGTTCTGATATAATACTGAGGAAAATAAAAGCCCAGGTTATTCGAACACCTCGGCCCTTGAAGATCAACCTTATAATTGCGATGGCAGGCTGACTTATAGCTATTATAACATCCTTTAACTGTACCTGTCTCCCTGCCTCTTTAGCGGAGGGTTTTTGTGGCAGAATTTAATTTTCTCAGTATGGTTGTTCCAGTTGAAGAAAAAGACTTGGAGGCTTTCGTCAACTCTCTTACTAATGAAGATGTTAAAGTTTACGGCCAACTCTTTCTAGAAAACGTTTTAACTATTTATAACATGTTAAGTTTGCCGGCAGCATTTATGTCGGCTGCCGTAATGTATGCCCAGTTCGAAATGTACCTTCTAAACCACCTCCTCGACAATGGTTACAGCCTGCAACAAGCTCGGGGCCTTCTTAATGTACCAGTAGACAAAAGAAATCGAATTGTTTTGGAGGTTATGGAGCAAATTCAAAGGGACAGATTTGACGAAAGGATGAAGGAAACTAGAAACAAAAAGTACAAGGCGATTGAGAGGGAGTTTACCAAAGAGAGTAATGACATTGCACAGGGCCTTCTAGCCCATTATTACTCTGCCATTTCTCTAACCTGGACTACTTTCGAATCAATAGCGGCTGATTTATGGACTAGTCTGGTTAATAAAGAACCCAAAAAGTACGGACAGAAGGCTTTCCAGGTAGACTCCTCCGAAGCTGCAAAACAACGCGGCGAAATTGCTCTAAAGCAACCCGAGGGTCTATCCGGTAAACAAATTCAATTCTCACTTTTGGCCGAATACGATTTTGATTTAAAAGACAAGATGGGAACAATTCTCAAGGAAAAATTTGATTTTACCGGTGTCACTGGTATGGTCACTGCCTATGCCGCGATTTTTCCTGAAAAGAGGGAAGATATAAAGAAGGTGCTTGATAAGCCGGAGTTAAATTTGTTGATGAAGACAAGAAATCTTATAGCTCACAAAGCGGGTATCGTAGACTCAATTTTTATCAGGGAGACTAAAAGCTGGAACCCGCCACCGGTCACACTGGGTGAACCCTTAGGCTTAGATGAAAAGCAAACGGCCAAATTCATCCTTACCGGAATTATGGCGGGTATGGAGCTTATTAAGCTCGTTGACGCAATAGCATAAATATAAAAAATGGCTCTGGTTAAATTTCAGGGCCTTTTTGCAAAGGTTAACTATTTCTGGAGGATTGTACGCTTAGAGATTTGTTAACAGACCGTTCCCTTCCGAATAATACTTGGACTCCCTAGTAATAGACCATATCTGTCCGGAAAATGCTTTGATCCTATCACCTGGCGACGAGGTTGATCTCGTTACTAAATGAAAAGCCTTATCTTTGAATTTGAGGATTGGAAAATTTCGGGGGTACGTAATATGTCTAATTTATTTCTTAGCCCACATTACAGAGAATCGCACTTCAATTATCACTATTATTTAGATGATAAAATTAAAATTTTCGAAGACCAGATTATTGGCTGGACCCTGGATATAGCTGAAATTATGGTAGCAGGCAAAACTAATGACACTGGAGAATATCTGATAGAACCAATTCCTCAGAGCGAACAGGCCGCACTTAACCTGGTCATGAGTTACTTCGAGATGATCGGACACTTTAAACTCGGAGTTGGCCGGCCGATCCGCAATCAAGAACTGTCCAAACAAGCTTTTAAAGCAGGGCTTAGAGATGTTTTCCAGGGGATTGATGAAAATGATCCCAAGCACAAAGAAATTATTGATATTTTTTACGAGGAAGGCCGATGTGGTCTTTACCATTTGAACCAGATGGGCGGCCGGTTTGTAATTGGTATAGACCCTCAACACGTCTGGCGGTATACCGAATATGATCTTATGGACTTCAATCAGCAGAACCGAACACCTACAGTCAGTCTAAACGTTAGAAACCTGGTAACCCTGCTAAAACAACATTTTAACGATTTTATGGCTTTGTTAAAAGATCCGGCCAACACTGTTATGCGAGCACATTTTGAAACCTGGTTCGATCATGCCAACCACGGTATTTTGAACAAAACACCGCCGCCACCGCCGGTTATCCTAGATGTAGTTTCATTTGAAGAAAACTCTCTTGAGACTAATCAGCCTGCTGACTAAGCCTTAACATTGCCAGAATTCAACTTTTAGCCACCTCCGGAGTAAACATGCTCGAAGCTTATCATTTAATTTCCAGGA
Organism: Chloroflexi bacterium 54-19; assembly: GCA_001898225.1. Classification (GTDB taxonomy): domain Bacteria; phylum Chloroflexota; class Chloroflexia; order Chloroheliales; family Chloroheliaceae; genus 54-19. The sequence continues at coordinate 24,587 of MKTJ01000008.1, forward strand.
AAAGTTTGGAGAACAACGAAATACTGAGTGCTATTTTTAATCGAGACAAGGCTCCGCATTGGCCGTACTCAGCAGAAATAATCTCGGGGATAAAAAAGCGGTTTATTGACGTTTATAATTCTGGCTATCTTTTTTCATACAAAAGACGTTGCGAATTGGATTTATATAATCCTAGCGACCTCAAACCAGTAGATTTTCTAGCTGGAGATGATAATTATATATTTCTAAGTTTTGGTAGAAGAGATGAATACTTTAAAGACTGGCCAGAAGCAAATTATGGTTTTATTTTTGATGCTTTCGAGCTGATAAAAATGGGGGCCACCCTACGAACCCATGATTTGATAAAACCTTATAACGATCTTTGGGACAAACTTTTGATAGGTTTCTCAGAACCCGAAAAAGGGAATTTAGAAAGGTTATGTCTTAGAGAAAATAAACCAGTTGATTTAACGAAGCTAAAGCAAAATTTTCCGGAAATCCAAAAGTTTTGCGAGTTGTTTTATATGGAAGCTAAAAACTTAAAATCTTCGGCTGACCTAAGCGGACAGGAGGCCCTAGCACTTCTTGAAAAGAATGGCCCTAATAGCGATTTCGAATTGTTAATCCCCCAAAGACTCCCAGTAAGCAAAGCAATTAAATATATTGTGGCGTCAGAAATAATTAGTAAAAGTGAGTTTGCAGCCTGGATAAGCACGACCTAGCTTACACAAAATCATAAACTCTCCTTATGTAGCCTGCCGAACCGATTGACCAGCACGGCAGGCTACATACGCGATAAACGGAACTATTCCCCGACAGATAGATGCCTTATAGGCAAAACTCCTGCCTGGTTGGAGCCCTCCTCCAGCCTCGTAAGGCAAACCAGGAAAGTTTTTTGAGATTACTCAGATGTTACCACCCAATGTTGTCCTCTTCCTGCGGTATATCTATAATATTTTGAATGAAAGCTTTGCATCGCAGCAACACTCTGATTAAGAATCAAAGCAACATCACTGTTCTGCGGTAAATCGTCCTCATCAAGTAAATCAAGGAATGCTCTGGTTGGTTCTCCATCAACAACTGAGAAAATTTCTGTAAGAAGTCGGTTTACAATCTCAAGCTTCCTTTTATTGAGAGTGCCATCAGGTTTCTTCTTACTGAGTTCTTGAAACTCTTCATACATTCCTTTGAGAAGTGGCATTAGGGCTTCGTATTTTGCGGCAAGTTCTGGTGTAGTAATAACTGAATTTGCAGATTGGTCTGGTACAACACGCCTTGCTGGTGGCATTTGAGGTCTCCTTTCAAATACTTGTACTTGGCCTCACCCTAAAACTCGTCATCTTCATCCTCTATGATCCATCCCCCTCCCTCAAGAAGCGATTTAGAATTAGCTGCCTTGAAGTTTGAAGCGCTGTCTTTGTATTGAGTTAATATCAGTGAAACATCACTATTATTTGGAAGGTCATCAACATCAAACACATCAAATTCAGGAAATGGCCGAAACTTCTCTCCAAGAATTCCATTAAGACTTGCCAAAGTAGTGTTAATAAATTTAAGCTTGAACTTATTTATGGTTCCATTTGGTGCCTTATTGGTTAAAATGGCAATTTCCCTGTATAAACCATTAAGCTGTGTGGTGACTTTTTCAAAAAGTTCTATTTCGCTTCGCTTCATTGTATTCTCCTAGGATGGACATAACCGCATAAATTCAACGTATTTCTTTTTTAGTACCTCAATAGGCTGTCGCTGTTTGCTTTCAAACACTTCAACCATTTGCTCCAGGTCAGCATCGGTTAAAGAAATGATGCATCGCCGTTGTCCCGCCCACAAATCTACAGTATTTTTCATCATAGCCTTGGGAAGAGGGTTTCGCGTTATCAGTACCCCGAACTTCCCAAACTCATTAGAAAGATAGCGATTAAGCTGGTTTATATGCTCTCGTTCAATCGCCCTTACGTTTTTCAGCTCCATAACAATTTGCCTGCTCCCGTAGTCCTGTAGAATGCCCTGCAGAAAGTCTACAGATCGGTTGTTATAAAATATTAGATCACGAATCACTACCCCGCTGTCAGTGCGGCTCTGAGTATCGGCAAAATCCAGATGAGGGTAAAGCAAAGATGCTAATAATTGCGTGGCAGCATCTTCAAATTTTTTATCTGCTTTACTTGTCGTACCAGTTGGTAGTGATTTTATCTCAGCCAATTTTCTACGAGCTGAAAGCACCGGAATTTGCTTAAATAACGGGTCATTTTGACATTCGGAGGCATGACGTTCCTTTTCTTTTCTGTATGCTTCGATAGCGCCATAGTTTTCACGATTGTAGGTTAGAATCTTTACACGCTCATCTGAGCCATATTGATTTATAACTTCATCTTTGGGACAATATGTCTTGAAATAGTCATCGAAGTTTAGCCAAGGTATGTGACGCAACCAGCGTTTTGGAACCAATAATATAGGAGTGTTTTTTTCAGGGTGAACCGGTAATTCCACCTCAACGTCTGTAAGAAACTTATTTTGCTGAGTGCTATACAAGCTTGCTAAACGTACCTTAGAAAGCGGGATACCAATTTCTTCACATTCTTGAGCTGTATAGTCGATCAAAAAAGACTTTAAAAAGTTACAGGTGAAATCACTAATTCTGTCTCTGGAAATTCCATCAATATAGAACTGAATTTCCTCAAAGTGAGTGAATCCATATTGTCCATATTCAGGAATAAGCCGAAATAAGTTCAAAATATCATTTGCTATAGTTTCACCTATTCTTTTTCCTTTACGGGTAGCTGAAAGTCCAAGCCCAACTTCATCACATTCTGAAGCAACAATCAAGTTTCTCCTGGCCTCGTCGTCTTGTCCTTTTCGTATTAAACGATTTTGATAGTTAAAAGAGTTAACCAAATTTAAGTGTAACGATTGATCTTGCTGTGATGGGGATTTCCACAACAAAAATGGATCTATATAAAGAGGCAAGTCTTCATCTAAAAATGGAATAGCAAAGTCTACTTCTGCTTGTGCAACGGATATGTTGTGATAATCGGTCAATCTTGGGCGTACTAGCGTCATTTTTTGTCTGATGTTTTATTGATAGACAGAACTTGAGAATATATTGGAAATAAAGGATGGCTAGATTCAGGCTTATGACGCCTCCTAATCCAAATATTCCTTAGCACTTCAATAACTAAATTTCGGTCTGGATAATTAAATTGTACCCACCAATCAATTAAATCAAAAGTAGAAACTACTTTTATAGGGAGTGCTAATCTAGTTAGCGCCCTAATAGCTGCGCGATCATCTGTAGCAATCGACCAATCCCTGCTTAAAGCAAGTGCACAAGTAACTGCCTCACCGTTATCCATACCTTCAAAGGCTAGATTAACTATGTTAGTAGCTTCTTCCTCAGTGTAATAATCAATTAAGGTTAAAACATTAGATTGATGAAGAGGGTCTAAATCAACTGCCTTTTTCCTAGAAGTAACATTTTGAGCTGGTCCAACAAAGATATAATCCGCTTCATCTTTAACATCCAGTGAAACTGCTATCTCACAAGGTATGGCCCTTACAATTTCTTCAATATAATCAGAGGCATAAAGGTTCATTACTGAAACCGTGTCCAGGAGTATACCGTTGTGCTCAAACATGCTTTATTGTAGCCTCCTAGTCGTTACCGGATTGTAAGAGGCTAATATCGTTGTCTGACTTCAAATCTGTAAATTCAGTCTGTCCGGGAAGGGTAGCTATTAATACACCTTCAGCCCGATCTACTCGCATGAATCGGGCAAATTGTCCCTCACTTATTAAACCCTCATATAAAGCTTCCATTGCTAAATATTTATATCTGTTTGGAATCATTGGCTCTTCCGGGTTTTGCGTCGTTTGTGATGTTTTCTGATCTAACTCTTTTTGAATTGCTCGTATCTGTTTCCAATTATCTTTAAGGCTTTCTAATGTACCTAAAGGCACTAATTTGAGATCTTCTAATCTTTGAGTGAGTGCGTCAAGAGAAACCTTATAATAATTAGCGAAATCCCGTAAATCAGAAATCGTAAAATCCTTTTTAACCTGAACAGTTTTGTTATATCTGCGAATAATACCTGTTGAGGGCATTAAGAAAAACTGAGCGAAGCTGTTAGCAAACTTTTCAGTATCTGGCTGGCGCTTACTTTCATTTTCAATCAGCGCGTGGGAACGATGAGCTAGAAAATGCCCGTATTCGTGGGCTAATGACCAGCGTTGTCGGACATGCGCCTTAGCATGAGCACTATTGATACCTATACAACCCCCAAGTTGTTCATTATAAAAGTACATCGCAGAAAATTTAGATGGCATATAAATATAGAATATTCTTAAGCCTACTTCCTGCTCTAAAACATCTCGTAAAGCTGGGATAGGGCCATCACCTAACCCAAGTCTGCTTCTTTCCTCGAGAGCTACAAATTCAGCCGCTCGGTCAATATTTTGTCCTTCTATGTTATATTCGGCCGGGTATCTGCTAACGATT
>MKTJ01000009.1:0-8950 GCA_001898225.1 Chloroflexi bacterium 54-19
CCGCCGCGAAGAAGTCCGGTCCGGCGGTAAGCACCTTTGACGACTTCGACGACGAAGACGAAGAAATGGACTTGGAAGATTAACCCGCCATAAGGTCCGTTCTCCTTACTCCTACGAAAAGGGCCTGCTCCACCAGGCCCTTTTTAAATCAAAGGCTTTTATGGAAAAAATCGAACCGGCCAGCCCGGCTACAACCTGGTTACATTCGCTTTTTGGAACTAAAAAAAATGACGAATTTTTACTTATTTTCACGTTACCGGGGGAAACTTCGAACTGGTTCAGTAGCCTGGACAAAGCAGCGGCTTATGCCGAATCGGCTAAAGACTACAATGTCTATTTCGGAACGGCGCTCAGCCCGGACCCCCGCGAGCTCCTAAAAAAGTACCAGGCCGAAGAACCGGACAAATATAAAAACAAGTCTATCAACGGTATCCGGTGTAAGGCCGAAGAAACACTCGGCATAGCCGGCCTGTGGGTAGACCTGGACATTAAAGGCCCCGGCCATAAAAAAACCAACCTGCCCAGGACCGAAGAAGAAGCCCTGGAGATAATCGCCGAACTTCACTTCGAGCCGTCACACCTGGTCTTTTCCGGCGGCGGCCTGCAAGCCTGGTGGACTTTCCCCGAACTATGGCGCTTCTCCGGGCCGGAAGACCGGCAGCGAGCCGCTCTGCTGGTGGAGCGCTGGCAGACTTATGTAAAGAAAATTGCGAAAGAGCAGGGCCTGAAGAAAATCGGCCAGCCCTTCGAAGTAGACAGCACTCACGACCTGGCCCGCGTCTTCCGGGTACCCGGCACCTTTAACCGCAAAGACCCCAAAAATATTAAGCCGGTCCTTCTGGTCCAGACCGACGAAGCAATTCAAAAATACGAACCGGGAAAAATTGAAAAATTCCTGGACCAGGAAAAAATCTTCCTGGCTCCCCGCCCGGCCAGGACCAGCGAACCGGACAAAGCCGGGAAGATAAAAAACTTTTCCGGGCCGCTCGCGCTCCATAAAGACGCGTCACCGGAATTTAACGCCTTCCAGGCCCTGCTCGAAGACGAAGACGACAAGCGCTTCCGGCAAAGCTGGGAACACAAGCGCCGGGACTTTACCGACCAGTCAACGTCCGGCTACGACCTTTCCCTGGCAACGCTGGCCTTCGGGGCTGACTGGACCCCCCAGGAAGTCACTAACCTGGTTATAGCCCACAGGCGCAAGTGGAACGAAGACCTGAAGCTGGACCGGCCCGATTACTACCAACGAACAATTACCAGGGCCCAGGAAGCTTTCGCCGCCGGCAACACAACTCCCGAAATGCTGGCCGACCAGACCAGGGACGCCCGGTCCGGCCAGAAGGAACCCATTTCAGCGGAAAAAAGAAAGGAGATTCTAGATGACCTTAGCGCAACCTTCGGGGTCGAAGTCAACGGCTGGTACAAACTGGCTGGAAGCCCTGAGACTTACATTATCGAAATTGATAGACTCCGCGTTGTCATTGGCACAGCGGATAGTGTCCTTAATCCAAAAGCTTTTGCCAGAGCAGTTTATTCGGCCTTCGACTTCGCTTTACCGACCTTTAAGCCCAAAACCTGGCAGGGAGTCGTCAACAAACTTGGCAAGATTAAAACTGACCTGGTACCGGATGAAACCGAAACAGAAGAAGGGTTACTCAGCTATTGGTTACGAAAATACCTGGCCGAGAAACCGATACTTGAAAACGCGGTAGAAGGTATAGGCGAAGGGCAGCCCTGGTATCACAAAGACGGCAGGGTCTGTTTTCAAATCCAGGAATTCAGGAAATATCTCCAGGTCTACCGCGTAAACGAATTTAAGACTTTTACCAAAATTCTTAACAACATCGGGGCCGAATACGACTCTAGCAAAATCGCAATCGGCCCGGACCAGTACATTGGCCGCGCTAAATGGATTTTACCCTGGGCCTTCTCTAACAAGCAGCCCCAGGCCGAACAGGAGCAAGAAGATGAACAGTAAAGAAAAAGCCGGGTATGACCTGGGCGTTCAGCTTTTCCAGGCCGCTACGCTGTTAGCTCTCCGGTCCGGTGTAAGCAAGTTTTTTCTCGAAGGTGAGCTTAAAGATATTGAAGCCAGGTACCAGCGAGAAAGTTTGAATACTCTTCGCCTGGAGAAACACTGTACCTGCCCGGAAGGTCACCCGGAAATTATTCAATCTGATTGCCCGATTCACTGGGAAACCTACCGGCGAAATAACTGTATTTGCATGGGGGGAAGGACTAAAGACTGCCTCTTTCATGGTGGCAATAACTGTCTTTGCCTGGTAACGAACGGTATCCGACAGCCTAACGGAGCTAACAACTGCCCGGAACACCAGTACAAAACTATCACTGTTAACTATTGGTTTGAGAAATCTGTAAGAGCCTTTATAGACAAACTCAATAAGGAAAACCCCTACCCGGAAGACATTATCGGAAATATAGGTTAAACATGAGTAACTTTAAGAAGAGGCTTCAAATTCAAGAACCGGAAATTGAAGAGTGTAAATGTTACTTTACCCAGGGCCCTTTTTTAATCCTTAACCTGGAATGTCAACATCACCAGGATAAACTTGCTGAAATCTTCAAACTTCCTGCCGGTGTTGAAAAACAAGATAAGTTGAATGATTTTTACCAGGAAATCCAGCTTACCCAGGAGTTGAGAGAAAGCGGGTTACTTGAATGAAAGAGTTTGTTATAGCCGGACCGCCCGGCACCGGGAAAACTTCGGAGATAAAAAAGATTGTCCAGGCCATGCTCGCCGGCGGGAAGGTTAAGAATTACGAAATCGGCCTGACCAGCTTCACGAAGGCCGGGGCCGTCGAACTGACCGGCGGTAACCCGGTGCCGGGCTCCTGTATCGGTACGCTTCACTCTTTCGCCTTCCGGGGCCTGGGCCTGGAAAAAGACCAGGTAGCGGAAAGTCACCTGGAAATCTGGAACTCCGAAAATCCCCAGTACCGGCTCAACGACGGTTTTAAAACAGCCAACCCGGACGACGCCGGCATGGTCGAAAACCCGGCGGCAACCGAAGCCGACCAGATTTACAGCCAGTACAACATCTGCCGGGCCCGGCTTATAAAGCACGATCTCCAGCCGCCCCAGGTACAACGCTTCGCGGCCAGGTGGGAAGCCTGGAAGAAAGAACATAGCTTCTTTGACTTCGCCGACATGATTGACCTGGCTTTCGAAAGCGTTCAAGAAATGCCGGTGCATTACTCCGAAGGCTCGAAGAAATGGACCGGGCCCAAAGTCCTCTTCGGTGACGAATTCCAGGATTTTACCCGCGCTGAGCGCCGGTTATTCGACAAATGGGCCCGCCCTGTGGAAATGGCGCTCAAAGTCGGAGACGCCGATCAGACCCTTTATTATTTCAAAGGGGCTGACCCGGACGGCATGTACCGGCCCGAACTGCCGGACATGCAAAAACGTTCCCTTAAACAATCACACCGGGTACCGGTAGCAGTCCACAGGGCAGCCGTAGCCCTGATAAACCGGATTAAACACCGCGAACAAATTGATTACCTACCGACCGGCGTCGAAGGTTCGGTAGGACAACTGGAGTGCGATTTCAATCACCCGGAGAGATTAATTAAGCGGGTAGAAAAAGACCTGGCCGAAGGGATGACCGTCGGTATAATGGCCCCCTGCTCTTACCAGTTAAAAAGTATCCTGGCCGTCCTTCGTAAAGAAGGAATCCCCTTCTGTAATACTTACCGTCTTACTCGCGGAGACTGGAACCCGGTAAAGACCGGCGGCAAGAGCACCAGCTCCGCCGAACGATTGGCCGCCTTCCTGAACCCCTGGTACACCGGAGACAGCTTTAAGAAATGGGCCAGCCTGCTCGACAGCAAAGAAGCCCTGGAGCACGGCCAGAAAACTGTAATCGAACACCTGGAAGGGGTCGACCTGCTGAGCGTTGAAACGGTCCTGAAAATGATTAAACCACAGGCGCTCGCCGAACTTATGACGCTTTCACTCGAAGACCTGCCCGGCCTGGCCGTCACTCCGCAAGAATTTTTAAAAGACCTGGTCCAGCCGGACATTCAAGTCTTCCATAGAATGATGACGAAAGCCGCGGCTACCGCTATGGAATTCCCGGTAAAAATAGCCGCGAAGCAGGGCGCGAAGGCCCTGGCCGGGCCCTATAAGCTCCAGGTCGGCACGATTCATTCGTTCAAAGGCGGTCAATTCGATTCGACTTATATCATACCGGACCTGAGCGCGAAGGGCGCCCAGGAAGCCCAGAGCAGCCGAGCCAGTCGAGACGCCGTTATTCGAATGTTTTATGTAGCGCTTACCCGCGCTCGCTTAAAAGCAACTATCCTGGCCCCTGGCTCTCCCTGGGGATATAAGGTGCTGTAATGCCTGAAATAAATATTGGAGACATTATCGAATTTTTTTCACCGGATGATAAAGCCTGGTTAACCGGTAAAGTATTGTATATCGAAGAAAAGCATAACCCAGGAGCCCGTAAAGCTTCAGAAGCCTGGGTAAAAACCGCTTACCTGGAAACTCCTGGGCTCTGGGAAAAGAAAATTTATGGTATTCGGCTGGACAAATTAAAAGAGCTTATAAATTACGGCCACGTGATTCAATATTGAGGCTGAAATGAAGCAACTATTTTATTCAAGAAAGCAGTTTTCCCTGGGTAAAAACGTTATATCTATTCAAAATTCAGGAGCGTTCCGGTATAACGAACTTTTTCTAGGTATCTCCTGGCGGGTTAATAAATGGTTTAATAATGATAAAAAGAGGAAACAAGAGAATAAACCTTATTCTTACGACCTTCAAATATGGATTTACCTTTTACCAGGGTTAAGCTTTTTAACGACAATTACCATTTACCCTAACAGCTTAAAGGTGATGCATGAGTAGGATTACGACCGAAGAAGGTCTGGAGAACGCCTTTATAAAACTCTTAAAAGGTTGGCAGGCCCAGGGTAAACCGGTCTTTCAATTCAAGGGTAACCCTACTTTTGATAAGGGGATAGTTGACCGCCTGGTCTGTTACTACGGTATTTTCGTTGCTATCGAGTTAAAGAAGCCTGGCCGGATAACTCACCCGGACGGCACCAGGAAGAAAACCTTTCGGCCCAGCTCGCCGACCGAGGCACTTCAGGCCCTTTTTATAGATGAAGTAAGACGGGGTAAGGGCTACGGTGATTTCTTCGATAATCTCGAAGAAATTGTTAAATTCTTCGAAATGATTCACGAAAAAGAGTGTCTTAACTAAATCCTTTTAGGAAATTAACAATTGACAGTGTATTAACCCTTAGTTATTATAAAGGTGATTGTATGCAGGATAATAACCAGCAGCCCGGCCCGGACCATTACTCCGTCGAACATAGCTACGGGGTAATGAATATTCTAAGTTGTGCTTTTTTAATTCAAGAAGATGGGAACAATATTGCAGTCGCTTACGTAAATAAGGCCGGACAAACAATTTTTCTGGCCGAGCCGAACTGGCCCGGAAGCATGCAGGTTGTACAAGAGATATTCTCCAAATTTCTACAAGAGTTGAAAAGGCTCCAGGAAGAGAGTCCAGGGGCGCGAAACCCCGGCCTGAACTGAAAGGTTAAACAGATGACAGCAGCGATATTAATGGAAAATGAACAGTCTACCGAGCCTAAAACCTTTATCGAATGGCTTCAACAAAAAAAAGAGCAGTTTGAACTGGATTACGATTCCGAACTGGCCGAACGCCTGGGCCTTTATGAAGAGACCGTTAACCGGCTTTTCTCAGGTAAACAAAACCCCTCTGCTTCTAACGTTCAAACCATCATCGAAAAATTAAAATTAAGAGAAGGCAGCGCTGAATATAATCTTCTTCTCAAACTTGCTCACGAAGCCCGGTATAAATCCGAGCGGGCCTGGAGACGCCCTAACCGAAAATCAAATTAGCCTTTTCTGGCTACTACTAAAATATTGACTCGCCCTTAGTTTAAATGTAAAAATAATAGGTAGTCTTTTCAAAAACGCTTCGGCAAGAGTAAAAAGGATTACCTATTTTTATGTCAACTTCACAGAATCCACAGGCAGGACCAGACCGCCCCGCTGGTCAACCGCAACCGCCTCAACAACAATTTTACCCCCAGCAGACCCAACAGTACCCGCCTCAATATCAACAACCCCAGTATCAACAACCTTACTATCCCCCGCCGGCAGCTCCGGCGCCCAGGAAAAAAGGTTTTCCCTGGTGGGGCTGGTTACTGGTGGTCATTGTTGCCCTGGTCGTTATAAGCGCCGTCGCAACCAGCGCGAACAAAGGCACCGCAACCGCAACTGCTACGGCAGCGCCGGCGGCGGCTCAGCCGACCGCTGCCGCTCCTACTGCCGGCCAGGCCGCAACGGTCGGTAAAATCGGCCAGACCATGACCCTTAAAGGCTACCAGATAACCGTTAACGGTATCGAGAAGAAAGACAACTTCGGCACCAGCGATTTTACCAAGGCTAAAGACGGCAATACCTTTATCGCGGTCGACCTGACCGTTGCCAGTACCCAGGACAAAGGAGTTAACCCGAACGGGCTTTCCGCAACCCTTAAAGACGGTAACGGCTATAAATATTCCATTAAGCCGACCGGTTACAAAGAACCGCTCTTCCCCGGCCAGAACGACCTTCCCGCCGGCGATAAAGTCCGGGGCTGGGTTACTTACGAAGTACCTAAAAATGCTACCGGCCTGGTCCTGGAGTATACCCCGCTCCTGGATAGCGGCCTGGTCCGAATAGCACTGGATTAACATAACTAAAAATAACCGGCTGGTTCTCAGCCGGTTATTTTTATGCCCATTAATTAACACTTGACAGGGTATTAATTTTAGAGTACCATACTAGCATTAAAGCAATATTGCTTTAGTGTTATAACAGCCCTGAAGTAAATGTAAATGTGTAAGTTGTTGCGCTTTACCTTAACACTTGACAGGGTATTAATCTATTGCTAGTATACAACTATCAATTTACAATTGATTAAACTTTTTAATATTTGAGCAGGAGAAAAAGATGCCTGGCCGTTGTGTTTATTGCAAAGGTAAGGGAACTGAGTTTCATCGTGACCTGGGCTGGCTCTGTGCCTTCTGCGCGAAAAGGAAAAAGTTTATTTTAAGAAAGTGGGTCTCCAGATGAATTTTAACATTTTCGAAGTCCTTAACCTGGTCGTTGCTTTCGTCGTCGTTCTCGGCCCCCTGGTTATCCTGCATGCCTATTTTGGCAAGAAACGGAACGGTTAACATGAATCAGGACATAAAGTTCGAGGTTGTGCCCAAAGAGTTCGAGATTGCCAAATTACCCGTGCAATCGCTCCAGAAGACGCTGCTCGAAGCCCTGGCCTACCAGGCCGGGCAGAAGTACAAAAAAAACCCGGTAAAATCGAGCATCTATCTGGATTTCTACGCCGACCGGCAGGAGATAACTGTCGGCTGCTTCGAGCCGGCGAAGTTCTGGACCGTACCGGTACATTTCTCAAAGGCCGATGACTACCAGGTTCTTTTGAGCCGGACCGCCGCCGGCGCGCTGGTCCGGCTCCTGGCAAAACTCACTCTGCACGGCCTGTGGATTTCTGTACGCAAGGCTACCTGGCAAATTAACTTCTACAGCACCCAGGAACGCCAGCTAAGCGTCGTTTCGATTAAGGCTGGTTCAAATGCTTTCCGTAAAGCATACAGGGCCTTAGAACGGCCCCTGACCAGTCCTCTTCTTCTTTCCGACACCGAGTTAAGTAAAATTAAAGAAGAAGTATTTGCTTAAAATAGCACACTATTATTTACTTCTTTAAGCTCAGAATAGTACATTTATTCTAAAAACTATTGACAGGGTATTAATTTAGTAGATAATAAGTTCTAAATAACACGCAATTCTGTTTTATCCTTTTGCGAACGGAATTAACACTTGCACAAGTATCAATCTATTAACAATATATGATGATAAAATATAATAGATTGAGAATTGATAAGGAAGGAGTAACGATTTATGGCAACTAATTTAGCAGCCCCCGCTCCAGCAGTAAAAGTTAAATACAGCCTTTTCGTCAGTTTCGGTAACCGGTCCGGTTTCGGTACCGGCGCGGTGGACCTGCCCGAAGCCCGCAAGAAAATTCTCCAGGCGGCCAAAGATTTCGCTCACCATGACAATCTGGATTTCGAGCTGACCGAAGTCTGCGAAAACTGCGAAGGCCGGGGCTATAAGAAGACCGGAAAAGGCGGGATTGTTATCGTCAACTGCGTAAAGTGCAACGGCACCGGCGGCACCAGAATCCTTTAATTGAGATATTGAAATAGCATTACTCTAGTATTACTTAAATGCTATTTCAGAGCTAGAAAGATACTGTTATGACTGCAAAACAACCGCAAACAAGCACTTTTCGGCCTGGCAAGGTCAAAGTCCTGGACATGAAAGAACAGGAGAAAGAAGTAGACGGCTGGCTCCTGGGGGATACCGGACTCGGCTATCACCTGGTCCATCATGATAATCCAAACGTGCCGGACGGCTTCTTTCCTACTCATCTTAATTCCGGTTGTATGTTAGGCGGTTTCATGCTCGGTCTGCCGGTCCGTAAATGCCGGGCCTTCCTGCTGGAGATAAAGGACATGGCGCCCTGGTCGGAAGTAACGACCAGGGAAGAAATCAACGCTCGGCTGGTCCAGCCCGGAATTCTTAAAGAAGTCAACCGCATAGCAAGGAAGTACGAATAATGTTCAAGTCTTTGAAACTGACCATGCCGACGAACGGCGGCAAAGAGAAAGAGTTCGAAGGCCAGGAGCTGGTCCAGGCCGACCGGACCGGCAAACTGGCTAAAACCGCCCTGGGCTTTATCACTATACCTGGCCTGGTAGACGAACAGACCGGCAGGGAGTTAACAAAACCGCACTTCCGGCCTTTGCACGTGCCAAGTAAGCTCGGCATAGGCGGGGAATTCAAAAATAAAACCAAAGTCAAACAGTTTCTTATTGACATA
>MKTJ01000009.1:8996-12206 GCA_001898225.1 Chloroflexi bacterium 54-19
AGCGTAAAACCGAAGACGGGCGCTCAATCGGCGAAGCCGTCAAAGCCGTCCGTGAAGCTACAGGAGAATAACCGCCATGCCTAAACAACTATTCCAGGACTACATGGCCCTTAACAAAAACCGGAAAGGTGATTTCATTATCACAAAGTACGGTCACGCGGTATGGCCCCTGGACCCGAACCCAGAAGAGATTGACATAAAAGATATTGCCTATGCCCTGGCCTTCCAGAACCGCTACGCCGGGCATGCCGGTCTTTACTCAGTTGCCCAGCACAGCCTGGCTATTAGCCGCCTTACCCGCCCGGAAAACGCGCTATGGGGTTTACTTCACGATGCCGAAGAAGCTTACTTGCCTGATATTCCAAGCCCGGTAAAACGCTTCATTTCCGAATATAAAACGGCTGGAAAGAAATTACACGCCGTTATCTGCCAGAAATTCGGCATGGCGGTCGAAGAGCCGGCAGAGATCCTCGAACTGGACCAGCGCATAGTCGTTAACGAAATGACCGAGCTCATGCCTGAATTCCCCTTCGAATTCGAGTTCAAGGATAAAGCTCTCTCGATAGACTTTGCCGCCGCCGCTTACCTCAACTACAACCCTTACCGGGTCTGGAAAATCTTCCTGGACCGCTTCCAATGGTTAACCACAGGTGAAGGCAAAGACCCGGCTAACAAGTACCCTAACCCGTTTTACCCAGAAGGAGAATAACCGCCATGAAGCAACTTAATAGCGCTAACATTATCGCTTTTCACGAACTATGGGGAGCTCGCTGCCTTGTTTACGGTATTACCCAGGAGATTGAAGCTATCCGACCAACCGCCGAAACCCAGGGCCCGGAAGCGGTGAAGGAAAACTGCCTGGAACTGGCAAAAGTCCTGGATTTCGCCGCCGATTGGCTCCGCACAATAGTTGATGAACCTGTTCGGGATGAAGCTAAAGACCAGGAAACCGCAAACATTCCTTTTGGTAAAGGGATTGTTGTTTATTACGACACAGACCTGGTTGAACGCCGCAACGACACACTTCTTGACCGGATAACCAGTCTCATTTTACTGGAACTCCGGGGCACTAGCGCTTACCCAATAAACAAAAACTCTATTTCCTCAAAGGAGTAGCACTATGGACGCATACCGCCCGATTGATTTCAAGTTTATTCGCGGCCAGGAACACGCTAAACGCGCTATCGAAGTAGCCCTGGCCGGTAAGCACTCCCTTATGCTCTGGGGCCAGCCGAGCATCGGTAAAACCACAATGGGGCTGGCCGCCTACGACATGTTCACTAACGACCTGGGCCAGCTTAACTTCGAGCTGGCCGAAGACCTGGCCGACGACGCGGTCGTGAAGACCGCTAAGACCGAAATTGATTCGCTCAACCCGAACGCTCACCAGGTCATGGTCACTTCGAAGCCCTGCCCGTGTGGATATTTCGGTGATAGTCACCGGGTCTGTAATTGCTCCCCCGATGACTTCCAGCACTTCTTTTCCCCGGCAGCGCGTGACCTGGTCAAGGCGGCCCTGATACACGTTGAGCTCCCGATGCTAGATTACGAGAAACTTTCCAGTAACCGCCTGGGAGAGACCTCGAAGGCTATCGCGGCCCGGATACGCCGGGCCTGGGCTGCCCAGGGGCACCGGTACGGCTTCCGGTACTCGCTGGAGTATTTAACCAATAAGGGAATAGACCAGGACAGCCCTAAAGGCGTTAATCTGCTCGCGGTGCCGAAAATCTTCAACCAGGCCCTGACCATTGAGCAGGTGACGACCGGCACCGAATTTACCCTTGATTCGCCTGCTACCGCAATATTAAAAGCGGCCTGCCGGCAGCTTGCTTTCACCCCCAGGGCTTATTTCGATATTTTGAAACTGGGCCGGACTATCGCCGACCTGGGAGAATCGAAGCGAATCCAGGCGTCACACCTGGCCGAAGCAATCCAGTACCGCCGGCGGGAAGTCGAAGACCTGGAAAACCAGGCGAAGCGTGACCGAGACCTGGACCGGGTTATGGAAGAGCAAAAAGAGAAAGTAGCAGGAAAGTAGTATGACCGAGCAATTACAGGGTAAAACCGAATGGGAAATCACCGAGACCGGGGAGAATGACGACCCGCATTACTTTCTCGAACTCCAGGTCAGTTTCCTTAATCTGATGATTACCCCGATGGGCCCGAACGCTTTCGAGGTAGACATAACCCAGTTGAGCGACGGCGAAGTTATCAGAACTACGGGCCTGGAAGGCTACCCGAAAACGCTTGAAGCCGCGAAAGCAAAAGCCTTCGAACTGGCCGAAGATGTTTTGAAAAACGAGCTCCAGGTTTTAAGTCTTTTGAAAGCAGGTCAAAAATGAGCGGCAGCACTTTTGAGTACGTGGTCTTTATTTATGACGGTGTTACCAAAAATATCACCGTCCCTTTTAAGCCGGTTAACTTGCAGGTGCCGCCGATTAAAAACGGCGATATTTTCAACTATCTGGGCAGCATCGGTTTTCACCTGCACACCTACACCAGCGTCAATACGGAGATTGTTTACATCTTCGAGCGGGAAACGGTTAAGACCGGCACCGTTAAGGCCGACTTCGACCTGGCCGAGCTAACTTCTTCCCCCGGTGCCCCCGGCGCGGCCAGGATTATCGGTAAGCCGCCGGTCAAAGGTTAAACAACCGTTCGGACACCTTATTTACTTACTTCATCGTTTCAATATAGATCTATTTCAACATTACTTTGCCCCTTTTCTAGTGTTTGTCATCGGTACGGCTGGCCGGCTTAGCCAGCCTTAAACAAGGAGAAACCTTCTATGTTCACCAGGATAATCAAAACTTTAACGGCGCTGTTAACCCTGCTGGTGCTGGTGTTTATCGCCGACTACTACCTGGACCGCCTTAAACAGACCGAGCGGGCTCTCCAGACCGCCCAGGGTGATATATGGGCTTATGGCGGCTCGGTCCGGCGGCACGAAACAGAAATAAAGCAGCTCTATGACTGGCACAAAGAGCTCGAAGAAAAGGGACTATGAGAAATTATATTTCCAATACCCGGCTCCGAGAACGCGTCAACAAGTTCCTGGGGCCGGACCATCTAACCCGCTTCGCTAAACGCATCTCCCTGAAAGAAATTTACCTGGCCGGGCCTATCGACCAGGACCAGGTAATTGTCTGCAAACGCTGCCAGGTTGCCAGCCAGGACTGCGAAAAGCCGAATATCCACAGGCTGAAGTAT
>MKTJ01000009.1:12224-20124 GCA_001898225.1 Chloroflexi bacterium 54-19
TGGGAAACGTACCGGGTCGGCATGACTGTTATCGGCCAGAGTCACAAAATAGGGGTAATAAAGTTTATCGGCAGGTATGACTTTCAACATGCGACTTATCCCTGTGTAATCAAGTACCGGCAATCCGGCACCAATTCGCCTATAAGAAATATAGCAACTTTAAAAGTTGTTGAGCCGGTAAAAGGCAACACTAAAGAAGCATCAAAAAAGGGCTAAAGTAATACTGTAATAGCTCTATTAAGACATTATTACAACACTCATTGAACATTAAATAAGGGTCCAACAATGCGAAAAAAAGATATTAACGCGCCGGTAGTCCTGGGCCGAGGAGAAATCCAGGTTATTAACATGGTGGCTATCCGGTGCTTCGGTTGCGGCCAGGCGGCCCAGCTTATCGGCTCTTATCATGGCTGCTCGCATGCGAAAGTAGCACGTCAGCAGGGCTATCAAACCGACGATCGGGGCCGCTGGTATTGCCCGGTATGCAAGGTTAACCTGGTCGAACCGGTCGAGCCGCCGGCGGGGCCTAAAGTCCGGGTCGTCAGGACCAGGCGAACAAAAAAGGAGATACGGTCTAAATGCCCGAACTGATGACCGACTGGTATTTTAACGCTGAACTTAATTGTTACCAGGTTGGCATTTTTCATGTATGCTCGATAAATGTTTATAAGCGGCCCGGCGGTAAATGGGCCGTCAATGTAATTTTTGAAAATAGCCTGGAACACTTAGATGCTTACGACACCAGCGAAGAAGCTAAAAAAGCCGCTCTTGACCGAGCTTTGCAAATTGTCAATACTGCCATGACGCAAATTTTAAGCTTGAAATGGAAGAAACTCAATGAACAACCAGATTAAAATTGCCTTCCAGCTGCCGAGCGGCCAGGGAAGGATAACGCATTTTAACGCCCTAGAATTCGATACACCCCAGGGCGCTAAATATTTAGCCCGGCTGGTAGCGCATTATTTTGAAGACGAATTAGCCCATTTTCTACTCGAAGAATTAATGAAAAAGAACGGCCAACCGGTACCGGACCGGTGCCGGAATTGCGGAACAATGCTTTACCCTGAATATTCAACCGCTGAACAACCGGTTGGACTTTGTAAGACCTGCGCGACGGCAAAAACTAAAACGCTGAATCCACAGGAGCCGGCGAATGACCGAAGCTGAACAACTCTGCAAAGAATTCGGCGGCATGACCGACGACCAGGCTATAGCCGAATTGAACCGGCGCGGTATCGAAGTAAGAGCCGAAGCCCTGCCCTTTGCCAATGAAAAAATCTGGAAACGGAAGGTCATATATCTTTGCGAAGCACCGATAATTCATTTCCCCCGAAAAAGTATACCGGTACCGGTGCCAGTTACAATAACCTTTACAGACGACCCTAGAAAAGATTTTGACAAATTTGCAGGGATAAAACTTAATTATCAATCTTATAAACAGGTCCACATGGGCTATTCTCACTGGGTTGACGACTGGGTAAAAGGCGAGCCGGGGAACGGCTATTTTGTGTATTACCGCTGGTATTACTGGGTTAAAGACGGCCCGGAGCAGCCATACTTTGGCTAAAATAGACCTGGCCTGTGATAGCGTCCGGGCCGCTACCGGCGCCCTGGTGACCGAGTACATCCATGCCTGCATGAAATGCCGCCGCCCGGTGCCGCTCTGCCGGCACGACGCGCTCCACCAGCTCGCCGGCTATCACGTCTTCCTGGCCCTATTTAATCGGGTTACCCATTACCACACGGGCCGGACCGGGCAATTGCGCTTTATCGGGCTCTACGACCCGGAGCGCTCGGACTGGCCCTGCATCGTGCGGTATCCGGTAAAGAGCGGCGGTACCCACGACCGGGCCAGCGCGAGCCTGTTATCATTCCGACCGGCTGGCCGCCGGAAGCCCCGGCCCGATAAAACAATCAGGAAATCAATTCAGAAAAGACGTTGACAAAGTGTGGTATAGTGGAAGTGGACAGTGTGTTCCTCCTTTTAGGCTGACTTGGTTCGATACGTTGCTAAGTGGGTTGCGGTAGAAGTTGCCCCCGGCTATAAATTTTCTCAGACTCCATCTCCTGGGAAAATCGGTAGCCGGGGGCAGCGTCGTTTATCGGGATAATAGGGAAAATAATCAAAATAATCAGAGTTTTAAAAAAAATGTTATTACCCGTGTTTCGGTATTGCAAAGGGATAAATTCGGGTAACTAAATACAAATAATCAGAAAAATAGCAAAAATAACACTTTTTTTTCGCATTTTTGAATCGGGCCGAAAGGCTCTTTTTTTATGCCCTGGAAGGGTCTTTGGAGTGTATATAGGGGATAAAATAATGATATAAAAAAGTTACTTATTTTTGTTATTATTGTGATTATTTGTATTTAGTTACCTCGATTTAGGTTATTGTAAAGGGAAAACTCAGTAATAAGTGTTTTTATAAAATCGTGATTATTTTGATTATGACAGAAAGTCAGCTTTCGGAAAAATTAAATTATTTTTTATATTTTTATTACTACTCAGTAGTGACAAAATGGGTTTTGGGCTTAACTTTTGGCCGGGAAAAATTCGAAATTCTTCGGTTTTTGGCCGTTCGTGTGCCGTTCACATGCGTTCGCGCTCATTCATGTACGTTGCGCCCAGGCTGCGAGCCCGCCCGTGTGTGCCGCCGCGAGCTTGTATACCTGTATGTAGTATATGCGCGGGTAGTATACTGGTAATTGAGCGGGTATACTGGGGCTTTACAGGTCCGTTACCAGGGCTTAGAATAGGACCAGGCCGGTCCGATATATGGCTCGGTGCCGGGAGTTGGCAGCTCCAGGCCCGGCGGTCCGGCCCTAATAATATTAGCCTGGAGCCGTGTTTAGCCTAATCGGGGTTATTCGATGGTATATTTACTGCCGGATAATGTGAATACACTGTGATAGAGTATAGGTGTTTAGGTTATTGTTATAGGCTAAACTCTATTTGCAGTTATAGAATAATAAAGATAATTGCGATTATCTTGACTAACTATTGGGCCTAATATGCAGGTAGTAGAGAACGCTGGTGCTAAGCCCTGGGATATTCTTCCTGATGAAGATATGGCCTGGTTTAAGCGCTTTGAGAAATATAGACTGATGCAGCCTGAAGACAGAAGTCTAAAGGTTTTGTTTATGCTGGAGCGCGAACGGCGTAAGCGCCTGGGTACCCTGGACCAGCTTCCAGCGTACCGTACCTTCGTGCAGGTAGCTAAGAAACATGACTGGCCTGGTCGTGCTAGAGAGTTTGATAAGGCTGAGATTGAGAAGGACAGGGCAGGTGCTGAGCTACTACGTAGTGAGGAGTCACGTTCAGCAGAAGAAGAAAGAGCTTTACAAAGACAACATCGCCGCCAGCTTATGAACATTTTATTTAATAAGGTGCTGGCCGCCATCAATACGGAAAGTTTTGATTTAACGAAAGCCAAGCCGGGGGAGCTACTTCAGTTCATGCGAGTCTATCTTAAAGAGAATCGTGAGGAATATGATAATGCTCCAGCAAGGTACCGCCGGTTCCAGTTTGATACGCTAACCGACCAGGAGCTTTATGACCTTATCCAAGAACAACTCGCCCTTAATCCTGGCCGCACTAGATGAGCTCCGGCAAAGGGGCCGACCTGTGACGGGCCTGGCTCTGGCTAGTGGGGAATCACTTATAAAATCTGACCCTGATGTGATTTCCTGGCTAGAACAAAATTTCTACATACCTGAAGCGAACAACGGCCCGATACGCCTGGCCCCCTACATCAAGGCCGCGTTGCGCGAGGCTCTACGCCGCGACGAAAACGGCGACTTCGTTTACTCGACCATCATCTGGTCGGACATAAAAAAGAGCGGTAAGTCCTCGATAGCCGCCGGCGTAGCCCTCTGGTTCGCTTATATGCTGGAGTGGGGCTCTATCAAGGTTATCGCT
This sequence comes from Chloroflexi bacterium 54-19, assembly GCA_001898225.1. Lineage (GTDB taxonomy): Bacteria > Chloroflexota > Chloroflexia > Chloroheliales > Chloroheliaceae > 54-19. The sequence continues at coordinate 16,143 of MKTJ01000009.1, forward strand.
AACGACCTGGAGCAGGCCGACTCTCGCGTTGCTTACTATATGCGCCGGGCTATCGCGCTCAACCCCAAAATGCGCGAAGAAATAAAACAGCGCAACTATCTTATCCAGCTCCCGAACATGACCCTTATCAAAGCTATCCCGATTGACCCGGAAGGCGAAGCCGGCGGCAACGACGACATGATTATCTTCTCGGAGCTCTGGGGGGCGGTCGGAGCGAAAGCCGAGCGCATGTGGACTGAAGCCACGCTGCCGCCTAACAAGCACGGGCGTTCTTTTCGCTGGGTCGAAACTTACGCCGGGTTTTCGGGGGAGTCGGTCCTGCTCGAAAATCTTTACAACCAGGTTGTCAGGCCGGAGTATCAGATAACCTTGTCCGAAGAATACGACCGCGATAAAGACCGCATGGTAGATTTCCCTGGTCTGGAAGTTTACGCGAATCCGGTTACGCGAATGTTCTGCCTGTGGAACACGAAACCCAGGCTGCCCTGGCAGACCCCTTCTTATTACGCTACCGAAAAGGCGGTCATTCAAAACGAATCCGAGTACGGGCGGATTCACGAAAACAAGTGGTCGGCTTCGACAAAGAAGTTTGTCGATTCGAATCTATGGCGTGCCTGTGCTCTCAGTCCAAAAGAATTCAAGGAGCTTCTTGATAAGCACGTGCTGGAGCCGGATGACCCGATGGTAGCGGGAATTGACGCGGCGGTGACCAGGGATAACTTTGCGGTCTCGCTGGTTAGCCGGGTAGACGATACCGCCTATGTGCGAATGACCAGGCTCTGGGTACCGCCGCCGGGTAAGCGCGAAATAAATTTCGCCGGGCCGGAGTATTTCTTGCGCTGGCTGGTGACGCCTGCCGACGAATTTGTCCAGGATGATAACGACCAGCCGTTACCGAATCCTGAGACCGGCGAGCTGGAACGGGGCCTGGACCTGAATATTATTTCTTTCAGCTATGACCCTTATCAGCTTGTGGACATGAGCCAGCGATTGAGAAGGGCCGGGGTCGGAAATTTCGAGCCGTTCAATCAAAACACCTTGCGGGCGGAAGCGGATAGTCTTTTTCAAACCTTGATTTACCGGCGGGGCGTCCGGCACCTGAACGACCCGGACCTTAACCGGCACATGGAAAACGCTAATTCCCAGGTGACCTATATCGGGAATTCCGATACCGGCCAACCTTCGAAAATCCGGCTGGTCAAGAAGACAACAACCGATAAAATCGATTTGGCCGTCGCAACCAGCATGGCGGTGTACCGAATCATAAAACAATATAATGTTTAATCCATGAGCTAAAACAAAAGGCCCGGTATTTAGCCGGGCCTTTTTTATTTACCAGGGATAGCGTTCCTGGGTAAATAACTCATTCGGGTAAAAAGATTATAGCACAAGAAAAAACTCCTAGACTGTCAGCTAAGAGTTTTTTTGGTTGTTGGATTTTTTCGGAACCTGCAATTCTATAACCCCATATTAGCACGAAAGAAATATATTTACAATATACTCTAGCGGTTTTTAGATTTATGTTGTATATTGTGAATTGACAAGCCATTAATAAACTTAAAGAAACTTAAAGAATGACGGTCGAAATCTATCGAAATAGCGTAACAGCAGCAGACCAGCCGGACTCCCCTTTATTCGGGCCGAACGGTTTTAACAGCCTGTTCCAGTTTACCTTACCCGCACCGGAGCCCGGCTCGATTTACAACGCCTTGCCGGAGCTGCCGGTCTACGGTTTGAGGGAAAGGGATTATGTGCTTTCCCGGACTGTGCTTTATGAAGGGAACTGGGCCGGGGCTATTTCGATTGCAATTACAAAAATGGCGAGCCTGGGTTTTAACGTTAAAGCACCGACCGACCTGGCCGCTCGCAAGTACCAGGAATTATTTCACGCTTCGAATGTCGGCCAGGGTTGGGTCCACTTTCTTTCGCAACATCTACGTGATTTTCTTAATACCGATAACGGCGCTTTTATCGAAGTGGTCCGGGCGACGCCGGCGGTCGGCTCTAAGATTATCGGCCTGGTCCACCTGGATTCGAAACGCTGCTACCGGACCGGTGACCCGGAAATTCCAGTGCTTTACCGGGACCGCAAAGACCGGTATCACCAGCTCCGCGCTCACCAGGTCATTACCTTTGTTGACATGCCAACGCCGGAAGAAACCTTTAACGGTATCGGGCTCTGCGCGGCCAGCCGAGCTTACAAAGCGATTCGGAAAATGGCTTTCGTCGACCAGTATCTGGAAGAGAAGGTCTCCGGGTTTAAAGCAAACTCTATTCACTTCCTGACCGGTATCAACGATAAGCAGTTGAAAAAAGCGCTCGACGGACAGGAAGCCGAGCAGCGTAAATCCGGCGCGGTCGTTTATCGCGGGGCCGCTTTCGTACCGATGATTGACAAAGAGGGTATCTCGCATGTTGAAGTTGAATTGGCCGGGCTACCGGACGGTTTCGATTACGAAGTAGAGCTTTCCAAAACTCACCTTAAATATGCGAACGCTATCGGCCTGGACATTCAAGACCTGGAGCCGCTTTCCGGGCAGGCCCTGGGTACCGGCGCTCAATCAATGGTTCTCAACAACAAGGCAAAAGGGAAGGGCCTGGCCGCCTGGCTTCAGCAGTTTACTCACCTGATAAATTTCTTTCTTTTGCCGAACAACGCTTCTTTCTTCTTCGCTGAGAAATCCCTTGATGACGAATTGAAGACAGCCCAGGTCACCCAGGCCAGGGCCGCCGCCGTGCTTACGATGGTCCAGGCCGGGGTACTGGACCCGGCAACCGGCCAGCCTTTGCAATATATGGTTGACCTGGGAGAACTCCCCCAGTCCTACCTGCCTGTGGATACCACGCCGCAAACTACTCTCAGCGATACGGACAAAATTATAGATGCTCCCGGTATGGTTGATTTGAACATGGGTACTCAGCCGGACAATACACTGGATACCAGTTTGCCGCCGGACCAGTCTCAGCCGACAGGAGCAGTTTAATGAGCGCAAAAATCGGTTTGAAATATATTGGTCCGAAAAAGATTTTTCCTACCGCGATAGAAATTGAAAACGCGATAGAAAAAAAATTAACCCTGACAGCGGCTGATGCTCAAATAGATTTTATAAAGCTGGTCTCCAACTGGAAAGACAAGGTTGTTTTTACAATCAAAACTCTTCCTATGGAACGGCAGGTCGGCACCAGTAACCGGATTTTTAAATTTGTCAGCCAGGGTACCCCGGTCCGGTACGCTTACATGTCCACTGATTTTATGGCTAAAACAAAGCCTGGCAGTTTAACTTCGGGCTCCGGGGCCGGTCGAAAATGGGGTGTGAACGTCAATAATCCCCGGCCCGGTATCAAAGCCAGGGACTTTGACAAGCAGATTGCAGAAAAGTACCAGAAAAAATTCGGTCCGGCTATTCAGAAAGAACTAAGCAGGTTGTTTAAGTAACATCTGAGCCATGCTCAGATAGAAAGAGGTTTTTCGACATGACTCAGATGAAGCGAATTTATCAGGCAACCCAGTCGGATTATGCCAGCACTAACTTTACCCAGTCGGACGGAGCGCTCAGCACCTGGCCGACCGGTCAGACTGCGGTTACTTCCGGCTCTCCTACTACGGCTTCCAACCAGGCCAGCCTGCCGACTACCGCAAAGTTCGGTCTCAATCACAATTCTTCGGACGTGTTTGTCCGGGCAAAAGCTGTCAGCAAGGCTGGGGAAGCGGTCTATGTTCGGGGCGATGCGAACGGCTATTACTACGCCGCTAACGAATCGACCGGCACGACCCTGAACTATTTCCAGATTTCCGGCTCTGTTAAGACGGTACTGGCCGGTCCTTTCACCGGTAACGCCGCGAACGACATTCTGGGCCTGGAAGCGCTGGGCACAAAACTGACCCTGCTCCGTAACGGTCGAATTCTGGCCCAGGTTGACGCCCTAAACGGTGTTACCAGCAAGGAGCATGGTATTCGTAATCCGAGCGGTTCGACCGTGC
>MKTJ01000009.1:20207-37643 GCA_001898225.1 Chloroflexi bacterium 54-19
CCCCAGGAGCTGGAGCAGGCCCAGGGGTTAAACCTTACTCAGGAAGAGTTGAACGCTCAAATGCAGCTCTTCATGAAACGGTTTCCTATGGTGCCGCTCTCTGAATTTCGAAAGGTGATAACCGGTATTCTCCAGGATACCGCCGCCGCCGAGTTACAGAGCCGGGTTGTTCAGCCTACCGACCCCCAGGTTTACCAGGACACGATTTCGCTTTTTCTCCGGCAGCTTACTTTGCTCTGGGCCGCTTACAAACCGAGCCTTGATATAGATAAGGCTGCTCCGGTCCTGGCCCAGGCTCTGCAAAACCGGGGCCGAGCTCGGCCAGGTGAAAGTATTCGAGATGCGGCCAAATTTGTTTATGCCAGAATCCAGCGCGGGGAGCTCGATAAATTTTTATGAGTCAACTTCTGGAAAAAGAAAAAGTTGAAGAGTTGGCCGAGCCTTTTCGGTGTTTATGTTGCCGGGTTATTCTCGGCTTTACTAACGGTAAGCTACTAAAGATAGCCGGGGTGTTTATTAATAAATCTACTCCCCTGGCCTGTGCAAATTGCAAAACGGTGCGAATTTGGAGAGTTGTTAGTTAATTCCAGGAGAAAAATAAATGGCCGGTAGCAAAGGCGATGCTTACGAAAATACAGTTCTCGATACTGCTCTGGGTAATGGCAGCCCGGCCAGTCTGTACTGGGCCCTGGTCCAGGAATTCACCGGGGATGGGACGTTTACGGAAGCGAGCGGCGGGAGCTATGCCCGTGTGGCTCAGACAAACAACTCGACAAATTTCCCGGCTGCTTCCGGCGGCTCTAAATCAAATGGTACGACTGTAACTTTTGTTCAGGCTACGGCTGATATTGCCGCCGACCCGAACCGGATTCATGGCTGGGCTTTAATGGACGCTTCTAGCGGCGGTAATGCCAGGTACTGGGGGGAGTTTGTTGGAACAGCAAAAGTCTTTGTTGTAAAAGCTTCAACTGACATTTTTACTTCTATTGGTCATGGGTATACCAATGGTACAAAAGTTAGGGTTTGGAGCGCCGGGCCAGCTCTGCCTTCTGGTATTGCTCAGTTCACTACCTATTACATCATTAACGCCACTACCGATACTTTCCAGTTTTCGGCTACTTCCGGTGGTTCCGCTGTGGACGTTACGGCTGATGGCGGTGGTTTGATTGCAACCGACCTGGCCCAGGAATACCGGCTCGGTAATACTTTTGTAATCGGTGCTGGTTCTGTCACTATCTCGGAAGATTAAATGCCTAACGTCTGGTTAATAGCAAAAAATAAGCGGTTGCCTTCGGCGCGGCGCCCTACCGTGTATTGCCCGGTCTACGACTATATTGATTTGATAAGAGCGGACGGTGGGGCTTGTGCGGAAAGTGAGGTGCTGGGCGGTTATTTCCTGGTTAAGGTCAGGGCTTCGGTCAGCACGCTACAAACGATAGCGGCTGACCCGCTAATCATCTATGTCCCGCTTTCCAAATTGGATGACCCGGTGTCCAGTTTGACGGCCAACCAGCGAACTGTTCTACGAAATGTGCTTTTGTCTATGGGGTATTCGACGGCAGAGTTACTTGCCGCTTTACCTAATATTGCTCAGGCTACGCTAGGGCAGGTTTTAAGGTTTGCAAACAATCGCCGTCAGGATACCACCTATGACGAAGCCACTGACACGGTTAATTATAACGGGCCGGTTCAGGCTTGCGTTCCGGTTGATTTGATTGATGCTCTGGTGCAGTAATGGCTTTTCCTACTACAAGCATACTGGACAATTTTAACCGGGCTAATGGCAACAATGTTTATTCGAACGGTCCCTGGGGAGCTACACCTATCTGGTCCGGGGACACTTCCCTGGTTATCAGTTCCAACGCCGCTAAAGCTAACGGTAGTTGGGGCGATGTCTATACCAATACTTCCACCTATACCGATTCGGAAGCCTACGCCACCATTTCGTCTACCGGTGGGACGGATGGTTATTTGGAAATAATGGTGCGCGGTTCCGGGGGTAACTCAGGTAATCCTAGTTATTATAGCCTTGGTTGGAGTCAACACGATAACCATGACGATACCTGGCGAGTCTATCGTTCAGCCGGTGGTGCTTACACTCAATTAGGCGCTCAGTTTACCCAGGCGCCTGCTGTTGGTCACAGGTTCGGTATAAGTGCCATTGGGTCTTCCGTTATCGGTTATTACGATACCGGCAGTGGGTTCGTTGCAAAAGTTACAACTTCGGACACAACGCATACCAGCGGCAGGTTAGGGTTTGAGATTTACAATTCTAGTGGGATTGATGATTTCGGCGGCGGCACGCCCGGCTCTGGAGTAACTGCCGATATGACCAGGCCGGTTAGAGTGACAACTGCGCCGTTCCCGTTTTTCCATATCCAATATTTTAAAAGGTTCCTTAAAGGAGTAAAAAATGTCTGGAGTAAAATGGGCTGCTACAATCTCCGAAGTAGCTCTTTCGGCGGCTACAGCCAAAACAGTTTTACAGGTAGTAGCGGCAACAAACCAGCGATTGCTCGTTAACCGTTTTGGAGTTTTTTTCGACGGCATTTCTACCACTGCCGAGCCGGTCCAGGTGCGTATACTCAGGCAAACTACCGCCGGTACTTCAAGCGCAAATACTCCTGTAAAACGGGTTAACTCCGATTCTGAAACTCTCCAGGTTACAGCTCGCGATACTTTTACAGTGGAACCTACCAACAGCGATGTTTACGATGTTTTTGAAGTCCACCCTCAACAGGGTATTGATGTGATACTTCCGTTCGGCCAGGAAATAGTTGTTAAGGGCGGTGACCGGTTAGGAATAGAGTGTACTGCCCCGGCAGCGGTGAATTGCAGGGCTAAATTCTGGGGTGAAGAATAAAGGTAAAAAATGCCTTTTGGACAGGTTAGAGTAAGACAGCCTTTTTTACCGCTTCCCCCGAAAGATGAAGCGGTAAATGTCGTTGCGACTAACAGTGCCGCTTCCGGTGCCGCTTCTACTCAATCTGCTGTTCAGGTTACCCGCTCTTTAACATCTTCATCTTTTGCTCGCGGGGTTGCAGCCGCTACTCTAAATATTTTAATAAATTTAAGCAGCGCGAGTAACGGCCAGGCTAAAACCAGCTCCAGCGCCCAGGTTACGAAATCAGTTACTTCGGCCGCGAAGGGCCAGACCGCCACAGGTGCGAGCGCCCAGGTAACCAGATCGGTTTCCTCAACTTCCAGGGGTCAAGCGAAAAACAGCAGTACCGGCCCGGTTGTTACACAATCGGTCAGCTCGGCCAGCCGGGGCCGCGCCCAGTCAACCGGCCAGGTCCAGGTAAGCGGTGTTTATCCAGCGTCAAAGACTGACGGCAGGGCCCGGATTTCGAGCAGTATTACCCGGACGGTATTATTTACTTCGACCGCGTCTGGCCGGGCCGTTACTACTGTTAGCGCAACTGTAATTAAATCGGTTGCTGGCTCGGCAGCGGCCAGGTCTAGCGTTACCAGTAGTTTTACTGTAACAAAGGTTGTTTCCGGCCAGGCCCTGGGCCGCTCTCAAACCCAGGTTAGTCTGTCCGTCCTGGTCCAGCTCTCCCCCAGTGTAAGCCGGGGCCGAGCCAGTACAACAACAGTTATCAGTACCGGTAACGAAGTAATAGCGACGCCCAGCGAGAGTCGGGGCCGCGCCCGTGTGGTTTCCAGTTTTACCGTAACAAAATCAGTTTCTGGTCAGGTCCAGGGCCGGGCTATTACCAGTCAATCTCAGGTCGTTGTTACTAAAACAATGGCGGTCAGTACCAGTAAAGGGCGGGCCCAGGTCCAGGCAAGTACCCAGGTCAGTAAGATTTTTGTTACCAGGGCCGCCGGCAGGTCTTTTGTTTTATCTAATCTCTTTGTAGAGCACTCGCTCCAGGTTATTTCGAAGGGCCGAGCTCGCACGACTGGCCTGGTTCAGGTAACCAGGTTGCTTACCAGTGGTATCCAGGCCAGAGCTTCTCTAACTTCCGCCGTTACTATTCAGAAGTTTTTAAGTAGCCTTGCGGCTGGTAGAGCGCGTACCGTATCTATTTTTGATATTGTTGGGCCGCACAATGATGAGAAGCCAGTTTTAACTATTCTCGAAGGGGTTTTCCCAGTTGCAACCGTAAAAACTCAGTCGCTCCCTGTGGCTTTTATAATCAATAAAGAGCTGGTTGTTGCGAAGGTTTCAGAAGGTTTATTACCGGAAATGGAAGTTACTGAGCTTGTTTTGCCGGTAGCAAAATTGAAAGAAGGGGCTTCTTAATGACAGCTTCTGTTAAATATAAAGATTTTGAGAAAGACTGGTTTACCCATTCTTCTCTTGAATTGCCTTTTAACCTTACTTTAGGTGGGGCTCCTTTGACAAGCTCACAGCTTCAAGAAATCTGGTTTACTGCGAAGCTTAGTGATGAAGATGACGACCCAGGAATTTTTCAGGTTACAAAGACCGATGGCGATATTATTGTTATTGATGACCCGAACGGAGAGTACCTGGTAGTGGTTCCGGCAGCTTTAACTTCCGGTATAACTGCCCCGACAACTCTTTATTGCGATATTAAGACCAAAGAAGTTTTAAGGGGTCGTGTGATTGTAGGCGCTCGCGGAATAATCAATATGTACCCGACTCCTACGCAAGCAGTTTAGAGGTATATTCACACTATTATTGACAAGTTCTGATATACTGAGAATATACAAGCCTTAATATTTTAAAGCCCTGGTCCTATTTGAAGAAACCAGGTAACGGTGAACCTTGCAGCTCACAGAGTTTTCTCTGTGAGCTTTTTGTTTTTAGAAAGAATTTATGGCCGAAATTGTTGAAGCCGACCAACTCGATACCGACGAAAATCTAGAAACAGGTCAGGACCAGGAAAATACCCCGGTTCATACCGGCGTAATGGTTGCTTTTTACCTGGAGCCCGAAGAAGCCGCAAAGCTGGCTCTGCCGGAAGGCTCGTTAGGTGCCGGTGACCAGGCCAGCGCTCCCGAAGACCTGCATATCACGCTGGCCTATTTCGGCGATATTAATAATCACCCTCAACAAACCAAGTTAACCATGCTCTATAACCTCAAATGGTTTGCTGAGTGCTTTCGGCCTGTTAGCGGCAAGGTCTCCGGTTATGCCCTCTTCGATAGCCCGGAAGGCGAACCTAAACCTTTTGTTGCTCTTTTCGATAGTCCTGGGCTCGAATCTTTTAGAAACACCCTCAAAATGAACATGCAGTCGGAAGGAATTTACCCGGCTGCCAATCACGGTTTTACCCCTCACATCACCCTGGCTTATCTGGCCGACGGTACCAAATTACCGGACGCGCAAATACCGGCGCTGGACCTGGATTTTGAGTCTATCAGTCTCTGCTGGGGTGAAGAGCGTTACGACTTCCCCCTGGGTACTTACCTCAATGATGCTCAGTTCGAGCAGTATACCGTCAAAGCTTCTCAGGCTAATTATGGCGCGAAGGCCGGTCAGGCGATTGTCGGCAAGCTCACCAGGGGCGCTGACGGTAAATTTTCCAGCGGCGGGCAGTCTACTCCTGCCGGTTCCATGTCCGGCCCAAAGGGTAAAACTCCCCGGAAGACTGCTGCTACCGACGCGGCGAAAGCACAGGCTAAAGCTGACCTGGCAGCGGCCAAAGAGCAGGATAAGCAGGACGCCGCTAACGAAGCCGCTCAGAAAGCCCTGGAGAATACCGGGAATACCCTGGACAAATTGGGGGTAGATTCCGATATTGCCGAAGCTCTGACGGTCGGAGATTCTATCGGCGATATTTCCGGGGTTAACGAAGCTACTAAAAATAAATTGCGCGATGCTGGTATCGGCCAGGATTATCCTGACGGTACTTTTGACCTGACCCCCAATGGCCGCCGGCTGGTTAAGGCCGCTATGAAGGGTGATGTTAAAGCCGCGAAGCGGGCACTCGCAACCGGCAAACAGGTTGCCGATAAAAAAGCTGCCGTGGCGGCCAGAAAGAAAAAGAAAACTAAAAAAGAATTCGGTGAAACCCCGGTCCTGGCTACCACTTTCAAATCTTTTGTTGACGACAAAGGTCAGCGGCGCTGGCTCACCATGTCCTCTTCCGGTTTCCAGGATAAGGACAAACAATTTGTTACCACCAGGGCCCTTACCCAGGACGTAGCGCGAAGCTACAAAGAACACCCTGACAAGAATTTCGGGCCGCTCCGCTGGTGGCACGTCCCCGGTGTGGACATAGGCACCTGTGATTTCCGGGGCATGTCCGGTTCTATTTTGATTGAATCCGGCACCTTTAAGACCAAAGAAATAGCGGAAGCTATTACTTCTTACGCCGCTAAAAATCCCCTGGGCGTAAGTATCGGGTTTGAAAATTTCGTTTTTGAGCCGGACGAAACCGGCGCTTTTAACTACATCACGACCAAAGAAAGAAGCTTGCTGCCTGAAGTGAGAGCTTCTAATTGGCTTGCTCGGTTTTTTAATTTTACAAAAAAGGAAAAAGACATGTTACCGGAAAAAATCCAGGAACTTTATAAGGCGATGGGGGGCAGCCCTGAAGCGCTCGCTCAGGTCAACGAAATCGTAAGCCTGGCTGCTCAAACCGAAAAGGCTGCTCTCGACGCCGGTCTTACTGTCAAAGAAATTCAGCAGCCTGGTGCTGCTGAAGAAGAGCAGTATATCGGGGATATGACACATAAGGAATTTCAGGACCAGGTCGGCCAGGCTGTCAAAGCTCAGATTGCTCCTTTTGCCGCTGTAATGGGCAACCTGACCGAGGCCCTCAAAGGTGTTTCGACCACGAAAGAGGCTCAGAAAACTCTGACCGAAACCATTGAAAAACAGGCTCAGACCATCAAGGAAATGCAAGGGAAGCTCGGTGAGCTTTCGGCTGAAACCCCCAGGGCCTTTAACCAGTATCGCGCTTCTCAGCAGGATACGACCGTCGATACCACGAAAACTGAAGAGACGGTTAAAAGCCAGGCCCCCGCGCCGGATTCTTATGACGCCTTCTTGAATGGAATGTTCAATTTTGGACCTCAAACCGGGCAACCGGCTCAACCTGTTAAATAGCAGGCTTTGTTTTAGTTTTTTACCTTCCTGAAAGGAAATTCAGAAATGCCTACAGCAGAAATTGATTACGACAAGCTTGCTGCCAGAGTGGTACAAAATCTCATAAAAGGTCAGTCCGAAAAGGCAGTCAGCTCTACCCCGAACTATACCTACGGCTATAGCGCCGGTGGTCTTTTTGCTACTCCCGGTCTTCGAAGCCCTGTCTTCTCGGCGCTCATGCTGCCGGTCTTCGGTCTTCAATCCCGGTTACCTGCTAAAGCGGCCAGCGAAACCAACCCGCTCTTCGGGATTATCTCCGGGGTTGGAGCGGCTACCGGGTCTAACCCGGTCGGCGTTTGTGACGACCCGAAGACTGCCGGGCTCACGACCATCTGTACCCGTTCGGCGGTCTTTGGCCGGTTGAGCCTGCAAACTCCGGTTATCGACATTGACAAAATCGGTAAGAAGGTTAACCAGGCGGTTAATTCCGACCTGACCATCCTGAACAACCCGACCTCTTCGCCTAACAGCTTCATGCCGACCGCTCCGGCTGGCATGGGGGCGGTCCAGAACGCTGTTAAATCTGAAATCGGCAAAATCCTTTTTGAATTCGGTGTTGCCTGGAGCCGGGAATTTGGCAAGCTTCTTTACACCGGTAACCCCTCGAACAACACTTCCGGCGGCGGTTACAAGGAATTTTGGGGTCTTGACGGCCAGATTAACACCGGGCTTTCGGACGCGGTAACCGGTTCGCCCTGCGCGGCTGTGGACTCCATGATTGTCGATTTCCAGTCGGCTAACATCTCCACGAACCAGACTGCCTCGGCCAACATTATCAAATACGTTGTCGGGGTTATGCGGAACCTCAAGTACATCGCTCGCCGGACCGGCCTGGAGCCTGTTAAATGGGTGCTTGCCGGGCCGGACCAGTTGTTCTATGAGTTGACCGCAAGCTGGCCCTGCAACTACCTGACCAACCAGTGTCAGACAGCGGTCGGCACGACCCAGAGCCCGAACGTCTCGATTCAGGTTACCGGGGCCGACGCGGTGAAAATGCGCGATGACATGCGGAGCGGAAATTTCCTCTGGGTTGACGGCCAGCAGGTCGAATTTGTGATTGACGAGGCGATTGCTATCAGCACTTCCGATAACATCGCTTACACTTCCAGCCTTTACTTCGTTCCCCTGACCGTCCTGGGCGGTACCGAAGTGACTTACTTCGAGTATTTCGATTACAGCATGAACGGCGGCAGCCTGGAAGCGGCCAAAGTGCTGGCTCCTGACGGTATGTACTCGGTTTCGGACGGCGGTCGTTTCCTCTGGCACAAGAAGCCGCCGACCAATTTCTGCGTGCAAATGTTGGCGAAGACCGAGCCCCGCCTTCTCTGCCTTACTCCTTTCTTGGCAGCTCGGATTATCAATATTCAGTACACGCCGGTATTCATTACTCGATCGGCCTGGCCGGGTGACCCGAACTATGTTGCGGGCGGTGTTACCAGCGCGGTTACCGACTGGCTCAACTTCGTTACTCCGTAATCTTTCGTTCCGGTTGAGCAGCAGGAGAATTCTCCTGCTGCTCAAAGTTAGATGACAGTTAATTTTTATTGATTAAGAAAGGCTAAATCAATGGCCTGTAGCAGTTGCGGGGGTAGTCCCCTGTTGCAGATGGGAGATGCTTTAACTATGGCACGTCAAGCAGATGACCCGGTGACTCCCGGTACGACCCGTTTCGAATATGTTGGCCCTTTCGCCGGCGGTGTTTCTTACACGAACCCGCAAACTGGCCGGACCTATGTCGGCGGCAATAACAGCCGGGATAAATTCATTGATGTCTACAAAGAAGACGTCGACTATATCCAGGCTCGCGGCGTGTTCAAGCTCATTGAAATCCCGGCTTCGGAAACCATGACCGTTGCTGAAAAAGAAGCTTTGACGCCGCGTGACCCCAAAGCCAACACGACCCTGGAAGACCTGGACTTGCCGCCGGACCCTGATGCCGAACCGGCCCAGGAGCAAGCTGCTGTCGAACCGGTAGCCGAACAACCGGCCCAGGAAGAAGCGGTCGTGGACCCAGAACCGGTCCAGGACCAGGCAGCCCAGGAGCAACCGGTCCAGGAGAAGACTTCCAAGTCTAAAAAATAATGCCTGACCTTCTCCTTCTGTTTCTCCTCGTTTCGGGTATCTATAGCCTGGCCTGTATGGTCGCTAAAGAAGAAGGCCCCTTCAGCATTTTTGTAAAGCTAAGGGGCCTTGACCCGGAGCAAAAGACTTGGCCGGGCCGCCTGGTCACCTGTCCTTTTTGTTTATCGGTCTGGTTCGCAATCCCCGCCGCGCTCCTGTGGTACCTGAGAGTTTTTGAAAGCCGGGAAGCGGTAGCAGTCCTTTTAATTTTCAGTATCAGCGGAGTAATTCTCGCGCTGTTGAGACTTTTCGGGCAAAGATGAATTTGTTAGCACTCGACGATTTTAGAAAAATAATAGGGCATGACCCCTATCATTTCTGGCAGCTTTCCAGTGAAAAGTGGCCGTCTACTTCGTCATGCGACAGTATTTTGAGAAAATATCGCTGGCAAAATGCCCAGGCTATAGGGCGCTTTGAAATCGAGCAGGCTATTAACCAGGCTGAAACCGACCTGGTTAATTACCTGGGTTTTTACCCTGGGCCGCTCTACCAGACCGTTAAATTACCGCTCGGTTGCCCGGTCCACCGGCTTAATTATTTTAATCTCTATTCTTACCAGCGCCGGTATTCCAATGAATTAAAGCTGGGTATCGGTAAGCTTGTTTCCGTTTGCACCGTTACTCGGCAACTCCTGGGTAACTATAAGGTTCAGTACAGCGATAAAAACGGCGATAGCCTGAACGATTACTTCAAGATTGATTTTTCCGATTCTACTTCGGACCCGGCTGACCTGGAAGCTTATTTTACGGGCGCTGACCAGCTTCCCCTTGACGATAGCGACGCCGATTACCAGGTCCGACCGGTCCGGTTTTACCGGCTCAACCCTACCACTATTCGGCTCGAAGGTTTTAACTGGCTCCTGGTCAAACCGGCTTTTTACGAAAACACTATCTATCCCGGTTTTGACCCTAGTATTTCAGGCACCAATACTTCCGGGGCGCTGGAAGTCAGCGATAACCTGAACTTTGTATCCACGCTCGATATTTATAAAAAAGTTTACTCGAATACAAACAAGGTTACTCTGACTGTTACCGATTTTTCCGGTAACACTTCGGACCCGGCTGACCTGGAAGCTTATTTTACGGGCGCTGACCAGCTTCCCCTTGACGATAGCGACGCCGATTACCAGGTCCGACCGGTCCGGTTTTACCGGCTCAACCCTACCACTATTCGGCTCGAAGGTTTTAACTGGCTCCTGGTCAAACCGGCTTTTTACGAAAACACTATCTATCCCGGTTTTGACCCTAGTATTTCAGGCACCAATACTTCCGGGGCGCTGGAAGTCAGCGATAACCTGAACTTTGTATCCACGCTCGATATTTATAAAAAAGTTTACTCGAATACAAACAAGGTTACTCTGACTGTTACCGATTTTTCCGGTAACTCTACTGTCAGCACCTTTAATGTCGCAATTCATGACCCTGACTTGGGCCTTATCCAGGTTAACCAGGCTTGCTTTGACGCGGCCCCGGTCTGTTATTGCTCGGTTTCTTCGGCCTTTTATACGGTTAATTTTATTTCGGGTGACGACCTCAATAAGTGGAAAGCCACAATAGCCCGGCTGGCTCTGGCCGATATTGCCGCGCCGCTCTGCCCGTGTGAAAGCCTGGAAGTAGAACACTGGCAGAATGACCGGGCGGTTACCGGTAACGGCCAGGGCGGGTTTTCCAGGATTGATAACGACGACCTTAAAAACCCGTTCGGTACCAGGGAAGGCCAGATAGCGGCCTGGCACCAGGTAAAAAATCAAAGAATTCTAGGTGGTTTAGGCAATTAGTTACTTCGAAGGAAGGTTAAAAAATGGGAATTGGTACTGCTGAACAGCACAACACACAACAGCATCTAAGAGCCTTTTACCAGCCTGGCGGCCCTGGTCCTGAACAGGCTCGGCTTTTCGGCGGCTCTGATATGAGCTACATTCAGATTGAAGGCGCCGGAATTGAACTCCTGGGGGACGTTAACGCCTCTTTTATGAACGACCCGCGCCGGGTCGGCCAGTATACGCCTACGGCCATTATGACGACCGCGCCGAGCCTGCCGACCGCTACCGTTACTTTCTCCGAAAGAAAAGGCGGTATCCCCCGGCAGCTCATGGGTTTTGGCTGCAAAGCCAATTTCTATGAACTGGTCGGCACCTGCAAAGACCCCGGTGACTTCCTGCGCGGCTGGTCCGAGTACGTGATGATTTACAGCCAGGGCACCGTCAAAAAGGTTGACCTGGGTGATCGGACCAGTTTCGAAGGTAACGACCGGCTGGAAGGCTCGCTGGACATTACCTGGGGGCGGAACCCGTACCCTGTGGGTGTTTTGAATTTCGGCCCGGCGGGTATCGGCACCGTAACCGCTATCAAGGTTGAAGATATTTGCTACGGTTCTCAAATTCAGTGTGACGCGAACTGCGGTATCTCGAACGACGGCAGCCGGTTCATTTACGCGGCGGTTGACGGCGCTGCCGCCGCGAAGCCGATTGTGGTCTATTCGACCGATTACGGCGCAAACTGGACCCAGTATATCTTGACCCTGGGCGCGAACGCCGAAATCCCTTCGGCTATTGACGTTGTTGGTTCTTACCTGGTCGTTGTGACGAAGACCGCCGGCGGTGCGAACCAGGGCGGCTATTATTACACCGATATTAACAACAATACCGGTGTTCCGAACTCGGCCAACTGGGCCAAAGTTACGACCGGCTTTATCAACCTGGCAAGCCGGGCCCCGAACGATATTTATGTAGCCAATACTAATGAAGTCTATTTTGCGGCTGACGGCGGCTACATTTACAAGAGCACCGATATTACCCAGGGCGTTGTTGTAAACAACGCCGGGGCAACCGTCACCACGAACCTGCTCAGAATTCGCGGCCTGGACAATACCATTATCGCAACCGGCTCCACTTCGGCGGTAATCGTCACTTATAACTCCGGTAAAGTCTGGGGTGTTCCGACTACCAGCCCCACGACCGGCCCGGTCGGCGTTCAGGCGGTAGCGCTGCAAAATCCTTCTTTCTGGTGGGTAGGTACCGACGACGGTCGGCTTTTCTATACTGTAAACCGGGGTGAGACCTGGGTCCAGAAGCGTTTTTCTGGAGACGGCGCGGGCCAGGTCCGGGACATTGTCTGGGCTACTCCCGAAGTCGGTTATTTCTCGCACTCAACGACAGCTCCGGCTGCTCGCATTTTCTCGACTTATGACGGCGGCTTTAGCTGGACCAATATTGCACCACGCATTAATGCTTTCGGCACTATGGCGAACGCGTACCGCCTGAATGTGCCTGTTTACGCAACTGACCCGATAGCGGCTAATAACCTGGCCGTTGCCGGAGTCGCTGCGAACGGGACTGACGGCATGGTCTATATGGGCTCGGCTGGCCTAATTTAATAGCTTGATACGCCTGACCTGGCAGCTAAGCTGCCAGGTCTACTTGCTTAGGAGATGACAGATGACACAGGAAACCCCTTCTGCCAATAAACCGCTTATTGGCAATCTTTTTATTCGCAACGGTAAATCCTATTTCCGCTTTGCCAAAGGTGTTGAAGTTCGGATTAAACCGGTCAGCCCGGCTTTAGTCCAGGAAGTCCAACGCGCAAACCCCCGGCCAGCTCCCCCGCTCCGTCAGATTGCCGTCGGTGACGGCACTTTCATGGAAGAAGAAAACGAATCCGACCCGGATTACCGGGAAAAATTCAAAGCCTGGTCAATGAAATCCGAAGACGATTTCGCGGACCTGCTTTTAGAACTCGGCGTTGAACTGGTCACGCCCATAGACCAGCAGGCTGTGGACGCTATCAAAATTTTTATGTTGAAGCGGTTCGCGGTTGACCTTACTCAAAAAGGTGACGGCTCTGACCGGTATATCTATGTCCGGTATGTTCTCCCTGAAAGCGAAGCCGAGTTGCAAGCTCTTACTCAGGCTCTTATGGGTCGGAGTAAGCCGGACGAAGGAGCGATAGCGCAAGCTATCGAGAATTTTTCAGGCAACATTCAAGGGTAAGGACATATTCAAGTATGTGCTCCCCCGGTCCGGTTTCAGGTTTAATCCACAGCTCGATTATGACCTGGCCGCGCATTGGTGGGGGTACAAACTTGAAGAGTTCTGGGAGCTCTTACCTGATGAACAGGCGTACAGGGTAGCCGTTTACCGGATAGAGCGACAAATGGAAGCCGTTCTGGCCTGGCAAAAGGCTAAAAGAAGGAAACCCGGAAGTTAAATGGAAGATGTTGGCGTAAGGTTTATAGCCCAGGGGTTTGACGACTTCCAGGGCACCATGACCGCCGCAACCAAGTCCGTTGAAAAATTCGGAGAGGCTGCCGGCGGCTTTTCCTTGCAGTTCGACATTTTCTCTTCCGGGATTAAAGAAGCTACTTCGGCGGTCAAGGGCATGGCTCCAGGTCTGGATACCTGGAGCAAGGCTATGAAAGACGCCCAGACTCAGACCGTTAATTTCACTTCCACTTCAAAAAATGTAACCGAATTCAAATCAACCTTTTCCGCTACTACCAGGGAAATTTCTTCCAGTACCGATTCTGCAAAGACCTCAATTATAAATTTCGGCGGGGCTATCAAGGGTATAGCCGGCGCTGTAGGTGGTTTCGCCGGGGGCGCGGTTGTTTCGACTATCTCAGGGATTGCCGGGGCTGCCGGTAAAGCTGCTTCGGGCCTGGCCGATATGGGCAAGGCGGCCCTGGGTACCGCCGCGAGCGGCCTTAAAACGGTTGGCAGCCTGGCTCTTGATGCTGCCGGCGCCCTTGCCAGTCTCGGTTTAAAAGCTGCCGAAGCTGGAGTTAATGCTGCTAAAGGGTTTACCGTTGACAGCGTCAAAGTTTATACCGATTTTTCTCAGAAAATTTCCGGGATTGCAGCGGTAGCCGGGGCTACTTCCGAAGAGCTCCAGCAGATGAGCGACAAGGCCCTGGAGTTAGGGGCTAAATTCCCGGTCTCGGCCAGCCAGGCCGCCGACGCTATGGCTAATCTTGCCAGCGCCGGTTTTAAGGCTAAAGACACCATCGCGGCAGCTGATTCTGTCGTTCTGCTCGCTACCGCCGGCCAGCTCGACATGGCGAAGTCGGCTGACATTCTTTCGTCAGCGATGAACGGCTTCAACCTGGTTACCAATGATACTGCTACCAACGTCAAAAACGCTGCTCACGTAACCGACCTTATGGCCGCTACCGCTAACGCGAGCGCGGTCAGTATCCAGGACATCGGCGCAACAATGAAATATGTTGCCCCGGTAGCCCAGGCCGCCGGCTTCAGTATCGAGGATATGTCCAAGGCAATCGGCCTTATGGGTAACGCCGGTATCAAGGGTAGCTCGGCTGGTACGGCGCTTCGCTCGATTATTACCCGCCTGGCCGCTCCGACCGCTGAGAGTGCGGCGGCTATGGAAACGCTCGGCCTTAAAATGACCGACGCGAGCGGTAAGGCCCGGCCTTTCCAGGATATTTTATTAGAACTACGTAGCAAGTTCGGTAAGCTCTCCCAGGTCCAGCAGGTAGACCTTGCCAAAAAGCTCGGCGGTCAGGAAGCTATGGCCGGGCTGTTGGCTATGGTAAATGCCAGCCCGGAAGCCTTCGACAACATGTCCAAGTCCATAGACGAAGCCGGTGGGGCCGCTTCCGATATGGCCGCCGTAATGTCGGATAACCTTAACGGCAAGCTCCAGAACATGCAGGGCTCAATTGAAACCCTGCAAATTAAATTCGGGAAGGCCCTGGCCCCGGCTATCGGAGCAGTCTACGACGAAATTTCTGACCTGGCTAACAAACTGGGCCCCTTCGCCGACCAGTTAGCCCCTAAAGTCTCCCTGGCTGTGGATAAAGTAAAAACCACAGTTGACGGCCTTTCCAAGGGCTGGGGTATTTTTAAGGGGGCTTTTAGCTCTGGTTTTACGGTACCGCCGGGCTGGGATGGCCTGGTAGGGACAATGGGGCGGCTAGGGACTGCCCTGGCCCCGTTAAAAGGGGCTGTAAGCGATTTAATAACCGCTATCCTACCCGAACCAGCTATCAAGTTTTCGGATAGTATCGGCGGGGTAGCTCAGGCTGCCCAGGACGCTCACCCGGTCATTGATGGTATAGCAACCATTGTAAATACCGTCCTGGTGCCAGGCATCGAGAAGGCGGCCCAGGTCGTCGATACCATGCAACTGGCCTTCTCCAAGGTCCAGGGGGCTATCGGCCCGGCCATGCCTACCCTGACCGACCTGGCCGGCAAAGCGCTCGCCATTTACCAGGCGGTCAGCCCCTTAAATATCGCCCTTGATGTGTTTACCGGGATTGTTACCGGCGGGTTACCAGGCGGGATAGATGCTCTCGGCCAGCACGTAGTAGACCTGGGCAAGGTCTTTGGAGTGGACCTGTCCGACCCGGTCAACACCGTAACCGGGTTTATCAAAACCGATTTAATCCCCGGAATCGGTACCATCGCTCAAACCATAATGGATACTGCCCCGAAGGTTATCAAATTCGGGCAGGATTTCCTGGACCAGGTTTTACCGCCGATTCAATCCTTTATCGGCTGGCTTGATACAAACGTCAGCCCTGTGGTCAATTCGGCTTTTGACACTTTCCAGACCGTTGTTTTACCTGCCCTGGGCCGGTTCGGGGATTTTATAAAAGAAACCGTTTTACCCAGGGTTGGAGACCTGGTTAATTTTATCGGGGAAAAAGTAAAACCCATTTTTGAAAAGGGTTTCGAGGTTCTCTCCACAACCGTAATCCCTACCATAGGTAACCTGGTCAGCGTTATAACCGATAACGTAATCCCTACCCTTATGAGCTGGTGGTCCATTATCGGGACCGTCCTGGAACCCATAATTTCCTTCCTGGCTGACGTAATAACGACCGTCGTTTTACCGGCTATTCAAAAAATCTGGGGCTTCATAAACGACCCGCTTATCCCGATTTTCAAGAACCTGGCTAACATAGCCAATACCGTTGTTTTACCGGCAGTCCAGGGCATAGCTAACTTCTTTAACGAAGGGTTGCACGGGGCCATTGATAAGATTATTTCTATCTGGAATGACCTGATAGACCGTTTTGGAAACGGTGCCGATGCCATAGGTAAGCTTTTTTCGGGTGACATTCCGGGAGCTTTCGACGCTTTCTCGAAGGCAGCAGAAGGTACTAAAAATAAAATTAATGTCACCTGGGATGATACTACCAAGTCTTCGTCCGACCTGGCAAAAAATATTGAGAACGATACCGCTTCGGCCAGCAGCTCCTGGGGTACTGCTGCTACCGATATAGGCACTTCTTCTTCCAATATTCAGACCGCTGCCGGGAATGTCTCTACTGCTACTTCCGGCATGGCTACGAATGTTCAGGGGGATTTTAACAAGGTCGGCACGACCGTTAAAAACCAGAACTATACCGCTGATGCTACCGCCGCCGGTAAAACCATTTCCCAGGGCCTTATGGCCGGTATCAGCGCTATGGCGGCGGCGGTAGCGAGCGCGGCTTCTAACGTGGCTCAGGGGGCTATTAATTCGGCCAAACGGACACTTTCTAGCGCTTCCCCTTCTAAGGTTTTCATCGGTATCGGCGAAGATGTTTCGCTCGGTTTTGCTATAGGTATTACCAACCAGGGGGATTTACCCTCTACCGCCATAGGCCAGGTAATCGACGGCGTGCTGGAGACTGTGGAGATACATCAAACTCAATTTGAAAAGAGTCTGGATTATGTTCCGTATACCTTCGAACAACTGGCACCTTCCATAACCAGTTTTAAGCCAAAAATCACCGGCGCTATAACCGATCTTACCGGCACAATGGGCCAGATAATCGAGGACAACACTAAGCCTATCGAGGACCAGTTACACAATATTTCCTTCCAGGTCGACCAGACCGGGCAAGATATAGCCGATAAATCTACAGGACCTGGGAGCCCCGCCGACGCTATGTCCGGTGTTTTAGATGCGGTTGGCAAGGTCATTGACAGCTATACAACCATCCTGGTCCAGAAACTTACCGACCTGCTCAACCGGGTTAACCAGATTCTAGCGGCTATAACTTCGGCGGTAAACCAGGCGAACGGTACCCAGTTTCATAATTACGGCGATGACCCGGTCAGCTCGCACGGCCCCTGGGTTGTTACCAACTCCGGCAACGGCAATAACAGCTCTGCCGCTTCAAATGGCCTTATCCCTGCCTTTGCGAGCGGTATCCAGGGTTTCAGGGGCGGCATGGCTTTTATCGCCGATAGGGGCCCGGAGATGGTTAATTTGCCGAGCGGCCAGAGTTATTTAGCAGCT
>MKTJ01000009.1:37704-48183 GCA_001898225.1 Chloroflexi bacterium 54-19
GCATGCTCCAGGGTAAATACTCGAATTACAGCCCGGCGGCAACCGGCGGTCAGATTTATAACTCTACTACCAGCTATACCGACGCCCGGCAGTACAACCTGAGTATGCAATCAATGCGAAGTACCGAAAATATTGCTATTGATTTCAGAATTTTAGAGACCCTTAGTTAGGAAAAACAATGCCAGGTTACCAGCACTCGCAAATACCGGATAATAATTTTACTTATGCCCTGGCTCCCCTTTTAGGGAAAGGCTTTTTTTCCATTGTTAATAATACCTCTGGCAGCGTTGTTAATTTGAATTTACCCGGTCTTCAGGTGCTGGCTTATGCCGGCACAGGATTACCGCCTATTCAAAATACTATAATTCCTTACGGTTTATTACCTGGTGGATTTTTACAAAGGACTACCCCGCAATCCAGGCCGATAATTTTATCCTTTGCTGCCCAGGCCAATACTCATTTCAATTTACAGAAATTAAAACAGTCTTTAATAAACCTGGTTGCCCCTTCCAATTCTTTGCAGACTGCAAAAGATTTGAGTTTGCGCTTCCAGGCTGTGGACTATAACGGGAATAAAATCGGTGACCCTCTGGACTGCCCGGTTATTTATACCGGCGGCCTGGAAGGTAATACGACCGACCTTTATTCGGAAAAGTTTGCGCTCAATTTTTTAGAGTTGGCTCCGCCTTCCATAACCGAACTTACTTC
Organism: Chloroflexi bacterium 54-19; assembly: GCA_001898225.1. Lineage (GTDB taxonomy): Bacteria > Chloroflexota > Chloroflexia > Chloroheliales > Chloroheliaceae > 54-19. The sequence continues at coordinate 38,413 of MKTJ01000009.1, forward strand.
CAATACCGTTAATACTAATTTTTTCTCTACGGCTGCTAACTCCCTGGGCTATCAATATAAGACCGGGCCGACCGGCACCTGGAATGTCGCAAACGTCGGTAACGGGCCTATAGGAGCGCTCTTGTATGACCAGTCAGGTGATTTATGGTACGGGAATTCAAACACTCAGGCTAAAGTAGCTAACCGGTCTGGCACAGTTAACCAGGCTATTTCTTACAGCCCGATACCTGCTGCTTCTCAGGTAAGTACTATAATCCAGGCCCCGAACCAGGATATTTATATAGGCGGTAATTTCGATACTCCACAGTCTTACGTCATGAAATATTCCGGCGGTACTTTTCAGAGCGCCGGGCCTACCACTCCCCCGAACGGCGCTGTCAGTTCCATGGTTATGGACAATTACGGCAACATTTATATCGCTTCGCTTTCAAGCGGATTCTCATCGCCTTCCGGCCATTTTGCCAAAATGACAGGGACTACCTGGTCTTCAGTAGGTACCGGCACGACCGGCTCGGTCCGGTGCATGGTAAAAGGCCCGGACGGTTTTATTTACCTGGCCGGGACTTTCTCCAGTTTCGGCGGTGTAAGCGCTAATAATATTGTTAAATACGACCCGGTTTCTTTTAATTTTACTGCGCTGGGTTCCGGTATAACCGGTGGCGGCGGTGCTATCTGGTCAATCGGCTTTTTGCCGGACGGCAGGTTAATTGCTGCCGGTGATTTTACAACTGCTGGCGGTCAGACTGCTAAAAATATAGCAATCTGGAACGGTACGAGCTGGTCGGCCCTGGGCCCCGGCCTTAACGGTATAGTTCGGACTCTGACCATAGACCCGGTAAACGGCGACGTTTATGTTTTCGGGCTTTTTACTCAGACCGGGGATAACACTTACCCGATTTCCCCTACCGCCGTTAAATGGAACGGTAGTATTTATACCCCTTTCGATATTTCCAGTAGCGGCGGTTCTACCGGGTTTTCGCAATCGGCTTTTCGAGTTTCCGATAAAGAACTGGCCCTGGCAGTCAACGCTTCCCTTACCCTGAATTATTCCGGGGTTACCACGATTAATTACACCGGAACGGCTGACTGCTTTCCCTTGATTAAATTTACCGGGTTTTGCCAACCGGTTTTTATCGCTAACAGCACAACTAAAAAAGTTCTTTATTTTAATAATTATTATTGCCAGCCTGGCGAAATAGCTTACCTGCAAGCCGGCGGCCCGAACGGAGTTTCTTTTACCTCGAATTTTCCGCAAGCCAATTCCAACATATTAAATAAGCTCCTGGGCGGCAGCGATATGTCAGCTTTTAGCCTGGTGCCTGGAGTCAATAATATCGTTGTTTTTGTACTAAGTTTTATTTCCCCTGGGAAAATCGAGCTTATTTACAAAAATACTCACTGGGGATTTGAGGCCGGCGCATGATAACAACTAGCGGCAGCAACTACGATGTTTATTTAAACAGCCCGGTCGGCCAGCGCCTGAAGGTTATACCGGATTTTGTAAAACTTAATTACTCTTACGCTGAAAAAAAATTAGGTAACCTGGTTATAGTGGTACCTATAAAATATTTGCCTTTTGTAAGCGAGTATTGTCAGATTGAGATATGGCGTAAAGCAGCAGGGCAAACCATAGCAAAGCTCGAACTCGAAGCCCTGTGGATTATCCTTTATTACCGGCCCTATGTTTCTGACCGGGGAGAGTTATTATTAGAGATTGCTGCTGTAGACGGTAAACTGGCTCTCTTAAACCGGATTGTCGCTTATTTTTCAGGGACTTCTCAGGCTTCTAAGAGCGGTTTTGCTGGAAACATCATTAAATCTATCGCTTCCGAAAATATTGCTTCCACAGCCAATGACTATACCGGGACGGCCAACACCGGGCTTTACCCACGCGGTATTCCCAGTAATTATTTTTCAATCCAGCCTAATCTAAATGACGGCGCGAGCGTCGATATGAGTTTTGCCTGGCAGAATTGTCTCGAAGCCATGCAGGATATAGCCGATGCTTCGGAAACTGCCGGCACCTACCTTGGATTCGATACAGTTTACGACGGTGCCGGTAAGCTGGAACTTCGAACTTACTCTAAACAGCGGGGAACTGACCGTACCCTCAATAGTATGAATCCGGTAATCCTGGACCCGAGTTTTGGGAATTTTGGTTCTGCTCAATTTGAATTTGACTATAACAACGAAATTAATTTTGTTTATTGCGGCGGCCAGGATACAGGCACAAGCCGGAAAGTTGCTACTTCGGCAAACGTAGCCAGGTGGACCCTGGGTCCGTTCTCCCGGCGTGAGACTTTTGAAGACGCTCGGCAAAGTGACACACTGGCTCAGGTCCAGGACAGTGCTGACGCGGCCCTGCGAGCGGGCAAGGGCAATATTGTTTTCTCCGGCCAGTTAATTGAAACTCCCTTTAATCGCTACGGAATTGATTACAACTTCGGTGATATTTTACCCTGCCAGTTTTTAGGTAAATTGAATAATTGTCGTTTGAATCAGTTAGCGGTTAACGTCGAAGGCAAAGAGGAAATCCAGGTACAGCTAACAGGTATTCTATGACAGCCGATTTTAACCCGCATATAAAAAGATTAAATAAAAAAACGGCCAGCCTGGAAAACGACATTAAAAAGTTAAAAACTTTAGATGTTTTTCAGGATATTGACGTTGTAAAAAAGGTCGCTACCCTGCCGGCGGCCAGCTCTGATTTAAACGGTTACAGGTTTTTCCAGGATTCAGACAAACTCGAATATTACTGCGATGGTACCAAGTGGCTTTCAACCCAACTTTTTGAAGTTGAAATTAAGCAAACAGGCACCTATGCGCAACCTTTTACTTTTACAAGTAATGCTTCATTCGGCCAGGGGTCTGTCCATGGGTCTCTATTGGGGGCGATTCCTAGCAGTTCATTTGTTTTTGTTGGTATGGAGATTACTTGCTCTACTGCGGCAACTTATGACGCTACTCACTACTGGCAACCTAACGTATTCATAACTAACTCAGCCGGGGCTACTACTGAAATATTCGGTGTGATTTTGCGTGACGCAACACACAATACAGCCGGTCAGATATATCATTTCGGCGCACCAGGAGTTAATACCGTTTACAACACCAGCACGGCGGCTTTGGTGGGATTGGTCTACCGCAACAATGTCTCGCCCTCAATTAGTGCCGGGACATTAACAGTTTACAAACAATCTGTTTTCATACGGATTGTTGGTTAAATGACCAGGACTTTTACTCTCAGGAAAGTTGTTTAATCAACAAGGTCAAGGCAAATGAACTTATTATTTACTCATTACGATATTTTTACGGACCTGTTAACGCCTGATAAAAACGCGATTCTTTCTTTTATTTACGGACTGGTGAGCGGCTGGCTCGGTACCTTTATTCGCAATTCGCTCATTCCCAGTTCGAAACCGGGAGTAAAAAAAGAAAGTCTTACTCATTACTTCGGTTGGTCTTCTTTTGGAGCCCTGGTAGCACTCTCTATAAATTCGCAACCCATAGTTTCTATAATTATCGGTTTCGGCGCTCCCAGTTTTTTTAAGGGTATGCAGGATATGACTCCCGGCCTGGTCGAGTTTATTAAAGCTAAGCTGCCCCAGGGCAATACGAACACGAAAAAGGATTAGCAGTATGGAATGGTTGAACAACTTAATCGACTGGGCCAATAGAGTCGACTTAGCCTGGCTAATCAAAGCTGAGTATATCCTTATGAACTTTTTTATCATCGGCCTGGTGACGATGATTTTCCAGAAGCCCCGCTGGATTCGATACCGGATAGTTTTAACTATCTGCATCGTTTTAATAGCTTTTTTCATGCGCTTTGCTTTCGTCAACGCTGCGAGCAGTTTCCAGGGCGGCTACGGTCCGGCCCTGGCCGGCTTCTTCAGTAACGATGTTATCCGGTCCCTCTTTCACATGGTCCTCTTATATTTCCTGGTTTACCGGTTCGTAAAAGTAAGCTGCCTTTCGAGCCAGCGAGCGATACGAGAAAAATATCTCAAGATTGCAAAGGAGAGTTGATATGTACGATTTTCATGTCCTTTACCAGCAAATTAACCAGCCGACACTTTCGTCGGCGGTTGACGTTGCCCTGGTCATTCTTTCCGGTTTTATATCCGCTTTTATCCTGCCGCCGCTGGTAGGCTTCCTGACGGCTAAAACGGCCCCAGGTTGGGTAAAAAGCCTTATAGCGTCCGTCCTGGCCCTTGTGGAAGCCCTGGTAGCCGTCTGGTTGGCCGGAGAGCTCAACTGGACCAATTACGCCGCTACAGCTCTTACTGTGCTCCTGGCCGCCGGCGCGAGTTATAAGACGGTTACCGGTGAAATTTCGAAGAAAGCCCAGGAGACCGGGCTTCAAATCGGGGCTAACACTACAAGCTAGGAGATTAAAATGATTCACTTTTTTATAGCCTTCCTGGCGCTCCTGACGGCTCTGCCAGTCTTTGACCCGGGCAAAGACCCTGCTACGTCTCAAAGGCTGCTCAGCAGGGCCGGACGGGGCCGTAAGCGCTACGGGGTGACTTACCAGGCAGGTATTATCGTCATCCATATCCAGGAAGGTCTCAACGACTTACCGAGCTATTTCGCCGGTATCCTGGCCGACAGCACCTTCTGGGTTACCCGCGTCGGTGAAAAGGTTCGCATGATGTTCGACACGGACGAAGTGTGGACTAACGGTGATTTTACCGAGCCTATTAACCATACTAACCGGGTTATCCAGGCCATATTTAATTTACTGGCCCCCAGGGGCATAAACTCTAATGTTGTCTCTTTAACGATTGAAAACCAGGGTTTCGCCGGCCAGGAAATTACCGATGTTCAATACCAGGCCCTGGCCGAAGTCTGCGCTTACTGGTGTACGAAATTCGGCTGGCCGGCTGACAGGGAACATATCGTAGGTCATTATGAAATCGGCGAGCACAAAGGCTGCCCTGGTAAAGCCGTATCGCTGGAAAGGTTGGTAAAAATGACTCAGCAGCTTATGAATACTCCACAGCCGACGAATATCGAGGACCCGTTCGGTGACCCGAACACCTGGCATTGTACGGTGACCGATAAATGGGTCGTAAACGAACATGGTTTCCTGGACCAGTGGCGGCGAATGGGCGGCCTGCCGGTTATCGGTTACCCGCTTACCGGGCTCCGGGTCCAGGCCGGCACTATCCCGGACCCTAAAAACCCGGAGACGGCTATCCTGGAGCAGTATTTCGAGCGAGCCCGGTTCGAGTATCACCGGGACAAAGGGGTCTTTATGCTCGGCCTGGTCGGCTCCGAGGCCCTGGCGGCCAACATCGCCGCCGGCAAAGCGACCCCCTAAACAACATCTTCTGTCATCTAAACAGGCCATGCTCCGGGCGGTTGCATGGCCCTTATTTTATTAATCTTCTCCCCATTTATCGTTTCTTTTAGCCCAGTCTACAGCCCCGGCATTTTTATTTTTATTTTGCCTGGAGGTATTAACCTTTTTATTTTGTTTTTCTTTTGTATCTGTATATTTTGCAGTAGGGGTATCTGCAAAATTTGCGGTACCCCCATCTGCAAAATTTGCAGTAGGGGTGTGGATAAGTGGATAACCCTTGATGTTAAGCTCATAGATGCTGGTATCTTTTGCACCGTTCGCCTTATTCATCAAATGTTTGAAGATGAAACCCCGCTGGACCAGGCTCTTTAGAGCTGTCGCTAAACTCCGCTCGCTGACTCCAGCTCCCCGGTCCACCTGGGAGCCGTCGAACCGCTTGATACCTTCCATGAACTGGCTATAGCTGATTGCGTCGGCGGCTTTCCGGTCACCGTACTGCGTGGTATAGCCGTAAGTGTGCCGGAAAATATAGAGCATTACTTTTAACTCGCTCTCGGATAAATCCTGCATTAAAAAATCCAGGAACTTATTCGGAATTCCGGTAAAAGTCGGCTCTCCAAAACCTTCAAACTCGGTTGAAGTAGTCATTTTGGCTATTTACTTTCTTTTTCACACCTGCTAAGATGTGAAGGACACGAAAAAGGAGCTTTTTTAAAAGCCATTTCGGTCAAATATTTGGAAAAGAATTTTCAGCCCCTAGTGCAAATAGGGGCTTTTATTATGTCTAGAACATGTTATCAACTAATGGGGAAGAGTCAAGAGGATTAATTTTGGATTAGCCGATACGGACAAACATATTAGGATACTTTTCTGTTACATCTTCAACTTTAACCGGCAATTCCCCCTTATCAGCCTTTTCCTGTAAATCTTTCCTTAGCTCTTCAAAAACTTCGTCCGATAAATACTCATTCATATTTACTTCGTTACTGATTTGAAAAACCCAGTCTTTAGAGTAAATTTTAGCAATTTTCTTTTTCATTACTCTCCAGCTCCCCGCCGCGCTAACTTTTCCCGGCAAGCATTGTTAATCCAGGTATTGACGCTCACATCGTCTTCTTCAGCGGCTTTTTTGATTTCTTCCAGGAGCGCCGGTCGAAAGTAAGTCGAATAAGGCTTTTTATTTTTTCTGCTCTCGGTTTCCACAGGTGGGGCGACTTCGGCTTCCAGCTCGCCCAGGAAGCGGTCAGCGGCGGCGGCCTGGTCGGTATTCCCTTTTACCGGCAGTTTCGTGACTTTGGTAGTGAGCGCCATTTAATTAATCCTCTTCTTTGTAAATTTCTTTTTCGAGCGCCGTTATTTCTTCGATAGCCTTCGGGTCTCGTGGTTGGTATTCGGTGACGGCCCGGCCCGTAGCCGACGAGTTCGAGAATGACTTGCGCCGGCCAATGCTGCCCAGGACCTCGATTCCTTCAATCCCCTTCAAAAACTCCAGGGCCTCTTCGTTATCGCGGCCAGCCGGGTCGGCCATGTTCAAGATTGTACAGACCCTTATTTCGTGTGGATTCCCGGCCCTTGCATCTTCGATAATTTCGAGAGTTTGCTGGAAGGCCAGTATATCGTAAGTGCGCGGCTGGACCGGCACCAGGACGGTCTCGGCAATCAACAGGGCGGCCCGTAGAGACAGGTTGTCCTGGCCGCCTACGTCAATGATGGTATCGTCGTATTTAGCCGCTAAATCGGCCCCCTGGGCGCTCAGGAGCCGGTTTCTAAGGCTTACCGCCGCGAAGCCGATATTGCCTAGGTTGTCGTCCCTTAACTGGGTAAAGCTTAAAGAATTTTCCTGCTTATCGCCGTCAATCAGGAGCACGGAGCGCCGGCGAGCGGTCCGTAAGACGGCCAGGTTAGTTGCGAGTGTGGTCTTCCCGCTACCCCCTTTGGTTGACCCTACAACCAGTATGGACATTCGTTTTCTTTCTTTTCGTCACCTGTCATCAATATTATTCCAACATTAAAACAATTCTAAAATAGCACTCTATTAATGTCAACGAAATTCAGGATTTTAGGCATTTCTATTGACATAGCGAAGCTAGTTTGCTACTATAGTAGTATTAAAACAATATTGAAATAGCATTGGTTTAACATTGTGTCTGACGCGGAAGAGGAAGAAAAAAGAAGTAAACAGCGGAGTGAAGCCGGTCGTAAAGGCTATCTTGCGGCTCTGGCTAAAAACCCCGATTTTCATTCTCTCGGCGGTAAGGCTTTTGTCGAACGCATAGATATGTTCTTTTGCTCCTGTCATGGGGTAGGTCTCGGAGCAGCCTACGCTCATAACAAGGTCAAAGGTAAGAAACATCGTTACAGGAAAAGTTAAGGAGTTAACAATGATTACTCAAGCCCGTCCCCGTGTCCTTGGAAAGAAACGCACTATTGATGGTGTGACTTATGACTCTCGCGGTTATAACCTGGACTTCCGCACCAGCACCCGTTTTCGTCGTCACGATTTCAATAGCTGGAAGAAGGTAGCTCATCGTTACTCAGGAAATAATTAATGGCAATCAAGATAGTTAAACTAACCCAGGAGAGCGAGACCGCGCCAGCTAAATATAGCGGCACCGTACAAACCAGCCCTACGCTTTTTTGCGACTTCTTTTTTTATTTCAAGCATTGCCGCTGGAATTTAGAGCTTTACACACCGGGTGGTGATTTAGATTTAGACGGTTATATAGGTGAGGGCGGCGAGCTCGACGATATGAATAAGACCGTCGCTACCAGCATTATCACCTATGCCCTGGCTACTCTCCTGGGCGATGCCGAAGTAGTCTGGAAGTTAAGGGAATGAAAACAACTTCATTGAGATTCAATATCAGAATAGGTAAAGACCGTTACGGACTGGACTATGACACAAATTATGGAATGAACAAAAGAACCGGCTGGTCTTTTACCTGGAACGGAAGTTATTTTACCGAGCTTGAAAAGAGCTTGATAAAAGCGGTCTGGGTTGGTTTCAAGAAAAGCCGGGCTGCGAAGAAGGACATGGAGAAATATGAGAGTAAGTAACGAACTGGACTATTACGAAACCCTGGAGCGCATTTCGAAATACGACAGCCCGGAAAAGCTGAAGAAAAACAGCGGTAAAGACTGGGGCCTGAATTATCACGAAGCGCTCGAAATGGCCTACGAAAACGTTATTGAAGAGGCTAAAGGGGCAATCAAGGGCCGCCGGCGTCCGAAAAAGGAAGGTCAAAATGCAGCAAAAATTTAAGTGGCAAGTTGTTAACCCGGAGACCGGGGAAATTCTGGCCGGAGCTAACGACCGCGAGACCGCGAACTTCATAGCTACAAAGCTCGAAGGCAAAGTCGAAGAAGCGATTATTGCCAGCATTAACGGGGAACTCAGTTTCAGCAAAACTAATTTCTATTTTCTCAGCGATGAATCGGAAACCCTTCCCGAAGCCATAGCTTCAGCTTTAGGGGTTAAATTCCCTTCCGGTCGAAACACCGGGCAATCTATAGAACTTGGTTATGTAAACATAACTATTAGAAATACCGTAGACGACCGCGAACTTAACGACCACTAGGAGTTTTCTATGAAGATTGAAACCAAGGCTTCTCTTAACACGGAAGACCTTACGAAGGTTATTAAGACCTATTTCGAGCAAGCTGGTTACCGGGTCTTATCCGGGTTAGACGACCAGCAAATTCTAAACTTCCAGGTCGAATTCATAGTTGAACAGGCCGGTTCGACTCCAGCACCGGCAGAAAAAAAAAAATACTAAGTCCGGCCAGACAAGAAGTGCTCCGCAAAGCCAGGGCTAAATATTCTGAGAAAAAGAGACTGGAGAAAGAAGCTCAGAAACAAGAGGTGGTTGCGCCGGCTCCTGACCCTTTTTGGGACAACCGGTAGGGCAAACACCTGAACAATTAGGTTACAAACAGCTCTCGGAAACCTGGGTAGTCAATAACAAACATAAAGGCAGGGGTTGCGAAATCTGTCACGAAACAAATCCTAAACGTGGCTTCTACCCGATTTTCGAAGATGAGAAGGAAAAGACACATAAAATTTGTTGGGATTGTTACGACCTCTGGTGCGACGAAGAGCTTCAAAGAGAGCGGATAAATGGAACAAAAAGAGCCTGAATTCAAAGTCGGCGATAAGGTCAAGCTGGTTAACCTTTTCTTTGACAACACTTCGTTATGTGAAGTAACGATGGTCGGCCAGTTTGATAACGACCTGGCCGGCGGCCAGCCGGTCAACCAGGACCAGGAACCGGTCATCTTCGCTTACAACTTACGGCGGCTAGATACCAGCGCGGTCTTTCACGGTGTACCAGAGTTTTACGTGAAACCTTTTAGAACGAAAAGGAAATCTAAAAATGAAGCTGCTTGATAAGGTCTACGATTTCCAGGGCTATTATGGCTCGGCGGCCTGGTGCTACATAAAGATTTACCGCTCCGATAACGGC
>MKTJ01000009.1:48203-50367 GCA_001898225.1 Chloroflexi bacterium 54-19
CGAGCCGATAGATTCTACCGGCGGGTACGCGAACCGGGGTATAAGCATTACCAACGCCGCCGAAAAACTGGCAACCGAGATTATCAAGAAATTCCCGATTATCGACCCCGGCAAGCTCTCCTGGATTGAGCATTACCCGGCTCGCGGCGGCTGGCTTAATAAAATGCCGGAACACTTCTCCCTGGTTCAATTCAAGTTTAATGGTCGTGAGTTCAGCAGTCCGACCTGGGTAAAGAAAGAAAAAATTGAAATCGAAGACTTAATCGGGGAGAAGTTGTAAATGTTTGACCAGAAAGAGCACAGGTGCCCGGCCTGTGGACATAAGAAAAAATATAACGAGTTTTACCTTCGAAATTACAAGCCGAACGGTATCTGTAAAGAGTGCTATCGGTTACGTTACCAGCATAAGAAAAGACGACCTGGTTATGCGAGCGCGAGCTTCGCGGCCTTAAATAATTTAAGAACGGGGGTTTAAGTGTTAGAGAAAGTAGCAATTATAAGATACGGGGAAAGAGAATTTTTAATTGAGCTTTTCTCCAAAAAAGGATATTTAACTGGGCGTTTCGATACCATTGAAGAAGCGCAAAATCAATTAAAAAGAAACGATTACACCTATCAATTTGAAGGTGTAAGTTTAGAAAAAGGTTATTTTGAAGTTTGGGGAGTATTAAATGCCAATTTACGGTAATTACACTTTAGCTCTTTATTGTGAAAATTACGACGATATGGACCCGGAAAATGTTTTTGACCCTAACGACAAAGAAAAAGTTTTCCATAGCTACAAAGAATTTCCGCATGAATTTATCAGCCGGGAAGAAGGAAGCAGAGCTAGAAATTCAGCAAGAGCGGCAGGTTGGAAATTAGATGTAGATAAAGGATTAGCTTACTGCCCTAAATGTGTTAGAAGGTATAAAGATGCCATTAAGCCCAAAACAGCTTCAAATTCTTGAAAAAATGCGCTCAGCCCAGAAGGTAATTATCCAGTCGAAGGAAGAAGAGTTACCGCCGGACCCTGAGACGGTGCCGCCTGTTAAAAGCAAGAAGCCTTCCTGGAGTCACCAGGAGACTGCTTACAGACTGGCCTATCACCGGAACAGCTTCGCCTTCTTCATGGAAATGGGTACCGGTAAATCAAAAGTAGCGGTGGACCTGATTGTTAATAAGGGTTTCAAGCTCTCGGTTATTTTTACGGTCAAGTCGGCGGTAGATTCGGTCTGGCCGGGAGAATTCGAAAAATACGCTGCCGAGCCGGTCCAGGTGTTACACCTTAAATTCAATAAGACTGCCGTCGAAAAGGTCAAAATTGCAAAGAAATTCCTTGAAGAAGCCAAGTCCACAGGGGGCGCCGCCGTGCTGGTCATGAATTACGAACTCGGTATCCAGCCGGCTATGAAGAGTTTTCTTATGGGCCTGCCGATTGACGCGGTATTCTGCGACGAGAGCCAGAAGATACAGGCGCCCGGCGGCAAGGCCAGCCAATTCCTTTATCACCTGGGGAAGCGCGTCCATTACCGGTACCTGCTCACCGGTACGCCCTTCCCCAGCTCGCCGCTCTCGATTTACGGCCAGTACCGCTTCATGGAACCGAACATCTTCGGCACCAGCTTCAACGCTTTTAAGTACCAGTACGCCGACTTCGACGAATTCGGGGTAACCGAATACAAGAATTTCGACGACCTGAATAAGAAGATTTACAGCCGGGCTTACCGGGTTAAGAGCGCCGATGTGCTGGACCTGCCGCCGCTCCAGACTATCGAACGGGCCTTCGAGCTGTCAGACAAGGCCCAGGCCGCCTATATGAGTATGGCCCGGACCTTCCTGGCGAAGCTCGACAAAGGCGAAATCCGAACCTCGAACGTGCTCAGTCGGGGCCTTCGCTTCCAGCAGCTTACGTCCGGCTGGCTACCTGTGGAGACCGAGCAGGGGCGGGAGCTGGAGCGGGTCGATTTTGGCAAAGAAGAAATCCTGACCGAACTCCTGGAAGGGGTCGAAGACGAAGAACCTTTCGTCATTTTCTGCCGCTTCACTCACGACCTGGATATTGTCCATAAAGTCAGCCTTAAACTGGGCCGCAAGTCCCTGGAGCTATCGGGCCGGGAAAACCAACTGGACCAGTGGAAGGCCGGGGCCGCGCCGGTGCTGGCGGTCCAGATTCAGGCCGGCG
>MKTJ01000009.1:50396-52408 GCA_001898225.1 Chloroflexi bacterium 54-19
TACGTGTGCTATTACTCTATCGGCTATATCCAGCCGGCTACGTATGAACAGAGCCTTTTTAGGGCCTACCGGCCCGGCCAGCGGCAATCGGTGACCATCTATCACATCGTGGCTAAAAATACGATTGACCGCAAAATCATGTACAACCTGGCTCACAAGCTCCAGATTAACGAAGAAGTCCTGACTTATCATTTAAGGGAAGTTGTAACGGGCAAATAACCTTTTTAAGGCTTTGCCCTTTATCAAATGGTGTGCATTAACACTTGACAGGGTGTTAATCAATTGCTAATATACATCATTATGACGATGTTAGAGTTTCTTCGATTGCGAAAATACAAGATTGCTGCTAGACTAAATTTCCAGTCTACAGCATCGGCCAATAACCAGATAGCGAACTTCGCTCTTGCGTCTTTCGAATATCGAAAGCTCTACTTCGAGACCAACGGCGTTTACCCGCCGGACGATGAAAACGATGTTCAGCACACCGAATATTACAACCGGGTGAAATATAACCGGGGAAGGAAAACAGACCTCAAAGCGGGTGAAAAAGATAGCAAGGCGAAAACTCCGGTAAAGGGTAGGAAAGCAGTTGAGTATGCGCGGAGCCGGGGCCAGGAGAACCTTATCGAAGATTCCGAACTTGACGCCCTTGCTAACGAAATTGCCAGTCTGCTTTAGAAAGGATGGTGAACACCGATGATTAAATGACTGAGTTAGTAAAAGAGAAAAAAACTTAAAAATGAAATGAATTGAGTGAGTATAAACAGTTTCCAGGAGCCCGGTAATACCCATCGGGCCCCTGGAGAAAGTAAGAAGAGATGGAAGTCTTAAAACAATTATTAGCAGCCCGGAAGGCCCTTGACGAAGCTAAAGCCGCCGAGAGTGAAGCACAAAAAAACTGGAGAGCCGCACAGGAAAGAGCCCTTGAATATTTCGCCGATAACGGGCTGGAGCGCGCCCGGCTCGACGGCATGACCATCTATCACACTTCCCGCGCCTGGGTAAAAGTCGACCTGGACCAGGAAGGCGTCAAAGAAGTCCTGGACCGTAACGGCCTGGGCTACCTGGTCAAAGAAACCGTAAACACTAATTCTCTTTCAAGCTGGTATAGCGAGCAAAGGGAGTTAGGCACCGAACTATCCCCCGAATTACTCGAAGTCCTGACTATCTCCGAAACGCCGGAAGTGCGAGTCAGGAAAGCAAGTTAACACCGATTCACCGAATCAAAAATACAAGGAGTTTTACTATGCCTACCAAAACTACCGACCTGGCCGTCGCTACGGCTCCCGAATATGTTGCCCTTTCTCTCGACACCAGCGAACTCACCGAAAGCTTGGCCGAGTCGCTCGGCTCGGAAGGCTTCGGGCCAAACGATTTTGACACCTTGACCGTCCCGAACGCTACCGCCGCGCCCGTGTGGAACCTGCCGGACAGTGACGAATCCCCGAAACAATTAAAAGGGATTATCATCTTTCACCAGCCGGTTCAAACCCTCTGGCTCAAACCCCTGAACGAAGGCAACTCTAACATGCCGCCGGATTGTGTTGGCCGGAAGGACCAGCGGACCGGCGAGCTGGTCGGTTCCCAAAACCGTCAATGGGTCTATGAGAACTTCAAAAATAGCCCCTATGTCCAGCGCCCCGAAGGGCTGGTTAATGAATTTCCTTCTCCCGTGTCTTCCATGCAAAAACAACTCTGCGAGACCTGCCCGTTCTCCCAGTGGAAAACTGCTCAAAAAGGCGGGGGCCAGTTCTGTACGGCGAAGCGCGATATTTACATGCTCCTGCCTGACCGGCCCTTCCCGGTCCTGGTCAAAGTGCCGCCGACCAGTCTCATTTCGGCCCGTAAGTATTTCTTGAGCCTATCTAAAAGCTTGCTCGGCCCTTCCAACGTCGAAACAATCCTTACACTCCAGAAGGAAAACGCAACTCCGCCTTACTACAAAATTGTTTTCACGAAGGGCCCACAGGTGGACCGCGAAAACGCCGCACGGGCAAAAGCCTACGGCGCGG
>MKTJ01000010.1 GCA_001898225.1 Chloroflexi bacterium 54-19
ATATTTTTTGTTCATGCTATAACCTTACCAGATTATAGCTAACTTATCAATCAAATTTAGACTGTCTACTAGATTTGTTAGAGCTTCTTTATGTCATCGAATTTAGCAGCCCTTTTTTATTGCATTTCCCGGTTTCCGTTCTCCCGTTCAACGTTTCACGCCACCCAGTACCAGTTGGCGAAACGGGCAAACAACAACCCGCCCAGCAGGGCCCCGCCTACCAGGTAGAGATAGTGCAATAGCGGCCAGCGTTCCCCCAGCCAGGCCAGGCCCATAAAGGCCGGGAAGACCAGCAGGGCGAACCGGGGGTAACTCAACAAAGGCTCTTTGGCCGCCGGGGAGAAAAGCGGTAACAGCCAGGCGATAGCGAAATAAATCAGGTAAGCCCCCGCTAACCGTCGCCGCCAGACCTGGAATACCACGATTACAAAGCTAACGGCCAGGAAAAGCCAGAAAAGCAGGTCGAGCAGGTTGGGGTCTTCGCGGTAAGTCGGGACTTTGGCGGGTAGAGTCAGATTGTTAACGAAAAGCTCGAAGGCGCGAGCGACGGTCTGCCAGGGCCAGCTAGAGTGGCGGTTCCAGACCGGGTTATTCTGGACCGACATAAAGTTAAGAGGGTCGGCCAGGGCTATCGCGTTAAAGACCAGCCAGCTTTCCACGAATAATAACGGGAGCAGCACAAACGCTAGGGCCGAGAGCAGTTGAAAATCCTGCCGCCGGACGGTCAAACGCCAGCCGTTCCCCGAAAAGCTCAGTAATTTCGAGCGGTGCTGGACCAGCCATTCCCAGCCGAGCGGCACCAGGAGTAGAATCCCCAGGTTGCGGGTCAGGGCCGCCAGCCCGACCAGTAACCCGGCCAGCCACCAGTTCGAATACTTGCGGGCGGCCAGGAACGCCCCCAGGCAGAGGGCCAGAAAAAGACTTTCGCTATAGCAAGCCGCCAGGAAAAAGGAGGTTGGGAAGACTGCCAGGTAGAGAGCCGAGCGCTTTCCGGCAGAGGGGCCCATTTCGTAGCTGACCAATAGATAGAGCAATACCAGGGCTGCCGCCGCCGCCAGCGCGCTGACAATTACCCCGGCCCACAGGTAGTTGCCACCCAGAACAGTTGCCAGGATGCGTACCAGGATAGGGTAAAGCGGGAAGAAAGGCGAGGTGAAGTCGCCGGGCCGGTAACCAACCTGGGCCACGTACAAGAACCACTCGCCATCCCAGTGACTCCAGACGCCCCAGAATCTTTCGGCCAGCGGCCCCAACCCGGCGGGAGTATAGGGAGCGGTGCCGCCCCGCGCCAGCCCTGGCATCAAAATCCCGGCCAGGAAAGCCAGCGCCCCCAGGCTCACCCGCCAGCCTACGAACAGGGAGAGCGGCTCTTTCCAGCCAACCAGCACGCGCCGGGCCATGGCAAAACCGCGCCGGGACCAGTTGGAAAGGGCCGGGTCGGGTTTCGAGGCGGCTTTAGCCAATTATTTTCTCCACCTTATCGCTCAATTACCGTATCACTTTCACCCACTAACTATAAATGTAGATTTGCCGGAAACTTCAGGCGTAGCGACGGTTATTATACGCCAAATGGGCCGGGGCGCGAAATTTTCCAGCAAAAACGGCTACCACCACTTTTGATAGCGATGATAGCCGTTTTTGCTACTCTATTCCTCCGGCCTTGAGCTAGGGAACGGTAATCCCCTTGTAGTCTTTGCCCAGGAAAAGGACCAGGTCGGGTGCCCCGACATACGGTTTTTTGTCGGCGGTCTTGGTGTAAACCTTCATTTTGGGCAGGTATTTTTGAAGCTGGCCCAGGACGCCTGTCGCTGCGCCGTTGGTGTAGTCAATCAGATAGGTCTCGTCTTCGAGGGCTGCTACATCGGTTTCGGACATCCTGAAACCCTGGTCGTACAGGTAGTCGGTCAGAGCGCCGCCTTTGCCCTGGATACCACTGGCGTTCAAGACCTGCAAGTAGGCATTATCCCGCCGGACGATGGCATGCTCGAAATCGCTCTTGACCCAGGCCTGGATGTCGCCGTACTTGTCTTCCCCGGCCTGGGGGATAAGCGCGTACCCGATTTCGCCGCCCTTATCCACTTCCTGGATGAAGTTGTTGCCGGTCATGATTTCGGGGTCAAATTTGAGGGAGGTAGCGATAGTCTTGCCGTCGCTGGAATTGAAGAAATTCGCCAGGGCAAACATATCGCCGGGGTCCATACTGACCCGCAAGTTCCCCTGCAAGGCGTCCATATAGCCGAGGGCGTTACCGACCAGGTTCTTCTTTAGAATATCATCTTTAATCGCCGCCACAACCTTCATCTGGCGGGCCGAGCGGGCAAAATCGCCGCCTTCCTCGCTGTTGCTCTTGCGGCTGCGGGCAAACTGGATAGCCCGTTCGCCGTTCATAACCTGGCAACCCGCCTCGAACTTGATGGTCATAACGCTGGCGTCAATCTGGTCGTTATCGTTGACGGGGTAGTTGTCATCCTCGAAAGCCCGGTCCACGCACACATTCACGCCGCCCATCTTATCAACCAGGGTACGGAAGGCGTTGAAGTTCATCATAATCCAGTAATCAACCTTGATACCCAGGATACCCTGGACAGTGTTGGCGGCCAGGTTAGCCCCGGCGGCTTGCTGCTCCTGGGGATTGGTGAAACGGTACTTAGGGTCGAGGTCGTCCTGGGTCGGTTTATCCCACTTCATAATCGTGGATAAAATGCCGTTAACCTTGCTTTTCCAGGTCGTGCCGCCTGGCCCACCCGGCACCGACACATAGAGGTCGCGCGGGATATTGAACTGGGTGACAGTATTGGTCTTGGGGTCAAAGCTCAGGACCATCATAGTATCGGTCAGGTATTCACCTTCGTGGCCGGAGCCGCCATAACCCATATACAGGACGCTGATACGGTCCCCGTTTTTAATGCGCTGAACTATTTTGTTGTTGGAAGTATCCGGGGTGGCGGTAGGATTAGGGATTGCGGTAGGCGTCAGCGCCGTTACTTTTGTAATAGAAGGAAGGTTGGTACCAGGGGTAGTCGTACAGGAGGCGCTGGCCGCGCAGAGTTTAGCCTGGGCGGTAGCGGTAAGTTGCTCGAAAGACTGGCTGGCGGCCTGGGTAGTTATATCATCACTCACCCGTGTAGCCTGGACGTCCCCGATAAAATTCAAAACCCGGAAAACCAGTAACCCTATTACGATAACAATAACGGCCACCAGGCCAATTAAAATTGCTTTTCCATGCTTCTTAAAGAACACGACGCGAACTTCTCCTTAAACCGCCCCGCGCCCAATCCGGGCAACGGGCAACACCAGGCAGTTATAAGAACCGCCTAAATTATTTGACCAATATGCAGACCGCGCACATTGCGGGGTAAAATTGTAGTTAGTACACGGCGTTAATTGTCGGGGTAAAATCGCCGGGTCTATTATGGGTGCATTATATCATAGGCTTTTCAAAAACGTGCAAGTCTGTTGTGGGCCGGTATGCTCATTTTTGTAGGTCTTTGAGCATAAATCCCATTTTTTATGCTTTCTCACGCTGCCAGTAGCAAAGATTGGCTATTTAAAGTCCTACTCAAACCGCTAAAATAAAGCGTAACGAAAATTTTGACTGCTTGTTAAGTGTGCTGAAAATATACCCGGTACAGGTGCAACCATTTCCCAAGAAATTCCAGGAGAAGAAAGCCCCATGCTAAATCCGTTCGATAAGCTGACCAATGCCAACGCTAATCAGCCCGGCCTGGCTCTCTTTGAAGAAACCAAAGAACAGCGCGAGCAAAACGATCACAAACACCGGCTTTCTTTACTCAAAACCAGCGCCGGGGTGTTGAGTTGTATTCCCCTGCCCCTGGCCCTGGTCAACTGGTTTGCAACCAAACCGAATTATGCGCCCGGCACTTACCTGGTCAACCCTATCATTTTCCTGGCGGTGGTAGCGACACTCCTCTTTGTGCTGGGGTTCTTACTGGTGCAACCCGGCATTTCCCGGAAACGGGCCGATTTGATTGCTTTTTATTTGCTGGGGGTGGTCCTGGTCAGCTTGACCAGTTTCAGTATCCTCCTGGGGGCAGACGGTTCGGCAAACGGGGCTCTGCTGGCAATGTTCCTCTATATACCACTCCTGGCCGGGATTTTCGGCCTTTCGGTAGGTGGAATTTTCGGGTTGACGGCTGTAGCGGTGCTGCTAATTCTTGTCACTTATTGCGTGACCGCCCTGTTCAACATCGTGCCGCCCGTGGTTGTCCCGGAAGAAACGCCCGTAACCGACCTGGTTATCTGGATGATAGTGCTGGCGGTAGGTGGTTTCTGGGTCAGCGTTATCACCAACCAGGCTCGCAAAGCCCAGGCCAATCTGCTTAAACGCATGGACCAACTGGGCCGCCTGACTTCCGTTTTGAAAGCGACCAACGCCTTTGGCTCGACGCTCAGCCGGGAATTGGCCGGTATGACCGCCGACCTGCACGTAACCTCGCGCCAGCAGGCAGCCAACTCCCAGGAGCAGGTCGCCGCCGTCACCGAGGTTACGACCAGCCTGGAAGAACTCAACGAGACGGCCAACCAGATTGCTTCCAGCGCGTCCGCCGCCGCCATATCGGCCAACCATACCGTCGATATTGCCACCCAGGTCCGCGACACCAGTGTCCAGGCCCGCTCGACCTCCGAGGAAGGCAACCAGGCGGTAGACCAGGCCATCGCCAGCGTGGAGCGGGTCCGCAACCGGATTGAACTGCTCGGTCAGCGCCTGTTGCACCTGACCGAACAGACCCGCAAGGTCGGGACGATTATTGATATTATTGATGAAATCGCGGACGAAACGCACTTGCTGGCGCTCAATGCTTCCATTGAGGCCGCCGGTTCAATTCACACCCAGGGTGGCGAAGCCTATCGAAGTTTGCGGGGCGACCGTTTTGGGGTAATCGCCCAGGAGGTCAAGAACCTGGCCGACCGCAGCCGCGAATCCACCGAAGAAGTCCGCCAGGCCATTACGGAGATGCAGGGCGCGGTCGCGGCGGCGGTGCTGGTAGCAGAAGAGGGTAAAAAAGAAACCTCGGCGGCGTTATCCCGTTCTCAAATCGCCGGGGCGGTGATTGATAAACTGAACGAAATAATTAACGGTAACGCCTCCCAGGCCGACGAAATTCTTAACGCGGTCGAAGAAGTGAATATACGCTGCGACGAAATCAGCATCGCTACCGGTCAGCAACGCAGCGCCAACCAGCAAATTCTCTATACCATGCGGACGGTCGCCCAGGTTTCCCAGGAAAGCGCCGGGGCCGTTTCGGTCCTCTCGGATACGGTCTCGCTGGTCAACCGGCACGTTGACCAGCTAAACGCAACCCTGGAAAAGAGCAACGCTTCGATGCTGGTAGCCGCGAATTAAGGGGTAAGGATAATCTTGCCGAACTGATCCCGGTTGGCGAGGCGTTCTTCGGCGGCCTTTATTTGTTCGAGCGGGTAAGAGCGGTCTATTACCGCTTTGAGGCGGCCCTCACCGGTCAGTTTCAAAACATCTTTAAGGTTCTGCTTGGTACCGCCATAGGAACCGATTATCATGACCTGTTTGGTGAAAAGGGTCGAGAGGTTAACACCGCCATCGGCCCCGGTCGTGGTACCGCAGATAACCACCCGGCCATTCCGGGCTACCGAAGCCACGCTTTTATCCCAGGTTGATTGCCCCACGTGTTCCACCACAATATCCACGCCCCGCCGTTCGGTCAACTGCCGGACCACCCTCGAAAAATCTCGTTCGGCATAGTTGATAACCTCGTCCGCGCCCAGTTCCCTGGCTTTTTCCAGATTTTCGTCCCGGCTGGAAGTAGCGATAACCTGCGCCCCCCACAGTTTGGCAATCTGAATAGCCGCGACTCCGACGCCGCTCCCGGCGGCCAGCACCAGCACGGTCTCGCCGGGCCGCACCCCCGCCTTATCCACCAACATGTGCCAGGCTGTAATGGTCGTAAAGGTCTGGGCTGCGGCTTCCTCGAAACTGAGTTCTTCGGGCATCGCCACCAGGCTGTTTCCAGGCACTTTGACATATTCGGCGTGACCGCCATCGTTGCGCAGACCCAGGATGTCCCCGTTCTGGCAGGTAGTTTCTTCCCCGGCCCGGCAATAAACACAGGTGCCATCGTGCAGATAGGGCGCGACCACGACCTGCTGGCCCGGCGAGAAACCTTTGACATCCTCGCCAAGCTGGGCAATTTCCCCGGCCACCTCGGAACCGCTGATGTGAGGCAGGGTCGGTTTGACCGGGGTAAGCCCGGCCCGCATCATCAGGTCCAACCGGTTCAGACCCGCCGCCCGCACCCGCACCAGGGCTTCGTCCGGGCCAATCTCCGGCATAGGCCGGTCTTCGATCTGAAGGACTTCCGGGCCACCATATTCAGTGAAAATCGCCGCTTTCATAAAATTTCAGATTCCTTTCCCAGGCCGCCTACTAACCGTCTTTTTCGTTAATTTTCGTCGCCCCAATGATGATTACTTTCGACCAGACCCAGCCTTTTGAGACGCTTGCGGACCGCCCCCAGCACAATCAAATGGCTGTGTAAGTCAGGGCTATCCAGTTCCCGGTCGAGCGCGACCAGCCAGTCCAGCAGTTCTTTCGCTTCCGGGTAACGCCCCTCGGCCTGGTAAATCCCGGCCAGGTTAAAGAGAGCTTTAGCCTCGCCTGCCCGGTCCCCTAGCTCCCGGCTGATTTCGAGGGCCTGCCGGTAACAGCCTGCGGTTTCGCTTTGCCGCCCGGCCCGGTAGTAATAAAGCCCGCCCAACAGGTTCAAAGTCCTGGCTTCCAGGCGGCGGTCCGTCCGGGGGTCCGTGTGGCAAACAGCTAAAGCGCGTTCAAGGCAATCCAGGGCCGGTTGCCACTCGCCCCGTTCGTAAAAAACCTGGCCCTGCCGGATTAAAACCGCCGCGCCCGACTGGTCGCCGGTTATCTCGTCAAAAATAGGTTTACCGTCCATCATCTCTAAAAATTTCCGACAGGAACCGATTATAGCATGACCATAAAAAAAAGAGCCATCCAGAATGGGCGGCTCTTTTTCATTTCTAAAACGCCGGATTAACGGACGCGGACCAGTTCTTTTTCCTTGGCGTGGACTTCTTCGCTGCGGGCAGCAGCGGCAGCCTGGACCTTATGCATGGTGGCGGGGTCGACTTTATCGGTAAAGAGGACGCCATCCAGATGGTCAATCTCGTGCTGCAAACAGACCGCGTTCAGCCCTTCGGCCTTGATTTTAACCGGCTTGCCGTACAAATCCTGGCCCTTTACAGTCACGGCTTCGTAGCGTTTGACTTCACCATACCAGCCAGGGATGCTCAAGCAGCCTTCCTCGCTAACCTGCTCACCGGCACATTTGACGATTTCCGGGTTGACCAGCGCGACCTGAAAAGGTTCGCTGCCCTCATAGTCCATGTTTTCCGGGATGTCAATCACAATCAGGCGCTGCAAAACACCAACCTGGGGCGCGGCAAGGCCGATACCATTGGCGGAGTCCATGGTTTCAAACATGTTCCTGGCAAGTTCGCGCAACGCTTTATCGAACTTTACCACTTTCTGGGACTTGAGACGCAAACGCGGGTTGTCGTCGGTCAAAATAGTTAAGAGCGCCATTTCAAAATACCTTCCATCATTCTAAATAAGAATCGCTTTTAATTAAGTCTTGTTTTCAATTTTGCGCATATCTATTTTACTACAAGATGCTCTGGGGGTCAACATCTACCGTCCAACCGTAGAGGCCGGGGCGCATGCGCCCGATAATCTGCCGGAGGGTACGGTCATCTTCGGGGTGGCTATCGTCTGCTCCCGGAATCCCCGTACCATATATACGTATGATGAACTGGTAACGATACACCCCGCGCAATTTGTGCTGAAAGGCTGGGGCCGGGCCGATAAAGTCATAAATTCCACTATCCTGCTCCAACCCCGCTTCGTCGAACTGGTATTGAAGCTCTTTCGCCAGCTTGTCGGCCTCGATTTTGGCCTTTTGCTCGTCTTTGTGGCTGTAGACAAACTTTATCAGCCGGGAGAAAGGCGGGTAGCCATGTTCGTAACGGAAAGCTATCTCCTGGCTGTAAAAACTCTGGTAGTCATGGTGCGCCGCCGCCTGGATGACATAGTGGTCGGGCGTATAGCTCTGGACGAGGGCCCGGCTGGGACCGCTGCGCCGCCCAGCCCGCCCTAAGACCTGGGTCAAAAGCTGGAAAGTCCGTTCGCTGGCCCGGAAGTCCGGCAGGTAAAGCCCGGTATCGGCGGTCACGACTCCTACCAGCGAAACGAGCGGCAAATCGAGACCCTTAGCTATCATCTGGGTGCCGACCAGCAAATCGGCTTCGTGGTTCGCCATTTTGTCGAAAAGGGTCTGGTAAGAATCGCGCCCGCCCTCGGCGATGGTGTCCTGGTCCCAGCGGATAATCCGGGCCCTGGGATAGAGCCGCTGGAGTTCTTCCTCGACCCGTTTGGTGCCGACCCCGAAGTGGCGAATCCGTTCGCTGCGACATTCCGGGTTCGGGCAAATCCGGGGGCTGGGCGCCCGACGACCGCAACGGTGACAGATGAGACGGTCGAGGTCAGCGTGAAAGACCATCGGAGTATCGCACAGGTCGCAAACCACCACCGTCCCGCAGTCCCGGCACATCACAATGGTGGCGGTGCCGCGCCGGTTGAGAAACAAAATAGCCTGGCGGCCCTGCGCTACCGTGTCTTTGAGGTCACGCTGCAAATCGCGGCTGAAGATGCTGTTGTTGCTGGCTTTCAACTCCTGGCGCAAATCTACCACCTGGACGGGGGGTAAGGGCAGCGGTCCGGCCACGCCGAGCGGTTCGGCCCCGGCGGCGGGGATAGCCTGGTGCGGCGAAACCCGCTCCGGCAAGCTTAAAAGACGGAATTCTTCCTGCTCGGCCCGGAAGAAACTCTCGACCGCCGGGGTGGCGCTACCCAGGATAAGAGCGGCCCCGGTCAACTTCGCC
Organism: Chloroflexi bacterium 54-19; assembly: GCA_001898225.1. Lineage (GTDB taxonomy): Bacteria > Chloroflexota > Chloroflexia > Chloroheliales > Chloroheliaceae > 54-19. The sequence goes on from MKTJ01000010.1 coordinate 8,950, forward strand.
AGTTCGACGGCGACGGTGCGGGTATGATAGAGGGCGCTACCGGAGAAAGACTCGTCCTGTTTGTAGCTCCACTCGTGTTCCTCGTCAATGATAATCAGGCCGAGATTGGGAACCGGCGAGAAAAGGGCGCTCCGGGCCCCGATAACAATCGAGGCTTCGCCATCCCTGGCCCGCCGCCACTCGTCAAAGGCTTCGCCGGGAGTGAGTTTGCTGTGCCGGACAGCCACCCGACCCGGAAAGCGGGCCGCGAACCGGTCGACCGTCTGGGCGGTCAGGGCGATTTCCGGCACCAGCACGATAGCCTGCTTGCCGTCTTTGAGGACACGAGCAATCGAGCGCAGGTACAGTTCGGTCTTGCCGCTCCCGGTCACACCGTGCAAGAGGAAAGGTTGGGGCGCGGGCGACTGGAAGCCATCCAGGATAGCCCTCCAGGCCATCGACTGCCGGTAAGTCAGAAGTGGCGGTTCTTCCGGTTTAAGGCGCTGCGGGCGGTTCGCCAGGGGGTCGCGCCGGACCTCGCGGTCTTCGATTTCGAGCAGCCCTTTGGCGGCGAGAGCGCGCAGGGTCGCTAGGTCGGTATCCGCGATAAGGGCGGCTTCCTCGGCCAGAATCAAATAACCCGGCTCCAACTCCTGCCGGAGGGCTTTGAAAACCGCTTTCTGCTTTTGTGACCGGTTGAGTTTCTTCAGAATACCGGGGTCGTCCGGTTCGAGGTCGAGCAGGTAAGGGGCCAGCCGCACGAACGGTTTAAGTTGCGGTTTGACACCGGGCCGGGGCAGGAAAAAACTGCGGACGGCCAGCCCTTTTTCTTCCAGCGATTTAACGGTCCGGTCAAAGGTGGTCTTGCCGTGGCGGGCCTGGTACTCTTTTTTGAGGTCGTTCAAAAAGACCGGGGCCGGTTCGTCTTCGTCACGGCGGGTCTTGTGGTGTTCGCGGAGCAGGTCGAGCAGGAATAGCTCATTGGAATTGAGGCCGGGCGGCAAAAGCAGTTCACTCCCGGCGGACGTGACGGTCAGGGTAGGCCGGGCCACTTTACTAAAACCGGGCGGCAGCATCAGGCTGACCGCTTCAAAAAGGCCGCAATAGTAGTAACCGGAGAGCCAGCGGGCCAGGCCAAGCTGATAGAGTTGCAACACGGGACGGCGGTCCACCAGGTCGGTGATAGCGCGGACCCGGAAGGGTGGGGCGACTTTCCCGACCGCCATGACCACCCCCTGGGCCCGGCCTTTTTTAAGCGGCCCCCAGACCAGTTGGCCCGGCTGGATAGCATCGTGCAAATCGGGCGGGACGGCGTAGGTGAGCCCCTCTTGCAGACCGGGTGAGTCCATGGCGACTTCCACGAAAAGGGCCGACTCTAAATCAACCTCAACTTCCGGCTCCTCGTCAGGGGGAAGGGGCGGGTCTTCGTCCAGCAATTCTTCGGTTATTATTTCGCCATTCATGTACATATTATACCAGAATTTATGTACCAATTTTAAACGAAATAACGTTCACCCTAAAGGGCGCGAAATAACATTCAACGTGGGAACAGGAGTTGAAAGGGTAATTTGGGAGATTTACATTACTTGGTATAATTACAGAAATGAAGTTATACAAAGGGGAAAACTATGTCCAATCAATCGGTCGTTATTGATTTACCGGAAGATATTTACAACAAATACAAACAACGCGCCGAGCAAACGCAGCGGAGCGTTGAGGCTGAAATCACCGCTAGTCTGCTTAAAGCTGCCCCTGACAACCCCGAACTAACTACTGAGTTAGATAACCTGGTAGCTCAATTGGCCTTTTTAGACGACAAAGCCTTAAAACGCCTCGCCAAAAGCCGTCTGCCTAAAAAAGAGGTGACCCAGATTGAACGCTTGCATTCCAAACAACAGGCCGAAGGGCTTAGTGAAACAGAAACCAACGAACTGGCAGAAATAATGAGAAAGTTTGACCGGTGGTTTGTTTTGCGGAATGAAGCCCTTGGGCTATTGATTGAACGAGGCTAAAATATTCCTTAAACCACGGTTTTTAAGGCTTCATCGAGCCAGCCGAGGACCGGGGCGGGCCATAGCCCCAGCACAAATACCAACACCACCAGCAACAGGATAAGCAGGACCGCTGCCGGGGGTTCGGGCAGCGTTTTGAGGCCGGGCACATCGTTCCCCATAAAAACGCGGTGGAAATAGCGCAGATAGGCAATCAAGAACAGCCCCAAAGCCAGCCCACCCGCCAGCGCCCAGACCAGACCTTCCTGGGCCGCCGACTGCAAGAGCAGATATTTCCCGGCAAACCCCGATAAAAAGGGCATCCCGACCATACCCAGGCAGCCGACCATCAGGCCAATCGTGGCGACCGGCATCCGGCGGCCCAACCCGGTCAGGTTGTTGATACTGATGCCGTTACAGCAGTACGAAACCACGCTCAGACAGGTAAAGATTAACAGTTGCAAGAGGGCCAGGCTGACCGACTCGAAAAGGGCCCCGTTAAGGCCGGTCCGGTGCGGCGAGGCCAGGCCAAAGAGGATGAGGGCAAAGTCGCCGCTGACCGTATAGGCCAGCATTTTGCCGATACCGTTCTGGCCGAGCGCCATAAACCCGGCCAGGACCGCCCCCGCCAGACCCATAATCATTACCGGCTGGGCAATCGTGTAATTTTCGTAGACCAGGGTCGGGTTTTGCTGCCAGAAACCGGCCAGGAAGACTATCGCCGCCACGTTTATCAGGCCGACCACCAGGAAAGCCGCCATGCCGGGCGCTTCCTCAATAATATCGGGCAGCCACAGGTTAAAAGGGAAAATCGCCAGACGCAGCGAAAAACCGACCACCGATAGAGCCACCACCACCTGGATAAACCCGCTTAGTTGAGGGTCGAGCCGCAACCGTTCCAAGAATATCAGGGCGATAAATAAGGCTAAGCCGAATAGCACAATCGCAATCAGATAACGGACCGAGGCTTTGATTACCCGCACGAACCGTTCTTCGTTCTCGGTATCGACATCCACAATCGCCACGATGCTGAAAAACCCGGCCAGCACGAAGAACAACGTCACCAGGAAGATGTTACTTATGTAAAGCGCCGCAACCAGGGTACCGCAAATCGCCAGGGTTGCCGGGCTAAAACGACCGCTCAGCAAAAAGCCGGTAATGTAGGAGACTACCAGGGCCACGCCGGTCAGGGCGAACAGGAAGGACAGAAAAATCCGGCTGAGACTCGTAAACTGGAACGCGCCGTCCGGGCTGTTGGCGTCGGGTTGCCAGATCAGGACGATTTCCACCACCAGCGTCACAACCGGCCAGACCACCCCCAGCGTCCGGCTGAAAACGAAGCGACTGGGCCGGAAGATGCCTTCAAATATCAGGATGAAGACCGTCATAATAAACGGCAGGGCCAGGATTAGAAACTGCATGCTAGGAAACCTGCTTTCGTTTCCGGCGCACGCCTTCACTGATAATAAGCGTCTTCATTTTGGAGTGATAGAGAATCGCCAGGTAAGAGATGAGCAAGGCGAGCAAAATCGTAATCGTGGCACTGATACCCAGCACCAGGGGACTATCGCCGTTTCGCAGGAGCGAATAGAGTAAATCGGCCCCGTTGAGCGAAACGAGCAGCCCTGCCCCCAGCTTCAAAATATCCCGCCCGACCACCATGATAGCAATCCCGACCGAGCCGAGCAGGTAAAAAGAGAAATCACCCAGGAAGTTGCCCGAAAACGGCAAAAGAGTGGTCAGGGCATAGGTCGCCGCGACCGCGATAATCACCGCCCCCAGCGGCAGGAGATAGTCCACGTAGCGAAAACGGTTGAGCCGGGCGGCCTCTTCGCGGTAGAAAAAGCGGCGTAACCCACCTAATCCGGCGGCTTCGGCCTCGGCTTCCTCGCGCCGGAACCCACGCGTAGCAAACAAGATGGCGTAACCGGTCAAAAAGAGAATCAGCCCGGCGATAACCCCCGACATCCCTTTCAGGAAGACGGCCAGGGGGACTGGTCCTAGCATGACGCGGGCAGCGGTATTGTTCAGGTCGTTGGCGATAACCGCCATAACGAGGTATTGGACCACCAGGGCCGGGGTCAGCAACAGCCAGTCTTTGTAGACCGCAATCACCACGAGGGAAAGCAGCAAAGCCCCCACGAAGAACCCGTAATTGGTAGCGTCAAGCGTAAAAAAGTTCATAAAATAAAACTAAAACTGCTATCTGGTCAGTAAAATAATAAAGATTAACAGGATAAAAGCGGCCAGGGCCGGGTAAAACCGCTCGACAGTCCATTCAAAGACCCGCCGGGCCCGGTCCAAAAAGCCCATCAGCAGGCGACCAAAGAAATTGCCGTTAAAGGCCATATCGAAAATCCGGTAGGTCGAGGCCAGCCGGACCGTCAACGGCCCAAAGTAGTCCGCCGGGGAAAGCCGGGGATCTGGCAATTTGCGGCGGGCGGCCTGTTGCAGTTTGGCCTGGGCCTTCTTGAAAGCGCCGCTAAAGAATTCATCCTCAAAACCTTCCGGCAGTTCTTCTTCCGGCTCGATAGTCTTGAGGGCCATCTTGCTGCGCCCGGTCCGGGCGTATTTGTAGCCTTCGGTCACCTCCTGCCCGTAGACCAGACCACCGTTATAGGGCGCGACCACCAGGTTTCGCCGCAACAGCCAGGCTATTCCAAAAGCCACCGCCAGCCCAATCACCACGAAAAGGCCCAACCAACCGACCCCGGTCACGCTTGAAAACCCGGTATCGCCGGTCAACTGGACTCGCCCGGTCGCGGTAGTAATCCAGCCGTTCGCCAATCCCGGCTGGAAACCGAGAACGAGCGAGCCTAGCGCCAGCAAGACCGGCACGACCAGCGGCCAGTAATTGCCCTCACTCGCCGAGTCAACCGTCCGGCGAGGCCCGTTCAAGAACTGGACGAAATCCTGGGCCAGGGCCGGGAGAAGCAGGACCAGGCCCGCCACCGCCAGCCCAAAGTAGAAGCGGTAACCATCATCAAGCAAGGTGCCGAGAGTCTGCCAGCGCGCCGTATAGGCCGGGGTAAGCGGGAACCCGGCGAAATTCAACGCTCCAACCAAATAGGTTAGCGCCAGGATACCTCGGAAATAGGCCGGGCGGCCCAGCGGTTTCGGGTTGGTGATGCCTTCCGGGTTGGGCGGCGGGGCATTTTCGATTTGAAGTTGGTCGGCACAGAGAAAGAGCAGGGCCGCCCCCGGCACCAGGGCAATTAGCTGCTGGAAAGCCGCCGCCAGGTTGGTCTGGCCGAGCGCCATTATCACGAAACCAAACTGGACCGCCGTCAGATAACCGATGCGGGTGGTCAGGCTTTCGCTGCGAGAACGCAAAGCCGTGAAAGCGGCAAAGAAGATCGTTAAAGCCCCAATGGGCAACAACAGCCCGGAAACATCCCCTAGCAGGTTGGCCTGACCGCCTTCGAGGGCTTGCAACCGGGCCGGGAGATAAATCGCGAACGGGAAGACAAAACCTGTTAAAAGGAGAGCATAGGCCGCTCCCGGCAAATCCTCGAACCCGCCAATCCAGGCTTGAAAAGGAAACTGGGCCGCTTTCGCCAGGCACCCCGCCACCACCAGGGCGAACAGGGTCGTATCAATTACCGCCGGGATAAAATCGGCGTAGGTGGAGTTACCGCCGTTGCGGGAGACCATCACCAGAAGCGGGGCAAAGATAAGTTGCCCGGCCAGGAAGTTGACCCCCAGGGCCCGGTAACTAATCGGTTTCGCGCTGGCTCCCCGCAGACCCGGCCCGCTCAAAAGATAGAGGGCCAGCCCCGCCGCTTCCAGCCAGAAGTAAGTTACCACTAAATCCGCCGAATAAAAAGCGCCCAGACCCGCTCCTTCAGCCAGGAAAATCAGGCCGTACAGGCGTCCGGTGGCGATATTATCCCCTTTTTCGGCGGTAGGCTGGCGCACCAGCAGGTAAAAGACACACAGGAGGGCGAGGGCGGTCAGGGGCAGGGCAAACAGGTAGGACAGCAAATCGCCCTGGAAAGCCAGGGTAACGCCAAACCCGGCATCACCGACCGGCGACCAGGTATAGAGGGTCGCGGCGGGGGTCCGCACACCACCGGGGCGGATGAAGCCGACTCCCAGCGAGACCTGGGACAGGAAAGCGGCCAGGGCTGTCGCCACCACCACCGAGTAAAAGACTCGTGATTCCGGCCCACCCAGCACCCAGCCAAAGAAGAATAACAGGGCCCCTATCCCGACCAGGCCAAGGGGAGTAACGGCTAAAATTAAATCGGTTAAATTCATCTTATCTTTTTATCGTTCGGCGCAGGCAAAGCAGAAGTCGAGCGAAGCAATAATCGCTGCCGCGTCGTCTGCTTCCTGGCCGGGCAAAGTCAGGGCAATCGCCGGGAAGTTAGCCACGGTCGGCGGGCGCAACTTCAGCCGCGTCAATTTCCCGTCCTCGTCGCTGGCAACGTAACACAACAACTGGCCGCGCGGTGTCTCCACCAGGGACGTCACTTCGCGTTCGGCGGGAAAGCGGGGCGTCTCCAGGGGCGTCTGCAAATCGCCTTCCGGGAGGTTACGCAGGGCCGTATTGACAATGTTCAGGCTTTCCAGGGCTTCCAGGCCGCGCACCGCCAACCGGGCAAACAGGTCGCCCCGGCGCTGGGTTACCAGCCGTACTTCAATATCCAGGTAAGCCGCGTAGGGGTCGGTCCGGCGAGTATCGAGAGCCAGTTCGGAGGCGCGGGCGACCGGGCCGGTCAGACCCCATTCCAGGGCCGCCGCCGGGTCAATCATACCGACCCCCACGGTACGGTGTTCCAGTTGGCGGTTATCGAGCAACTGGTTGACCGACTCATAAATGTTCTTGCGAAGTTTTTCGGCGGCACTGAGAAATTCGGAGGAGACCTGGGGGGCGCGCATGAGACCGCCCAGCACGCTAAAAGTATCATAAATGCGGTTGCCGGTGGCGGCCAGCAGTTGCCGGACCCCCTCGGCTTCTTCTTCAAGCCGGGCCGCCGTAAGCTGAATACCGAGCAGGCGCAAAGTCCGGGCAATCGAACCCAGGTGGCTGGCGGCCCGTTCCAGTTCCGCCGCGATAACCCGGAAATACTCGACCCGTCCCGAAACTTCCAGCCCGGCCAGTTTTTCCAGGGCCATCGCCACCGCGAAAGTATTAGCGTAGGAACATTTGCCGCAAATCTGGGCAGTAGGGGCCAGGATTTGGTGTGGTAAAAGTTCAGGCAATACTTTTTCCACGCCACGGTGGTTGAAGCCCAGGTCCAACTCTACATTTTCAATCTTGTTTCCCACGACCTCCAGTTTGTACACTACCGGTTCATCGAGGGCCGGGTGCCAGGGGCCGACAGGCAAAAGATACGCCATCTAACAGACTCGCCCGTCAAAATTCTTGAAATCCTGGAAGATTCTTTAAAAATCTTCGCATAAAAGCCTTAAAACCCGCCGGGGATTGCCGGTAAAATATGCCACTCCACAGGGCTGGAAGTTTTAAGTAATGCCGGTATACTAACAGTTAGGAGCCGCAACCGTCAAGTGAGTTTTTATAGAGTAGCCAGAGGGCAGTAGTCAGTGGCCAATAAACCAGCCTTATAAACTAATTCCTGATTATTGTCGTTGAAAACCATTCTTGAATAAACACAAGGACTTTCCTTATGCCAGAAATCAAGCTTAAAACATCTCTGGATAACCCGGAACTGGAAACCGTTTTGACCGGCCTCATTGAACTGGTCGAACTGAGCTTTCCAGGCCGAATCCTGGCATGCTATCTCGGCGGTAGCCGGAGCGACGGGACGGCAGTCCTCACCAACGGTACGGACCCCAACGCCAGCGACCTGGATGTGCTGGTCGTTTTCACCGGGCAGCTATCCGAGGATGAAATTTTACGTTTTAGAGGGATGGTGGCGGCCTGTAACAGGTTCAGCAAAACCTGGCTGGACGCAACCCTGACCTCGGAAGAACAGCTCAAAAGCGGGGCGTTCCAGATGACGCTTCTCAGCGTACTGGTTAAACTGGCAAAAGTTTTCCTTTATGGAAAAGATATAAGGCCCTCACTAGAGCTGCCACCTTTGAGAAACTATCTGGTATGGCTGGCGGCTAACGGATTTTATACCATCGGGTCGGCCCGGCAGCCCGAACTTCCGACTAAATCGGCCTTTAATACTTTACCTTTTGCTACACCCGTGTCTTACCCGGTGACTATTCCCAAACCGGAAATCGAGTTTGGAGGCTACGATTTGTATGTCCGGCATCTCCCGGACGGCACTTACCAACCCGGCTATGGCGGGCTGCGCTGGCTGGTCGGTCATGTCCTGTGGCTGACGGCCTTCCGGCTGGCCTATAACCACGGCATCTACACGGCTACCAAAAGAGAAACCGTTCAAAAATATGGAGAGCTTATCCACGACGAGTGGACGGATTTGGTGCAGGAAATCTTTGAATACGGCAAACTGAAATGGCTTTACGTGGTGCCACCTGACCCAACCGAACGGGCCAAATTGGTCGGGCTTTGCCAGCATCTACCGGCCTATGAAAATCAATTTCTGGAAGACGCCCAGGATTTTCTCTTACAGCTTGTGAATGAAGGGGTAAGCGAAGAGCTTAAACCGCTGGTTTGTGAGACACTCCGAATGATAAACCTGCCAAATCCGGCTTTTCAAAGCTGGCTTTTCCAAAATACGCCCGACAAGAAATAGGCCCTGTCAACAGCAAAAGACCTTCCCCTGCCAGAAACAAGGGAAGGTCTTTTTAAATTCGAAACGATGGGCGGTCAGGAAGTATGGATAGCCTTGAGGTAAGCGATGATGTTTTCCAGGTCGGCGTCCGAAATCCTGGACTGGTCGAAGGCGGGCATGGGGGCTTTGCCTTTACGCACCTGGTTGCGCACGAAATCGGGATTGATGGCGTTCTGGCTGACGCTCAATTGTGGGGCGCGCCCGGCCTGCGTGCCCTGACCAAGATGGCACCCGGCGCAGGTCTTGGCAAAGACCAATCGTCCGGCCTCGGCCTTGGGGTCGGATTGAGTGGGTAGGGGCGCGGTAGGAGCGGCGGGCGCCTTGGTCGCGGCGGCAGTGGTAGAGGCGGCAGCCGTGGTCGGGGCAAGAGTGACAGTAACCGCCGCGGTGGTGGAAGCCGCTGCCTGGGCCGGGGCCGTGGTAACGGTATTATCCCCACAAGCAGCCAGACTCAACACCCCCACTAAAAACGCCAACGGAAGCCAGGATATTTTGAGTACGCGCATAGGACATGGTTTCCTTTCCGTTTTTTAAAAACCAAAAGACAAGCCTGAATTGGGTCGCAACCGGCCTTTGTTTCGAGCTATAAAACTTGCCGAAGTGAAAGAGCAGCCACCCCGATAGCGGGTGGCGGAGGACTAAACCAATTATTTTGTACCTTGTGTAATTAGATACGGTGGAAACTAAAAAACGGAAACAGGGTTTACAAATATCTGGCTATTTCACGCACATAAGCGAGCTTGTGTTATAACCTGCCTGGGAAGTAGATGGTTGCTAATAAAGCCTCACTAAAGTAATATAAAATATAAAGATAATTAACCCTCTTATGAATAATCTGCAAAAGAGTGTTCATTATGACAACCGGAAGTTGGCCTGTCGTTCCACAACCAAATCCCCTGATAGCTAACCGATACCGCAAAGGCCGTTCGCTCGGCGCGGGTGGCTTCGGGGAAGTTTTCTATGCCGAAGATATAAAATTTAACCCACCGCGCCCGGTAGCAATTAAAATCGTCCATACCGACCTGCTGGTGGATCCCCAGGTACGTGACGGCATCAGTAAAGAAGCCAATGTCCTGGCCCAGTTCAAACACCCGAATATCCTGCGGGTCCTCGATTTCGAGGTGGGGCAGGCCGGGGCTTTTATCGTTACCGAGTTAGCTGAAGGCGGTTCGCTGGCCCAGAAGCTAAAGCCAGACCCAAACCAGCCGCCCAAACCGCTGCCGCGCAAGGAAGTCCTGTTCATCCTGGAACGCATCGCCCTGGCTCTCGACGAGGCCCACAGCCATAACATCGTCCACCGGGACATCAAACCGGCCAACATTCTGCTGGATATAAACGGGCAACCCCAACTGGCCGATTTTGGCTTTGCCCTGACCGTAACGAAATCGATCGCCCTCCAAACCCTCACCAGTGTTTACGGCACTCCCCAGTATGTCGCGCCGGAGGTCTGGAACGACCAGGCCGGGAAGTCGAGCGATATATATGCCCTGGGCGTGATGCTCTACGAAATGATAACCGGCTACACCCCGTTCCTGGGCAATTTTGACGAGCTCAAGGACAAACACCTCAACGGGGCCATTCCAACCCTGAAAGAGCGTTACCCCCGGCTCCGCTATCCCCAGGCCCTGGATGCAGTCATTTTCAGGGCCCTCGCCAAGAAAGCCACTCAGCGTTACAAGAAAGCAATCGACCTTTTCCAGGCGTTCAAAGCGGCCCTGGAAGAACCGGACCCTCCGGTCAGGGCTGCCGTAACCCAAAAGGTCCGGGCGTCTTCCGCCAAAACCCCGGCCCAACCGGCCAACCCGCTGCAAACCCAGAATATTGGCCCAAAGCAGCGGCAACCGGCCAGGGGCACCCAAATAAAACTGCTGCTGGAAAAAATAAACGATTTTGAAGCGGCTAAAAGCTGGGCTAAAGTTATTGAAGCGGGCGAGCAAATCCTGGCGCTGGATAAAAACCACAAAATAGCGATTGATAAACTGGGCAGAGCTTATTTCAACAACGGGCTCGACCAGTATCGCAAAAAGAAATGGCTCGAAGCCTCCAAATCCTTCAAGGAAGCCCTGAACTACGATGATTCACAGGCGCAGACCTACAAGCTGCTGGGTATCTGCCTGTTCAACCTGAACGACCCCGGCCTGACCCTTTACAACCTGACCAGGGCCATCGAAAAAGACCCCTCCGATAGCGAGTCCTATTACTATCGCGGCAAATATCTTTATAATGCCTGGCTAAAACGGCACGTCAAAAAGGAGTTGAACGAGGCTATTGCCGATTTTAACGCGGCCCTCCAACTCGCGCCCGGCAACTTCACCCTCAAAGCCGAAATCTATTTCTGGCTGGGCCGGTGCTACTACAACCGGAACAACGCGGCAGACCTGAACAAAGCCCGAAATTTCTTTGATTTAGCGATTTCGCTTGCGCCCAATGTGGCAACCTACTACTCCTGGCGCGGCCTGACCGGCTCGGATGTCAGCGCGCTGGTGGATTATTCCAGGGCGATTGAAATTGAACCAAATAACCACACATTCTATGTCCAGCGAGGCAACAGGTTTTCGGCGATGGGCGAATTCGACCGGGCCATCGAGGACTACACCAGGGTAATCTCACTTTACGACCACAGCGACTCTTACCTGGCAAGAGGGCAAGCTTATCAAAACTCGAACAAACACGCCCTGGCTATCAACGATTTCAACCGGGCCATCATTCTCGACGCCAGAGACTGGCGAAGCTTTTTCAGCCGGGGGATGAGCAATTTCGAGCTTGGCTTCTACAAACTCGCCATCAACGACTTTAACCAGGCAGGTCAGCTTGAAAGCAACCTGCCCGTAAATTATTTCAAGGTAATCGGATTAAGCCACCTGATGAATAAAGATTTTAAAAACGCGCTTTTTAACCTGGAAAAGGCTTGCCAGCTAAACCCCAGGGACGGCGAGTTATTCTATTGGCGCGGCAAAATTCAGAAGGAATTGAAAAACAAAGATTTAGCCCGGCAGGATTTTGATAAGGCAATTAGCCTGGGCTATCGTGAGGCGACCAAAGAGAAAAGATACCTGGGCTGGTTTTGAGTAACCTACCGCTTTGACAATAAAAAATGACTTCTTTCGAAGTCAAAACAAGTAGTTTACCTTTTTAAGATGCGGAAGGAGGGACTCGAACCCTCACGACCTTGCGGCCAGCAGATTTTAAGTCTGCCGTGTCTGCCATTCCACCACTCCCACATGCATTTTTACCTATCACAATAGGATAAATGGCCTTCGAAAGAAGGTCGAAAATGAGTGAAAAAACTGCAAATCCATCAAAAATAGGTCTAAGCTATTTCTTTCAAAATCTCAACATGTCAAAAGACAATTGTCCTTTTTACAAGTTGATGTGTGACTGGTTGAATAGTGCAAGAAGTGATGGATTGTCTGCTGTTACTATCCATGAGTATTCCGATAAGATTTCAAGATTTTACTGGTGGTGGACAGTACACACCAAGTATAACAGCACCATAGGTCAACATCCAAAATTCGTCCAAACGAGCCATGTTAAAGAGTTTGCTGCTTATCTAAGGGAAACTAATCCTCTTAGATGGGGTATTGCTGTTCCTGTTAGTTTACAAACTTTATCACCAGCAACTATAGCTGGTTATGGTCGGACTGTGAAAGTCTTTTTCAGTTGGCTTGAACGTGAAGATTATATTTCACAATCACCCATTAACAAGTCTGTGAAGTTCACCAATAAGGCTAATAGGAACACAACCATAAAGAATGTTAGCCAGGACAATATAAGGCGTTTATTCGCCGTTTTAACCAGTCCTGAACAGCTTTCAACGTTTGCTGGTGTTCGTGACCTAGCCATGATTAGTCTGCTTTTGGATAGTGGGATCAGACGTGGCGAATTGCTTTCTCTTGAACTTAGCGATCTCGATATGAGAAACATGCGCTTTGTTATCACTGGTAAGACCGGGACTAGAACCGCCTACTTTTCTGAAAAGTGTAAAGGCGTTTTGCTGGATTATCTCAACAAACGAAAGGAGATCAGCGAAAGCAATTGGCTTTGGATAACTGTTGACGGTGAACGCATGGGTGATAACAGCTTTGGTTCTACTATTCGCCGTATAAGCATCAAATCTGGTGTAAATTTTTCAGCCCATAAAATGCGGCATTCTTTTGCTTTGATGATGAGTTCAAAAGTTTCAACATTTGAACTTATGGACATGCTAGGTCACTCTAACATCACAACTACTCAAATATATGTTAGGAATAGTCCAGATCGTTTAGGTTCAATTCACCAGACTAACAGCCCATTAAACACGATGGGTGAAACAATATCAGGCTTAAAACGAAAAGGCAGACCACGAAAGTATAGCCATTAGTCAATAACATGTTAAATATTGTATGAGTAAATAATATCTAGCTTTTTACGGCCCTCTATAATAAGGTATCAAAGGTGGATTTTCATTATCACTAGGTGTCATAAGGCGATGCCTAACATCAATAGTACCTTCAACAGGTGCTACATACTCTTGATCAACAATTATAAATTGTGTTTCTGATAAAGAAGTTGCAGCAAGTTCATACAAATAATTATAGAAAGCAATAAAAAGCTCAATATTAGCCTCTTTTGCCACATTTTTCATTGGTGTATCAATAATTAGAAAAGTAGGTAGAGGTAATTTATTTTCTGTAGCAATTTTATGCAAAGCAAGTGCGTAGCAAACATTAAGTAATGTTTTTTTACCACCACTTCCTGCACCTTCAAACCCCCATTTTAATGCTGGATCGCCGTTAGGTAAAATTGAGGGTATCCAAGTTTTAGTGTTTATTTCGACTTTATCATCAGGTTCTACACCAGGAAATTTAATTGCAAGTAAAGCTTCTAAAAAGCTTGTTTCTAATTTGCCGACTAAATTAACAGAATTTGTAAGTTTCCCCTTTTCTTGCTCTATTTCATTTCTGGTTTCTGTTATTTGGATGTTTAAATCATTTGCTTCTCTTTGTAATCTAACAATTGCATCTGGCATTTCTGAAATTCCTGCCAAATTACGAATTTTTTCAGTTAAAGTTGCAATTCGTCTTTCTGCTTCTCTTGAACTTGCCAAAAATATAGAGTCATAATTTTTAATTTCTTCAGCCAGTCGGTTGTCGAGTGTTCGTTTTTCTGCCACAATACTTGAAACAAAACGTTGTTGCTTATCAAGAGCAATTTTCTGTCTAGCGATACTAACAACTAATTCATCAATCCTTGAATTAAGGTCATTTAGTGAAGCTGTTGCATTAATTATAGATTGTGCTGGTGTTGCTGGAATATGATCACTACATAAAATACATTCACCATCATTACGCTGTTTTTGTTTATCTATTGCCATTCCACATGCCGGACATACATCAAATAATGCACCTGTTAGGATTGTCAAAGAAGTTTCTGCACGAGCTAACTTAAATTTAGCTGATACAAGTTCTGCTTTTAATGCTTCTTGTTCAGAAATCCTTGTTTCTAAATCATTGAGAATCTTTTGTGCTTCATCAAGTCTATTACTCAAATCTCTAAGGTTAGTTCTTAATTCGTCCACAAAATGAGTGTCACTGGTAAAACCATCACGAAATTGTTGTAGTTCAGATTGAGCAATTTCCAAATCATGTTGTGTTGTAACTAATTCTAACCTTAGTGCTTCACCAGAATCGAAGCCAAATTGTTGTAAAAATCCTTGAACTTGCTTTGACGTTTCGATTTTAATTCGTTGTTCTTCCCTAAGTTCATCCAATTGAAGTTCAAGAGTATTTAATTTTTCGGTGTAATAGCCGAAAATAAATCTCATTACATCTCTACTTTTCAAAGTTTTGAACGACTCATTTATTAGGTGATAGAAAGATGAATCAATGTGGTCTTGCTGTAAATAGCAGTACCACATAATGTCACGAAAACTTAAACGAACAAGTTCAGATTCCTGTTCCCTTTTGCTTCTACGAACTTTTATTGGACTTAACCCTAAAAGGAAAAAAATTAAATCACTAAGAGTATATACATCATTACCAAGTAAAACAGGTGTTTCTCTTGTTTGACTAAGTGGTGCTAGGAAACTAAAGTAATTTTTATCCTGGTCTTCCCACGAAACTTGGACTTGATTTGAATTATTTGCTTCTCTTTCAAATGTTACCCTTTTGTTATTAATTTCGGCTGTAAGAATCACTGAAACTAATTCCTGCCTTAAAGCTGGTGTTTTTTCCAAATCAGAACCAAGACAAAAATCAACTAAACGTGCAATAGAAGATTTTCCAGCACCAATACTTCCATGAAAGAATGTAATTTGAGGGGAAAATTCAATTAGAACCTGTTCTCTTTGGCAATTAAGCAAAAGAGTAAGAAATTTAGTGTTCAATATTTATATCCTCACCATACTTCAACGAAAGAATTTCTGGAAATGTTTGATAAATGAAATTCATCAAATTGGTTGCAGACATATTGAAATGCCGCTTCAACAATATCGCTCTTTCAACTTGATCTTGAAAAGCAGTCGTTTCTGACAACTGTGATGCAATATTAATACCTTGTGGAGTTAAGCTAATTACTATTTTTCTGCCTTCAATATTTGTTTTCACAAGGCCCTTTGCTGTTAGAATATTTAAGAATCGTCTGTACCTATAATCCCACGGGCCAAAACGATACCTGACCATCTTTGATTCAACACTTTTTCTTTCGTGATCTTGTATTTCTAAGTTCGGTTTTTTATCAATTCTTGCTTCGATTGCTCTTTCAAGAAATACTGGATACCTCAATAAAAAATCCAGTTTTGCTAATTTTGTTAATCCCTCAACTGAACCAGTTCCATCTTTACCAGCAAAAGCATTGAGCAAAACTAAAATTCTTCCTAAATGGATTTCATCATTACCTTCAAGTTCTGCCATCATCGAAAATAGGGTCATGCTTCTGAACCTTTAGGTATTTCAAAAATTTCACTCCACCAAACAACGCATGCTTCTGTTAAAAGTGATGCAAAACCAAGCAGATGCTCATAAGTACAATTGAAAAATAAATGCTTTTCTTCAGTATATCTTGCCTTTAACTTTTCTCTTACAGAAATTAACATTTTGGGACCGTATTTTTCTTCCAAATTCCGCGCAAGGTCATAGCTTTCAGCACATTCATTTCGAACAATTGTTTTAATATGATTATATCTTTTATTTGCTTCAATAGTGCCAAACTGGTAGAGCCAATCTATCAATAAATATTCAGTTGAGTACTTTTGTTGTATAGCATTTTCAATGCTAGGTTCTGAAATCCCTCCTTCAGTCATTTTTATTTTCAGAATGTCTGTTCCAGAAGGTAAACTTGTTATTTCTTCAGTTATTTGAGTCCTGATTATAGACTGTTTACTTATTTCTAAATTGATTAGAGAAGAAACTTTTTCTTTATTAAGTTTTTTTCCTTCAATTTCGGCTGTTTGTTTCTCCAAATTAGGTGATGCAGCTAAAGAAAAACAGTATCTAAAAGATGAATCATATTCACTATCGCTTGCATCTGTCGTTATATCAAACAAACTCTTCATTATGGGCTTAAGTTCAGATACAGTTTTTGAACTTAATTCTGGAAGACTTCCTAGTTCGACTAATATAACTTGTTCAATGCTATCCAAACTTGGAGTAACTTCCAATCGTGTTTTAGCAAGAACCTTTATAATTATTTCATCAGAACATTCCTTTTTCGTATTATCCTTATACTTATTTTTTACTGCACCAATTAGTGTTTTTAAAATCTTTTCAACATCTTCTTTTTTGTTATAGGCTTCATTTGCTTTTTCTAATAAGAACTCTAGGTTATTCTTATCTTTTTGTGCTTTATAAAAATTATAGTTGCTGGCAATAGTAAAATCAGAAAAAGCATCTGGATTATCTGATTCCAATTCAACGAAAGCTGTTATCGCATTTACAATTTGAACTTCGTTACTTTTAAAAGGATCACGCGATGTGTCACGGGTTTTCACCTGTATTCCTTTTAACAAACCATCTTTTCGTTTAACCAGAATATCTTCATGGTGTTCACAGAAAATCTCCTCAACACCTATACTTTCATCAAGTAATTTTATTGATAATAATGCAGCATATTTAGCCTGATACCTGTATCTCGAAAACGTTACAGCACCAGTTTCAGAAGAGTTTAGTTTATCTGTTAGTGAATCGGTTTTTTCGTTTGACATGTACCATCATTGTTTGCAAGTTTTTAAGTTAGCATCTGTAACCAACTAGGCTGAATCCTAAACTGGCAAATTATCGCCTATTTAGGCATTAGCAAATTATTCAATATTACAGATTGTAAATATAGGCGTTTCATGAAAAATTCTTTATTAGTTTAATTTATATTTGGTTAGTTTACAAGAATAAATCCTTGTAAAAGTTTTCAAATATTGGCTCGTGTAAGTTTGATGGATACATTAAAATAAAAGGCTTCCTTGTACTCCTATACTACCCTTAAACTTGTTAGGGATTTACAGTACAACCAGCAAAATCGAAATAAAAAGACAGCCATGTTTGCCATGACTGCCTTTTTTACTGAAGCCTAGATCAACTTAGATAGTATGTCCAAGCCGTTTCATTCGATTACGTTCATGGTCGGATTGCGCTTGCAAAGTGGCTGAAGTTCTTTCAAGAGCTTGCTGTTTGAGAAATTCCGTCCGAAGTTCATCAAACACATTTTCAAATTCTGCATCAGTCCCAAAGAAATTTTGTCGTAAAACAGATTTTAGAATTTCATCACTTTGTTCTTGCTGCTGTTGCTTAATGCTTGCGTTTTTTATGTTCTGTTCGGTACGTCCTATTTCGGCCCTACAATGCATTGCATGTCGATCCGCTTGCTGGAACAATTTGGTTTTTTCTGCTAACTCTTGTTCAGCAGCCTTTTTATCTTCGAAATATTGTGATGCATTTCTTATGTAGTTATTAGGCTTGATCATATTCAGATCATCTTTAGCTTGCAACATGGCGGATTTTGCATCTGCTGCTTTTTGACGTGCATCTTCATACGCTTGCTTTGCGATCTGAATAGGATCGGTTGAAGTATTGAAACCAGACATAATAATTACCTTGATTGCT
>MKTJ01000011.1:0-6478 GCA_001898225.1 Chloroflexi bacterium 54-19
CAGGTGTAGTTTACCACCTAATGATGACCTTCTCTTCTTTTAATTAATTTCTGTCCGGTAGCAAAATAAAAATTGGAATTTGTCTTTCAACCCTAGGAGAGGAGTTTTTCCTAAGAGATTAGCGCTTTTCGGTTGGTCGGGGAGAGAGGATAGCAATTGACCATCGAATCAGGCTGACCGGTTATCGAGGAATAGTAACTTTGTAGTTTCTTTGTAGTTTCTTTGTAGTTTCTACATTGTGACAAAAATATATGCTCATGGAGGAGTGAAACCAATGTTCCCAAGAAGTATTCGAAGGCGATCCATACTTGTACTTGGCCTTATCACAACCATGCTGGCCATGCTACTCGGTGCGTGCGGCGATACCGCGACCGCGGTCCCGGCGGCCACCACCTCAGCGCCTACCGCGGCAACTTCCACGACAGCCGCCAGTGCCACTACCGCCGCTGGCACGGCTACTACCGCATCAAGTGCGGCTACCACAGCGGCTGGCGCAGTTACTTCGGCAACCGCCGCGACATCCGGTACCACCGCCGCCCCGACTGCTACGTTGACAATCGCCAACAACTCCGGCCCACAGAGCCTTGACCCCGCAATTGCCGGACAGATTGACCTCAATTTCCTCCAGCCGACCTATGCTTCGCTTTTAAAGCCTGACAAAGATGGCAAATTGGTTGGCGAATTGGCGACCGACTGGAAGTATGTCGGGGAAGGCAACAAGAAATTCCAGGTTACCATTCGCCAGGGCGTGAAGTTTGCAGACGGCACTCCGGTCACGGCCAAAGCGGTAGCCGACTCGCTTAACTACTTCTCACAGCACGGCACCGGGCCGAGCGCCGGGACCATGAAAACCATCACTACTACCGTAATTGATGACAAAACGGTCGAACTGAACAACTCGGTGCCGAACAACTCCCTCCCTGACTTTCTCTCCACTCGCTTCCTGGCCGGTATGATTATCAGCCCGGCGGGGTTGGCCGATCCGACCAAGCTCAAATCACAGTCGGCCGGGGCCGGCCAGTACATCATCGACACGGCTAACACCCTCGCGAACGACCACTATACCTTTGTGCCGAACCCGAACTACTTTGACCAGTCGCAGATTCACTGGAAGCAAATTGTGGTCAAGATTATCCCGAACATCACCTCGGCGGTGCAGGCTATCCAGCAGGGCCAGGTTGACGTAGTTACCGGCGACCCTACGACCCTCAACACCGCCAAGTCGGCCGGCCTCAACATCGTCCAGACCTCTAATGCCTGGGTCGGTATATTTCTCCTGGATATAGACGGCAAAGTGACTCCGGCTCTCAAAGATGTGAAGGTACGGCAGGCTCTGAACTACGCAATTGACCGGAACCAGATTGCCAAAGCCCTTTACGGCGACCTGGCAAGCTCGATCATGCAGCCGAACACGCCAGGACAGGATGCCTTCGACCCTAGCCTGGAAAATACCTACGCCTACGATGTCAACAAGGCCAAGCAACTACTGGCCGAAGCCGGGTTTGCCGATGGCTTTTCCTTCGACGTGGTCCACCTGACACCCGACACGCAGACTACCAAGATGCTGCAAGCGGTGGCGGGCCAGTTGAGCCAGATCAAGGTGCAGATGAAGCTGGTTGAGTCTACCGACGTGGCAGCCCTGGTTACCAACTTCCAGAGCCTGAAGTATGCTTCGTTCAGCCTGGCCTGGGGCGGGCAGAGCCAGTTCGCCAACACCAACCAGGTCTGGTTGAAAAACTCGCCGGTCAATCCTTTCCATTACGAAGTGACCGGGCTGCAGGATGCCTTTGACAAGTACGTGGCGGCGCCACAGGACCAGCGTGTGGCGGCAGCCCAGGCGGTCACCAAGATCATTGTCGACCAGGCGTTGACCATCCCGGTGGTCAAAATTAGCGGCCTGACCTATGTCAGCAAAAAGGTAACCGGGGTCGCGCCCATTCCGGGCTTTGACCTGACCTACCCGACCGACTGGACGCCTGCAAGCTAGGCCTAATAACGGAGGAATATTTCCTGGTGAAGTATTCCTCCCCCTTTGGTTTGTAGGGCTGCTGCTGAAATGCACAAAGGGAGCTAACTTTGCTAAGTATTATTGTTCGCAGGCTTGCGATCTCAATTGTCCTGATTCTGGTGGTCACATTTCTGACCTACTTACTGCAATCGTTTCTGCCTGGTGACGCCGCCAGGGCCATGCTCGGCCTGACCGGTTCACCCGACCAGTACCAGGCGATGCGAAAAGCACTCCACCTGGATGAGCCGCTCATCGTGCAGTACTGGCTTTACCTGGCCGGGTTGTTGCGGTTCGACCTGGGCAACTCCATATTTACCCAGGAACCGGTGGCCCATAGCCTGGCGGTGCGGTCTCAGGTATCGGCTTCGCTGGTGGTAGGCACCACCCTGGTGGCGACCTTGCTCGGCGTCGGATTGGGAATGTTGAGCGTGTTGCGGGGCGGTATCATCGCCAAAATCCTTGACGTTTTTGCCTTGATAGCCTGGGCCACGCCGGGTTTCTGGCTGGCCCTGCTCCTTACCACCGCTTTTTCGGTGGCCATCCCGATTTTCCCGGCAATTGGCTATATCGACTTTGAAAAAGATTTAGGCGGCTGGGCTAAGAGCCTGGTGCTGCCGGTAGCAGCCATGTCGGTCGGCGGGATTGCGGCTATCGCGCGCATAACTCGCGAGTCGATGAGCCGCGAGCTTGAGAAAGAATATATCCGCACCCTGCGGGCCAGCGGGGTCGGCACAGGCTCACTGGTCTGGAAACATGCCCTCAAAAACGCCGGGCTAACGATTATTACGGTTATCGGGCTGGTTTTCATCGGGTCGATGCTCGGCACCATCTTTATCGAGCAGGTCTTTGCCTTACCGGGTCTCGGCTCGCTATTGATTGATGCTACCCGGCTGCACGATATTCCGGTTATCCAGGGAGTGGCGCTGGCCTTTACCCTGACCGTTGTAGTAGTTAACCTGCTGGTAGATTTATCCTATACCTGGCTCAATCCAAAGGTGCGAACATCATGAGTACCATCGAAACTACTACCGAAATCGTCAGGGAAGAAAGACCCCGTACTCAGCACTTTATGGGGCGGTTGCTGCGTAAACCGGTGGCGCTGGTGGCAATCGGTTACCTGGTGCTGATTATTGTTTTGTGCCTGGGTGCGCCCATTGTTTCCAAATACGACCCGCTGGTGCAAGACCTTTACACTATCCAGTCGCTGCCAACGGGCGACCACTGGCTGGGCACCGACGCGCTGGGCCGGGATGTTGTTTCGCGGCTGCTCTATGGCGGGCTGGTTTCGCTGTACGGTGTTGGGCTGGCCCTGGTGGTCTTTGCGGTAGTCGGTATCAGCATCGGCCTGCTGGCCGGGTATACCGGTGGCTTGGTCGACCGCATCATTTCGACCACTATCGAAATCGTGTTATCCATCCCGCACCTGGTGATTATCCTGGCGGTACTGGCAATTTTCGGCACCGGTATGACCGCACCCATGATAACGCTGGGTATCCTGGCTTGCGGCGGCCTGGCGCGGATTGTCCGGGCAAACACCGTCGCCGCCCGGGAAGAATTATACGTTGGCGCGGCCAAAGTATCGGGCCTGGGTTCAGGCCGGATTATCTTCCGTCACATTTTGCCAAACCTGACCGGGCCGATTATTGTGCAACTTTCGCTTTTCGCGGGGAATGCCCTGGCTACCCAGGCCGGGTTAGCCTTTCTCAGCCTGGGGGTGCAGCCCCCGGATCCAAGCTGGGGCGGCATGGTGGGAGAGGCGTCCCAGGTCATTTTGCAGTTTCCCTGGCTGCTGGTACCTTCGGGCGGTATCATTGCCCTGACTATGATTGCTTTTGGTTTGCTAGGTGACGCGGCCCGCGAGGCTTCGTTTGAAACGCACCAGCGTTCGGCCGGTATCGCGGTGCGCCACAAGATAGCCCCGGCGGGCGATGGATCAGCCGCCAGCAGTTCCGGTGAGGATATTCTGAGCGTGGATGGTCTCAACATATCTTTCCAGGAAGCCAAAGAGATCAAGGAAATCGTCAAGGACATTTCTTTTGCCATCCGGCCAGGCGAGATCGTCGGGCTGGTGGGTGAGTCGGGCAGCGGCAAAACCGTCACGGGGCTGGCGTTGCTCGATCTGCTGCCTGCCAACGCCCTGGTTACGGCCAAAGCCAGCTGGTTCAAAAATGTCAACCTGCAAAACCCGGCTGAGATAAAGAAGATTCGAGGTAAAGGTATCGCGATGATCTGGCAGGAGCCGATGGTCAGCCTCGACCCGGTCTTTACGGTCGGAAGCCAGCTCGGCGAGGTTATTAAGCTGCACAACCGCCAGTTATCCAAGGCCCAGGTTCGGCAGCGGGCGGTTGAATTGCTTAAGTCAGTCAAAATCAAAGAGCCGGAGAAAGTGCTGAAACAGTTTCCCCACCAGCTTTCAGGCGGTATGGCCCAGCGTGTGGTGATTGCCCAGGCCCTGGCAGGTGACCCTGAACTGCTGATTGCTGACGAGCCGACTACCGCCCTGGACGTGACGGTACAGGCCGATATTCTCGATTTGCTGCGGGACATCCGGCGCGAACGGAACATGGCAATCCTGCTGATAACGCACGATTTCGGCGTGGTAGCCGATTTGTGCGACAGCGTGCTGGTAATGCGTTACGGCCAGATCGTCGAGCGGGGCGAGGTGGTTAAACTGTTCACGATGCCGCAGCACGATTACACCAGGTCACTTCTGGCGGCTACTCCAAGTCTGGTAAAGGGTACTTTATGAAAGAAACAAAGACGGTCGCCCCGATTCTTGAGGTCAAAGACCTGATAGTCGAATACCCCGGCGGTTTCGGCAAACCAGCCAAACGGGTTATTGATGGGGTCAGTTTCAATATAGCACCCGGCGAAACTTTGGCGTTGGTGGGGGAGTCCGGTTCGGGTAAGTCTACCATCGGTAACACCATCCTGGGCCTGACCAAAGCTACCGGCGGCCAGATTAATTTTGAAGGGGCGGATATAACCTACCTGAACCTGAAAAACCGCCGGAAGTTCGCGGCTGATTTACAGGCGATATTCCAAAACCCTTACGGCAGCCTCAATCCGGGCCTGAAGATTAAGGATATTCTGACCGAGCCGCTCCAGGTGCAGCGTAAACTTTCGTCCCAGGAAGCCGGGCGGATTGTGACCGAGTTGCTGCAACGGGTCGGTATGCCGGCCAATTCCGGCGACCGCTATCCGAGCCATTTCTCCGGTGGACAGCGCCAGCGGATTGCTATCGCCAGGGCCGTGTCGGTCAAGCCCAAGCTGATAATCTGCGACGAAGCCACCAGCGCGTTGGACGTTTCGACCCAGGCAGCGGTCCTAGAACTGCTGGCCGAACTCAAGCGCGATTTCAACCTGGCGATGCTATTTATCACGCACCACCTGGCGATTGTCCGCAACTTTGCCGACAATGTGATTGTGCTGAACAAAGGCCAGATAGTCGAATACGGTCCGGCCAAGCAGGTCTGCGATAACCCGCAAGACCTTTACACGCAGTTACTGGTGGCGGCGGTACCGGTGCCAGACCCGCTAGCCCAGGCGCAACGCCGGAAAGAACGGCATGAGAAATTGTTGGTGCTGGCAAAAGGTACCGCCTGAACCCCGGCAACACGAAAGGTTACTTAACTCTTCGTAATAACTAGGTAATAATTTGCCTGGAGTGCGCGAGCCGTTTAGCCTGCCCCGGTAGGTTTGGACGCTTTAAAGTTTATAAAATTTCCCGCTATCCGTTGGGATAGCCTATAGTAATTCCACCCGGCGAATGTCTGTAGCAAAACCGGCCAGCTACCAGAGCCAAAACTGGTCAGGGTTTGTTCAGCTCTGCCCGGTAACCCCGAATAGGAGAATAAATTGTATGGAAATTCTGCTTAGAACTACCCCGGAACAACAAGGAATAAATTCACAAGCTATCTCAAACTTTATTGATGAGGCTAACGAGGTTTTGCAATACCTGCACAGCCTGACGCTGGTACGGCACGGTCAGGTGATTGCCGAGGGTTGGTGGAAGCCGTTTGAACCGAACGACCCACACATAATGTTTTCGTTGAGCAAAAGTTTCTGTTCCACGGCAGTCGGTTTCGCGGTCGATGAAGGTTTATTAAAAGTGACAGACGCAGTGACTTCATTCTTTGCCGATGCTTTGCCGCCGGTCGTTAGCGAAAACCTGGCGGCCATGCAGGTGCGGCACCTGCTTTCGATGTCTACCGGCCACGCGGTTGATACCCTGCCGTTGGTCCTCGAACCGGGCGTAACCAGTTGGGCCAGGACTATCCTGGCGGCACCCATCGAATACGCACCGGGCACTTATTTTCTTTACAATACCGGCGCGACCTATCTGTGTTCGGAAATCGTGCAGCGGTTGACCGGTCAGACCATCCTTGAATATCTCAAGCCGCGCCTGTTCGAACCGCTCGGCATCGAGAATCCGTCCTGGGAAGTTACGCCCGAAGGCATCAGTACCGG
>MKTJ01000011.1:6506-29971 GCA_001898225.1 Chloroflexi bacterium 54-19
GATATTGCCAAATTCGGGCAGCTATACCTGCAAAAAGGAGTCTGGAACGGGCAGCGTTTGTTAAGCGAAGAATGGGTTGAGATGGCTTCTTCTAAGCAGGTTAACACCAGCGGCCATATTCCTACCCCGGATTGGCTGGCGGGCTACGGGTTCCAGTTCTGGCGCTGCCAGCACAATGCTTACCGGGCGGACGGAGCTTTCGGCCAGTATTGTATTGTGATGCCGGAGCAAGACGCGGTTATGGCCCTGACTTCCGGGCTGGATATGGGGGGAGGGGCTTTGCAACGGACTTTAGATTTGGTCTGGAAACACCTGCTACCGGCTATGCAGGACGCACCGCTGACCGAGAACTCGGCCGCACATCAAGATTTGCAGCAGAAGCTGGCAAACCTGGTGATAGCACCCTACCAGGGACAGGCCGGTTCGGCGGTCGCCGCCGAGGTCTCAGGTAAGCAATACGCCTTTGGCGAGAATTTCTTGAATATAAGGTCGGTACAGTTTGATTTCTCGCAGCCGGATGCCGCCGTGGTAATCGAAACGGAGGCGGCTACCGACCAGTTTGCTATCGGCAATGGTACATGGCAGAACGGAATTACCCACCTGAACGCCGGACTGCCGCGCAAGGTAGCCGCCAGCGGGGCCTGGGTGGGCGACCAGACTTTCCAACTCTATTTGTTCTTCCTGACCCCGGTGCTGCAAGAAACGCCACCTTGCATGACGGTGCGCGACATGCCCTTCCAGCTAAACTTTATCTTCCGGTTTGCGGGCGGTAAATTGTACCTGACTGCACAGGTTAACCTGGCCTTCGCCGGGCCGTACCAGCATCAACTGGAAAGCCTGGCCTAAACCTCTAAAGTAGAGGCTTAAACACCAACCGGGAGCGCACTCCATACGAGGCTTGCTCCCGGTTTTCCATTTAAATTATATGGAGGGATTTATATAGCTACGCCGTAAACTAATTGTAAAAAATGACAGGTTTAGTATTATGTATCTGTAAATCGCAGAACTGATAAATGCTGTGTATATTGACTTCAGAAAGTTACAGGAAGCACAGAATTTGCCGACCGCAGGGAGTTTTTAATGCAAGACCCTAATCAATTGCCAAAAAGCACCCCGGAGGCTGCTGGAATACCTTCCGAGGCTATTCTCGCTTTTATTCAGGCGGTGGAAGAGCCGATTTATGAGCATAATAGCCTGATTTTGACCGCCCAGGAACTGCACAGCTTTACACTTTTGCGGCATGGTAAGATTGTGGCGGAAGGCTGGTGGGAGCCTTTCAGCAAAGATATACCCCATATTCTCTTTTCATCCACCAAAAGTTTTACCTCGACCGCCGTGGGACTGGCGATTGACGAGGGCAAAATCAGCCTGGACGACCTGGTTATCTCTTTCTTCCCCGACGACCTTCCGCCCGTAATCAGCGAAAACCTGGCTAACCTGCGCGTCCGTCACCTACTAACTATGTCCAGCGGCCATATCATTGAAGATTTGATGGACGTGGAAACTGTTAAACCGTGGGTGCAAATATTTTTTGAAAAGCCGCTGGAATACCCCCCTGGCACCCATTTTCAGTACAACACCGCCGCCGCCAATACCCTGGCCGCCATTGTTGAAAAGGTCAGCGGTGAAAGCCTGGCTGATTATTTGCAGTCGCGCCTCTTTAACCCACTGGGTATTGCCCCACCTTCCTGGGAAATCAACCAGCACGGTATTATCGTGGGCGGGACAGGCTTGAGCCTCACCACCACCGAACTGGCCCTGTTCGGGCAACTATACCTGCAAAAAGGAGTCTGGAACGGGCAGCGTTTGTTGAGCGAAGAATGGGTTGAGATGGCTTCCTCTAAGCAGGTTAACACCAGCGGCCATATTCCTACCCCGGATTGGCTGGCGGGCTACGGGTTCCAGTTCTGGCGCTGCCAGCACAACGCTTACCGGGCGGACGGAGCTTTCGGCCAGTATTGTATTGTAATGCCGGAGCAAGACGCGGTTATGGCGATCAATGCCGGGATACTTGATATGCAAATCCCGTTGAATATTTTCTGGAAATATATCTTTGCCGCTATGGAGCCGAAGCCGCTACCGCCTAATCCATCCGCCGCCAATCAACTCACCGATAAGCTGTCGAACCTGAAATATGCCCCCCTAAAGTCGATCTACCCACAAACTGACGCCGTCAGGGTATCCGGCCAGAAATACCGGCTCTCCGAAAATTTGGCCGGGATAAAGTCAATTTCGTTTGATTTTAACGATAGACAGACCGTTATTCACGCTGAAAATAGTTTTGGCCGCACTGAATTACGCTGCGGTAACGGCGTATGGCTTAAAGGCGAGACTTCCATTGATGGCAGCGGACCACGGCTAGCCGCCGCTAGCGGCAGTTGGGTCTCCCGAAATACTTTCTTTATCCGCATTTTTTTTCTCACCAATTTACTTTCACACAGACCACAATTGAAATTAACCTGGCTAGTGCCGTTCAGCATGCAAATCACCTGCCAATTTAATAAGGACGGGCTGGTGCTAGCCGTAGAGAGCGATATTTCATTCGTGGCTAATCGCTGGCCGCTTATACATGGCTACTTAGTCGGGTGACGTAGTTCTGATCTTTCCCCCACAAAGTGGTTTGTATAAATGAGCAGTTATTCTTCTTGTTCAATTTGCGTATCCGTTCACAAGGTGTATTAAAATACCCCTTAATGTAAAATAAAGTCATGGAAAAGTTCGAAGTGCCACAAATTCAAGCTGAAACACTTCAGTCCTGGCCTAAGGAGGCCCAGGAATACATTCTGAGCCTTCAGAAAATGCTTGAAATGCTCATCGTGCAAAATCAAGAACTAATCCAAAAGCTTAATAGCGATTCCCAAAATAGTAACAAACCACCTTCCAGTGACCCACCTTTCAAACGCCCGCCTAAAAAGATGAAGGAAAAGTCTGCTAAACCACGGGGTGGTCAGGTTGGTCATAACCGTCATACCTGAGAACTACTTCCTATCGAAGCGGTTGACGAAGTAATCGAGATTTATCCCCACGAATACGACCAGTGCCTTTCTCCTTTACGCGCCAGTGACCAACTGGGCGAACCGCTACGCCATCAAGTCTGGGAATTACCTCAAGGTAAAGCCAGCGTTACGGAATGCCAGTTCTTCTCGCGCCAGTGCAGCGGGTGTAATCATCTGACTAAAAGTGAAAAACACTGGCCTCAACAAATACCGACCGCTCAGTTCGGCCCCCAGTTAGTGGCAACACTTGGCGTTCTACACGGTCAATATCAACTCAGCCTGCGCCAGACCCAGCAAATAGCCTTTGACTTGTGGCAGTTGCCCCTTTCTGTGGGAGGGGTAGCGGATAGCTGTCAAAAAACAAGTACGGCTCTCGCGGCGAGCTACCAAGAAATTGAAAGACGGGTGCAGGACCATCCAACCAACCATGTGGATGAAACGGGCTGGAAACGCGAAGGCAAGTTACGCTGGTTATGGGTCGCCACCAATGAAGCAGCCAGCCTATTCAAACTAAGAAATAACCGGGATGGGCAAAGCCTCAAAGAACTGCTAGGTGAAAACTACGCTGGCCTTATTCATTCGGACCGGCATAGACCTTACCTCAAAGTGGACGCCGCGAGGCATCAACTATGTTGGGCACATCTCATTCGTAACCTACGGGGTTTGTCGCAAAGGTCCGGTTCTGCCGAGAAGTGGGCCAACGAATGCCTGGGCGAGAGTGAAAAGCTCTTTAGGGAGTGGCACCGCTTCAAAGGCGCGCAAATAAGCCGGGCCGAACTCATTGAAGCAGTTGAACCTATACGAGCCGCCTTCAAAGAACAGTTGAAAGTTGGTCAAAGGTTAGGTGACGGGGCGGTGGGGGCATTCAGCCACGAGTTACTCAGGCTAGAAGACCGTCTATATCATTTTATTAAAGAGCGTGGGGTCGAGCCGACCAACAATGCCGCTGAGCAAGCTTTACGCTGCGCGGTAATCTGGCGCAAGAAGTGTTTTGGCAATCAAAGCGATTGGGGCGAACGCTTTGTTGAGCGAATGTTGTCAGTAAAGGCGACAGTTCAAAAGCAAGGGCGAGGCTTTCTGAACTATCTGACTGAATGTTTACAAGCCGAGTGGTACAAGACCCCTGCCCCGACCATTTTTGCTACCCCGTGAACGGATACCATTCTTTTTCAATTTTTTAAAGTTAAACCCGCTAAACCGCTACAGGCTTATAGCCTATTATCTCTAATAACACCTTTCCCCTCGCAAAAGCGGCTTTTATTTTCCAGCCGGGTTAAGAGTCATTTATCCAGAATCTATAGGCTACAGGCAGGTCGCTGGCAATTTTTGTAAAATTGAAAGTTAGGGATTTGCTCTGGCAATCCAGCCCTGTCTGAATGCGGTGAGGGTAATTAAGCCCGTCGCAAGCATCACAATTAAACTTACTGCCAGGGGTACCACTGAAGTCAGTTGGGGCGCTTCCGTATAGAGTAAGGCTATCAATACAATTGTCCCTACCAACCCACCTGTTATCCCCAGGGTTACTATGCCTGCCGGGAGCAAGATCAGGTCTAGAAGAGGCTTATCCAGTTGACTTTTCTTGAGGCATAAAGTTATTGAAACCAGGCTGGCAATAACTCCTGCCAGTAACAAAATAACAAATCCCATCTGTAATAAAAAGGCGAGGGGGGTTAAAGAAGCCTCCGGGGCGGTATTACCATTTACTTTTTGGGTTGAAGCGGGGCCCAGCACCAAAAGATAGCCGACAAGCGTAATAAAGGCCAGGGGGGGCACAGCCAGTAAACCTAAAATATCCCACCGCTTTTTCTTAAAGGCAAAGGCAAATATTGTAATTAAAAGAGGGAGAGCGCCTGCTGCCACCCCCAGCAGGGCCAGGCCTTCCAGCCCGTCAACTATATTCAAGGTTATTTTAATTTCGGGATGCTGTTGGGTGGCCTGTTGCCAGGCGGCCAGGGGATCGCGCACAAGTCGAACGGCTAGCCAGGCGAGGGTGTAAAAAACAAAAGCACAAAAAATAACGATTTCGCTGTTGCGCAGGCGATAAGTCATAGCGGTTAATCTCCCTGGAATTAGATTTACATGCAAATGAGCGTCAATTGACCCTAAAAACAAATCGATTAAAGTCCAGTTTGTTAGAGGATGCTCCTGCAAGAGCTCTTCCATTTCGGCAAGGTAGCGTTCCCGCCAGACCTGGGGATAGAGCCAGAGCAGGTAGCGCGCCAACCTTCGCCTTTTATTCTTATTTGAACCTTTGTCCAAACCAGTTTCCACTCCTAATTTAGGGCCAGGCGTTGTTTTCCGACATTCACCAGTTGCTCTAAGGTGTTGAACTGGTGAGAGAAAGCTTCCTGACCGGTCGGAGTAATCCGGTAAGGATGGCGGCGCTCTTGTGCCTCTAAAGCCTCAATCCAGCCTTTATTTTCTAATCGCAACAGAGCGCCATAAAGGGTACCCGGTTCGAACTGAACTCCACTAAAGGCTTTGATGTCTTCAATAATGACATAGCCGTGTTTTGGCCCATTTGCCAGGCTTAAAAGAATAAGAAAGGCGACATCCGTAAAGCGCCCAAGTTCCGCAGATTGTTTTGGTGACATCGTGACTTTCCAGCACTTACATAAAAAAGAAAAAATGGTAATATTCAGTTATACTTACTAAGTATAACTGAATATTACCATTGAATGATTATTTTGTCAACTGTTTTGAAAGCGCCGCCCTGGTAGCGCAGTTAGAGCAGGGGGTCGCCGGTATCCAGAGTAGCGACGACTTCAAGCGGTGGCTCAGGGTAGCGAGCCGGTTCCACAGCTACAGTGTCAACAACCAGCTCCTGATCCTCTTCCAGTTTCCGACCGCGACCCGGGTGGCCGGGTACCGGACCTGGCAGAGCCTCGGCCGTCAGGTAAAGCGCGGGTCAAAGGGCATAAACATCCTGGCGCCCCGGCCTTTCGAACGAGCCGTCGAGGACAAGGACGGCAGTAGCGAGAGCAGCACAGGCACCCAGGAAGTCGTGCGCGGTATATACTTCAAGACTGTGAGCGTCTTCGACATAAGCCAGACTGAGGGAGCCGAGCTGCCGAACATCACCCCCGATCAGCTCCAGGGTGAGGAAGGCACCGAGCTCTACCAGCGGCTGGACGAACTGGCCGACGCCGAAGGTCTTAAGGTCACCCACTACGACCTGCAGGGTGAGGGTGCCGAGGCCGACCCTGAGTACAACGGCTACTACCTGCCGGGTTCGAAGCTGATCTACGTCAAGCGGGCCAGCACCAGCCAGATGGTCAAGACGCTGGCTCACGAACTCGGTCATCACTTCGACGCGGGCCGGGAAGGCAGCAGCCGGGACGAGCGCGAGACAGTAGCCGAGGCTGTGGCCTTCGTGATAAACAGCTTCTACGGCCTGGACACCACCAGTTACACCTTCCTGTACGTGGCGGGTTGGGCCGCGAAGCGCGACGGAGCCGAAATCATGAGGACGGTGATGACCCGGATCCAGCAAACCGCCCACCGGATGCTCAACCTCCTGGACGGGGCTACTGACCCCTGGGAGGGTAGCGAGCAACCGGAAGCTTAACGGCAACAGCCGGTGCCGGTCGGTGGTCCAGAGATGGGCTGCCGTCCGGCTTTTTTTATGGGTGCGACCTTTAAATCTTTATCTTTATCTCTCTCCTCTTTTAAGAATTTCTCTTGCTCAACCTGGTGGTTGTCTTTGCCAGTGGTATATAAAGCAGCCTGGCAATAGAACAAATGTACGGTTTAATATAATTCCTTTTCCTATTGTTGTTTCTCTTTTTAAGAAAAATCTCAAACCCGGAGATTTTAAGGGGCCACTCCCACTATGAATATAAGAATTCCTGACTACCCTGACTACACCCAGATTGAGTGTGATGTTTACGATGCCAGCCATAGTTATCTCCAGGATAATACCCTTCTTCCTATTAAAGAGGTGGTAGCCACCTTCAGATCGGCCAGCCGGTTCTATAAATTCGATAGCGCGGTGTATGCGGCAGTAGAACATATCGAGTTGAAACTGAAGGCGTTTATTCCAGGCAGCATAATGCCACCTCAGTTTCCCCACAAGCCATTAGAGTGACCCTATAGCGGACAAGATGATCTTTTCGAGTAAAACGGCATAAAATGAGTGCCGTAGCTTATCGAGCCAAGCTGCAGGAGCAATTTACGATCTGGGATGAAGTAACAAAGCTTTCTATGGCTGCCTAAAAGCTAACTACTGACTGAATTTTTTGCCAGGAGAGCCTTGAAGAAGATCATCCCTCTAATTGTCTATTCAAAAATTTTAACTTGACAATACCCGCCAGACCCCAAATTCAGTTGGTTAGCTGTTACAACTATAACGATCTAGGGATCCACTTATAAATCCGCCGGAATTAAACGATTTACACGCTTACGGATAAACATTTGAAGTTATTACCTTTAGAATGATTAAGGTTTAACGTTATACCGGTGGTATGCACATTAGAAAATATCAACCCTTGCAGGAAATTATTTCCTGATAATGTCAGGCCGCCCGGCAACGATACTAACCCTGTTCCCAGCGAAAAGGTTACACGCTGGTTGCAGCCTGCAACCAGGTAGATCCCGGCAGGTATATTCACGGCGTTGTGAAGCTTTACTGTCTGAGTGGAAAACCCGATGGCGTGCGTGGCGTGACTGACTGCATAGGAAAAGGTACCCGTACTACCGGTGTCCTCCTGGGTACTAACTATCTGGTCAAGAGGACTAACCGTAAAGTTAACACTACCGCTATTACCCCCTCCTGGGGTAGGGTTGGTTACAAGGACAAGAAAAGTGCCTGTAGTCGAAAGGGCCGTCTTATTGAACGTAACTCTTAGCTGGGTGGGACTGATATATTGGGTTTCCTGGTCTACTCCATTAAACTTAACCACCGAATTGAGGGTAAAGTTTGTACCTGTGGCCAGAGTAGTCAAAGAGTCCATTTGCTGGTAACCTGTACTAAGGTCCAGGCTGGTAAGGGTTGGTACGGGGTTATTTAGGGTAAGGTTCCCGCTACCCTGGCTGGCTAAATAAGAGCTATTGCCGTTAAAACTGGCGGTAATCCCACCTGGGTAATTCCCCGCGGAAATTCCTGAAAGGTTAACATTATTTAAGGTGGCAACCCCGCTACCATTTGTTGTGGCAGTACCGACATTTTTGTTATTCAGGCTAAAACCGATCGTTACCCCACTTACTCCGGCACTGTTACTACTAAGTGTAGCCGTAAGATTGGTAAGACTATTTACTGTCGCTGTAACATTACCGACCGCCAGAGAAGTAGCTTGAGGGATATTTAGCAGAGCAAAAGCAGAAGTTCCTACCGGACCACTAAAGAAACCACCGATACCGTACCCTCCTGTCAAAGCAGCAGGAACTGGAACCGTCCGGTTTAACACCGTATTATCGCCCAATCTACCGTCCTGGTTATAGCCAAAAGCATAAAGCTTATTGTCATTTCCAAGCGCAAGGCTAAACCCGTCAGCAGCTCTTATAGCTGTGAAATGGAAGCCCGCCCCGGTACCAGTTGGGTTACTTACCTGGACCGGTCGACTGCTATCGGTAGTATTGCCGTTACCGAGTTGTCCGTAAGCATTAAAACCCCAGGCGTAAAGCTTTCCATCGTTACCCAGGGCCAGGCTAAACAAATTCCCCGCTGAAAAATCGGTATAATTAAAACTCCCTGAAGCTCCGGTTGGGGCAGGGACAGCTGCCGGAGAAGGCCTGTTGGTAGTATTGCCGTTGCCAAGTTCACCGTGCGAATTATCGCCCCAGCT
Source organism: Chloroflexi bacterium 54-19 (assembly GCA_001898225.1). Classification (GTDB taxonomy): domain Bacteria; phylum Chloroflexota; class Chloroflexia; order Chloroheliales; family Chloroheliaceae; genus 54-19. The sequence continues at coordinate 15,286 of MKTJ01000011.1, forward strand.
ATAGAGTTTGCCATCACTACCTTTGGCAAGAGCATGTTTAGCACCTGCCGCGATAGCCACAAAATGAACCCCTACTGGATTAGAAACTGCTCCAGGAGTTTTGGAAACGTTAGTAGTACCGTTACCGAGTTGCCCGCTGCCGTTTTGTCCCCAGCTGTAGACATTGTTATTACTCGCCAGGGCCAGGCTAAACCGGTCTCCTGCCGAAATGGCACTAAAGGTTAAGCCACCGGGCAAGCCACTTACGTCTACCGGAGAGGGTGAAGATTTTTCACCACCATCACCGTTACCTAGCTCGTTATAGTAATCATGCCCCCAGGCATACAAAGCGCCACCGGTAGTAAGGCCGAGGCTAAATTCATTTCCAGCTGAAATTGCTTGAAAAAGAGGACTGCCGGTACTTACGGGGAAAGGTAAATTTAAATCTAAATTCACACCGTTACCCAGTTCTCCATTATAACCGTGGCCCCAGGCATATACGACTCCGTCGTTACCAAGACCCAGGTTATGGACAGCTCCCGCTGAAATTGCTGTAAACTTGAAACCGTTACCTGCCCCAGGAGGTAACAAAACTTTGGCCGGGTGGCTGTTACTGCCGTAATCGGTGCCACCACCCAACTGGTAGGTGCTATTCTCACCCCAGGCGTAGAGATTTCCATCACTGCCCAGGGCCAGGCCAAATTGGAGGCCCGCTTTCGCGGATACAAAATGGAAACCTGCGGCTACTCCTGTAGGTAACTGGACCGGAAGTGGCGACAGTAGTTTGTAAGGTTCGGCGGGCCGGTTCCAATAGCCGCCGTTGCCAAGTTGATTTATATAGTTGCCACCCCAGCTATAAAGCGTGCCGTCAGAGCCGAAACCGAGACTGTAGAGGTTACCAGCCGCCAGGTTCGTCATTCCCAAACCATCCAGCACTCCCAGGTCGATAGGGTGGTTGACAGCATTCTCGCTCCCGATGCCCAGTTCACCGTTTCCATAAGAGCCCCAACCATAAATTTTTCCATCGCTGCCGTAACCAAAGGTATGACCGACACCCATAACCACACCGGTAAAGCTTACTCCAATTGGAGCGGCTACGGGGAGGGGTGTTACGATAGGCCCATTCACGCCATCGCCTAACCCCAATTCATTGTTATTATCGTGACCCCAACCATAAAGCTTGTTGTCGCTGCCCAGCGCCAGGCTGTTATCGCTGTTAGCCCATATCTTGGTAAAATGAAACCCAACAGGAACGCCAGTTGGCAGACTCACAGGCAAAGGGACAAAACTCGCGTCCCGCGAGCCGTTTCCAAGCTGACCCCAACTGTTATTACCCCATGAATACAAATTTAAATCGTTACCAAGGGCCAGGACATGCCCGTCACCAACGGCAAAGGAAGAGAAGCTAAATCCGGCGGTTGTGCCAGTCGGATTATCTACCGGGACAGGGAGGTTTGAGTTACTGCTATCGGGATGACCCAGGTAACCCGCCCCCCACATATATAATTTACCATCACTTCCTTTTGCCACGTTTATACTTCCTCTTGCTTCAAAGGAAGTGTAATGAAAACCACCGGGTGCTCCTGATGGAAGACTTACCGGAACCGGTACTTTGCTGTCAACGTTTGTGCCATTGCCAAGTTCGGAGGCATAATTGCGACCCCAGGCATAAAGTTTATTGTCACTACCCATCCCGAGGGCATGGTTGGAAGCCGGGAAATAAGAGGTGAAAGTTACACCGGGGGTTGGATTGGTTACTTGTTGGGGAATCGAAGCCGAGGTGCGGGAAGTTCCCTGACCAAGGTTGCCATACTGGTTATTCCCCCAGCTAAAAGTGGTAAGCAAGGGCGGCGAGGGCGGATTACTCAGGTTTGAACTGGTTGCTAGAGTTGATACCAGGGGTTGGATGAACCCTATTGAAAGTAACATGCATACCAGGCTTAAACTTCCTATCAATTTTTTGGTGTTAAAAGGACTGAAAAACCCCCAGTGAATAATTTTCATTGCTTCCTCACTTATTTTTAGGCACAATGTCCACGCTAAAATAGTCGTAAAGTAAAAATTAGGTTTCAGCTTTTTGGGTGGCAAATATTGGGAATGCTAATAAGCCGGGCAAGAGGGTTATTCCTTGCTAGTGAAATACTCTTTGATAGGTCAAAGCTCTGAATTTCGCTTTACCCTTAAATAGAAACCCCGGAGATAACTATATTTAAGTAAATTTAGCGGCTGTCCATCAACATAAAAATTTCGGGTTTATTTCGGGTTTTACCAAAACATCGTGAAATCAAGTTTGAGGTAAGGTTACCTTCTTTCAAAAGCCAGTCAGTGATTTGTTTTGTGGAGATTTGAAAAACCTGGATTGATTTTTTTAATACTTTTTTGGTAAAATTTCCCTACATATTAATTTTTTTACTTACATTGCAACAAAATGACACCCACGCATAAACTATTAAGACTCTACCGGAGCCGGGCTAATCTTACCCAGGAGGAGTTAGCCCACCTATTGGGTTTAACCGGTCCCAGGATGCTACAAACCTGGGAGAATGGGTTTTCCTTGCCCCCGGCCAAACGGTTACAAAGGTTACTTGAAATTTTTCACGAGCGTTTGGCTTTTTCCCCTGACCAGGAAGTTGAAGAGGCTGCCCGGTTATGGCAGTCGGTTAAAACCACCTTTGAAGTAGAAGATACCAACCTCCGGGGTTATCCAAATTTTGATGCCGGTTGGTTTATTGAAAAAGTACTTAAATTGGAAAAGATGGCTCTTCCGGCCCTGGCAACCTCCAAAAACGTGCCTTTAATGGGCCGCCAGGAAGAACTGGCGGAGTTGCGGGATTTGTTGGTCAAAGAGCGCGTTCCCCTTATTTGTATGTGGGGGTTAGGAGGTGTCGGAAAAACTCGCCTGGCCCGTGAATTGATTTCAACTTTAAGCCCCTTTTTTGCTGATGGTATTCATTTTATCGGGTTAGAAACCCTGGATAACCCTGCCTTCCTGTTAGCCACCATTGCCAGAAGTCTGAATTTGCCTCTGACCGAAAATACAGACCCCTTTGAAATACTGAAAGCTTATCTGGGTAACCGTGAATTATTACTGATTCTGGATAATTTCGAACACCTGCTAACGGCTTCTTCCCTTGTCCAAAGCCTTCTTGAGAATTCGCCCCACCTTCAGCTTCTAATTACCAGCCGGGAAGCCTTAAGACTGCCCCAGGAAAGGATCTTTTCGCTGGCACCTCTTCCTGCGCCTCTTCCTGAGGGTGAAGATTCCCTGGCTAATAACCCAGCTATAATGCTCTTTTTTGCTTATGCTCAGCAGGCTGAACCCTCATTCAAATTAAAAACGGGAAACCTATCTGTAATTGCCCAAATTTGTTTGAAACTGGATAACCTGCCCCTTGCAATCGAGCTTGCGGCAAGCCGGGTGGGCGTTCTGTCGGTTGAGCAGATAAATGAACGCCTGAATAACGCCCTCAGGTTACTTAATTCACCCCGCCACTCTATTTTCCCGGAACGCCATAAATCGCTCCGAGCCACTCTCGAATGGAGTTACCAGCTACTCCAACCCGCCGACAGGCAACTCCTGGCTTACCTGGCCCTGTTTCGAAATGGTTGTACTGCCGAAGCGGCTGAGGTTATAACCGACCTGGATACTTACCAGGTTTTGGATGGGCTGGGTGCGTTATATAACCAGAATTTGATAATGCGCCTACAGGAAGGGGAAAGCCCGGTCCGTTTTACAATGTTACAGGTTATCCGGGAGTTTGCCTTACAAAAATTTGCAGCAGAACCCCAAAATGAAGCGGCAGAAAGCCGGTTTATCAATTTTTATCTTCAGCTAGTAGAAGAAATAGAACCCAACATTCAGGGAGAAAAGGAGAAGGCAAATTTAGATCGTCTTGAGTTGGAATATCCCAATATCCGGGAAGCTCTCAGCCGGGCCATAAATCGTGGGGATACAAACCTGGCCCTCCGCCTGGGTGGTGCCATCTGGATTTTCTGGTGGCGGCGCGGCTACGTAACGGAAGGTCGGACTTTGCTCGAACAGGCTCTGCGATTATCAGATGCAACTCCATCTACGCTTGGGAAAGCACGGGCCTTGAATGCCGCCGGTAATTTAGCCGATATTCAGGGGGACATAACCTCTGCCAAAGATTATTTCGAGAAAAGCCTCAGCGTTTATGGCGAGCTGGTTGATCTGCGCGGGCAATCGAACGCTCTTAACAACCTGGGCAACCTGTATTCAGTTTTAGGTGAATATGAATTAAGCCGGTCCTGCCTGGAAAAAGCCCTGGAATTGCGGGTAAAAATTGGTAACCCCCAACTTATCGCGGTCGCGCTGCATAACCTGGGACGCCTGGCCCGCTTAACAGGTGATAATATTAACGGTCGGAAGTATTATGAACAGGCCCTGCAATATTTCCGGCAATCCGGTGAAAACAGCTCTCTTTTGGCCCAATTACTGGCCAACCTGGCGAATTTATCGCTAGACCTCGATGACCTTGCGGCAGCACAACAATATGGCGAGGAAAGTTTGGAGTTAGCCCGTTTTCAAAATAATAAAACCATTCAAATATATGCCTTACAGGCCCTGGCCGAAATTGCCCTGGATAGAAAAGATTGGTCAACCGCCTATCAGAACTACAAGCTTGGTTCTGAAATGGCTACCGCAATAGATGATCATATGTGTATGGGAATAACTCTTAATGGACTGGGACGGGCTCATACGGAGCTGGGTGATTTTGAGAACGGGGCACGCTGTTTTTTACAAAGTCGCAAACTCTTCGAAACCATACAATCAAAAGAGGGAATCCTGAATGTGCTGATTAACCAGGCCTATCTTTTGTACCGGCAAGGCGAGCCTCAACGGGCTCTAAAACGGTTGGAGTTTCTTCAAAAACAGGCGGAAAAATGGCATACACCCCTGGGCCCTCGCAACCGGCGTGAAATTGAAAACCTGATTGCCTATTGCTCAAATTCCGGTTAGTTGGCAGAAGAATGAGAATTTGAAAGTTATCAGACGTCCGTTGGTCTTAAAACTTAACAACCCCCTCATAGAAAACCATTACAACTTATTTACGGGGTAACCTTATAGATGTACGGCTCTCAAATACGAGGGATCTAGAAGCAGCGGAACTCTTCTTCAAACAGGCAAGGGCAACGCTCGCCCATAGACCCGAAAAGGTCTCGACCGACGGTCACGACAGCTACCCCCAAAGCCATTCGGAAAACTTTAGGGCTGAATGTTGAGCACCGGACCAACCGGTATGTAAACAATCTGGTAGAGCAATCACACCGAAAAATAAAGCAACGGTACTATGTGATGAAGAATTTTAAGAGCTTTGAAGCAGCTAGTCGGTTTACGAGGGCCTTCGAGGAGCAGAACGACTTCTTTCGATTCCAGACCTACAAGAATGAGAAAATACCTCTTCTGCGGCAGCGGAAGCTCTTAAAGCTGCGATTTGCAGATATTAAAAGGGAATTTTTAGCTGCATGATTCAACTTGGATTATTTTAGCTACCCTCGCCAAATCTGGCTTACTGAGCCTGATTCTGACAAAACTCATTTCTCATTCTCAAATCAATTTACTGGAATCCCCTGGCAATTACACTAATCGGCTCGGTGACACACACGCCCATACCAGTAACTCTATTTATCCAATAATAGGGGACTTGCGTACCCATTCGTTGCGGATTAATTGAGCCACCATCCACTGCGCCAAATCTGAGCGTGTCATACTATGTTTTATACCTTTACCGTCAACCGAGGCGTGTACTTCCCCGCGAGCTGGTTTGTTAAGCAACCGTCCCGGACATACGTTTACATAATCGAGATTCGAAGCAAAGAGGATCTTTTCACCTCGATTTTTGTCTTTAAAAATGTTATGCAAGAGCACACCCTGTAGAAACAATTGCAACCACCTGGTCGGTAGGGCCATGTCCTTTGCACGCCAGGCCGAGAGATTAACCAACCGCTTTACACCATGCTTTGTCATTGCCGCGACAAGGTTTCGCATCAAAACTTCCTGGATGTCGTCCTTTGCCAACGAACGTGGCCCAAAGGCACAGATTACCGCATCTTGCCCTTTTACAGCTCGGTCTACTACATCTGGATCGCGTACGCTGCCTGGTAGGACAATCATATGTTCATTGGTGACTATAAGGGCTTCCGGTCGACGCACAAGCGCTGTTACCGTATGGCCTTCTTTAAGCAAAAGAGGGAGTATTTCCTGACCCGTACCACCGGTTGCGCCAACAACTAAAATGTTCATATATAATCCTTTACATCAAGAGCGTATAATTTATTGCCATAGTTTAAAAAATGTGTTGGGCTATCTACAAACTGTGTGATAATATATGTTATTGTATCATTCAAACGATATGATAACATATATTATCGTATGGAGTCAATGGAGTATTTATGAGAGACTGGACGCCCGATCATCCAAAGGCGAAACTTATGGCCCGCAAGCAGGCAGCAATCCTCGAGGCCGCCCGTCAGGCTTTTTTGCGCGATGGTTATGAGGGTACGAGTATGGAAAGGATTGCTAGCGACGCAGGGGTCTCGATTATGACCCTTTATCGACATGCCGGGGGGAAAGATACGCTCTTCGCCGCTGTTGTTGAAAGCGCCTGCCATCCTGCAGACCAGGTCGAACAAGCGAAGCTCGAAAATTCCCTGAAGAAATCGTTGGGAGATGTGTTGGTTTTTGTTGGTGTGATGTTTCAGGAGCGTCTGGCTAATCCAACAACGACAGCACTATTGCGGGTCGTTATGATGGAGACTTTGCACCACCCGCACCTTGTGGACATGGCCTATAATGGCCTAATCGCTACCCACGAGGACGCACTCGACACCTTTCTAAGCCAAAGAAGTGAAACGGCGGCACTCCCCGCTGAGCAACGTCGAAAGCTCTGCGAAACCTTTTTCAATCACCTTGTGGGTATAGATACTCTCCGGGTTCTATTGGGAATGAAGGGACTCTCCGAACCGGAGATGTTGAGCCGAGCAAAATTCGCAACTACCGAACTGCTGTCTGCATTGGTATCTTAATATGGATGCAGTCCAGTGCGAAGTAGTTTATCTTAAGGAATATCAGACTTACCAGGAAGCTTTAGAAAATATTGGTGAATTTATTGAGAAGATTTACAACACCAAGCGGTTACATTCTGGCATTGGCTACCTGCCGCCAGTAGAGTTTGAGGCAGCCTTTGCAGCCTGAGAAGTTAGCTTTGAAATTGGTCCTGTTAAATGGGTGCAGTCCACAGGAGCGCGAACCCCGCGAACCAGACCAGGGAAAATTAAAAGTACTGCCAGGGGACATTGTCGGTAAACTCACCGGCCACAGTTAGTTGCATCGAACTGTAAGAGGGGAAAAACTTCAGGAATTCCTTGTTAGCCGCCGGGTTGCCTACCGGATTTTGCAACAATGTATCCATCAGGCTGATCATCATTACCAGAAAAAATCCCTCCAGTTCTCCCTTCAGCAATACCCCCAGTAAGAGACCCAGCCCGCCATAGATAAGGCCCTCGCTGAAAAACCCCAGCCAGATTCCTCGGTCTGGTCTTGCTACTAGCCGAGCGGTTTGCCCGTCACCAGCGCCCCATGGCTTATATCACCCTCAAAGATACCCTGATTATCGGGTTCGCGCAGGCTCTGGCGGTTATCCCGGGAATATCCCGCAGCGGCTCGACCATTACGGCCGGCCTGGCTCTGGGGCTTACCCGCGACACGGCGGCCCGGTTCTCCTTTCTTTTGGGGACGCCGATTATTGCCGGGGCCGGGGTCAAAAAGCTGCTCGATATTGCCCGGGCCGGGATCACCGCCGAACAAATCGGATTGCTGATCGCCGGATTTCTTTCTGCGGCGGTAGTTGGTTATTTTTGTATTCGCGTCCTCCTGGCCTATTTGCGCAAAGGTAAAACCTATATCTTTGTCGGCTACCGCTGGGCGATGGCCCTCCTGGTGGTGATTCTGTTGCTAATCAGAGGTTAGAAATTCGCATCAAGTGGCGTTAAGCGAAAGGATTTTTGAAGTTAGGAAGGTTGTGGTTTGTTAAAAGGCCTGGAAAACGCCCTGATTGATTTTGTAAAAGGGTTTTACAGCAATGTCGGCTGGTGGGGCGTCATTGTGATGATGGCAATCGAGAGTACGATGATACCCTTGCCAAGCGAAATTATTATGCCGCTGGCTGGTTGGATTTTGATCCATAATTTGGCTGGAAATTAGCCGGGGTGGCTGCAACTGGTCTGGTCCGGGGTGGTCGGTGGGGTGGACAGCCTCTCGTTCTCAAATACGGCTGCTACGTTTTGAAAAAAGCGGAGCACCTGGAAATAGCCGAACGCTGGTTCGCTCGCTGGGGTGCCCTGGCGGTTTTTATCAGCCGCTTTATGCCGGTGGTGCGTACTTTTATCAGTCTGCCCGCCGGGGTGGTCCACTCCCCTTTTATAGGTTTTTCTGTGCTCACTTTCGACGGGTGAATACCACTTAACTTCCACCCTCCCCACCTTTTACTATACTGACAATGTAAGGGACAGTATAGTATTATTGTACAGCTTGTGGCTAAATTCGAGGGTTGCATATCATCAAGTTATTTCCACCAGTCGTTATAGTCCTGCTTCGTTATATAGCGATAGAGCGTTTGTAAAGGTGGAAACTCCCGGGGGAGATAGAATACCCATAATTCGATTCTTAATACATAGAAAACTTTGTTTAGGATGTCTATGGCAAATTGTAAAAGGAGGAACTGCTACCTTTCTTTTACAATCTTATGTTCTTCCTTCTGCGACTTCTGCGAGTACTTATAGCCTACTACTATAGGGTGATAACAAGATGGGGTACGTAGGGTAGGTAGTAGGAAGGAATGGTGCTTACCAGGCAGTAGACTAATACTGCAACCGCACTTAATTAGAAAGTAACCAATCCCGGTTAGATTCGTAAATTTTACCTGGTGAAGATGCAAATAGGAATAAGCAAGTTAGTTGATGCTCCTCTGCCCGTCGAAGAAGGCATGCTTAAAAACTGTGCTGTTGGCTTAAGCACCTTACATCAACAAATTCCCCATCGCTTTAGATAAGCAAAACGCAAAACCAAGACAAAGAGTTTACGACTTTTCACAGGGCTGATTGGCTCAACTGAGCGTAAAAATGGCTGACAACTGGCTGAACAAGCTGGTGAAACTACTCCAAATGGCATGTAGAGCTTACTTAACCAGGCTTTTTGGGATGCCGATGAGGTTAAAAACGATCTTCAAAACTACTTGGTCAAATATTTAGGCCTTTCCCATGCAGTATTAGTTTGAATGAGACTGGCTTCCTTTAGGAAAGTGACAAGTCAATCGAAGTTAAGCGCCAGTAAAGTGGTACCACTGGCCGGGGTGAAAACTGCCAGATTGGTATTTTTCTAGCTTAAGCTGGCCCTGGATAAAGCCGCACTTTATTTGATCGGGAATTTAACCTACCTAAAGAGTCAATCGAGAATAAAAAACGGTGTAAAGCCGCGGATTTCTCATTTGAGAGTACTTTTGTCCCAAAACCTGAGTTAGCTCGAAAGTTGGTGGCGTGTGCTATAGCGGCAAATACACCTTTCAAATAGGTAACCGGAGACTAGGTTTTTGGAGGGGATCGCAAATTAAGATGATGCCTCAAAAAGCGTGGTAAATTCAACTCATAGAAATTAAAATGAAATTTAAGATACCTTTTCAATTCTCTGCGGAAATAATCACAAATCGCCGGATACCCCGCTTTACAGCCCGGCTGATAACAATAGGACTTATTTTAGTTGTTATCTCGTTGTCCAGCTTATCTTTATGGATAGCTTTTTCAAACCAACAGGCAATTAGTAAAGTTCAAACCTCAATATCCTTGGACAACCTGCTAAGCCAGGCGCTTTTAACAGTCCACAAGGAAGAGTTATTTTTCCGGGATAACCAAATCAGACCGGGCACTGAAGTAAGATCCAGTAGTAAGAATGCTAGCGCTGAATTAATATCTCACCTTAACGAAATCCGTACAAAAGTTAATGCTACCGAACAGGTCTTGATTGATGGCGTGCTGGCAACCCATCAGATTTACCTTGCAAAGATTGAACAGCTTTATGCCGCGGTTGATGCTAATTATACAACTTCCGTATTAGCATTATATGCAGAAGAAGACCTGCTCTTAAACAAAATAGTAAATCAGATCAATCAGATTACCCAAGATCACATAACCCGAACCAATTTCTATCTGGCAGAATTGGAGGGATCACAACAGTTTATTTTGATAGCTACTCCGATTGTACTAATTTGTGGTTTAGGAATGATCGCCTTTTTCTCTTTTTTGTTGCGAACCTACTGGCGGCAGAGTCTTGCAGACAAAATATTAAATAAAGAGTTGCAGTTGGTCAACGAGTCTATAACCAGAACGTTAGAAAAAGAAAAAGAGCTTAATGAGCTCAAATCTCGCTTTATTACAATGGCTTCTCATGAATTCCGTACTCCTTTAACAGGAATATTAGCAACGGCTGAACTGCTTGACCACTACTGCCACAAATGGTCAGTTGAAAAAAGAAAGGAACTTTTTGGCCGCATACAAAAAGCTGGCGGAAATCTGGCCCGAATGCTGGATGATGTGCTAATAATTGGCAAAGCCGAGGCAGGCAAGCTGGAATTTCAGCCAACCTGGCTTAATTTAACCCGGTTTTGCCAGGCGGTGGTAGAGGAAATTCAGGTTAGTATTACCAGTGGCTCTTTCATCCACTTTGTTAGCGAACCTGAAAGTATAGAGGGGTTATTCGATGAAAGGTTGTTGCACAGAATTCTGAATAATTTACTCATAAATGCTATTAAGTATTCCGTTACGGGGAACCCCGTGTACTTTAAACTTTCTTGCCAGGATAACCAGGTCGTCTTTGAAATAAAAGACCAGGGAATAGGCATACCGCCTCTTGACCAATCGAAGGTCTTTGAGAACTTCCATCGGGCCAGCAATGTTGGTACGATTGCCGGCACGGGGTTAGGATTAGCCATCGTCAAAAAAGCAGTTGATGCCCACGCTGGTCAAATTGCCTTGACAAGCGAAGTAGGCGTTGGTACCACTTTTACGGTAAGGTTGCCGCTTATGGTTCTGTCACTTAGCAACTCACAGTAAATTGATTTTAGGTGAACATATTAGTATTGAGGAGCAGAGTAATTTGGGTCAGGTTCAACAAAGTAGATTTTTTGGGTTGACTCAAAAAACTTAATTTTTATTGAATTAAAAATATCTAACCTCTTTGCAAGTTGTTGGTGCAGACCCCAGCAACCAGAAGGTAATGTCTGTGCAGGACGGAACGCCTTACCACACAGCGGGGCGATAAAAGGGTTTATTGCCGCCTACCTTTTCCATCGAGCGTTTACTAATTACCGGCTTTTTCACCAGGCTACAATTCTACCTGCCATTTATGGCAGGCGCAGGATTAAATGAAAAGCAACCCCCGACCGCTATTTTGAGAAGTTAAAGATTTGATAGGGAGGGTAGAGGCTGCTTGAGCCGAGTTAGTGGCTAATCCAGGCGAAGTGCTGGACCTGGTCAGCAATGTTGCGGATAAGTGACTTGTCATTCATCCGCCTTACTTTCCGATTTTTTCTGATGATTTATATAGTTAAGAATGAGTGATTTGGAAAAGATGACGAAGATTCTGATAATTGAAGATGATGATATTATTATTGCGACCGCCAGGGACTTATTGGAGGCGGAAGGTTATGAGGTAATTACTGCCGAAACTGGCCAACAGGGTATAGACCTTGCCCAGCAGCAAATACCTGACTTGATTATATGTGACGTAATGATGCCGGGAGTGGACGGCCATCACGTCTTGGGGGCCTTGCGCACGATACCCGAAACCAACGCTATCCCTTTTATTTTCCTTACCGCAAAAGCCGATAAATCGGATATTCGCCAGGGCATGAAATTGGGAGCAGACGATTACCTGACCAAACCCTATAACCGCATAGATTTGCTTGACGCCATATCCAGCCGCCTTACCAAACAAAATGTTCTCAACCAGCGGTTTTACGACCAGGTTCAACAGGTTGAAGCCCGTCTGAATTATGCGCTCTATTACGATACCCTGACCGGCCTACCTAACCGGCTGCTTTTCAGAGAACAGTTCTTAAAAATTCTCGCGGCCAAACCCATCGCCGACCCGGTAGTTGCGGTCATTTATCTTTCCCTTGATCGTTATAGTCAGATTAGAAATAACCTGGGGTTAAACTCTGCAAATTTGCTGCTCAAAGCTGTGGCAGTGCGCCTTAAAGAAACGCTAGGCGAGAATGCTAGTATTTCCCGGCTACAGGCAGATGAGTTTGTCCTTTTTATTTCCGGCAATTCGGCCAGTTTGAACGCTGCTCAGACCTGCCAGGCTATCCTCGGAAAGCTAGCCTTACCCTACGAGCTGAACCAGTTGGAAGTTTACACTACCGCCAGCCTCGGTATCGGTTTATATCCTGAAAACGGCACCGAACTTGAAGAATTGCTGGATAATGCCCGTATTTCTATGCTGTACACGCGGGAAAGGGGCGGCAACAATTTTGAGTTCTACAAAGCTGAGAAGTTCACGCGCTCGCTAGAGCTGGTCAAACTCGAAACGAGCCTCCACCACGCCCTCGAACGTAATGAGCTCGAAATACATTATCAACCCCAGGTTTCAATCCAGCAGGGTAACATTGTGGGGGCGGAAGCTCTTTTACGCTGGAAACATCCAGAAAAAGGCTTTGTGCCGCCGGTTACTTTTATCCCGTTAGCCGAGGAGAATGGCCTTATTCACGAAATTGGCGATTGGGTGCTTAAAACAGCTTGCTTAAAGGTGAAAAGTTGGCAGAAAGCCGGGCTGCCGCCTATACGCATCTCTGTAAATGTTTCAAGCCACCAAATTTACCGCCCAGATTTTTTGGATAAAGTTAGGCGGATTACCCAGCAAACCGGTCTGCCGCTGGAAAATCTCGAGCTGGAATTAACCGAAAGCACTCTGCTGCACGAGGTATCTATCGCTAATATTGTCCTGCGCCGGTTGCGGGCGGTCGGGATAAAGATTGCAATTGATGACTTTGGCACGGGCTATTCGTCCCTTAGCTATCTTAAACAATTCCCGTTTGATACTCTCAAGATTGACCGGCAGTTCGTCCAGAACATCGGGCAAGATCCCGAAAGTTCAGCAATAACCCTGGCGACCATCCAGATGGCGCATAATCTTAACCTTAAAGTTATCGCCGAGGGGGTTGAAACCGAAAGCGAACTTGAATTTCTTCGCAAGCATGCTTGCGAAGAAATTCAAGGTTATTACTATAGCCGCCCACTACCTGAGGGAGAGTTTGAAAAATTGCTAGCCTCCAACAAACGGCTGGAAGATGTAAGCTACCCTTTTCAGGAAGTTTTGTAAAGAAAAGAGTAGCCTAACAGTTTAGAGCTTTTTAGATAATCTCCGGGCCTCCCCAACCCTTACGATATTTCAACTAAGGGCCTATCCGAAAATATTAGAAAGGATAAAACAAGCCAAAACCTAAGCATTCTCTCACAAATAGCATTTGCTTTCGGGGCGGCTATTGGCGTTTTTAAGATTTCAATTCCGGCTCCTTTGGCTACTCGTTCAAATTCTGGACCGAATTTTCGGTCATTATCCCTTATCAAATATTTTGGCCTTTGTCCAAAGGGAATAGCTTCCCTGAGCTGCTGAGCTACCCATTGGTCAGTTGGATGCCGGGTTACTCCGAAATGGATTATGCGCCTGGAAGAGTGTTCTATCGGGAAGAACGCGTAAATTTGTCGGAAGAAAATATTAGTCACTGGTAGAAAATTACACGACTAAATATCACCAGCGTGGTTTTTAAGGAAGGTTTTCCAATTCTGACCACTAGGGCGGGGAGACCTGCCAGGTTGCATATATTTGAGGACAGTTTTTTTTGAAACCTTGATATTAAGCTTGAGGAGTTCTCCCCTGATACGTTCGGCTCCCCAAAGGGGGTTGACACGAGCCATTTGCTCAATGAGTGCTTTGGTTTCAGTACCAATTCTTGGCTTGTAGGATTTAGGTCGAGATTTAAACTTTCAGAAAAGGCGAAAGCCCTCTCGATACCAGCGAAGAAGCGTATCTGGTTTCAAGATGAATAAAACTTGCTGCCACCTCTTTGACCGGCTGGCTAGAATTGAGAGTAAGAACCGGTCGAGTGGTCTGAATAAAGGCTTCTTTATCTGACGGTTGAGCACAATAAGTTGTTGCCTGAGCAAGGCATTTTCGACAATTAACTCCGATTATAGCGATTCAAATCGGAAATGGTTTCAATTACTTGGGAAGATCTAGCTGGTTTAGTGATTTCCAAGAACCATTTTTGGATCCGCTCCAAACCTTGGCTAACCATCTTTATCAAAGCTCCAATCAACAACTTTTCCTATCTTCTTTTTACCCCCAATAGTTAATAAATGCTAAAGATATTATACTCGGATCTGAAAAGTATCCATGACAGGTGCAACATCATAGGTGAATTTCTGGATGAAGACCCATAAACGGATCCATTCCTCGCTGGGCTATCTAACACCAGCCGAGTTTGAGAGCCAATGGCAGGGTCAGCAGCAAGCCTAGAAAGCTACTCAACCAGATTTTGATTGTTAAAGTACAGAAGCAAGGGCGCATTACAAAAGTGAAATCACCGGAAATTCAAACTTTAGGTGCAAGATTACTGAATGTGCCCCCTAACTT
>MKTJ01000012.1:0-93534 GCA_001898225.1 Chloroflexi bacterium 54-19
CTTCCAGGTTGATACTCTTTAATTGTTGGTAACGGGAAACGGTGTCTTTTGGGGCGATGGAGGACTGGTAACCCTCCAGGTTAGTATGTTTAACAGACATAGCTTTACTAAGTCACCGGGCAAGTTTAAGCAGAAGAACCAGGTGACTTATTTTCCTTTCCTCGAATTTAATATTTTGTTGTTAACCCAATAGTGACAATATCACAAGCATATCTATATCTTTTTAAAATATAGAAAGGTGATTAATCTCAAAAACCCAGTAAACTAATTAGTTTTGTGTGTACAATTTAGCACAAGTTGACTTATATTTCAATAAGTAACCCCTTATTTTTTATGTGCAAATTGTAAATTCACCAAATCTTTTTCTTGATGGTTTTATCTATCCAATCTTAACTATACATAACTCATTTTTGGATATATTTACCCGCCTACTTGTATTTAGTCTCAATTCAGGATAGAATCCATCAATTTTAAAAGTTTAATCAATTTTAACTTAATTTTCTTTTTTTTGAAATAGGGTCAACCCCTCATTTCTGATTAAATTATTGTTATTTTTGAAACTCAATGAGAACTCTTAATAAAAGGAGTTATAAAAATAAAGCCTGGGTATGGAGAAAATAAACGGGACGTTTAACAAAGAGGAAGTCAAATTGAGCCAGCCTCGATTATAGAATTAACAGGTTACGGCGTCGAACGCTTATAAGCCTGGCTTGCCGCCACAAACCAGATACTTAATAGCGCCAGCATAACCCCGGCGATAACAAAAGCCAGCACATAACCGGGCCCATCGATAACAGCGCCGAGAACAGCAGTGCCGATACCCTGCCCCAAAAACAGGCTAAAGGCAAAGAGCGAGACAGCCGTGCCCCGGTTATTGGGAGCCATTTCGGTCGCTTTTGTCTGCAAGGTGCTGTGGAGCATGGAATAACCCAGGCCCAGGAAAATATTGAGGGGGATAAGAAGTAGCCAGGACTGGACCAGCCCGATGACCAGGTAGCAAACCAGGGTCAGGCTGCCGCCGATAAGTATCAGACCGTTTTCCCCAAAACGCCGGACCAGCCATTTTACCGAGCGGCTATACACCAGGTTACCCAGGCCCACGATACTCAGGATGAACCCGATAGCCAGGTAAAGCAAGTTATACTGGTCGCGCAGGAAAGCGCCCAAAAACGAAAATGCCCCGAAGAAAAAGAATCCTTCGATAAAGACGGCGATAATAACCAGCCGGGGCGCGGGATTCGCCAGCAAAACTAAATAAGGCCGGAAAGTGATTTTCCGCCCCGGATGGACCGGGGAGGACAAAGCCGCCCTGCGCGCGACCCGCCAGAATACCACCCCGATAACCAGGGAAATCAACCCGTAAAAGAAAAATAGGAGCCGCCAATTCAAAAAGTCGCCCACGACCCCGCCCAGGCTGGTGCTGAGAATCTGGGCCAGCGCCGACGCCATCAGAAACTGACCGATGGCAACCTGGCGTTCTTTATAAGGAAAGCTATCTCCGATATAGGCCAGCGACATGGGAATTATTGCCGCCGCCACGACCCCGGTCAGAAAACGCATCAGGCTCAACAGAAAGAGCGTAGGGGCAAAAGTGCAGGCAACCGTACCGAGCGAAAAAAGAAATAAAGCCACCGACATTATCCGCAGTTTGCCAAAGCGGTCCCCCAACGGTCCGTAGACCAGTTGAAATAAACCGTAAGGAATAGCATAAGCGCTCACGATGATACCCGTGCTGCCCACATCGGTCTTAAATTCGGTAGCGATAATCGGTAACAGGGGATTGATAACCCGCGCATCTGCCGTAACCACGAAAGCCGCCGCGCCAAGTATTGCGATGGAAACCGGGGCAACCACGCTGACCGGGGTTGCAACGGTGTCGTTGACGGAAGAAGTTTTCAAGTTGGAGTCTGATTGCATTTCGCCTGAGTTTCTAGTAAGGGTTGGAATTCCAAGCCCTGATTATACAATTCTTCCGTCCCTTTTAATTGACACATCGCAAACTTTTTTAGTAGATTAGCACTCAAAATTGATCATTAATTAAAAGGAGTCACGATCTTACGATGACAGAAAGCAAAACAGCCCGCTTCGGGGCCTGGCAATCCCCGATAACCGCCGACCTGATTGTCCAGGGTTCGATTAACCTGGGCCAGATTGAACTGGATGGCAACGATGTTTACTGGCTGGAAGGGCGGCCCACCGAAGGTGGGCGCTATGTGGTGGTGCGCCTGACCCCGGACGGTCGGCAGACCGATGTTACCCCGGCCCCCTTCAACGTCCGAACCAGGGTCCACGAATACGGCGGGCGCTCCTACCTGGTTCACCAGGGCGAAATTTTCTTCGCGAATTATGCCGACCAGCGCCTGTACCGCCAGAAGCCCGGCGAAGCGCCCCGGCCCATTACTCCCGAGGAGAGCGGTTACCGCTACGCCGACCCGTTCTTTGACAAGCCGCGCCAGCGCCTCATATGTGTGCGGGAGGACCATTCCCGGCCCGGCCAGGAAGCGGTCAATACAATCGTAGCGGTCAGCCTGGAAGACAATGACGGTGGGCAAGTGCTGGTGAGCGGGAACGATTTCTATTCGAACCCTACTGTCAGTCCGGATGGTGAAAAGCTCTCCTGGCTCACCTGGAACCACCCGAACATGCCCTGGGACGGTACCGAAGCCTGGACCTGCCCAATCGCACCGGACGGCAGCCTGGGCCAGCACCAACTGGTCGCGGGAGGCCTGACCGAGTCAATCTTCCAACCCACCTGGTCGCCGGATAACGTCCTCTATTTCGTATCGGACCGGACCGGGTGGTGGAACCTCTATCGCTGGCAGGATGGGCAGGCCGAGGCGTTATTGCCCAGAGAGGCCGAGTTTGGCGTACCCCAGTGGGTCTTTGGCCTGGCGACCTACACTTTCGAATCGGCGGACAGCCTTATTTGCGATTACTTTGAAAAAGGCGAGTGGCGGCTGGGCCGTCTTGACCTGAAAACCAGGGAACTGAGCCAGTTCAAGACCACCTTTAGCAACACCGGGGATGTCCATCTCAAGGGGAGCTCTGCTGTGATGGGGGTATCCTTTCTTAACCAGCCCAGGGCGATTGTGCGGTACAGCTTTGATTCGGGCGAGTATCAGGTCCTAAAGCGGGCCAGCGAGCTTGAATTCGACCCCGGTTATATTTCCCAGCCGGTCGAAGTAGAGTTCCCCACCGAAAACGGCCTGACCGCCTTCGGCTATTTCTACCCGCCTACCAACAAAGATTTCACCGCCCCTGCCGGAGAGTTGCCGCCCCTTTTGGTCCAGAGCCACGGCGGGCCGACCGGCTTCAGCACCAAGGATTTCAACCTGAAAGTCCAGTTCTGGACCAGCCGGGGTATCGCCGTGATGGATGTGAACTATGGCGGCAGCACCGGTTACGGGCGGGCTTACCGCCAGCGTCTCAACGGTCAGTGGGGGGTGGTTGACGTTGACGACTGTGTGAACGCGGCCAAATACCTGGTCCAAAAGGGGCTGGTCGACCCGGACCGCCTGGCGATAGAAGGCGGCAGCGCGGGCGGTTACACCACGCTCTGCGCGATTACCTTCCGAGATGTCTTCAAAGTAGGCGCGAGCCACTTCGGAGTGAGCGATGCCGAAGCCCTGGCCCTCGATACCCACAAATTCGAATCGCGCTATCTAGATAGCATGATTGGCCCTTACCCCGAAAAACGCGACCTTTACCTCGAACGGTCGCCCATCTATCATACCGAGGGATTGAATTGCGCCCTGATTCTGTTCCAGGGGTTGGAGGATAAGGTAGTACCGCCCGACCAGGCCGAAAAGATGTTTGAAGCGGTCAAAGCGAAAGGCTTGCCGGTGGCCTATCTGCCTTTTGAGGGTGAGCAGCACGGGTTCCGGCGCTCCGAGAATATCAAACGGTCGCTGGAAGCCCAGTTGTATTTCTTCTCAAAGGTCTTCGATTTTGTCCCGGCGGAGCAAATCGAGCCGGTCCAGATTGAAAACCTGAAATAAATAAAAAATTGGCCGGGTCTTCGTGGGAAGACCCGGCTTTTTATTCCCGGCGCTATCGGTCTATCGGCAAAAAGCTTTAGACGGTGGCAGGGGAAGGGTTATCAAAGGTGTTGACGGTCGCCTCAACGTTATCCAGGCGCTTTGACGAGGCCAGTAACTTCTCGAATTCACCTTCCGGCAGCGGGCGGCTGAAGTAATACCCCTGGATTTCGTCACAATCGTGCTTGCGCAGAAAATCAAGCTCACTTTCGGTCTCGACACCCTCGGCGATAACTTTCAGGTTGAGACTGTGAGCCATCTGGATGGTTGCCAGGGTAATCGCCGAACTTTCCGGGTCTTGCCCGATATTCTGGATAAACAGCCGGTCGATTTTGAGAGTATCGAACGGGAACTGTTTGAGATAACTCAGCGAAGAATAGCCGGTGCCAAAATCGTCAATGGCAATCTGGATTCCGACCGCCCGCAACCGGCGCAGGACAGCGTTAGCGGTTACCACCTCGTGAAGGAGGGCGCTTTCGGTCAATTCCAGTTCGAGATTTTGCAGGGGTAGGCCGGTTTCCTGGACAATCCGGCTGACATTACTCAGGAAATTAGGGTGGTAAATCTGGTGGCTGGACACATTCACAGCGATGTGGATAGGCGGCAGACCGGCTTCCTGCCAGCTTTTTACTTTCGAACAGGCCGTTTTCAAGACCCAATCCCCGATTTCGTGAATAAGAGCGGTTTCCTCAATCAGGGGAATAAAGATGGCCGGGGAAATGTAGCCTCGCTCCGGGTGTTTCCAGCGCAACAGGGCTTCCGCGCCGACGATATTACCGTGCTGAATAGAGACCTGGGGCTGGTAATAGACCTCAAGTTCATTTCGTTCGAGGGCGTGACGCAAGCCGGTTTCCAGTTTTACCAGGTCAATCGAGCGGGTAGAGTAGCTCGGCTGGTAGAATTCAAATTTATTGCCACCCTGTTTGCGAGCCTGTAACATCGAAACACGGGCATTGTCCAGCAAACCTTCCAGTTCGGAGCCATCATCCGGGTAGAACCCGATACCAAGGCTGGCTGTCGTATAGACTTCCAATTGGTCGAAATTATAGGGTTGGGCCAGGTTTACCAGGATGGATTGACAGGTCTGGGCCAGGTTCAAGGTGACGGAACTGCCGGAAAGGACCAGGGCAAATTCGTCCGTCTGCAACCGGGAAATACTGGCCTGCTCACCCAGGGTCTCCTTTAACCGTCCCGCGACGGCTTTCAAGAGGAGGTTAGCGTATTCCGGCCCCAGGTTATTGCTAATCTGGTTATAGCGGTCCAGGGAAAGATAGACCACCGCCACCACCCAATCCGCCGGGGATTGGGCCGGAAGGGCTTTCAGGAACTGGTCGCGGAAAAGCAGCCGGTTGGGCAGCCCGGTCAGGGTATCGTAGTAGAGAGCATAGTGCAGGCGGGCTTCAACCTGGCGAAGTTGGGAGTTGAAATGCTGGTTAAGGGTGTTTTGCTTGGCAAGGCGGCTGCTAATCGCGTCCAGCAAATCCATGCGGGTGTAGGGCTTGGTCAGGTAGTCGTCCGCGCCCAGTTTCATACCCTGGCGAATATCCGATTTATCAGCCTTCGCGGTCAGAAAGATAAAAGGAATAGCGTTAGTCTCGGACAATTCGCGTAAAGCCATCAGGACGTGGTGTCCGTCCACCTCCGGCATCATTACATCGCAGATAATCAGGTCGGGCCGGACCTGGCGAGCCATTTCGACACCCCGGCGACCATTTTCGGCAGTGGATACATCATAACCTTCCGCCTCTAACAAATCCCTGGCGCTTGCCATTACGGTCTTATCGTCTTCAATAATTAGTATCTTTGTCATCGAAATTACCTGGCCTGGCTTTGAGTCATTAACTCTTTGTCTCAAATCATTTCTCATCAGTCTGACGGCGACAGATTTATTATTATTTACTTACCCACTATAGTTTAATAATATAACATGCAGGGTTGAAAACACAAGTCGCCACGCTGGATTTACCTTGCTTGTCGGGACAAAAGGCTGGATTGGTATTAATGTAAAGAATTGATTATACTAGCATTATTCTAAACTGCGGTGGTTCCTTTCGAAGGGGCCAGTCTGGTGCTACAAAGATGTTTCACAGATGGTTACAGTCTGAAAGCATTTACCGTTGAGAGTTTAGCAGAACAATTTTGCAGTCTCAATGGTATAAATTTGCTACTTACTAGCCTTGCAACCGGCTTTGCCGAAAAGCAATTAAAAGATACGGGAGAAAGATGCGCTACTTAACTTATGACGTCGGCCAGGGGCCTCGCCTGGGCGCGTTACGCGGAGATTCCATCATTGACATAGGCCAACTAATGGGGAATGGCCCCACATCACTGCTCGAACTTATTCAGGCCGGGCCGGACCGGTGGAAAGCTGTAGCGGAACGTTTCGCACAGGTAAAGGATTCCGACCTTAATATAGCTAACTTGGTCCTGCCTTACGATGAGAAAATAGTACTGGCTCCTATTCCACGCCCGCTCAAGAATGTACTCTGCCTGGGCCGCAATTATTACAAACACTTCCTCGAAGGAGCGGTCGCCAGGGGCGAAGATGAAAAACCGCCGGAAGCCCCTATCTATTTCACGAAGGCGACCACTTCCGTAACGGGGCCGTTCAGCCAGATTGAACTGGACGAAACCGTCACCAAAAAGCTCGACTGGGAGGTGGAATTGGGACTGATTATCGGGGTCGGCGGGCGCAAGATTTCTAAAGAAACCGCGCTCGACCACGTCTTCGGCTATACTGTCATCAATGACCTTTCCGCCCGCGATTTGCAATTCAAACACCTGCAATGGTACAAAGGCAAGAGCCTGGATGGTTCCTGCCCGATGGGCCCGGTGGTGGTTACCCCGGACGAACTACCGACACCTCTGCACATTCCGCTGCGGCTACGGGTCAACGGTGTCACCAAACAGGATGCCAATACCGGGCAGATGATGTTCGATATTGCGACCCAGATTTCGGACATTTCAGTGGCCCTGACCCTGGAGCCGGGCGACATTATTTCTACCGGCACCCCTGATGGGGTCGGCGCTTTCGCCAACCCGCCGGAATTCTTAAAACCGGGTGATATAATGGAGACCGAGGTAGAAGGTATCGGGGTGATGCGAAACGAAATCGTCGCTGCCCCGCAGGCTTAACCTCGCAGGTGACACCTCGCAGGTGATACCGCATAATTAAAGCTATCTCCGGCTTTATAGATTTTCGGTAAAGGCAAAGGCGCCCTCGCTGTTACAAAGGGAGTCTTTGCTTTTAACATGGGGGTATATAAGTTAAACCTGAAATTCGACTTTCGCTTTGAGCCTGAAAAATTACTGGAAAGTAACTTCAAACGAGTGTTTCAAGCGAGAGTCTTGAATAAAAGAAGAATTTTTGTGGAAGACTATGAGTAATAATGAAAAAACAATCCTTCTAACCGGTTACGAACCTTTCGACCGCTTCCCCTACAATCCGAGTGGGGTGCTGGCCGAAGCATTGGACGGATTTTCGGTTGAGGGATATGTAGTAAAGGGTGCCGTCATGCCGGTGGATTGCGTCAAAATGCCCGGCGTCCTTTATGGCCTGGTCGAGCAGCACCGGCCCCAGGTTGTAATCGGCCTCGGACTGGCCTTTGGAGATACCGGGTTGCGCCTCGAAAGGGTCGGGCATAACTGGTCGGAAATCAGTTCGCCCGATAATGGCGGCCATACCCGGCCCGGTGTGCCGCTCCTCCCCGAAGGCCCCGCGGCTTACTTCAGCACTTTCCCGGCCAACCAGATTGTGGCTGATTTGCTGGAGGCGGGCCTCCCGGCCTACCCCTCCGACCACGCCGGGGGCCACCTCTGCAACGAAATGCTCTTTACGGCCCTGCACGCCATCAACAGCGGCGATTGGTCCCCGGTAGAAGGCCAACCGATTGTGGCCGGATTCATCCATCTACCCGGCACGCCCCAACTGGCCGCCCAGTTAATCAAGGAAGACCGGCGCAACCGCCATTCCCCCAGCATGAGCCTGGAATTGATGCGGCAGGGTATCGAAATTGCCCTGGCAACAACGGTTAAATCTTTATAAAACGTATAACGTTGAACGTGGTTTAAGGCAATTGCAACTTAGGTAAATAAAAGAGAAACGGCAATAGGGGCAATATTCTCCTATAGCCGTTTCTTTTTTTTCAGACTATAATTGGCCGGAAACAGGCTTTCGCTATTTTAAAGAAGAAAACCCCGATGCAAGCGCAAACCCTCGAAACCGGTACACCAAAAACTAAATTGAACCCAAACTGGCTCTGGCCGGGCGGTATTTTCGGCCTGGCCCTGCTAATCCGGCTGGTTTACGCCCTGCAACTGCCCTTCCCGCCCCTGGATGACCCGGCCTATTATGTCCAGGGAGCCCGGAGCTTTTTTAACGGCCATCCCCTGGAGCTTTCAATAGTCTGGAACTACCACCCGGCCCCGGCAACCGTGACCCATCCCGGTTTCGACTTCTGGATGCCGCTGGCTTCATTCCTGATAGCGGGTTCCTTTTTCATCCTGGGCGATACGAGCCTGGCCGCCCAACTACCCAGCATCATAGCCGGGTCGGTCCTGGCGGCGTTGACCTTCTGGCTGGGAAGACGCCTCCTGGGCGGGGTAGGTCTTGGGGCAAAACCGCAAACTTTCCTGGCGGGGATAGCCGGGTTATATATCGCCCTGAACCCGCTACTGGCTTACCAGTCGGCGGTGCCGGATAGCTCGATGATTTACGCGGCCCTGCTGAGTGGGGCGGCCCTGGTCTGGGTCAGCCGCGAAAGCCCAGCTCAAAGCCTGGGTCTGGGGTTACTGATGGGGTTGGCCTACCTTGCCCGCAGCCACGCGGCCTTTTTTGTCGCGGCCTGGGGTATCATAACCCTGGTCAGGTTTGTAAAAGAACGAGAGGACCGGGTTAAAACCTTCAAGCTGGCCGTTTTTACCGCTATCGGGCTGCTCCTGACCGCCGGACCCTGGCTGCTGCGGAACTGGCTGACCTTTCACGCCCTGAGTTCGCCCGCCGCCCTCGAAACCGGCCTGATTAACAATTACGCCACCCTCTTTAACTACGAAACACCGATTAACTTCAACACCCTTTTACAACAAGGTCCAGGGGAAATCCTGCTGACCCGCTGGGACGCCCTTTACAACGCCTGGGTGGAAGTGCTGGGAACGATGTTCGTGCCGGTGGCGCTGCTACCGGCCCTCGGGCTATTTCTGCTCTGGCGGCGCAACCGGGCGCAACTGGACGGCGGGTTGCTTTATTGTTTGTTGCTGGGGGTAGCCTCCCCGCTTATCATCGCGGTGGCGAGCATAAACGGCAGTATGTATCATTCAGCGGGTAGTATCGCCCCTTTTGGCGCGATTGGTTATGTCTACTTGCTCTACCGGGCGGGTGAAAAATACCGGGCCTGGAAACCGGAAGGGCTGCGGCTGTTCCCAATCTTGATGGTTTTTCTAATCGCGGTAGAGTTGGTCCAGTTCAGGGTCAGCGTGGGCGGCACGGTTGAAAACCACCGGCACAACGAGGCGGTTTATGCGAGGTTAAATAGCTGGTTAAAGGCAAATAACGTCACCGGGCCAATTATCGCGGACGAGCCTTCGTCACTCAATTATGCGACGGGTCTACCGGCCCTGCGGTTGCCCGCCGATGAGTCGCTGGAAACGGTAAAGCGGCTGGCCGAACGGTACGGCGCGACCTATATCGTCGTGACCAGCTTTTTCGGTCGCTACCCTGCCGCCCTCGAATCACCAAACAACACAATTTTCCCACGAGCCTATTTAGACCCTCAGAGCGAATTTGAGATATATAAAATCTAACTCAGGCCGGGAAGGACGTGAGTTCCTGGTGGCCTTTAACCTCCAGGCGGCAGATAAACCGCAGGCGCGGGGTATGCTCGATTTCGACGATGTCACCGACCCGCAACCGGTCGTAAAGGGCCGGGCTGAGGTCGAACTTGCGGACCGCCTGTTCCCCGGCGTTGAGCCCGCCATCGGCTACCACAATCAGGCGGCGGTTGTCGTTGCTGGTCCCGGTTACGCGCCACTTGCTCAGGACCGGGCCAACCGTCAGCCGTTTAGGACCGCGCACGTCCTGCTGCTTGCGCCGGAAGCGCAAGAGCATATAAACCCCGATTGATACCGAAACCAGCCCCGCTACCAGCAGAATAAACCATTGAGAAAGCTCCATTCGGGGCGATTGGAAGGCTGCCGGTAAAAAAGCCAGGGCTATATAGGAAGCCACCGCCAGGAAAAACAACCCCAGGACGGCATCTGAATACAAAAAAATGCGCATACGCCAGCTAGGGGCGTAACTCAGGCTGGAACCCTCGGCGTTAAAAAGGGCCAGGGCGGCTTGCTGTTCGGGAGAGAGATCCGCCAGTTGCAACACGCGCATGCGGCGGACAAAGCGGAAAATGGGGCTGTAGGTCACCTCGACATAGTCCGCGCCATCGGTTTCGAGAAAAGTTTCCTGGGCAAGCTCAAACTGGGCAAAGCGGCCTTTTCTCCAGTCGGTCCAGGGCCGCACCTGGATTAAGAATCCGTCCGCCCGAAAATCGCTCCGTTCAATCCGGGCCACCAGGTTGCCGGAAACCTGTCGAGGCGTCGCCAGCCAGTCGTAAAGCGCCACCAGGATATAGACCAGGGCAGCTATCCCACCCAGGAACATCCCGGCCAGTAGCACGGCGGGAATCAGTTGCCAGTGTTGGAGTAACAACCCTTCCTCGAAGGTATCCTGGGTCAGGGTCACGCTGCCCAGGCGTAAAAAATAAACATTGTGGAAGTTGGGAGAAAAATTGACCAGGACCGGTTGGGCCGGGGTTGCCCTTAACAACTGGCCGAGGCGACTTATCAGGCTGGATTTTAACTCGAAGTCAATGGACTGGCCGTCAAAAGTGGTGAGATTGAAGCGACCGGGCAGGGTCGAGGCCGCCGGGCGTTCCAAAATTTTGGCGATACCCTCAAGCTGGCGGGGCGGCAAAGTGCCGTCTTTCCAGAAATCCGCGCCCCAGAGTAGCCCAAAACCTACCGTACCAAACGCCACCAGCGCTACAATTAACCCAAAAATTAACCTGGCTAACGGATGCTTTCGCCACATAACCCTTACCCCCCACCGTTAGACTTAAAACCCGGCCAGGCCGGAGACAGGAGCGGCCTTCCCCTTTGAAGCAAGCCGCTCCCGGTTTACTGCTTAGTTCTGGTGCTGGTCCAGGTAGTCGAGCACCGCCTTGGTCATAACCTCGGTGCCGACCACCAGGGCGTCTTCCTCGATGTCGAAGCCGGGGTGATGGTGCGGGAAGCTGGTGCCGTCCAGTTTGCCCGACCCGACAAAGAAGTAACAGCCGGGGACTTCTTTGAGGAATAACGACATGTCATCGCTGCCCATAATCGGGTCCGAATTGATAACCTTGTTCGCGCCCAGGAGTTGCCCGGCACTCTGGCGGATGAAATCGGTCCACTGGTCGCTATTGACCACCGCCGGACAGCCATAGACAATCTCGAACTTCACTTCACAGCGCAAAGTTTTGCCCAGCCCGACCGCGATTTCCTCAATCCGGTTGAGCATCTTCTCGCGGACTTCCGGCAGGAAGGTGCGGACGGTCCCTTCCAGCACCACTTCCGGCGCGATAACATTCGAGGCAAACCCGCCATGAATGGTGCCAATGCTCAACACCGCCGTATCTTTGGGAGCGACCTCGCGGCTGACGATAGTCTGAAGGGTGTTGACAATCTGGCAGGCCGCCATAATCGAGTCAATTGCTTTTTCGGGCTGGCTGCCGTGACCACCTTTACCCCGGACAATCAACTTGATGCTGTCCACGTTCGCCATGGCCGGACCGGAGTGCAGGGCAATCGAGCCGACCGGTTCGTCGTTGCCCATGTGGATGCCAAAGGTAACGTCTACCCCTTTCATCACGCCCTGCTCGATCATCGGCTTGGCCCCGCTCACGATTTCTTCGGCGGGCTGGAACAGGAATTTTACGTTCCCGGCAAAGTTCTGGCGCCGCCCTGCCAGGATTTCGGCAACGGTCAGACCGATAGCAACGTGCGCGTCGTGACCGCAAGCGTGCATAATCCCATCCGTGCGGCTCTTGTACTCGGCGCTCACCGCTTCCAGGATAGGCAGGGCATCTATGTCGGCCCGGTAGAGGACGGTCTTGCCGGGGCGGGAGCCGCGCAAAGTTGCCACCACCCCGGTCTGGGCGATACCGGTCTGGACTTCCAGGCCGAGTTTTTCCAGCCGGTCGGAAATAATGGTGGCGGTACGGTTTTCGGTGAAAGCAAGCTCCGGGTGGCGGTGAAGGTCGCGCCGGATTGAAACCAGGTCATCCCGGTGAGCTTCGGCCTGCCGTTTGATTTCAGCAATTTCCATATAAAATTTTTTCCTTTGCAGTAAGCAGTTGTGGTTCGGTTAGAATTCTCAAGAATGTGAAGCGTGACAGCAAGATATGGACAAAAAACAAAGGTCTCTTCCAATCCCATAAGGGCATTCTATCAAATCCATTTTAGCTTTTCCAGACACAACGCCTGGGAGCGTAACCGCCTTTAAGGGGCGAACAGGCTCAGCTAAATTTTTCCAGGCGTTTGCCAAAAAAGAGGGCGATTTCGCGGGTGGCATAAAAGGCGTTGTTGTAACCGCAAAAGAAAAAATCGTTCTTCTGGAAATAGTTGATGGCCGGGTAGTTTTTAATTTCAAGTTCGACCAGCAAACTCCGCATTCGGTGGCGGTCGGCCCAGTCGCGGGCTTCGGCCAGGAGGGCGCTTCCCACGCCCTGCCGCCGGAAATCAAGCTGGACGGCGTGGGTGGTAATCCAGGCCAGGTGGCGGGTGCGGTCTACCGATATACCGATATAGCCGAGAATGTCGGGCGGGGCGGGGCGGTACAGCACAGGCTGACCTTCCTCGTCTATGGATGGTTCGGGAATTTCGTCCATGAGAATGGCCTGGTGCGGTTCGAGGTCCACCGTTTCCGCCACCAGGAGTAAATCGGTCTTTTTCCACTCGCCCAGCAACTGCTGGTCGTTGAGCGGGGCGGAGACCGCCAGGGGCCGGGGCAGGCGACTGGGGCTCAGGCTCATCTGGAAAATGGGGAGATTAACCGTTAGCGATTTGCCGAGAATCTGGTTGCGGGGACGGGTCAGACCGAGTTCTTCATCATCCGGTTCAGCCGGTTCCTCGAAACTCTCTTGCATCTGCCAGACGTGCCGGGTGACATACCCGGCGTCAATATCAAGACAACGCGGCAAATCGGCCAGTTCGGCGGGTCGAATACGAAAATTCTGCAACTTGTATCTTCCTGTAGCGGTTAGTCTGTTTTATTAAGGACCGCCTAGCAGCCCTGCCTGTGTGGACCCGGTTGGGAAACGGCTGCATGCACGGGTGCCTGCAAAGCCACGGTAAGAAGTGAATTTTCCCTTTAGCTTATTTTAAAACTTTTCTTATGAAATTATAACATCCCAAATCAAACCTAGCATGCAGTTTTGCTAAATGGGCAGACTAAACCAGAAAGTGGCACCTTTAGTGGAGTTATTGCGGACGCCGATTTCGCCACCGTGCAGTTCTATCATCTGGCGCGAAATCGCCAGCCCCAACCCGGAGCTTTTCTCGCCGCCGGTCGGAACATTTTTGAGCTGGCTGTATTTGTTGAAGACAAAAGGTATATCCGTCTCGGCCAGGCCCGGCCCCTGGTCGGAGACTTCAAACATGATAGCCTGCTCCCCGGCCCTGGTCCGCAAGGTGATTTTTGAATTGCCGGTGGGCGAGTATTTGATGGCGTTACTTAACATATTAGAGATTACCTGGGAGATACGGCGGCGGTCGGCCTGGGCTTCCGGCATGGGTTCTTCCAGTTCCAGGGAAATACTTTGACCCTTGCGGGTGGCGTTAGCGAGGTTCAAATCGAGGACGTCCCGGACCAGTTGGTTCAGGTCTATCTTTTCGGGGCGCAAGGCCAGTTTACCTTCTTCTGCCGCCTGAAAATCTAGAAATTCGTCGATTATGCGCTGCATCTCGCCGGTCTGGCGGCCTATAATCTCAACCAGGCTGGCGGCCTGGGCAGTCATTTCGCTGCCGGCCGGGACCATTTCCTCAATCATCTGGATTGAAACCATAATGGAAAAAAGCGGATTTTTCAGGTCGTGACTGGCAACCCGGACGAATTCTTCCCGGAGCCGCGAAAGGTCGCGCAACCGGAGTTGGGTCGAGAGCCGGGCAAGCATTACCGGCATATCAATCGGTTTGGTGATATAGTCGTTTGCGCCAAGCTGCAAAGCTTTTACGATACTGCTGCTTTCCCCCAGGGCGGTAATCATAATAACCGGTAAGTCGGCCAGCGAATATTTGCGGCGAATAATCCCAAGCAACTCAAAACCGTCTATACGGGGCATCATTATATCCAGCAAAACGGCGTCAATTTGTTGTTTGTTCAGAATTTCAAGGGCCTGGCTACCATCGAGGGCAGTTAGGACATTATAGCCGTCAATTTTTAACCTGAGAGAGATTAACTGTAGATTTTCAATGTTATCATCTACTGCCAGTAGTGTGTAATTTTCGGGTTTCATCTAGGCAACCAATTTCCAACTCACTCGAAACAGTTAATTTAAAGTATGTCCGATAATAAATAATCACTGAGTGAGTGTCGGGTTGAAAGTCATAATTTTTAAATTTAAGGTACCAGGTACAAATCTGGGATTAAAATGAAAGCAGTAGTCATTTCCATTTAATTATACACGAGGTTTTAAACTATGGAACATTAATTGCATGACTAAAAGTACCAAATTGAATGTACTCTTACCGCTTAAGGCCCGGTGAAATGGCGGGCCGGGAAGAAATATAAGGGTTTATAATAGGAAAATGGAAAGAAATTATAAAAATCTTTTGATTGTAATAATAATAACTGGCCTGGGCCTGGTGGCGACCCTGACGGCTTGCGGCAATACCATGTCCAGCCAGATTGACCAGCCGCTCCCGGCGATTCCAACCGTGACACCTCTCCCTGAGGGAGCTAACCCCGGCCAACCGTTCCCTTCACCAACCCCAACCGTCACACCGGAACCGCCCACGGCAACGCCGCAACCGCCTACCGCTACCCCAAAACCGGCGGCCCAACCGGCGCCACCGGTCGCCCAGCCTCCCGCCGCCCAGCCGGGAGCCAAGGATAAACATGACCCGAAAGACGACAACAAGGACGGTAAAGACAAGGGGAAGGATAAGAAGGGCCCTTAGAAAGATTTACGAGCCGGTCTGACCATAGAGGTCGAGATAGACCGGCTCACCATTAACTATAGTAGCGCGGACAGGGGTC
The DNA here is from genome assembly GCA_001898225.1 of Chloroflexi bacterium 54-19. Classification (GTDB taxonomy): domain Bacteria; phylum Chloroflexota; class Chloroflexia; order Chloroheliales; family Chloroheliaceae; genus 54-19. Next base: position 15,322 of record MKTJ01000012.1, read on the forward strand.
GCCAGGATTTCGCCTTCGGGAATTCTCAGGATGTCCTGGCCCAGCGCGGTAAAGTCAGCCAGGAAGCCGGGTGCAACAGTGCCCCGGCGTTTTTCTTCCCCGGCAGCGTAGGCCGGACCATAAGTAAAACCCCGGATGGCTTCTTCAATAGTCAACCTTTCGTGAGGCAACCAGGCCGGGCGGTCCTCGCCGGGACGCTTACGAGCTACCGCCGCGTAGATGCCGCCGAGCGGAGTAATCGGCTCAATCGGGGCATCGGAGCCAAGGGCAAGGTGAGCGCCGCTTTGGAGCAGACTCTTGTAGGCATAGCCCCGGCCCGTTTCTGTCAGGCGGGGCGTGCCCCAGTAGCGGTCGGCGGTGTCGCGATCGGTCGTGGCGTGGGTCGGCTGGACCGAAGCGATAATCCCCGAACGGGCCAGGCGCGGCAGGTCGGCGGCTTTCAAGAGTTGGACGTGTTCGAGGCGAGGCCGGGCGAACGGTGGCAGAACCGGCAATCCTTCCCGGCCCCCGGCGGTTTCGGCCAGGACTTGCTCGATAACATCGAGACCCAGCCCGGCGGCCCGGTCCCCGATGACGTGGACGGCAATTGCGAAGCCGTTCTCGATACAATGGCGGGCCTGCTCCAGGAAATCTTCCTCTTTCATGCGCAAGATGCCCCGGTTAGCCAGTTCGCAGCCGTCTTTTTCGTCCTCGCCGTGGCCGTGGGGTTCGAGGTAAGGCTCGAACATGGCGGCGGTCTGCGAGCCGAGCGTGCCATCCAGGAAGAACTTGACCTGCCCCAGGCGCAGCATTTCATCCCCAAAACCCTGCCGGAACCCGTTCTCAATCAAAGTCCGGGCCGCATAGCTATAGGGCAAGACCGTCACCCGGAAATTGAGTTTGCCGTTCTCGTGCAGGCGCTGCAAAGCCGAAAGACCATCGCGCTCCTCAATCGTGTGGACCCCGGTCAGGCCACTTTGCCGGGCCAGGGCAAGCCCTTCGGCCAGGGCTGCCTGGTCGGCGGCGGCGCTGCTATGTTCGAGATAGGGCAGGACTAGGGCAGTAGCGTTCTCCTTAAAAAGCCCGGTCAGGCGGCCCCCGGCCTCGCGGCCAATTTCACCACCGGGCGGGTCGGGCGTATCCTCACCGATACCAGTCAGGGCCAGGGCGCGGCTGTTGACCAGCAGCAGGTGACCGTCTTTGCTATGGAGGACGACCGGGTGGTCAGGTGCGGCCCGGTCGAGCGAATCGCGCCCCGGAAAGTCGTGCCCCCACAGATTCTTATCCCACCCAAGACCGGTTACCCACTGGCCGGGCGGGGTAACGGCGGCGCGCTCCCGCACTTTTTCGACCATCCCTTCGAGGCTGTCCACCCCGACCAGGTTGACCTGGCGGCGGGTCTTGCTCCACCACAAAAGATGGGTGTGGGCGTCGGTCAGACCGGGAATGAGGGTTGCCCCTTTGAGGTCGAGCGCCTCGGCCCGTTTCGCGCCGTCCAGGGTTTGCACGTCTTTATTCGAACCCAATCGGAGGATACGGCCATCGCGTACATAAACGGCCTCGGCCTTCGGCAGAGCCGGGTCAAAAGTGTAGATATTGGCGTTGTAATAAATAAAATCCATAAAATCTCGTTAAACGTTAAACAAGAAAAGTTTTCAGTGTTTAGTTTTTAGTGTTCAGTAGGAACCGGGAAGTTGGAGTTACCTTGATTGGTGAAAATCTATTTTTTATAAATCAAGGTCTCCAAATTGTCATTCCGCGGCTCTGCCACGCACCCGAAGGACGCCTCCGGTCCGTTGGGCAATATCCCGGTCGGCTGTGCTTACCCCACCGGTACCTACACGTGGGTCCCCAAGATTCCTAGACTGCGCTCGCGCCCAGAGGGTGTGACAAATGCCACTGCCCGTGACATTCGCCAACGGCCTGAAATTTTCGGCTTTGGCAATAACTACGGATAGAGCCCTAACATATCGAGTCCAGTGGTTTCGGGCAGACCCATAAGCAGGTTCATGTTTTGGACGCCTTCGCCGCCCGCCCCTTTGGTCAAATTATCGAGGGCCGATACTACCACCAACCGCCGGGACGACAGGTTGATAGTCGGGCAAATGTAGATGTAATTGCTACCCGCCACCTGCTTGGTGTAAGGCGACTCGTCCACAATTACCACAAAGGGGTCGTTGGCGTAGAAATCCCGGTAATACTGGCGGACCGCCTGGGTCGCCTCAGCCTGGGTCTTGTAGGTCGCCACGAAATCGTCGGTCAGGCGAGCGTAAGAGGTCGCCAGCATACCCCGCGAAAGCGGAACCAGGTGCGGCGTGAAGATAACGTCTACCGGGCTACCGTAAACATCGGTGAGGGTCTGGGCGATTTCGGGCAGGTGGCGGTGCCCTTCCAGGCCATAGGCGGCAGTGCTTTCGGTCATTTCCGAAAAATGGAGGTTTTGTTTGAGGCCGCGACCCGCCCCGCTGGTGCCGCTCAGGGCATCCACGATGACATCCGGCTCGATAAACGGTTTGCCGAGTTTCGAGCTAAGGGCCGGGGCCAGGCCGAGCGTCGAGCAGGTTGGATAGCAACCGGGGTTGGCAATCAGGCGGGTCTGCGGGTTGATCTGGTCGCGGTAGAGTTCGGGCAAGCCGTAGACCGCTTCCAGGAGCAGGTAAGCCGCCGGGTGGGGGCCGTACCATTTTTCGTAGGTGGCGCGGTCTTTCAGGCGGAAGTCCGCCGACATATCAATCACCTTGGTGGTGGGTGATTTCTCCAGGATTTCGGCGGCGGTTTCCGCTGAAGCGTGGTGCGGTAAGGCCAGGAAAATCACGTCCGCTTCGGTCATCCGTTCCAGTTCGCCCGCGACGGTCAATTTGAGCGGAGCCAGGTTCGGGAAGACCTTGCCAATCGGCTGTCCGGCGGCACTGCGCCCGACCACTTCCAATAATTCCACGTCAGGCCGCCGCCCCAGCAACCGGGCCAATTCCGCGCCCACGTACCCGGTAATGCCAACTATCGAAACTTTCACTGTTCTCTCCTTGAAACGAAGGGCGGGGCTTGAACCCTGCCTTGTAGGAATCCTTCATCTAAAAAAGGTATTTTACTATCAAACTGGCGGTTTGTAATAAGCATTCAAGCTTAATCTGGCTAACTTCGTCGCAACATCATAATCTACCTCACAAGGGTGGTCCGCCTTATAAGTTTATTAAAGGCTCAAACTGGCGCACCCGGCCTCTTGAAACTACGGGTGATAACGGCCATAATTTGGTTGTTACACTCATTATAACAAACCGGCCAAATTTAGGGGCTATTTAACGGACAAAACGTGATTACGAAATTTTTGGGAACATTTTCTGCTTTTAGTAAACTGTAAATTTAGTGGGTGAGCGGAAGAATTTTCCGGTCAGGTAACGAGCTTTGGGATTTTTTAGCAAATGATGAAGGCTTTGGAGCGATGCGATTTATTAAAATAAGCGTCCTGGTCCTGTTTGTCCTCCTTTCAAGTCTGTTGTTAAACGCCTGTAGCGATGCCGCTCCGAGCCAGACTCCTACCGCAAGCCCCAATAATACCGCCGCCCCAACCGGTAGCCCTAAGGCTACCCCGGCAGGCTCACCCCGGCCTGCCACGCCGACCCCGCCAAACCCGACAGTAGATCCCTCCAAACCCGTAGTAACCGTGCGGATTTACGCCAGTCTGCCGTTGAGTGGCGTTTCCAAAAATAGCGGGCAAGCCCTGGTAAATTCGATGCGGATGGCCCTGGACGACTTTACCAGCAATACAGGGATGGTCGGGAACTTTAAAGTTGACTTCGTACCGCTCGACAACGCCTCGGCAGACGCCAGCGGCCCCGACCCTGACCTGGAACGGGTTAACGCTTACCAGGCCGCGAACGACCCGGACGCTATCCTTTATCTCGGTCCGACCAGCACCGCCACCGCCCAGGTCGCCATTCCAATCCTGAACAAAGCCGGTTTGACCATGGTCAGCCCTGGCACCACCTATCCCGGCCTGACCAAAACGGTCCCAAACGTAACGGCAGCGGACGAACCGGCCAAGTATTACCCGACCGGCATCCACAATTTCTTCCGGCTACTCCCGACCGACGAACTCCAGGGCCGGGTCGACGCCGGTTATACCGATGCCAAACTGCAAAAGCACAAAGTCTTCGTGGTAGACGATGGCACCTCTTATGGCACCGGCCTGACCAGGGCCTACGAGGATGCCGCCCCCAATTACGACCTCGTACTGCTGGGTCATGCCTCCCTGACCTATAAACCGGACAACAGCGACCAGGTAGCCGAGCAAATCCGCCTGGCCCAGCCGGAAGTTGTTTTCTTTGGCGGCAGCGCCGTGCTGGGGGCGCGCCTCAAGACCAAAATCCAGATAGCCGGGTCGCAAGCTGCTTTTCTGGGTGGCGGCGCTATCCAGAACAATACCTTTTTGCAGGAAGCCGGACCGAGCGCCCAGGGAAGCTATGCCAGCACCGCCGGGATTGCCGCCACCGGTCTTTCCAGCCGGGGTGCCGCTTTCCTCAAGAAATACCGCGACAAATACGGCGACAGCATCCAGGGCTCGACCATCTACGGCTACGATGCTATGAACGCGGGTCTTAGCGCCCTGCGAAATGCCAACAAAAAGGACCGGGCGGCAATCCTGCAACAGGTGGCCGGGCTGAAGAATTTCGGCGGTGCAACCGGGCGGTGGAGTTTCGACCAGAACGGCGACACCAGCCTGACCATCTTTAGTTTTTACGCCGAAAAGGACCAGAAATGGGTCTTTGACAGCCTGGCCGATACTTCGGCCAATTTGCAAAACCCACCCGCGCCCGGCACCGGACCGGATGAAACCAAAGTAACTCCCACGCCAAAGGGTACTCTGGCTATTTTGCCGCCTTCCAGCCCACGGGCTACCCCGGCGGCTACGCCCGGCAGGCCCGGCCCGGCTACCATACCCGCCAGTTCGCCCAAACCCAACGATAACCTCGTAGACGCTGTCTCCAACCTGCCACCCGACTTCAAACTCTACCGGATTGCGGGTCTACCCGTGACGATTTACGCGCCCCCGGACTCAACCCTCAATGGCCAACCGGCCCAGGTGCTGCTGGTCCTGCACGGTATGTTCTATAACGGCAGCGATTTTGGGTTGCCGCTCCTCTCCTTCGCCCGCGACCATCACCTCGTCCTGGTAGCCCCGACCTTCAATTACAACGTTAACTACAAAGACCCCCAGGTCGTTGCCAACGAAGATTTGCAATTGACCAAACAGCTAACCCAGGTCTTTGCCCAGGTGTCCCAGGCCATCAACCTGAAGGTGCAGGACAAGTTGTTGCTTTTCGGCTTCTCGCGAGGGGCGCAGTTGGGGCACCACTTCGCCATGTTCTACCCGACCCTGGTGCGGGGCGCGGCGGTCCTCTCCGCCGGGGCCTATACCCTGCCGCAGACCCAGTTCTTTGGCAAACCTTTGCCTTTCCCGTTCGGCCTATCGAACTTCACCCAGGTTACCGGGCACAGCTTTGACATCAAAAATTTCGTCACGATCCCTTTTGATGTCCAGGTCGGTCTGCAAGATAACGACCCCAACCAGGTCGCGCATCCCTATGACCCCTACACCGGCAACAACCGGGTCGTCCGGGCCCAGACCTTTTACCAGTCCCTCAAAAGTATCGGGGTGGACGCCATCCTAAACCTGGTCCCGGACACCATGCACGAGGTCAGTCCGGGCCAAATCAAGGCCGCCGAAGCCTTCCTGGGCCAGTTCGTACCCAACCAGGCCTAAATCGTCACATACGATTTCAATATGTTATAATTCCTACAAAATTGCTCAGAAAACTTTATATTCACGACTTTCGCTGTGGGCCTGGAAAAGCCAGGGCCTGGGTGCAAAATTCCCCTCAAAAGGAGTGTTTCAAGCGAAAGTCCAAATTATAGAAGCCGGATGCTCGAAGATGAGCAGAATGCTCCACTGGCCGGGGCGTAGTTTATAAAGAAGGAATTTGCTGCTTGTCGAACGATAATTCCAGCCCACAGGCTGGCGGGACCGGGCTGGTCGAAACCGCCAGGATATTAGATGGACGGGCTCTCGCCAAAGAAAAAAGAGCCCAGTTGAAGTTAGCGGTAGCCGGGTTTGTCGAAAAGAACGGGTTTCCTCCCGGCCTGGCTGTAACCCTGATTGGCGACGACCCCAGTTCAATCGCCTACACCCGCACCCTCATCAAGACCGCGACCGACCTGGGTTTCAAGGCCATTCAACACGTGCTGCCGGGCGGGCTCTCCCTGGACGAGTTCCGCGATGAAATAAGAAAACTTAACGCCGACCCGACCATTCACGGCATTACGGTCCAGTGGCCGACCCCGCCCCATATCACTTTTGAGGACGTGGTGGCCGTACTCGACCCCCGCAAGGACGTGGACGGCTATAACCCGATGCTGCTAGGCCGGTTGTACGAAGAACTGGACACTTTTGTCCCGGCAACCCCCCAGGGCGGCATGCAACTGGTCCACCATTACGGCTACAATGTCCGGGGCAAAGCCTGTCTTTTGGTCGGGCACGGGGTAACGGTAGGAAGGCCCTTGCTGGCCCTGCTCCTGGCCGAACACGCCAGCCCGATGATAGTAGACCAGAGTACTCCGCGTGAGCTTTTCCGGCAGTACGCGGCCCAGGCCGATTTCATCTTCTGCGCGGCAGGCGCGCCGGGCATCGTGACCGGGGACATGGTCAAGCCGGGCGTGGTCGTCATCGACTTTGGGACCAGCGAGGTAGGTGACCGGCTGGTAGGTGACGCCGATTTCGAAAGTTTGCTGCCGGTCGCGGCGGCGATTACACCGACTCCCGGCGGAACCGGCCCCATGACAAACGTGACCCTTCTGGGCAACGTTTTGAAAGCCGCCCGCCAGCAGACCGGACTTTAGCCCTGGATTAAACCAAGACTGGACTTTTTGAGCCCGCAACCCGTTCATAAGTACAGGGTCAAGCGGGCTATAAACTGCTAAACTTAAAGAGAATAAAATGCTTGCAGAGCTAACAATAGCGGATTTTATGGCCCGGCTTGGTTCCGGGGATGCTACTCCCGGTGGGGGTGGCGCGGCGGCCCTGACCGGGGCGGCTGCCGCCGGACTGGTGACGATGGTGGCGCGGCTGACAACCGGGCGACCGGCCTTCGCCGCTATTGAGGATAGGGTCCGGGAAATCATCCGTGAAGGTGATGCTTTGCGCCAGAATTTGCTGGCCGCTGTTGACACCGATGCCGCCGCATTCGAGCAGGTAATGGCTGCCTACGCCTTGCCCCGTAAGACCGACGACGAAAAAGCGGCCCGTAAGGCGGCGTTGCAACCGGCCTTACAGGGCGCGACCGAATCGCCTCTGGCGATTGCTCGGAGTTGCCTGGTTATCAGCGGGATGGCGGCAGAACTGGCCGAAGCGGGTAACCCTCAAACCATCACCGACGCGGGGACCGCCGCGACCCTGGCCCAGGCCGCCTTGCAGGGGGCGATTTTCCAGGCGCGGGTCAACCTGAAATCCATCAAAGACGAGGCCTACACCGGGCCGATACGCCAGGAGATTGAACACCTTCTGGCGGCCTCCCAGGAAGCTACTCGCCGCGCTTTGCAAGCTGTTGAACAAAAGCTTGTATAATAGAAAAAGTTAATAATAGAATGACAAAAATAAATAGCGCTGGAGTAGAATTGATTCCTTTTACGTCGCTCGATTTCCGTAAAACCCTGGGCCATTTTGCTGCGGGAGTCACCACGGTTACGATGGTGGCAAAAGATGGCTCTTACCACGGGATAACGGTCAGCTCTTTCACCTCGGTCTCGCTCAACCCGCCGCTGGTGTTAATCTGCATAGATAAAACCACTGCCGCCCACACAATTCTGCCGGAGGCCGGGGCGTTTTGCGTGAATTTCCTGCACGAAAACCAGGTGTATCTCTCGAACCGTTTCGCCGGGCGCGACCCCGAACGCTCGTTTAACGACATTCCCACCTATACCGCTGTCACGGGCGCGCCGGTCTTTGCCGAAAGCCTGGGCTTCGTAGACTGCCGGGTTGTCAACTCCTACGACGGCGGCGACCACACGATTTTCCTCGGTGAAGTGGTCCAGCTTGGCGTAGCCGACCCGGTCATGGTAGACGGCGAAGAACTCAGCCCCCTGATTTACTACAAATCCAAATATCGCTTTCTCAAACCGGCTTAACCATGCAAAAACCCACCCTGGAATTTGAAGAAGCGCTCTGGAATAGCGGCAAATTGCGGGTGGCCGGGGTAGATGAGGTAGGGCGGGGAGCGTTTTGCGCCAGCGTGGTCGCGGCGGCGGTTATCCTGGGGCCGGACGTGAGCGGCCTGGAAGAAGCCCGCGACTCTAAAACCCTATCTGCCACCCAAAGGGAGCGGCTTAACCATGTTATCCGGCAGAAAGCGGTCGCCTTTGGTATCGGTGCGGCCTCTCCCACCGAAATCGACCGCCTGAATATCCGGCGGGCCACCGCCCTGGCAATGCAGCGGGCCTTGCGCCGGTTAGGCCCGGTTGACCATTTGCTTGTGGACGGCCACCGCATGCCTGAGCTCGGCCTCGAAAACCAGACCGCCCTGGTCAAAGGCGACTCGCGGTCGCTCTCGATAGCCTGCGCCTCGATTGTGGCAAAGGTCTGCCGCGACCACCTCCTGCACCGCCTGGCCCTGCGCTATCCGGGCTACGGCTGGGAACGCAATGTTGGCTATGGCACCGCCGAACACCAGGCCGCCCTCACCGATATAGGGGTTACTCCTCATCATCGCCGCAGCTTCGCGCCAATCAAACTTATCATCAACCCGCCCGCGCCTGCCCCTGAAACAGAGCAGAGCCCGGCCAGTCCTACCCCTGAGACTGCGCCGGAAAGCGGACCGTCTGCCCCTCTTCCTGACCAGGAAAGCTAAATATTAGCCTTAAAATATGGGTCATTGGTCCTATTTACACCTGGTAGTGATACTTTTATTATATGGCTGGCACGATTTCTTACTCTGATTTACCCCAAATGTGTGTAGTTAGCGTCAAAGGGTCTGCAAGGAAACGATTTAAACACCCTGGCTTTATTTTCCCACCCAAACCAGGGGTTGATTAACAATATTTGCACCTGGCAAGTCAGCTAAATTTAGAATGTCTTTCCAAGATATTTCCCCACTCCCGGACTTTCGAAATGCTGGCCCGATAATTGCACCTCGATTTACCACAAGTTTGCTTTTAGGCATCCTGATATTACCAGAAAAGACTTAAGCAAAGTCACGGTTAAATTTCTGGGATTTAACGTTTATTGCTGTGTAGTATTGTCTAAATTATAGAAGGAGAGAACTGTGAAACTATTTTCCCACACATCCCGCCTGGCTATAGTAGCTTTGTTGCTGCTGGTCGCGGTACTGGCGGCCTGTGGCGATAACACTGCCACCACCGCCCCCGCCCCGACTACGGCTGCGGCTACTACCGCTGCTGCGGCCACCACGGCGGCTACCGCGACTACCGCCGCCGCCACCACCGCCGCCATGACGACTGCGGCCATGACGACTGCGGCAGCTACCAGTGCGGCCACTACGGCAGCTATGACCACTGCTGCCGCTGATACCACCGCCGCTATGACCACTGCTGCCGGCGATACCACTGCTGCCATGACCACTTCGGCTGCTGCTACCTCCGGCACCGGCACTTCGACTGGCGCTGCCGACATTCCGGTTTACACCGGGGCTACCGAAGTAACTCTGCCCGACGCTATTACTTCCCAGTTCGCCAGTTCGGTTGGGGCCTCGGTCAAGAATGCCAAGGTCCAGGCTTACAAAGTCTCCGATAGCGCCGATGCTGTGAGCACCTTCTTCAAGAGCGGCTTTACCTCGGCAGGTTGGACTGACTTGAGCTCCCAGATTCCGGCCAGTTCGACTTCCGCGTTGAGCGGCACCGGCCTGAGCCTGATTGGGCCTTACGCTAAAGCCCCGAACGTTGCGGTAGTTATGGTCGGCTCTGGTTCGTTGTTTGCGACCGCTGGCGTTACCGGTGTGACCGCTTCCGACACCGTTTACCTGGTCTTCCAGGGCAACGCCTAAGATTCTTTCCAGGCTATAGGTAGCCTGGAAACCACTATAAGACCCCGCCCGGCAAATCGGGTGGGGTTTTTTTTATTTGAATGAGTTATCCACAAAAATTCATAAAATTCCTTTTAAAAAGATTGGCACTTTTATATTCTTCGCCGGATATATTCTCTGTCAGGAATATTCCTGGTATAATAAACAAACCAAAAAAGTTAACCGACCCTGAATAAAAACTGGTAAGACAATGATAAAGACCCTGAACGCGCTGGCCGAGCCAAATCGCCTGAAAATAGTCGACCTCTTGCAGAGCGGTCCGCGCTCGGTCGGGGAAATAGCCGAGGAGCTGGGCATCCGCCAGCCCCAGGTCTCCAAACATTTGAAGGTGCTGGTCGAAGCAGGGCTGCTGGAAATAGAGCGGGACGCCCAGCGCCACATCTTCCACATCCGGCCCCAGCCTTTCCGGGAACTGGATAACTGGTTGGAATCATTCCGGCGGACCTGGGACGAGCGGTACGACCAGTTGGACGAGTTGCTCCGCCAGTGGCAGGCCAACGACCACGACCAGCCGGAATAACCCGGCAGCGCGTAGCAAAACGAAGTAAAAAAGCAAAGCAAAAATTCAAAAAGAAATTTCAACCTGTAAACACTGTCTCCAGTTACGAGACACAACTATTCAAGGAGAAACCAGCATCATGGCCGACTACAAAGGCAAAACCAGGGTTACCGCCAATCCCCTGACCCGCGAGATTATCGCCGAGCGCACCTTCGCCGCGCCCCGCGAACTGGTCTGGAAAGCCTGGACCGAACCAGAACGGCTCGCCCAATGGTGGGGACCGCGCAACTGGAAGATGACCATCAAGGAATTTGACCTCAGGCCGGGTGGCACGCTCTTTTATGTAATCCAGGGGCCGGAAGGCATGGAGTCGTGGGCCAGGAGCGTCTACCAGGAGATTATCCCGCCGGAAAAGCTGGTCTACCAGGACTCCTTCGCCGATAAAGATGGCAACACCCTACCCGGCATGCCACGGATGACTATCACGAACGAGTTTATCGAGAAAAACGGCCAGACCACCCTTGTTTCGCGGACAACCTTTGATACCGACAAGGATTTCAACACGATCATCGCGATGGGCGTCGAGGCCGGGTTAGGCGAAACCTGGGACCGCCTGGGTGAATTCGTCGAAACTGCTGCTTAAGACCGCCAGGACGCCGGAGCTATCTTTAGAAGCACCTTTTATATACTTTTTTATTAACCAACAGGGCGGGTCTTTTGCGGAAGGCGGCCCGCCCCACCACGAAAGAGGTTTTATAATGGCTAAATTACTGGTTGCAGAATTTATGACCCTGGACGGCGTTATGGAAGCGCCCGAAAAATGGCAGTTTCCCTATTTTGGGCCCGATTTCGGCGAATTTGTATCGGGGTCAATCAATGCCGTTGATATTTTCTTGCTGGGCCGGGTGACCTACGACATTTTTGCAGGTTCCTGGCCGAGCGCACCCGATGACGGCTCCGGCATTGCACCCAAACTCAATTCAGCGCCCAAGTACGTGGTTTCCAACACCCTGGAAAAAGCCGACTGGAACAATACGACCATCCTGAGAGGGAACGCCGCCGAGTCGGTCGCGAAATTGAAAGCGCAGACCGAGGGTTTGATTGGACTCAACGGCAGCGGCAAACTGGCCCGGACCTTGATGGAAAATAACCTGGTGGACGAATACAACCTCATGATTCACCCGGTCGTGGTAGGCCAGGGGCAGCGCCTGTTCGAGGATGGCACCCCGGCCCTGGGCGGGTTACAACTGGTCGAAACCAGAACTTTTAGTACCGGGATTATTAGCCTGGTTTACCGGCCCGCCGCGCAATAACAATAAGGGAGAAAAACTTTGAAAAGGGTTACTTCTAAGGATGGAACTTCGATAGCTTACGACCAGGCCGGGCAGGGTCCGGCCCTCATCCTGGTAGACGGCGCATTTGGTACCCGGACATTTGGGCCAAACGGTGCGCTGGTCCCGCTCCTGGCCGACAAATTCAGTGTGATTACCTACGACCGGCGGGGCCGGGGCGAAAGCGGCGACACCAAACCTTACGCGGTCGAGCGCGAGATAGAAGACCTGGCGGCGGTTATAGAAGCCGCCGGGGGTGCAGCCATGCTCTACGGGATTTCGTCCGGGGGTGGGCTGGTGCTGGAAGCGGTCAACGCCGGGTTACCGGTGACCAAAATAGCCCTTTACGAGATCCCCTATATCACCGACGAAACACGCAAACCGCTGCCGGACAATTTCCCGGCCCACCTGCAAGAGTTGGTCGAGGCCGGTAAGAATGGCGAGGTGGTCAAAGAGTTCATGACCAAAGGGGTCAACCTTCCCGGCTTTGTCGTTACCATGATGCGGTTTATGCCCGCCTGGCCCAAACTCAAGGCCATAGCGCCGACCGCCGTTTACGATATGACCATCGTGAATCCTTACCAGCACGGCAAACCCTTCCCAGCGGGCATATGGTCCAACCTGAAAATGCCCGCCCTGGTCATTTCGGGTGGCAAAAGCCCGGCCTGGATGCAAAACGGCATGAAATCGCTCGCTAAAGTCTTGCCAAACGCCAGCCACCGGACCCTGGAAGGGCAGACCCATATTGTCAAGCCGGAAGCCCTGGCCCCGGTCCTAAAAGAGTTTTTCAGTTAACCCGGCAAATGCAAAGCCCCCAAAAGAAAGGTGGTTATCTTTGAACGAGGCGGTTACGGAGTACATCGAGAATATCAAAGTGGACTGGCAAGCCGAAATCAGCCGGAAATTGCGCGAAGTCGTCGGGCAGGCCGAACCAGGCGTAGCGGAGCGTATACAGTACGGCAAACCCCACTTCTTGAAAAACGGTAAATACCTGGCGGTCCTCGGCACCGCCAAAGACTGGGTGAGCTTTACCATCTTTAACGCGACAAACCTGGAAGCCCCGGCGGGCTTTTTCGAGGCCGGTCCACCCGAACGCAAGACCGTCAAAATTCGTAAGGGTCAGGAAGTCGATTACGGGCTGGTGGAAACCCTGCTGAAAGAAGCGGCCTCGACTATTTAAGACCGGGTTGGTGGCGGAGGCAGGGTATAATAAAGTTGCCGCCACCACTTCGGCGGTTTATAAAAATTATCGCAAGGAGGACAAACATGGGAAAGTTAATCAGGGAGCCGGACCATATCGCCCTTAGCGTAAAAGACCCCTACAAAATGGCCGACTTTTATCACGGCGTGCTGGGTCTGGAACTGCTCCGCGAGGAAGATTTCAAAGCCAAAAAAGCGCCCTTCATGTCGGTCAGGGTCGGCAGCATGGTGATTGACCTGATACCCGACAAAAAGACCCCCGATGCCGAAGAAGGGCGCCAGCGGGTCAACCACTTTTGCCTGCGGTTGGAAGATTCGGTCAAGATGGCGGACCTCGAAACCTACTTGCACGAAAACAAGATAGTAATAACCGACCGGGCCGAGCATAACTGGGGCGCTTTCGGCTATGGGCCTTCCTTCTACGTGCTTGACCCGGAAAACAATTCGGTCGAACTTAAACTCTACCCGGATGCGAACCCGGCCTGAGGTACGAAATTTACCGGCTTATTCTGATAAATCCGCCGCCCAAAGGGGGCCAGTTCCAGGAGACCAGTCTCAAGCGGCCAGAAGTGAGAGGTTATGAAATTTCAAACCACAATTGAACAGAGCGGCAAGACCGCGACCGGCCTGGTAGTGCCTGAACAGGTCGTCGAAAGGCTGGGCGCGGGCAAAAAACCGGCGGTCAGCGTCACCATCAACGGTTACACCTACCGCAGCACGATTGCCTCAATGGGCGGCAGATTCATGCTCCCGCTCAGCGCCGAAAACCGGGCCGGGGCAAAGGTAGCCGCCGGGGAGACGGTCGAAGTCGAGGTCGAACTCGATGCCGCGCCCCGTGAAGTAGCAGTTCCACCGGACTTTGCCGCCGCGCTCGACCAGGACCCGGAAGCAAAACAATTCTTTGAGAGGTTGGCCTACAGCCACAAACTGCGGCATGTCCTGGCAATCGACCAGGCCAAAAGCCCCGAAACCCGCCAGCGCCGGATTGAAGGCGCTATCAAAATGCTGCACGAAGGCAAGAAATAAGGGTTTGCCACCGAGGTTAAGTAACCCTAAGGGCTGTTTAGAAAGACGGCCCATTTTTGTTTTTGGGGCTAAACCTGTTCCTTCAGATAACACTCCCGAAATCCACCCGGCACTTTACCGGCCTTTCGCAGACTATAAACCCAATAGCCTTACAGTAACACGGCCCAACCTGGGCTGGTGATTTTGAAAGCCAAAAAGCAAAGGAAAAGGTAAATGCCAAACAAAACCGAAGCTAAGGATTATTTCAGGGCCTGGCAAAACCGGGATTGGGATTTCGTGGAAAGCCATCTCGCGCCGGGTTTCACCTTTTCTAGCCAGTACGACGACCATATCGGCCAGGCCGAGTACAAACAGAAATGCTGGGAGGCCGTCCGGGAAATCGGCGAATACGAGTTTATCCGGCTGATTGAGGACGAAACCGAGGCTATCGTCCGGTACCGCTGCCGTATCAACGGAGCGGAGGTCCACAACATGGAACACCTGGTTTTTGAAGATGGTAAACTCAAAGAGGTCAATGTCTTCTTTGGGCGGCCCTAGTTTTGGGCAGTAAAGAAAGGGGAGGGTAAAACCGGTGGGCAATTTTACGGGAAAAGTTATCTTTGGGATGACGGTATCGCTGGACGGTTTTGTTGAGGATAAAAACGGGAGCGTGGGGCGCCTCTACCCCGACCTGGCCGCCTTGGGTGAAACCGAAATGCTCCAGGAAGAAATTCGCACCACCGGGGCGGTAGTGATGGGCCGCCGCACCTACGACATGGCAAACGGCGACCTGACCGGCTACGAATTCCAGGTGCCGATTTTTGTCATTACCCACCACCCACCAGAACCTCCCAAAGGCCAGAACGAGAATTTGAAAGTTTTCTTTGTTACGGACGGCATCGAAAGCGCCTTCGAGCAGGCCAAATCTGCCGCCGGGGCTAAAAATGTGATGGTAGTCGGTGGGCCGGAAATCGGCCAAAAGAGCCTGAAAAAGGGATTAATAGATGAGTTGAGTTTTGGTTTAAGGCCGGTCTTCCTGGGCGGCGGACTGCGGCTTTTTGAAAACTTCGAGGACGACCGGCTGGAACTGGAAGAAATCGAGATATTCAAATCGCCGGGCCGGACCGATATTAGATACCGGGTGATAAAATAGAGACAACTTCAAATTCTATAATAATTTTTGGAAAAGGATGGACCGGGAAAAATGTGTAGAAACATCAAACCGCTTTTTAATTTCGAACCGCCTGTCACCGAGGACGAGGTGCGGGCCGCCGCTTTGCAATACGTCCGCAAGGTCAGCGGCTTTACCCGGCCCTCGCGGGCAAATGAGGCCGCTTTCGAGGCGGCAGTAAACGAGATAGCGGCCATTTCCCAAAGATTGCTCAGCTCGCTGGAAACCAACCAGCCGCCCAAGGACCGCGCCGAAGAAGCCATGAAGGCGCGGGACCGCAACGTCCGGCGCTTTGGCCCCAGCCGGGCGGGCCGGGTAGATGCGGTCCCAGAAAAAGCGGTCTAACCAGTCCCCCTGTAAGCTCAAGATAATATCTCTAAAGTAAGACGCCTCCCTTTTCAGGGAGGTTTTTAATTGGCAACTAAAAACTAAACACTGAAAACTAAACACTTTAAACCGGTCAAAAAGCGTAAACTAGACCCTTTTATCTTATTCAGGTAGAATAGTAGTATAGAAACACCTTTATTTAGATACTAAAAAATTGAAACGGATTTTCCGGGTTCAAAGACTCGAAGAAGATTATCCTGGCAATGAAGAAGATATGGAGATTATTCCTGAATGTTAAAGCTTTATAACACACTATCCCAACAAAAAGAGGAATTTAAATCGCTCGACCCTTCGGGCAAAGTGGCCCGGATTTATGTTTGCGGCGTTACCCCCTACGATACCAGCCACATGGGGCACGCCCTGGTTGCGGCCCTGTTCGATGTGTTGCACCGCTACCTGGAACATACCGGCTACGAGGTTATGCACGTCCAGAACCTGACCGATATTGACGACGATATTATCAAAAAAGCCCGCAAAGAAAACCAGCCTTACGAAGAACTGGGCCGCCGCTGGGACGCCCTTTACCGGGACGGTCTGCGGGCCATCAACTGCCTGCCCTTTGACAACTATGTCCCGGCCAGCTCCGTCATAGACCCCATCCAGAAAATGATTGCGTCCCTGGTCGAGAAGGACGCCGCCTACAAAGCCTCGGACGGAAACGTCTATTTCCGGGCCAGCAGTTTTGCGGACTACGGCAAGCTGAGCCATCTCGATATGGCCCAGATGCTGGAAAAAGCCCGCGCCGGGGCCGAAGATAGCCTGGCCGACTTTCCGGGCAACCCGGCCAAAGAAAGTGACCTCGATTTTATCCTGTGGCAAGCCGCTCAACCGGACGAACCCTACTGGGACAGCCCCTGGGGCAACGGCCGGCCCGGCTGGCATATCGAGTGTAGCGCCATCAGCACCCAGAGTCTCGGCCAGCAGTTCGAGGTCCATGGCGGCGGGGCGGACCTGATTTTCCCGCACCACAGCAGCGAAATCGCCCAGAGCGAGACCTATAGCGGCAAGTCGCCGGTAGTGGGCTACTGGATGCACGTGGCGATGCTCTACCTGGGCGGCGAAAAAATGAGCAAATCGCTCGGCAACCTGATTCTCATCAACGACGCGCTCAAAAGGAACTCGGCGGACGCCCTGCGGATTTACCTGCTCGGCCACGAACACTACCGGACCCCGCTCCACTTCACCCAGGAAGGGGTCGACCAGGCCGAGAAACATGCCGACCTCTTTCGCAAGGCCCTGGCCCAGGAAGCCGCCTTTGGTGAGGCCGATGTCAAACCGTATGTGGAAAGGTTCTATGCCGCGATGGATGACGACCTGGATATTCCGGCGGCGGTCGGGGTTATGCTCGAACTGGCAAAAGCCGTCATCGAGAACGAAGTGGATTTCCGGGGACAGGAACACCTGCGCTATATGAGCAACTTGCTCGGCTTACCCCTGGCCCAGGACTAACCTCCCCTTTAAAAAATTTAAAAAGCTGCGGTCAGGCTATATCAATTAGCCGAGCCGCAGTTTTATTTTTTATATTATGTTGGATACTTTTGATACAGCCTCAGATTGATTAATGATTGATATTTAGTACTAATTATTATAGTATGGTGTTAGATAGTGTAATCTCTTGTTCCATGTTAAAAGATTGGGGAAAGCCATGAATGAATTTATGACCATAAGTGAAGCCGCGGAGACTCTGGGAGTATCGCTACTTACCATGCGTGAAATTGTAAAACGCCAAAATCTCAAGGTTGTACCTGACGCCGTTGATAGCCGCCAGAAATTGGTTAGCCGGTCCGATATTCAACAGTTGAAAACCCAAACCAGACCAAAAACCCGGAGAGTAAGCGAATCCAAAGGGGTTTACTATGCCACTCCCGAAGAACGCGCTATGTTATTGGAAGCCCTGGCCGACGAGGAAATGGAAGACCGGGAAGGGACGGCGGTCACTTTAGAAGAAATCGAAAACATGGTAAATACTATGATTGAAAACCGGCGCAACAAGTCCAACAACAAAAAGCCCCACCTCAATTCACAGGCAGGTGCATGATAAATGCCAAACCCGCCTGATGTTGTAGTACGTTTCAACAAGAAAGCTCAAAATGATATTTCTGAGATTACAGAATATTATCTCAGTTTGGCCGGGCCGGAAGTTGCCCGCAAAAATGTCAGGCAAATATTACTTAAATGCCGGTGGCTAGCCGAAAATCCTATGATAGGTGACCAGATAGCCGGATTTGATGAAAAGTCCGGGTCTGGTATACCCTGCACAAAAGGTACAAGATTTATTTTCGGCGTACAACCAGGAACAATATTCGGATATTACGAATTCGAGGAAACAGTCAAAAGCCGCTAAAACCCACGGACCTATAAATAAAATCAGACCAATTTTTGCTCGATGGCGCTTTCGGCGATTTTGAGGGCATTGAGGGCCGCGCCGCGCCGGAGATTATCCATGACGCTCCACAGGCCGATGGTGTTGTGGGTAGAATCGAGTTCGCGGATACGGCCCACCAGCACGTCGTCCTGGTTGACGGCCTGCCAGGGGTGGGGGTAGAGGTTGACGGTTGGGTCGTCCTGCAACCTCACGCCGGGGGTATCGCTCAGCACTTCGCGGATTTCTTCGGGGCTAACCCGCTTCCCCAGGTCCACCAGCACCGACTGGCTCATCCCGATATAGACGGGTACACGCAGACACATCACGCTGATATTGAGGTCGGGTAGTTTCCAGATGCGCCGCACCTCCCGAATAATCCGCCATTCGCTGCGGGTCAGACCGGTATCAAGGGCGTTCTCGGTTTCGGGCAACACGTTAAAGGCAATCTGGTGCGAGAAAGCGTGCGGCACCACGTTCTTACCTTCCATGACCTGCTTGACCTCGGCGCTGAACAGTTCCATGGCGGTCTGCCCGCCCTCGGAGACCGGCTCGAAACTGTGGACAACCAATCTTTTTAGAGAAGTCCACTGGCGAAAAGTATTGAGGGGGAGCAGAAGTTGGATGACTGCCGGGCTGGGCGAGGCCACGATACGCCGCTTTTTGAGGTGTTGAAGTTCGGCGGCGTTAATCTGGGGAATGACACCGGGGGTCTTGTCGTCGCCCCGGAAAGCCCCGGTCAGGTCAATCACCAGGGCGCCCTGCTCGCTGGCCGGGGTAGCAAACTGGTTCGCCAGTTCGGCGCTGCCGCAGAAAAAGACAATGTCGATGTCGCGGAAGGCCCGGCTGGTGATTTCTCTGGCTTCGAGTTCGCGGCCGCCAAAGGTGACCGGCTTACTGGTAGCCAGGCCGACCGGCCCCTCGATAAGTTGCAGCCGGTTGATAGGAAAACGGCGCTGAGCTAACAGTTTTAGAAGTTCCTGGCCGGTCAGGTCCCCGGGGCCAACGATAGCGACATTAAAACTCATAATGATTGTATAAACCCTGGCCCGCGAACCCGTTTCAAACCCGGTTCCCAGAACCTGCTGTACGATGTAACTAGATATAGAGGGTAAACGGCGGCGCGCCGTTGACACCCTGCACCTGCGTGGCCTGGAAAGGCCGCAAGCGGTTCTCGATGGCCGCCGCCGCCAGTTCGTAGGAAAGCGGGGCCAACCGGGGCATTTTTCGCATCTCTTCGAGCGAGAAAAACCCAACCTGGGCTATTTCCGGGTCCGGCTCGGTATGGATTTCGCCCCCGGTAATTTCCAATAAGAAAACGACATAACTGTTATTATCGCCGGGATTGGCCCGGTTGCGGAAAGCCGCCAGGCCGAGGTTGCGAGTTTGAAGGCCGGTCTCCTCCTCGACCTCCCGCATCACGGCTACATCGGCGGTCTCGTCAAACTCTACGAAGCCGCCGGGAATGGTCCAACCGCCCTTGTTAGGTTCCTCACCCCGCTGGATTAACAGGGCCTGGCGCACCCCGTCCGGCCCCTCGCGTACCACCAGGCCGCCCGCACCGAGCGAGTAGTGGCCGAAATCTATAAAACCGCACCCGCCATCCTCGGTCTTACACATGGGCCGTTCTCGGTAAGCAATCAGACCCATTTCAAGTTTGTGCCCGCAATTGGGGCAGAAATTCATGCGCATTTTTGCCAGTTTTCTAATTCAAAAGCCATTTAAGCCCGCTAAGTTTACCCAGCCAACCTCAATTTGTCAATGAAAAGCAGTCAGAAGGCAGAAGGCAGAGGTCAGTAATAAGGCAGAAATTAAAACCCGGCCCTGCTCACCGGGACCGGGCTTATATTCGCCTACAAAGCCTACCGGGGAAATTAGTCCGCCGCTTTGAAGCCGGGCTCCTGGGCGCGGGCGTTTCCGGTTTCACACCACTGGCGGACCGGGCATTTCTGGCATTGAGGCACCGAGGGGAGGCAGATGGCCCGCCCATGTTGGACCATCAGGCGGTTAATGGTGAACCAGTAAGGGTTGGGCAGGATTTTTTCGAGGGCTTTTTCGGTCTGTTCGGGCGTTTTGGTCTGGTACCAGCCGAGCCGGTTGGTGATACGGTGGACATGCACATCAATGCAGAGGGCCGGGATGCCAAAAGCGTAGACCAGGACACAGTTGGCGGTCTTGCGGCCCACACCGGGCAGCGCCAGCAATTCATCAATGGTGTTGGGCACCTTGCCGCCAAAGTTATCGCGCAAAATCCGGCCAATCTCCTTGATGCGGGGAGCCTTGACTTCCGGGTAGGACGAGCCGTAAAGCAACTTTTCCAGTTCGGCTACCGGGGCGTCGGCTAGCGAGGTGGCGTCAGGATAGCGGGCAAACAGGCGGTTGGAGACTTTAGTAGTCTGTTCCTCACGGGTGCGCTGGGAGATAACCGTCGCAATCAAGACCTGATAGGGGTCTTCCAGTTCGACCGAACCTTTGCCAAAGTAGGTCCCGGCCAGGGTATCCAGCACCTGGGGAATATATTGCTGCCAGTGCTGCGCTTTTTCCATTTCGGTGGTCATCTCGCCTGCCCTTCTTTCATCCCTCAAAATTCCTTACTTACAAGCCTGCTGCCATACTCAAATGACCAAAATCCATGCCACAACTTGCCTTTGGGCGGTCTTCCTTAAATAAGCGTAGTTGGCTCAACCACGAAATTCCCGGCCTCGTCCTGGCGGACAGTGTAGAGCAAATCGAAACCTTCTTCAAGGGTGGGCGGTTGGAGCTTTTTGAGGGTGGCATAGAGGCCCATGTCCGGCACCCGCTCTTTGCTGGTGCGGGCGGCGTTCCGCGCCAGGCTGAGTTTTAGGTCCGGCACGAAGTAGTAGGCGACCACCTGAAAGCGGTGTTCTTTGGCGGCCTGGATATAACGCTCCCGGTTCTGGACGGTCGGGTTGGTCTTATCAATAACGAAGGGCTGCTTCATTTCGAGACAGGCTGCCAATAATAAATCCTCCCGGTGGCGAGTCTTGAGCATATCCATGTTGATGCGGATATGGGTGTTGAAGAATTTCTCCTTAAAGAAGGTGGACTTCCCGGCCCCCTGAATCCCCACAAAAATTATTGCTTGCATATACTAAATTTAGTTATAGTCTAATTTTGTGTAAGAGATAAGACAGTTAGTAGTGGTAGGACAGCTAATACGCGAGTTATAACCGTCAAAGTTTTCCAGTTTAACCGGTTTAGGTGTCCAGGTTTTCCCACTATCATGCGTTATCAGTAAAGATTGATCTGAAATTGTAGCATAACAGGTGGTGTCGTCGGGACAACTAACATCTTCTAAAATCTTATCATTGGGTAGAGATTGCTTAAGCCAGGTCGTGCCTTTATCGTTGGTAGTAAGAAAATAACCCCGGTCGCCGCCCACCACACAAAAAGATACGTTTGGACAACTATTACCTCTAAAGCTAGGATAAGATTCCTTTCCCGGAAGATTAAACGATTGCCAGCTTCCCCCAAAATCATGGGTAACCGCAATAAAATCCGGGCTAAATCCATAGCAAGTCAATTCATCAAAGCAAATCAGGTCCGTAAAACGCCAACTACCATCTGTTGGAAACCAATCCCAGGTTTGCCCACCATCAACTGTCCTGAAAGAACGCCCCTCACCAACGGTCACACACCGACTCGCGTTTAGGCAGCTTATAGCGTGGATAAAGGCAAATTCACTTTCGATTTTGTCATTTCGCCGGGAGTTCAGGTAAAGAGGTTTGTTAGCCTCGCTCACTTTCAGACTGCCGGTCCGGGTAAGATTGGTCCAGGTGGCCCCGCCATCCTTTGTAGAGCTAACTTCACCTTTGCTTCCATCATTGAACAACCGCCAGCACTCGGTCCGGGAAATACAACTGACATCCCCTCCACTCATATTTATATCGGGAAAATATTTCCAGCTTTTGGAACCTTCTCGCATTAGTTCGTAATATTTTGTACTGGTAGCATCTGCCACATTATTCAGATTAAAACAGGTTTTCAGCGCGACGCAATTCAGGGTAACGGAATTCGTAGTTTTCTTGCCGGAGCGGTCTTGTTTGTTCATTAAAAGGTTCCAACTATCCCCGCTATCGGCGGTTTCCGCGACATAATAATAATACTCCGGTACGGGGTCGCCTACTATTTCAGCACTAGCTGTCGTAACAAAATTAGAGGAGCCCGGCGACGGAGTTGTAACAGAAACAACCGATATATTATCACCGCAAGCGGAAAGGACGAGCAATATTAAAACTGCCAGGAGTAACCATTTCGAGCGAGCCACGATTTTCTTCTCTTATATTTTTATTTTCAACTGCTATTGCCAATTATAACGAAATAAAGTAGAAGAAAATTACCGGTTAATCCTGGACCGAGAAACGGGAATAGAAGTTATTCCATGCTTCTTGTATATTCTTGGCCTAACCTTTTTTCCTTCATACAGCTCGCCAACTTTTACCCGTATATCTAAACCGGCTAAAACTATCTCCTGGCTTCGCTCAGTGAGAATTCTAAGTTGCCAGGTTCCGTCAGCCTGTTTCTCAAAATATTCGACGTAAATTTTGTGCTGGTCAATCAGAAGGTAAATTTCCAGGCTGTCGAAAGTACGGTAACGCTGAAACTTGTCGCCGCGGTCATAGTTACGAGTGTTTGGCGACATGATTTCGGCCAATAATTAGGGATTGAGAAGCACATCGTCCCGACCCCGCATCAGTTTTTCTGTACCGCGAACTATCATAAAGTCGGGATAAGTAAAGAAAGTAATTTTCGAGGCTAAAATTCGCAAGTTGCTGTCAAATATCTGAAATTCCGAGTCCTGTAGCGCCCGGTGAAACACTACAATACCATTCACTGTAATTAGGGAATGCTTAAAACAACTGGGGTCACGTTGCGTGATGTTGCCTTCGAAATATTCGTGCTTTTCGAGGGCTTTCACCTCGCGTCTTAAATATTCTTGTGGAGAAATGAATCTTGGGTTGGATTGGCTCATAAAAACCTCGTTTTAGTGAACCAATCCGAATTTTGAGGGTTTAGTGCTTGATGGTAGCGACCGTCACGCCATCGCCGCCTTCACCCGCTTCACCGAGCCGGAAGGAGGACACCAGCGGGTGGGTTCGCAAAATATCCCGCACCACCTGGCGCAAGACGCCGGTCCCTTTGCCGTGGACGATGCGCACGTGCGGCAGGTTGGAGAGATAGGCGTCGTTCAGATAACGGTCAAGCTCCTGGTTGACTTCCTCGGCCCGCCAGCCCCGAATATCGAATTCGATTGGGGTTGAAGCGGTCAACGACTCGGTCCGGGCGCGGGCGTTGACCCGGATGGCCCGGTCCTTTTCGTTCGCGGCGGCCAGGTCGGCCCGGCTGCGGGCAGTGACCCGGTCGTTATTATTCGAGCGCGGTTTGCCTTTAAGCTTGGTCAGGTCGCTACCGGCCACCTTCAGCTTGAAATTGCCCCAGGTCACGTCGTAACGGCCTTCGGCGTCCGGCCCGCCCACAAGTTCCCCTTCCTGGCCGAGCGTCTGAACCAGGACCCTGTCCCCCACCTTCAAAGCGGCATCGGCGATTTCTTCCGGTTTAAGCTGGGCCTGGGCTGCCGCCGCTGCCCGTTGCTGAGCCCGGCGACGGGCCTCTTTTTGAAGGGCCACCGCCCGGTTTTCCGCCTCGACGAGTTCGCGGCGCTGTCGCTCAAGCTGGGCGGCCAGTTCGGCGTTTTGCCCGGCCATGCGCACCGCCCCTTCGACCTCCATCACCCGTTCGCGCAGTTCGTGGCTCTGGCGGCGCACCATTTCAAGCTCTTCTTCCATCTCGGAACGAGCCTGGGCGCGGGCGTCTGAAGCCGCTTTCTTGCGCTCCTCGTCGATGTGGCGGAGGCGGCGGGCCAGCTCGTCGCGGGCGGCTTCGGTTTCGGCCCGGAGGCGCGCAGTTTCCAACCGGGCATCCCTGGCGGCGTCGCGCTCGTTCTGAATCTGGACTAGCATTGCATCTACCTGCACTTCTTCGGGTGCCACCATCTGCTGGGCTTCGTCGATAATCTCGGCAGGCAGACCCAACCGCGAGGCAATCGCCAGGGCGTTCGAGCGGCCCGGCAGACCGATTACCAGACGGTAGGTCGGCGAAAGGGTCTCGACGTTAAACTCCACGCTGGCATTTTGAACCCCCGGCGTCACATAGGCGAAACTTTTAAGTTCGCTGTAGTGGGTCGTAATGACCGCGCAGGCGTCTTTCCGAAGCAAGAACTGGATAATAGAGCGGGCCAGGGCCGAACCCTCCTGGGGGTCGGTCCCCGCGCCAAGTTCGTCCAGGATAACCAGGGTCTGGTCGTCAATCTTGCCGAGCATACTGATAATATTGGTCAGGTGCGAGGAAAAGGTGCTGAGACTTTGCTCGATGGATTGCTCGTCACCGATGTCGGCCAGCACCTTCTGGAAGACCAGGGCTTGCGAACCGTCTTCGACCGGAAGGTGCAGCCCGGCCTGGGCCATCAATGTTAAAAGACCCGCCGTTTTAATGGAAACGGTCTTACCGCCCGTGTTCGGCCCGGTAATTACCAGGATGCGGAATTTCTCGCCCATGTAAATATCAATTGGAACGACCTTACCGGGGAGCAGAGGGTGGCGGGCCTGGATAAAGTTCATCCCTTCGCCGCTACCGGGGGCAGCCAGGCGCGGTTGGGTGGCCCGGAGAGCATTGGCGTAGCGAGCCTTGGCGAAAGCGAGGTCGAGTTCGGCCAGGGCTGCGACCGCCTTTACGATTTCGTCGCCGTGACGGCCCACTTTCCCGGCCAGTTCAAGCAGCACCCGGTCGATTTCCTCGCGTTCTTCGATTTGAAGTTCGCGCCAGCGGTTGTTCAGGTCGACAATCGCCAGCGGCTCCATATAGACGGTCGCGCCACTGGACGACGAGTCGTGAATGATACCCCGCATTTGCCCTTTGAAATCGGATTTCACCGGGATAACATAGCGGCCATCGCGCATGGTAACAATCGCTTCCTGGATCATGGGCGCGTACTGAGGTGACGAAATCATCTGGTTGAGCCGCTCAAGCAGACGACCGTGGGCAGTCCGAATCTCATTGCGAATCCGCCGCAAGCCGGGGCTGGCACTATCAAGCACCGTACCGTCCGGGCCGATGGTCTGCTCGATTTCGGTTTCCAGGAGCGGCAAATCAACCAGGTCCTGGGCAATTTTGGAAAGATAAAAAAAGGAGCCGCTCCCGCCCGATTTTAGAATAGTCCGGCGCAGGTTGCGGCTGCTTAAAAGTGTCGCGGCAATATCCAGGAACGAGGTGGCATCGAGGGCTCGCCCGATAGCCGCCGCTTTGACCGAGCCGCGCACTTCTTTGGCCCCACCGATAGTTGTTTCGGGGCGCAGTTCCAGCAAATCGCGGGCTTCGGAGGTAATATCCAGCCGCTGCTGGATTTCGGCCAGGTCAAGGGAGGGCCTTAGCTCCATGACCAGTTCCCGGCCCGGCTCAAAAGAGGTGTGATGGGCCAGCCGGTCTATGACTTTATAATATTCGAGGACACGCAGGGTTCGCTCGTTCATCCTTTTAAAATTTACTTCTTTCTAAGTTTTTCAAGTTTTTCTAACCGGTTACACTTCTATGCTAACGCGTTTTCTCAAAACTAACTTTTACTATACATTTTCTTTGTTAATATTGCCTTTTTTAGACCGGACCACCAGGCCGGGTCAAACCTTCTCAGTATCTACGCATACTTGGTTGTATTATACCACAAATTCAGCAATGGTTCCAATCTGAATAACGCCACAACTTTATATCGGGTGCTTTATCAATTATACCGGGCCGGGAAAATAAAGGAAGATGCAAATGTAAGGGCTTTTTAGAAGCCTTTTACTTCTGCCCGGAGGCTTTTTCACGCTGGCGGGCGCGGAAACGGCGGACTTTCATCAGGTTGGCGCAGGTGTTGTGCTGGCACCAGCGCTGCGTCCGGTTTTTGCTGGCGTCATAAAAAATCCAACCGCAGTCCTCATTTTCGCAAATTCGGAGACGCCCGGTGTCCTGGTGCGTGAGAACATCCGTAAACGAAGCTACGATTTCGGCCATAACCCAGGCCCAATCCTGACGAAGCGGCTTGAAAAGCACCCGGTAACTTTCGCCATCCTTCTCCAGTTCACGCCGGACCGGACCAAGCTTTAAAAACTCGTTCAGGCTGGCAAAGTCGGCTGAATTCAGGTTATGACCCTGGTAAAGCGTCGAAACCATCCGGTGCAAAAGTGTCCGTAAAGCAACCAGGGCTGCCAGGGTACTTTCATCAAGCGGAGCAGGGCCTTGCAATTTATGCCGCTGGAGAAAACCGGACACCCAATCCGGTATCGTCAAACGGTCCTGGCGAACCCCCTTAACCCGGTAGTCGTGCCAATCGCTATTGAGAAAATCTATAAAAAGTAAGTCGTCCATATTGCTGTAACCGTCTAAACGAGTATTGACAATTACCAAACCTGCTTTTATTATACCTCTGTAACGGTTAATTATCAAATAGACAGTTACACTTCTTGGGAAGGCAATAGCGAAAGGAAAATGATGATGGCCTGGAAAAGGGGACAACTCTGGCAAAACGCGGATTTTTTGAAACTCTGGGCGGGCGAAACCGTCTCACTTTTTGGGACAGCCATAACCGACCTGGCCCTGCCCCTGACCGCCGTCCTGGTGTTACAGGCCAGCGCCAGCCAGGTGGCTTTTCTAAGCACAGCCAGTTATCTCCCCTACCTGTTATTCCCTCTCTTTGTCGGCCTGTGGGTAGACCAGACCCGCCGCAAACCCCTGATGATTGGCGCCCATTTCGGGCGGGCGCTCCTTGTAAGCACTATTCCACTCCTCGCCCTGGTGGGCTATCTAAAGATAGAACTGCTTTTTGGCATAACATTCCTGGTGGGGGCGCTAACCGTAATCTTTAACCTGGCTTACCGGGCTTATTTTCCAGGGTTGGTTTCGCGCGAACATTTATTGGAAGGCAATAGCAAACTCGAAGTGAGTAATTCGATGGCGGCTATAGGGGGTCCGGGCCTGGCCGGATGGTTAATCGGCTTGTTAAGCGCCCCTTTTACCCTTTTGCTTGACGCCTTTTCTTATCTTGTAGCCGGGTTCGCCCAGCTTGCCATCCATCGCGCTGAACCGCAACCGCCCAAACTCGCAAAAACGCAATCGCTCCGTTCGAAACTGAGCGAGGGCTTCCGCGTTATTTTTGGCAATCCCAGCCTGCGCAATATTATGTTCGAAGCAGGTACCTATAACGCTTGCAGCCAGGTAATTACCCCGCTTTTCCTGGTCTATGCCGCCCGCGACCTCGGTTTTGAGGCCTGGTTGCTCGGCCTGATTTTCTCGATTGGTAGCCTGGGGGCCCTGGTTGGCTCGTTGGGGGCCGACGCCCTTTCTCGTAAGATTGGGCTTGGTAAAGGAATTGTTGTTTCGATGGTAATCGCATGTGTACCCATGCTGGCAGTCGCTTTCGTCGGTGGTGACAAACTGGCGGCGGCTGTCATCCTGGGGGTAACTTTTCTGCTAAACGGGACCGGCCTTGGCCTATCGAATATTTACTGTGCCAGTTACCGCCAGGCGGTTATTCCCAACCGGGTACTTGGGCGCTGCCTGGCAAGTTACAGCCTGGTTGGAATGGGCGCACTTTCGGTGGGCTCCCTGGTGGCCGGAGTCCTGGAACCGCTTTTAGGATTGCGCTTGCTGCTACTGATAGGTGCAATCCTGATTGCCCTGGCCCCATTGTGGGTAATTTTCTCCCCGGTGCCCCGGATTAACAAATTGCCGGAACTTAAAGAAACCCCGCCTGTCCCGGTTGCGTAACCTTTCTTCACTTCTGTTCTGGCATATCTTTTGCTCTTTTGCAAATAAAATGTAAATAAATGGCTACATTTGGTACTCTATCTTAAGGGTTGAATTTTGAGGATGTTAAAATCCAGGAACGGAGAACAGAAGTGAAGAGAAGTACTCGCGTAAAAGACGTTTTTGGCGGGCTGATGTTAGGGATTATTGCCTGCCTGATTTTTATTGCCTGCGGTAGTGATCAGAACGCCGGGGCCGGAAACTCACCCCAGCCCAGCCAGAACGGAGGCTTTTCTTCTTCCGGCGACAACAGTTTCGCGACTACCAGCAGCAGCAACAGTGGGGACAATAACGTGGTAGCCTCGACGACCGCCAGCGGCACAACCTACCAGGCCGTGGCCCAGGCTCCATCCAGCCAGACTGTCCCCCTCAATCCGACCGGCTATCTGAACCAGGACGTGCGTAACGTTATCAAGGCGGTGCGCCCGGCGGTCGTCGAAGTCATTGCCGAAACGAGCAACAGCGGTAACATCGGCAGCATCTTTGGGGGCAGCGATAACAGTGGAGGCGAGACCGGCATTGGCACCGGCTCGATTATCAGTCCAAACGGCTATATCCTGACCAATAACCACGTGGTCGAAGGCGCTAACAAATTTACGGTCGTGCTGCCCGACGGTCGCCAGTACGATGCGACCCTGATTGGCCGCGAAGGTAAAGTCAACGATATTGCGGTTATCAAAATTGACCCCGCTCAGAACGGCGGTCAGCCCCTGCCTGTGATGAAACTGGGTGATTCGAGCAAGCTGGAAATCGGGGAAGCGGTTGTAGCTATCGGTAACGCTCTCGGCCTGGAAGGTGGCCCTTCCGTCACCCAGGGTATTGTCAGCGCCATGGGCCGGAGCATCCAGGAGCCGAACGGGGCCCAATTGACCCAGCTTATCCAGACCGACGCAGCCATCAACCCCGGCAATAGCGGTGGGCCATTGCTCAATTTGCGGGGCGAACAGGTCGGTATCAACACCGCCGCCCCGGTAGACCCCTCGCAGGGCGTGGTGGCTAACGGTATCGGTTTTGCCATCAACATCAACCAGGTCATGACCTATATCCAGCCGTTTGTAAATGGCAACGGTGGCACCCCGGCCCAGGGCCAGTCCACCCAACCGGCCTTCGCCGAGAAGCCGTTTATGGGAATCTTACCGCAGACCGTGACCGCCGGGCTGGCCGCCCAGTACAAACTGCCGGTCAAGCAAGGGGCGCTCATTGGCCGGGTTGACCCTGGTACTCCCGCCGAAAAAGCCGGGTGGCAGGTGGGCGACATCATTGTCAAGATGGACGGCACCGACATCAAAACCATCGATGATTTGGCGGCAGTCCTGCAACGCCACAAACCGGGCGACACGGTCTCAACGACCCTGGTCAACCGCAGCGGCCAGCAGCGCACCACCAATATAACCTTTACCAAGTCGCCTAACTCTTAGGCTGGCTAACTCCGAGCCTGACCTGTTCTGGACAGGCTTCACTAAATAAAAAGACCACCGGGTAAGCTTCTGGATACTATTGGAAGGCTTGGCTCGGTGGTTTTTTATTACTGCCGGGCGGCTAAAAAAGCATCAATAAGCGCGAAAGTCTCCGCCGGTTTCTCGATTTGAGGAAGGTGCCCGGCCTCTTTTACGGTCTCGAACCTAGCCTGGGGGAAGGCGGCGGCAAAAGCGGCCCCATAAGCCGGGGTGACGATACGGTCGCTCTCACCCCAGATTGCCAGCACCGGGATTTGGACCTGGTCGAAGCGAGCCAGCATGGAAGGGTCGTGCATGTAAGGGTCGCCCGCTACGATTTTCATGGTCGCCATATTCGCTTGCCGGGCCGCTAACTCCTCCGGGCTCAAAGAGGCCGGGTCCACATAAAACCGGGCGGCATCGTGGAAAGAATATTCGGCTACACCCCGCGCATCGAGCGCAAAGAAATCCCGGATAGGTTCGCCGCTGACTTCAACCCCGACCGCGTCTATAAGAATCAAGCCCGTGATAAGGCCCGCCCGGTCCTGCAAGACCATCTCGGTGCCCAGCCAACCGCCGAGCGAAGACCCGATAACAAGCACATCTCGCAAACCCTCGCTGGCAAGGTATCCCAAATATATGCTGGCAAGCTCGGCAATAGTAGATAAACCGGTGGGGCGAGGCGTACCGTTCCAACCGGGGTGAGTCGGCAGAATAGTGTGCGCGGCTTCCCCAAGATGCCCGGCTATCCCGGCTACGGTAAAAGGACCGCCTCCACCGTGTAAGACAAAGATAGGCCGCCCGCGCCCGCCCTCGGCCAGGGTGATTTCGAGGTCGCCATAAACTGTTTTAAGTAATTTCTGAGTCATAGTTTGCCCCTTCTCTTTCTGAATAATTTTATTTAGTTTCTTTGTGCCATGCCGGCTAATTGTTCTATGTCCCTATTCTATCTCAATATATTTAATAAAGCAAGTTTATATAAATATGCTTATATAAACTTATTTGGTATAATAGTGTATAATCTTACCAGGGAACAAAAAGAGGTTTTAGAGTGAGGGTTATGATCAGCAAGCTACAATTGTTAGGCCGCACCATCAAGCAGGCCCAGTACAAACACCACCGCACTATGGACAGCCGACTTGCCCCCATCGGCTCGACCATGACCCAGTGGGACGCCTTGCGCGCAATCTCCCGCCAGCCCGGTGCCTCGGCGCATAAGTTAGCGCAGGCAACTTTCCAGACCGACCAGGCTTTTGGCACTCTTGCCAACCGCCTCGAAGCGCAGGGCCTGATTGAACGGCGGCCCGGCTATGGGCGGCGGATCGAACATCACCTGACCCCAGAAGGCCAGCGCATCCTTGAGGACGGCACCGTTATCGCCGAAGAAATTTTAAATGATTCTTTTAAGAATCTCTCCGAAGAAGAGCGCGAAACCCTGCTAAACCTCCTCAATAAAATTATCGGCGAAGATTTAACCTGATTTTCCTGGAATAAACGGCAAATAAAAAAAACGGCCACACCGCAAAGCGCAGCCGTTCTATTGTTTTCGACATCCTTAAACTTGAAAGAAGGTTAACTCCCGGCAGCGAGAGGCCGTTGTTTGCGGCCCCGCCCAACGGTGCCGAGGTTGCGGATAAAGTTCCGCGCCCGGTTGTTCCGCCGCGCCGCCATCGGGGCCCCGGCCAGGGTAATCATCTCGCCACCTACTTCGACCGCTTTCTCGCCGCCATCAGCGCTTTCGCCGTGATTGCCAAGATAAGACAGGTACTTGTGGTAGCCCAGGAGCGAAGCCATCGCATCGAGGCTCTGCGTAGGCACGCTGCGGGTGTAGGTATAACCCCGCCCGTTCGGCGCGGCCTCAATTACCAGTTCGCCCGGTTCCGGCAGCAGGCAGTGATGGACGCCGCCGATACCGCTTAACATATCCTGGTAAGCCCCGGTCATAAAGACCCCGATGACCAGTTCTTCGCCGTCCTCGAAGTAGTCCACGTCCGGCAGCATCACCGTATCGTCCGGTTCGCCGGAGCGGTAAACATCGTCCGAATCGCAGGTCAGGCCCGAAATCCAGGCTTTTTTGAACGGTTTATCGTAGCCGTTCAGGGGCAAAACAATAAACTGCTGCTTCAAAGCCCAGGTATCCGGCAGCGACGACATCAACGAGCCGTCAATAACGTACCAGGCCACGTCCGGGTCGTGCGACGGTTTGGCGACCACCACTTTATAGAAATCAAAGCCGTAAGCCGCCGCCGTGTAGCGGCCAAACTCACCGATGATTTCGGGGTGGTCAATGCCGTACTCGGCGCAAAGGTGCATAATGCCTTCGGTCAGTTCGTCGGCGAAAGCCTGGTAATCGAAGTCAAAGTCCAGGCTGTAGGGAACCGGCATACCGCCCCCGAAGTTAAAGGCGCGGAGAGTGGGATGGACCAGTTTCAGCTCACAATAGTTGCGGAAGCTGATTAAGAGGGCCTTCACCCAGTTCTCGCGGTCCACACACTGGGTATCAATCATCGAGTGGAACATCACCAGTTTGAGGTTCGGCGTGGCGGCAATCCTGGCGGCAACCGCCTGAATATCGGCCTGGGCAACCCCAAAGCGGCTGGTCACGCGGGAGAAATCGCCGTAGGGCAGAATCGAGCGGTCGACCTGGAGGCGCAACCCTACCTCGAAATCGAAGGGGCTATTCGCAAAAGGGGCGACTTCCCCGGCAGACTCGATAATCGGAATAATATTTTTAAAACCTTCGCGGCGCATCTGCATAATATTCTGGACGTAGGCCGAGGTCTTGAAACCGTTGGTGAGAATCATCCGGTCGGACGGCAAGTTACCGGCTTTCCAATGCAGCCGGGCCATTTGCAGGTCCATCGGGGAACTTGTTTCGTAGTGAGCGCCTGCCTGGAGGGCGGTGCGGATTAAATCTTCGTACTGGGCCGCCTTGGAAGCGTAGGCATAGGTAAATTTAGAGCGATAGCCCTTGCGCCGAAAAGCGCTGGCGAAATAGCCCTGCATTTTATGGACCTGGCGCGTAACAAGGGGGGTAAAGCCAATTTCCAGGGGAGAGCCGAATTCTTTACTGATTTGAAGTAAATCTAAATCCTGGCAGTAAAGGCGATTATTTTCTACAAAAAGGGAATCTGTTAATTGATTGGTATTTAGGCCGAAGCGGCCTCGCAAGTAGTCTAAATAGTTTGTGGTGGTAGGACCGGCAAGGGTCTGTATCATTCTATAGCGTACCTCTTATTCTTTCTAACCGGCGAGCAAAGCTAACCCGCCGTTGTTGATGGATGTCGAACAACAGTCTGGAAACACTCATTCTGGCGTACTGTGCTAGCTAACATATAAACTCCTTTTGGTAGTCTTTACCGGGTCGAGGGCACGACGGCCAGCTTTTTCGCACAAAACCTTGCTATCAAGCGCCCCAAGCATCTTCTTTTACGGAAAACATTACCGCTCCGGTCGGGTTTACGAAACCCGGCCAGGCAATCAATGCCGGTAAAGATAGGACATACAACGGTTAGAACGAATAAGAATTTTTTCTCTTTCGAAGATAATATACGAAAAAGCCCCTGCCATGTTACAAAATTCTCAATCGCTCTCTTTACGTAAGTACAAATTTTAGCATAAAAGACCCCACTTCACAATAAAGAATAGCACGAAAATACCCTTTATCCATCCCAATTTTAATAAGAATTTAACCTGCTGCCGCAATTTGCCCGGACCCTTAAGCGCCAGGGTATCGCCGGGCTATTTCTCAGCCTTAGTTCCGGCTTATTTCGAGTATTCGCAAAACCATTAAGAGTTTGACAATTGTAACAGAGAACCCTTTTTTAATCTTGACAAACAAAAAGTATTAGTATAAGCTAATTTTTGTGGCGGGCCGGGTTTTAGCCCAGGGCTGAAACCTCCCAATTGGAAGCCTGGTATACATTCTCTACCCGAAAGAATTCTTCCAGCGGAAGGATTAAATAATTTTCAAAGGTACTCTGTAAATATGGTGACAAGTCTAAAGATTTCGCGTGTCTCCTGGTGGAAGCCATTAGTGGGGCTGCTTTTGCTGGCCCTGTGGCTGGGCAGCGCCAGTTTCGCCCTGGCCGATGCTTCCCAGGATAACCTCAAACGGATTAACATTCACGTCGATAACGCTCTCGCCGCTGTCAAAGCCAACGATATAGCCACGGCTAAGACCGAATTTCAGGCTTTTGACGATGCCTGGTTCGATATTGAAGACCCTATCCGGGCCAAATCCAAAGATTTTTATGCCGCTATCGAAGACAAGATGAATTATGTCAAGGACGCTCTGTCGTATAACCCCGTTGTGGCAAAAGACTTGCAGACCGCCCTTGAAAATCTCAACACTGTAAACCTTGCCTATATAAACGGTGCGACTACCGTACCGGATACTTCCGCGACTGCCGCTGCTACCCCGGCCCCCGGCGCAACCGCCGCAGCGACTGTTCCGGCGACCACCGGTGCGACCGCCGCCGCTACTTCAACCCCAACAAATACTGCCGCTTCCGGCACACCTACCGTTGCCTCTCTGCTAACCATCCTGGCAACCGCCAAAGACCAGCAAGCTAAAGGCGATTGGGACGGAGCCGCCGCCACTATCAAGAATTTCCAGACAACCTGGCTGGACGTGGAAGGCCAGATTAAGACCCGCTCGGCGGACGCTTACAAAGATACCGAGAATGACATGGCCCTGGCCTATACCCTGGCAAAACAGAAGTCAGCCGACCTGCCCGGTGTCCTTGACCGCATGTCCACCCGGCTCGAACCCTACAAAGACGCCAACACTTACGGCATTTTCGACGCCACTATCATCCTGTTACGCGAGGGCCTGGAAGCCCTGCTGGTAGTGGTCGCGTTGCTGGCCTTCCTTAAGAAGTCGGGCAACGACACCAAACAGTCCTGGATCTGGAGCGGGGCCGTCGCCGGGTTAGGCGTCAGTATCGCCCTGGGCCTGGCTATCCAGATGCTTTTCAGCAGCGCCATCAATTCGAGCAACCGCGAAATGATTGAAGGTATCACCGGGCTGGTTGCCTCGGTAATGCTCATCTACGTCAGCTACTGGATGCACAATAAATCGAGCGCGGTCGCCTGGAACCGTTATATCAAACAGCGCAGCACCGCCGCCCTGGCTAAAGGGAGCCTCATCGGGCTGGCTGCCCTGTCGTTCCTGGCAATCTTCCGGGAAGGGGCCGAAACAGTCCTGTTCTTCCTGGGGATGGGTTCGGGCATCTCGGCGGGCGACCTCATTTTAGGTCTGGCTATCGGGGCCGTTTTGCTCGGCATCCTGGGCTTTTTGCTGGTCGTGGTCGGCGTGCGTATCCCGATGGGACCATTCTTCCGGGTTGCGAGCATCCTGGTCTTTTACCTTTGCTTCAAGTTTGTCGGTACGGGCGTCCACGCCCTGCAAGTGGGGGGAGTGGTGCCCAGCACCACCGCCACATACCTGCCTGAAAACGGCTTTTTCGGCCTGTTCCCGACCTGGGAAACGACCCTGGCCCAGGTAGCCTTGCTCCTGATAGGGGCCGGGTTGGTCCTTTACAACCATTTCAAGACCACCAAAGAAGACGCGAAATCGGCCAAACCGGTTGAAACCGGGGCCGCGTCTGCCGCTACCAAGTAGCGTATGAATCCTTTTGAACGGCTATTTAAGGATTGATTTGATTTATTTTTGGGAGATTGGAAAATCCTGAATTTGCGATATTTGCTACCAGATGAGGAGAACTGAAAACATCATGAATTTCTCGGTGAAATCAATCGCCAGGGGTATGCTGGCAACGAGCCTGTTGAGCCTGGCCCTGGTCGCCTGCGGTGACAATACGGCGACGACCGCACCTGCCGCCACTACCGCGGCTGCCACGACCGCTGCCGCCGGGACTTCGGCGGCGGCTACTACTGCCCCTGCTGCGACCACTGCTGCCACGACTACGGTAGCCTCCACAACTGCTGCCGCGTCCACTACCGCCGCCACGACTACAACCGCCGCCACTACGGCGGCGGAAGCGACCACGGCTGCCGAAACCGGCCAGGCCACTACCAAGGGGGTCCAGGCCCTGACCGACCTGGGCAAAAACCTGGATGACACCAGCGCCGCCCTGCAAAAAGGCGACCTGACCGCCGCCAAAGCCGCTTACAAGCTCTTTGATAGCGGCTGGATTGATGCCGAGGGTTACGTCCAGCAGTATAGCCGCAAACTCTACCAGGCTATCGAAGACGCCATGACCCCGGTGGGCCGCGAACTGCTGCGAAACGCCAATACCACCGTGGATACGGTTACACCTTTACTCAAAACCCTCAGTGACACCTATACCGACGGGGTCAAAAAGATGGCGGCGGTGGCCCAATCCGGCACCGGTACCTCTGGGGCGGAAGCTATCAGCGGCCCGGACGTGGATGCGGCGACCACCAAAGTGGATGAATATCTCAAAGGAGAGGCCGATAAACTGGTGACCAACACCCAGACCTTTGTGGCGGCGGTCAAATCGAAAGACCTTGCCAGGGCCAAGGCCACCTACCAGCAGGCCCGCTATAACTATGAAGGTATCGAATTCCTGGCCGAAGTCTTCACCGACCTGGACGTGGCGATTGACGCCCGCCCCGACGATTTCCCGCAAGGCGAAAATGACCCGACCTGGACCGGCTTCCACCCGCTCGAAAAGGCTATCTGGGCCGACGGCAAACTGGATGCCAATACCGACAAGCTGGCCGATAAACTCCTGGCCGATGTTAACACTCTCCACGGCCAGGTTAAGACCCTGACGATTGACCCGGGGACGGCGATTGCCGGGGCGGCGGACCTGATTGAAGAAATCCAGTCCGGCAAAATCACCGGCGAAGAAGAGCGCTACGGCCATACCGATTTTAATGATTTCAAAGCTAACCTGGCGAGCGCCAAGTTTGTTTACCAGGCGTATTCACCGTTTGTTAAACAACGCGACGCGGCCCTCGATACGGCCATCACGGCAGCCTTTGCCGATGTAGAGAAGGCCCTGGTGCCTTACTTCTCGGCGGATGGAGTTGCGGTGGATTATTCCAAGTTAAGTGACGCTGACCGCAAAGCCCTCGCCCAGAAAGTCGAAGCCCTGGCCGATAGTTTTAGCAAGGTCAACGGAACTCTCGGTCTCAACGCCTAGTTCCGGCCCGGTTAACGACATAGTTAAGTTTTTTAGTTAAGTGGAGTTCCTGTAATGCCTGAAATCAGCCGGAGGGCTGCTCTAAAAGCGTTAGGACTGGCGACCGCTTCGGCGGTCGCCGGTGGCGCAGTCGCCACCGCAGCCTTCCATTCCCAAGAACAAGCCCAGGCCCCCGGTGCTTCTCCCACCGCACCCGCTCAAGCGACCGCGACCGCTGTTCCTGCGGCAACGGCTACACCTCAACCGACCGCGACAACCGCACCTGCTCCCGCCGTGGAGTTATTTCCGTTTGAGGGCATCCACCAGGCCGGGGTTATCACCGATCCACCCCAGGCGGTACTGATGGTAGCCCTGCAAGTCCTCGGTGAAAAACCCGACGACCTGGTCAAACTCATGCAAATCCTGACCGCGCGCACCCGCGAGATGATGGCCGGGCAGATTGGCGTGGCGTCCGCCGAGGACGAAAGGTTCCCGCCCCATAATACCGGCGACCTGGGCTACGACCCGCTCACGGAGGGCCGCCTCTCTATCATGCTGGGGCTGGGGTCTTCCCTGTTCACCCTGGATGGTAAGGACCGGTTTGGCCTGGCCTCCAAAAAACCGATTGCCCTCAAACCGATGCCACGCGACCTGGTCGGAGACCGCCTGGCCGGTAGCACGATGCTCGATGGCGATATTTTCCTCCAGATTAGCAGCGACCACCCGCTGGTAAATATGCACGCCTTCCGCGACATTCTAAAAAATACCAAGGGAATGGTCAGCCCGGTCTGGGTGCAACCCGGTTTTCAGCGCTATTTCCAGAATACCCAGCCGGGCGAAGCCAAGGCCAGGGGATTGCTCGGCTTCAAAGACGGCACCGCTAACCTGGATACTAAAGATGCCGATTTGATGGCAAAACTGGTCTGGACCGGCTCGGAAGAACCCACCTGGGCCCAGGGCGGCACCTACGTGGCCGTCCGTATTATCCGGGAACAGATTGAACGCTGGGATAGGCTCAATCTTTCACAGCAAGAGGCTTCGATTGGCCGCGTCAAGACGACCGGGGCCGTCCTCGGTAACACTACCGAAACAGCCCTGCCCAGCTATGCCGACGACCCCGACGGCAAGATTGTGCCCCTGAACTCGCATATCCGCAAAGCTAACCCGCGCCTGGGCGAGGAAAGCGACAAACGCCGGATGTTGCGCCGGGGTTTCCTTTATGACAACGGGATAGACAAAAGCGGGCTGCTGGACGCGGGCTTCCTTTTCCAGGGGTTTTGCCGCAATATCGAAGAGCAGTTCGAGTTCGTCAAACGCAACTACATGTCGAACCGGCACTTTCCCAAGCAAAATACCGGGGTCCAGGACCTTGACGAGTACATTTTCTGCATCGGGGGCGGTTACTTTTTCGTCCCGGCAGGAGTGAAAAAAGAAGACCGTTTCGTGGCCGATACCCTGCTTCTGGGCTAAACCGCCCAGAATGAGAAAAAGCTCCTTTGAAGCCTGTTGTGTGTTTCAAAGGAGCTTTAATTTTAAGTGAGAACCGGTTAAACCGCCCGGTTGTCACGGCTACCGTGTTAAACCCACCCCTGAATCTTTCTTTTACCGCAAAAATTGAACTCAGGCTATGCTTTTTTTACCCTTTTTAGGTGATTACAATCACACCCTCGACGGGCTTAAAATGCTTGATTTTCTCAGAATGATGACTTAAAATGACTCCAAGTGTGCATATAAAGTCTGTTTCCCGGACGGGATATTTGCACCAGTTCTATGTTATTTCAACTTAAATCTCAGAGAAATCCAGGTCAATTGAGGGGCCATTTAATGGAACTAATGGTAGAGTCGGGTCCAGACAAGGGTAAAACATTCGAAGTAGGCCCGGCAATGTTAGTGGCAGGACGTCAGGCCGGGGTAGACATTCTGCTAAATGATGACCAGATTTCCCGTCGGCATGCCTCCTTCGAAGAAGTCAACAATGTCCTGTTTTTGAACGACCTCGGCTCGGCTAACGGCACCCGCCTGAATGGCCGGACCATTTCGGCGAATCAGCCGGTATCACTGACGCCGGGGGACCGGGTCCAGATTGGCCGGACCACTCTGCTGGTCCAGGGAACCCAGGCTGGCGGTGACCCTTTCAAGACCGAGGTAGCCGGGGCCATCCCGCCCGCGCCCCATATTATTAGCCCGGCTGCACCGGCCTATTCCAATTCGCCTGCCGGAGCATATTCGAACGAACCGCAGGGCGGCTACTACCAGCAGCCGAATAATGCCTATAACAGCCCCGCCCAGCCCCCGGCCTATAGCAACAACAATCCCAATTCGTACAATGCCCAACCACAACAAGCCTACTACCAGCCTCAACAACCCGCCCCGGTCGCCCGGAAAAAGGGTAGCTCGGCCCCGATTATTATTGGCGTACTGGCAATTATCGTGGTGGCGGCGGTTGCTATCGGCGCGATTTTCTTTTTAAGCAAAGGCACTACAACTGCCACGCCTACCGTGCAGGGCTCGACTACCGGGACGCCAAGCGCCACCCAGGGCCCCGAACAACCCATCAAACAGGCGATGGTTGGCCCCAGCGGTAGCAACGCCTTGCCGCCTGCGCCGCCGGACCCGAACGCCGCGACCCCTACACCCAACCCGACCACTAATCCCGGCGCGGCGGGGAGCACCACCGCCCTCGGAATTTCCGTCAAGTACCCGACCGATTGGAAGACCAGTGTTGACGAAAGCAAGAGCGTTATTGAAAGCGACGCCCCGGATGGTGTAAGCTTTAGCCTGATTTACCGGCGGTCCGGTCTGTCGGGCAGCGCGGTTGACCGGCTTACGGCTTACCTGCAAAACATCGAACCAAACATTACCAACTTCACTTTGACCCAGCAACCCAAGTTTACTTCGTCAGATAACACGATTGCGGATGCCTATGTTACATTTACCGACAAAGATGGTAAACTACTCCAACGGGATTATATTCTGGCGACTAACAATAAAGCTGGCGATACTTATTTCATTCATTTTTCGACCGAAGATGCATCGTTCGACAGCCAAATAAGTACGTTTAATTCCATTTTACAATCTATAGTCATAAATTAAGCGAAATTGGCCTATTTGCTGAGAGGAAATAATTGCTAAAGCTAGAACCGGTGGCCCTTACCGATGTAGGGCGTAAACGAAGTAATAACCAGGATTACCTGGGTGACCTTATCTTCAAAAGCGGGCGCAAATACGGTCCTGAGAAATTGAACGACCGGGGTCACCTGTTTGCCGTTGCCGACGGGATGGGCGGTTACGCAGGCGGCGAGGTTGCCAGCGAACTGGCTATTACCACTTTGTTTGAACGCTATTACAACGGGACTTCCTCCGGTGACATCGGCACCGACCTGAGCGATGCTATCAAGGCCGCCAA
Source organism: Chloroflexi bacterium 54-19 (assembly GCA_001898225.1). Taxonomy (GTDB): domain Bacteria; phylum Chloroflexota; class Chloroflexia; order Chloroheliales; family Chloroheliaceae; genus 54-19. The sequence continues at coordinate 55,159 of MKTJ01000012.1, forward strand.
CCTCAAAGTGCATACCGAAGCCAGCGGGAGCGGGCGCCCTCAGATGGGCACCACCCTCACGACTGTCCTGGTTAAAGGCAATAAGGCTATCTTTGGCAATGTCGGCGACAGCCGGACTTATCTTATCCGCCAGGGACTGGCCGAACGGGTCACTCACGACCATTCGCTCGTCCAGGACCAGATTGACGCCGGAGTGTTGACCCCGGAGCAAGCCGAACGCAGCGCCATCAAGAATTTTATTACCAGGGCTATCGGCCACCGCGACGACGTGGAGTCGGACCTTTTTGAGCGGGAAATTCAGCCGGGCGATGTCCTCTTGCTCTGTTCGGATGGTCTACACGGCCTGGTAAAAGAGCAGGAAATGGGCACAATTGTCGCCACGGCTCCCTCCATGCAGGAAGCCGCCCAGGACCTGGTGAACATGGCGAACGAACGGGGCGGCCCCGATAACATCAGCGTGATGCTTATCAAGGTCGAAGACATTGGCGAACCTCTGCCGAATATTCTCAAAGGGCGCGAACCGGTCTACAACTCCAACCGCCATCTTTTCAACCAGACCACCGAGCCGTTGGGCGCGGTCTCGGCTTCTGCCGCCACGACCGTTTCGCAGGCCGACCGGGCCACGGTGCCTTCGCCGGTCCCGGTCCCTGCCGCGATACCCTCGGCCTACTCCCAACCGACCGCCCAGATGGCAACCGTTAGCGAAACCGAAATGAAGAAAGGCGGGGGCCGGGGCATCATCCTGGGGATTATTGGTCTCCTGGTTGTCGCCGCCATTGCCGTCATTGTCTTTGTATTAATTTCGGGACAACCTAACCCGACCCCGGTCCCGGCGACCACCCTCCCGCCGCAAACGTCTGCTGCCGCCGCAACCCCGACCGTAACCGCAACCCCGGCCACGACCGCCACCCGGACCACCGTAGCGGCCCTGCCTACCGCCACCCCGCCCGCCGGGACTGCCGCGCCTGGTACCGGCAGTGGGAGCGCCAGTGGAGCCGTCGCTAACCCCACCCCGACCGGGGACCGGAATCCACGTGGCACCGTCGGTCCAACCGAGGACCAGTCCAATTCGGCCAGTTTTACCAATTGTCCCACGACCACACCTAAAGACGGCCTGCGGTGCTGGCAAATCCAGAACATGGGCCAGATCAGGACCATTCGGGTCACCCTGGCAAATCCCACCTCCGGCCTGACCCTGAGGCTGCAACCCCCGGCCACAAGCAGCGCGGTAACCATCCCGTTTAACCTGGAAACAGGGTCGGCTACTACCTTCGAGGCCACCGGGACTCTCTTGCCGGGGCGCTACAGCCTGGTAATAACTAACCCGAATTCTACCGCGTCGCCGGAAAGTTACGATGTTCTGCTCGAAAACGACCCGGCCCAAATCTGGGGTACACCTGAAGTACAGATCCGCCAGGATAATGACAACCTGGTAATCCTGATTAATAATAAATAGCAACACCGGGTTGTTCGGGTCGGGCAAATAAAGAAAAGGACAAAATGGCCGCTCGACCAGGCTACGCAGGTCTGGATAATTCACTTTACAAAGGCCAACCGGGCCGGTTTACCCGCCTTGGTTGTCTGCTGGCGTTGTTGGCTACCCTGCTGCTGGCGGCTTGCGGTGACCCCTCGCCCACCCCGGCGCCTACTCCCTCCACTCTAGTCCAGGATTCGAGCAAAATTGATACGGCCCTGCGCGACCTGCTGGTAAGCTACCAGTCGGGCGGTATCGAGGCGGCCCGCAATTACGCGAAAGATACCGGCCTTTTAGACGGGCAGGACCGGGTGCGCTTTGGCCTTATCCTGACCGGCCCGGCGGCGGCCCCGGCTATTACCGGACAGGTCCAGAAGATGGGCGGCGAGGTCTACAGCAGCGCGGACGAACAACTGGCCGTGGCGGTGGACCTCGGCAAACTGACCGCCTACTTCAACCCCTCGGACAAACGGAATTTTCTCCAGGAATTAGCTTCATTTAAAGAGGTTAAAGAGCTAAAACTGCTGCTGGCCCCACCCCTGGCCGGACCTGCTTTAGCACCGCCGGTCGCACCGAATGCGGCCCTGAACCAGGGGGTCGCCCTTATCGGGGCGGACCGCTGGCAAAAAGCTGGTTTCAACGGGCAAAACATCAGGGTCGGCATCATAGATGGCGGTTTCGCGGGGTACCGGGGTTACCTGGGCGGAGCCTTGCCCCCGGCCTCACAGGTCCAGTTAGAATCTTATCTGCCGGGCAACAGCGAGGGGAGCGAGAATCACGGGGTGGCGGTGGCGGAAATCGTTCACTCACTGGCGCCCCAGGCCAACCTGATACTAGCGCCAATCGAGGATGAAATTGGGTTCAGCCGGGCCGTCCAATTCTTTATCGACAAAAAGGTCCAGATTATCCAGATTTCGCTCGGCTGGGGCGGCATTTTCCCCGGTGACGGCACCGGAAAAATGGACGAGATGCTGGATAAAGCCCGCCAGGCCGGGATTCTCCCGGTGGTTTCGACCGGGAATTATGGGCAGTCCCACTACATGGCGACTTTCAACCCGGACGCAAACGGCTTCGAGCAATTCGGCAGCAACAAGATAACCCTCAAACTTTCCGCCGAAGCGACCTCGGCCTGGGTCTCCCTGCGCTGGGAGGAACCCTGGAACGCCCCGCAGACCAACCTCGACCTCTATCTGCTCGACTCGGCCCAACGGCCCGTGGCGAGTTCGCGTAACGAGCAGGGGGAAGGTTTTTCTAAGCCGCCCACCGAACTGGCACCTTTCCGAGCCCAACCCGGCCAGACCTATTATATCCAGGTCAAATGGGCCAATCCTGCAAAAAGCCTACCCTCGGCCAATTTGCGCTTCCACCTGTTCGCTTACAATGCGACCCTGGAAGAATCTACCGCCGAAAGCAGCCTGGCGACCCCCGCCGACGCTCGCGGGGCGCTCAGCGTTGGTGCGACCAACTGGCAGAACGATAAGTTGGAGCCCTACAGTTCGCGGGGACCGACGCTCGATAACCGGGCCAAACCGGACCTGGTCGGACCTAGCGACGTGAACGGAAGTGTCTTCAACCAGCCATTCGAGGGTACCAGCGCTTCTGCGCCCCAGGTCTCCGGCGCTGCCGCCCTGGTCTGGAGCGCCGCCCCCGAAATGACCGCCGACCAGGTAGCGTCCTATCTGCAACGCAATGCTTTCGACCTGGGAGCCGCCGGACCGGACCCCCTCTATGGGTTCGGGCGGGTTAAACTCGGCTCGGAGGAGGCCGCCCGCGAGGGTTTGCCCGGTCTGCTGGGTCCGGTCGCCAACGGCGCGCCCTTTAGCGACGACTTCAGCGCCGCCGACAGCGGTCTACCCAACAACAAACTGGCATTTTATGCCACGCCCGGTGCCACCGGCCAGGGCTACCGGGTGGTGGCCCGCCCCGGCGAATTAAACTGGAATTCGTACCTGGGCCATTCTTTTGAGGAATTCCGGGCCAGCGTCACCATCCAACCGGAGGCAATCTCCCCGGCGCTGTTCTACGGCCTGATTTTCTGGCAGCAAGGCCCTGACGATTACTATACCTGGCTGGTCAGCCAACAGCGTTACGCGGTCTTCAAACATAGCGGCTCGTCCTGGACCGCCCTGAGCGATTGGAGCCAGGAGGCAGCCCTGCCGGTTAGCGGCCCGGTGTCGTTGAGCCTGGAAGCGACCACCGGTTATCTCCGGCTTAGCCTGGGCGGGAAAATAATCCAGACCCTTACTTTTAAGAGCGGGACCAACCTCGCACCGCCGGGACAACTGGGCGGCAAGTTTGGCTTTGGGGCCGGGCTTTTCGGCCTGGAACAAACCCCTGCTAACGAAAATGACCCGGTCGTAACCTTTCAAAACCTCTTAATCACGCCGCTCTCTACCCGGTAATCAAACCTATCTTGGGGTAACTTTTAGTGACTTTTGACCGCAAACAACTCCAAAAGACCCTCACCAGGGCCAGGTTAGCCGCGATACTAGGGAAATTCTTTACCATACCGCCGGAAATACTTTCTTATAAAGCCAATAACCGGGGGAAAACAAACCTGGTTTATTTCCTGGCAACTAAGGATAAACCCCTGATACTCCATATTTTGAACCCATCCACAAATATGGGCTTTACCAGGAACCAGGAAGACCTGGATTATACGATTTCGTTTGAAAACGCGGTAAGGGAAGGAGGGGTGCCGCTAGCCTATCGCTATCCTGGTCCCACTGGTCAGGGATATGTCGTGGAACGCCTTGGCGAGGCCATTTATTTTGTGACCCTGCACGACTTTGTGCCGGGCAGACATCACCGCAGCCTGGATACAGCGAAATTAAGGACGCTGGGCGCGACGGTTGCCCGGATGCACCGCGCCGTGGAAAACTTTTCGCCCACCGCTTTGCCGAGTCGAAACTGGTCGGTCAGCGAGTTGCCAGAACAATTTTTTGAGAGGCAGCAGAAAGGTCATACAAACCCGAACCTGGAAAGTTACCTGGCGGAATTGGATGCCACCGGCAAAGAAGCGCGCCGTTTTATCGTGGAAAAAGTAAAAGGGCTGGCAAAATTCCCGGTTCACCAGGATATAAACGGCGCAAACCTTATATACCAGGATAACCGGTTGCAGGCGATTATAGACTTCGATAACAGTCACGACGACTATCTTTTTGAAGACCTAGTCACCCCGCTCCTAAATCACTGCGGTTTTACATCCTCAAAACTTACCTCCCAGGCCACCCATCATTTCCTGGATAGTTATGCGCAGCATCGGAGTTTTCCCGACCTTGAGTTGGAGCTTTGCCTGTATGCCTGGTTAGCTTTCCAGGCCTGGTATGGCGCAACCACCCTGGCGAATAAATTTGAAGACAGAGCGTACACGCCGAATAACCTGGAAAGCCTGGCAAAAAGGACGCAGGCCAGGGTCCAGAATATCCAGCAAATGCTAAGGAAAACTGTTTGAATCTAGCGGAAGACACCGGGCGCAGCCCCGGACGTGTCGGATGCGACCAGTTTGGCGGCCTCGTCCCGGCTGATGATGGGCATGTCGCCGGGAGTGCTGTATTTCAAAGAAGCCGCCGCCGCGCCCCAGCGCAGGGCCAGCCCCAACCGTTCCGGCGCGAACCTTTTGGCGGTGTTGCCGTAGAGGAAGCCGTAAAGCAGCCCGGCGGCAAAGGCATCCCCGCCCCCAATCCGGCCCACCTCCGCCGCGGGAAAGACCGGCTGCCGGACTATTTCGCCACCGGGAGCGCGCCCCATTGCCCCTTCTTTGCCGAGGGTCAGGACGACCAGGGCCTGGGGATACTGCTCCTGCAAAAAGGCCAGGGTTTCATCAGGAGTGGTGCTGGCTGGCAGGCTGTAAATTAGCCGGGCATCGCGAACCGGCGCAATCAAGAGGTCGGCGGCACGGGCAAAAGAATCGCACCCGGCCCTGGCTTGCTCCGGCGACCACAACCGGGCCCGGTAATTGAGGTCGAAACTGAAACCCCACCCGGCTTTCTTAGCCAGTTCGAGGGCGCGAAAGGCGGTCGCGGCGGCCAGGGGGCTGACCGCCGGAGTTATACCGGTCAGGTGCAAGACCCGGCCCATTTCCGGCTCGAAAAAGTCGGCGGGAAGGTCGTTCGGCTGCATCCGGCTCAGGGCGCTATTGGCCCGGTCGTAGACCACCGAACTGCCACGTGGCGCCAGACCTTCTTCCAGGAAATAGAGGCCGATGCGGTCCTGGTCGGTCCAGCAGACCCCCGACGTATCCACCCCGAACCCTTTAAGGGTGTTATCAATCAGGTAGCCGAGGCCGTTTTTGGTCAGGCGCGAAAGCCAGCGCGCTTTCAGACCCAGGCGGGCCAGCCCGACCGAGGTATTCGATTCGCTGCCGCCGACCTCAATATCAAAGCTGATGGCTTGCTCAATCCGGCGCATCTGGGGCGGAGTCAAACGCAACATCGTTTCGCCCAGGGTTACTACATCAAAGCGGTCTGCCATTTCCCCTCAATTTTCTTTTTATATCAATATTGAATCCGCGATGGACGAATCATACCGGACGGATGTGAGCGAAGCAAACGACCTCGATTCTAAGTGCGACCGACCGTGATATTGTCCAACGGACCGGAGATTCCTCGACTACGCTCGGAATGACAAAAACCACTGACCTCTGCCCGCTGACTTCCGGCTACTGACCTCTGCCTTCTGACCTCTGACTACTGTCTGGCTTTCTTGACCAGTTCGACATAGGCGGCGGTCTTTTGCCGGATAGCTTCCCAATCCCCGGCGGCGACCAGCTTTTTATCCACAAGATTGCCGCCGACACCGAGCGCGATAGCCCCGTTTTTAATGAAATCGGCCCCGTTACCCAGGCTAACCCCGCCGGTCGGAATCAGTTTAAGGAAAGGCAGCGGTTCGCGCAAATCCTTGAAATAAGCCGGACCAAAAGCCCTGGCCGGAAAGACCTTGATGGCGCTGGCCCCGGCGTTCCAGGCGTTGATTATTTCGGTAGGGGTGAGCGCCCCCGGCACGATAGGTACCCCGGCATCGGTGCAGACCTTGATAGTCTCGAAATTTGAAACCGGCGTGACCACGAACTGCGCTCCCGCCGCGAGAGCCGCCCGCGCATCGTCCGGCGTCAGGACCGTCCCGGCCCCGATAACGGCGGTTCCCTGCGTGAATTCGGGGAAAGCGCTCTTGATGGCGGTTAAAACTTCGAGGGCCTGGGGGTTGGTCATGGTAAATTCGAGGGCGGTAACCCCACCGTCGAGCAAAGCCCTGGTCAGGTCGGCGGCCTTGCTCAGGTCGTCCAGGCGAATGACCACCACGACCCCACCCAGCCCGGCAATCCGCATTACTTCTTCTTTGGAAATGGTAGCTGTATCCATAATAACTTTTTGTAACCTTCTTTTCAGAATTTCTTAAACGTTACTATTCAACGTTACTATACAAAATTTCTATTTTAAGCATTAAAAATTGCGCGATTTCCAGGCGCAATTAAGTCGGTAAAAAGGGTTATTTTTCTTGACAAAAAAGCACGAATGTCTTAATATTGTTATATCATTATAATGAATTTTTGTCAATGAAGACTGAAACCCCTATGATGTCGAAAAAACTAAATAGATGAGTATCGTCAATCCGAACAGTCCACTTCCGCTCTACGCCCAGGTCAAGGAAACGTTACAGCGCGAAATCGAACAGAATATGCAGCCCGGCCAGCTTCTGCCCATTGAGCCCGAACTGGAAAAGCGGTTTGGGGTCAGCCGGGTCACTATCCGGCGCGCCCTGGAAGAACTTGAGTCGGACGGCCTGATTATCCGCAAACAGGGACGGGGCACCTTCGTCCGCGAGCCGAAAATCGCCCAGGAGTTAACCCGGTTGAAGTCCTGGGGCGAGACCATCCGGCAAAGCGGCCTGGAACCCCAGACCCTTTACAGCGAGATTGATGTGCTGGAACCGACCCAGGAAATCAGCCAGAGCCTGGCGCTACCGCCCGGCACCCCGCTGGTCCGAGTGCGCAGACTGAGGTATGCCAGTGGCGACCCGATTTGCATCATGACCAACTACCTGCCGCAAAACCTCATTCCGAACCTCGAACAGACCGGCCTGGTCAACGACTCGATTTACCAGACCATGGCCTACCACAACCTCAAGCCGGTCCGCGCCTTTGATAAGGTCGAAGCCCGCCCCGCGACCCCCTGGGAAGCCGGGCAGTTGCAGGTTCCCGCCGATTTCCCGCTCCTGGAAGTGACCCGCCTGGTCTATGACGCGACCGGCAAACCGCTCTACCTGGCGGTTATCACAAACCGTTCGGATAAATATGTCTATACCGTCCATTTTGGTAACCAGCTTTAGGTTAAGGGACAACCCGCTAAAGCCGGGAATGGATGGCCCACGTCGCCAGAAATTGACTGCTAATAAAAAAATTCTGACGGCGACAAGAGAGATTTAAACCTATAATGAAAAATAACCCGATAGAGAGTTCCTTATCAGACGGTAGTGCTGCTATAAAGAAGAAACGCGAGAACTGGCAACTTATCCTTTACGCCTCGTTCATCTCCCAGCTTATCACCATGATCGGGTTCAACTCCTCTATTCCGTTTGTTCCCCTCTTTATTCAAAAAGACCTCGGTGTCACCAACGTAGGCGAAGCGGGCCTCTGGGCCGGGGTGATGGTGACGAGTAGCTTCCTGGCGATGGGCGCCTTTGCCCCTATCTGGGGTTCCCTCTCCGATAGGCATGGCCGGAAATCAATGGTATTGCGTTCAATCCTCGGCGGAGCCGTTGTCGTGGGCCTGATGGCTTTCACCGGCAACGTCTGGGTAATGCTGTTATTGCGTATCTTCCAGGGCGTCCTGACCGGGAGCGTTTCGGCCTACGTTACCCTGATTGCCTCGGTCACGCCTAAAGAAAAGACCGGCTACGCCCTCGGCCTGATGCAGACCTCGGTCTTCGTGGGCGCGAGCATCGGCCCGCTGGTGGGTGGGGTGCTGGCCGACCTGACCGACTACCGCTTCACCTTTATCATTACCTCGCTGATTTTAGTGATTGCCGCCCTGATTGTCGTCTTTTTCGTCCACGAAGAATTTACGCCGCTCCAGGTCGAAAAGAAGGTCCAGAACCTGACTTTCATGGAACGCTTCAAAGGGGCTTTCTTCGAGAAGGAATTCGTGGCCCTGGTGGTCATCCTGGCCCTGGTCCAGTTCGCCTCGACCATCATCGCCCCTTTGCTGGCCCTCTTTATCAAAGTCCTCAACGGTGGCGGCGAACAGGGCGTCTCGACCCTGGCCGGGCTGGAACTGGGTATAACCGGGGTTGCCAGCGCTATCTCGGCGGTAGTGGCCGGACGTTTGAGCGACCGCTACGGGCACCGGCGTATCCTGTTGATAAGCTCGCTGGCGGCGGCGCTGCTCTACTTTCCCCAGGCGGCGGTCGGGAATGTCTGGGAGTTGCTAATCTTGCGCGGCCTGATGGGTCTGGCTTTTGGTGGGATTGTCCCGGCGGCCAACGCCCTTATAGCCGACAAAGTTCCCGAAGGCAAGAAGGGGTCGGCCTTTGGGGTGGTCAGTGGCGTTACCTCGCTCGGCTCGGCCAGCGGCCCAATTCTCGGTTCGGTTATCGCGGCGGCTTTCAGCACACGGGTTGTCTTTGTCCTGACCGCCCTCACCCTGCTGGGGGCTTATTTCTGGATAAAAATGACCCTGCCCGCAAACGCGGCCCAGAATTCGAAAGAACTGATTTTAGACGAAAAGCCTGCGACCCGGCAGGCCAAGGCTTGAGGCTAGAACCGGCAGGTGGTTATAACCTTAACGGAAATAGCCACATTTATGTCGGTAATTGTTATATATTTTTGAAGTAATTTTGGGATATAATAAAATATAATTATAGGGAAATAGGCTGTTAACACCAACTGCCGAGAGGGTATTCTCATCAAACCTTTACAAAGGGGTAAACGCAGGGATGAAATACCAATAAAAGACAAAGATGCGAAACCTTAAAAATTTAATTCCGTATGTAGCCCGTTATAAAGTTTTCTTTATCACGGGCATACTTGTTCTGCTACTTCTTTCGTCTGTCACCCTCGTTCAACCTTATCTCATCCGCCTGGGTATAGACAGCTTGCAGGCCAATAAATTCGAACCGCTCATTTCAGTGGTGATTGTGCTCGTTGGCCTGGTTCAGTTTGGGCTTGGTTTCATGCAGCGATGGTCGGTAAACCGGGTCGGTCACATGGTTGAGGCCGACATCCGCAAAGACCTTTTTCAGAAATTACAGACGCTCGACCGGCGCTTTTTCGACCAGAACAGTGTCGGCGACCTGATTGTCCACAGCACCTCAGACATCACCATTCAACGCAACTTTATCGTACAGGGCATTATCAGCGGGGCCAACACCATTTTTATGGGGGTGATTGCCCTTGGCCTGATGTTCTACCAGAACTGGAAACTGGCTATAATTGGCCTGATTTTCCTGCCGTTTATGGCGATAGCTTTCTCCTACATTCGCCGCCACATGGAGACGGTCTACCAGGCCGCCCAGGAACGGTTGGGCGAGGTCAGCAACCGGGTCCAGGAAGTGCTGTCGGGCATCAGGGTCGTCAAAGCCTACACCGTCGAACACGTGGAAGGCGAACGCTACGCCCACGAAAACCAGCTTTACGTCGGAGACCGGCTCCGCTTTGCCCGCCTCAACTCCTTCCTAATCCCGCTCATCCAGCTTGCCACCGGCCTGACTACGGCCCTGCTGCTCTGGGTTGGCGCGAACGAAATCGACTCCGGTCACCTGACTATCGGCCAGTTCGTCCAGTTCAACGCTTACCTGCTGTTACTGGCCGGGCCGCTTTCGAACCTGGGCGCGGTGATGGGTATCGGGCAGCAAGCCTCGATAAGCATGGCTCGTTTGCAGCGTATTCTCCATTACGAACCGGACATCTCCGAGCCGGACGCGCAAAATGTCATCAATCCGCCCACCGCTCAACCGGGCCAGACCACCCTCGAATTCAAAGATACCGGGATGCGCTTTGGCGACAAGTGGGCCCTGCGCCATCTCAACTTCAAAATCCAGACCGGCCAGACCGTTGCGGTAGTAGGGCCGACCGGTTCCGGCAAGACCTCGTTAGCCTCGATGATTGGCCGGGTCTACGACGCCGACGAAGGGGCGGTCCTGCTCAACGGCACCAACGTCAAAAATATCCCGCTCGAAGAACTGCGCCGCCGGGTGAGTTACGTCCCGCAAGAAACCCTGCTTTTCTCGCTCTCCCTGCGCGACAATATCGCTTTTGGTAAAAACCACGCCATTGAAGATGAAATCTTTACAGCCGCCGACCTCTCACGGCTGGCCCAGGACTTGCCCCAGATACCGGGCGGCTACGACGCCACGGTCGGGGAGCGCGGCGTGACCCTTAGCGGCGGTCAGAAACAACGCACCGCTATCGCCCGCGCGCTCGTCCCCGATTCGGAACTGCTTATCCTGGATGACGCGCTCAGCAGCGTAGACGCCAGCACTCAGAACCTGATTGCGGCCAATTTGCGACTCCTGGCTGCGCAGGGCCGCACAACCCTAATTGTGACCCAGCGCCTGGCCCTGGTTAAAAACGCCGACTGGATTGTGGTCCTCGATGAGGGCCGGATTGTCGCGGAAGGCACTCACGCCACCCTTTTGAGCCAGGAGGAAAGCCTTTACTCCCGCATGTACCGGCACGAACTGGCCGCCGCCGCCGACAGCCTGCTCGATGAAGCGGTCTTCCCGACCAGCCTGACTGCCGGGGCCGCCGATGGCGGGTCGAGCCTGCCGTTAAAGAAGGCCAAACAGACCGCGCCCGTGGCATCCCTGGGCCAGGCTACCGTCACCACTCCTGGCAAAGCGGAGGAAACCACGGTTGAAAAGAACCAGGGTAAATCTAAAAAGAAAAAAGAGAAGACCGAGGAACACGGCGACGAAATCCTGGGACTGGACTATAAGGGTGGGCGGCTAACCCGCCTGGTCAGCTACATTTTCCGCTACTGGCGCATCCTGCTGATAGCCACCCCGATTGTTGTCATCGGCTCGCTGTTGGAACTGGTCGGGCCGCTCTTGAGCAAGACCGCCATTGACAACTACATCACGCCGGGCAAGCTTAACGGCCTGGATGTGATATTGTGGCTGTTCGCGGGGGCGACCATCTTCAGTTTCGTAATGCGCTACTTCCGGGCCTACCTTATGGAGAAAATCGGCCAACTGGTCGTGCGTGACTTGCGGGTGGAGCTTTTCAGACACCTGCTAGGCCACTCTCTTTCGTTCTTCGACCGTTACCCGGCGGGCAGCCTGATTGGCCGCCTGACCAGCGACATGGATGCCATCAACGACCTGCTGAGCCAGGGCGCGGTCGCGGTAATCGCCGACCTGATTACGGTCGTGGCGATTGTCACGACCATGTTTATCCTGGATTGGCGGTTGGCCCTGGTCAGCCTGGCCGTGCTGCCGCTCCTGTTCGTGGCGACGAGTGTCTTCCGCAAGATTTTACGGCGGGCCTGGCGCGCTTCCCGGCGCAAATACTCAATATTGGTCGGGTACATGGCCGAGAACTACTCCGGGATGCTGACCATCCAGTTGTTCAACCGCCAGCATATCAACCTGGACCACTTCAACGAGCTTAACCAGGACTATTTCCAGAGCAACCGCTTTATCGTCTCGATTAACGGTATCTTCTTGCCGCTGGTTTCGTTCCTGGCCCAACTGGCAAACGCCCTGCTGCTGCTGGTGGCGGGTTGGCTCTTTATCCAGGGCGGCGATATAACCTTCGGGTTGATTGTGGCCTTCCTGCAATACACCGAACGCGCCTTTACGCCTATCCGGGACCTGGCCGAGAAATATACCTCCTTCCAGGCTGCCAGCGCCAGTTGCGAACGCATCTTTGGGCTGCTCGACCAGAAAGCCGCCATCCTAGACCCCGAAAACCCGGTTGAACTGGTCAAACCGGGCAAAAAGGATTGGGCCGAAGTCAACTTCGATAAGGTAGTCTTTGGTTACAACCCGGAATTTCCGGTTATTAAGGGAATTTCGTTCAAGGTAAAACCGGGCGAGAAAATCGCGATTGTTGGGGCGACCGGGGCCGGTAAGACCAGCATCACCAGTCTGCTTGGCCGCAACTACGAAATTCAATCGGGCAGCATCAAAGTCAACAACGTAGACATCCGGGACGTTCACCAGGCCGATTTGCGCCAGCACCTGGCCCTGGTGCTGCAAGACCCGGTCCTGTTCAAAGGGACGATTGCCGATAATATCAAGCTGGGCCGGACCGATATTTCGGATGAAGCCCTGCGCGAAGCCGCCGAGTATGTCGGGGCGGACACCTTCATCAAGCAATTACCGGGCGGCTACGATTACGAGCTACAGGAACGGGGCACCAACCTTTCGGCAGGCCAGCGCCAGTTGCTCAGTTTCGCCCGCGCCCTGGTCTACAACCCGGATGCGATTCTTATCCTCGACGAAGCGACTTCAAGCGTGGATAGTCAGAGCGAAGCGATTATCCAGGATGCTCTCAAAAAGCTTCTATCCGGGCGCACCGCCCTGATTATCGCCCACCGCCTCAGCACCGTCCGCGATGTTGACCGGATTATCGTGATGGAAAGGGGCCACATCGCTGAAATGGGTACTCAGGCCGAATTGCTTCGCATGGGCAAGTTATACTATAACCTGTACCTGAACCAGATGTCGCTGGTAAACAATGCCTGATGCTACTTTTAACTTGAAAGAGGCCAATTAGTTTTATGAATTATCGTGAATTTGGGCGGACAGGCTGGAAAGTCTCGGAAATGGGCTTTGGGGCCTGGGCCATCGGCGGGGACGCCTGGGGCCAGACCGACGACTCGGAAGCAATTGCCGCCCTCAAAAAAGCGATTGACCTGGGAGTCAATTTTATTGATACCGCCGATGTCTACGGTGACGGCCATTCCGAGGAATTGATTGCCCGGGTCCGCAAGGAGACCGACCGGGAAATCATCATTGCCACGAAGGCCGGGCGCCGTCTCAACCCGCATGTGGCCGGGGGCTATAACCGGGAGAACCTGACCGCCTTTGTCGAACGCAGCCTGAAAAACCTCGGCACCGAAGCGATTGACCTGTTGCAACTCCACTGCCCGCCCTCCGAGGTCTATGACATGCCGGAAGTCTTCGGTATCCTGGACGACCTGACCCAGCAAGGCAAACTCCGTTTTTACGGCGTAAGCGTCGAGCGAGTAGACGAAGCCCTCAAGGCTATCACTTCCCCGCACGTCCAGAGCGTGCAGATTATCTTCAACATGTTCCGGCTCAAACCGGCGGAAGAATTCTTCCAGGCCGCCGCCGAAAAGAAAGTGGGCGTTATCGTGCGTGTGCCACTGGCAAGCGGACTGCTCACCGGCAAATTTAACCGGGAGAGCCATTTCGCGGCGTCCGACCACCGCAACTTCAACCGCCACGGCGAATCCTTCGACCAGGGCGAAACCTTTTCAGGGGTGGACTACGAGACCGGGTTGGCGGCGGTCGAAGCACTCAAAAAACTGGTGCCGTCCGGCGAAACGATGGCCCGGTTCGCCTTGCGCTGGATTCTGATGTTCCCGCAGGTCTCGACGGTTATCGCCGGGGCCAAAAACCCGGCCCAGGCCGAAGCCAACAGCACCGTGGGCGACCTGCCACCGCTTGACGCGGCCACCTTGCAGCAGGTCCAGGCCGTTTACGACAAATACCTGCGGGCACAAATCCACCCGCGCTGGTAATTTAATCCGAGTAAAGCGTCCACAAAGGGCTGTTACGGCTAATTGCGGACGTAAAAACGATCCTCCTACCAACCGGGGCTTCCTCACTTATAGATAGGCCTTCCCATGTCATTCCGTAAGCCGCTGTTGAAAGACGACTAGCTTCAATCGAACGGCGGCTTACGGAATCTCGCGCCGTTGGCATAATGTAAAAACATCAACTGGCCCATATCTCAGGCTGAATCAGGCTTCGACCTGACGCACTTTGAAGCTGACTAAATCTTCGACCGTGATATTCGCCAACGGCGCGAGATTCTGTAGAAGGCCCTTTGTCTTTACCAAGTGTTCGTTTATTCAGCCTTCTACAGAATGACATGGGTGTGACCTTATTTGAATCTTCTAGACCTTTCTAATATCAGGATTTTTGAACCCTCCACGTCAGCCATCCTGGAATTCTTACTATTCTTTGACATACTACCGGATAGAACCACCACTTAATTTTCCGGCCAAATTGGTGTAATAAAGCTGTAATCACGGCTTATTTACCCTGACATATAAATATTTTAAACTCAGTAATGTCTGGTCCAACTTTTTTGTTTGCAGAAAAACAATTTTGTCGGTTTCACCGGGATTTTCAGGGCTATAAAATTTGGCCATAAAGTCCCAAACAAATTCAGGATTTGGCCTCTAGGAAGCCTAAATCACCCTTTTAGGCTAAGATAGCCTAGTACTTTTTATATATTTACAATAACGAGCCGGATACTAATAATTATTACAAAGTTAAACGAGCCGACACACGTTTGACAAGGTATATTCAGCCTTTTAGTCATTATGGACTTATAAATTTATTTTGGAGCAAGGAGAAGGAAGTGATAGACTTTAAAAAAATTTTCGCCCAGCAAAATGAGGAAGGCGAAGAAGGCCAGGGGTTAGTGGAATACGCGCTGATTTTATTCCTGGTGGCGGTCGTGGTTATCGGTATCCTGATTGTGCTAGGTCCCAAAGTCGGTAGTGTCTTTAGCTCCATCACCAAAGGCTTAAGCTAATCCCAGGGCCAGGCTATACTCCATTCGCCAAATATAGATATTTTCGACTAAAACGCGGAGACCGGGGACAAGGGCGTCCAGGGCCTCCGCGTTTTAGTTGGCCAGATTTACCCGGCTGGTCTATTCGGGTAAGCCGGTCGGATTGGGCACCGACTCCACTTCCGCCGCCGCCTTGCGATTAATTTTAGCGCGCGGCATCTGGAAGATAATCACCAGGGCAATCACCGCGCTCAAGACCTCCACCAGGATTACCCAGTGAAAAGCCTGCTCCAGGCCGGTCTGGACTGCCCCACGGGTAGCGGCATCAATTGTGCGCCCGGCCAGCGGGTTAAGAATGGCGTTCATCAGGTCGAGCGGGTTATGGGTGCCGCCGGTCAACTTTTCGGTCTGCGACACCAGTATATTATTCAAAATACTCCCCAGCGCGGCCACCCAGATGGTGCTGCCCAGGCTTCTTAAAAAGAGGTTGGAGGCGGTCGCTACTCCCCGCCGCTCCCAGGTCACTTCGTTCTGGATAGCTACTACAAACGAAGTGGTCGAGAAACCAAGCCCAAACCCCGAAAGCAACGAGCAGAACGCGATGTAAAACGGCGAGGTCTGCCGGTCGATGACTAACATCATTATGACGCTTACCAGCAAAATCACTCCACCCAGAAGGGCGGTATATCGATAGCCCCAGCGCAGTATCAACCGCCCGGCAAACGAGCCCGCAATCGGCCAGCCGATAGACATAGTTGCCAGCACACCCCCGGCGATAGTCGCCGAAGTCCCCAGGGCACCCTGCACAAAGAGCGGCACATAGGTCACGACCCCTATCATGACCCCGCCTATTAACAGGGCCGCGATACCGGAGACCAGGATGAGCCGGTTCTTAAAGAGCGAAAGAGGCAGGATGGGTTCCCCTGCCACCCGCTCGACCATAAAGAAACCGGCCAGGCCCACGACCGCCACCCCGAAGACCAGCAAGCTGGGGCCGCTCACCCAGGCCCAATCACGCCCGCCGGAAGTCAGGCCCAGGAGTAAGGCGCTGGTGCCGACCAACAAACAAAAAGCCCCCATAAAATCTATCTTGTGATTACGGGTGTTCAGCCGCTCGTGGAAGAAAATAACAATCGTCAGGACGGCGAGGATGCCAAAGGGCAAATTGAGGTAGAAAATCCAGCGCCAGGAGGTGTTATCCACGATGAAGCCCCCCAGGGCCGGGCCGACTACCGCCGATATACCCCAGACGCTGCCGGTAAAACCCTGGATTTTAGCGCGCTGTTCGAGCGGAAAGAGGTCGCCCAGGATAGTCACGGCAATCGGCAAAATCGCGCCACCGCCGATACCCTGGATACCCCTGAAAATTACCAGTTGGAGCATATCCTGGGAATAGCCGCACAGGGCCGACCCGGCCAGGAACAAAACAACACCCACCAGCAAGACCCGTTTGCGGCCAAAAAGGTCGGCCAGTTTGCCATAGATGGGGACCGTTACGGTCGAAGTTAGCAAATAAATCGAAAATACCCAACTATAAAGGTCGAACCCGCCCAGTTGGCCGGTAATAGTGGGCATAGCCGTGCTGACGATGCTGCCATCCAGGGCAGCCAGGAAGGTCGTCAGCATCAGACCGGCGACAATCAACCAGACTTTGTCATTCGCAGGTTCCGAAGTCTGGCGAGGTTTTTCGGTTACGGAAGTATTCATTATGGTTTTCTTATGGCTTTCTTTTAAAATACCCGGGTACTTTTCTTGTAGTTTCCTTTTATATTCAGGATAAAAATCAAGTGTGTAACTCCACCGGCCCTGCACGGGGGTCCGGTGGTTCAACCTGTCACTGCTGCCAGCCGCAAACTCCGGGCCAACGCCCGTCGAGCCTGCCGAGAAACCGGGTAAAACCCGGCCCTATTTTACAACGCTAAATATACCCCAAATCGGAAAATTAACCTATAGCAATCAGAACTATTTTTATCCTGTACCAAAGGTCAGGGGCCTGGCACTCGTCAAAACCGGGCCGAGCACCGTTTAAGGTAACTACAACAAGTGTTGAGCAGGCCCAGGATTCGCCTGTTAGGGGGCCGGGATAGCCTATAAATAAGTCTTTTTAAGTTCAACATCTTTTATTTATGTGAAGAATTTTATAGTTCTAATCTTGTATAATATGGTAAAGTAGTAAATGAGTAGTTGGGATGCCCCGGATGACGATACACGCCCCGCAATAACAGGCTGTCCGCGCAAGGTTTGGTAAACACGCTTTAGCAGGATAGGCGCGTCTCGTTTCAAGCGAAGTACAGGGAAGAAGAATTGATCCCAACGCTGTCTGTTACTACCCATAAGACGCCAAGCAGTAATTGCACAACCAATTGCAAAAAAGGAATTTAAGAGAGGAACCAAACCAATGCCCAGTTACCTGATTGTACAGCGCGGCCCGGAAATTGGTAAAAGAATTACCCTCAATGATGAAATTACGACAATAGGGCGCAGCAACGATAACGACATTGAACTGAACGACCCTTACGTTTCCCGGTATCACTCCGTTATAAAAAAACAGGGTGACGACTATACAATTATTGACCTGGGCAGCGAAAATCCAGTCCAAATTCGTGATATACCGCTCGAACCCGGCGACCCCTACACTTTGCAGCACCGGGATGTCGTACGACTGGGCCAATATCTTTTTAGCTTCCAGAACGGGGCCGCCTGGACCTCTCGCGCCGCTGAACTGGCCGCGCAACCGGCAGCCCAACCCGAGGAGGTCGGCGCAACCCAGGTAATCTCGACCTTCAACCGCCCGGCACCCGCCCAACCTGATTACGCGGAACCTGCCGCCGTAGAAGCCGCTCCCGAACCTACCGCCGTAGAAGCCGCTCCCGAACCTACCGCCGTAGAAGCCGCTCCCGAACCTGCTGCCGTCGAAGCCGCTCCCGAAGCTGCCGAAGCCGCCCCTGTAAGCGAAACGAGCTCAATCGAGGACGAGGAAGCCGCCGCTTCGCCCAATGGCGCGGACCAGCCTACCGCCGACCCCGACCGCGAATATTCTTCTTCCTCGGTAGCCGAAGCTTTTGAACAAGAAGCCGGGACCGAATCGGCTGAACTCGATAGCAAATACCTGGCGAATAGCTTTTTGGAAGATGCCCAGGTCGAATCCGCCGAACTAGACCCCAAGTATACCGCCAAAAGCTTCCTGGAAGACGTAGGGACCGAGTCGGCGGAACTTGATACAAAATATGCGGCCAACACCTTTTTGGAAGACGCCGGGACTGAATCGGCGGAACCGCCCAGTGATTATACCGCGAGTAACTTTTTGGAAGATGCCGGGACCAAATCCGCCGAGTTGTCGAGCGAATACACCGCCAACGAATTTAAAGCCGAGGCCGGGACCGAATCGGCCCAGCTTGACCAGGCCGCTCTCGACGCGCTCAATAACCAGCCGAGCCAGTCGGAAGACGCCCCGACCATGGCGAACTTCAACTACGTCCAACCGGACCAGTCGAATTATTACAACTACCAGCAGCAACCGGCCCCAGAAACCAACCAGCAAAACTACGGCTACAACCAGTCTTACTACGGCCAGAACTATAACCAACCGGCGGCCCAACCGCAGGACGACCACTCGGTTTATTCCCAGCCGACCCTGGTCGGTAATACCGGCGCCTATAATGCCCCGGCCAGCGAAACCCCGGCGACCACTCCCGAACCGGAAGCCCCGGTCGAAGCTGTCAAGTCAGGAGACGTTTATGACGCTGGCGATGCCCCGACCGTAATCGGCACCAATTACGCCGACATTCTCAAGCAGTATCGCGCCCAGGCGGCGGCTGGGGTAACCCCGAACGCCACTCCCGAAATCCCGGCGGCGACCCCTGCCGAAACTCCCGGCAGCGCCGATGAAAACGCCAAGACGATGGTGGGGACCGATTACAACGACCTGTTGCGCCAGACCAGCAGCCCGTTTTCCAGCCAACCGGCGGCTCCTGCCGATAACAGCGACAACGAGAAAACGATGACCGCCGACGCTTTCAGCAAGTTCAAATCGAACTTCCAGAACCCGTCCGATGCTTCTTCGTCGGAAACTCAGGTCGGGTCACCCCAGTACGGCAGCTACGGCCAGTACGGCTCTTACGGCGCGTCCCAGGAGGCGGCCCCGGCCTCAGCTTCTACGCCGCAAAGTGACGAGGACGTGAAAACGACCTACCTAAACCGCTCGTCTTCGACCGGCAGCGAAACCCCGGCCAGCCAGGGGCAGTCGACCGCCGACCAGGGTCAGAGCCAGCCTCAACCGCCAACCACCGGGCAGGAGCAGCAGCCTTACACCCAGGGTCAGTATGGTCAATACGGCCAGTACGGGCAGAACCAGGGCCAGCAGACCGGGCAATACGGCCAGTATGGTCAATACGGGCAGCAGGGCTACGGGCAATACGGTCAGGGCCAGTACGGCCAATATGGGCAGCAGCAAGGCTACGGCCAATACGGCCAGCAGCAGGGTTACGGCCAGTATGGTCAATACGGCCAGCAACCGGGGCAGGGTCAGTACGGCCAGTATGGGCAGCAACCCCAACCTGGGCAGGAGCAGGGCCAGGGTCAGACCGGCCAGGACCAGGGCCAGCAGACCGGGCAATACGGCCAGGGCCAGCAGGGTTACGGCCAGTATGGACAGGGCCAGTACGGCCAATATGGTCAATACGGCCAGGGCCAACAAGGCTATGGACAGTATGGGCAATACGGCCAGGGCCAGCAGGGTTACGGCCAGTACGGTCAATACGGCCAGCAACCGGGGCAGGGCCAGCAAGGCTACGGCCAATACGGTCAGCAGCAGGGCTACGGGCAGTATGGTCAGTACGGCCAGTACGGTCAGCAGCAGCCCCAACCCCCGACCGAAAAGGGCAAGGAAGGCGACGAGAAAAAGTCGGACGGCAGCGACGACTCCCCGACCTCGTATGTCAATTACGACAAGCCCCAAAAATAAACTGCCAGGCCGGATTCTGGTAACAAATTAGAAGGAACCACATTGAGTCACCAGCATCTACAACCGGGCGGCGGTCCCCAACCTTATTCCAGCGCTCCCCTGCCAAACAGGGGAGGCTGGGCTCCACCCGGTCCCGGCGGCCCGCTAAGAGAAACACCCCCCAAACCTATCTTACTGATGTTGACCGGCGAACAGGTCGGACGTGAATACCTGCTTGCCAACCGGGTTACAACCATCGGGCGGAGCGCCAGCAACGATATTGTTATTTCCGACTCGCGGACCAGCCGCCGCCACGTCGAAATCGTCCAGGAAAACGGTATCTTCTGGGCGGTCGACGCCGGGAGCGCCAACGGCTTCTATGTCAACGACCAGCAAGTCCAGCGGGCCCAACTCCAACCGGGCGATATTATCACTATCGGCCTGATTCGCATGGCTTTCCAATGGGGCAACTTGCCCGCCCCCGGCCCGCAGCCCGGAGGCCCGGCTATCTCGACGGTTATGGTGGACCCCCAGGCGGTCAGCCAGATTCTAGCCAACCCGAACCTGCCACCCCAGCCCGGTATCATTGACGAAAATTACCTGCTGCGGATTGATTTGCGGCAACGTCCGGTAACGTCTTTCGGGCGCGAACAGGGCGTGAACGACCTGGTGCTGGATAACCCCCAGGTCTCCCGCCGCCACCTGCAAATCGCCCTCCATAACGGTTCCTTTGGGGCGACCGACCTCAACAGCACCAACGGCACCTATGTCAACGGCCAGCGGATTCAAGCGGTCCTCCTGAACGACGGCGATATTATCAATATCGGCCCTTACCGCTTTATGTTCGCGCAGGGCTTCCTGCACCGCAGCCAGGAAGACGACAGCGTCCGCATAGACGTTTTGAACTTATCCAAAAAGGTCGCGGATAACGTTACGCTTTTACAGAACCTGACCTTTACTATCCTGCCCCGCGAATTCGTGGCAATCGTCGGGGTCAGCGGTTCGGGCAAATCTACCCTGCTGGACGCCATCAGCGGGGTCCGCCCGGCGACCGGTGGGGCCGTCCTGTATAACAAATCCGACTATTACAGCCAGATGGAGGTTTATCGCTCGTCCATCGGCTATGTGCCCCAGGACGATATTGTTGCGACCGAATTAACGGTCAAGCACGCCCTTTATTACGCTGCGAAGTTGCGGTTGCCCCAGGACACCACCGAACCCGAAATCCGGGAGCGGTTGGACGAGGTAATTGACGACCTCGACCTCGAATTGCGCCAGGATACGCCCATCAATTTGCTCTCGGGCGGGCAGCGCAAACGGGTCAGCATCGGCTCGGAACTCCTTTCCAAGCCGAGCCTGTTCTTCCTGGACGAACCGACCAGCGGTCTCGACCCCGGCCTGGAAGAACGCATGATGACCTTCATGCGCAAACTGGCCGACCAGGGCCGGACGGTCGTCCTGATTACCCACGCCACCCAGAACGTCGAACTGTGCGACAAGGTATTGTTCCTGGCGCGGGGCGGTTTCCTGGCCTTTTACGGCTCGCCCCGCGAGGCTTTCGAATATTTTGGGGTCAGCCGCTTTTCCGAAATTTATGTAAAGCTGGAACAGGAAGCCACCCCCGAAGAATGGGCCGCCCGCTTCCTGGCCTCGCCCTACCAGCGCCAGAATGTCGAGTCGCGGTTACAGGCTATCGCGCAGGAAGCCTCCCGCTACGGGGCCTTACCGCCGGAGGATTTCTCCCGGCACCAGGAACCGGCCATGCCGGCCCCGCCGGTAGTCTTCCGGCAAGCCCGGCGAGTGTTGTCGGGGCCGCGCCAGTTTACGCTGTTGGTCCGGCGCTACTTTGAAATTATGACCAGGGACCGCAAGAACCTCTTAATTTTGCTCTTGCAATCCCCAATTATCGCCATAATGCTGACGCTGGTCTTTAACCGCAACGATTTCGCCAATCCCGGCGGCGATTATGGCTCGGCCAAAACGCTCACCTTCCTGATGGTAATCGTGGCGGTCTGGCTCGGCACGAGCAACGCCGCCCGCGAAATCGTCAAAGAGGCCGCGATTTACCGGCGCGAACGCCGGATAGGGCTGAAACTGGGGCCGTATATCCTGTCTAAATTGACCGTCCAGACCGGGTTGGTGCTGTTGCAAATCGCCATCCTGGTCGGTATTGTCTGGGCCGGGGTGGGACTGGGGGCGCCCTCGCTCGAAAGTGTCGGCTATCTCTATTTGACGCTGGTGCTGACCGCCCTGGGCGGAGTTACGATGGGGCTGCTTATCAGCGCGATGACCTCGAACAGCGACCGGGCGACCAGTTTTGTGCCGGTGCTACTGATTCCGCAGATTATCTTTAGCGGGGCGGTGGTCGCGCTCGAACGGATGGGCGCTATCGGTGAGTGGCTCTCGAATATAATGGTCAGCAAGTGGGGTTACCAGGTCACCGGGCGCATCCTGGGGCTCGACGCGATACCCAGCACCCGCGTCCGCTTTAACGGCCCGCCGCCGGACCAGGCCGACCGCATTGAAGCGCTCTTTCCGGGTAGTTTGTTTTTTGACCAGAAGACTTTTGACTGGTATCTTATTCCCAAGCGCGACCCGGAATTTACCCTGGATGTTTATATACAATGGGGAATTTTGCTATTATTTATATTAGTCGGACTTGGGTTAATTTTTCTTTTTCAATGGCGCAAAGACCGCCGTTTTACACGCTAACTTAAACAAACCACACCGCGAGAACGGAATATGGCTGAAGAAACTAGCAATAAAATAGGGCAATACGAATTACGCAGCGTCCTGGGCAAAGGTGGCATGGCGGCGGTCTGGCGGGCTTATCAGCCTACCCTCGACCGGGAAGTTGCCATCAAAGTAATGGCGGCCCAGTTTAGCTCCGACGAAACCTTTACGAAGCGATTTAACCAGGAAGCGCGCTCGATTGCCCGGTTGCGCCACCCGAATATTCTCGCTATCTACGAGTACGGCCAGGACAAAGGCCAGCCCTACATCGTAACAGAGCTACTCGATGGCGGCACCCTGCGCGAATACATGCGCAAACCGATGGACCTGCGACGGACCGCCCGGATTATCCATCAAATCGCCGACGCCCTCGATTACGCCCACGCCCAGGGGATGGTCCACCGCGACATCAAGCCAACCAACATCCTGATGGATACGCAGGGGCGCGGCGACCGGGCCGTCCTGGGTGACTTCGGTATCGTGAAACTGCTGGAAAGCACCAATATCACCCAGACCGGGGTCGGCATCGGCACTCCCGAATACATGAGCCCCGAACAGGCCGCCGGGGAGCCGCTCGATGGTCGCAGCGACGAATATTCGCTCGGCATCGTCCTTTACGAGATGCTGACCGGGGTAACGCCTTTCAAAGCCGATACGCCGCTGGCCGTGATGATGGGCCACGTCAACAAGCCGTTGCCCGATCCCCGCACCTTTAACCCGAACCTCTCGCAGGGTATCGTGGACGTGCTGAACAGGGCCCTGGCGAAATACCCCCAGGAACGCTTCGACAGTGCGGGCCAGTTTTCCGAGGCGTTCGGGGAAGCCGTCAACGCCAGCCTGAATATCCAGGGGCGCTCTGCGGGCGGGACCGGGTCGTTAACCGGTACCGGCACCCAGGCCCAGCCCTACCCGAACGGCCTGACCGGTCCCAGCACCAGCAGCCTGCCGAACAACACCCCGCCTGGGCCACCCTTGACCCAGGGCGGCACCCGCCCGGCCATACCTACCCCTCCCTCAACAGGCCGTTTTAGCGGGAACCAGCCGGTCATTTCCAGCGCCCAGGCTTATGACTTCGCGGTCTTACAGGAAGAACAGGGAAACAGCCAGGCCGCTTTCGAGACCTTTAGCGACCTCTTCAAACGCGAACCAAGTTATAAAGACGTGGGCGCAAGGATCAAACAATACCAGGAGCGGGGCTTGCAATATACCGGGCAGCAGACCCTTTTCCGCCCGAACCCGGTCACAAACACCGGGGACGCCCTTACGCGCGCCGCGCCTATCACCAACTACAAGAACCCGACCCAGCAGGGCGCGTTCGTGCCGCAAGACCCGACCGCGCACCAGCCGGTTACCTCCGGACCTCCGACCCGGCCTGATACCCAGCCTGGTCCCGGCCCGGCTTTTAACCAGCCTGCCCCGCCCCCGGCCCCGGCTAAAAAACCGCCGACCATGCTTATCGGCCTGATAGTGGGGTTTGTGGTGGTCGCGGTCGTGGCCGCTGTCATTCTATTGTTTGTGCTGCCGGGCAACAACAACCCAACCACAACGCCGACGACCCAGAGTAACATTGCCGCCACCGCTACCAACGCGCCCGCGACGACCGGGACGGCCCAGACCACGGCGGCCCCCACGACCGGGGCCGCAACCACCGCTGCCAATACTACCTCTGCCGCAACTACCCCGGCAGCCACAACTGCCGCCCCGACTACGGCAGCCCCTACCACCCCGGCAGGTCCGGCGGACCCGGCGGCGACCCAGGCCATGGAAATCTCCAACGCCATTTACAAACCGGATGGCGACCTGGCGGCAGGCATCAAAGCCCTACAAGACCTGTCCGACAAAAACCCGAATAGCTGGGTGACCCAGCGTGAACTCGGCAAAGCCTATTACTGGTACCAGCGAAACGATGGCGGGGTGAGCTATCTCAAAAAGGCCATCTTGCTCAATCCACAGGACGCCCTCAGCTACGCCTACCTGGCCCTGGCCGATACAGTCACTTTCGACGACACCTCCGCCACCGCCGCCATTACGAAGGCTTACGACCTCAATCCTAACTCGGCGGAAGTGCTGGGGGCCCAGGCCGTGACGCTCTTGCGGACCGACCCCAAACAGGCCAAGGACAAAGCCGAAGCCGCCCTGAAAATCGACCCGAACAGCTTCCTGGGCAATTACAGCAAGTGGGCCAGCTATGTCCAGACCGGCGAATTCGGGACGGCCCTGCCCTTCCTGGATAAGCTGATAAGCACCTACCCGAAACTCGCCAGCCTCTACTCCGATAAGGGCTATCACTACCTGCGCCAGGGCGACACCGCCCAGGCCGGTAGCGCCTACGACCAGGCCCTGAGTATTGACCCGGCCTTCCCGACCGCCCACGCCGGTAAATGCGAACTCGCTTACCTGGAAAACGACAACACCACAGCGGTCACCGAGTGCAAGAAGGCTATTGCGGTCTTTGATTACGCGGTCTACGGTCACGTCTACCTGGGGTACGCCTACAACAACCTGGGCCAGTCCGCCGACGCCGAAGCGGAACTTAAAAAGGCGATTAATCTCGACATCAAGAACTCGACGGCTTACAACGGGCTGGCTTTTACCTATATTGACCGGGCGCTCAGCCCCGACAATAAAAACAACCAGTCCGCGCAGCAACTTCTGTTAAACCAGGCTGTAGATAACGCGGACCAGGCTATCAAGCTTGACAGTTCCTACGCCGACGCCTATTACAATAAGGGCTATGCCCTCTCGCTCCTGAAGAAATATACCGACGCGACCCCGCTCCTTGAAAAAGCGGTTTCGCTGAGGAGCGACTCGGTTAACTACTATACGGTCCTGGCGTATAATTATCTCCAACTCCAGCAAAAAGCCCAGGGGTTGGAAGCTATCAATAAAGCCCTGGAGATTGACCCGAACAATGTCCAGGCCAAACAGGTCCAGCAGGCTTTAAACAATCTGAAAGGTTAGTTACTTTTGTCTCGTCATCTGTTTCGTTTAAGCATCTTTCTCGGCCTGGCCCTGGTTTTACTGCTTCAAATCGGGGTCTGGTCGCCGCTGCAAAGTGCGGCCAGGGCCGAAACCGCGCCGGTCGCCACCATCAACCAGTCTTACCCGGCAGTTATAGCTGCCGAAGACGCCGGGAACACCTACCTTAACAAACTATTTGGCAGTTTCGGCTCGACCGATAACGCCGTCACCGAGCAATCTTCCGGCCCCCTGGAATGGTTCTTGATTATTTTTGGTACGCTAGTTTATGGTCAGATAGCCATGCTGGTCGCCCTGTGGATACTTTTCACGGCGGACCTGCTCGGCATAATCGTGGGGCTGGTATTAATCGCGATTATCCTGGGTTTCACTCTCCCGCGAAAGCCGCGTGCCATCGCCCTGTTCGTGCTGGCCTGTCTCAATTTCGTGTTGGGAGCCGCTATAACCGTGGTAATGGCGGCTACCGAAGGAGTGCCACCTATCCTGGTATCGCTTATACCATTGGGCGCGTTAGTATGGCTGGCCCTGCGCCAGTTACAATTTCACTTTTCGGCAGCCCTGAAGTCCTGACTACCGTAAAACTTGTAAAGGAGATAAGAATGCCCAAAAGCTTTTTAGTAGTGCAGAGAGGCAACGATATTGGCGCGAAAGTCCTGATCAAACACGGCCAGACCTCGCTCGGTCGCAATCCCGACAACGATATTGTGGTCAATGAGGTGGCTGTTTCGCGCTATCACGCCTTGCTGCGCTTCAACGAAAGAACCGGGGAAGTTTCGATTATGGACCTGGGCAGCACCAACGGTGTAACGGTCAACAACACCGAAATCAAAAGCGGAATTCCTTACGCCCTGCGGCAGCGCGATACTATCTTTGTGGGGCGGGCCGTCTTTAACCTGCAAATCCGGCCTGACAATTACGATACCCCTGCGGTGCCTTCCGCCGACGATGATACGGAACATACCCTGCGGTTTAATGCGCCGATTGCGGCCCCTGCCGAACCGACCCGGCAGTTTTTCACCCAGGCTTAACACAAAATTTTTTAAAAAAGAGCCGGAAAGCTTAGCACTCTCCGGCTCTTTTTTATTTTTGCTTTATTGCACCAGGTCGGACAGCATATCTGTCATTCCGAGGGAACCGAGGAATCTCCGGTCCGTTGGACAACAATTATGCTTTAGCCCAACGAGCCGGAGATCCTTCGCTGCGCTCAGGATGTACTGGGTATAGTTAGGAGACGCTTTCGACGGACGGAGCGGCCTCTTTGGAAGGTGTCTCTTTGGCGAAAATCTCCTTGATACCGTCTACGGTACCGTTTTGATAGGTCTCACCGGCAACCCGGATAGCATGTTTGACCCCCTCAGCGGTCATGCGCCCGTGCGTGATAATCACAATGCCGTTTACCCCCAGGAGCGGCGCCCCACCGTACTTTTCGTAATCCATGCGGGTGCGGACCCGGTTAAAAGCCGGTTTGAGGACCGCCGCCGCCAGTTTGCTGACGAGGTTCGAGGTCAATTCCTCCCGGATAATTTTTAACAGGAAAGAGGCGACCCCTTCGGTCGTCTTAATCAGGATGTTCCCGGTAAACCCATCGGTCACCACCACATCAAACTCGCCGCTCGGCACATCCTTACCCTCGACATTCCCGCCAAAGTTGATGCCGGGAGTATTTTTGAGCAACTGGAAGGCTTCCTGGGTCAGGATGCTGCCCTTGTTGTCTTCCTCGCCGTTACTGAGCAGCCCAACCTTCGGATTGGCCTTTTTAAGGACTTTGCGAGCATATACAGTCCCCATCTGGGCGAACTGGACCAGGTATTCCGGCTTGACCTCGGTATTCGCGCCCACGTCAAGGACCAGGATAGGGCCGGTTTTGGCCGGGAAGACCGTCGCCAGGGCCGGGCGTTCTACTCCCCGGATACGACCGGGCGCGCCCAGGGTCGCCGCCGCCATCGTCGCGCCGCTATGCCCTGCGGATACAAAAGCCTCGGCCTCACCTTTCTTCAACAGGTTCAGGCCGACTACGACCGACGAATCTTTCTTGCGGCGGACCGCCTGGG
Source organism: Chloroflexi bacterium 54-19 (assembly GCA_001898225.1). Taxonomy (GTDB): domain Bacteria; phylum Chloroflexota; class Chloroflexia; order Chloroheliales; family Chloroheliaceae; genus 54-19. The sequence goes on from MKTJ01000012.1 coordinate 83,049, forward strand.
CGGGGTGTTCCGACATTTCGACTACTTCAGTGGCATTTACAACCGGGAGCCGTTTTTCCAGGCCGCCCGATAAATCGTGCCTGGCAAGCTCCGCCCTGACTACATCCTCTTTCCCCACCAGGATAATCGTCAAATCCCGGTCGGCATACTCGCGGGCGGCCAGCACCGCCCCGGCTACCGGCGACACCGGGGCATCGTCCCCTCCCATTGCATCCAGCACAATACGCATCTTTTTCTACCTTTTTAAGACCAGCGCCCGGCCCGGATAGAGTAAAAATTCCGAAATTCCACATCAGGGCGGCTGGCGTTTTGCCGTTGTTAAACCATTCAACCGAACACCTTTAATTATATTACACCGGGGTTAGGAAATAAAATTGGGCTGGCAGAGCGTGATATAATGCCTTTATAAAATTAGTCTGAGAGAGAAAGGAACCCGGCTAATGGCCCCACCCAAAGTTTTTACCCTCGAAGAAGCCACCTCGTTGATGGAAAGAATCCGCCAGGTTGTCCGGCAAATCCAGGCCGACAAAGGCCGAGCCGACGAGGGCCGGGTCGCTTACGAACAGTTGGATGCCGCCCATGCGCGGGGCAACGGCTACGATATGAAGCGCGAAATCCTGGCAACCCAGATTATAGACAGTATGAAAGCGGTCCAGGCCGGGTTTAACCGGCTGAAAGAAATCGGGTGCGAAATCAAGGACATCGAAATGGGCCTGATTGACTTCCCCAGCATGCGCGATGGGAGACTGATAAACCTGTGCTGGATGATTGACGAAGAACGCATCGCCTACTGGCACACCCTGGATAGCGGGTTCGCCAGCCGCAAACCTCTCTAATTCCTACTCGCCATTCTATTTTTTAGTGATTGCCACCTTTCTCAAAAGAGTGGCACATTTTTTGCATTATACTCAACCAGAAGACAAAAAATTAGCCGGAGATTAACGGCTAATCCCACTAACCAGGGGTTGAAGACTACCAGGCAGTCTTCGGAGAAAACGAGCCTTAACCACCGGGAAGCGGTTCCGGCCCATCACCAGGAAAGATGGGCCAAAGGCCAACCAACCGGTCCTAATTCACGGGCCCATGCTGCCCACTCAAGGAGGTTTTATAACAAATGGACGCGCCATTAGAACCACGCCGCCGGGTCATCCGGGAAGAAGTAGCTTACGAACCGATTCCGCAAGTCGTCCAGCCGGTCCAACCCGTGGCCGGGGTGCAGCCGGTCGTTCCGGCTCAACCGGTGGTCCAGGCTCAGCCCGTTGTGGGGGCGCAGCCGGGCGTCGGGCAACCCGTGGTAGCGGCCCAGCCGGTCATCCCCGCTCAAACCGTGATGCCCCAGCCCGTAGTAGCGGCGCAACCAGTAGTCCAGGCCGTACAGCCTGTCGTCCAGGCGCAGCCGGTCGTGGCGGTTGAACCGGCCCCGGCAGTCAACACCCAGCGCAGTTATTCCCAGGTCGGCGATATGCGGCTGGAGAATGTCCGGCAGGGGTTTTATGACGCCAACGGCAACCTGGTCGAGCGCGAAGAACAAATCTTTGACGACCCCTACCAGCGCCGGATGAACGTACTGGACCGGACGGCCCGCATTATCTATTTCGTGATGGGCTTCCTGGAAGTGCTGCTGGCAATGCGCTTCCTGTTCCGCATCATCGGGGCCGACCCGAATAACGGCCTGGTGAACTTTATCTATAACCTTACGGGGGCTTTTGTCGGGCCGTTCAACGGTATTTTCAACGACCAGAGCTTACAGCGCGGCAACGTCATTGAGGTTTCGACCCTGCTGGCGATGGCGATGTATGCAATCCTGACCTACGGCATTATCCAGTTGCTTTACCTGGTGCTGACGCCCAGCCGCAGCAGCCGCTCGGTCTTTTCCAATACACGCCGCCGCAGCTACTAAAATTATTTAAACCAAAGCCAACCTGCTACTTTTAATTATTAAAGGTAGCGGGTTTAGCCATTTCTGGCTTATATAGCCCTTTCTATCTATTGAATACCGGATTCATATTAGGTATTATAGACTGTAAATTTTCTAAGCGGTTTAAACCGCAAAAGACTTACACCGTGGCAGGTATAAGTTGGCCTTTTACCAAGGATTAGGAACCAAAAACCAGCCGCCCTCTCGCGGCTGCTTTGCATCTAACTGTTAAACTCGGTAGATAAATTGTTACAAAAGTGTGAATATCAGGCCAAATTGGCCTTTGCTATAAAAATAGCCTAACGAAACCAAGCCTAACATTGTTATATATATTTGATTTAATAAAAAAGGGTTACTAAATCGTGAAAGATAGTAACCCTCAAGATGCTCCTGGCATTAATAAAAACTTCTCGCCGGATGATGAGGTCCAGCAGGTTTTAGCCGCATGCGGAGGAGATGTTGAGGCGTTCGGCGTGCTCTATCAGCGCTATGCCGAGCGAGTCTTTCGCTATATCGCTTACCGGGTCCGTACCCAGGCGGAGGCCGAAGATTTGACAGCCCAGGTCTTTTTGAATGCCTGGAAGGCCATTGGACGGTACAAACCGCAGGAAGCACCATTTTTAGCCTGGCTCTATACGATAGCCCATAACCAGGTTATCAATTATGCTAAAAGCAAGACCCAGAATACTACTTTTACTTCGATAGACTCGGCTTATGAACTGGTGGATACAAGCCGCTACAACAGCCCGGACGAACGAGCCGACAAACTGGCAGAATATGAAGAACTCAGACAGGCGGTCTTAAATTTACCTGCCGACCAGCAACAGGTCATTTTTTTGAGATATGTAGAAGAACTGGGGCACGCCGAAATCGGCCAATTGATGGGCAAACCGGAAGTAACTATCCGGGGGATACTATTCCGGGCCCATGAATCGTTACGAAAGCATTTGAAACGGGAGAGTTTTTTTGGAGAAGCCAACTAGCCAGCTAGTTGAAGAAGCCGTCCTGGCAATCAAACAGGGTGAGATAAGCCTCGAAACCGGGGCAACTCGCTTTGGCGAAGCCTGGCCCGAAATCAAGGGCGAAGTGGCTTTAATTCTCGACCTCGAAAAAGCTGGAAAGTCGTTCAAGACTGCCCTCCCCTCACCGGACCTGTCGAAGATATGGGCGCAAATCTTGCCCGACCTGACCATGGTAGACATTGTAGCGGGTAGCGAAACCACGCCGAATTCCAACCATGTTGCTTCACCCGACAGTGTGATAGCAGCGCATCTTACCCAGGATGAAAAACCTGGCCCGGTCACCCCACCTGTCAGCTCTGAAAAGAAACCGGAGCCAATCAAGTTACCGGCCCGAAAATCGACCTGGACGAAATGGCGTAAACCGCTGGCCTGGGCGGCAGCCATCGTACTTTTCGTGGTCCTTTCGCTGAGTAGCCTGGTAGGGGTGGCGCAGGCCGCCGAACCGGGCGACTTCTTCTACGGGACCAAACTCTGGCTGGATAACGCCCGCCAGTATGTCGCTTTCTCGCCCCAGGACAAACAGAACTTCGCCCTGTCGTATTGCGCGCATCGCTCGGAAGAACTGGAATGGCTGGTTAAAAACAACAAACTCCAGTACTTCTCGTCGGTAGCCGCCGATTATCGCCAGACCCTTCAAAATGCTTTCCCGAACGAAACTGTGACCCTTTCGAGCGACCAGGTTAACCAGCTAAAAGCCCAGCAAACCCGTCTGAACCAGCTATCCGGCCAACTTTCGACGGTTAACGCCGCCGGGGCCACCCAGGCCAGCGTCGAAGTTAATAAACTGGTTGAACAGCTTGACGCTTTCGAGGTTACACCTCAAAATAGCCCGGTGCCGACCACTACCGCCGGCACCCCTGGATATACGCCTACGGCCAGTCCTGGCGCGTCTATAACGCCGAGTGTTGCCCCTACTACCACTTCAGCCATTACCATAACCATCGGCGGGACCACAGCCCCGGCGCAGACTCCCACTATTACATCGACCGTTGGTGTTAGCCCTACCGTTGAGCTACCTACGGCTGGTATGACGGTAATCGTGCCGCCCGCAAGCACCCCGACTCCAACACCGAACCCTGGCAGCGATACAGGGGTGGTTCTGGCCTACCACACGACACCGGCCCCAACACCAACCCCGATGGTGGCTAACGATGGTGATGACCAGGATGATGACGGCAACGTAAATAATACTAATAATGACCACGATGCCGACGACCTGCCGTCCAATTCCAATGGCAGCGACGGTGGGAGCAATAGCAGTAACGGGAGTGGGAATAACGGTCAACAGGGACCCAACCAGACCAAGAAGGCTACCCCGGTACCGCCTACACCGCCTGCGCCGCCAACCCCGGTAGCCAATCCTACCCCGGAACCTCCGGCACCACCACCAACCCCGGAACCTCCGGCAGCCCCCACCATAGGGCCTGACAATGGCAATGGAAGTGGATCCGGCAATGGCAATGGTAAAGGCCCAAAAGATAACCAGCCAAAAGCAACCATAGCGCCGGACCCGCCCAAACCGGATAAACCTTCCAGCCCTCCAGACCCGCCAAACCCAACCAAAACACCGAAACCTGAAAAGACCAAGAAACCTTGATTAGGGGCGTCCCTGGTTTTAGAAAGAAGACCGGTTTACAATTTTATAACCGGTTTTTATTTGCACACTTCGTTTTAATTGACGCATTATTCAATATAATTTATATTTCTTCAGACATACGCTTTTAAAGCAAGGAGAACGACTTGGCCCCGGAGACAGTTGAAACCGCCCCGGCCAATCCCGGCGCAGGCAATTACAATCCACATACCGAAATGATGCGGGACGAATACCGGGTCATGTTCGAGGTGGAAGACCGCCACTGGTGGTACCGGGGAATGCGCCGGAATATGGTGGCTTTACTCAAACGCCACTTTGACTGGACAAAACACCCCGACCCCCTGGCTCTTGACGCCGGGTGTGGCACCGGGGCGAACCTGCAACACCTGCTAAGCGGCTTTAGCGGGCAAATTCCGGCATTCCGGGCTGCCGGGTTCGACCTGGCGGGGGAAGCCCTGGAATACAGCCGGAAACGGGGTCTGACCGGCAAACTGGCGCGGGGTTCCATAACCGCTATCCCGTTTGCCACCAATACTTTTGACCTGGCTATCTCTTTCGACGTTATCAACAACCTTCCGGACGACCAGCCCGGTTTTAACGAGGTGGCGCGGGTGTTGAAACGGGATGGGCTTTTTATCCTGAATTTACCGGCCTACCAGTTTTTGTACAGTGAGCACGACCTGGCTATCCGTTGCCAGCGGCGTTATAATGCAAAGATGGTAGCAGACCGGCTAAAACGGGCCGGTCTGAAGATAGAACGCCAGACTTATCTAAATACTCTACTTTTTCCACCGGCAGCCCTGGTACGGCTGGTGAAGGCCCGCAAGATGGCCGCCAGCCCTGAACTTATCCGGGATAGTGCCGACTCTTCGCCAGTACACTCCGACCTGCTACCACCGCCCGGCCCTATCAACCGGGCGCTGGAAGGCGTGATGGGCCTGGAAGCAGCCCTGTTAGCCCGGAGTAACCTATCACTACCCTTTGGTTTGTCAATTATGACCCTGGCCCGCAAAGTTGAAGGGGCCTGAGAAAGAAACCGCTTTTTAAGCCTAAATGCAAGAAGAACCAGAAGATTTAGTGGTGGCAGCAGCGCAAAGCGGCGACCTGGCTGCCTTCAACCAACTCGTTAGCAATCATGAGCAGCGAGTCTATAATTTGGCCTACCGGATGCTTAATGATGCCGAGGCAGCGGCGGATGCCACCCAGGACGCCTTTTTTCAGGCTTACCGGGCTCTTTCGCAGTACCGGGGCGGCTCTTTCAAATCGTGGCTGTTGCGGATTGCCAGCAATATCTGTTACGACCGCCTGCGTTCGCGTAACCGGCGGCCTACCACCTCCCTTGATGAAATGATTGAGGAAGCCGAAAAAGTCGGCGGCGCCGACCTGGGTCTGCTGGAAGACCACCAGAGCGACCCGGTCGATTTCGCCACCCGGCGCGAATTAGCCCGTGAGCTGGCACAGGCTTTGCAGAGTCTACCTGACGAACAACGGATCGTGGTTATCCTGTCGGATGTGCAGGGTATGAGTTATGATGAGATAGTTTATATCACCGGGGCCTCGCTGGGCACCGTCAAATCACGGATTAGCCGGGGAAGATTGAAAATCCGGGAGTATTTGAACAAAAGTAAGGAACTTTTACCGGGGGACTTACGTCAATAATACAGGAGACTAACGGCTCTCACCAGGCCCTTCTTGTCAGGCAGAAGGCCGCCGCGAGCCTCGTAATTATATTTTTGCTTTGCTGTTTATTTTTCGGCGACATCGGCCAACTGGTTATATAAGCCAGGCGCTTATATATGTCCGCTAATGGGGGATTCTGCTCTGTAGTTAGAGCAGGGTTTGGCAAATCGTGAATAAGCCAAGACTAATTAAAGAGTGGGATGAAACCGAAGCCCACCGAGACCAGTGGTTGCCGCTGCTCCTGGATTTCCAGGATGGTACCCTGGGCGCTTCCGAGCGCGCCAATTTAGAAAAACACCTTAAGGAGTGTGGTATCTGCCAGTCAGACCTTGATGGGATGCGGCAGACCGTCACCCTGTTACACCGGCTGCCCGAACAAACCGTGCCACGTTCTTTCGCTATCAGCCCGCTTCAAGCTCGTCGTCTCAAACCTTCGCCCATCTACCGTTTCTCGGAATTTGCGGCAGCTATCGCGGCAGCTTTGTTGATTTTCGCTTTTGCTTTCGACCTGGCAGGTACCTTTACCCCGGCGCCTCCGGTTAAACAGGCCGTAGTCACCACCGCCGACCCGACCGCAACCCTTGAGCCGGTCGGTACGCTGGCTATTTCGGGCGACAATAACACCACTGGTGCCGTTCAAGCGCTGGGAAATGTACCAGTAACACCACAGACCGCCCAGGCTACCGCGACGCCAACCAGCGCCACCGCGACGGCCCTGGCGGCGACTCAGAGCAGCGGTCCCGACCTGCGGGTGATTGAAATAGCCCTGGTGATTGCAACCGTCCTGTTTACGGTCTTCGCCGTAGTGTCCCGGCCTCGCGCCCCCGGACGCCTGAAAATATAAGTCAAACCCACAAAAAGAGGCCGGTCTACCAAAAGTAGTTGGCCTTTTTTTATGCCAATCTCCTGGTCATCCTGGGCAAAGCGAAGGATTTCAGCGGCGTTGGCCTAAAGCACGATATATTGTCCAACGGACCGGAGATTCCTAGCAAGCTCGGAATGACAGCTTTATATCGGGGGCTTAGTTTTTACGGTCGGAAAAAGCGCAGGCTGATAAGCAACGCCACCAGCAGGCAGAAAATAGTGGCCCAGACCGGCGCGGCGGCGGTTGAGAGAATCACCCCGGAGATCAGAAAACTCCCCACCAGGATCGCCGTTATCAGCCGCTCGTTCGATTTTTGAATCCGGTCGGCGGAAGACTTTATCTCGCTGGACTGGATTTGCACCTGTAAACGGCCTGTTTCCAGCCGGTCAAGGCTGTGGTTCAGCTTGATAGGCAGGGTGAAAATATCCAGGGCGTTCTGCCGCAACTGCTCCCCGGTCGGCGACTTGAAGAATTCCTGGACCGCGTCCGCGCCGGGCAAGTCACCCAGCAACCGGACCAACCCGGTCAATTCCGGCGGGATAGTGGGGATGCCAAGTTCCTCGGTCATCAGGCGCTGGATAAAAGGGCGGGCTTCGGCGGTAAAACTCAGGGCCGGGCTCAGGCCGGTGCAGAGGCCCAGCAGGGTCTGAAAGGCCCGGCCCATAAATGAAAAGTCGCTTGGAACATAAATCGGGGTATTGTAGAAAATATAGCTTATTTCCTCGAAAAGCTTGCGGCGGTCCAGGGCCTTAATCTGGCCCAGGTTGAGGCTCATAAACTTATCCAGGAAGTAATTGATACCAAGCCGGACCTTGTCCACGTCTTCCTCGCGCCGGATGAAACCGAGCGCCTTGAAGACGGCGATAATCGCCTCGACATCCCGGTTAATCACCGCGAAAACCAGGCGGCGAATCTGGAAACGCATCTCGGAAGTAATATCCCCGACCATCCCGAAGTCAATAAAGACCACCTGCAATCCGTTGGGGCCGGGCCGTACAAAAAGATTGCCGGGGTGGGGGTCGGCGTGGAAAAACCCGTCAATCAGGGCCTGGTTCAGGTAGCAATTAGCGAGGACGCGGGCGACCTTATGGCGGTCTAACCCCGCCGCTTCAATAGCCGCGTAATTGGTGATTTTGTAGCCGTCAATAAATTCGGTCGTAATAACCCGGTTGCTGGAACGCTGGCTGAAAACCTCTGGCACATAAACATATTTAAGCTTTTTGAGGTTGGTTTTGAAACGCCGGGCGCTCTCGGCCTCTTTGATATAATCGAGTTCGCGCCGGAGGGTTACCTCGAATTCGTGGGCAATCCCCTTCAAATCGGCCAGTTTGCCCAGGTCGGTACGCCGCTGCAAGAAATTGATAACCTGGTTAAGTGCTTCCAGGTCAACCTCGATAATAACCTCGATGCCGGGCCGCCGGACCTTGACGGCCACGCGAGTACCATCCAGCAAGCGGGCCTCGTGGACCTGGCCTAGCGAAGCCGAAGCCAGCGGCACCGGGTTAAATTCGAGAAAAAGGCTTTCGATGGGGCCGCCGAAATCTTCCTCGATAATCGGTTTGAGCAGACTAAAATCCACCGGCAAGACCGAATCTTGCAGGCGGCTAAGTTCGTTCAACCAGACTTCCGGCAACAGGTCAAAGCGGGTGCTGAGAAACTGGCCCAACTTTATCAGGACGCCGCCGAGTTCCAGGGAAGTCGCCACAAAACGCTGGGCCCGCTTGCGGTTGCGTTCCTCGGAGCGTCTCTCGACAAACCTTTTGCCAAGGATGCGGCCCTGGGCTTGCTCAATGAGAATATCAATCAAGAGATAGCGAAAAAGACCGACAATGCGCTTGCGCCGGGTTTTCATGGAAGTGGGTGGATTTTTCTGGGCCGGTTCTATTTCAAGGTTGCTCATCAGTTATTAAATGCTTCTAAATAAATTTACCTGAAGCATTATACCCTATTTGGGCGTTTTTCCCTTCTGGTCTGCAATGACCTGGTTTGAATTTAAAAAGGCCACCAGCGATGCGCCGCCAATGATATTGCCAAGCACCGTCGGCAGGAAGAAATTGGCAAAATACTGGCCGATTTCCAGCGCCCCGGTCGCCACCAGATAGAAAGTCTCGATTGAGCCGACCACGATATGGGCGAAGCCGCCCAGGGCCACTATGTAAGTCATTATGACGATAACCCAGACCTTAGAATCTTCGACCGCCGGTAGCATCCAGACCATCAGGGCAATCACCCACCCGGCGAAAACCCCTTTCAACATGGTGCCAAAGAAATCCTGGTCGTAGGCGGCGTGTCCGATTTCGCTAAAGGCGTTTTTCACCTCGTTTGGAAAGACCCCGCTATTACCGATTACCCAGGCAAAGATAAAAGCCCCTACCAGGTTACTGGCAAGGACGATGCCCCACAGCCGCAACACTTTCAGAAAGGTTGCGAGGTTGCGCCGGGCCAGGAGCGGGATTATCGGGGTCAGCGAGTTCTCGGTGAACAACTGCTGGCGGCCCAGGATAACCACCAGGAAGCCGACACAGTAGCCCAGGCTGGTGACTAGCGGGCGCCAGGGTTCGTCAGGCAGGTGCGAACGCAGCAGGGCCATCGCTACCAGGGAGAAACCCATCGAAAGGCCCGCCGCGAACCCCGACCAGAGCAAAGCCAGGGCCGGGCGCTTTAATTCTTCTTCGCCCTGTTCGCGGATAACCTCGTGTATGACCAGGACGCGGGGTGCTTTGCGGTCTTCAATCTCGCGCTTCTCGCCGCCTCGCAGGTCGCGGTCGTAGACGAGGTCTTTGGAAGCCGGGTCCGGTTCACCGCCGGTCCGGTTATTTTCAGGCTCGGATTCGTCTTGCGATTGGAACTGGCCCGGCACCTCTGAATTCGCGGTAACCTGGCGGTCCTGTTTAAGTGAGCGTGCCATCTTTTCCTTTTAGTGATAATGCCAGCCGATAAAAAAGTGCCATTTAAATGGTCTTAATTTATATACGGGCAATTTAAAGCAAGAACCAGCCCACCACAGCCTGGCAAGAGTTGCCGTTTGGCGGGTAGAGTGTTAGGATTCCGTTATGCTTTTATTGGAAAACCAGGGGAACAGTGGAAGATGCTGGAACAACTGCAAGCAGGAGCGCGCGAACTACTGGGGTTGGAACTGGACCGGGAACAACTGGAAAGGTTCCAGCTTTACTATGAAGAACTGGTCGCCTGGAACGAGCGGATAAACCTGACCGCTATCACGGAGTACGAGGCGGTCCAGACCCGCCATTTCCTGGATTCTTTAACCCTGGCCTCGCCCCGCTTACGCGGGGACGACCCCGCCAAACCCTTCAAAATGGCGGGAGCCAGCGTTATTGACATCGGGGCGGGGGGAGGCTTCCCCGGACTGCCTCTGAAAATCCTTTATCCCGACCTGAAACTGACCC
>MKTJ01000012.1:93552-106256 GCA_001898225.1 Chloroflexi bacterium 54-19
AGAAGACGGGCGTGCTGGAAGATATAGCGAAAAAGTTGGGGTTTGATGATGTGCGGGTGGTCAACGGACGGGCCGAGGAACTGGGACAGATGCCCGAACACCGTGAGAAATACCGGGTGGCGACAGGCCGGGCGGTGGCGGCCTGGCCGGTCCTGGCTGAATATTGCCTGCCGCTCATCCATCCGGGGGGTCTCTTTATCGCTCCCAAGAAGGGCGACCTCAAAGCCGAACTAAAAAACAGCCCGGCAGTCGCTAAACTGCTGGGCGGAAAAATCAGGCCGACCCCGGAATTTAGCTTGCCGGGCGACCCGGAGACAGCCGAAAACATACGACGGCTGATTGTCACCGAGAAACCAAACCACACTCCCCGGACCTATCCCCGGCGCACCGGGATACCCTCTAAACAACCGCTCGGCTGATTAGCCGCCCATGAACTGGACGATAATCTCGCGACGGCGGGGCCGGGTATCGAAATCGACCAGGACAATCTGCTGCCAGGTGCCGAGCGTCAACTGGCGCTCGGTAAAAGGCACTACCAGCGATGGCCCCAGGAGAGCGGCCCGGACGTGGGAATGGCCGTTGCCGTCGTGCCAGCGTGCTTCGTGCTGGTAGGGCAGGTCAGCCGATGCCACTCGCTCGAACATCATCTCCAGGTCAGCGATAACGCCTGCCTCAAACTCGAGAGTCGTCAAACCGGCGGTCGAACCCTGCACAAAGAGGGTGACAATCCCGTTCGACAGGCCCACCTGTTTGAGCAGGCTGTGTACCTGTTCGGTGATATTCTGGACATCGTTGTTGCCGTTGGTAGCTATTTGCAGAGTCTTGGTGCTGATTTGAAGACCCCAGTTGCGCGGGGAAGCAGGGGCGGGGACGGCAGTCGCCCGGTCTTGCGAAGGGGAGGAAGAATTTGAAGCCAGTTTCATTCACGCCACCTCGGAGTAGGACTAATTAACCGGCAGCTATAAGTAAAATTACCCGGCGTTAGGCACGAGGGTTGAGTTGCCGGGTACGTCGGACCGGAATATTCGCAATCAGGTGGTCGTTACGTTCACCCAACGAAATTTCCATGGTGTTGTAGTCTATATCAAAATGCTTACTGATGACCGCCAGGATTTCGATTTTTATTGTTTCCATCAATTCCGGGGAGACATTAACACGGTCGTAAGCCAGCGCCAGTTGCAGCCGCTCTTTGGCAACGCTGGAACTGCTAACAGTATTCTGACCGGAATGGTGTTTTGCGCCGCGATTGAACAAACTATCGAGGAGACTCATAGATTGCCTCTTTGTTATATCTGGCCGAATACCGGATATTGGTTAATAAAAATAAATCACTTCCTGCTGGCTAACGATGACGCCTTAGCTCATGACCTTCCGCTAGGGAAATTGGGCATCCTATAGGTCAAATAGATATAGATAGTATAATCGGATTCAAAATAAAATTCAATTGGCAAATCTGACAAGTTTTCCACTTAAAACCGGCCATGTGGATTCAACACCACGTTTAATGAAATAACGTTGAACGTTAAACGGGAATAGTGTTTAGCGTTTAGTGTTCAGTTTTTGGTAGTCAGATTATCACTCCCACAGGTGAGAGCGCACTCGAGGAAGCTCGATTCTAAACACAAACGACTGTGCTATTGTCCAACGGACCGGAGATCTTTCGCTTCGCTCAAGATGACAAGGGCCAGGGCTACTTTCTGACTGGCCCTGCCTTCCCACGTTTCCCGTTATATCGTTAAACGTTCAACGACGTTTCATGCTATACTTTGGACCTTGGACTGCCCTGGCAAGCCCTACGATGGCACCTATTGTGATTTTAACCAAGTTAGATATTTACTATTTATATTTACAGCCGGAATTAGCTACCTCTAATTTATGAAGTCCATAAAAGCGACCGCAACAAAAAAAACCAGCCTGCCCAAAGATGTTACTCCGGCCAAAACTACCCCTAGAGAGACGCACAGCCTGGGCCGCCGGGCCGGGGAAGCCTTATTCTGGAATGTCGCCTTCCTGCCCATCAAAGCCGCCCTCCAACTTTTTGTCTCGCTGGTAATCGTCAAACAGTTCCCCAATAACGCCTATGTCAGTCTCGCGGCGGTAACCTCGCTCCAGGCTACCATGGGTCTCTTTATTGACCTGGGCATCGAAAGAGCCCTGCCGCGCTTCGTGGGACAGGTCGAGAAACAACTGGGTCGAGGGGCCCTGCGCCGCTTCCTGGTGAACATCACGATTATCAAGCTGGCCCTGCTGGCGGTGCTGATTTGCGGTCTGACCTTTTTGGCCGACCCCCTGGTAAGCTGGTTTAGCCTGGGATACCAGGGTCGCATCTACCTGGGACTGGTGGCGGTGCTGCTGGTGCTGGGCGGTCTCTACGATATTTGCACCCAGGTCCTTTATAGCTTTTTCAAACAAAAAGCTACCAACCTTCTGGATATTATCGTGACCGTCCTCAACCCGCTTCTGACCCTGACCCTGATAATCTGGCCTTTCCAGCTAGAAGTCTACGGGGTAATGCTGGCCCTCCTGATTACGACCGTTATCAGTGTGGGGATTGCCGGGTGGCGGGCGCTGGTGGCCTCGCGGGAGGCGGTCGAAGAAGCCCAGCGCGAACGCGAACTGGCCGATACGCCCGACCCGCTGCACTCGTTGAGCAGCGACATTTTGGAACCGACCGGGCAGGAACCGCTCGACCGGAGCGAACCGCCACCCGACCCGCGCCCGGTCACCACGGGCCAACCCCAGACCATCTGGCAGCGCTTTATCCGGTATTCGGCCCTGATGTATTTTTTCAACATTTCGGCCTGGCTCTACGACTCGACTTTCGCCATCCTGGTCTTTACTTTTTACAACGAGTTTTTGACCGTCACGCTCATCCGGTTGAGCTATAGCTTTATCAAGAACCTCTTGAAAAACCTGCTGGCCCCATTCACGGGGGTCCAGACGCCCCTCTTTTCCCGGATTCATGCCGAAGGCAAGTCCGAACAACTCCAGGACGCCTACAGCTTAATCAGCAAGCTCCAAATCCTGATCCTGGTGCCGAGCGCCCTGGGAGCCATGCTGCTATCGAAAGACCTGGTCCAACTCCTCTTTTTACAGCAAAGCAAAGATGCTAACCTGAACCCAAGCAACCTGACATTGGCGGTCTGGGTGACGATTTTGACTATTTTCTTTACCTTTATGGAAGCCCTGATAAGTTTGCCGATGGGTGTTTTGCAGGTCTACGAAAAATACAAGCTGGTCGTCATTTCGCGGACGCTGCCTCTCCTGGGCGGGGTTTTGCTGGTGCTGGCCGCGATGCTGGGCTGGAACGTGATAATCGCGGTCTCTATCATGGGGTCAATGTCGGTCGGGTCGCGCCTGATTGCCCTGATAGCCTTGCGGCGGACCCTCGGCCTGAAATTCCCGGTGCCGTTCTTCTGGAAGGTCACAAGGGCGTCGCTGGCTTTCGCCATCCCGCTGCTACCCGCCATCCTTTTCCTACCGGTAAGCTGGCCCCTGACCCTGGTCTCTGCCGCCCTGGGAGTCATTATCTTTGTGGCAGTCTTCCGGCTGCAAGGCGGTTTCGACCAGGAAGATAAGGACCGGCTCCAGGTTATTAAACTCTCACCACGCGTCCGCAAATATATTATTCGCTGGCTTTAAACCCTTTACCCTGACAGGGAAATCCCCCACCCCTAACCCCGCCCCCAGGGGCGGGGAACAAAATAAGGTAAATAAAAATTGGCACCAGGGTGCCAATTTTTATTTACGCTAGTTTAAGGGGTTAAAACTTCTAAAGGGAAATTTCCCAGTTACCGGAATCGGAGTCGAGGTGAGCGGTTTTCTGGCCGCCCGGGCCAAAGACTTTAACCTCGACAGGCCGGGCGGGTGGGCTATAATGGCCTTCGCGCCGGGCTGTTACTCTAACCTGGCCGCCCTCGGAAACAGCCTGGAAAGTGGTGACGCAACTTTCGCCCTGCTCGTAAGCAAAGGAAATCCCATCATCTTCGTAAAGACGGCCTCCGGCCTGGCCTTGCTCATCCAGGTAGATGTGCAGGGTCAATTCGTCGAGCGGGCGCTCCCCGGTGTGCTGCATGACCGGGCCAAACGGCACGATGGTGCCACCTCGTGCGAACAGGGGCAGGGTATCCAGGGGCGCGTGGGCCAGAAGGTGTCTTTCCCTGACCGGGGCACCACTCCAGAAGTCGTACCAGGCTGCTTCGGGCAGGTAAACGTGACGGTATTCCTGGCCGGGACGGTAGACCGGGGCCAGCATCAGGGTGTCACCCAGCATTACCTGGTCGTGCAATTCGAGGGTGGCGGGATCTTGCCAGAAATGGTAGATGAGCGGGCGCAAGAGCGGCTTGCCCGTACGCGAACTTTCCTCAAAAAGAGTGTAAAAATAAGGCAGCAGGCGGTAGCGCAATTCGAGGAACTTGCGGACGATAGCAGTTATATGGTCGCCAAAGACCCACGGCTCTTTCGGAGCGGTGCCCTGGGCGGAGTGCCCCCTGGAAAACGGATAGAAAGCCCCCAACTCAATCCAGCGGGCCCATAGCTCGCCATCCCCGGCCCCGGCAAAACCGCCGATGTCAGTCCCGGTGAAACTCACCCCCGATAACCCCAGGTTTGCCAGTTGAGGCATCGCCATTTCGAGGTGTTCCCAGACCGCCGAATTGTCACCGGTCCAGACCGCCGCGAATTTTTGAATCCCGGCGTACCCGGCGCGGGTCAGGAGGAAAGGCCGGGTGTCGGGCTGTAACTTTCGCAGACCGGTATATGTCGCAGTGTCTTCCAGGTAACCGTAGAGGTTGTGGACCTCGGCGCTGGTGGCGGTATCGGGACCGCTACCGAGCCGGGTATCGTCCGGGAAATCGACTTTCAGACCATCTTCCGAGAAAGGTCTTTCCGAGATGGCCGGTTCGTTCATGTCATTCCAGATACCGCTCACACCACTTTCGAGCAACTCCTTATGGAGGCTCCCCCACCACTCGCGTACTTCGGGCCGGGCAAAATCGGGGAAGACGCTGTCGTCGGGCCAGACAAAGCCGTGAAAGACCTCGCCATCAGGTTTGCGGACAAAATAATCTTTGGCCTCGCCCTCGTTGTAAACCGCGTAGTCACTGCCGGGGTCATATTTAACGCCGGGGTCGATAATGGTCACGACCTTGAAGCCGTCCGAAGACAGGTCGGCCAGCAACTTTTTCGGGTCGGGGAAATGTTCAGTGTCCCAGGTAAAGACCCGGAAGCCGCGCATGTAGTCAATATCGAGGTGAATCACATCGGCGGGCAGTTTGTGGGAGCGGAGCCCGGCGGCGATTTCACGGACCTGGGCTTCGGGATAATAACTCCACCGGCATTGCTGGTAGCCGAGGGCCCAGCGGGGCGGCAGGGGCATGCGCCCGACCAACCCGGTATAAGTTTCCACGATTGATGCCGGCCCGGGCCCGTAAATCAGGTAATAATCGAGTTCGCCGCCCGGCGCGCCGATGCTAAAATGGGCGCGGGAAGCCTCGCCCATGTCAAAGACGGTCCGGTAGGAATTGTTAAAGAAAAGGCCGTAACCGCCGACCTGGGGCCGCAGGGCGATAAAGAAGGGGATGGCCTGGTAGAGAATATCCGTGCCCGGCCCGTGGTCAATGTGATGGTCGACCGGGTCGACGTTCCAGTTGGAATAGCGCCGCCCGCGTTTGTCGAGCAGACCGGTCCGTTCGCCAAAACCATAATAATGCTCGTCCGGCGGCATAACCTTCAGGCTGGCAAAAGCCCCGCCCGGCAGATAGGCCGGACCCATTTCGGCGGCATCTTCCAGGAGGGGGTTGCCCGCCGCGTCCAGGAAGGCCACGCCGCCATCTTTGCGCCGGACCTGCAAGCTGACTTTCGCGGTGACAAGCGTAACCCGGTCGGCCTCCTCTTTTACCTCAAAATCCACCGGGCTAAAAGCCGCGTCTTCCGGGGTTACCGCCCAGGATCGCCGAGGCAGAAATTCGCCCTCAAAGGCATAACGTACCCTGACCAGGCTATCGGTCAACACCGACACGGCCAGGATAGCCTTACCGAACCGGAAATCAACCCGCTGGCCGGAGCGTTCAAACCCGGTCATCGGTTCTAATGCCTGCATCTGCATTGCATTACTCATAGCGCCCTAATTTCTCCTAGAATTCCTCAGTAGCCTAACTTGCCGCGAAAGTATAACATGCCTTTCAAGCGAAGTTTAACAACAAGTCGCTTGTACCTGCCCAGGACCGCTTTAACCCATAAAAGCCCTGTTGCGGCGGCTTGTTATAATGTTTTGAGCAATTCGCAAGCCACAGGAGGTCATTTTTATGCCCTTTATCCTCGAAGATTTCGCACCCGACGCCGTTATAACGGCAATGGCGGCCAACCTGTCCGAATACTACCGTTTTTACGCCGAGTTACCGGGCGGCGAACTTCATTTTGAGCCGGACTGCACCTGGCTGGTGAGTGGCGTTCTCGAAAAATGGTTTAATGTCGTGCTGGATAGCCATTTCGAGGAAAAAGGGCTGAAGGAACGGGTGGCGGCGCTGCTGGACGAGTACAGGCGGCGGGGTCTGCCGATGTCGTGGACTGTTTTCCCCGATGCGACTCCACCCAATCTGCCAACGGTCTTGATGGTCGAGGGGCTTTTGCCCGATTCAGCCGAACCGGGTATGGCCCTCGACCTCTTTAACATGGCCGAAACCGTCCGGCAAAACGACGGCTTTACGATCGAGCAGATTGCGGGGCAAAGCGCTTTTGAGGAGTGGACCGAGGTCTGGCTGGCCGATATACCCGAACCTATCGCCGACCACTGCCGCGAGGTGATGGACGTGTTAGGTATCGAAGAAGTCCGGCCCTGGCGCTACTACCTGGGGCGAGTAAACGGCAAAGCGGTGGCCTGTCTAAAACTTTTTTATGCCGCCGGGGTAGTGTCGGTCCAGCACGTCGCGACCTTACGGGAGGCGCGAGGCCAGGGTATCGCTACAGCCCTGACCGTCCATGCCTTACGGGACGCAAGAGAAGCGGGCTACCGGGTCGCAGTGCTGACCTCCACCCCGGAAGGTCTGCCGGTCTACCGTAAAATTGGTTTTCGGACCATGGCAACATTTCAGACTTACGGGTGGTACCCGCGCTAGTAAGGAAAGAAAGTGAAATAGCCGGGGATAAGGAAAAGTCGTATAAAATGGCGAAAGTCCGACAAACCTTGCGGCTTCTCGGACTTTCATATCAGTAAATTGTACAACCGTTTGAGGCTCGGAACACCCTGCCTTACGGAAGGGATAAACCCGAAACTCGAGGCGGTCAACTCAAAACTGACATTAATATAGTACCCCAGATTTTAAATTGAGTCAATGGATTCTTTCCACAACTTATGCACAACTTTTTCCACCATGTTATCCACCATGAAACTAGCTCGTACCAAACTAAGTGACGAAGATTTAGAACCCTATTTGTACGGACGAAACAAAACTGATAGAGAAACTACACAGGGCATTTTCTTGAAAGCCCCTGACTTTTGTGGCAAACTTACCCGGTAAGTACAATTTTTATATCAATGAGGATATATAGCAGAGGAAGACAAAAGTGGCTGAACTGATAAATCAAACCGAAGCGGCCAACCCGGTCGCGGAAATGAACGCCGAACTGGCCGAGAGGACCGCCAAAGCCAGGGCGGGTGGTCCCAAAAAATACCGCGATAAACTGCCGTCCCAGAAGAAACTGTTCGTACGGGAGCGCCTCAATCTTTTGCTGGACCCTAACTCCTTCGTGGAAGATGGCTTACTGGCGAACTGGAATGAGCCGGAACTCGCCGCCGATGGGGTCGTGACCGGCTTTGGCAAAATCGAGGGACGCCGGGTCGCCATCATGGCAAACGATAGCACCGTTAAGGCCGGTAGCTGGGGCGCAAAAACGGTCCAGAAAATCCTGCATATCCAGGAGAAAGCCCTCGAATACCGCCTGCCGATGCTCTACCTGGTCGACTCCGCCGGGGCCCGCATCACAGACCAGGTCGAAATGTTTCCGGGCGAGCGTCACGCCGGGCGCATCTTTTATAACGAGGTCCGGCTGAGCGGTATCGTGCCGCAGGTCTGCATGCTGTTCGGGCCGAGCGCTGCCGGGGGAGCCTATATCCCGGCCTTTTGCGACATCGTGATTATGGTCGAGGGGAACGCCAGCATGTACCTGGGCTCACCCCGGATGGCCGAGATGGTTATTGGCGAGAAGGTCAGCCTGGAAGAAATGGGCGGAGCCAGGATGCACTGCACCGAAAGCGGCTGCGGGGATGTGCTGGTCAAGACCGAGGAAGAAGCTATCGCCTCGGCCAGACGTTACCTGAGCTATCTCCCGTCTAACTTCACGCAACTGCCGCCATCCGCCGAACCTCGCGAACCGTTGGCCGGCAAACCGATTGCGGAAATCGTGCCGCTCAACCAGAACAAAGCCTTTAACATGTTCGAGCTCATCAACCGGCTGGTTGACGAGGGAAGCTGGTTCGATATTAAGAAACTCTTTGCGAAAGAATTGATTACAGGCTTCGCCCGGATAAACGGCCAGGCGGTCGGGATAGTCGCCAACCAGAGCCGCGAAAAAGGGGGAGTGCTTTTCGTAGACTCCGCCGACAAAGCGGCCCGCTTTATCTGGCTTTGCAACGCCTTTAATGTCCCGCTCTTGTTCCTGGCCGACGTGCCAGGCTTCATGATTGGCTCGAAGGTCGAACGCCAGGGAATTATCCGGCACGGCGCGAAAATGATTATGGCCGTCTCGGAGGCGACCGTCCCGAAAATCTGCGTGGTCGTCCGCAAATGCTACGGGGCCGGGCTGTACGCCATGGCCGGACCGGCTTTTGGTCCCGACTGCACTATCGCCCTGCCTTCGGCCCAGATTGCCGTGATGGGGCCGGAAGCGGCCATTAATGCAGTTTTCTACAACCAGATTATGGAGAAGCCGGAAGCCGAGCGGGAGGCTTTCGTCCAGGCCAAACGGGACGAGTACAAACAGGATATTGATATTTACCACCTTGCCAGCGAGCTAATTGTGGACGCAGTCATTCCCGGCGAGCAACTCCGGGCCGAACTGGTGCAACGCTACGAGATGTACGGCGGTAAGGCCCGCGAATGGCCTGCCAAGAATAACCCGGTAATCCCGGTGTAAGTGCCCCAACCGGGGAATTTTCAAGGGGGGGCCTGGCGGCTGATGCGTAATCAGCCGCTTTTATATAGTCCTTAAGATTCGTTGCCGGTCAGGTAGTGGGGCGTGGCGACCGTCTTGGACTCGGTCGAACCCCGCTGACGCAGGAAGATGGTCAGCACCACCAGGGCACCTACCGATAAAAACTCGCTCTGCCAGTTCTGAAAAGACTGGAACCAGAACTGAGAGGTGCCGAGAAAACCCAGGAAACCCACACACTGCTCGCCATGTTCCTGTTGCTCGGTGCAGTATTGCATCGAGCCTCCGTAAGCATGCAGCAGGAAGGAAATTATAAACAGGGTAAAAAGTGTGATGGTTAGCGAATTTTCGTACAATTTCAGGACCAGGCCGCCTTTTTTGACCGGCCAGGGTACATGCGGCTCGTCTTTCTTTTCGCGGGGGTCTTCGTCCTCCTCGGCTTCACCCTCAAGCGGTTTTGAATCGGCAGCGCCTTTTTGCTTTAGAAAGGAAGTAAACAATACATAGCAACCCATCTGAAGAAATTCACTTTCCCAGTTTTCAAAGACCGCCTCGATAAAATGGCCGCTGACAAGGTATCCGCCGATAGATTCTTGGGGCAATCCATGTTCTTTTAAATCGTCGTTGTTGGTGCTGAACCCGGCAACAATTTGCCCAATCATAATTAAAAAGAATAACCCAAACATTGCCAGGGCCAGACCATTTCTTTTAAGGAAGCTTTTCATCGCAATCTCCCACTTACACGCATTAAAATCCGGACTAAATCCACACTTTAACTTTCGCTTTGGGCCTGGAACAACCAGGGTACCAGCCCTAAATTACCTCAAAGCAGGGGTCCAAGCGAAAGTCCCAAAATAGAAAAAATGCCCCTTCTTTTAAGCGGTGTAAGCAAAATTTATACCCTGGGAAATTACTTGCTTGAAGATTTTCAGAAGGTGCAAACTCCCCAACTCCCGGTCTCGCGTGCTATTATAGACAGGCAAATTTTAATCAAACAGAAGGCCAATTTTCGTATGGAACCAATACAACAGAACCCGATTAACGAAGAAACAACCGGCTCAGGACCAGCCCAGATTTTTTCTTACAACCGGACCCCTTCGCGGACAGCCTATGACATGGTGATTGTAGGCGGCGGCATCGTGGGGCTGGCGACCGCCCGCGAGTTCTTAAAACGGCGGCCCGGTCTGAGGCTGGCTATCCTTGAAAAAGAGGCTGATATTGCCCTGCACCAGTCCGGCCACAATAGCGGCGTCATCCACACGGGGATTTACTACACGCCCGGCTCGCTCAAGGCCAAAGCCTGTGTCGCCGGGCACCAGGCCATGCTGGAATATTGCGACGAACATGCCATCCCCTACGACCTTTGCGGCAAAGTGATTGTGGCCCTGGACGAAAGCGAACTGCCTCGCCTGGAAGACCTCTACAAGCGCGGCCAGGCCAATGGCGTGCAGGGTCTGGAAATGGTCGGGCCGGAGCGCCTCAAAGAGCTGGAACCGTTCGCCGCCGGGATAAAAGCGATTTACTCGCCCAACACCGGCATTATTGATTATGTAAAAGTGGCCCGCAGCTACGCCCGCGAAATCCAGGAGCAGGGCGGTGAAATCGTGACCGGCTGCGAGGTTACGAACCTGGACAGCCGCCATAACTACACCCGGTTGCAGGTAAAAGTTGATGTCAATACCCAGTTAGAGGACGAAATCCGGGCCCGCTATGTCATAACCTGCGGCGGGTTGCAGTCGGATAAACTGAGCGAAATGAGCGGGAAAGGCCGCCCGGTCCAGATTGTGCCGTTCCGGGGTGACTATTACGTGCTGGCCCCGGAAAAAAGAAAAATGGTAAAGAGCATGATTTACCCGGTGCCTGACCCACGTTTCCCGTTCCTGGGGGTTCACTTCACCCGCCGGATGGACGGGCAGGTCTGGGCCGGGCCAAACGCGGTCCTGGCGTTCGCCCGCGAAGGCTACCGCCGCTGGAAAATCCGGCCTGCCGAGCTTTTCGAGACCGTGGCCTATCCCGGTTTCTGGAAGATGGCCCGCAAATACTGGAAAATGGGTCTGGAAGAAATGTACCGGGACTATTCGAAGGCCGGGTTCGTGGCCTCGCTGCAACGCTACATGCCCGAAGTGACTTCCGACGACCTCCTGCCAGGACCGAGCGGGGTCCGGGCCCAGGCCCTCGCCCCGGATGGCCGCCTGGTGGACGACTTTTTAATCCAGCACGGCCCCAGCGTGGTCCACGTCCAGAATGCGCCCTCCCCGGCAGCCACATCCTCGCTGATTATTGCCCGGATGATTGCCGACGCCGCCGAAGAAAACTTCAAAATGGCCGGTCAGAATTAACCCGGCTACGCACGCGAAAAAGCCCGGCCAGGCCGGGCTTTTTTATTTCAATTGGAAAATTTGTGGGTGGGCGGTTATTCTTCAGCCGAAACTACTTGATAGGCTTCGAGGGCCGGAAAGCCCATCGCCAGGCGCTGGATATGCTGGAAAAGTTCCAGACCGTCGGTAATATCAGTGGGGTGTTCTTTCAGCCGGAACCAGAAAGCCCGGTGCTCCTCAAAGACGAGGGTCGGCGTGCCAAAAGCTTTATATTTCTCAACCGCCTCGGTGTGGTCCGCTTCGAGTTTTTTCAGATTCAAGGGGCTGGAGCCGTCCGGGGCCTCGCCGGAAAGCCCGGCATCCTTCCAGGCCTGGGCAATCGGTCCGGAGTCGGTAGTAGACATGCTTTCGATATGATAGAGCCGCCCCAGGGCCATGTAGAATTTCACCAGGGCTTCCTCACCGCCCTGCTCGTAGGCCGCCCCACCCGCCGCAAACGCCAGTAGGCCGGGGGTAGAGGCATCCGGTTGGTCCCAGACCTTGGAGCCGGAATTAGCTTTATCGTTAGTGGCCTGGGCTTTAGAGAAGAACCGCCAGCGCACCGCCATCACATCCGAGCCCATCAATTCGCTGACATCCTTAACCCACTGCGCGGCTTCAAACGAATAAGGACAGGTAAAATCGAAGTATACATCCAGGTCTAACAGACCGTTGTCATTGAGGTCTGTATAACTCTCTTGGGATTGCGTCATTAATTCCTCCTTATAGGATTTGCAATAATATTTGCAACTACGGGAGCGGACGAAGGTTGTACTTCTACCATTCTACGCAAAAAGACCTTGATTGTTTCGTGTTTCGCGGTCTGCAGCGGCCTAGAAGTCAAAAAGCATCTGGGCCTGAAACAGGGATTCCTGGGCGTTCCAACTCAGGCTCGGTTTGTCGCGCAAGGCTACTTTTAGCGGAAACTTGTTGATACCCCGGTTCTCCAGGCAAGTCGTAATGTATTTGACGGCGTTCTTCGGGTCGTTATTTTCCTCGGAAAGATGGGCCAACCAGACGGTATGGCTGGTGCCGCTCCACTCGATGACCCGGCTGAGAATCCCGGCGCTCTGCTCGTTGGAGAGATGGCCGTGGTCGCTGGCAATCCGCGCCTTCAAGAACTGGGGCCGGGCGCTTTTGAAAAGCCGTTGCAGGTCGTGGTTGGCTTCGAGGATAATCAGGTCGCTGTGATAGAGCGGC
>MKTJ01000012.1:106305-135886 GCA_001898225.1 Chloroflexi bacterium 54-19
GCTGGCCGCCCGCCGTGAAAGTATAGCAGACCGTGTCAGCGGCGTCGTGCGACACCGGCACGCTGCTTATTTCCAGGCCGCCAAAACTCTTGACCCCGCCTACGGGCAAGACCTCGGTATTGTAAGGGCCGCGCGGCTCGTTGTAAGTGCCGATTTGCTGGGCCTCGCGCACAGCCTCCAACCGGACTTCTTTATCCCAGCGATAGCGTGAAGCCTTGAGGGTCTTCTCGTTGGCGATAATGGGAACACCCCACCGCCGCGAGATGGACCCGGCGCTGCGCAGGTGGTCGCTGTGGTCATGCGTCAGGAAGATAGCGGAAATTTCCTCAAGCGAAGTACCGCAGGCGCGGAGGTGCTTCTGGATTGTCGAGGCCGTCAGGCCGCTATCTATCAGGATATTGACGCCTTCGTGTTGAATCAGGTAGCAATTGCCACTCGACCCGCTGGATAGAGAAGTTACTTTCATAGGTGTTTCTGTTTTATACTGCTAAAGCTGGCGGAAAGCCTGGTCGAAATCGTCCAGGATGTCGGCCATATCCTCGATACCCACCGATAGCCGCAAGAGTTCATCCCTGACCCCGATATTGGCCCGCTGGGCGGGTGACATGGCGCGGTGCGAGGTCAGACCCGGGTGACTCAGGGTAGTAGTCACATCGGCCAGGCTCGGCACCAGTTGTACGACTTTAAGCGCCCCGATAAAAGCGTCCAGCGCCTTTGGACCGGCGGCCAGTTCGAAGGCCAGCATACCCCCGTAAAGTCCGTCCGGCATCAGTTTCTTTGCCAGTTCGTGCTGGGGGTGGCTCGGAAGACCGGGATAAAGCACATTCTGGACGGCGGGCTGCTTTTCGAGCCACTCGGCTACTTTCTGGGCGTTCTGGCTGTGAGCGGTCATGCGCAAAGGCAAAGTTTTGAGGCTGCGAACGTTCAGCCAGGCGTCGAAAGCGCCCTGGGTCACGCCCATAAAGCGCCCGGCCAGGTCCGCCGCTTTTACGATGTCGGCCCGCCCGGCCACGATACCCCCAAAGGCGTCGCTATGCCCGCCGATATACTTGGTGCTGGCATGCATAACGATGTCCGCGCCCCACAAAACCGGGCGGCAGACCACCGGCGTGCTAAAAGTGGCGTCCACGAAGGAATAAAGGTTTAGTTCGCGGGCCAGTTCCACCAGGGCCGGGATGTCGCTGACCTGCAAGGTCGGGTTGGTCAGTGTTTCGAAGTAGAGGACGCGAGTGGTTGGGCGGACGGCAGTGCGGACGGCCAGTTCGTCGGCAGTATTTACTAGGGTCGTCTCGATGCCAAATTTTGGCAATTGCTGGGTCAAGAGAGCGAAAGTGCCTCCATAAATCTTTTCGTCGGCGATAATATGGTCCCCGCTTTTGAGGACGGCGGATAAAGCGATAAAAATCGCGCCCATCCCGCTCCCGGCGGCGACGGCAGCCTCGGCCCCTTCCAGGCGGGCCATGGTGGTTTCAAAGGCGGTGCGGTTGGGCGAAGCGTTGCGATAGTAGAACCAACCTTCTTCGGGGTTGGTCTGGACCCGGTCCAATTCCTGTAGCGATTTGAAAGCATGGACGGTCGTCTGGTAAATCGGTTGGGCGACGGAAGTACCGAGGTCGCGTGAGGCAATCTCCCCGGCGTGTGCCGCTTCGGTAGCAGGCCGGTGCGCACTTTCCAGACCGGGCAACTCCATCTCTTTAGTCATCCAAAAACTCCCCTGAATAGCAATAAAATACGAACAGATTTACCATAACTATACCACTTATAGCGTTAAACGTAAACGCTAAATGCCGAATGCGCCTCAAAAAAGAAGGGGTTACCCGGCCTGGATTGGTCCGGAAACCTGCTAGCTTGTGGATAAGTTGGCCGCATTGATTATTCTAAAAGCGTCCTGTATTACACCGGGTTTTAAAACTTATTTGGGGAAAGTGCGTATAATTAATAGCAATAAAAATGCTCAAATTTATCAATTATGCACTTATTCCATAAATTCATAAAAAACCCAATCTTTTTAAGAAAGAGGTATTCAATAATGTCACAGCGTGAAATCGCGACTCTGGCCGGTGGTTGTTTCTGGTGTCTGGAGGCGGCCTATATCCAGTTGGAGGGCGTGGAAAAGAGCGAGTCGGGCTATATTGGCGGGCATGTAAAGAACCCCAGTTATAAGCAAGTTTGTAACGGCACGACCGGCCACGCCGAGGCGGTCCAGTTAACTTTTGACCCGTCGGTAATCTCTTACGAGGATTTGCTGCACGTCTTCTTCACCATCCACGACCCGACGACCTTGAACCGCCAGGGTAACGACGTGGGCACGCAGTACCGCTCGGCTATCTTCTACCACTCACCGGAGCAGAAGGCTACCGCCGAGAAGGTTATAGCCGAAATGACCCAGGAGCAGGTCTGGCAGAACCCGATTGTGACCGAAGTGACCGAGGCCCCGGCTTTCTACAAGGCCGAGGACTATCACCAGAACTACTTTGAGAACAACCCGGCCCAGCCCTACTGCTACTACGTGGTGGCCCCGAAGGTCGCCAAGTTGCGCTCGAAGTTCTTCAATCGCCTGAAGAAGGCTTACGTCTAATCTAAGAATAAAACTGAGTCGCCTGCGGGCGGCTCTTTTTATTTTATATAGCCATCCTAAATTGCCAGCCCCTTTTTTTGCCGCTATACTTTCGCCATGCAAAACAACCGTTTCGATATAATTGTCATAGGGGCTGGTCACAATGGCCTGACCTGCGCGGCTTACCTGGCTAAGGCCGGGTACAAAGTGCTGGTCCTCGAACGCCGCCACATCGTCGGCGGGGCGGTCGTGACCGAAACCGACCTGGTGGAAGGTTTCAGGCTCGATACCTGTAGCAGCTATCACGTGGTTATCAACGGGACGCCGGTCGTGCAAGACCTCGAACTGGAAAAGTTCGGGTTGGAATATATCGAGGTCGACCCCTGGGGTTTCGCGCCTTTTCCCAACGGGCGCTATATCATGTTCTACCGGGACGTGGACCGCACCGCCGAGAGTATCGCCCGTTTCTCGCCCAGGGACGCCGCGACCTACCGGGATTTCATGCGGCGCTGGATGCGCTTTAACGAGACGATGATGGCGGTCTTTTGCGCGCCACCCACTCTATCGGGAATGACCGGAGCCGTCCTGAGGCACGAACTGGCCGGGGGACACTGGCGCAGCCTTTTTCAAGAATCCTTGACCGGGCCGCTCGACACCGCCCGCATGTTAAAGACCATTTTCAGCCCTTACGGTCAGGTTATCCGCGAGACCTTCGAGTCGGAAGAAGTGCGGGCGGCCCTGGCCTGGCTGGGAGCGCAGAGCGGCCCCAGCCCTGACGAACCTGTCAGCGGCGAACTCCTTGCCATGCAGCAATCACTCTATCATCTGCTGGGAGTGAGGCGGCCCAAAGGCGGCAGTGGTATGCTGACTCAGGCCCTGGCCCGTTGCCTGGAACACTTTGGTGGGACAGTGCTGGTCAACCAGGCGGCCCGGCAAATCCTGCTAGAAAACGGGCGAGTGGCCGGGGTCGAAACCGTCACGGGCGACCGCTACTATGCCCCGCTGGTTGTTTCGAATGCACACGTCCAGACCACACTCTTAAAACTCTTGCCGGAGGACGCCCTGCGGCCAGGGCTAAAGCGGCGGGTCGAAAATATCAAGGTGGCAAACGGCTTCGGTATGACGGTCCGCTACGGCATGGACAACCTGCCCAACTATACGGCCTTACCCTCGGAAGTATTCGCGGGTAAGGTCCAGCCGGGCGAGCAGCACCGGGGGATGCAAATGCTCTCCCCTTCGATGGAGTATCTTGAAAAGACTTACGCCGAGGCCGGGGCCGGACGACCCCCCACCCGCCCCGCCGTCCTGGCAATGACTCCCAGCGTGGTCGACCCGACCCTGGCCCCGCCTGGTAAACAGGTGCTGTATATCTGGGCCCAGACCCATCCCTACCGCCTATCAAACGGCGAGGAATGGCCCGCTATCAAACAGCGTGAGGCCGACAAATGTTTGCAGGTGGTCGAGGATTTCGCGCCGGGTATCCGTGAAGCGGTGGTCGGGCAGTATATCAAGACGCCGCCCGACCTCGAAGAAATCGGCGGGCTAATCCGGGGCAACCTGATGCACGTCGATATGTCCATCGGCCAGATGTTCATGTTGAGGCCGCTACCGGAACTGGCAAACTACCGCACCCCGGTCGAGGGTCTCTACCTGACCGGGGCCAGCACCCATCCCGGCGGTGGGGTCAGCGGCGCGCCCGGCTACAACACCGCCGCCAGGGTGCTGGCCGATTTGCGGGCCGGGGAAACCCCGCCCACGCCTGCCACCTGGTTGCTTAAAGCCGGGGCTTTCGGAGCCGGGTTTGGCCTCGGAGTGGCAGCCTACCGGAAATTTTACTCACACAAAAGCGAAGGAGCCAGAAATGAGCGATAACAAAACGGCGCTGGTAGTCATTGATGCCCAGGTCAATATGTCCGACCCGGACTATCCCTGCTACGACGCGCGCGGTGTTATTGGCAAGTTGCGCACTCTGATTGACAAAGCCCACGCCGCCGACGTGCCCGTGATTTATATCCAGAATAACGGTCCCGAAGGCGAGGTAGACTATCCCCACACCCCCGGCTGGGAGATTGACCCCGAAGTCGCTCCCGCCCCCGGCGATACTATCATCGAAAAAACGACTCCCGACTCTTTCCACGAAACCAGCCTGGGCGAAAAGCTGGCTGCGGGCGGCATCAAAGACCTGGTCATCGCCGGGTTCCAGACCGATTGGTGCGTCCAGACCACCACCCGCCAGGCCGTCAACTTCGGCTATAACGTAACTCTCGTTAAAGATGCCCACAGCACCCTCGACGGTAAAACCCGGATGGCTTCCGAAATTATCGCCGAAACCAACGCGGAACTGGGAGAAATCGCCACCTTGAAGGAAGCCAGCCAGGTAAGTTTTTAGACCGGGAGACAGGAGCGAAAACGAAAGATGCCACAGGAGTTGCTGGGGGAACTGGTCCGGGAAGGCAAGAACCTGACGCCTTCGCGGCTGGCGTTGGTCTGGCGCGACCAGGAAACCAGTTACCTGACCCTCGACGGCCAGATTGACCGGGCGGCGGTGGGTTTCAGGCGGCTCCAGGTCCGGCCCGGCGACCGGGTCGCCTTTTACATGCACAACCTGCCCCATTTCGTAATCGGTTTCTACGCCCTGCAACGCCTGGGAGCGGTCCCGGTCCCTATCAATATCTACTGGAAGGGGCGCGACCTGCGCTATCTGCTGGAAGAAAGCCGGGTCAGCGGGGTTATCACCATCGCCCCCTATTACGAGCGTTTCAAAGAGTTGCTCCCGGCCCTGCCCGAAATCAACTGGGTCGTGGCTATCACCGCCGGGGGCACTCAACCGCCCGGTTCGCTGGCCTGGGAAGATGTGCTGGCCGAACCCCTGACCGACCCGGTCTACACCGAGTCTGATGCGGTTGACCCTGCTTTGCTGGCATTTACCGCCGGGCGGACCGGACCCTCGCGCCCGGTCTTGCTCAGCCATTTCAACCTCCTGGCAAACTGCCAGCAGATGCAAGACCTGGCCCAGGCCCAGTTTTACGGTGGGAGCGAAGAAGATGACGACGACCGGGCCAGCTTTGCGCCGGGCGGCAACCCTTTCGAGGTCGCGCTGCTGCCGTTGCCGCTCTTTAACCTTTTCAGCCTGAATATCGGCCTCAATATGACCTATTTCCTGGGCGGCACGGTCGTCTTACAGGAGCGTTTCGACCCTTCCCAGGCCCTCGAACTTATCGAGCAACACGGCTGCACCCTGGTCTTTGGCTCCCCGGCCATCTTTAGCCAGCTTGTTAATGCCGCCGGGTTCAGCGAAGCAAACCTGGCAAGCCTGCGTTACGCCTTTTCGTATGGTGGGCCGCTTTCGCCGGAAGTCAAAGACAAATGGCGCAAAAAGACAAATACGCCCCTTTTTAACTGCTACGGCATCACCGAGGCAGGACCGTTGCTCTGCTGTGAAGCGGCCAGCGAACCCTCCAAAGAGCCGAATAACGAGGACAACGTGGGTAAACCGCTCCCCATCGTCCAGCTAAGCTTGCAGGGGGAGAGTGGCAAGATTCTGCCGCCCGAACAGGCCGGAGAATTAATGGCAAAGGGGCCGAACCTGCTGCTCGGCTACTTCAACCCGGCCCAACCTGACCAGCCTCACCTGGTCAAGACCGAAGGCTGGTTCCCGACCGGCGACATGGCCGTGACCGACGAGGACGGCGATTTTCACATCATCGACCGGCGCGAAGATGTCTTGCTCCTGCCCAAAGGTGAATTGTTGGTGCCGAGGGACATCGAGCGAGTGCTGGAAACCCATCCGGGAGTCTGGGCGGCAGCGGCTTTGCCCTATACCACCCCGGAAGGGCGCAACCGCATGGTCGCTTACGTGGTTCTTAACCAGGCCGGGCGCAAGCTGACCGAACCGCTCCTGATTCACTATTGCGACCGCCGTCTCCCGGCCAGCCACTGCCCCGAACGCATTTTCATCTACCAGGAACCGGATTTTCCCCGCCTGCCCAATGGCGCGGTCTGGCGGCGGGCCTTACGCGCCCAGATTCCCGAATACCTCTAACCTTTCTTCTGTTAGAGCTGCGCTAGAATCCGCCTCAAACCCTTTTATTAACGGCCAATCGTTGCTATAGTAATTTTGACTTATTTCCCGATACAACTAACTGCTCAAGTTCGTGCCAAACTACTAACGACTGGTATATTGTCCAACGGACCGGAAACGCCCTGCGAGCGGGACAAAGAAAGCACCGGGTCCGTTTGCCCTACCCTTTTAACCGGACAAGGCTAAAGATGTTCAAACCCACCGGGGCCCTCTGGCAAAACAAAGACTTTCTAAAAATCTGGGCCGGGGAATCCATCTCCCTAATCGGCAGCCAGGTTACCCTGTTTGCCCTGCCCCTGCTGGCCGTCCTGACCTTCCACGCCGACCCCTTCCAGGTCGGGCTGCTGGGCACCGCCGGGTATTTGCCCTATTTGCTGGTCAGCCTGTTCGCGGGCGTCTGGATAGACCGCTGGCACCGCCGCCCGGTCCTGGTGAGCGCCAACGTGGTAAACGCCCTGGTGCTGGGGTCCATCCCGCTGGCGGCCTTTTTTAACCTCCTGACCATCGAACAACTCTATCTCGTCAGTTTTTTAAGCGGGACCGCCACCGTTTTCTTTCAGGTGGCTTACGTGGCCTACCTGCCTTCCCTCGTAAAACCGGCCCACCTGGCCGAAGCCAACGGCAAACTGGAACTGAGTTATTCCATTGCCGTTGTAAGCGGGCCGGGTCTCGCCGGAGTGCTGGTCCAGGTTATCTCGGTGACATCCACTATTTTCCTGGACGTGTTTTCCTTCCTGGTTTCAACCTTTAACCTGCTCCGCATAAAAACCAGGGAAGAACCGGTCAAAAGCCAGCGCCAAAGTGGGAATATCTGGCAGGAAATCTGGGTAGGGCTGAGCCTGATTATCAAAAACCCGCTTTTGAGGGCCCTGTCCGGCTCGACCGGAATGACCGTCTTTTTCCGGGTCGCTATCAATACCCAGCTTACCCTCTACGCGGTCCAGGAGTTAGGCATCGAGCCCGGTGTGCTGGGGGCAATCCTGGCGCTGGGCAGTTTCGGGCCGCTGGTGGGGGCGCTGGTCGCCAGCCGTTTGAACAAGTGGTGGGGTGTCGGCACCGGGTTAATCTGGGTAAAACTGGCCGGGGATGCCGCTTACCTTTTAATTCCCCTGGCCTTTGGTCCGCCCTGGCTCATCGTGATAATCCTGGCTTTTTCAGGCTTTTTAAGTAATTTTGTAGTACCGATCTACAATATTAACGTGGTTACAATCCAGCAGACCCTTGTCCCGGATAACCTGAAAGGCCGGGTCAGCGCCAGCAACCGCTTTTTAAGCTGGAGCACCATCCCGCTCGGCACCTTATTAAGCGGTATTATTGGCGGGATAGTGGGGATTCGCCTGACCCTACTCCTTTTCGCTATCGGTGTAACATTCTCTTTTCTGTGGCTTTACCTCTCGCCCATGCGAACCTTAAAAGACTTTGACGCCCTCCCACCCCTTGAGGAAGACAACCGCCAGGCGCTACCGGCAATCAAAGAATGAACGGTTTTCCTTTTCGAGGGCGTAACTCCCGGTGTTATAGTGATTTCTCTCATTGCAGCCGGGCAAACCCACCGCTAAAATGAACCCATTGGCTTCGAGAAATTTAAATGAAAAAGAGGTATGGCATGCAAGAGGATAAAACGGCCACCGGGGAGAACGACGCCGAACTGACCGAAGACGACCTCGAACAGGTTAGCGGCGGCACTAACAACAGTACCGCTACCAGGGCCACCAGCCGGATAAAATTGGATGGGGTCGAGGGGGAAAGCACCAGCAAAGACCACAAAGGCGAGATAGAGATTTTGTCCTGGAGATTGTCTGGACCTGTTTAGAACTTTGGGACCGTTCCGGGTGGAGCGGCTCTTGTATTTTTACTGGAAGAAAATATAACCTGCGACCCCGGCCCCGGCCAGTATAAAGATGACGTGGACCCGGTTGGTCAGGCCGATTACCACCGTGAGAGCCGCCACGATATAGCCCTTCCAGTCAATACCGGGCGCGCTGATAAGCGAACTGGCCGTTGCCAGGAGCGAACCGACCACCGCCAGCGACAGACCCCGGATAAAGCCCCGCACCGCCGGGAAATGCTCGATTTTCTGGTAGCCCGCCGCCACCAGTAACACCACGAAAGGCGGAATAATAATCGCCAGGGTAGCGAATAACACTCCCAGCCAGCCATAGGTTATATACCCCAGGGCCAGCACCCAGAGCCCGTTCGGGCCGGGGGTAATCTGGCCGACCGCGACAGCCTTGCCAAAATCGGCTTCGGTGGCCCAACCGTTAGCCAGCAAATCCTGGTGGAGGCTTGGGAGGTTGCCCAGGCCGCCGGTTGAAAAAAGGGAGGCTTTCAGGAAGATTAAAAAATAGATAAGCGGGTTCACTTTTCTTCCTCCGTCCCTGTCGGTTCGACGGCGGCCTCAACCTCTTTGGCGGGTGGCAAGGGCGCTTTGAAGAAAACCCCTCCCAGGGCAGCGGCTACCAGTAAAACCGCGATAACCGGCAGTTTGAGCAGCCCAATCATCGCCCCGACCAGCACGATAAAAGCAAAAGTCATTATCAGCCGGATTTGCCCCTCGCGGAAACCCTCTTTCACCAGGGGCCGTCCCATGTTCACCATAACCATGAACATCAGGCCCGCCGTCGCCGGGATAACGCCGCGCAGCACTGCCTGGAAAGGCGGCCAGCCCTGGATGGCCGTAAACCCGACTGTCAGGAGGGTGGTTATAAGGCCGGAAGGCACCAATAGCCCGCCCAGGGTAGCCGCGATACCGGGCCACCCGGCCAGTTTGCGCCCGATCAGAGTGGCGAAAGCAAGCTGGTTGATGCCCGGCGCGAGGGTGCACAAAGCCCACATCCGCACATAATCTTCGTCGGTCAGCCATTTATGCCTGACAATCATTTCTTGCTGGATTAACTGAAGGGTGGAGGGACCGCCGCCAAAGGATTGCGCGCCGATACTAAACCAGGATAAAAAGAGTTTCAGGGGAGTAGGTGGGTCAACCGAAGGTGCCGGGTCGAGAGCAGCAGGGGTTTCCGGGGCCAGTTTAGGTCACTCCTTTCGAGGTTCTTTTTGGACAAGTTCCTGACCACAGTTATAGCAGTTTTTTTCGCTTTCATCCAATAAGTTCGCCGCGCCACAATTTGG
This sequence comes from Chloroflexi bacterium 54-19, assembly GCA_001898225.1. Classification (GTDB taxonomy): domain Bacteria; phylum Chloroflexota; class Chloroflexia; order Chloroheliales; family Chloroheliaceae; genus 54-19. The sequence continues at coordinate 116,070 of MKTJ01000012.1, forward strand.
ACATTCGCGGGTTTTTTTGGCTGTTTCGGCTGTTTGTGTTTCAGAGGTCTTGAGGGTACTCCCGGCCTGGGTAGCCGGGGGAATCCTTTCCCGGAAACGGTAGGCGTTGGGATTGGGTGCATAGCGTTGGACCGGCAATTCCCGTTCGGGTGGGGCAATCACCCGGACCGGCACCTGGGGCCGCAACCGCCTTTCCAGCATACTCAACAAAGCCTGGCGGGCCGGGCCGGTCAGGTTAGCCGGGTTAAACTCGGAGATGCGGAGGGCATGGCTTATCTTCATGGCGACAACGATATACAGCCCGAATAAAAAGAGGATGCCGCTCAGGGAGAGCCATTCCCAGCCCGTGCCAAAGAAAGGCTGGCTGAGTGAAATAAGAATGTTGTAGACCCCGTGGGCCAGGATGGAGAGGACCAGCCCGCCGACTATCATCCGGAGCCGTTTGGAACGGGAAGGCTCGGTCAGAGAGAGACCGAGAGCCGCACCCCACAGGGCCGAGAAAAGGACGTGACCAAGGGTGCTGAAGGGGCCGCGCAACAGGAGGACGAGCGGGCCTTTGTTCAGGACATAGAAGACATTTTCGAAACTGGCGAACCCGACCGCCGCCGCCGCCGCGTAGACGATACCGTCCATCGGCTCGTTAAACGCCTTGTTGGGATAAGCCACCGTAAAGACCACGAAGAATTTTGCCAGTTCCTCGATAACCGCCACCACCCCTACATAAAAGAGGGCCGCCACCAAGAAACCCGAATGTTCGCTATAAGTCCCGCTCCCCTGGTCAATTGTATATTCCAGTAGACCGGACAGGACTGAAAGCGGCATGCTGAGGACAAAAATCAGCAGGACGAAACGCTTGGGCTCTTTATCAAAAATATCCTGGCGGTAGTACCACCACAACCAGAACAGGCCAAAAGAAAGCGAAAGAACGGTTGAAACAAGAAACTCCACATGGACCTCTTTAAACCGGTGGCCCCTACCTGGGCTCTTATGGGTAACTTAACCGGGCAAAAGCGGATACAAAAAGCGCGACCTTCGTAAAGACTTGAAAATGGGAATAAGATAAGGCCGTATAAAAGACAACGCCCGGTGACAGGGTAAAAGCCTGAGGCGGCTTGTCGATTATTTTAACATAGAAAAGAGGGGATTAAAAGGAAACCGGGCCGGAGTTATCCGGGTCGTGAAAGTCGCTAAAGACCCGCCGTACCGGGTCGTGAACCCCCAACTGGCGCATTTCATTGAGCATCTGCAAAATGATGCGGACCCCTTCCAGGTTGACCCGGCGCGTCTGGGTCAAAAACTGGATAAACCTGGTCTTGCTGATGTCGTTATTGGAATAGCGGCGGCGCTGGGTTTCGGTGCGGAAAGGCACCACCAGGCCCAGTTCTTCGTAAATACGGAGCGTGCGCGGGTGTAACGACAAAATATCGGCGGCGATACTGGAAGGAAAAATCGGCTTATCGCGGTTGATACCACCGGCCCCCAGCTTGCCGTTGCGGGTGGAAGGCCGGGCCGGGCGGCCCCTGGGCCGTAAACTTTCGGGTTTGTGATTGAGGTTTTCCGAGAAAGGATGCTCGTCGGAGAAAGAGAGGTCTTCGTCGCCGAGGTCGGCCAAATCAAGGTCGTCCGGGTCAGGCTTGGAATTAGTCCGGTAGTTGTTCAGGCCGGAAATATCGGCCAGGTCTACTATTTCCAGCTTATCTTCTGGTTCTTGGGAATCGCCCTTTTTCAAATTGAGACCCCACCCAGTGGCCCGGTTTACTACAAAGAGACCTTTAAAAAGTAACGCTAACAAACCGCGATTTGATTTTATGTTAACATACGGCTCATGCCATGTCAAGCCAGAGTTTTATAAAAAACGATTTTTTATATACTCCACCCCACCGCAACTAATTTATTTTATCTACGTTTAATCTTTAACTGAAGCTAAGTATTTAAATAAACCGGCCTCGGATAAAGGAGTAAGGCAGATGAAAAAGGTCAGGCTTGGATGGTTAAACGGACTTATGGTCCTGGCGTTATTACCGGCAATGCTGCAAGCCCTTCCGGCCCTGGCGGCCCCCGGCTTCGGCGATACCGGGTTTGAAAACACCTGGAACCGGGTGGATAAACCGGTGCAGGATTTGCCCGGTGTGGGCCGGGGCTATACCTGGGGACCGCCCGCCCCCAACGCCGGGAATATCTCGACCGAACCCTATAACGGTGCGGCCCGCAAGGTCCAATATTTTGATAAAGCCCGCATGGAAATCAACAACCCCGGCGGCAACCCGAACGACCTCTTTTATGTCACAACCGGTCTTCTGGTCAAAGAACTGGTCACCGGCAATCGCCAGGACGGCGACTCCGCCTTTACCGCCCTGCCGCCAAGCCAGGTCCAGGTCGCGGGCGATACCAACGAAGGTGGGGCCAACCCGCTTGCCCCGACCTACGCCAGTTTTCGCTTCGTGGGAACCTTCTTCGAAAAAGAGAACAGTGTTGGCAAAATGAGCGGCCAGCCTATCACGGCCTGGCTTGAGCGGTCCGGCCTCGTTTCGAGTGGCCTGGTCCCGGAACAGCGTCTTTTGAAAGGGTATGACGAGGTCACCGGGCACAATATCGCCGATGTCTTCGAGGATTACGGCAACCTGAACGGGCCTATCTGGAACGGCAGCGCCTTCGTAAACGGTAGCGTCTTTTTTGGACTCCCTTTGTACGTCTTCGGGCGGCCCATCACCGAGCCTTACTGGGTCAGGACCGTTGTCAGGGGAGAGATGCAGGATGTGCTGGTGCAGTTGTTCGAGCGGCGCGTCCTGACTTATACGCCTTCCAATCCGGATGGCTTCAAGGTCGAAATGGGGAATGTCGGCCAGCATTATTATCGCTGGCGCTACGAACTGAACGGCTTACCGGCCCAGACACCGAACAAAGCCGAGTTTGTAAGCACATTCGGCCACGATAATACGGGTCTCAAAAATCCTTATTATATTGCAGCGGATAGCCAGGGTAACTTCTATGTCTGCGAAGGTGTCAGCAATCAAATAAGGAAATACAACAACCAGGGCCAACTCATAAACACTTTAGGCCAGGCTACACCGGGAGTAGGCCAGGGCCAATTTAACCGGATTACGGGGCTTGAAGTTGACCAGTTCGGCAATCTTTATGTAGCTGAAGGAGGCAATTACCGAGTCCAGAAATTTGATAGCCAGGGCCGTTTTTTGCTTCAATGGAGCGTAGTTCGCCATTACGCCAATAATAACGAACCCCAATCCATGACAATAGATTCAAAGGGGACCATCTATACTTCATATCAGACGGGGGTTGAAAAGTTCGATAACCAGGGCAACCTTTTACTGGATTGGGGCGTGGCCGGTCCGTTAGATAGTGAGTTTAACGCTATACAGGATATTGCGGTCGATAGCCAGGGAACCTATTACATTCTAGACATTGACCCCAGGAGTGGCAGCCTGCCGAACAGCGTGGTTAGAAAGTTCGATGCCGAGGGCCATTTCTTGCTCAAATGGGGAGCCGGGAACTTTGGTACGTCCGCGATTGCGGTCGATAGCCAGGGAAATGTAGTGGTAGACTTGATTAAATTTGACCCCAATGGTAAAGACCTGGGTTATATTGGACAGAACTTAAAACCCGGCATAAATGCTCCTAGCTACTTCAACTTAACCATTGACCAATCCGACAATATCTTTATAAGTGGAAACTACAATTCCCTGGTAACTAAACTGGATAAAACAGGGAAAATTTTAGCTAATTACAGCACCTACGGACGGGGTGATGGGCAACTCCGCTTCCCCACCAGCGGGGCAGTTGATAGCGCCGGTAACATCTACGTTTATGACAGTTTTAACTATCGCATCCAGAAATTCGACCAGAATGGCCGCTTCTTACTCAAATGGGGTAGCGAAGGTACCGGCGACGGCCAGTTTAACAACGGCGGGGTAAACCTGGCGGTGGACGACCAGGGCAGTGTTTACGCGGTTGACCCGGCCTTACGGCGCGTCCAGAAATTCGATAGCCAGGGGAACCTTCTGTTGAAAATCGGGCCGGGAGAACTGGAAACAGGCTGTCGGGGTACGTTTCTCGAACCACGTTCGGTAGCTGTTAACAGTTTTGGTGATATTTTTGTAGCAGATGTTTCTAATGGTACAAATTGCATTCAGAAGTTCGACCGGAATGGCCAGTTCTTGTTGCAATGGGGCGGGTTAGGCCAGCAACCGGGCCAGTTTAACGGCCCTGAAAAAATTGTTGTTGACCGGCAAGGCCACGTTTTTGTGGCAGATATGGGCAATTTCAGGATTCAGGAATTTGACGCCTTTGGTAAATTCCTGCAAAGCTGGGGCAGCCGGGATAACAAACCGGGCGAGTTTGGCCCTGGCCCTGAGCTTACGATTGACGCCCAGGGCAACTTCTACGTTTTACTGCTGACAAACACTACCGTTCAAATCGGTAAATACGATAGCCAGGGCAAGTTCCTGTATGCCTGGGGCAGCATGGGGTCTGACCCCGGTCAACTTGGTTATATAACCGGCCTTATCGTAGATAACCAGGGAAATGTTTATGCGGTAGATGCCGGGAACGACCGGATAGATAAATTCAAGCAGAGTTAACCGGCGAACCTCGAACAAAGCCAGACCCTTGTTACAGGCCTGGCTTTGGTACCCAGAACGCTAAGAAAACCGTGAAGGCCAACCGGGCCTGAAATTTCTTTCAGGCCGAGCTTTTAAAAATGACGGAGCGGCTAAAATCAGGCGGTCACTTTCCGGCGGCCTCGCGTTCTGACCGGCTTGGCGATACTGGCAACATCTTCTTCTTCGGCTTCGGCCATGTCCATCAGGTTAGCCGCCTCCAACTGACCCAACACCGAGAGTTTAAGGGTATTGCTGGCCGTAAAACCAGGGGTTTGCGTTTCAGGGATAATAATGCGCTCTTTGGTCTTGGGGTTAACACCGCGCCTGGCCCGCCGACGCCGAACCTCGAACGTGCCAAAGCCAGTTATCACCACTTTATCACCATCTTTGAGGCGGCGGGCAATCAGGTCCACCGCGCCTTTGATGACTTGATTGACCTCCTTCTGGGGAAGCGTAGTTTCCTTCGCCAACTGCTTGATAAACTCGTTCTTATGCATTTATGCACCTCGTTTCCCTTAACTACTCCACTAACCCTATTTAAGAAGACCAACCGGGGTAAAAATAAATCGAACCCTTAGTATAAAGTTGAGGTTGAAGGTAATATCAGGTGCGGCTGACTTTGCGGCCTTTTAAGCCTTGCCAGCTTCCGACAGCCAGCCCGATTAAAAGCGCAATTGCCAGGAAAACCAGCCCACCCACCAGGGCGGAGGGTTCGAAGGTAGAACCGGGGAGTTGCCCAACCGGTTCGAGATGCCAGAGCTTCTCAAACGGTCCGGTCAGAATGCTGCCGACCTGGACAAGTTTCCGACCTACCGGGCTGAGTTCGTCGGCAGCCATCAATCGCAACACAAAACGGATAAGACATAGCACACTGGCCGCACCCAGTAATGCATACACCAGGGTCAAAGGTGTTAGATAGCGCCGGATATGTTTCAACGGGAGGCCCCCTGCTTACGCAAGAAGGCAAATAAGGCTACCAGCACCAGCCCTCCTAGAATGGAGCGCACGACCGGCATATCCTCTAACCGGGGTTCGATCTGGATTTCTACGGGCAGGTTTGCGAAAAACCAGGCCCCCAGAATGCCAAGCACCAGCGACCCTAAAAAACCATATTTTGGCGCATTTCCTACGATACGTTCAGCTATAAAAGCCCCTACCAATGCCAGGAGAAGGAAAGCGAATACCTGGGGCCAGGTCCAATTTAGATTGATATTGGAGAGTAGATTCATAGGCCACTCTCAGTAAGGATTTCGGTTGAGTTTGAGATTTGTACCAAGTTAGTTTAACTTTACTTTACGCGTGTCTTGATGATAGCACCGCATTTTACCTTTGTCAATGAACAAACTACTTTATAAAGTGAATATCTGCATTAGCCGCGCAGATTAACACCCCGACTTTTTCGCCGGGAGCGGGTTGCACCTTGCCGGTCAACAAAGCCGCCAGTGCCGCCGTCCCGGCCAGTTCCGAGGCGATACCCAGTTCGGTCCAGAGCCATTCCTGGGCCTGCGCCATCTCCTCATCCGATACAAGCACGATTTCCGAGACGTTTTGCCGGATGATGTCGAAGTTTAACTGGGCGCTCTTGCGCGGGGCCAGGGTCCCGACGCTCGTCTGGATGCCCGGCAGTTCGATTACCTCGCCCGCTTTAAGGCTTTCGTAGAGGGTGGGCGCCCCGACCGGCTCAATCCCGATCATGCGAACCTGCGGGTTGATGGATTTCACCGCCTGGCTGATACCGGCCATCAGGCCGCCACCGCCGATGGATACCAGCAGCGTATCGAGACCGGGCGCATCCTCCATAATTTCGAGGCCAATCGTGCCCTGCCCGGCAATTACCGCCGGGTCGGCAAAGGGGTGGAAGTAAGCCAGCCCCTTGCGTTCGGCCAGTTGCAAAGCAGCGGCATTCGCTTCATCCCAGACCTGGCCCCAGTAAATCACCTTCGCGCCCCAGGTCGCAATCTTCTGGGCTTTGAGGGTCGGGGTCGTTTCGGGCAAGACGATGGTGGCCGGTTTCGAGCGGACCCAACCCGCGTAAGCAACACCCAGACCGTGATTGCCGCCCGAAGCGGTAACCAGGCCCGGTAACTCGCCGCCCGTTTCGGCTTCCAACGTCAGCAGCTTGTTAATCGCGCCCCGCGCCTTGAAAGAGCCGGTAATCTGCAAATTTTCCAGTTTTAGATAGAGCGACCAATCCTTCGCCAGGCTGGACTTTAGCGGGCGGGCCGCCAGCAAAGGAGTACGCCGGACATAAGGAGAAATTCTCCCCGCCGCCGCCTGAATATCCGTAAGATTTACCATTTTTTCGTTGAACGTGACTAAGATTTTTAATGACCACTAAGCATAACACCAGGAGTCAGAGAATAACCCTGTTTTCCCAACGTTCAACGTTCACCCATAAAGGGCGCGTTCAACGTTTTACGCTTATTGACCTTATTATAACGCAACTCTAACGCCAATGCTCTTTCCGGCATCCTGGTGGGATGCTAAAATTATTGCTGACCGGAGTTTAAAAGGTCGTCAGGCGGCAAAATGGCGGCGTCCGGTAGGTGTTTTGTTAAACACAAGTGTTAGCTGACAAGCCGCGTCGGCTAGAAAGGAAAATACTATGAGCGAACGAAACGACCCTCCTTCGCTGCAAAATATGTTTGCCCAGGTTCTGCGCGAGATTCAGTCTGGCATCTCCAAACTGGAACAGAGCGTTAACCAGGCCAACGCTAATCCTAACGGGAGCGGATTTCCGCCCGTTAGCGAGTCCGCGCCTCCGCCACCTCAGCCCCAGGCCCAAGCACAACCCCAGGCTGCTCCCAAAGCCCCTGCCGAACCCTACAAGGGCGCTCGCTGGGAATATAAAGTAGTTTATATTAACTTCCGGGGCCAGATTTCATCCGAAGGCGACCAGGTGATAATTGCGCGGAACGAGCGACGCAGCACTTTTGTCCGGGAATACCTGGACGAACTGGGCCAACAGGGCTGGGAACTCGCCGGCGTTAGCCCGCTTGCTGACACCGAGAACAGTTACTTCATCTTCAAACGCCCCGCTACCGGCGACGCCACCACTCCGGCGGTTCACTCGACCCAGCGCAGCCAGGTGGAAGAAGTTGAAGACAACGGCGGGCCGGTTGCCCACCTGTAGGCTTTACTAACAGGCCCGGTTTCACCGGGGCAGGGTTTTTTGACTGACTAAATCATCCTTTGAGATGAACAAAGCCGCTAAGTAATTTTAGCGGCTTTTTTGGTACATGGATTAAGGCCGTATCCTCCCTGACCGGCTAATAAAGTGGCCTAAAATAAGAAGGAGGAATGTTTTTTTCCTCCTTCTTCAGAAAATTTAAGGTGCCAGGCGGCTACAATGTTGGTAGGACGGTGTGGGTAGAATGGCTGGCCGAGCGTCATTGATCGGGACCATCCCACTGAAATATCTATAGTAGATAGTATCCTTATTATAAGGCTAAATTCTTTTTTTGGGTAAGGTTACTACGGCACTTCAGTTATATAAAAGGTTTAGCCGGAACCGGGTGGGCTAACTCCCAGGTAGACCCGGTTATACCAGAGTAACAGGCTGCTGACGATATTAAACGCCAGCAGCGCGGCCACAATTGCCACCAGACCCCAGCGCCACCACCCGGCCCGCCCTTTTGCCAGTTGCCAGAGCTGGACCACCACGAACCCGCTTCCGAGACAGAATAGCGGCGCGACGAAAAGCATGTGTTTTTGCAGGAGGTTCACCCGCAAATCCACCACGCTGAAGACGATAAAAATTAGCAGCCAGCACCACCAGAATAAAGTCAAAGCGGGGCTACTCGCTTTCACATCCGGCGTAACCTCATTTACAGGGTCGCTTCGGGTCACTTCCCCGCTAACAACACCCGGCCCCGCAGCCCTGCGGCGTTCCAGAAAGCCCCACACCAGGAAGCCAAGCAAGCCCAGGAACGGCCAGAAGCGGAAATGTTCCCACAATTGGGGCCAGAACCCGCTTAAAAGAGGGCCGCCCAGTCTACCGGCTTCGTGGCCGACCGGGCCGCTTTCGAGTTTACCGAACAGGAGAGGCAGGGTCTGCCCGACCAGTCCCGGCACGTACCAGCCGTAATAGAGGACGAAAGCCACCGCCATTCCGCCGAGCGTAACGAGGCCAACCGCCTTGCCGGTGGGCCGGGTTGTTCGCCGGAGCAAAAGCACCCCACTATAAACGACCAGGAGCGAACCAAGCAAGAGCAAGGTGCTGGTGTGGGCCAGAAGCGCCGCGCCCAGGCTCAAAACCAACCAGGCCACCAGCCAGCGCGAAACTTTTTCCCCGGCCTCACGCTGGCGCAGCCAATCTACCAGCAAAGCCACGAAAAGGAGCGAGAGCCAGGCCGCGAAAATCGAGTTGTAGCCGCCATCGCTGAAAAGCAAAAAGCTGAGCGGGTAGAAACCAAAAATAGCCCCGGCAATTATGCCAGCCCAGCCGCCTCCGGTAGCTCGGCTGGCCGTGCGGTAAGCCAGACGGGCAACCAGGTAAAGCAGGAAAATTTGGGTCGCTTCGAGCCAGGTTGCCAGGTCGTTTACCGCCGCCAGCAGATTGACGTTGTGATAATCGGGCCAGAAAAAAGAAAGTGGGGCTGCGAATAGATAGAAAAGCGGCGAGTAGGGCAGACTGAGTTGCAAACCCCACTGGCCCAACACCGCCGAACCGCCCTCCTGCCCGGTGACGGTCGTCCCGGCGCTCACGTTATAATATTGTTGCCAGAACGAGGCCGGTTCGTTCCAGAAACGGTAAATCTGGTGGACCCGGAACCAGTGGTCAACCACCCCGAAACCGGCATAATTAAGGCCGACCGCCTTGACCGCGAAGGCCGTCAGAAAGATTAATCCCAGCCAGCGCATTTGCTCGACCGGGATTGCCAGTTTGCGCCGGGCCAGCCACCACCCGGTCGCCCTTAAACCAAGGACCAATAGCGGGTAGACCAGGACCAGTGTCAGGAAAAGTTCTTCGATAACTGGGGTAAAGACCAGCCGGACCTGGGCCAGGCAAACCGCCGCGCCCAACCCGAAAACTCCACCCAGGCCCGCCGCCAGCCAGGGAGACCACCCGGACCGGACCAGCGCCAGGTAAATCGCCAGCAGCGCCGCCAGGAGAAAGACAAAATGGGCCGGAGATGGGATAACCGGGCGACCATCGTCGCTTCCGCCGAGCAGGCGCACCTGGGTCATCACCACGCCCAGCGGCAAGTCGTGACCGGCTTCCTTGAAAGAGTTCTGGACCTTGAGGGTCAGAAAGAGGTCGCCACCCTTAAAACCGCCGCTCTGCCGCAGGTCAAAAGAATAGAATTTCCGGCCAGGCGTGACCTCGACCTCCCCTAGCATCTGGCTATCCTTCCAGACCTGGACTTTTGGCAAGGGCAGGTTGGCAGGACGGCCCCCCGACTGCATTTCGAGCTGGAGTTGGGCCGAGGGCAACCGGCCTACCCCCGGAAAGCGCAGGTAACTTTCGTCGGTGGTCCAGCGAAAGCTGAACTGGGAGTTAGACTCAGCCGGGTTAAAGCTTTGCAGGTAAAGATAGTCGTTGGTGTTGCCCTTGCCGAGGATAAAGGAGTAGTCGAGCGGGGCCTGGTAGGCCAGGGCCAGGAAAAAAGTCAGGAAAAGCAGCAAAGCCGCTACCGGCCATGCCCCGAAAGCCTTTGCCAGGTAAGCCGCCTCCTGCCGGGCGACTTCGTAAAGTCCACGCCAAAAAGCCTTCCAGCCGCTTATTTTAGCAACAGGAAGGCCGGGCGCAGCGTTTGAAGCCGGAATTTCAGGGGTGGGTTGAGAAGGGCCGGGAGGTCGGCTTAATTCTTTCAAAATCAGTCAAACTAGGTAAGGCTCATCCGGCGGCTGCTGATAACCCCGGTGTTGAGGCCAATCGTATTGAGGCCACCGAAAAAGCGGGCATGCTCGATTTTAACGCAGCGGTCCATCACCACTTCCAGCCCGGCTGCAACCGCTTTCCGGGCGGCTTCTTCATTTATGACGCCGAGTTGCATCCAGAAGACCTTCGCCCCGATAGCTACCGCTTCATCCACCAGGGGCGGCACATCGGAGGGCTTGCGGAAGACATCCACAATGTCAACTTTTTCGGGAATATCCCGCAGCGAAGGATAACACTTGCGGCCCAAAATTTCGGTAGCCGCCGGGTTGACCGGGATAACATTGTAGCCGTTCGCCAGCATGTAAATTGCCGCGAAATGGCTGGGCCGGAAAGGATTATTCGATAAGCCCACCATCGCAATATTCTTGTACTTATTCAAGATAAGCAGCCGGTCGGCGGCGGAAGGCGGTTCGAATACGGTGACGGGCATTTAGAAAACTCCTTGCTATAGACTCCAGGGTAAGGACACCGGACCGAAGCTTAACACTCCCCTATGCCGGTGTCAATCCCGGCTTAACCGGCAGTCAGGCGCTGGCTTTCCACCAGTTCGAGAGTCACGATTTCGTCTTCCGGCTCGGCCTGTTCCGGCAGGGCCTTCCAGGTTTCGAGCAACTCGGTCAACTCGTTATAGCAGTAGCGGACCGGGTTATCGGTATGCTTGGTACATTCCTCGCGAAGGAGCGCCGGGCGGTCCAGCCTGATCCAGTCAAAGCCCTTCGAGCCGTCCGCGATAAACATCGGGCCGACCAGGAAGATGCCGCCTTTATGCCAGGCCCAATCCACGAAACGCTCGAAACGTTCCTCGAACTCCTGCCGGGTCGCAAGCTGGCGATCCAGGGCCAGGCCCAGTTTGCGGAGACGCTGGGCTTCGGTCCAGATTTGTTCTTTGAACTGGCTCAACCGGATCTGGCCGTGACCCCGGTTGGCCGTCTCGACCAGCGCCCGGCTGACCAGGCCGCTCATCGTCACACAGGTAAGCCCGGCCACTTTCTCGCGGATAAGCCCGGTCAATTCGGACTTGCTGTAGTGCTTGAGTTTGGTTATCTCCTGTCCTACCAGCACCGTGACATTCGTCCGCATGGTATCCATGAAATCGTAGGTCAGGTTGACCGGCAGCAGGTTGGTCTCGACGCGGGCCTGTTGAATCAGGCGGATAACCGCCGCCCGCATCTTGGAGAACCGTCCGTCCGGGCTGACCCGGCCTTCCGGCAGGACCAGCAGACTGCCCCCCTTTTCCAACACCCTTATTAAATAATGCAATTGTTCGTGCATTGTTGCATGGTGACGCTGGCGAATCCGGTTAGCGAGCGGTTCGCGGAACATGCGGGGGGTGGCGTACTGGGCCAGCACCTTCAAATCGCCCTTCAACACAAGGTCTTTGAGGGTCAGGCCGGGCCGCTGAGCCATTTCGTCACCGAGCAATTTGGCCCGCCAGGTTTCGTCCACGACTTCGAGGGCGTCCAGGTTGCCCTCAATCCGCAGAGTTTCGTTAAGAAGCTGGTTGGCGGTCTGTTCGTCGGGCAACTTGACCGGGCAAGCCTGCAAAAGCTGGAACCAACGGCCTACCGCGCGGGTGCGGCTGAAAACTGGCCGGAAGAAATCGAGCATTGGTAAGTAAATCGTCAAAAAACCCTGCTCGAAAACATCGTCGCGGGCGGCAATATACAAATCCCGCAGTTTTTTGCCCTGGCGTTTCGGCTTCTGAAAATGATAGAGATAGGGTATTACAACGGGAATATCGGTATCGCGTTTGTGACCGAGGGCGATAATTGTCGAAGGCTTGTGGGTAAATTCTTTGTTACCACGCACCTCGACCCGGTAGACCAGGTCCGAGCACCACTTCATGCGCAATACTACCGTATCCCGGTAATAGTGGTGAGCCTGCTTCCGCATCCGGGCAAACCAGAAAGGGGCGGCTGTCTTGTCCCACAGGCGCAGCAACCAGTTTTTAGATTTGGCACCGGGGGCGGGGTCAGCCGCCTTAACCGCCTGACGCCGCCGCGCCAGGTATGAAAAACCCACGATTTTCCCACGCATTATTGTCCACCTACCAGATTTAAAATACTCTTGAATATTCTTTTTTGAAGCTGTTAAAACTGCTAACTGCAAAAAGGGCTAGTCTTTTAGCCTGGGCCCATACCCTTCCGCCAGAGCGCGGTAGATTTTACGAGCATCAATACGAGCCTCTAAAACAATGGACTCGTCTACAACCATCACCGGGATAGTGTATTTATACTTTTCGAAAAGCTCACTGTCGGTGGTAATATCCACTTCTTCCAGTTCTATTTCGAAATCGTCTTCCAGCTCAAAGAGGGCCTCTTTAGCATTTTCGCAGAGGTGACAGCCTTCTTTGCTGTAAAGAGTTATTTTATGCAAAGTATTCTTTTCGTTCACGGTTCGATATTTAGAATAGAGTTGGATTAAACCAGGGACAAGCTCGCTCGTTATTGCTCGTCCAGGATAGCCAGGGCTTCGTCTGCCCGGCTTTTGGGAACCATCACCGGGACCGCGCCCAGGTCGCCAACGGTAAAACCGAGTTTAGCCCCGGCGTGCAGCAAGACCGGGATACCCGCGCCTTCTAATTGGGCCTTGATTAACTGGGCATCGAGGTACCCGGAGGCGCGACACACTACCACTTCACGCTCCCCTTTAGGCCAGGGAATATCCTGGGTGAGGGTATCGTCCAGGAAGGTTTCGCTGCCTTCCCCTTCGATGTCTTCGAGGGGGACATCCTCACAGACCGGGCAGTTTTCTTCCGACCAGTCTTCCCAGCTATAGATGCGACCGCAATTGCTACATTGACGCTCTCTTAGATTTTCCATTTTTGAATTATACCAAAAAAAAGCCGGGTTAGCAGCTTTCTCGCTAATTATTTTACCCCTATGGTCCTGTATTGTAACATAGTTTTAGCCGTCCGGCACAAGCTAAAACTAAAAGCGCCCCCACCAGGAGGCGCTTCCAGCTATTTTTATCGAAAACTCGAACTAATTTTTTATGACCTGGGACTAGGCCCGGTCACGGTCACGCATGTTCGGGTCTTTGCTGTTCGGGTCAAAGGCATCTTTTACGTCGTCGACAAGGTTACCGGCGGCATCTTTGGTCTTGCCCCACAAATTCTGGGCTTTGCCTTCGGCCTGTTTTTCAGTGCCGCGCGCCTGCATATCTTTGTCACCGGTTAGATTACCGGCAGTTTCCTCGACTTTGCCGCCAAAGTCCTTAAAAGCGCCTTTTTCGCGGTCCATATCTTTATCATGCATAAAAATAACTCCTTTCAGACTGGTCTGCTGCCAGGTTACCCTGGCAGACTGGCCTGCTTCAAACTTCATTGTTCTGGCATCTTAGGAAGCCAATCTCTTAGCCCCGTGCTAAGTTATAATGCATAAGCTGTGCCACTTCCTTCCATATTAGCTAGAAAGCGGCAATTGTGGCATAATATTAATTATCAGAAGGGGCCCCTGGCCTATGCATTTGCAGGGTAGTTGTAAGGGGGAAGTGTGATGGCTGAGAAACTAATTTTAGTTATTGATGACGACCGCAGCATCGTAGAACTGGTCAAATTGTATCTTTCAAGCGAGGGATTCGCGGTGGAGGTGGCCCATAACGGGCGGGAAGGGTTGCGCCTGTTCAACCAGAGCCAACCGGCCCTGGTCCTTCTCGATTTAATGCTTCCCGAACTCGATGGTTACGAGGTCTGCCGCCAGATTCGCCGCGAGAGCAATGTTCCCATCATTATGATGACGGCTAAAGGCGACGATATTGATACAATCGTGGGCCTGGAACTGGGCGCGGACGACTATGTCGCCAAACCTTTTAACACCCGCGAACTGGTTGCCCGCATCAAAGCGGTCTTGCGCCGGACCGAGACGGTGGCCCTACCAAATACCGCCCCGCCCGTCAAGAATGTTATCGAGCTTGGCAATACCCGCATTGACCTGGCCCGCCACGAAGTGACCATCGAGGACCAGTCCATCGAGTTACGAGCCAAGGAATTCGACCTGCTCAAAGTGCTGGCCCAGAATACCGGGATTGTCCTCGACCGCGACCGGTTGCTCAACCTGGTCTGGGGCTACGAATATTTTGGGGATACCAGGACGGTGGACGTACACGTGGCCCATTTGCGGGACAAACTGAACGGCTCCAACGCCCAGATTCAAACGGTCCGGGGGACCGGTTATAAACTGGTGGTAGTATAAATTGGAAAAGACAAATTCTCAGGCCGGTTGGCGGCTGATACTCTCCGGGCGCAAACGGGGTTCTTACAATATGGCGCTCGACGAAGCGCTCTGGCAAAACTTCGCGGACCAGTCCGCGGCCCAGGCTGAAACGGGCACGCAATCCGCCCCAATTTTGAGGTTTTACGGCTGGCAGCCCGCCGCCCTTTCGCTCGGTTACACCCAACGGGCCGAGCGCGAGGTGAATTTCAAAGCCTGTGAAGAACTGGGGGTAGAGTGGGTCCGCCGCCCGACCGGGGGCCGGGCCATCCTGCACGATTTTGCCGAACTGACTTACAGCCTGGTCGGCAGCGTCGAGGATCCGCAGTTTAGCGGGGGGGTCCTCGAATCTTACCGCAAAATCAGCGGCGCGCTGGTCGAAGGATTGCGTTTACTGGGGGTGGAGGCGGAAATGGCCGAAAAGGACCGGCGCGGCCACGCCGATGCCATTACCTCGGCCTGTTTCGACGCGCCGAGCGCCTACGAAATAACCTGGCAGGAACGCAAGATAATCGGCAGCGCCCAGGCCCGCCAGCGCGGGGTGCTACTCCAACAGGGCACGATTCTTCTAAGCGTGGACGTGGATAAACTGTTCAAGGTGCTGGAACTGCCTGCCCGCCTGGACCGGGCCAAGACCATCGCCCAGGTCGCGGGACGCCTGACTTCCATCGAGGAAGCCCGCCAGCGTCCGGTCAGTTTCGAAGAAGCGCAGCAAGCTTTTATCCAGGGGTTCGCGAGCCATTTCGGGCAAGATTTAACCGAAACCGAACTAACTCCTACCGAGGCCGCCCTGGCCCTCGAACTCCAGGCCGCCAAGTACGACAACCTGGCCTGGAACATGGAACGGCAGCGGCCCATCCCGGCTTTCCGCTAAATTAAATAGCTCGCCTGAACTAATCTTCCTCGATCTGGATTTTTTCGGCTTTGGATGACAGGTCGGGGTCCGCGCCTTCGTTGTGGGGCCGGGCAGCCTCGCGTTCTTCTTCCCGGTCGAGTCTTTCCAGCGAAAAATCAATCAAAGAGCGCCAGGCCAGCAGGAATTCGCGCTGGCTCGAAACCAGGTGTTTTCTGGTTTCGGGTGGCATGATATGCATGTCGAGACCGCGCCGGGTGCTGGCGTTGAAGCGGTCCTGCCAGCGAGTGGCCCGTTCACTGAAGCGCTCTAAAAGGTCGTTCAAACCGTAACCACGCGCCGGTTCTTTCGGGCGTTCACCTGTGCCGCTGTCGCCGGAGGCCCCGGTGTTATCCTGGGGATTATCTATTTCGTCAATGTCAATATGCGGGTCGTGCATCGGTGGGCCACCCCTTTCGCTATTCCAATTCAAGCCTACACCATTTTAGCTGCCATAGCTGCCGATAAACCTATTCTAACACCACCTTTCAACTAGGGGAAATCGAGTTTTTAGTGTTTAGTTTTGGGTATTCTTTCTGCCCAAACCCCTTGACTTTTACCCTGAACAAATCTATAGTACAAACAGCTAATAAGGCATGGTTGATTTGTTATTAAACGTTAGCGAGAAAGGGATAAAAGAGTAACGAAATGGAAATAATCCTGACTGCGCTGGACCGGGAACTGGTCGACGCCTGGCAGAAATTCTGCGGCGACCTGCCCCATGTGAGGGTCTACCAGGGCTCTATCCTGGACGTGGAGTGCGACGCCGTGGTCAGCCCGGCCAACAGTTTCGGGTTTATGGATGGCGGCATTGACATGCTCTACAGCAACCATTTCGGCTGGGGCATTCAAAAACAGTTACAAAAACTTATCCGGGAAAAACACTTTGGGGAGTTAATCGTAGGGGCGGCGGAAATCGTCGGCACCGGGAACCCGGCTATTCCGTTTTTAATCGCCGCTCCTACCATGCGAGTGCCGATGCTTTTGAAGGAGACGGTCAATCCTTACCTGGCGGCCCGCGCCACCTTGTTACTCGTTAAATATGGAACTTTCCCTGCCGGACCTTACGAAAGCCAGAAAATCGCCGACCGGGTTAAAAGAGTTGCTTTTCCCGGCCTGGGGACCGGGGTCGGTCACGTCAGCCCCGAAACTTGCGCCCGGCAGGTCAGGGCGGCATTTGAAGAAGTGGTGAAGGAGAAAAATGTATTCCCCAAAACCTGGTTCGACGCGCAGACTCGCCACCAGCGCCTTTATACGGACCAGGTCAGGGATTTACAGTGGGAGTAAATATTTAGAATATACTTATTAACGCTTGCGGTAGGTTCCCATTAGCTCACCCTGGTCCAGGACGTGATTCTGCATAGCTTTAAGAATTTGCTGCTTGGTTGGCGCAGCTTTCAAATTGAGCATTACATCCAGGGCATATAGCCTGAAGAAATAGCGATGTGTGCCGTTGGGTGGGCAGGGTCCGCCGTAACCGGGCTTCTTCCAACTGTTAAGACCTTGCTGGGTGTCCGCCACCTCTTTCCCGCCGGTTGCGACGCCTTCCGGCAACCCCGTCAAAGCGGGTGAAAGATTGTAAAGCACCCAATGGACCCAGGTGCCAACCGGGGCATCAGGGTCATCCATAATAAGGACCAGGCTCTGGGTGTTTTCCGGCAAACCATTCCAGGCCAGGGGCGGCGAAATGTTTTCTCCCTGGCAAGTGTATTTGGCCGGGATAGTCTGTCCTTCTCCAAATTGAGAACTGTTCACACTAATTGAAATAACTAAATCTCCTTGAGTCGAGAGCCGGACGGTCAATTTCTTGTTTTTGAGTGGGAAAAAGCGGTTAAGATCCTATCCCACTCTTCATTTATTAAAGCACCTCGGTTTATAACCGAGTATCACGCGGCTAGGCCGGAAAAGTCTCAAGCATCGGGTTTTCGTCGCGGACGGCCATATTGGTGACGACCTGCCCCTGGTAACACATTGCCCCCCGTGAAAGGCTGATAATCCAGCCATCGCTTTCGGCTTTGATTTCGCTATTTTCGGGGATAGGGTTGCCGAAAATATCAGTCAGGGTCGCTATCACGTCGCCTTCTGAAACCATATCGCCGGGCCGGACGTGATACCGCAGGATGCCGCTGGCCTGGGCGCGGGGCGAATTCTCCCGCCGGGTCGCAAAAGTCGGCTGCGGCACCGGGACGCTGGTAATCTTCTCAAGCATACCGGGCAGCATCCCGGCCCAGCGCAGGCTGTTTAACATGCCGGTACGGGCCGCCGAGAGAGCATCGGGGTCCACCCCACCAATCAGGCCAAGCTCGACTGTAATCGCCGGGATACGGGCCTCGTTAAGGGCCGCACCGCTGGTCGAACGGTGCAACTTCTGGTCGACATAGCGTCGGGCTTCCGCCTCGTTGACCACCGCCAGCCCAAAGGCGGTGCAAAGCTCGTCCATGCGGCGGTATAGGTCTTCGGCCTCGGCTTTACTTGCTTCGTCACGGTATAGCACCCGGTCGCGGATGGTAAACGAAGCCGCCTGCAACCCGTAACAATGCAAATCGACCAGGAAATCCGCCGACTCCCGGATGCACTCAAAAAGGCGGGCCATCGCTTCGTCATAGATAGAAGGCGGGTGCTTTTGCCGCTCGGCGGTAGTCGGGTCGGTTACAGGATTATTATAACCGGGGAAGCTGCGGTTCGGGTCTTCCATTTCAAAATAGGGGACACGCTGGTTGGTCCGCAAACCTGCCGGGTTGAGGCTGGGAATGGCAACCACGGTACCCCGCAGGTTTTCCAGCAGGGCCGGTTTGACGATGTCATGGACCGCGGCCATCCCGGTCAACTCGTTGCCGTGAATGTTGGCAGTAAACCAAAAAGTCGGGCCGGGTTCGCGGCCCTGGGCGATAATCACCGGGAGACGCTCGGTATGCCCGGTCGGTAGCTGGGCCAGTTCGAACCAGCCGTAGACAAGCTCGCCGGGCCGCGACTCCGCCGAGCCTACCCGGACCGTTTTGAGTTCATTTTCGCCAGAAGATAAATTGACACTTGCCGTCAAAGCCTTCCTCCTGAAATCCTTTATAATATTTTGAGTGGGAATTATTTCGCTTTTTAACAAAATTTCTTATTAAATTTTGCGGGAAATTTGACATCTGCTCTGCAAACTCGAAGCGGTTTGATTTTACCATATCCGTCGAATTTAACACAAAGCAAAATTTTCAAAACGGTAAGGTCCAACCGGGGACCGGGGCTTCAAATTCGGTGCGCAGGCAGTCCATAAAGATGACATCAAACCGACGTTCGCCCAACCGGACCGCCTCACGCCGCCGCCCAATCTCTTTGAACCCGGCCTTCAGGTAAGCTTTTTGGGCCCGCTCGTTAAACCCGGTAACCCTCAAGTAGATATTATGAAGGTTAAGAAAACGAAACCCATAATCCAGGGTCAGGCGCGTCGCCTCGGTGCCATAACCTTTACCCCAGTAATCTTTATGGAAGATACTGATACCAAAGGTCGCCGTACCCTGCCGGAAATCAATATCGCGTAGACCGCAGTTGCCGATAAGGTCCAGGTTTTCAAGCGCAAAGACGGCAAAAAGGGCCGCGTTCTTTGGCATACCCTTAAATTCGGACGGGTCAATATCGGGGTTGATTACATCAAAAGTATTGCCGCTCAGGACGGCCACGGCGGTATCCTGTAACGAAACCAGGGTCATTTTATGATGCTCGTAGGTATAAGGCCCCAGGCCGACTTTGCTACCTTTTACATTTAGAATCGGGGAGTTTTGGTCCGAAGTCATATTACCCTTTCAGGATAGGTTATCCGGTTGGCTTGAACATGATAGATAGGTATATTATAACAAAAAGCCAGGTTTTGTATAAGTTAAAACTTACCTGTAAACCGGCTTTTACTTATTTTCGTTCTACCACCCACCACTTTTTAATTACCCGGTAAAGATATATTCAAGATTGCTGCTCGAAGATTGGTTCCAACCCGCTCATAAAGATTCTGGCATCATTGAAATTAATTACACTGGCTCAGGGCCCACTGTTTTAAGAAGTAATATCCTCCCGACAATATTTTATACTTAATTCACATGATGATATGACTATTTATATTATTTCCACCTTGTTTTTAACCTTTTTGATTTAGCCTTAATTTGCCGAATCCACTTTTTATTTGAACCCAGGTTGGTAGGTATATTAAAGTTCTAGTACTCAGTCACGCTAATTTT
>MKTJ01000013.1:0-41092 GCA_001898225.1 Chloroflexi bacterium 54-19
TGAACGGCGTCTTTTCTATCACACCTTCATCGGCCAACCAGTTGAAAAATACCTTGATAAAAACCGCCATCGTTTGAATCGAGGCGGTCGAGAGCGTTTCCTTCCCGGCCGCCACCGGGCTGCCCCACCGGAAGGCCAACGGTTCCTTCAGATAGGCGATATAGTCGCGGATATGGCCGGTCGTGATGGCGTTGAGGTCGGTCCCTACCTTTTCAGGAAGCCGGGCGTGTTGTGTATACCACCAATAAAACTTTTGGGCATTGTGCAGGTAGTTGCGCTGGCTTATCTTGGAGAGGCCCGCGCTCTTACAATACATAATCCAGCGGTCTATCTGGTAGCGGAGCGGGTCACTCGCCTCCGTGTAGTCGGCCTGGGGCACGACGCTAAGCGAAGAATATTTTATGTTATTCTTTATCATTATGATTTCCCCTTCCCTTTTTCATCATAGTATCAAAACATTCGTTCTAAATCAAGCTCAAATCCCGCGAGTTTGAGGTCAAACCAGCCGGTCATATTTCTAAAGAATAAGGAGTTGTTATTTCTTGAACTATCGGGAAAAATTGATAGCCCGCCTTTCGCTTTGAGTCTGCAAAAGTCGGGTTTATAGGCGCCGGGTTACTTCAAAGGCCGTGTTTCAGATTAAGTCTTTAGAAGAAAAGGTAGAAGAAAAGGGCAAAATGAAGACCCCACCATCGGGCAGGGTCTGGGTAAAAAGGATGAAGAAGATAAGCTAGTAAATATTTCTAAAAAGCCCGCCAACTCGCGGCGGTTTAAAAACCCCGGCTTCGTCGCCGGGGAAAGTCGTTTAGAGGAAGATAAACCTGAAAACCAACTGGTTCTAATGTTAACTAAGTTTACCTATTTTGTCAACTCTTATTCGGGTAAATTTATCAGATTTATAATGTTCGAATATAACGGTTAAATCGGGTTTGCCAGGAAGGGATTGATTAAATCAAGCGCTTGCTGGAAAATGGTGGGGCTGGCCGCGTCGAGCCAGTGGAGATCAGGGTCGCGCCGGAACCAGGTGTATTGCTGGCGAATATAGCGGTGGGTGGTGAACCGCACCCGGTTTTTGGCTTCTTCGAGCGAAATTTCGCCGTTCAGGTACATGATGACCTGCTGGTAGCCGACGCTGCTCATTGAAGGCAGGCCGGGCGCGTACCCCGCGGCAAGTAAGCCCCGTACTTCGTCCACCAACCCGGCTTCGAACATCTTGTCAATCCGTTCGTCGGCCCGTTTGTAAAGCGCCTCGCGGTCGAGGGTCAAACACAATTTCAGGACGCGGTAGGGCGGCGGTTCTTTGCCCTGGGCCTGGGAGAAAAGCTGCCCGGTCGAGCGGTAAACTTCGAGGGCGCGGATAATCCGGCGAACGTTTAGCGGGTTGATGTGTTCGGCGGCGGCAGGGTCAAGCCCCTGTAACTCGGCGTAAAGGGCTTCGGAGCCGCGTTCGGCGGCTTCCCGCTCCAATTGCTCCCGGTATTCCCGGCTTGGCGCGACCCTCGGCACCTGCCAGCCTTCCACCAGGGCGTTGATATACTGGACCGTCCCGCCCACCAGGAAAGGGATTTTCCCCCCGGCGTGCGCCTCGGCGATAGCCGCCTGGGCCTGTTCGAGAAAGTCGGGCAGGTTAAATTCCTGGTCGGGCGCGGCCACATCTATCAAATAATGCCGCACCTGGGCCAGTTCTGCGGGTGAGGGTTTGGCCGTCGCGATGTCAAGCCCCCGGTAGACCGTGCGGCTGTCGGCGGCGATAATGACACCATTAAAGCGGGCGGCCAGTTCCAGGGCCAGGGCGCTTTTCCCGACCGCTGTCGGCCCGGTCAGGACGATTAAAGGTTGGTCGGTCATCTCAGGAGTATCCCGCCAGGAAGCCATCGTCGTCATAGTCGGGTTCGGGGGTGGTGGGGCGACCGTTCGCGCCCGGTTGCTTTTTTGCCAGGGCGGCCCGGCGCATTATAAAAGGCAGGTAGAAATCCATTTCGGGAAAATGGCGGGCGGCCCAATCCAGTGTCCAGCTTTCAGGCTCGAAAGGTTCGGCTGGTGGCTGGCACACGGCGGAGCGGTCCTGCGCAAGTGGGTGAGTAAAGGCAAGGTGCCCCTCGTCCTGGGCAGATTGAAAACCCAGGCCCTTCAAAATTTCGAGGGCCTGGGCGATTTGTTGACCGTCAGGGAATGTGGTGGCAGGCGTTCCTTCGGGAGAAACGCCTACCAGGGCTTGCAGGGCCTTAGCCAGGCCGGGTTTATCCCCACCCTTGAGGTTCAAGAGCGGGCGAGAAGAAGGTCTACCTGGTCTGGAAGGGCGCAATCCGGCCATGGAGTTAATAAAACCTTGTCCGTTTACTTCTCATCGTAAGGTTTATCGTCGCCCTTCGGCGGAGCGGCGTTACCGGACGGCGCGTCGGTCTTGGGCTTCTGGCCCATGCGTTGTTTGAGGGCGGCCAGTTCGTCTTCCAGGGTTTCCTGGGCCTGAAGCTTGTTGATTTCAGCCTCGGCGGCGGCTCCCCGGTAGCTCTGCTCGTCCATTTCGGCCCGCACCTGCTCGGCCATAATCTTTTGCTGCATGCGGGTGTAATCGCTCTGCGGCAACCCGGTGGCCGGGTCTTTGACCCCCAGGACCCGCTCGGCCTGTTTGTTCATGTTGTAGCGGGCAATCAGGTTGCTCTTGTTCTGCTCGGTTTCGGCGTATTTTTTGTGGAGTTCGTCCAGTTGCGACCGGAGCTGGCTGGCGTTGCCATCCTGGTCTTTGGCTAACTGGTCGAGCCGTTCGGCTTCCTGTTCAGCCTGCATCTTCTGGCGCAGGGCCTCGGTCGCCAGGTCGTCGCGGTTGGCCCGGACCGCTACCTGGGCCTTGGCATCCCACTCCTGGGCCCGTTTGCGCTGGTCGGTGGCCTGCATTTCGTAGACCTTTTTCTGGACTACCGCGTCCTGGACCGCTTTTTCGGTCTGGCGCATACCGTCCTGCATTTCGAGCATGAAATAGTTCAAATCGGCTTCGGGATTGGACGATTTATCCAGCATCGAGTTTACGTTCGAACGCACAATCATGCTTACCCGGTCGAGAATACCCATTTTTAACTTACCCTTCCCTTTCGCTAGTCCGGCTACCAAATTTCAAAAGGAAATACGCTTAACTAAACCAAAAAGTTCCAGATTTCTCACTTCTGTTATACCCCTTTAGACCGGAAATTACAAGACAGCTAGTCTCCATCCCCATTCAAATATTAGTGTTGATTAATTCGTAGTATTAGGCTATACTAACATGAGTTCAATTATCTGCTTAAAAACGAGGCTGTTTTAATAAAAGAATAAACCCTATTGACCGAAAGGAGTTCGAGTGAAACCTGTAGTCTGGTCTATTTCGCGTGCGCAGGTCTTATTGGCTTTACTTTTACTTCTCAGCGTGAGCCTGGTCGCCTGTGGCGATAACACCGCTACGCCTGTGCCTGCCAGCACAACCGCCCCGGCCGCAACTTTGGCTGCTACCACGGCTGCCACTTCAACGGCAGGTACGACCACTGCCGCAACTACCGCGGCTTCTACTACCGCTGCCAGCGCAACGAGCGGCCCTATTACCGTGACCGATGGTACCAAGACAACCATTACCATTGATAAACCGGCCACCCGCGTTATCTGTGTTATCTGGGAATGTTACGACGTTTTGCTCGAACTGGGGGTAACTCCGGTCGGCGTCTTCCAGGGTTACGTCGATAATGCCATTGGTTACCTGGTCAAACCGGAATATTTTGGCAAAGACCTGGCTAATATCGGCAGGGTCGGCGGAGAAACCACCCAGTCGCCCAACCTGGAAGACATCGCCAAACTCAAACCGGACCTGGTGCTGGGCTCTACCGCCGCCGCTATCAATGGCCGGGAAGGTCTTAAAAATATCGCGCCGATTTATGCCCTGACCCAGAACACCCCCGGCACCTACGACAACATGTTTACCAACCTCCGCGACATCGGTAAACTGACCGGGCGGGAAGCCCAGGCCGAGGCCGCGATTAAACGGTTCCAGGACAAACTGACCGCCTACAAAGCTAAATCGCCTAAAACCACAAAAGTGCTGGTGCTCTGCTACTACTACTCGCCGCCCGGCATCTGCGTGATGAATACCAACCTGGCTGTAGGGGCTGTTATGAAGGAAGTCACGGCCTATCCCTGGGACTTACCGGCAGGAGTCCAGGCCGCGACCCAGTTCTCCCTGGAAAAGATGCTCGAAATCAATCCCGACGTGATATTTGTCGGCCAGAACTACCAGCTTAATCCCGATGGCACCACCAGCCTGGCTAAGGGCGAACTGGAAACCCGCGACAAGTTGAAGTCCGACCCGTTCTGGAGCCAGATTGCGGCGGTCAAAAACGGCAAGGTCTTCGAACTGGAACGCTGGGAAGTCACCGGGGCAACCCTGGCCCTGGGTAAACTGCTCGATGACGTGATGACCAAAACCTATCCCGACGTTTTCCCCCAGGCCCTGCCCTGACCAACCGGGTGAAGACGACCGGGAGACCCTGAACCGGTTTAAGGTGACTTCCCCAGGGAGTCACCTTTCTGACGTCAGGGGTCACACCTGTTCCTGTCACGTTTTGTCATTCTGACGCGAAGCGTCAGAATCTAGCCCGTAGGGTTCCCTGGGGGCAACGCCGTTGGCGCAAGCACTTAACCTGGATTTGCAGGGTTTCAGCCGGTTTTGATTTAAGAGCACAAGAGAGACAAAGAGGCCACAATGGTACAGTCTTTACAACTGGAGAATTTGCAACAAATCTACGAGCCTTACCGGGAAAGTCTGGCTCACTACCTGAAATGGATGCCTTTTGCCACCGATTTGGCGGAGAATCCGGTCAGTTATGAGGTGGTCCCGGCCACCCGCTTGCTCGAACCGGAGTTCTTGCGCGAAAAGCTGGTCGCTTACGGCCAGTACATAGACACACCCGACTTAAAAGTTTCGGCTTCTATCTGGACCAAACAGTACAGCATCGTGCTGCTGCCTTTCGCGCTGTCGGCGCTGTCGTTGGGCGGGCTTGGTATCGACTTTTCGCTGGCGAACCTGACCATTGTCTTCAGCAAGGAAACCGGCAATCTCCCAAAATGGGTTATTCCCAACGATTTTTCCTCGCTGGCGGTGTTGCCATCCCGCTGCCAGGCGCCCGCCCTGGTGGAGCAGGCTCGAACCGTTAGCAGCGTGGCGGAATTGCACGAAGCCATGTTACCAAAACTTTTCGGGCAAAACCTGGCCCTGGTGATGGAAGCCCTGGCCGAGGTGGGCCGGGTCAACCGGAAAATCGTCTGGAATAACCTGGGGACTTACATCTTTGGGATTTATCACACCCTGGCCGGGAATGTGGGCAGCGCGGCGGCCCTGGAAGACCGGCAGGCCATTCTCGAAACTTTACATAATCCTTTGATTGTCCTGGATAAGAACCCGGTCTACCAGGCAGTGCGCGAAACTTACCTGGACGACCCTGCCCTGGACGGGAAGCCGGTCCATATCCGGGCGGCCTGCTGTCTCTGGTACAAGTCGCCTAAAGGACGGCTCTGCAACGGGTGTCCCCTCCTCAAACCCGCCGAGATGGTCGAGCGCTGGAAGCTAATTTACCAGCACGGCTATTAGTGGTCAGAGGTCAGAGGTCAGAATTAGGTTTCAGTTTTCAGTAGAAAATCATTTAGTTCCTGGTTTTAACCGGTAGAGGAGTTGTAAGGCCGAAGACCTTACCGTTCCAACCTTCCTACTAAACACTTCCTTCTGGCTTCTGGCCCCTAACTACCAACCTCCGGCCCCTGCCTTCTGGCCTCTGCCCTCTGGCTTCTGCCCTCTGCCTACTAACCACAAAAAAACTTTACCCCTCCCTCGTTTCAGGGCGAACAGGGTTAAATTAGAACAAAAAACGTGCTATTATGTAGCTATATCTGGATGAGCGTTTTCAGGCCGTATTTAGCTTAATAGTTATTAGTTTACAGTTCTACAACCACACTCTACGGCCCTTTTTTAAACGAAACGAGGGAATGAATTTGGTGGCGGCAAAACTTAGCGAGCATCCGGTCGCCCATTTGGAGTGGCCGCAAGCCCTGGCCTGGCGCATGACCCGGCAGTACCTGGCTCGCCGGGTGCCGCTCGACCGCCTCCTGGAAGTAGCCTCGAACCTCTGCGGGCTGCACGCCCAACTCACTTCCTCCGCCGAATTAACTCTTTGGGCCAGGGTAGAGGCTTTGCCGCCGGACCGCGTCGCCGAACTACTCTGGCAGGAGCGCCAACTGGTCAAGACCTGGGCCATGCGCGGCACTCTCCATTTCCTCCCCTCCGCCGAATACTGGGATTACCAGGCCGTTTTCGCCGCCAACGACAATTATTTAAAACCTGCCTGGCTGCGCTACTTTGGTTTTACCCTTGAAGAAATACACAGCGTTATCGCCGGGGTCGGTCAGGCCCTCGACGGTCAAATCCTGACCCGCCAGGAGTTGGCCGAGGCGGTCGGGCGTGTCACCGGTTCACCGGCCCTGGGCGAAAAACTTAACGAAAGCTGGGGCTCGATGCTCAAACCGGCTTCCTACCAGGGCCGGCTTTGCTTCGGGAGCAGCCAGGGCCAGAATGTCCGTTTCGCCCGGCCCGACCAGTGGTTGAACCTGCCTCGCCCGGCGGCTGTTACCGGCCCCGCTAAGGATAAACCGTTTCGCGACATGGCCCGGCGCTTTCTGGCCGCCAACGCTCCCGCCACCACCGAGGATTACGCCCGCTGGCGAGGGATTACCCCGGCCCAGGCCCGTACTCAGCTAAAGAGTCTGGGCGACGAGGTTTGCCAGGTCGCCCTTGACGGCGAACCCCACTGGTTGTTGCTAGAGGATTTGCCCGCTATCCGGGCAGCGGAACCGCCAAAAGTGGCCCGTCTTATCCCGGCTTTCGACCAGTACGTTATCGGGGCGACCTTGCAGGTGGACAAACTTACGCCCGGTTTTTTCAAAGACCGGGTTTACCGGCCCCAGGGCTGGATTTCAGCGGTATTGCTGGTGGACGGGCGCATGGAAGGAACCTGGAAATACGAGCAGAAGGGAAAAAAGCTGCTGGTCGAAATTGCGCCCTTCCGAGAACAGCCGGAATGGGTCACGTCACAGGTCGAGACCGAGGCGGAACGCCTGGCGGCTTACCTCGGAGGCGAACTCGAGGTGAAATGGAGTTAGGGTAGGGGAAATTCTCCAAAAAGTTTTATTTGGGCGTTAATAACAGGGTAAATAAAAGGATTGAAGGGAACGAGATGGAAAAGACAGGGAAAATACGTGCGGCGGTAGTCCAGGCGGCCCCGGTGGCCTTCGAATGTGAGCCGACCCTTCAAAAGGTCGCCCGGTTGGCCGGGGAAGCCGCCGCCCAGGGAGTCCAACTGGCGGTCTTCCCGGAGGCTTTTATTTCGGCCTACCCGCGCGGTCTCGATTTTGGCGCGACCATCGGCAACCGTACCGCCGCCGGGCGCGAGGATTTCCGGCGTTACTGGGAAAGCGCCGTAGATGTGCCCGGCCCTGTTGTCGAGCGGTTGGGCCGCATTGCCGCCGCCAACCACCTCTACCTCGTCATGGGGGTCATCGAGCGGGACGGCTTTACCCTCTATTGCACGGTCCTCTTTTTCGATGATACCGGTCGCTACCTGGGCAAACACCGCAAACTGATGCCGACCGCCTCGGAACGGCTGGTCTGGGGTTTTGGGGATGGCTCGACCCTGCCGGTCTTTGATACGCCCATCGGCAAAATCGGCGCGGTTATCTGCTGGGAAAATTATATGCCCCTGCTCAGGACGGCCATGTATTCCAGGGGCATCCAGCTTTATTGCGCCCCGACCGCCGATGGCCGCGAGAGCTGGCTTTCAACCATGCGCCATATCGCCATGGAAGGACGCTGCTTCGTCCTTTCGTGCAACCAGTTCGCCCGCCGCAGCGACTATCCCGCCGACTACCCGACCGCTTTCGGTGACGACCCCGCCACCATAATCTCGCGAGGCGGCAGTTGTATCATCAGCCCGCTGGGGGAAGTCCTGGCCGGACCGGACTTCGAGGGCGAAACCATCCTGACCGCCGACCTTGACCTGGCCGACATCGTGCGCGGCAAGTTCGACTTTGACGTGGTCGGTCACTACGCCCGGCCCGATGTTTTTAGCCTGACCGTCAACGAGACGCCAACTGTGCCGGTGAGCCATTCGGGGACCCCGGTTGTGCCCGTCCAGCCGGAAAATGCCACCTCCAAAGGAAATATTACCGTAGAATCCAACGGGAAACATTCCTAAGAATAAAACCTGTCAAAAAAGTCAGGCGAATTTCAAAACTAAATGCGCTCGGATGGGTTATATATAGTGATAAAAGTTTTTCGGGAAACGTAGGGTTTATTGCGCTTTATGCAATGGATGTATGGATTGTGAAGGGAAGTAGAAGTAAATGTACTTCTTTGTTCGTCTACCCGTCGCGGGGGCAATAATAGAGAAGGGTTCGCCGGTCTCAATAGATATAAGCAATCGCTTGCTGGAAATCGGCACCGTCCGCAAAATTAAAAATAAAAAAGAAGGCCAGTACCTGACCATCCAGGCTTACATGCCTACCAGTGTGGACCTTGCTACGCTCGAACGCCTCAATTTCAATCGCAAGGGCGTGCGGGAACTCAAGCCCGGCGAGTATGATACCTTCATCTAATCTTTGATATTCAAAGTGACCGGGTAATTTATGTCATCCTTGCCGTTGCGCTGGATGAGCAAATCGGCGTGCCAGGTGCCGACCATTGCCAGAGCCGGACCCTCCCCCATATAGCGGCCCGGCAGACCGTTCAGCGGCTTCAATTCCAGGTTTGTCAGCCCCATATCCATTTCCTGCATTTCCACCCGCAAGTCCACCAGGGCCGCGTCGGAAACAGGCTGGTTGGTGGCCGCGTCGGTCAGGCGCACCTCGAAAGTGTTCTCGCCGATGGTACCGGGTGCGATAGCCAGGTCGATTTTCAGGCCGCCCTGGACCGTCTGGAAATACAGGACGTTATTGGTAGCAAGCCCTTTAGGTGGGGCGCTGCTGGTCAGGAACGCGGTTACCAGCAAAATCAGCACGGTCAGGACGATTTCGGCCCAGACTGCCCGGCGGAATTTCAGACCGAGCGTCCCGGCGGCTATCGAACCCGCTCCTTCCTGGGGTCCGGCCTTCTTGGACTTCGCAAAGGCCCGCATCCGGGGGCTGACTACCAGCAGGTTATACGCTCCCAGCAAGAGGAGCGGCACCAGCAGGGCAATTTTGATGGTCAGGCTCAGGCCGTAGGGGGTCGAGAACAGGTCGGTCACGTTTGCCAGTTGCAGGGCCGCGTTGAAGGTGCCCGTTACCAGCAGGACCATCACGCTGATGATGATGACCTGGGAAAAGGCCGGGATGAGCGAGGCCAGCAGGCGGGTCCGGTCGCCGCTGCCGGGCCGGAGCGCGGGCAGGGCTACCATCAGGGCAAAAGCCATCGCCATTAAACCGCCAACCCACGTCGCCGTCGAAAGGAGGTGCAGCCAGTCGCTGCCGACTGCCGCCCAGAAACCCCAGTCGGCGACAGCAGCGGCGTGCGAGTTAAGGCTGGTGGTCAACATTATGGCCGCGCCATAGAGCAGCCCGGCCCACCAGAGATAGCGCCGCGTTTCCAGCGAAACGGTCAGCGGTCCCTGGGGTCCGGTCTCGGTAGTTTCTTCGCCCGTTTCGCCGGGGGTAGCCGGGCTGTCCGGTGAGATGGCCTGGTTGGTTTCTTCGGCGGGGAGCACATTTTGACGGCCCTGGCGCAGCCCCGGCAGGAAGTCGAGCCAGGTCTTGCGGCCATTGCCGCGCAGCATAAAGGTCAGGGCGAATAAGACCCCGATAATCAGAAAGAGCCGCACCACCCAGATAAGACCGTAGCGGGTGTTAAAGAGGAAATCGGTCAGGGCCGCCGGGCCGGAACTGCCGCCGCCCAGGCCAAAGAGTTGCCCTAAATCCTGGCCGGAGAAAGTGGCCGCCTGGTAAATCCACCAGGCGAACCAGCCGACCGCCATCGCGGCCAATCCCCACCATGCCACCCGCAGCACGTTTTGCAGCCCGCGTTCGTTGGCCTGGACCAGTTCAGGCCCCATCCGTTTGGTGGCCCTGGCCCGGCTTACCGCCGGTCGCCAGATGAGCAGGGTAAAGACTAACGCGCCGAGCAAAGCAGCCGCCGCCAGGTAGTTCAGCCAGCGCAAGATGATACTGGCCGGGTTGGCGTTTTCGTTTCCGGCAGTATTGCTGCCCTCGGCCTGTTCGAGCGGGCTACCGGCGGTGCTGGCCGGGAGGGTGCCCGAACCTACCAGGAATGAGAAATTCCCCTTGATGGTATGCCCATCCTCGGAGGAAGCATTTTTATAAATGACGGTATAAGCCCCGTCCGGCAGGTTCGGTTTGAGGGAGACGACCAGGGAGCGTGGGTCGGTCGGGTCGGCGTGGCTGTTGCCGGTATCCACCCGTTGCTGGTTCTGGTTTACCACCTGTAACTCGCTAAAGCGGGCTTCGAGGTCTTCCGTAAACCAGACCTGGACCTGGGCGGGCGATTGGCCGGAAGGCACCGTGGCGTTGGCCGCCGGGAGACTGCGTTCGTAATTGGCGTGGGCGAGGGCTGCCGGGGCCTGGTAAACGGCCAGGCCCAGCAACAACACCAGAGACATCAAAAAACCGGAAAACGTAAGACCCCTGTTTACTACCAGACGCAAACCACTTCCTCCAACCGTAACGATTTACCCTACAAGGACCGCCGCGATTTGTTCGGCGGCGAAATCGAGCTGTTCCCGCTCGATAACCAGCGGCGGCAACAGGCGCAGCACGTTCGGCCCCGCCGGTAACGCCAGCACACCCCGGTCCATCAGGGCTTTGAGGTAAGGCACCACCTTTTGCTTGAGTTCGAGGCCGATGATTAAGCCCTTACCCCGCACTTCCCGCACCACACTACCGGGCTTCCCGGCCAGCGGTTGCAGTTTACCCAGGAAATATTCGCCCAGTTCGGCGCTCCGTTCGTCCAGGCGATAATCCTGCATGTAGCGGATAGCGGCGACAGCGGCGGCGGCGGTCAGCGGGTTGCCGCCAAAGGTCGAGCCGTGAGTCGATTTATCCAGCGGGCCAAAGCGTTCGTCCATCAGGACCGCCCCCATCGGGATACCGCCCGCGATAGACTTGGCGACTGTCATAATGTCACCCTTGACGCCGTAGTAGTCGCCGCCCCAGAACTTCCCGGTCCGGCAAAACCCGGTCTGGATTTCGTCGAGAATCAGCAGGACGCCGGTCTCGTCGCACAGCTTGCGTAAGGCGGGCAAATAATCATCCGAAGGGACGTGAACGCCGCCCTCGCCCTGGATGGGTTCGACCAGTACCGCCGCCGTCTTGTCGGTGATAGCCTCGCGGATAGCCTCTATTTTGTTATACGGTACATGTGTAAAACCGGGAACTAACGGATAAAATGGCTCCCGGTATTTCTTCTCCCAGGTCGCGCTTAGCGCCCCCATCGAGCGGCCATGAAAACCCCGGACCGTCGCGATAATATCGGTCTTGCCGGTCAGCAGGCGGGCGAATTTGATAGCGCCTTCGACCGCTTCGGTCCCGCTATTGCACAGGAAGATACGGTTCATCCCGGCAGGAGCGACCTCAGCCAGCTTTTTGAGGACGGCAGCGCGGGTGTCGTTATAGAAAATTTCGGGGCAATTTAGTAAGGTCCGGGCCTGTTTCTCGATGGCTTCGACCACGTAAGGGTTGCAGTGGCCAAGATTGGCCGAGCCCTGCCCACCCACGCAGTCCACGTACTCGCGCCCGGTGTCGTCCCACAATTTCGCGCCTTCACCGCGCACGATAGTGACTTCCCGCTTGGGGTAGACGCCCGATTCGAGGCGGTCTTCGGTCTCCCGCACGCCCAGGCTGGCGAAGTCGTGGGATAACGCGGTGGCGGCTAACGTTTCGGTGTCTAAATCTGTTTCCTGGATACTCATTATTCTATGACCGTTCCCTTTCCGGCTAAAGCGGCGCTGATAGGCCGCTCGATGCGGGCATCGGCGAACACGACCTGCCCGACTCCTTCATTTAACGCTTCGGTTGCGCCCATTACCTTCTTTTTGAAGCGGCCTTCTGCGAAAGCCATGGCCTGTTCCACTTTGTCCTTTTTGACGCTGGTTATCAGGCTGGTTTCGTCTTTTACATCTCGCAGGAGGCCGGGCACGTTACTCAAAATAATCAATTTGTCCGCTTTTAACGCCGCCGCAAGGACTGCGGCGGCCCGGTCACCATCCACGTTAATTGCTTCCCCGGCGTAGCTGATAGCGGGCGGCGTAATCGCCAGTAAGTAGCCCGCGCCCAGCAGCAGGTTCAGAAGGTCCAGGTTTACTCGTTCCACTTTGCCGGTGAAGTCGTCGCGCAACACCCGGCGGCGGCCCTCGGCGTCCACGATTTTAATCGCGTCCTTGCGGGTGCCTTCCAGCAGGCGACCGTCAATCCCGCTCAGGCCGATGGCGTTGGCCCCTTTTTTCTGGAGCATCTCGACAATGCTCTTGTTAATTTTGCCGCAGTAGACCATCTCGAAAATTTCCAGGGTTTCTCGGTCGGTGTAGCGGCTTTCGAAGCCCGAAACGCTGGTCACGAATTTGGGAGGGTGGCCCAACTTCTCGCTGAGTACATTTGTCTCGTAGCTGCCACCGTGGACCAGTACAATTTTTTCTCCGGCCTTGTTCAACTCGGCCAGGTCCGTTGTCACGGCCTCCAGGTTGATACCCTTGCCGCCGCCTACCTTTACGACTATCACGCCTGTTTCTTCTCTCCTCAACTCAACTCAATAATGGCAAAATTCGGGTGTAACCCGTTTATTTTATCACATGGTGACCCTTTTCTACCCTTGAATTGGCTTTTAATTGGTTGGTTTTACGTGTTTTTAATCAATTTTTGAGAAAATAGTTAATTATGCCTAACGCCTAAACGTAAAACGTTGAACGAAACAATGTTAAACGGGATTACGAATTTCAGCCTGAACTATTGACTTTAAACCCCACCCTATATAATATATACAGGTAAGCGATTAACTTTGAATAGAAGCAAAAGAATCGCAATTGGTTTCGTCCGGTGAAAATGCGGTGGCTGGCCGCCTGGAAAGTTTAGAATTCAGGATGTTGTTTGTAAGTCTCGAAAATTTAATAACCGAAGCCCTGAACTTGCCGATGCATGCCATCGCCTATAATGTGAGCCAGGGTCTGGCCGCGCTTTTTCCCCGCAAAGCGGTGGTGGAGACCCAGGGCTATCTTTTTGACCTGGAAGAATTTGCCCGCCATAACCAGTGCCGGCTCGAACCGGGCCCCTATTCCTTTAACCAGATTGAAACTCTCTGGCCGGGTGACGATAGCCGGTTGGAGGAACAGGCCAATAACGCCTGGTATCGGGTGGATTGGGAGGGTTTCGGCCTTGATGTTCTGACCTTATCCTGGGACGGCAGCTATCACTACTGGATTCTGGCCGATATAAAAGAAATAGCAGAGACTTTTCTAACGAGTGTCTGCGAATGGAACGAGGAGGTTCGCAGCGACTCGGAGGTGCTGGTCTTCGATAACAGTCACTGGTCCAAAGACGAAGAACTTCTCAAGGCTATCCGGGGCTCGACCTTCGACAACCTTGTGCTGGAAAACAACCTGGGTGGGGCGATTCTTGGTGATTTGGAGCGGTTCTTTAGCTCGAAAGAATTGTACGCCACTTATGGGTTGCCCTGGAAACGGGGCGTTTTACTGGTCGGCCCACCAGGCAACGGCAAGACCCACGCGGTCAAAGCCCTCGTCAACAGTTTGAAACAGCCCTGCCTTTACATAAAAAGTTTCAAGGGTGAACGAGGTACGGAAGAATGGCGTATCCGGCGCGTCTTTACCAGGGCCAGGAAGATTGCCCCCTGTATTATCGTGCTGGAAGACCTCGACTCCCTGCTGACCCCGAAAAACCGCTCCTTCTTTCTCAATGAGTTGGACGGTTTCGCCACCAACAACGGCATCCTGACCCTGGCGACGACCAACTACCCGGAGAAACTTGACCCGGCTATTACCCAGCGTCCGAGCCGTTTCGACCGCAAGTACCATTTCGAGCTGCCGGGCGAACCTACCAGGGCGATTTACCTGGACCGCTGGAATACCCGTTTGCAGCCGGAACTGCGCCTGAGTGAGACCGGGATTGCCAGTGTCGCCGGGTTGACCGCCGGGTTTTCGTTTGCCTACCTCAAAGAATTGCTGGTCAGTTCGATGATGGGCTGGATTGACCGCCAGCCCGGCCAGACCATGGATGAGCTTATGACCGGGCAGGTCGTCGCCCTGCGAGAACAGATGGCCTCACCCGCTAATTCCCCGCAAGAAGCCCTTGAGTCGGAAGACGACGAATAAGGGTTTTTTAGTACCTTTACCCCTGGCAGTTTCTAATAATTTTCCTATAAAATTGTGAAACAAATTGATACAAGGTGTGTCATAATACCTGGAAGAAGGCGTTAAATTCTGTCAGGCGTGCAATTGGGTTTGGTCCGTTGGGAAAAACCTGCCCTTCGAACCTGGCTAACCTTTACTAACCAGGCTTTTAGCCTGCGGTATTAACCAACCTTGTGCCCTTGAACCTGGACCTGGTGGAGCGGTGCTTTCCATCAGAAAACCTCACCGGTGTGACCTATAGCGGTGTCGCTAAACCTATCGCAACAAATCCTTACCCCGGAATCGCGACTGGTTGAAAATAGCTGTGCCAAAAAGAGTTTGAAGAAAAAAGTAAAAAAAGAATTGAATACGGCTCACTTTAGCAGGAAAGTGGGCAAGGAGTTTTCATGGATACCGAGCTTCAAAAAACCAAGCCACCCGTAAAGTCCCCTTCAAAGAAAAAACCCTTTACCGTCCGGGTGGCCGCCTGGAGCGCCCGCCATCACTGGCTGGTTTTTGGCCTTTGGCTGGTGCTTACTATCGGCATTTTTGCGGTCAGCCTGGCGATGGGCGGGACAAAATCCGAAGGGGCCAGCAATCCCGGCAACGCTAAAAATTCCGAGTCATCCCAGGCTACCACCGTCTACAACGAAGGCGTCAAGCAGGTTGACTCCCAGAGCTTCTATGTAATTGTTACCAACCCGACCGTTAAAACCTCCGACCCGGCTTTCCAGACCGTCGTTGGCAAAGTCACCCAGGCCCTGGCCGGGGCGAAATATACCGATAACGGGCAGAGCCAGCCGGTTTTCTCCCAGGTAATCAACCCCTACCTGGTCCCTGCCGCCGCCCAGGCCAGCCTTATTTCGCCCGATAACAGCTCGGTTCGTATTGTGGCGACCGCTCTTGGCACCAGCAAAGTGGTCGACAACAAGCTCGCCCCGCTCAAACCGGTCATAGCCGATTTGAAGGCGCAGAATAGCGGTTACCAGCTTCTAACCCTCAATAATGCCTGGATTAACGACGATATTAACGAGGTGGTCAGTCACGACCTCGATAACTCCCTGAAAATCACTATCCCCTTAACCTTTATCATCCTGCTGATTGCCTTTGGTACGGTGGCCGCCGCCGTGGTGCCGCTGGTGCTGGCCGTGACCGCCCTCCTGGCTGCCTTTGGCCTTCTCAACATCTATTCCCAGCTTATCTCGCCGGTCAGCCCTTACGCGACCCAGCTTGTGGTGTTAATCGGCCTGGCCGTGGCCGTAGACTACTCGTTGTTCATGATTACCCGCTTCCGCAACGAACGCCGCCGGGGCCGCGACAAGCAGGCCGCGATTGAGGTTTCAAGCAGCACCGCCGGGCGGGCCGTCTTCTTTAGCGGCGTCATTGTAATGGTGTCGGTGGCCGGGCTTTTCATCCTGAACGACCCGCTTTTCCGCTCGATGGCCCTCGGCACCATCGGCGTAGTGCTGGTTTCCGTTATCGGCAGCCTGACCTTCCTGCCTGCCGTCCTGGCAATTCTCGGCAAAGGCATCAACTGGGGCCGGATACCCTATTTTGGGCGCGACCGCGAGGAAGGCAGCGGGTTCTGGAGCCACCTGGTCGCGGGTGTGATGAAACAACCGGTCGTGCTGGCTGCTATTTCAATCCTGGTCCTGCTGGCGATTGCTTTCCCGGTGCTGCACCTCAAGCTCGGCCTGAGCGACATTGACAGTTTCCCGGACCAGATTGAAGGCGTCCAGGCCATCAAGGTCATGAATACCAAGTGGCCCCAGGGCACGACCTTGCAGCTTATCGTGGTAGTCACCCAGGCTAACCGGCCTGAAGTCAAAGCCGCCATGGAAAAACTCCAACAGGCCGGGCTTCAAATCAAGGGGCTGAGCCAGCCTTCGGCCATTAACATGTCGCAAAACGGCGTGGCCGGGGAAGTAACCTGGACCATGGGCGGCTCCATGAACGACCCGGCCAACCACGACATCGTCAACAAGATGCGCCAGGAGGTCATACCGGCTAACCTGGCCGGGCTGGGCGTCCAGGCCTATGTCGGCGGGGACTCCGCCCTGGTCGTGGATGTGGTCAACACCTACACCCAGGCCATGCCGTTAGTGTTCGCCTTCGTGCTGGGATTGAGCTTCCTGATTTTGCTGATTGCCTTCCACTCGATTGTCATCCCGGTTACGGCTATCATTTTGAACCTGCTTTCGACCGGCACTTCTTACGGCACGCTGGTGTTGGTCTTCCAGGACGGCTGGTTCGGCAACTTGCTCGGCATCAAACAGACCGAGGTTATCGAAAGCTGGGTGCCGGTCTTTATTTTCACCATCCTGTTCGGCCTTTCGATGGACTATCACCTGTTCATCCTGACCCGGATTAAAGAGGCGCGGGATCGCGGCTCCTCGTCTAACGAGGCGGTTGCCAAAGGTATCAGCGTAACTTCCGGCGTCATCACCAGCGCGGCCTCGATTATGGTGGTGGTCTTCGCCGTTTTCGTGACCCTGCAACTGGTGATTATCCGCGAGTTGGGCCTCGGCCTGGCGGTCGCGGTCTTCTTCGATGCCACCGTTATCCGGTCCGTGTTGTTGCCCTCGGTGATGCGGATTCTAGGCGACTGGAACTGGTACATCCCAAAATTCCTCGACTGGATCCCGCGTATCACCATCGAGGCCGAGGAAGCCGAAGAATCGCACCACATCTCCCCGGCAGTCCCGGCGGATAAGGCCGCGGTTTAAGTTAGGTGAGGTAGGGCCGGGGGCGCAAAGGTTTCTTTGCAAAATCCCCGGCCTGCCGGAATTTCTAAAAAATTTCTGCTAGAATAAAAAGAGGTAGTCCTGTACCGGCTGGCTCTTTTTATTTTGTGTCCCGCTCAATTTGTCTGCTCAAATACTTAAATTAGCACTCAGGTTAATCCAAATTTCACTTTTATAATTCGTTCTGCCGCTATAATGTTTGTATTAAGTTAATTGCTTGGCCCGGTTGTGCCTAACAGGGTCGTCCTGAACCCTCTGGAGTAAGTTATTGCCTTCAAAACGTTTCGGCAGGCTGATGGGCTTGCTGGTAGTCGCCCTTGTATTGTTGTCCATCCTGACCGTGTCGGGGACGCTACCCCCGGCCACCTCCATGCCCGCCCCCACCTCCCCGGCCCTGGCGGGAGAAAATCTGGCCGCCCAGCCTAGCGGCCCGCTCTTTACCCAGGCTGTTTCGGCCCTCGGTGAGGTCATGGTCTCGGCAGTTTCCGGTCAGGTTTCTGCCGCTACCACCGGCGCGACCGCCGAGGTAGCTTCCGGCCCGGTCCTGCCCCAACCCCTGCCCGACGAGCCCTTAACGTTGGCCCGTTTTAAGGCGACCGGCAGCGCGAAACTGGCCGGGCTTTTGCTAGCCCTGGCCCCGGTCAGGGCCAGCCGCCTTGTCCCGGTAGATTATCTCCCGGCTTCCGACCAGCCGAGCGCTCAGCCTGAACAACTTCTGGCCCTGGTTCCGACCGCCGATACCGCCCGATATGCCAGCCTGACCGGGCTGGAATTTACCGCCCTTGACCCTGATGCCGACACCGCCCAATATTTCTGGACCAAACTGCCCACCGACGCCCCGCCCGCAGGCCAGACCTGGCTCGACCCCGAATGGAAGGTGCTCGACCAGGTGGGCGACCGGGTCTTTTTCAAGGGGCCAATGCCGCTCTACCAGGGCTGGGATTTTCGGACCAAACTCTATATCCATAAAGTCCCGCCCCGCCTCCAGGTGCCGGGCCTCACCCAGGCCTGTCCTTGCCCGGCCCTGGCCGAGGCGACCTTTGCCGGCATGAAACTGGAAACTCCCCCGGTCACTCCTGCCCTGACCGAGGCGGCCCTGCGCGACAAAATGGCCCTGGTGACGGAAGACCGCCTTAAGCAGGTCGTGGACCAGATTTCCAAAAACGAGGTCAAGGGCCAGGCCCTGAACACCCGCTATACCGGCACTAAAGGTTCGCTTTACGCCGCCGAACGGCTCTATACCTATTTCTTCGCCCTCGGTCTGAACGTGCAACTCGATAGCTTCGAGGAAGGCGGTCTGGGCACGGTTGCCTCCAACGTGGTGGCCGACCTCGTCCCTTCCACCCCCGACCAGGCCGCCGGAAAACCGGTGCTCCTGCTGGCCCATTACGACAGCCTGGGCGCCCGCAACCTCAAAGGCATCACCGACCCGACAATCCCCGCTTACGGCGCAAACGATAACGGCGTCGGGCTGGCTGGTTTGCTCGAAGTAGCCCGGCTCCTTTCGGGCTACCAGTTCCAGCGCCCGATACGCTTTATTGCTTTCGGAGGTGAAGAACAGGGCATGCTCGGCAGCCAGAATTACACTCACTACAGCATCAAACCGGCTTCCAGCCAGGCCGTAATCAACATTGATAGCTTTGGCTACAATCCGGGCGAGGAAGACTGGGTTATTCTCGGTTTTATCAATCACGGGGCTGGGCTAAAGGATGCTATCGTCGGTTATGGCGATAAGTACAATATCGCTTTGCGGTTGGAAGTGAAACGCGGCGAACCTTTCTTCCGCAGTGATGACTATTATTTCGACCAGACCCAGCACGAAGCGGTGGTCCTTACCGATAGCTATAACGTCCAGAGCCCCAACAACCACACCGCCAACGATATTCTTGCCAACGTGAATTTCAGGACGAGCCGCAAGGTCATCCAGCTGGCCCTGGTCTCGGTGGCGGAGCAAGCCGGGCTCGGCGGTTAAGGGCGAACGCGACGCCGTTGAATGCACCCCTTTTGGGGCGCGAAACAACGTTAAAAATTCACCCTGAAGGGCGCGGGGTTCCGAAATGCGCCCTTACAGCTACTAAAAACTAAAAACTGAACACTAAAAACTAACTCCCCGGTTGCCAACCGCCGACCAACATGTTAAGCTGATACCTCCAAACCGGGTTTTAACCCACCTGTTTGAGCGAAAGTTACTTTACATAAACTAAAGCATGACGGTTGATATTCTCCGCCCGGCCTGGGTCTACATAGTCGAGTGCGCCGACGGCACCCTCTATACCGGGTGGGCCTACGACCCGGACGCCCGCGCCCGGCGGCACAACTCCGGCCAGGGCGCGAAATACACCCGCAGCCGCCTGCCGGTCCGGCTGGTCTACCGCGAGGCCGTACCCGACGCCACCGCCGCCCGCAAGCGCGAATATGCCCTCAAGCAACTCTCGCGCCCGGCCAAATTGGCCCTGATTGCCAACGAATTAACCGCTAATGAAACGTGATTGTCTCCACCCTTGAATACACCTTTGTTTAAGCCGAAATCTTTAAGACCCTGGCTGCTCCTGACGGTAGCCGGGCTGCTGGCCCTCCTGTTAGCCGGGTGCGCCGATTCTTCCAGCCCCCAAAGTGGTTCCGACCCCTTACCTGCCCAACTTGCCGATGCCAGCACTCCAGTCTCAGGCGGGAGCGGTTACGCCGGGTGGGCCATTGACGCCTATCCCGACATGACCTACGACCAGATGCTGGCCGACCTGACCCGGATGAAACAGGCCGGGGCCAACGTGGTCTGGATTTCCCACGCCAACCCGGCCCGCCCCTACGCCCAGGAGCGCGAGGTCGGCCTCAATCCCTCGGTCTTCTCGGCCTTCAAAGACCCGGCCCAGTACGCCTACCTCGACGCCATTTCGATTGTCGAGGCCAATAAACGGATGCTGCAAGCCTGCAAAGCCCTCGGCCTTAAAGCGATTCTTTCGGTCGGCTACCAGACCCAGATGGGCCAGGTCTGGAGCACCCAGCACCCCCAGGACTTGCGCCGCCAGGCCAACGGTAAGCTCTGGCAGGTCACGAACGGCAACGACCCCTACGCCAGCGTCTACTCACCCACCTTCCAGAAGGATTTGCGCGACTATTACGTCTGGATTGAATTCGAGTTTGTCCATCCCTTCCGTGACACCATCGAAATGCTAAACCTGGCCGACGAACCGCTCGGCGGCGACTATTCGAGCTGGGCCAACGCCGAATTCCAGAAACGGAACGGCTACGGTTTCGCGGACGTGGGCACTTCACCCCAGCGCCAGGAAAGCCTGGGCCGTTTCCAGGCCGGCGTTATCACCGATTATATGACCCTGGCTTCCGGCTACTGGAACGAGATTACCCCCGGTCTGCCGGTCACGATGTCGTTCGACGGCGGGGCCATGCGCGAGGAAAACGGGTTTCCTAACCTGGAAAGTCTTTTTGCCCAGGCCCCGGCCAATTTCGTCCTGACCTGGGACATGTATGCCCGCGACCGGGGCTCGCTCGATAAACCGATAAACGAGGATGACATTGCGCGCCTCTATTCGCTGGTGCGGCGGATTGGCGGGTTCTCGGCCCGCTATAATCGCCCGGTCTGGTTCTGGTCGGCGGGGAACTCCTGGGGCCTGGGGCAGACCGCCGTTGATTCCGGCACTATCGCCGATGCCCAGGCCAACCTGCTCTACCTGGCCCTGCTCATGAACCAGAGCGGCGGGCACCTGGCCGGGCTGGCGGTCTGGAACTACGACATCCGGGGGCAGGGTCTCTATAACTATGTCTGCTGTGGGCAAACCCAGAAGGCGACCTGGAACGAGGACGAACTGTTCGAGCGGGTCAGCCAGCAATTCGCAACCGTCCGCGCCATTATGACCCAGTCATCGGGCCAACCTGACACCCTGTTTTTGCGCCCGCCGGAGTGGCAGTACCGGCTTATCGGGCAGACCAAAGCCGACTATTTCCTGCAACTGATGGACTGGGGTAAACTGGATGCCCTGAACCGGGCGAATGTGGTCGGGGTCGAGGCCGGACACTGGCCCTCGGAAATGCCCGCAAGCTGGCAGAATCTTAAAACGGTGATTGCCCTGGCCCCCGCCGAGTATTACACGACCCAGGACCTGGCCGGGCTCAAAAGTTTCGCGGAGAGTGGCGGCAGCGCGGTCGTCTCGCTGGGGCTGGCCCAGGCGTGGTTAGGGGAGAACGTGGCGGTCTGGACCGACGCGCCGCTATTGGAAAACTTCGGGAAAGGGCGTCTTTTTATCAGCCGGACCCCTGTCTACCAGTTGTTCGGCAGCGCTTCCGCCGCCACTTATGGCGAATTCTGGCAAACCCTCTTTGGCCGGACCTTAAACGTCCAGGGTTTTTCCATTCAGGCCCCGGCGGGCTTTTTGCAGTATCAAATCGGGACTTCCGCCATCACCCCAGCCGTCCCTGCCGGGTGGACCGGGCAAAACCCTGTGCGTTACTCTGCCAACGGTCTGAGCCAGCCCTTTACGGCCAGCGGTTCCCCTTCGCCCTTACAGCGCAGCGAATTTATCTTCGGGCTCGTTGAACGTTAAACGAAACAACGTTGAACGTGTAACAATCAAACCAGTACATCCTGAGCGTAGCGAAGGATCTCCGGTCCGTTGGACCATAGCACAATCCTCCAAATTGTCATTCTGTGCCGAAGGCACAGAATCCCCGGTCCGTTGGACAACGTCACAGTCATAATTCTTAGAACCAGGGTCTTTACTGCCCTCTGCCCTCTGCCCTCTGCCTACTATTCAACCGGGAAATAGCCCATTCGAGGTGTTCCCGCACTACCGGGTCCGTCTCATTTTCGAGGGCTTCCTGTAAGTCAGGCAGGGTCGAGGGTTCGGCCCTGTTGCCTAGGGCTACGGCGATATTCCGGCGCAACCCGGCCCGTTTGGGTCGCGAGAGCGGCGTACCCCGGAACTTCTGGCGAAAAGTTTCCTCCTGCTCGGTCAGGCGCAGCCAGCCCAGCAGGTCGGGCGCGGTATCCTCAAAGTCGGCGGGAGCGAACTCGGCGTGGTTGCCGGGGGTCGCTTTTTTGTTGTAAGGACACACCTCCTGGCAGATGTCGCAGCCGAAAATCCACTCGCCCATCCCCGGCCTCAACTCAGGCGGGATACTCCCCTTTAGCTCGATGGTTAAAAAAGAGATGCAGCGGTCGTTATAGACCGTTCCCGGCGCGATGATAGCCTCGGTCGGGCAGGCGTCAATACAGCGGGTGCAGCGGCCACAGGTGCCGTGAGCGGGCGCGTCATATTCCAGTTCCAGGTCGGTCAGGATTTCGGCCACGAAGAAGTACGAGCCGAGCTTTTTGTTTATCAAATTGGTATTCTTGCCAAAAAAGCCCAACCCCGCCCGTTGGGCTACCGCCCGGTCCACAATCCGGGCCGTATCCACCAGCAGACGCGCTTCCTCGGCCCCGGTGCAGGTTTTAATCTTGTCGAAAAGGGCCTGCATTTTGGCTTTCAAGACCTCGTGATAGTCCTGGCCCCAGGCGTACCGGGCGACCCGGCCTCGCGGGTTTCCAGAATCTGCCAGGTCGGGAGAATCTTGCAGGTAGGAGATGCCCAGGGAAATTATCGAACGGACCCCCGGCAGGAGATTGGCGGGGTCGCTGGCGAAGGTGGCCCGCTCTTTGGTGAACCAGGCCAGCCCCGCGATACGGCCCTGCTCGATATGTTCCAGAAGCCGGGCCTCGGTCTCCTCGAACGGCCCTGCCGGGGCGATGCCCACCAGGTCAAAACCGAGGGCGCGGGCTTCTTCCTTGATGTAACTGGTCAGTTCGAGGTTGTCCACGCAATCTACTTTCCGGGCGCCTTGATAAAGGTCGGCGGCACAATGTCGGCCAGCCAGACCATGTCGTTGCCCCTGTAGAAAAGATGCCCGGCGGCGTGGGCCCCTGCGGCATCAATTTCGAGGATGAGCGGCGGACCCTTGCGGCGGGCGACCTGGGTCGCGGTCGCCACGTCCGGCGAAAGGTGGACGTACTGGCGGCGCATCGGTTTCAGGCCCTCTTTGAGGATAGCGGCCAACGCGGCGGGGGTGGTTCCGTGATAGAGGAAGGCCGGGGGTTCGCCCGGTTCCTTGACCATTTTTTGGTCTATCGAATGGCCGTAGAGCGCCCGGATACGCCCATCCTGCATCTCAAAGCGTTGTTTGTCGCTCTGCTCCATGATACGCCGGAAATCCTCGACCGTAATCGGTTGGGTCTGCTGGCGGCGGTCCTCGATACCCTCGATAAGCGCCTCAATCGTGACCCACCCCTGCGGGTCGAGTTCGAGTTCGTACAGCCAGGGGGTATGCCGCAACGCTTTCGACATCTCCTTGCTGAGTCTGACTAAATACTGTTCCACGTTACTGCTAAAACGTTCCTTTCTCTGTTATTAGAAGGTCAAAAATATACACTTGCCCGGATTATAGCACAGCCGCTCTAACTTACACACAATAGTCATGGCCCTTGACTAACTTAAGAATTAAGTTAGTCCGTACAATTTTAATGTCGAGGAGGATTGGAAACGAGAAGGAATGAGAAGTTTACGGTTGGGATTTTTGAAGATGGAATTATTAGTTGTCCTGTTGAATTCTGTCAATTGCACGAGCAGCAAAATATCGGATTTCTAATTCACTGCCCTCCCTTACTTTGCTTAAATCATTCCATTTTAACCATTCCAATTTTGGCAAAGCTTTTCGACTCTTTAATTTTCCTAAACTATAAATTGCTGAAGTCCACAAACTTCTATCAGAATTTTCAAGAATGGGAAGTAATATGTCTTCCGCCCTCTGATCTTTAGAATCAGGTAAAGCACGAATAATAGCGGCTTTCTGCACAATAGTAAGGTTATTATTTTTGAGCATATCTGAAAAAAATGGAAGTATTTCTGCACCTTTTAATTTAGCTAAACCCTGAGCAGCTGCCCTACAAATTGACTCGGATTTATCATAAAATAATTGATTACAAATCGTAAAAGCTTCAGAGTGATCGAACTTTACCAAAGCCTGGATTAAATAATATTTGCCATAAGTATCTAAATCCTCACCATAATATAATGGCAATAATATATTCAATATATCGGAAGAACCCATCGAAATTAAAATCTCCGCAGTCTCGAACAAAAATATTGCAAGGTCTTCACGATCTTCGTCTGAATTATTTCTATAACCTTCCTCTAGTAGTTTTAGAAGATCAGGTATTGCTTCTTTAGCCTGAAATCTTTTCAAAATTTTAGCTGTTTCGGCAGCAATAATTTTACGATTAGGTCTATACAAGAGTTTTTGTAACGTTAAAATTACTTCTGGTTCTCTTATTTGACCGAGTATTCCAAGCATTTCTTCACAATACTCAGTATCCGTTTCCTCTAAAATACTGTCACATAAAAATAAAAGAGCAGGTTTATCACCGTACCAGGCCAAAATCTCAGCTACCTTAACCTTAAATCTTCTTTGTCCTTTTAGATAAAGGTTCAATAAATATTCGAAGTAAGGCTCAAGGTCTGTACGCTCAATTTGTCCTTCCACAATAAAATTGATTATACAAGATAATGCAGCAATTCTGATTTTTTCAACATTGTCTTTGAGAGCAGGGAAAAAAAAGGGAATGGCTTGGCCTTGCTGCGTTGAAAGTTGCCCTACGATAATTACGCTATAATAGCGGGTTTGAATATCATCTGATTGATAAGCCCCAACCAAATAGGGATAACTTACATCAGAATACTTCATAATGGCATCAACCGCGGCTTGGCGTATATTTTTATCTTCTTTAGTATCTTTTATTATCTCTAGAAAAGTTGTTACAACATCCAGACTAACTTCCTTAACATATTGTTTGA
Organism: Chloroflexi bacterium 54-19; assembly: GCA_001898225.1. Classification (GTDB taxonomy): domain Bacteria; phylum Chloroflexota; class Chloroflexia; order Chloroheliales; family Chloroheliaceae; genus 54-19. Next base: position 24,976 of record MKTJ01000013.1, read on the forward strand.
AAAGAAACATAACCAATAAACGGTTTGACTCTGTTTGGGTTTTATCCTTAATAATTTGAAGCATTGGCTTAAAGGCATCTGGTGTGCCAATCATCGCAAAAATATAATATATCCTACGTTCTTCACTATCAAAGCGGCTCTTTAATTTCTCAATTAAGTTTGGAACTAATTCGGCCCAAATCTTTACTGCACCATGAAATCTACTATTCTTGGTAACCACTTCCTTTAATAACTCAGTATTAAGCTCCTGAGATTGCAAATAAATACCACAAAAATAGTCTCCCAATTCCCTACTACTGAAGAATACTAAATTTTGAGTTTGATTTATAAGACCAGCTAATTCGGCATTCTCCAGAACTTGTTGACCAATTTTCATTTGTTCGGAAGATAATAATGTTGATAAAGTATCGGTTTTGGAAAGGTCCGGGGTTTCCTTGAATAAATTTATCAAAACCTGGTTTTTATAGAGGGCGGATGGTAAAATTTCTTTTGGTAAATCCTCATCACCATGTGAATATAATTGTTTAAGTTCCTTTATTGAAAGCGAACTGGCAGTAAGATTATAAGCAAGATAACTGAGCCTCTCAAATACCTCCTGGACTTGCTGCGGGGTCAAAGGTTTTTGCATCAGCAGAGTATTCAGCCCAATATTTATCGTTGTTTGAATCTTAGAGAGCATAAATGACTTTCAATCATACCCTGAATCAATAGAAGAAAGTAACCGTTCGATGCCGGGGCCGGGCCTTGATTTGCGGGCTCTGCGAAAAATTCCAGAGGTAAACATCGAGCATGGCCGGGAAGATGGGTTTTTGTGCGGGGTGCATCCGGTTGAGCATCCGGCAGGCCACCTCGACACACTGGACCCCCGACGCTCGAATTTCGGTCTCAGCCTGGCTGCCCGCCTCTAACGGTTCGCCCAGCTCAATCCGGTTTTCCAGTTCGGGCGTGTAGCGCAAAACACCTTCCATGCGGAAATAGTGGGGCAGCAAATTGTCCGCGAACATCGTAAGCTGGTCAATGTCAGGAAACGCCGCCGGGGAGCGGCCCTCGAAAGCTAGATAGAGGTCGTTCGCCAGGATTTGGGCCCGTTTGTAGAAATAGACCGGGAAAGCATAATTTTCGGGGAAGGGCGGCCCGGCCAGGTAGGTGGTTGCGTCATTGAAGTAGGTCAGATTCAGGGCCAGGTTTGTCACCAGGGCGTCAGCCGTCGGGCTGGCTTCCAGCACCTTCAGGTAGCGGCCTTCGTATTCAGCCACGACCCAGCGGCCCAACTCGTTGAGGCTGCGGGCGAACATTCGTAATAGCGGGAAGTCGGCGGGGATTTTGAAAAGGTCGGCCAGCGTGTCGGCGGTAACGGCGCTGGCCCACTGCGCGTCGAGGGTGTTTCCGGCCAGTACGGCCCGGCGCAGGGTGTCGGCCACTGTCTTGTAGAGCGAACACTGGACCAGGTTGGCCGCTTCGAGTTGCTTCCAGCGCGGCGATAGGCCCGACCCGAAATTGAGCGCGTCGAGCGTAAAGACGTAGTTGACCAGTTGCTCACCGCCGCCCGTAAAGTGAAAATCCTCCTGAAAGGTGTAACGCTGGCGAATCTGGACCGGGTCGTAACCGTCCACCAGAGTTTCCAGCCTGGCCCAATCGTAACTGACCAGTTGGGCTGCCACCACCACGTCGCGGGTGCTGCGCCGGACCCGTTCCAGGAAATTATCAGCCTTCATCGGGGATTTGATAGCTCAAGGTTATACGCGTGCCCTGCCCTGGTGTGCTGCTGATGTCGCATTTCGCCCCGACCAGCAAAAGCCGCTCCTGCATGGCGACCAGCCCGACCTGGGCCGAGGCCCGGTTGGTCACGGACGCCTTCAGGTTGAAGCCCGGACCCCGGTCGCGGATTTCGATTTCGGCCACCTGGGACATGTTGCGTTTGCCTTTGACCCTGGCCGTCACCACGATTTCACTTCCGGCGGCGTGCTGGACCGCGTTGTTGATAGCATCCTGGGCTGCCCGGAACAAAGCCACCTCGACCGTGTTTGGCAGACGCGGGATTTCATCCCCCTCGACCCGGAAGAAGGGATGGCTCCTGGCGTTAGGGGCCTCGGAAAGGTCGCGGACGTACTGGCGCAGGGCCGCGTTCAGGCCGAATTCTTCCAGGTTGAGGGGGCGCAGGTCCTGGGCCAGCTTTTTAGTCTGGTTGACCAGGTTGTGCAGCCTTTCCTCGGTCTTGATTAAATCACTGGCCGTCCGCACTTTCTGGACATAGGTCTGGACATTCTGGCGCGAAAGGGTCAGGGGCGGCAGCAGTTCGCTCAGGATGCGCTCGGCCAGCCGTCGTTTTTCTTCTTCCTGGGTCGATACAAAGCGCCCGGCGAAAAGCCGCAAACGTTCGTTGCGTTCGGCCAGGTTGTCGCGCAGGCGGCGGACTTCAAGCTGCCCGGCCAACTGCCCGGCGACCACTTCCAGCATTTCGCGTTCTTCCGGTAAAAAAGGCCGGTCGAGCGCGGCCCGGCTGGCTACTATGGCCCCCACCCCTTTTCCGTTCAGCATGACCGGGACCACCGCGATAGCCCCTGGCACCGTATCCCCCTGGGCCAGTTTGTCGGTTTCAACCTCGCTGGAGCGCTTGAAGACCTGGGTCCGGCCAACCTCGATGGCCCGGCTGGCGAGGCGTAACACCGGGAAGGAGCGCGGGCTAAAAGCCTGGGCGGCTGGTCCGGCGAAACTGGCGAGCGCTTTTAATTCCGGTTTTTCGGCCTCTTTTTCCTCCGCCCCGTTCAGGAATTCTTCATAAAGAAAAATGGCGCAGTAGTCGATTTTACCCTCGTTCGCCAGGGTCGCGGCCAGGGAGTTTCCCAGGGCCGGTAACTCGCCCGGCGTACTGAAAAGTTTCATCAGGGGAAGGAGTGGGGCCACCGTCCGCAGCCGGGCGGTTTCCTGGGCCGCCTGAGCTTTGCGCAGGGCCTCCTGGACGGCTCTTTCCAGTTCGGCCCCGGTGAAGGGTTTCAAAAGAAAGTTGCTCACCCCCATCTGTAGGGCCCGCATAATATTGTCGCTGGTGCCGTAGGCCGATATAAAGATAGCCGTCAGGTCGGGCTTGAACTGGCGGGCGCGGGCCAATAAATCCAGGCCGTCCATTTCCGGCATGCGAATATCGGTTAAAAGCAGGTCGGGCGGGGCCTCACGGATAATCTCCAGGGCCGTTTTTCCGCTGGCCGCCGTTGCGGTCTTGAAGCCGACCCGTTTGAGGGATGCTTCGGCCTGACGCCGGGCCAACTCCTCGTCATCTACAATTAAAATAAACTCTCCCGCCATCTTATTCTCGTCTATTCTCGTTTCAACCCTAGCGCCCGGTTTAGCCGCACCAACTGGGCCTGCCCGTTTTCCAAAAGAAATGTTTCAAGGTACTCCTGGCCGGTGGCCCGGTCTTCCCGCGCCGTCAACTGAAAAGCTATCGTGGAGTCCGGTTGGACTGTCAGGACAAAGTCCAGCTTCAAGCGCTGGCACGGGACATTTTCGACCCGGTAGACCCGGCCCGGCACCATCAGGGTCGCCGGTAGGTTGGGCCGGAGCATAAACGCGGCCTGGTCGGGGTTGGCGGGCCGTTCTTCCTGGAGCCCCGCCACGTAGCGGAGCAACATGTAAGCTCCCAGGCAGCCCCAGCCGTAGACCTCGGCCCCGCCGCCACCCCTCGGTGGTTGGGCCTGGGGATTGCCAACCTGCGGCCAGTATTCTCGCCCTACTCCCGGCAAACCGCCCTGGTCGGGGGCTACCGAGGCCGGTCGCGAATCTAGCCAGCGATAGAAAGCGTCCAGGCCCTGCCAGCCGTGACGCGCTGCCAGGTCGGCCCGGTTGCTTTCCGAGCAGGCTTCCACCAGGCAAAAGACAATCGAAGGCCACATCAGCGGGTGAAAAATCTGGCCGTGGAGCGGCGGGCTTTCCAGCTTTGGCTGTAAGGCCGCAACCTGCTCCGGCGTGACAGCCCGGCCCAGGAGAGGCGCGAGTTGCATGGTGTCGAGAACGCTGGTGAAACTGTTGGTGCGGCGGTCGAAATCGTGGAACCAGTTCTGGGCGGGACGCCACAACTGCTGCATCAATTCAAAATGTCTATCCGCCAGGGCGTTCCAGCCGCTGACCCGCTCGGCTCCCAGCCCCAGTTCGTCGGCCCAGGAGGCCAGCAGCCAGCAACACTGGGTCATAGCCGCCTGTAAATCGACCGGCCACAGGTGTTCGCCGAGCGCCCCGCCGCCGCTGGGGTCGTTCGTGATGCCAAAACGGGCCGAGTTGTCCTGCCCGGCTTCCCAGCTACATTTATAGAAAGGCCGGCCCTGCGGGTCGGTCCGTTCCTTCTGCCAGAACCCTATAAATGTCTCTAAATAGGGGTAGAGTTCGGCCAGCCACTCTTTATCCAGGGTTCGGCGGTAGACCAGTTCGATACAGTGGAACGGGAAACACCATTCCGGGGCCGTTCCACAGGGGCTGCCGTCTACCGCCACCATGTTGTAAGAGCCGTCCTCGCGGCTGCACGGCACGTTCGGTTCGGGCGCGTCGGCAAAAGTGCCCAGCAAGACCGCCTTGGCCGCTTCCGGGTCGGCGTAGCTCAGAATCAACATGTCGAGGGCGGCTTCGGCCAGGACCGTGCGCGGCACCTGGATTTGCATGGCGTCCCACTTGTGTTTGTAAATCCCAGAGGGTTCGCGGACCATCATGCGCAGGGTTTCGAGGTCGTAGACCAGCCCGCGCCGGATATGTTCCGGCCAGTCCCCGCTCAAACGGGGCGCGTTGTCCCAGAAAGCGTTATCAGCCTGGCGTCTTTCGGCCATGGCCTCGTACAGGCGATTTCCATCGTCTTCGAGCAGGCGGTTGGCCCGCCGGACCGCCCGGAATTCGCTGACATCCCTGGTCAGGGCCAGCAGCAAGGTCGTTTCCTCGCCCGGCGCGAGTTCAAAATCGAATTGCTGGGCGGCTATCTTCCGGGTGACATTCTCGCCTTCTTTATACTCCCGGTCCAGCCCGCCAAAACGGTCCGGGTTGTTACGGGCGGCCTGGTAAGCTTCCAGCAGCCCGGCCAACTCCGCAAAAGTAGTCGCGTCGGTCCAGGTCCGCGAAACCTTTCCGGTTGAGCGCAAATGAAAAGCCGTCCCTTCCTGGTACCCGGCCACGCTCACCCCGCCTGCGTTCTGGCGGGCGTACAGGCCGGTGGTCCAGTCCAGGCCCTGCCCCAGGTTCCGCTCGTAGTCGAGAGCGGCCACCAGGCTCCCATTCTGGCTTTGCGGTCCCTGGTTGCGGAGTTGGACCAGGCAGCCCAGGGCGTCACCGTCATCCGTAAAAGGTTCGGCCAGGAAGAAGATAGCCCTGGCCCGCAGGCCCTGCGGTGTCTCAAAGACAAAACTCAACCAGTTCTTGGAATGGTAATCGGAATATAGGTCGAGCCGGTTCCGGCCAAAATCGGCGGTCTCCCACAGCCAGCCCGTCCCCGGCAGGTTAAAACCGAGTTGAAGGTGGGCCGCGTAGAACCAGGTGTAGTTGTAACCGTGCGGAAAGCTGGGAAAGTGCCAGCCCATGCCGACCCCTGGCCGGGAACGCAAAACCCCGCCCGGACCCATTTTCCAGCCGTGCGCCGGGTTGTCCAGGTAGCCATGCGGGGTATAACGGTCCTGGGGAAACATACTCGTTCTTTCTAAATTAAACCTGTCACTAACCGGTTAGCTCAACAGCAATTATTTCAGGGCCAGGATTTTCCGGCGGTCGCGTTCCCGGCCCGGTGTGGGGCGGCCATCCGGCGGGTGATAGCCCAACCGGATACTGCAATCGGCGGCGGCCTGGGTCACGGCCTGGATAAATTCCGGGAAATTGTCATGTTCGAGGACGCTACTGGGTCCGGCCAGGGTCAGCCCGGCCACAACCTCGCGCTGGGCGTTATAGACCGGTGCGGCCACCCCAACGGCTCCCTCGTTCATCTCCTGGTCGCTCAGGGCATAGCCCAGTTCCCGTATCTCGGCCAGGTGTTCTTTGAAGGCGGCAGGGTTGGTCAGGGTATGGCTGGTGAAGGCCACAATCGGCTGGACTTCCAGTATATGGTCGAGCTGGTTTTGCTGTAAGAAGGCCATCAGGATTTTGCTACCGGCCCCGGCGTAGAAGGGGAGTCGCGAGCCCCGCTCCATCGCCAGCCGCAAGATGTTCTTGCTCTGGATGACTTCCAGGCAGATGACCTCGTTGCGATAGACCGCCGTAAGCATTACCGTGGCGTTAAACTGCTCATTCAGGGCCCGCATTATAGGTCCGCAGACTTCCGGCAACTCGATTTGCTGTGAAACAACACAACCTAACTCGAAAAAGCGCATTCCCAGGCCATAGGTAGCCAGGTGCGAATTATATTTGAGGTAGCCCCGCGTTTCGAGGTCTTTAATCAGCCGGTAAAGGGTACTTAAAGGGATACCCGTCCGCGCCGAAAGCTCCTGGGCGGTCAGTTCGCGGTGGTCGTAATCAAAGACATCAATAATATCGAGGGCCCTGGTAAGGGTTTTACTTTTCAATTTTCCCTGCTTGGGCTGGCTGTTTTCTGCGTTAAAGACGGCGGGGTCTTTGTCTCGCATAAGCAATCCTCTCGTCTAGCCAGGGGCTGCACAGTCGCCGCCGGTCTGAAACTTTAAAATTAAAGCGCAAAATAAAATGGAAATTTACATATTCGAAAATTGTAACGGAGGCGTTTGGCCTTGTCAAGGTCACCTGCTGCTGGCACAGGCTCCTACCGGGCACCACAATAACATCCCCTATTATACGATTTCTGCGACAATTATTCTAGGTTTTTTTAATCTAGACTCACTGAGTCTAGAGCGAAATTTCCGGGAAATAACTCAATTCAATCATTATGGCGCTTATCATCAGCGGTTGTTGTAATAGGTCAGGGCGTCCTGGCGGACTTCCGATTTGACCAGAGTAGTAGCCGCTGGCGATTTGGGCGTAATTTTATCAGGATGCAGCCGGATATTGATTTCAGTATAGGCCGTAAAAAGGTAAAAGAGCCCTATCAACATAAAGCTAAGCTGCCACCGGAGCCGGTTTTGGGGCGTAAGGGTGGGTGGAGTGACCGGCAAATTTTGGTTCAAATCGGGTTGGGACACCGGCGGCGCGGGCGAGTACCCCGGCATCGAGTAGCCCTGGTTATAGGGTGGCACCACGCCCTGGGGCGTCATGTAAGGCGAATTTACCGGAGAAGTTCCCTGACCCGGTGGTTCAGGCTGGGCCGGTGCCCCGAACGACCCGGAAGGGTAATTTCCATAGCCGTTAGCCCCGATTTGAGGCAGATTTGGGTAAATGTCCGAACGTTCGTATCCGTATCTACCGTATGTATAACGACCGTTAGGGCTGTAAAATTGGCCGGTTGGCGCGGTTCCAACGGCCTCCGGGGGCAGAATTGCGCGGGCAATTCCGAGATAACCCAGCACCAGTTCGGGCCGCCGTTTTGCCATGCGTTTGGTAATGCCTCGCACAAAGAGCAGAAAAATCCCGGCCCCTATCAAACTTATCGGGATGGTTGCCAGGAGTGAAGCCAGGTCTATCGAACCTTCCCCGGCGACCACCTGCTGCCCGCTATCCTTGGATGTTTGGTTGAGCCAGTCGAGAATCCAGGGTGAAAACCCGCCCAGCAGGTTAAAACCGATGTGCATGGCGATGCTGCTCCAGATTGAGCCGGTCACAAGCACCAGGTAGGCCAGGGCCATGCCAAGCAAAAAGGTATAGGCGAACCGGAAAGGATACAGGTGGAACAGGCCGAAAAGCAGCCCCACGAAAAAGATGGTCTTCCAGAAACTGAAGTGGCGGTAGCCGCCCAGCACAAACCCTCGGTTCAGGGCTTCCTCGCAGACCGGACCTATAATCACCACCGCCAGGAAAAAGAGCAACCGTCCCGGTAAATCGGTCGGGTTCGGGAACAACTGGTCCGTCGGGAACGGCCCGAAGATTTGCATTATCCATTCGTTGAGAGCGGTCGGAAAGCGGACCGCGAACTGCCCCACGAAACCGGCAACCAGGCATAAAAAGATGGTTAAGAGGTCCACCCGCCGCAGGCTGAAAGTCTGTTTGAAGTTGTAGCGGCCCATCACGCAAAAGAACACCGCTACCAGGGCCAGGGCTATTTCTCCCGAAGCCGAGGTCAGGAAAAAGCTCCAGTTATTTAACTGGGCCACGGTGCTGAGAGTTAGAAAAGCAAAGACCCCTACGAAGAAACAGAGGTTGGCGACCGCCGGGGTCGGAAGGCGGGCCGGTTCGGTCGCTGCCGGGGCCGTAGCCGGGGCGTTACCGGGAACGGGCTGGTAAGAAAAAGAGGGCTGGTTTGGGCCGGGTGGCGGGTTAAAGCTCATATTTGTCCCCTTCTACCGGCACCTTGCAGTTGACGCCGCTTCTCCGGGTGATAAGCGTCGCCAGGTCGTTGGCGAGGCCAGGGTTGGTAAAGTAGGCGCTGTCCAGGTGGGTAATATAACACTGCCGCACCTTTGAGCCTGTTAGAAGGTCAATCAGGCCATAGCCGGTCAGGTGGCGGTGGCCCCACATGTTGAGCAAAGTGACATTGGCGACCAGGATGTCTACCTGGCTGTAAATCTCCTTCAAATCCTCGCGCACCTCGACAATCTGGGCGACATTGTGGAGTTCGCCAAAGCGGTTGGCGCTGCTGACCTCCTGAATCTGACCATCGGTATCGCGGTAGGCCCGGACGTAGTTAGTATCACTGGTATACCCGATTTTAAGACCCTGGTATTCGAGTACATAGCCGTAATTCTCGCCGCCGTGATAGGCTGTATGAGGCGTCAGGGTCACCTCACCCAGGGCGACAGGCTGGTTATTGCGCAGGGATAGAGTCGAAGCGGGACCGCCCCGGTAAGGGCCGGTCGTGGTGCCCTGCCCCTGGTGAAACGGACTGATATAGTTGTGTTCGAAAATCTCGCCGGGCGCCAGTACGTAGCCGCGCCGCTGGCTCATCATGCGGCACATCGCCTCAATCATGGTGTTGGCTTCGGTGTAATGGTCGGTGTGGGCGTGCGATACAAAGACGGCGTCCAGGGCGGTTGGGTCGAGATTAAAGCGGTTAGCCTGGAGAATTGCGCCGGGTCCGGGGTCGGTATGCAGGGCGAAACCGGGCAGGTTTATCATAAAGCCGCCGGTCCGGGCCGACTGGGTCAGCATGCAGCGGGGTGAGCCGCCCGTACCGAGAAAGCAAATCCAGGGGTTGGGGTCGCGGGGCTGGCGCGGTTCGCCCGAAAACCACTTGCGGGCGTCAGTCTGGACCGTTTCGAGGGCTACCCGGCGCAGGCGTTCGTCCAGGGCGTCAAGGTCTTCCGGCAGGTCATATTGTTCGTTCACTTCACGTCTTCTTCCCATTTTCCTTAGTCTGAACCTCATTGTAGCATAACGAAACTAGCTATAGCCAGTTCGTTGAACGAGACAGCGTTGAACGTTGAACGAGAAAAGTGTTTAGTTTTCAGTTTTTAGTATCCTTGTCATTCCGAGCGCAGCGACACCCTTTAGGCGTCTCCGGTCCGTTGGACAATATCACGGTCTTACCTTTTTGAACCTGCGATTGCCAGCCACGAACATATCCCTCGTAATTACTTTCAATAGAGTTAGAAACAATAGCGGGTAGAAACAAAAAATCGTATTGAATCAATGCGATGGCAGGGGGTGTTATTGCAATTCAGGCTCACTTTAACGTTTTTTTAAGGTCAGGTTGTCTTAGGTTAAACATGATGATAAAATCAGCCGGACTTCGAAATATTATCCATAATCAGGGTTAAATATCGGCAATCTCAGTTAGCATATCGGCTTTTAAGCGGTTTTGAAAGGATAAGTTTTTTGGATTACCTTGAGGCAATCTTGCTCGGCATTATTCAGGGCGCGACCGAATTTTTGCCGGTCAGCAGCAGCGGCCACCTGCTCCTTACCCAGCGCCTTTTCAACATGGACGACAAAACCTTCGGGCTGACCTTCGATGTCGCCCTGCACATGGGCACCCTTGTCGCCCTGCTCTTCTTTTTCCGCAACGACCTTATCGCTTTACCCCGCACCCTGAGTGCGTCTCTGGCCGGGCGCAAAGCCTCTAACGAGCCGACCCTGGTCGCCAGCGGCCACCCCGGCCTGTTACCCGACGAGGCCGTTTCGGCTAAGGGCGAAACCCCGGAGCAGGCGGGGGTCTTTACGGCCCGGTTGATTGGCCTGCTCATCACGGCCTGTATCCCGGCGGTAATCGTGGGTGCTACCCTGAGCGACTTTATCGAGGAAAACGTGCGCGAACCCCTGGTAGTTGCTTTAATGCTGGCCGTCTTTGGCATCATAATGCTGGTGGCCGATAGACTTTCGCCCAAAAACCGGCAAATGGCCGAACTGACTTACCCCCAGGCCTTCCTTATCGGCCTCGGTCAGGCCCTGGCGCTGGTGCCGGGAGTATCGCGGGCCGGGATAACCATGACAATTGGGCTTTCTCTGGGCCTTAAACGGGACCAGGCCGCCCGCTTCTCCTTCTTGATGGCAATCCCGATTATCGCGGGGGCCGGGGCCAAGCAAAGTTTAACCCTGTTCAAGGAGCAGATTACCGGCACCCAGCTAAGTTTGATGTTGGTCGGCGTGGTCGTGGCGGCGGTCGCGGGTTACGTGGCCCTGCGCTTCCTCATCCAGTTCCTGAACAACTTCAGCCTGGCTGCGTTCGCCTATTACCGGGTCGCCCTGGCAGTCGTGGTGGTGCTGGTCTTCACCTTCGTAAAATAAAGTTTTACTCGTATTCTTTCATCTTTTCTTCCATCCGGGCCTTAAACCACCCGGCCAACTCGCCGTAGCGGGGATTTTCCGCCAGCTTGTCGGTTAGAAGGAAGATTTTCTCGCGGGTCTCTTTTATCTGTTTGAGTTGTTTCTCGCGTTTGCAACTGTCCAGTGTTGAAAGGTTGTGGAGCCGGTCGGCCAGCTTGACCAGTTGGGCCTCCGGCAGACCGTTCACCAGGCGTGGGATATACTGCTCCTTGGCCAGACCATTCTCTTTGGTCAACTGCTTGACGATTGCGCAAATCCGGCTCCCGAAGATATATTCCAGGTCCGGCCATGTCAAAATAAAGCTATCCTCCATCACATCATGGAGCAGGGCCGCTATAATGACCTCGTGGTCGGTAACGCCCTGGTCGAGCAGAATCAGGGCGGCCTCTTTGGGATGTTCGAAGTAGCGCCCGCCGCCCTCGCGGTTCTGGCCCCGGTGTCCGTACTTCGAAAAGCGGTAGGCCATCATAATAAGCCGCACCTGCGAGGGAATGAAATACCGGTTGAGCTTCTCCTCGAATTCGGCCCGGCCTATCACCGGTTTAGCTTCCAACTTTGCGCCCTGTTTTTCTCCACTCAGCATGTTGTCTGTCTTTGCCTCCATAGTTTGCCTCCTCCGATTTGCCAGGCTAGTTTCTCCGAAAAGGTAGTGACAATATTATGCCATAACCAATCAACCTGCCTGGCATTGTAATCCTAAATAGATTTAGTTTATTTCTTTAAAAAATGAAGTTTGGAGATGGGGCGAAAGGTTGAAACCTCTGGCCTTTTGTTGCGTATTAACCATATCAACGGCTGTGTGAATAGGGAAGCGGTTGAGTTAGCTGGCAATAACTCGTATAATCAGATAAGCGGGACTGAATTGGAACGGATAAGCAATCAGAAAGCCATATATCAGTTATGACACAATATTGCCCAAACTGCAATCACGAGTTTGCCCCTGATGACCAGAATTGCGCCAATTGCGGGCGACCTCGCCCGCCGGTTATCCAGAAGAAATACGCCCAGATTCTAAACCAACCCGACCCCGACCCGGCCCACGACGATGAAGAAACGGAAATAACTCAGCCCTACACGGTCTTGCCGCCTGGCCTGCGTGAGGCCGCGCCTGCGGTTGCACCTGTCGCCTCAACTGCCCCCGCGTCTTCCCCGGCCCCGGTGGTCAACCCGGCCACGCCGGTTAAAAAGGATAGCGGGTTTAACTGGGCGCTGCCGACCGAAAGCGAGCTGACCGGGACGGCTGTCGAGGTCGCCTCTTCCGAAAGCCAACCGGAAGAAAAGGCCGAGCCGGAACTGCCTTCTTTCTGGACCTGTCCCCACTGTGTCTCGCTCAACCCTACTTCGGCGGATTATTGCGAGAACTGTGGCGGTATCCGTCCGACAGCCACCCCTGAAAACCGGGTGGCGGCGGTAGACCCGAAAGCCCCGGCCAAACCGTTATCGGTGCCGCCGCCTTCCGCTTCTCCCGAGGTAACCAACCCGGTCCAGCAAGGCCCCGACACCGCCAGGATACCGACCGAAATAATGGCCGCTCTCGCGAACGAACACCGCGCGCCCAAAGTGAACCTGAACGTGGTCAGCAGCAGCCTGAGCGATGTAGGGGTATCCCGCAAGGGCGCTACCAACGAGGATAGTTTCTTCCTGGTGGAGTTAAACCGCTGTTTCGAAAGCAAGCCCGAATTTTTCGGCTTTTACATGGTGGCCGACGGTATGGGCGGACAGGCCGCCGGGGAAGTTGCCAGCCGGACCGCTATTCAGACGGTCGGGCCAAAGATTATGGCCGAACTGGCCGGGCCCTGGTTGAGCGGGAAGAATTTTGAAGTGGCCCAGGTTGCCGATATCCTGGAGGAAGTGATTAGCGCGGCCCATACCCGCCTGTTCGAATACAATCACGAGGAACAGATTGACTCCGGCACGACCATCACGGCCTGTTGCGTGATAGGTAACCAGGCCGTCTTTGCCAATGTCGGGGACAGCCGGACCTATCTTTTCCGGCCCGTCAAATCATCCAAAGGTAAAGGCGATATTACCGACCCGGTCCTGCCCATAATCCCTAAGGAACTGCTGGAGACACCGCCGGGCGACCGGGCGACGCGCAAGTTGAACGACCAGACCGATAAATTGAACCCGGAAACGGTCAAACAGCCAGAAGAACCGAAGATGATTGTCGAACGGGTCACGCGGGACCAGTCGCTGGTGCAGCACCTGGTCGAACAGGGCGAACTGACCCTGGACGAGGTTTACGACGATCCCCGGCGCAACGTTATCCTGTTTGCCCTGGGCGCACCTGATGAAACGGTCCCGGTGGATACCTACCAGCGTACCCTGGAACCGGGCGACCTGGTATTGCTTTGTTCCGATGGTCTGTGGGAAATGGTCCGCGACCCTGCTATCGCCAATATCCTGCTGGCCCAGCCCGACCTGAACCTGGCTGCCCAGGCCCTGGTCAACCAGGCCAACGAAAACGGCGGGGCGGACAACGTTACGGTCATCCTGGTGAAAGCGGTTTAGCCGGGGCAATCCCTGGGTTATTTATCGGCCCGGCGAACACGGACAACGTTACGGCTTTTAGTGAGTGTAAGTGTAAGAGTAAGTTGAACCTGACCATTATATGCTGCCCTCCAGGGGCAAAAGAGGCTTGATCAATGAAGTGTCCTGTATGTGGCGCATCCATAAAACCGACAGACGAATTTTGCGATAACTGCGGCGCGGTCCTGGCTGGGGCTACCGCGGCGGCGGTCAGCAGCCGGATGAAAGCGGTATCGGGCAGTTTGCCGGTAGCGAGTTCCGGCCCTATGGCCGCAGCGGCAGCCTCGAAAAGCAAGGTCTGTTTGAATTGTGGCACCTCTAACCCGCCTTCCGAAGATTTCTGCCTTAACTGTGGGGCCGACCTGAACCAGATAGTGGTCCCGGCTCCGCCTTCCAACGCTCTTGGCTCCGGGCCGGTCTCCGGTAGTTCGGCTCTCGCCCCGGTGAAATGTCCCCAGTGCGGCAACCTGATTGCCGCCAATGATAAATTCTGCCGTAAGTGCGGTTATTCGACCACGAACCTTTCCTTGAGCGGGCGCACCACGGCAGGCGGTATCGAAGCCCCTGCCCTGGAACAGGCCCTGAAAATCGGGGTCGGCACCAAGCTGGGCGACAAAGGCCGCTATAACATCACCCGCCAGATTGGCAGCGGCGGCATGGGCGCGGTCTTCCTGGCCGAAGATACTATCCTCAAACGGAAGGTGGTTATCAAAGCCCTCTTGCAGTCCGACGACCCCGACCTGGTCCAGGCCAGTATCAAAGAGCGCGAGTTTTTGGCCGCCATCAAGCACCCTAATGTCGTCCAGATTTACGACTTTTTGCAGATTGATACCGACGGCTATATCGTCATGGAGTTCGTCAACGGCAAGACCCTGTTCGCCCTGATGGAGGACAGCGGCCAGCCTTTCGCGCCCGATGAAGCCATCCGGTACATCCTGGGTATCCTGCCCGCCTTCGCCTACATGCACCGCCTGGGCCTGGTCTACTGCGACTTCAAACCGCAAAATATCATGCTGGAAGACCACAAGGACGGCAGCAAGGGCGTCAAGCTGATTGACCTCGGCACCGTTATCAAGTACGAAAAGAACCCCCCGGCGGTCTACGGCACCCAGGGCTTTTACGCCCCCGAAGCGGTCAAGAACCCTTCGCCCGAAACCGACCTCTACACGATTGCCCGTTCCCTGGCCTACATGGTCAGCCTGATGGACCTCGACCGACCTCAGTTCGGAATGCCGCCCGCCGAGCATTACCGTATCTTCCGGGACAACCCGGTCCTCTACCGTTTCCTGGTGAAAGCGACCAACCCGATTGCCGCCAAACGCTTCACGACCGTCGAAGCGATGGCCGACCAGTTGGAAGGGGTCTTGCGGGCTGTCGCCGGGGGTACGCCCGGCATCCCGGTTTCCAGCAAACTCTTTGATAGTAGCGCCCTGGCGACCGGCAAGCTCGGCACCAAGGAAATGGCCGGACTCGACGACCACGATAAAGCTTACGACCTCCTTAAACAGGGCGACATCGCTTTGCGGGCTTCCCAGGCGACCCAGGCCCTCGGCTTCTACAACCAGGCGGTCGGCGTTAACCCGAACAGCGTGGACGCCCACCTGCGGTTGGCCGAGTTCTATATGGAACGCGACCAGTTCACCCAGGCCCTTGCCGAAATCACTCGCGTCCAGAAAATCGACCCGAATAACTGGAAGATTGCCTGGTATACCGGGCGTCTCCTGGAAGGACAGGGCAATCTTCCGGCAGCGCTCGACCAGTACCGCGACCTGGTCCAGGACTTACCGGGCGAAATCCCGCCCCTCCTGGCCCTGGCCCGCGTCTATTCCAAAATGGGCAACCAGAAGGAAGCCGTCGAAATTTATAACCTGGTGGCAAAAGCCAGTCCCGACAATACCGATGCCCTCTTTGGCTCTGCCGGGGGCCTGTTGGCCCAGCAGCAGTATAAGACAGCCGCTAGCACCCTGGCCCGTGTCAGCGAAAGTAGCGCCCGCTACCTTGATGCCCAGCAGGCTATTTCGGACCTCTATCTCTACCAGAAGCCCCAGACCGATGTCGACGACCTCTACCAGGTCTCCACGGCCTTGCGAAACCTGACCATGCGGGGGGTTGAGTCCTCTCACTATTTGCTGGCGAAAGCCGATTTCTATCGCAAAGCCGCCGAACTGGCCGCTCAAAATGCCCTGCCGCCCCAGTTCAGCTTCCCTGAACAGGACCCGGACCAGGCGGGACAGCCCAACCCGGCCCGCCGCCAACTGGCCGAGTTGGCCGAGGATAACTACGACAAGTACCTGAAACGCTTGCCCGCTCACGACCCTGAACGGGAGAAAATAGTGCGCCAGAAGTTTAAAGTTGCGCCCTGGCGGTTGTTCTAACCAATAAAGGAGTCATTCGATGTTCGATGTTTCCGCTTACCAGAATCCTTACCTGCGCGAAGGAGATACCAGGTTACAATCGGTCCTCTCGATAAACCTGGCCCAGGCCAATTTGCAAGCCCAGCCTGTGCCCCTGGCCCTGGGTATCGTGATTGACCGCAGCGGTTCCATGGAAGGCCAGAAAATTGAAGCGGCTAAAGACGCCGCCGTCCGGGTTATCCAGGCCGCCGATGATACGACCGCGTTTATGGTGGTAACTTTTAACGAAATCGCCAATGTGATTGTGCCGCCCTGCGCCGCTACGCCCGACAATAAACAGCGCGCCGTCCAGGCTATCCGGGCTATCTACAGCAACGGCGGCACCTGTATGTCTACCGGCTTGCAGGCGGTCGCCCGCGAGATGATTTCAGCCCAGGGGCGGGTCCGCA
>MKTJ01000013.1:41113-52087 GCA_001898225.1 Chloroflexi bacterium 54-19
GTAAGAACGAAGGCGAGAAACGGAGCATGCTAGACCGGGCCGTCCAGAACTGCAAACAGGCCCAGGTCGAGGTCAGCGCCTGGGGTATCGGCACCGACTGGGACGAGGACGAACTCCGCTATATCGCCCAGGGCACCAACGGCGACGCCGATATTATCCCTTCGCCCGACCAGGTGGCCGGGGCCTTCGCGACCGCTTTCTCCCAGTTCAAGAATACGGCCCTGACCAACGTCAAACTAAACCTGTGGACGCCGCAGGGTGTCACCATCAAATCCATTGAGCAGGTCTTTCCGAGCATCAACCCTTTGAGTCTGACGCCCGACCCGAACAACCCGCGCATGCAAAGTGCTGTGCTCGGCTCCTGGGCCCAGGGCGACCAGCGCGATTACCTCATAAACATGGAAGTCCCGGCTTACCAGCCCGGCCAGCAGTTCTTGATGGCCCGGCCCAGCCTGATTTTCACCGGGGCCGGGCGCGGCGAGGAAGAAGAAAAGACCGACCGCAAAGCCTGGGTCTTTGCCCAGTGGACCACCGATCTGCAACTGGCCGCCCAGATTGACCACCACGTCGCCCACTACACCAACCAGGAAGAGTTGAGCCAGAACATCCGGGAAGGCCAGGCTGCCCTGGCTTCGGGCGATAACGAGCGGGCTACCCGTATGCTTGGCCGGGCCCTGCAACTCAGCCAGCAGACCGGCAACGAGAATATGACCCGGATGCTTAACAAACTGGTGGTCAAGGATCCCAGCGGGACCGTCCGGCTCAACAAGAACGCCAGCGAGGTCGAGCGCAAGACTATCGCTATCAATAGCGGTAAGACGACCCGGTTGAAGTAGTTGCTGTTTCGGAGTAAAAGCGCGCTTTTAAGGTTGAATTAGGGTAAAATTAAGCTTAAACAACAGGAAAGGAGGGCGGTTTTTCCACCCGGAGAGACCGCGCTATATCATGACCATCACCTGTCCTCAATGCAAGCATCAAAACCCGGATGATGCCGAGTTTTGCGAAAATTGTGGGGCCCAGTTGCCGGTTCCGGCCCCGGTAGGCACCGCGCCAAACCCTGTCGCCTACCCTTCGGGCGGTTCAACCCTCGGCTCAGTCCCGCCGGGTATTGCCACCGGCAGCGGCCCGCTCAACCAGATGGTTTGCCCGACCTGCCGCGCTCCCCTGGCCCCTGGCGACGAGTTTTGTTTCAACTGCGGCACCGATGTCCGCAACCTTACCCAGGGCCAGCCTGCTAATGGCGGGGCCGACCCGATGGCCGCGACCCTGACCGCCGCCCCTCCGTCCCAGCCGCAGGGTATGAAAGACGACGATATTGACAAGGCCCTGGCCGACCTCGATAATGGCTCCCCCGACCCCTCGGATGCCCCGACAATGGTCGGGCCTATCCCGGTCCCACCCGTTTCTAATTCCGGCCCGGTCTCGCAGCCCTATACTTCCCAGGGCTCGCCCCAGACTTCCCCGGCCCCTATCCAGACCGGGGGCGGTTCGGTCCCGGCCCAACCCGGCCCCCAGGGCGGTGTAGCCGGTAATGCCTTTGGAGCGCCTGTTCCGGTCCCAACCAACGCGACCCAGCCCGTGCCGGTCGTCCGGCAGACCGGTCCCGTGAGCGGTGGGGCCGGGAGTGGTAAACTTACCCTCCAGATTTCAGGGCCTTACGGCGACGAACAGGTCGACTGGAAGGGGACAGAGATTTTGTTGGGCCGCAACGACGCCAAGACGCGGGTCTTCCCCGAAGTCAACCTGGACGATAACGCCGCCTCCCGGCGTCACCTCTCCATCTGGAAGGATGATGCCGATAGCCTCTTTTACGCCCAGGACCTGGAAAGCGCCAATGGCACCCTCCTGAACGGGCGCGACCTGGCCCCCGGCGAGCCGACCCAGCTTAACAACGGCGACATCTTAAAAATCGGCACTCGTTATTCAATCAAGGTACAGATTAGCTAGGAACTGATGAGCAATTTAGGCGACTTTTTGCCGGGCAGTAAAGAAGCAAAAATACGGGCGGAGTCGGTGACCAGGCGCCGGACCACTGCGGCAGCCCTGACCACCGACCTTGACCTTGAGTTGCAGGATTTGCAGGTTAGCCTCCAACTCGACTCTAAAGAGTTCAGTTCCACCGACGCCGATATGGTCAATTTCAAGCGGACCCTCGACCGGGCCCAGGCCATTATGGCCCAGATCTACGCTGACATTAACCTGATTGCCGACCACCCGGTGCCGGAGCGGATTACCGACCAGCAGGCTTACGAGTATGTCCAACCGGCTTACCGCATCGAATCTCGCGCCAACGAGGTCCGGCGCTGGCTGGCCGAAGCCTCGAAATACCGGGACGCCCTCGGCAAACCCCGCGAGGAAGCCGCCGACAAAATCGAGGCCGCCGAAAACCAGCGTTTGCAGGTCGAAAGCGCCCTGGCTAACTCCCGGCAGGTGGCCGACCGCCTGAAGGCGGCCTATGCCGAAAACTATCCCCAGGTCGAAGCCGCCCTCGCCACCGCTTCCAGCGAAGTGCTGGCCGCCAGCCAGATGGTCACTTCCGCCCGCATGGCCCTTGGCCGCAAGTCCTGGCGTGAAGCCTTCGACCTGGCCCGCCGTTCCTCGACCCTGTTCGACTCGGCAGCAGCAAAATTCCAGCTAATCCAGAACGCCGCCCAGGACTACGGCCAGGCCGCCCAGGACGCCGATGATGCCCTGGCCCTGGCCCTCCGCAAACTAAACGAGGCCCGCTCCTTCTTTAACGAACAGGCCCGCCTGATAAATTCCGACCCGGCCTTTTATCTCAGCGCCGTGGTCCAACGAATCGGGGAGGCCCGCCGGGCTTATAAAGGACTGCCCCCGCAGCCGCCCCAGTATGTCACCGCCTTGCGGCTCGCCCGCGAAGCCCTGGTCTTGCTCGAACAGGCCCAGGACCGCCTGACCTCCGAGGTCCGGCGTCTCCAACAAAGCCGCCTCGATGCCAGGGAAAACCTTAACGCTCTTAACACCAGCGTCCAGGATTTGCGCTATACTCTTAATGCCCAGCGCAGCGTCCCGTTAAAAGCCAAAGAACTTTACGAGAAGGCCCGCCAGGAGCGCGATAAACTTTTCCCCCGCGAAAAAGAAATCGACCAGCTAACCCTGCCGCAACTGGTTGAACTCGCCGCTGCCGCCAAAGCCGCCCTCCAGACCGCTCGTGATGGCCTGGCCCTGGCCGGTTAAAAAGTCCTTTACTGTTCTGAAAGTCGTTCCACCCGTCCTGACCTGACCCCTGTCTTTCAACGTGTCATAATCTCCGCAAAAAATACAGGGACTATTCAATAAATATTTCCTATTTAAAAAAAAGGGTATATAAATTATTATATAAACCTAACTATATACCATAATTATTTTATAATATCTTTACCTTGGTAATGTCTTGGGTTAAGCCAGTGGAGTTTTTAAGATGGCGTACAAGGGTAGAATATTAATTGTAGAAGACGATAAAGAAATAACTACGATGCTCCAGTACCTTTTGGAGCAGGAAGATTTTGAGATAAAATCGGGCCTGGGCGAACCGGCTTTGCGTCTTGCCGAGGAATTTCAGCCTCACCTTATTTTACTTGACATAATGATGAGCCCCATGAACGGGGAGGAGTGGAGCAAGAAGGCCCGCCAGAACGAGAAAATTAAAAAAATCCCGATAATCGTAATGTCCGCTGCCTCGCCGGAGGTGATAAGTTACATGTACAAGGATTTAATGGCGTCCTCTTTCCTCACCAAGCCCTTTGATCTCGACCGCCTTATCAATCTCGTCTACGCCTTTACCAACAACCCCGGCCCGGCGGAACTTCACACCTTTCCTTCTTAAATCTCCTCGACGCTGCTTCTCTCGCCTTCGTCCGTCGTTTCTACGCTGGTTTCTTCGGCCTGGTCGGGCTCAGCGTTAAAACCGACCGGGTTCTCCACGGTCTCGTCGCCGTCCGCGCTGGCTGCACCGGTCGCCGCCACGCCGTCCGTGCCGGTGCCATAATCTAACTGTTCTTCAGGGAGGTCGCTGGTTCTCTCGGTCATATAGATACTCCTATCTGTGGCTGGTTTTATCCGGGGTAAATTTCTCTGGCTGTTTTAGGCGCTGGCGATAAGTTTGCGGAGGGTGTTTTCCAGTTCTTTCAGGGTGTAGGGTTTTGCCAGTACCGCCCGAAAGCCATACTTCTGGTGTTGCGCCAGTACCGGGTCGTCCGAATAGCCGCTGGAGGCCACCGCCTTCACCGCCGGGTCTAGCTCCAGCAGGTGGCGAATGGTCTCCTTGCCGCCCATACCCCCTACAATCGTCAGGTCCATCAATACAGCATCAAAAGGTGTGCCGGCTTCCTGGGCCCGCCGGTAGCGCTCAATCGCTCCCTGCCCATCCCGGCATACTTCCACGTCGAACCCCAGACATTCCAACATCTCCCCCACGGCGTCACGGATAGCCGGTTCATCATCCATAAGAAGGATTCTTTCCTGTTCCGCGCTCAATTTAAAACTCCTTGCCACAATCACTCTATCCCATAATTTAAATTATAAACCATTTCCTTCATTCTCACCAGATAACCCGAAAATTCCTTACGTAGCGATATTTTAGCATAAGTTTATTATAATCTATGAACCTCAATTCTGGTTTAGGGGAAATTATCTTTTTTATGACGTAATTTTGAAGATATTATAAATTCTGAATTAAGTAGTCAAAAAGACCTGCAACTGAAATATGAGTTATCCCAGACTTTAGACCCCTAATCGAGCAGGGCAATATATCAAAAGAAGCCCTAAACCTTGTCATTCCGTGCCCAGCACGGAACCTCCGGCCCGGTGGACAATATCCGTATTTGGTAAAAGCTGTCTGACAGTCAAAAAATAGTACACAATGAAATGAGTCATCCCGAATTTTGCATTCTGGATGACTCATGAGCTTTATCTTCAAGCCAACCTTGTTTTATTAATTAAATGCTCTGGCTTAAATTGGACCGTTTAACCGGTTACCCACCTAGGCCAGCAAATCGCCAATCAGTTTGTCAAAGACCTCTTTGGAAGGTCGCAACTTTTCGCTCGGCAAATCGGCCAGGGCCGTCCGGGGCAGGTTGTGAATCTCCGAGAGCGTCTGGCGGGTCTGGTTGATATAAAGCAGCCCGGTGATGAACTCCTGCTTGGCGTGGGCTTCTTCCAGCAGTTGCATGGCTGCGCCCCGGTCGGTCGGGTCGTAATCCTCGTCCAGCTTGCGCAACTGGATAATCGGGCCGTCGTGCAACTGGACGATCTGGGTCGTGCCGGGGTCGTAATCGACCTGGATTTCTTCCCGGCTCTCGATAAAGCTGATGTCGTGAATCCGCTCCTCGTGAGCCTTGCCATACGGATAACTCTTGGTCGAATCCTCGTGGTTATTAAAAGTCACGCAGGGGCTGATAATATCCAGCACCGCCGTCCCGTTGTAGGAAAGGGCTGCTTTGAGCAGTTCGCGGACCTGCTTGGCATCACCCGCGAACGAGCGCGCTACAAAACCGCAGTCCGAGGAGACCGCTTCCAGGCAGAGGTCAATCGGGGTTAACTCGTTGGTCCCGGCATATTTCAGCTTCTGGCCCACGTCCGCCGTCGCCGAGAACTGGCCTTTGGTCAGACCGTAAACCCCGTTATTTTCGATGATATAGACCATCGGGACGTTCCGGCGCAGCAAGTGTTTGAACTGCCCCAGGCCGATACTGCCCGTATCCCCGTCGCCGCTCACCCCAATCGCTTTTAATTCGCGGTTCGCCATCATGGCCCCGGTCGTCACCGAAGGCATGCGCCCGTGCAGGGTGTTAAACCCGTGGGCCCGGTTCATAAAGTAAGCGGGCGACTTGCTCGAACACCCGATACCGCTCATCTTAATCAGGTGCTGGGGGTCTACCCCCAGTTCCCAGCAGACGTTGATAATCTGGCTGGTAATCGAGTCGTGTCCGCAACCGGAGCATAAGGTCGAAGGGCGGCCTTTGTAATCGAGTTTATCCAGGCCCAACCGGTTCAATTTTTCATTCCCGGCCTTAAGTTCAGTGGTCATTGTTTTATACTCCTTTGCCCATCCCTGGGCCATCTTTGGGGACAGGTCCGGCCACTTTTGTTTAAGGAGTGGCCGGGTCGCCTGTCATTACCGGGCCGGTTAGGCTTTACCCTCACCCTGTTTAACTTTATCCGCGATAAACTGGGCGGTTAGTGGCAGTCCGTCGCACTTGTTGGCCGCAATCAACCGGGTAGCGTATTCGGGCGTGTGCAGTTGCAACAGCGAACGCATCTGGGCATCGAAATTGATTTCCACCACGTAGACATGGTCGTATTTCCCGATAAATTCACGGGTGGTTTCATCCAGCGGCAGCGCTTTCAAGCGCAGGTAACTGGTTTCGATACCGGCTTCGCGCAACTGGTCGCGGGCCTCGACCACCGCCGGGTCGGCGGAGCCGTAGGAAATAATACCCACTTTCGCGCCCGCTCTTTCATCCACTGCCGGTTTAGGGACCAGGGTCCGGGCCGTGTCGTGTTTCTGGGCCAGCCGGGCCAGGTTGTTCTCCCAATCGTCGGGGCGCTCGCTATAACCCGCCTGGGGGTTGTGGCCGGTGCCGCGGGCGAAATAAGCCGCCGCCGGGTGCTGGTTGCCCGGTAACGTCCTGTAGGCGATGCCATCCCCGTCCACGTCTTCATAGCGGCCCCATTTGCCCTGAAGCTCTTTTAGCTGGGCGGCGGTCAACACCTTGCCCCGGTCCATCGGTTCCGCCGGGTAATCGAAGGGGTCGGTCATCCACAAATTCATGCCCAGGTCGAGGTCGCTCAACACGAATACAGGGGTTTGCAGCCGTTCCGCCAGGTCGAAGGCCCGCCAGCCAAACTCGAAACACTCTTTCATGTTCGAAGGCAAGAGGCAGATATTCTTGGTGTCGCCGTGGCCCAGGTAATAGGTCTTCAGCACGTCACCCTGCGAAACGCGGGTCGGCAGACCGGTGCTTGGCCCCATGCGCATGATGTCCCAGATAACCCCCGGTATTTCGGCGAAATAGCCCAGCCCGGTAAACTCGGTCATAAGGGAAATGCCCGGACCTGAAGTCGCCGTCATGGAGCGGGCCCCGACCCACCCGGCCCCGATAACCATCCCGGCAGCGGCCAGTTCGTCCTCGGCCTGGACCACCGCGTAGGTCGCCTTGCCGTTCTCGTCTTCGGGCCGCAGTTCCGGCAGGTAGTCGTTGAGAGCGTCTACCAGGCTGGTCGAAGGGGTAATCGGGTACCACGATACAAAACTGACCCCGCCGAAAATCGCCCCCAGGGCCCCGGCGCTGTTGCCGTCAATCATAAATTTGCCCGTGGTCGCATTCATGCGCTCGACCTTGTAGGGGTCTTGCTTGGGCAGATTGTTGCGGACATACTCTGCCGCCTTGTTGACCATGTTGTAGTTGATTTCGACCGGTTTGGCTTTCCCCTTGAAATGGGTCTGGAGGGCCGCCTTGACCTGTTCCGGCTCGATACCCAGTAGTTCCATAATCACGCCTACGTAGGCCATGTTGGCGATATAGTCGCGCAACTTCACATCTACGTTCGCCTCTTTAACAAATTGTTTGACCGGCAGGGTGTAGAAGATGACATCGGGGCGATTGGCCTTGTCTTTCAGGACCACGTCTTGCGGGTGGATACAAACCGCGCCTTCTTTGAGAGATTCCAGGTCGGCGTCGGCGGTCTGGGAGTTAAAAGCGACCAGGATTTCGGTCGAATCGCGCCGGGCGGTGTAACCGTCCTTGTTGACCCGGATGGTATACCAGGTCGGCAGGCCCGAAATATTGGAGGGGAAAATATTCTTACCGGTTACCGGGATGCCCATTTTGAAAAGGGCCCGGATAATAGTCGCGTTTGCGGTCTGGCTGCCGGAACCGTTTACCGTGGCAACATTAATCGTAAAATCGTTGACAATGGGTGGTTGGTCAGAACGTTCGGATTTTTCTATGGGCTGTTCAATGAGTGCGCTCATTAGTTACCTTACCTCCTTGTAGGATAAAAAGCCGGGTTTTTGGGAAGCTTGGCAGGTAGGCTCGCTCGGCCCGGTCTGCCAGCCGGCTTCAATGTTAGCCTGGGGTTAACTCATCTTGCGGGTTGACATCCGGGTTTTTATCGCTGGGTGTTTCATCGCCGGTAATATCGGCGGGTCCGGTTACGGGGGGCATAATTGGAGTGACATTTTCCTCGGTCGCGCCCATATAACCCTGCGGGTCGTCACCGGGCCGGTTCGGTTCCACGGGGGTGCCCTGGTGGGTTACATCTTCCTGGTCGAGTTCTTCGCGGACACGGGCCGGTTGGGTTTCTGGGGAGGCCGGGGTGGGGTTTTCATTATCTTGGGTCATTACACTCTACCTTTTTCATTTTGTGTTAGTAGGTTTAGCTTCGTCGCTTTTCTGCTCTCACTCTATTTAGTTGTGATGAAAGATGCATGACTTTCGGCGAATTGTGATTTGGGCCTGGATACATCAGGCTTCATCCTGCTAATAATATCACACTCAGGGCCCCTTGCGCCGTTAAAAACCTTTCCCAAGCATAGAAAAAATTTAGAGTACCTATTGTCTCAGAATATTATACGGCTAACCTATAGGCTTGTTTAACACAACTTATCCCTGGCACTCGTTTTGATAACTCCTGTTATGTTATAATTTTGGGGTAAATAAGTTAAAAATCAACTTGAAATAGGTCTAATAGGGTCATTTAGAAACTGCCAGTAGAGAAACACCCGAGAACCAAAAGCTGTAACATTTCAATGCTGAAGCAGCTTTTCACCCGATTTACCCGTTTCATTCGAGGATAGGAATTGTATGAACGACCTGGAATCGTTTTATGGCCCTAACGCGGGGTATGTGCTGGAACTCTATGAGCGCTACCAGCAAGACCCCGCCTCAATAGATGCTGAAACCAGGGCTTTTTTTGACCAGCGCAGGGCCGAGATTGACGCCTTCCTGGCCGGGGACCTGTCCCAGGGCCAATCCGCCGCTCCTGTGGCTGCCGCCACCGAGCAGGCCACCCTGCAAATCGGCCACGTGGTCGCCGCGACCGCCCTCGCCAACGCCATCCGGGCGCGGGGGCACCTCGGTGCGCACCTCGACCCGCTCGGCAGTCCCCCCATGGGCGACCCGGCTTTACTCCCCGAAACCCACGGCATTACCGAGGAAGACCTGGCCAGACTCCCGGCCAGCATTGTCGGGGGCCACTCCGCCGAACACGCCGAGAACGCGGCGGTCGCCATCCAGCGCCTGCGCGATATGTACTCCGGCACCATCAGCTACCAGTTTGACCAGGTGAAGAGCCCCAAAGAGCGCTACTGGTTGCGGGATGCCGTCGGGCTGCGCCTTTTCCAGCAACCACTCAAGCCGACCAACGCCCGCAGCCAGTTGAAGCGGCTGACCGAGGTGGAAGTTTTCGAGCGTTACCTCCACACCACTTTCCCGGCCCAGAAACGGTTCTCGCTGGAAGGCAATGACACCCTCGTCCCCATGCTCGACGAAATAATCGCGGTGGCCCAGGAAAAGGGCACCCGCCAGGTCACGCTCGGCATGGCCCACCGGGGCCGCCTCAACGTCCTGGCGCACGTCCTCAACAAGCCCTACGCCAAAATTCTGGCCGAGTTTTCCCACGCCAAGCACGAGGATACCGACGAGCCGATAGACCAGGACTGGAGCGGCGACGTTAAATATCACCTCGGCGCGGAGACCGTCCTTAAAAATGAACTGACCGGCCAGGAAACCAAGGTCCTGCTGGCCCCGAACCCCAGCCACCTCGAATACGTCAACCCTGTCATCCAGGGTATCACGCGTGCGGCCCAAGAAGATCGCACCCACGCCGGGATACCGGCCCAATCCGTCGACGAAGCTATGGCGGTCGTCATTCACGGCGACGCCGCTTTCCCCGGCGAGGGTATCGTGGCCGAAACTCTCAACCTCTGGAACCTGCGCGGCTACACGGTCGGCGGCATCATCCATATCATCGTCAATAACCAGATCGGCTTCACGACCGAGCCGGAAGACGACCGCTCCACCACATTCGCCAGCGACCTGGCGCGAGGCTTCGAGGTGCCGATTTTGCACGTAAACGGCGACGATGTCGAAGCCTGTCTGACGGCAGTCCGGCTGGCGGCAGCCTATCGCAACCGCTTCCACAAGGACATCCTGATTGACCTCGTCGGCTACCGGCGCTGGGGCCACAACGAAGGCGACGAGCCGAACTTCACCCAGCCCCAGATGTACGAAATTATCCGCAATCACCCGACCGTCCGCGAGATTTACGCGAATTTCCTGGACCAGCAGGGCATGGTTTCCAAAGAGGAAGCCGCCGCGATGGTGAAAGAGGTTTCGGCGAAGCTCGAAAAGGCCAAGAAGGATGCCGATAGCGGCAATATCCCGGAAGAACCCGAAGACCTCGACGACGAAACCCTCCACCTGACCGGCGATAAAGTCGAAAAGGCCCCGAACGTCCCGACTAACGACCTGCTGGCCCTGAACCAGGCCCTCTTGCAGTGGCCGAATGGGTTCAACCTGAATTACAAGCTCTCCCGCCTGTTGCAGCGTCGTGGGACCGCTACCGGCCCCGAAGGCGGCATCGACTGGGGCCACGCCGAGGCCCTCGCCTTCGCCTCTATCTTGGCCGATGGTACTGCCATCCGGTTGAGCGGGCAGGACGCCGAGCGCGGCACCTTCAGCCACCGTCACGCCGTGCTGCACGACCAGAAGACCGGCGAAACTTTTATCCCGCTCCAGCACCTGCCCCAGGCCAAAGCTTCGTTCGCCATCTATAACAGCCCGATTTCCGAGGCTGCCGTGATGGGCTTCGAATACGGCTATAGCGTCGAGGCCGAGGACGCCCTGGTCATCTGGGAAGCCCAGTTCGGCGATTTTGCCAACGTGGCCCAGGTCATTATCGACCAGTTCGTGAGCGCGGGTCGGGCCAAGTGGCGGCAGGAATCGGGCCTCGTGCTGCTATTGCCCCACG
>MKTJ01000013.1:52107-111317 GCA_001898225.1 Chloroflexi bacterium 54-19
GAACATTCCAGCGCCCGTTTAGAGCGTTACCTGGCCCTCAGCGCCGGGGAAAACTGGCGGGTCGCGAACTGTTCGACCGCCGCTAACTTCTTCCATCTGCTGCGCCAGCAGGCTTACGAGGTCCGGCGCGACCCCCGTCCCCTGGTGGTTATGACCCCCAAGAGTTTGCTCCGTAACCCCCACGCCGGGGCGACCTTCCAGGAGTTGACCCAGGGCACCTTCCGCCCCGTGATTGACGACAACCAGGCCCTGGCGAACCCGAACGGTATCCGGCGGGTGGTCCTCTGCACCGGCAAGGTTTCGATTGACCTCCTGGCGAGCGAGCAGCGCACCGCCGCCGAGGACGTGGCGATTGTGCGGGTCGAACTCCTTTACCCGCTGCCGGAGGAAGAATTGCGCCAGGTCTTTGCCAATTACTTATCCCTGCGCGAGATTGTATGGGTCCAGGAAGAACCGGAAAATATGGGGGCCTGGAAGTACTTACTGGCAAACCTGACCGAGATTATTCCGGAGGGGGTCACTTTAAGCCTGGTTGCCCGCCCGGAAACCGCAACCCCGGCGACCGGCTTTATGGAACGGTTCCAGCAGGAACAGGAACAGATTATTGCAAGAGCGCTTCGCTCACCCATTCTAGAATATGGAGGCACACATGGGCATTGAGGTTCGCGTACCGGCGCTGGGCGAATCCATCGTAGATGCAGTGGTGGCACGTTGGCTGAAAAAAGAAGGCGATACCGTCCAGCAGGACGAAACGCTGGTTGAACTGGAAACCGACAAGGTAAACGTGGAAGTCCCGGCCCCCCAGAGCGGGGTCTTGCAAAAGATTCTCCACGGCGAAGGCGACACGGTCGCGGTCGGAGAAACCCTGGCGAGCCTGGGCTCGGACCAACCCTCCGCAGCAGGCCAGCCCGCTCCTGCAACTGCGGCCCCGGCCCCGGCTCAACCCGCTGCGGCTAAAGGTGATGCCGCTACGACCGACCGGGCCGAGGCGGGCAACAATTACGGCGGCGACCCGGCAGGACCGCTTCCGGCTAATAACGGGCAGCACAACACGCCCCTGGCAACCCCGGTCGCGAAACTGGTCGCCGCCGAGCATAACGTCGATTTGTCCCAGGTTAAGGGCAGTTCGCTGCCGGGCCGGGTGACCAAACAGGATGTTTTGGGCTATGTCCAGGGTGGGACCGCTCCGGCCCAGGCCGCCCCGACCCCCCTGGCGCAACCCGCCCCTGCTCCGGCCCCGACACCGGCCCCCGCCCAACCGAAGGCTGCCTCGCCTGCCCCGGCCCCGGTTGCCGATAAGCGCGAGGAACGGGTCCGGCTGTCCCGCCGCCGCCAGACCATCGCGACCCGCCTGGTGGAAGCCCAGCACAACGCCGCGATGCTGACGACCTTTAACGAGGTCGATATGAGTGCGATTATGGAAGTCCGCTCCCGGCGCAAGGATGCCTTTAAGGAGCGCCACCAGGTTTCGCTCGGCTTCATGTCCTTCTTTACGAAGGCGGTCGTGGGCGCTTTGAAGGCGTTCCCGGTCCTCAACGCCGAAATCCAGGGTACCGACATGATTTTGAAGCATTATTATGACATCGGTATCGCGGTCGGGGCGGAAGAAGGGTTGGTTGTGCCGGTAGTCCGGGACGCCGACCGCAAGAGCTTTGCCCAGATTGAGCGGGAAATCTCCGACCTGGCGAAGAAGGCCCGGAGCAATTCGCTGGCCCTTTCGGACTTGCAGGGCGGCACTTTCACCATCACCAACGGTGGGGTGTTCGGTTCGCTCCTTTCGACGCCGATTTTGAACGCGCCCCAGGTCGGTATCCTGGGTATGCACAAAATCCAGGAGCGCCCGGTCGCAATCAAAGGCCAGGTGGTTATCCGGCCTATGATGTACGTGGCCCTTTCCTACGACCACCGCATTGTCGATGGTAGCGGGGCCGTGCAGTTCCTGGTCAGGGTCAAAGAACTCCTTGAAGACCCCGAATCGCTCCTCCTGGAAGGCTAGAAAACGTTTTCTATCAAATAAAAGCGGGTGGCTCTACTAAAAATAGGGCCGCCCTCTTTTGCTTTTATACCACATTTTTAGGTAAAACCTCTCCACAAGTACACGTCCTTCGGGTGTGAGCGCAGTCTCTGTCCTGTCCTTCCGATTAGTACGTCTAGCAGAGAATCTCAAATGAGATGAGTTAACCCCACTAACCAGGGCTTTCTAAATGAGAACACCCTTCCCTTGTCATTCCGCATCGCACGGCGCGCAGCGAGGAATCCCCGGCCCGTTGGGCAATGTATCAGATGTTCGCCAACGGCGCGGAGATTCTTCTCTGCGTTCAGAATGACATAGGTAGAGTCCTTAACCGTCCTTGGTATTATTTTGTACATCATAAGGGCTTGGTGAAGTCGGGCAACCATGGGCACCCAATCCAGGTGTAGTGGGCTTGTCGTTGTTATAGGCCACAGTCTGGCGTATTGTCACGCCCTCCGGGTGTAACCGAAGTGGCAATCGCATTGGCGGAATCTAGCCCGTAGGGGTTTCCTGTGGGCAGCGCCGTTGTCAATTGTCACAATCCGCAGTCTTGTTATTCCGTAAGCCGCGTCAAGAAAGATGATTTCCACTTTCTTAACGCTGGCTCCCCTCAACAACCTCCCTCGGTAGTGCGTCCAGTAATGATTGTCAAGGGTGGCTGGATAAAGCCAGGTCTTTCCCTTTTAGAAAGCCCTTCCCCTGTCATTCCGTAAGCCGCGTCAAGAAGGATGATTTGCCTTATCCGAATGGCGGCTTACGGAATCTCGCGCCTTTGGCATACCGTAAAAACCAAAACTGTCCCATATTTCCGGCAGAATCAGGCTTCGACCTGACTCACAATGAACCTGGTTAAGTCTTTGTTGTAGGGCACAGGTTAGAGTAATGTCATTCCGAGCGTAGTCGAGGAATCTAGCCCGAAGGGTTCCCAGTGGGCAGCACCGTTGGCGTAGACACTTACCAGGGGTTATAGGTGTTTTGCCCAGAACCCCTCAATTACGCTCGTTCCCCGCTGTCAAGACAGCCTTCTTTTGTGAACCTACCCTCTTAATCCCCCTCAAAATAAAAGACTGATTCTATATAAATACGGACTGTTTGTTAGAAGAATCGGTCTTTTTATAACTGTAATTTCCGAGTTCCAGACCAATTTTAATAAGAGCAGTCCAATTTTTGAAGTGGTATTAAACCCGAACATACCAGGTTAAAAACAGCCGGAAATAACTCACACTATTCTTGTGTAAATTTCTGAAATTAGGCCAATTTTAATAAAATTCTACATATTATACATATACCCTTTGATAAGGTACTTTGCGAAAGTGTACAATTAAAAAAAGGATGGTGGAAAATGGTTTTAAAAAGTGGAAAACAGGTGTGTGCGAAACCGGGCTGTAAAAATTGGGCAATGAAAGATGGTTCCGGGCTATGTTACTCCCATAATCCCGCCAAACAACAGGTTCGCCATACTACCGGGGTGAAAAACAGTCAGAATTTTATCGTGGCTCCTGACCGCTTTTGTAGCGTACAGGGCTGTAAGAGTTGGTCAATGCGCGACGGGTCTGGCTATTGTTATATCCATAATCCAACTATGGCCGAAAAGAGAAAAGCCCAGAATTACGCAAAATTAACGGGCCACAACTTTAATCGCCCGCCGGAAAAGACTTGCACCTTTCCCGGTTGTCGCGGTTTTGCCATTGCGGATGGTTCCTGCCTCTGTTTCTGGCATCATCCCGCTTTGGCCGAAAAAAGACAGGCCACCATAACCCGCCACGCCATGACCCGCCACACCACCGAGTTATCTGCTGAAAGACGCTGTTCGAAACCCGGTTGCCGGGGTGCAGCAGTCCGCAATGACCCTTCCGGTTTGTGTATTTCCCACCAACCCGCCAATATGGAAAATCAGCGTAACCGCATGAAAGGTAATACTCATTCCCTCGGTCATCACCAGCCCTACCTGGGGTTGGAAAATATGGCCGAAGCGCGCGGGTTGCTGTTCTTTTCGCTCGAAACGCACCAGCCGCTTTTGACCCTCCGTGCTTTGACAAAGATTGTCAGTCTGCACCGCCTCGAAAGACTGGCAAGGTCTAAAGTTGCCTTGCTGGACGGACTGCCGGAAAGAGCGGACCTGGGTGCGTCTAAAGAAAAAGACGAGCCGCCGGAAAAAGAAGAATAGGAAGGGTAGAATAAGGGGAGGAATTAGGAGAAAAAGGCACAAAAAAACCGCCTCGCGGCAGCCTGTTTGAAAAACTTGGTTTATGGTGGAGGTGAGGAGGCTCGAACTCCTGACCTATACAGTGCGATTGTATCGCTCTCCCAACTGAGCTACACCCCCACTTTGGCACGAACCAAATTATATATTATGCCCCGGTGTAAGTCAAGCCTCGGAAGGAGTTGAGAGCAAGTTTTTAGGGTTCGGTTTTTAGTT
The DNA here is from genome assembly GCA_001898225.1 of Chloroflexi bacterium 54-19. GTDB lineage: Bacteria > Chloroflexota > Chloroflexia > Chloroheliales > Chloroheliaceae > 54-19. Next base: position 56,541 of record MKTJ01000013.1, read on the forward strand.
TGTTTCCCCTCTCTGGCTGCGCCCTACGGATGTGAGTCTAACCGGAAAATCCCAGGTCCATTGGGCATTGGCACCGCCTCTAATCTGTCTTTCCTCGAAATCGTCCGGTCCTTCGGGTATCACAAAACTAAAAATAAAAACTTTTCGAAAAAATTTCTGCTACAATCAAAACATTGTTTTAGGCTTTCTTCTCCTAATAAAATAGTTCTGCCCGTTTATATTACCGGGTGAGATTCGAAACTGGAAAATCAAAATTAAGCATTAGCGCAGGAGTCCTCGAATGAACGGCAGTCAGGCGTTGGGATATTTGGCCCGCAAAGATAAATGGTTCCTGGGTGGTGGCAAAAAGGTAATCTGGGCCCCGGAGTTTCCCCTCTGGTTGGAGCAGCCCGGCTTCTGGGACCACGCCTGTTATCTCGACTACCGGGTCGGCCCCCTTTTTACCGTGACCCTGGTGGACGAGCGGGGCCGGGAGGTCAGCCTGAGCCAGGTAGAGCGCTACTGGCAGCCCGACCATTCCAGCCAGTTGTACCGCGAGCGTGCCCACGGCCTGACCGTCCAGGAGCGGCGCGCCCTGTTGCCGCTTGACGTTTTAGCCAGTTCCTTTGAAATTAGCCACCAGCTCGACCAGGAAAAGACCTACGACCTTATCCTGTGGACGGCCCAGGAACGTTTCGAAAGCCAGGGGATTTTCGAACTGGACGGGGGGAAAGCCCGCCCCCAGGATAGCACGGTGCTGTGGCGGCGGCGGGTCCGGGACTCAAGAGTGCCGCGCAATCCCCAAAACGATGACGAAGGGGTCTTGATGCGCTTCGCCGTGGCCGTGGGAGCCAACCGGACCGCCGCCAGTTTTTCGATAAAAACCTCCGACCGCCAGCCGAATTATCCCCGCTGGACCTATTCCCCCTTTTATGAGAAGCTGGCCGAACATGGCGGCCTCGGCAACGAAACGCCGGGGCACCTTGACCCCGATTTTGGCGGCCTGACCTATTTCGGCCTCCATTACAAGGTGACCCTGCCCCCGAACGGGCGGGCCGCGATTACTTTCTTCGCGGCGATTGCCGGGAGCGAGGAAGAAGCCCTGGTCAATCTGCGGGTGGCCCGGCGGCGCGAGGATTTGAGCCACCGCCAGCCCTTAACCGCTAATTTTGCGGCGGAAGAACCCGACCCCTCGCCCGTGGAAATGCCCGACCGGGACCGCCGCCCGACCTACCCGGCCAAACGCCACTGGCGGGAGTATTTCGAGGGCGTGCCCGACTTCACCTGCTCCGACCCCTATCTGCAAAAATATTACTGGTATCGCTGGTACGGGCTGCGCCTGAACACCATCCGGGCCGGGGACGACGAACGGCTGAGCCTGCCCTACCCCTGCGTCTTCGAGGGTATAAACCTGGGCTGGTTCCGCCAGCCGATTACCTATAGCGCCCAGTGCCACATGCTCGAAACAAAGTGGCTGCACGACCCGGCCCTGGCCCAGGGTTCGCTCCTGAACTTCGTCGTGAACCAGCTTGAGGACGGCTCCTTTCCCGGCGTGGTCAAAAATATCTACCGGGACAAAAATCACCCCCAGGTCGGCGTGGCTTTTTATCACGCGAACTGGGGTTTAGCTGTCCGCGAGTTGCACCGGGTCCATCCCGACCGGGTCTTCCTGGAACGGGTCTACAAACCGTTGAGCGATTACCTGCGCTACTTCAACCGGGTGCGCGACAGCGACGAGACCGGCCTCTATGATGTGATAAACATGTGGGAGACCGGGCAGGAGTTTATGAGCCGCTACCAGCAGGTCGACCCGGAGGCGGACAAGGGCGGCAACCTCCGCCTCAAAGGGGTCGACGCCACGGTCTATATCTACGAGTTGCAGCAGACCCTGGCCTGGATGGCCGGGGAGTTGGGACGCCCGGAGGCCGGGCAGTGGCAGGAGCTGGCGTCCCGGACGCGCCGGGCGGTCCGGCAGCGCATGTGGAACCCCGAAACGGAATTTTTCCACGATGTAAACCCGGCCACCGGGGAACGCATCAGCGCGAAAGCCGCCGTCGGTTTTTACCCGTTTATGGCGGAAGGGCTGGCCGGGCCGGAGCATCTCAATATCTTCCGCAAACATCTCTTTAACGAGGCGGAGTTCTGGACCCCCTACCCGGTCCCGACCACCAGCAAGGACGATAGCACCTACAGCGCCGGCGGCGAATGGCAGGGGCAGCGCCTGGTCTGCCCCTGGAACGGGCGAAGCTGGCTGATGACCAATAGCCACGTGGCCGAAAGCCTGGCCCGCGCTGCCCTCAACTTCGATAGTTCGTTGCAGCCGAAAGCGGTCGAGCTTATCAACCGGTTTATAAAAATGCTTTTCCTGGATGGAAACGTCGATACCCCTTCCAGCTACGAATATTACAACCCGCTCACGGGACAGGCCCCCTTCTTCCGGGGGACCGAGGATTACATGCATAGCTGGATTGCCGACCTGATTATCAAATACGTGGCCGGGGTCCAGCCTGGCGACGGAGGAAGGGTCTGGATAAGGCCGCTACCGTTCGATTTGGACTACTTTACGCTCGACAGGTTGAAAGTCGCCGGGCATTGGCTTAAAATTACCTGGCGTAAATCGGATAAGGTGGCCTGGGAAGCCCTCAACCAGCCGAACCGGAACCCGGTCGGCCTGACGGTCTGGGTGGATGGCGAACTCGTGGCCGCCCGGTCCCGCCTGGAACCGTTCGAGATTTCCCTGGTCTAGCCCGGAGTAAAAGTCTATGCAGGAACAAGCTACCTATAACCTGGAATTTCGCAGACGCACCCTGTTTTTTCTGACCGGGGCGAGTTTGCTGGCGGCCCTCTTTGCCTTAATCTGGGAGTTAATGGATAACAACCCTTTCCAGGGCCTGGCGCTCACGGTGATGGGTTATTCCCTGCTGATTATTTTTATAATGCTGGGGCTCATGTGGCTGACTTATAATAACCGGGTGGTAGCGGCGGCCCTGGTCTACTGCCTGGTGGCAAGCGCCTCTATCAGCTATTGCCTGTTGAATTTTAACCTGCTGGCGCTTTTCCCCACCCTTTACCTGGCCGTTATCCTGGTGGCTTCCGTCTATTTAAGCCCGCAGGGAGGACTCACGTTTGGCATTTTCGTCACGGCCTTATATGTGGGGATTACCATTTTAAAGGGAAGCCCCCAGGGTGATACCGGCCAGTTGTTCTGGAATACAGTATTGTTGAGCCTGGTAATGCTGGGCGCGACCTTTATCCTGAGCGGGTTCAGGGGTAGCTTGCGGCGGCTTTTCCTGGGAGTGGCGCAACAGGCGACCGAATTTACCCGGCTGAACGCCGATTTGCAAAGTTTACGCCAGCTTGAAGCGGCCACCGCCCAGCAGGTCAATCACCTGGCCTCGCTGCTGAGCCGGATTTACCGCCAGCACGATGAAACCTCCCAGGAACAGGCCGAACTGGTCCGGCAGGTCGCCGTAACCATCCAGGAGATGGATGCCGCCGCCCGCCGCATCGCCGAAAACGCCATGACCGTGGCTACGGTGGCCGAAAAGGCCCAGCGCAACGCCGAGGTCAGCCAGCAGGCCGCCTACCAGGGGGCCGAGGCTATTTCGGCGGTCGGCCAGCGGGTCCAGGACATCAGCGAAAACATGCGGATTTTGACCCTCCAAATCGAGCGCATTTCCGAGGTTACGACCATCATCGGCGAAATTGCCGACGAAACCAACCTCCTGGCCCTCAACGCCACGATTGAGGCCGCCGGGGCCGGGGAGTACGGGCGGCGTTTCGGGGCCGTCGCGGACGAAGTCCAGCGATTGGCCCGCCGTTCCGCCAACGCCGTCGAGCAAATCCAACTGATGGTGACAGAAATCACAAATGCCAGCAGCAAGGCCCTCTCCGCTACGGATCAAGGGTTGCGTGAGACCCAGTTAAGCGACCAACTGGTGAGCAGCCTGACCCTGGCGAATACCGATGTGACCCAACTGGTCGGGCGGACCTCGACGCTGGTGTCGGGAATCGCGGTGGCGACCCAGCAGCAACGTGAGGCCAGCAACCAGACCGTGGATGTCATGCACAAGATTATCGAGGCGACTAATAAGTTATCCGAGGTTAGCCCGGAAGTTAGCGAGATAGTGACCCGGTTGGAGAGCGCCTCGGAGCGGTTGGCCCTATCTACCGAGAACCCGGCGGGGGCCGGAGAGCCGTTGTCGCTGGCGGCCAAATTACAACGTTTACCTCAAAGTGAGGTTATACCGGAAGAAATTCCGGTCCTAGCAAAGAATTAATATGCGAGTAGTCCTGGTTCAATTGCCGGTACCGAACAACCGGCGGGCCAATTTACCCCTGGCATTGGGTTATCTTAAGGCGGCGGCGGAAAACGCCAACCTGCCGGGCCTGGAAGTGGAATTACTGGATGCGGCAGCGCAGAATTTAGGGGGCGAGGCCTACCTGGTGGACGCCATCCTGGCTCGCGACCCCGACCTGGTCGGAATTTCGCTTTACACCTGGAATTCCAGCCGGAGTTTGCAACTGGTGAAGGCCCTCAAGGAGCAAGCCCCGGAGGTTATCACGCTGGGGGGCGGTCCCGAAATCAATCACGATGGCGATTTTGTGTTGAGTTCGCCCTATCTCGATTACGTGGTGCAGGGTGAAGGCGAACTGGCCTTCCTGGAGTTATTGCGGCTGCTGACGGCAGGTCACAAACAGATTACGGCGGAAAATTTTCGATACGCGGTCCATACCCACTTGCCGCCCGCCCCGAAGAACACTCTCAGTTTTGTGGGCGGTAAAGGGGAAAGCCGGGCGATAGGGCCAACCGTTTTGAGCGGCCCGGCTTTGGAGGATGTCAACCTGGCTCCCTCGGCTTATCTCAGCGGGGCGCTGGAAGGGCATCTCGGCAAATTTATGTCGGTGGAATTGTCACGCTGGTGCCCGTCGAAGTGTACGTTTTGTTATTACGGGCGGCAAGACGTGTTGCGAGGAGGCAAACGCTACTTTGATTTGGAACGGGTCCGGCAGGAGTTAGAGTACGGGATGGCGCGGGGCATCGAGCAAATTCACTTTGTAGAAGCGAATTTCAATACCCTGCCGCATTTGCCCCGTCTTTACGAGATGCTCAAGGAGAGTGGGGCCAACCGGCACATGAGTTTTTACGCCGAGATGCGGGGCGAGGCGATAACAACCGAACAGGCACGGTTACTAGCCGAAACTAATTTTAATATTGTGGAGGTCGGTTTACAGTCGGCGGTGCCGGAGGTGCTGGCCCGGGTGCGCCGGAAGAATAATTTGCCGCGCCTGACCCAGGGGGTCCATAACCTGCGAGACGTTGGCATCGAGGTTTTTCTTGATTTAATCCTGGGTTTGCCGGGGGAGACGCCGGAAACGTTTCACCGTTCGGTGGAATGGGTAGAGCATAACGACATATCCCCATTCGATTTGTTCCATTTGCAAATTCTGCCGGGGACACAGTTAAAGGCCGAGGTGGAGGCCGGGCAGCACGGTATGAAATGGCAGGCCGCACCACCTTATTTTGTGCTTGAGACAGCGGATTTAGCTTTCGAGCAGTTGGCCGAATTGCGGCGCGAGGTGCTGGTGGGGCGGGGAGACGACCCGGCGGAGGTGGCCGGGCTACCCCAGCCAGGGCCTTACGCGCTGGTCGAACCGGAAGTGGCGGATTTAAAGCCGATAGCGAGCGGCCCGGTTGAAAGGGTGATACTGGATTTTTCCAAAGGACATATCCCTTTAAGTAGGGAAGGAATTTTTAACAGGGATAATAAGATTAGAGCGGAACTGGCGAGTTTTGAAGCCGGGTTATCTGATAGTAACAGCAAAAGTGCGGCAGGGTCAGCCGAAACGAAAATAAAGGTTTTTGAGGAAGAGCGCGCCGGGGAAGCGGGGTACGCCAAGGGTTTGGGGGAGTTAAGCCGGAAGTTAGCCAGCCAGGTGACCGTCTGGTTAAAACTGGGAGCCGCAAGTGATGCGACCATGGAAGCGGCCAGGATTGCCCTGGCCGTTCTGTCCGCGCCGAATCCCGGTGGGTTATGGCACCTGTTTGTGGAGAGCGACCGGGCTTTAAGCGGGCCGGAAAAAGCCGGTCTGGTCGGGACCATCCACCACGAGGAGGGTTACCTGGACCGGCTGGCAGTCTTTGCCCGGACCGCGCTCGGTTTCCAGGGGTTCGAGCGCTGGCCCTCGATTAATTTCTACGAGGTCTTACCTTTAGAGGAAGCCGCCACCGCTATCCAGGCTGAACTAGGGTCAGGCCGCAGCGAAATTATCGCCAGGGTCAGGTTGGGGGAGTTGGCGCGGGCCGAGGATTGGCAGGGCCATCTTAGCCGGGCGCTGGCTGTAGGCGCGACCTGTGAAGGGGCGGGAGTGGCGCTCGATAGCGGGTTGCATTTTTCACCGGGGCGGTTTAAGGCCCTGTTACGGCGGCAGGAAGGTCCAACCGGGCCAATCTGGCATTCGGATTTAACCCTGGCGGCAGGGCAGGCTTTTGGTGCGGCGGAAGACCTGGCCGGGGCCGAGGAGAGCCTGGTCTATCCCCTGACGGCAGTAGTAACCGGGAAAGGAATCGGTTATCATGCGCCAGGGCAGGCCCGGTTGCAGCAAGCCGCGTTGAGCTATCGCCTGGCCGACACCAGGAAGACTACCGGCGGTGCGATTTAATATTAAATACAAAATCGTTTCAAGAGGAATTTATCTTAACAATTAATATAAAAATGGCAGGGGCAGGAAGAAATCCGCCGGGAAAATTGGTCCCCTGCTGGGTGCAAGGGTTGATTCAACAGGGTAAAAACACACAAAAACGGGTTGATTACCCAATTCTAAAAAGGATTTTTTAAGACGGAGATACGCAATAAAAATGAATAGCAAACCGTATCACCACTATATTAATTAGCTTCTTTAAAGTATAATATTTAACAAAAGTTGTGCTTAGCAGACCAATTTTCGTAAAATGATTGTGATAGTGGTGAAATTTTGGCAGCACATAATAAGGAAACGCGGGTCAGGATCGTTATTGTTGACGACCAATTGATTGCCAGGGAGTTATTCAAGGCTATCCTGGCCCAGGAACCAGAGTTTGAGGTAGTCGGGGAGTTCGCCTCCGGTGAAGCGGTGCTGGAAAAAGCCGTAGAGTTGCAGCCTGACATCATTTTGATGGACATCCATATGCCTGGGATGGATGGGTTGACCGCGACCCGTAAATTGAAACAACTGGTCCCGGCCAGCGATATAATCATTTTAACCAGTTCTGAAAACCCGGCAATGTTACGCAAGTCGTTAGCCTGCGGGGCCAGCGGGTATATCGTCAAAGGGCCGGACCAGACCAGCCTGGTCAGCGCTATCAAGACGATTGCGGCGGGGGGTTCTTTGATTAATCCGCTGCTATTGCGCACCCTTATCCAGGAATTCGCAGCCATTTATACCGGTCAGGCCGCGTCCGGCGAAGAAAGACCGGTATCCGAGCCGGAGATTGACGATAATTTGGCATTAACCCAGCTGACCAAACGCGAAAAGCAGGTCTTAAACCTGATAGGGCAGGGTTTGAGCAATTCGGCCATCTCTCAGCAGTTAGGCATCAGTCACGATACGGTTAAAAGTCACGTCCGTTCCATCCTGGAAAAATTGGGTGTGACGGACCGGACCCAGGCGGCGGTCTACGCGGTCCGAAATAACCTGGGATAGGGACGGTAAGTTTTTAGTTACCAGTTTTTAGTGTTTAGTAGTCGGAAGTCAGATGGTAGAAGTTTCGTGCCGCCGGGCAAACGACTTTGCATTCGGCCTGCTGTTGTTCGGTTTTGATTCAGAATTCCCCCGAAAATTGGTATAATAAGGCCCGGTATAACGTCACAGCAAAGTTGTGACAGTCGGCACATAAAAGTTGGCCGGGTCATAATATGATTAATCCGGCTTAATCAGGTAAATAAAATGCCTGCTAAAATGAAACATTTATAAACAAAGTAGCGTAAATTATAGTGTAGAAAGGCACACTAATCTTGATGGGAAAAGAAGGGAATAATCTTTATCAAAAATTAATCGTTTTGATAAACCAAAAGGGATTTAAAAGCGTTATTATAAATAAAGTATAATATGGGACATGGGGCAAAACAGGGTCGTTAAAGCCTTTTCCAAATTTAGAGTCTATTTTATTGAGAGAGATAGGCAAGGGAGTACGGCTTATCCCGTAAATTGCTAGAAAAGAAGGTGACCAAATGGCTCAATTCAGTGACCAGGAGAAAGAGACCGAAGAACCGGAAGAAACACCCACAACCGAGTTGACGAACGTCGGCGAGAATATTGACCTGGTGGGTGGGCGAATCCTGAATGGTCCCGATTTTGTGGAACTGGCTTTGCAGGGGTTTAGCGAGAACCAGTTGAAACAGATTCTACGGTTGCGGCGTCGCTATAACGAAACCGAGGAAAACGAGATTACCCCGGAATTCAAGCGACTACGGTTCGCCCGCTACTTGCACGAAAGCGGCAAAATCCAAGGTTAATTAGAAAGAGTATCAAAAAAGCGAGGTTCACAGCCTCGCTTTTTTGATTCCTGCTTATTACATCAAGCTATTTACCACCTGCCGTGACATAGTCAATGATGACCTGGTCGATGATTTGCTCGATGGGGGCGCGGTCGTCGGTCAGGACGAGCGGGGGTTGGCTGCTCTTGCTGACACCGGTCCATTCCTCGATGCTATCGCTATCAATGGCTTTTTGGCCGACCTGTTTTATCAGGGGGTTGGTGACGACCTGGGTAATGTTCTTTTTGAAGTTATCCAGGCTCGTGGGCTGGTTGGTGGCGACCACGATAGTGTTGTAATAGCCCGAAGATTTATAGAGGTTAATCATATAGACGTTCGGGTAAACGGTCTTCATGGTCTGGGCCAGGGTCTCTGCCAAACGGTAGTCAATCTTGTTGCTGACAGCAGGCGTCCCGGCGTTGATAACAGCCACCCCGGTAGGGGTCAGGTGGTCGCGGACCTGCTGGAAGAACTCCTTGGTAGTCATGTGGAACGGGATATAGGGCTGTTTATAGGCGTCCACCCCGATAATATCGTATTTCTTGTTGCTGGTTATCAGCGAATAGCGGCCATCCTCGGCAATAGCGTTGAGGTTTGGCTCGTTCATATCGAAATACTGCTTACCAAGGGCGATAATTTCGGGGTCAATCTCAACGCCGTCAATATGGACCTGGTCACCATAGGCCTTGGTTAACTGTTTGGGGACGGTGCCAGCGCCGAGCCCGAGCATGAGCATGCTCTTGACATCTTTTTCGGTAACGTTGGCGTTGAAGAAAGGCGTAATCATGTACTGGTCCCAGGGTCCACCGGTCAGCACCTGGTTGGGATTGTAGATGGAGTGGACTGCGTGCCCTTCGTTGAGGACGAGGTCAATCTCGCCGTTGTCGCGTTTTATGACCTGGATGTAGTTGTAAGCCGACTCTTTCTCGGCCAGTAAGGTGCCGTTGGTGGCGGTCTTGATGCCAAAAGTGACGAACGCGGCCAGCAAAACAATAACGACGGTCAGGGCCGCGAAGACCGGGGCGCGGCGTTTGGCGGTCATAAAGAGGCCGATGGTCGAGAAGACCAGCAACGTCAGGCTGAATATATAAAGAGTGGTGCGGGTGCCAAAGGTCGGGATAAAGACCAGCACCGGTAGGAAACTCCCGGCGATGGAGCCGATGGTCGAAAGGGAACTGACCTTACCGGCGGTGCGCCCGGCATCGCGGACGTTTCGAACCAGCAGCCGGACCGAGAAAGGTGAGACGCAGCCGAGCAGGATTACCGGGATGGCGAACAGGACGATGATGCCGAGGAGCGACCCAAAAAAGAGGAAGCCATCGGCGGTGCGGAAGCCCTCGCTGGCAACGTTAAAGATGGGTGTGCTCAGGACCGGTATGAGCCCAAGGGCGAAAGCGGCCAGGCCGGTAAGCTGGTATAGGAAATTGGGTCGGGGGAAGCGGTCGCCTAACCGCCCGCCGAGGTAGTAGCCAATCGAGAGGTAAATAATGATAAAGCCGATGATGCAGGCCCAGATGATGAGGGAGTCCCCGAAATAGGGCTGAATCAGGCGGCTGGCGCACATTTCGATAGCGATAGAGGCGACCCCGCAGATAAAGACAATCGGCCACAGAAAGGGGGTCAGGGTGTTAACTTCGGCCTCGGCCTTTTTGTCGGCGGCCTTTTGAGCGGTGACCGAACGTTCGGTTTCTAGTTTTTCGGGTCCAGATTGGGCCGGGGCGGCCTTGCCGCGTACCGAGAACCAGCCCGCCAGGGAACACACGACCAGCAGGGCCGAAAAGAGGTAAATGGTCAGGCGGGTGCCAAGACTCGGCATCAACCAGAGGACCGGGAGGAACGTCCCGGCAATCGAGCCGAGGGTCGAGAGGGAACTGACCAATCCGGCGATACGCCCGGCTCCTTTAACATCACTTACCAGCAGGCGGACGGCAAAGGGTGAAACGCAACCCATAAGGGTCAGAGGGACGCCGAAGATTATCATAATGCCGACAAGCGACCCGAACAACTGGCCGAGGGCTTTAGTGACATCCAGGACCGGGTTGTTGATGAGGGGAATCAGGGCCATGTAAAGGCCTGCCACCAGGGTTAGCCGGTAAAGCAGGGCCGGGCGGGGATAGCGTTCGCTCAGGCGGCCCCCGATATAGTAGCCGAGGGCCAGGCAGACCATCGTAAAACCGATCAGGTTGGCCCAGATTACGAGTGAGCTACCGAAGTAGGTCTGGACCAGGCGGCTGGCGGTCATCTGGATAGCCATGGTGGCAACGCCCCCGATGATGACAATCGCCAGGAGCAAGGGCGAGCGAGTAGATTTAAGGGTGGCGACATGTTGGTCCAGGCTGGCCTGGGGATTAGGACCCGGTTCCGTTTGGAGGGCTTTTAGAGCGACCCGGCGGGAATTGGCGGGGGAAGTAGACATAGCGCGTGATTCCTCTCAGTTATAAAGGAGGTAGGCAGCCTGGGCAAGTATTTAATAACAGGCTAAAGGCCGAGAAATTTTTAGCCGAACACTTATATTATAACGGGGGCGAGGCTGGCGGGCAAATAAAGGGTTAGTTAGAAAAAAGATAGGAGAAAGATAGGAAAAAGGTCCGGTAAAAGTAAATTAATAATAGATAAACATGGGATTGACTCTTGCTGGTTTTCAGAGTATCATAAATATGTAAGTTTTTTAATACCCCTTAATTTGTCGTAATGTTAAATGAAGGGTATTAAAGACTTTGGGAACAATTTTTCATCCTACCAGCCCGTTTTCGCACTTATTCTTATAATCCAAGCTAAACAGGTTTAAGTCAGATGCAGCAGGATGTCATTAATCTGATTAACCAGGCCGTCAACGAAGCCCACCTGGGCCACCGCCAGCAGTCCCAGTTTATTTTCGGCAAAGTCCTGGAACGCGACCCTCAAAATGAAATAGCCTTGTTGTGGCTGGCTTGCCTGACACCGAACCCCTTTGTAGCCGTCGATTTGTTGGGGGGACTGTTCAAGCGCAACCCTGCCGACGAACGGGTCTCGGCTTATCTGAAAAAAGCCCGTGCCCGCTGCGCCGAACTGTCGGTAAATTCGAGCCACGAATTAAAAGCAGCCCCGCCCGGCACTTTCCGGCTAAAAGCCAGCAGCAGCGCCTATGAATACCGCGATATTGCGCCCAGCAACCGTTCGGTGCCGTACCTCGGTGAGTTTTTGATGCAGGAAGGTTATATCACCCAGCACCAACTAAACGTGGCGTTGCGGACCCACTATGATATGGCCTTGCGCGGCCAGCCCAAACGGGTGGGTGAGGTCCTGGTCCAACTGGGCTACCTGACTCCACAGCAACTCGAACATTCACTGGCCTTGCAGCAGTCGGCCTCAAGCGAGGTCAATTACCGCTAACTTTCCCTGGTGCCTTGTCCTTCATTAAAATTAGCCTCAGATCTGGCGGTCTTGATTGACCGGCTGAGAGCCAGGGCGTTTTCCACGATAACGGCCCATTCCTTCGCTTTGGGGTCAATCACCTCGAAGTGGTCCGCGCCGGGCAGACCCACCAGTTTGACCGGGTCGCCCAGCAGGTCGGCTTTTTCAAAATACTCCTGGCTGATAATGTAGGGGACGGTGGTATCTTTTTCGCCGTGAATAAGCACCTGGGGCACCCCAAGCGGGAGCAGTTCGGAAGGGGAAGCGCCGTAATAGCGTTCGGGATACTGGTCCGGGCCGCCGCCAAGAAGTTCTCCGACCACGCCCTCACTCAGGTTTAGCTCGAAACCCCGGCGCAAATTGGTGACCCCGGCCAGGGAAATAGCGCCCTGGAGAGGTAGCGGGTCGGGGTTATAGAGCGGGTCGGTGGCGGGAATCTGGGGCCGGGCGGCTAACCAGCAGGCCAGGTGGCCCCCGGCAGAGTGGCCGATGGTAAGGACCCGCTGCAAGTCGAGCGGGTAGTCGGCGGCGAGAGTTCTAAGGTAGTCCGCGGCCAGCCCGGCATCAAGCAGGGTGCCGGGATAACCTCCGCCGGGTTGGCCGATACGGCGGTACTCGATGCTCCAGGTGGCAAAGCCCTGGTCGGTGAGGGCCTGGGCAAAGTGGCCCATAAATTCCAGGTTGAAGCGGGCGCGCCAGAAGCCGCCGTGAATGACGATAGCAACCGGAAAGGGTCCTTCCCCGCCGGGAAGGCGGAGGTCACCGAACTGGTCGGGTTCGGGACCGTAAGGCAGACGAGCGGTCGGGGGCGCGGCGGGAGTATTAAAAATCCAGAGGTCCATACGGGTTTATTCTTCCTGTAATAAGTTGCGAACCAGATCTTTCAGGATTTTGCGGTCACGGGTGGAAAGACGATTGAGGTTGGTAGCGGAGAGCAGATAGCGCAATTCGGGGTCGTCGAAGGCGTCTATGGCTTGAAGCGGAGTGGTGCGATGTCCGGCCAGAGTGAGCAGCCAGTCTTCGTCCTGGCCCCAGCGGTTGGCGATTTTCTTGATAGTATAGGGGCTGGGGATGTGTTCACCGCTTTCAACTTTGCTGATAGTAGCATTGGAAAGATGGGTAAGGGCGGCGAATTGGTTTAAGCCAAGATTCCGGCTCTCTCGAAAATCGCGGAGCCACCTCGCAAAAGTGAGCGCGGTTTCTTCGGTCATTCAAATCCTGCTTTTTAGTGGTCCAATTAAGCTGGGTTCAAGCGGGGAGAATGGTAACATCGCCAGTTCAAATTTGTCAAATTAAAGGGTTTGACGGGGGAAATAAGTCCTGTATAAATTCACAACCTCTTGATTGTTCTAAAAAACCCGATATAATCTTAACAGGTAAACATAACATAAGAAAACAAGCATTTTGAGCCTGAAAAACCACGCCAATTATCAAAAGAGGCGCTAAAAAGCCAGATTGGCGGGCCGAAAACTTCAGGCATTTGTGTTGTGAGTTCAGTTCTGCGCGGTCTTTGTGTGTTCCATTTTCACTCGTCAGGTTCAATTAATTACGAATACGGTACAGCCAGAGCGCCAGGGGAGCAGGTCGGCTACCAGTCTTACCACAGACCGGAAAGAGGAGTCTAGACAATGAGTATGAACCGGGAAACCGATTTGTTGTTGCAGTCGGGAATTGCTGCGGTACGAAGCGGTGATAAACGCGAGGGGGCGCGCTTGCTGGCCCAGGTGGTCCGCAAAGAACCCCAATCGGAAGATGCCTGGTTCTGGCTGGCAGCGGCGACCGACCAACCTGCCGAAGCGGCGGCCTGTCTGCGGCGGGTCCTGGCGATCAACCCGAACAACGCGCGGGCCCGGCAAGCCCTGAACATGCTCGATACAGGGCAGGGCCAGGCCGCTTTTAATACCGGCCCGCTCGAAAATGAAACCAACGGGGACACCGTCATCCGGCCTCTCAGCACCGGCGACCTGGCTTCGCCCTACACCACCCCGCCTCCGGTGGTGCCGCCGGTCCAGCAGACCCCGCCGCCCCCACCGCCGCCGCCTTTTACCACCAGCCCTTATGGGAATGAGCCGAATCCTTACGGAGGCGAACCGACGGTCCAGGCCAACACGCCGCCACCCTTCACCAATAATCCTTACGGAGGGGAGCCCACCGTCCCGGCTACACCACCGCCTTTTGCCTGGACGCCTCAACCAAACGGTGAGATGCCGCCCGACCCGTACAGCGTCAATACGGTGCCGTCGCCCCAATCGCCTCAATCGAACTTGCCACCGCCCCCGGCTTTTATAGGTGGTAGCGGTGTGCGCCTGGGCCAGTTGGACCCCAACGCAGCCATGTCACCCAATATTCCTCCTGCCCAGGGGCCGGCTATTTTCGACCCCGGCGCGGATTTGCGAGCCAGCCTGCTGCCGACCACGCCGGTTAACGCGGTCCCGCCGCCACCGGGCCAGACCGTCATAGTAAAAAAGAAGCGTCGCCGGGTCAACCCGGTGTTGCTGGTACTGGCCCTGGTCGCCCTGCTTTTGCTGGTGGCCCTGGTGGTCTTTCTGTTATTGAATAATAATTCCACTAACCAGGTGGCAAGCGTTTCGAGCGCCGACCAGACCGCGACCGCCGCGAGCGCCCTGACGGCTACCGCTACGGCCCAGGGTACTCCCGGTGTGGCGAACGGGACGCCGGGAGCCAACGGGACGCCCGGCGTCAATGGCACCCCTGGTGCTGGCACGGCCGGGGCTGGAAACCCTGGCGCAGGTACTCCTGGCGCTGGCACCCCTGGTAGCGCAGCTAACGGTACTGCCGGGACCGGTCCTAATGGGTCCGGTACTTTACCGGCAGGCACCCTTCAGCCCGGTCAGACCACGGGTCAGGGTGGTCAGCAGGGTAATACGACCGTTACCGTTGCCATTGGCGTCCCCAGTCCGACCGCTACCCCTGTCGGAGGCCCGGCAGGTAGTGGTACCGGTGGGGAGCCCGGCAGTAACGCTACTCCGACGATTGCCCCGGGTTTAGGTACGGAAGTGCCGCCGCCCACGGTGCGGGATAATCGCCCGCCGCCGGAAGTCGTTGATTATGTGAATGATACGGCTACCTATTTCAATACGGCCCAGTTCTACGAAACAGCTATCTTTGAAGGGATTGTCAAGCCGTTCAAAGAGGGCCGAATTAAACCGGGTGTTACCCGGATAAATATCCCGGCGTTCTCGGTGCCTGGCATCAAGCTTTCACAGCCCATCTCGACCAGTTTGACGGGCGCGCCAACCGTGGCCCCGACAACAGGGCCCGGCACCCCGGCAGCGACCCGGACGCCTAATCCTACCCAGACCCCGGTGGGTACTCCCGGCTTAATCGGGAATGGTACGCCGCGACCGGGCAATGGTACACCGGGTGCAACCGGCAGCGCTGCTTCCGGTGAGACCCCCCAGGCGACCGGCGGCACCGGGACAGCCACCCCGGCTGTCGGCGGGATACCTCCCGAAGCGCAGAAGGTTATCATAAATGGCCCCGCCGGGCCGGAAATATGGTACCGGGTGAGTTACGGAGGCCAGGAGGATATGAGTATGATGACCCTCAGCCTCGGCAAGGTCGCCCGCGTCCTCAAGGACCAACCGGTCCCAGCCGGTGGTTACGAGCTCAGTCTCGTATCGGTGGAATATGCCAATGACTTATCCAACATGGCTAACGCGATGGACATGTTCTTCCAGTCAGGCCAGGTCTCGTATCTGACGGATTTATCGAACTACTATGATAAGGCGGTGCAGGACCGGGGCCGGTGGGCCCAGATGGTCTCTAATGGCTATCCTTTCCGCCTCATCCTCTAACCTTTGAGGTCTTTATAGAAAAAGGGCAGCCCTGAACCGTGCTGCCTTTTTTAATTCTGAATGAGGCCGGGCGGGCCTGGTAGGGTTCGGACCAAAATGTTATAATTGGGAAGCTAACCAGATACTGGTTCTTTCTCGGCTGGACCGGGTAGCTCTGAAAGTTTGAGGGCCAAGTTGCAAGGACTGGATAATCACCAAAAATCGCCCCAGAAACCTGATAAACTTTTTTCTTTTGCAGCCGACGCCGGCGAGGCGCGCCCGGTTAAACCGCCATCCGGTGAAGTTGGGTCTGCTGTCCCGGAAGATTTTCTCTATCCCAATTTTTCCCAGATCCTGAATGATCGCCACAAGTCGTTATTGCAAATAGCCCTGGTGATAGTTCTAGTAATCATGGCAACCCTGGTGCCGTTGACAGCGGTATTAGGGGTGCTGACCTTTAGTGATGGTATCGCGGTCGTCACAATGCTGGTGGCGGTCCTGCTGGCTTACGGGGCGCTGGCGCTGGGAAGGCCCCGGTTAGCCGGGTATATCTTCATGTCCATCGGCTTTTTAGCCCTGGTGAGCCGGGGCTGGTTTTACGCCAACCGGGATTTGAGTAACCAGGCTTTTAACTATTTTACAGTGGTGGCGGTAGTAGCCCTGGCCGGGTTAATCATCCATGAAGTGGCGGGCTTTTTCGTATTCGGGGCCGGGATAATCGGGTTTGGCCCCATTTTCTTGATGTATAGTCTCAATTTCCCCACCCGGATTTCACTGGTAATCCAGATATTTTGTATGATTTCGGCCATAAATTTGGCCATGGCGTTTATGATCTGGGTGAGCGGGCGCGCTACTCTCCGGGCTGGCCGGAAACTGGAAGAACGCAACGAGCGGTTGTGGCAAATCAAGCAGAACCTGGAAAATAGTCTTTCGCAGAATACTCACGCGAGCGATTCTATCGGCCAACTGGCCGCCGAGTTGTATACTATCAGCCATATCCAGTCGGACCAGGCCCATAACCAGGCCCAATCGGTGGTGATAGTCACCAGCACGCTGGAGGAGTTGAGCGCGACGGCCCGGCAGGTGGCCGATGTAGCCGATAGCGTTTACCTGGCAACGGAACAGGCTTTGCATACGGCGGAGACGGGCGGCAAAGCGGTCGGGTTTGGGATTGACAGTGTCGTGACGCTCACAGGTCAAATTGAAACTATCAGTACGATTGCGAACGAGTTGGGCCGCCAGTCCCGCCGCATCAGTGAAATCGTCGAGACGATTACCGAACTGGCCGAGGAAACCAACCTGCTGGCTTTGAACGCGACCATCGAGGCTGCCGGGGCCGGGGAGTATGGGCGGCGGTTCGCGGTGGTGGCCCAGGAAGTGCAGTTCTTAGCTACTCGCAGCCGGGCCGCCAGCCGGGACGTGCAGACTATCCTGGGGCAGATTCGGACCTCGATAAATAATACCCTCAAAGCGACGAACGAGGGGCTGGTCGAGGCCCAGCGTATGAGCGAGGTTGCCAGCCAGGCCGGGGAAGCCCTGGAACAGATTATTGAAAATGTCGAGGGGACCACTTACCTGGCCCGCCAGATCAACCTCACCACCCAACAACAGCGCACGGCGACGGACCAGGCGGTCGAGATGATCCGGCAGGTGGCGGGAAATTCCCGCGATGCCACGGCCCGCTCCCAGCAGTTGCTCCTGGCGAGTGACCGGCTCAACGAGACTGCCGCCAGTTTGCAGTTGGATAATTCCAGGACGGAACCCGCGAAAGCTGAAACTTAGGGGCGGGTTGCGCGTATATGTGACGACATAAATTGACGGTATAATTTCAGGCAAAATGGATAATTAAATTATGGATTTTAATCCTTATAAAGTTTTAGCGGTTGACCCCAGCGCCGACCCGGACGTTATTTCGGCAGCGTACCGGGCTTTGAGCAAGAAATTTCACCCGGACGTGAATAAGACGCCGGAAGCGGAAGCCCGGATGCGGGAGTTGAACCGGGCTTACGATATGTTGAAAGACCCGGCCCAGCGTCGCCAGGTGGACGCTGACCTGGCCCGCGCAGCCAGCACCGGCAGTTACAGCGCCCGGGGCGCCTCGAGCAGCTATAGCTCCCGGCCCGGGTCAACCTCTTACGGCTCGACCTCCTCGCGGACCCGGTCTTCCGGTCCTTCGGCCAATACCGGGCCGGATTGGTCCGGCCTCGGGGATAGCGTTCGCCGTGGGGCCGAGAATATTTATAACAATTTCCGTAACGTGGTGGATGACATCAAGCCGAACCCGCCGACCGATACGACCCTTTATCTATTGCAAAAAAGGCTCGAAGACGCCGCTACGGGCAAGAAAATCAAGGTGCAGGTCTATTACGAGGGTCCGGGCAATCGCAAGGTTTGTAACGTCCAGGCCAGCGCGCCGAACGAGCGGGGCCAGGTTACCGCGGGTGAGGTCTACCTGGACAACGCGGGGATGTTCGACCTGACGCTGGCGGTGGCCGAGGCCGAGCGGGTCCTCCAGGAGGCCACCAAGCCGATAGAGATGAATGCTGACCACGATGTTTATTTCCGGCAGGCGGTGCGGGGCCTGGGCAAGACCTATATTGCGCTTGAGATAATCAAGAAGACCCGCAGCCCGGAAAAAGAGGCCCTGCTTTTGCTAGGCGAAAAGAATGCCCGGACCGAGCGGGACGGGGTGGTCTCGACCCAGTCGTTGACCCGGTTGCAGCAGATTGACCGGATTTTCAAGGCCGCCCTGGAAGCGATGCGCTAAAAACAGGTGGTTTGGTTCCGGTTTTTTTAGGTTAGAAGGAAAAAGTTAAATCCCCCGCCCGGCGGGGGATTTTTTATTGGGGTAAAAGCCCGGCCATAAGGGACGGGATTTCGGGCAGGAGTTCGCGGGCCAAAAAGCCGAGCGGCCCCAGAGTTTTTGCCAGGCGGTCCCCGGCCCGGCCATGCAGGTAGACGGCCCAGGCTGCCGCCTGGATGGGTGGCGCGCCCCTCGCAGCCAGCCCGGCCACGATGCCCGAAAGGACATCCCCGGAGCCGGAAGTCGCCAGCCCGATGTTACCGGATTGGTTGTGGTACATTGTGCCGTCAGGCCCGGCGATAAAGGTCTCGGAGCCTTTGAGAGCCACTACAAGTTTGAAATAATTTGCGGCCTCGCGGGCAATCCGGGCCGGGTCGCGCCCTATTTCGCTCTTTTCCAGGCCGAGCAGCGAGGCCATTTCCCCGGCGTGCGGTGTGATGACCCCCTGGCAGGTGTGTTCGTGGAAAAGTTTGGGTGTGTCTTTGAGGCAGGCGAAACCCTCGGCATCGAGGACTACTACGGGGGCGGTCTGTTCCTTTTCCAGATTTTTGAGGACACCGGTCACCAGCCGGGCGACCGCTTCGGGGTGGACCATCCCCGGCCCGATAAGGAGCGAACCGGCATGAGCAGCTTTTTCGACGATAGCGGGGATGGCCTCCCTGGCTAACCCGGCCTCTTTGGTTTCGGGCAGGGCAAAGACCAGGCTTTCGGGGATTGCCACGCCCACGTGCTGCTGGATGGTCGCGGCAGTGCCGATTTGGAGTTTCCCGGCCCCGGCCCGCAGGGCAGCGGTAGCAGCCAGGATAATGGCCCCTGGCATGAGGGCCGAGCCGCCTACTATGACGGTCCGGCCCCGGTCCTCTTTGTCACCGGTTTCGTCAGGTTGGGGCAGGGGCCAACTTTTTAGAAAATCCGGCGTGAGCAGGATGGCTTGGCCCGGCTTATCCGGGGTGTTACCGGGTTTATTTGGGTGCGACTGGGGCATCGGGTTCCCTCGTGACAGGCTGCCCGGCTTCTTCAAGCGGGGCCACAAAGTTGAATAAATTTAGTTTAAGTTTGCCGTGCTGGCCGAGAGCCTGGTCAAAGCAGTAGGAGGTAACCGAGCAGTTGGCAATATCGTGCTGGCGGTCAATCGCCAGGATTTGTTCCTCGTCGAGCCGTTCGAGCAGATAGCGGAAACAGAGGACTACGACGGTATGGCAGACAATCAGGACACGTTCGCCCCGGTGTTCGCGGGTGATTGTATCTATGACGCTGCGGAGGCGCAAAATAACATCGCACCAGCTTTCCCCACCCGGTGGCCGGTAGTAGAACTTGCCCAGGGCCCGGCGCATTTTGGCCTGGTCGGGGTATTCCTGTTCGATACCCATGGTGGTCAGGCGGTCGAGGATACCAAACTCGCGCTCGCGCAGCCGTTCGTCCACCACGATTTGTAAATCGGTATAGGTTTCCCCGGCGGCTTCAACCAGGTTCTGAGCGGTTTGTTTGGCCCGGAGATAGGACGAACAAAGGACGGTGGTCGGTTTCTGGTTGTCGGGCAGGTCGCCAAACCAGCGGCCTACGGCGCGGGCCTGGCGGTGGCCGAGGTCGGAAAGTGGCACGTCCATATCGCGGGCAGCCTCAATTTCGATAAAAGCTTTGCCCTGGGAATGGGCCAGGTCACGGGCAACATTCCCGGCGCTTTCACCATGGCGGACGATGTAGATAAAGTCCGGCCATTTCTGCTGTTCTAGCATGCTTATCCTCGTCTAAAAAAGGCGGGTACACCTACTAAAATTAGAAAAAGGTAATATTTGTTCAAAATTTCACACATTTTCTTAAAAATGACGTATAATATTGTTGCATTTATCAGGCCACCGGACTGCCCCCGGAGACACTGGCACAACAATTGATGGCAATATAATCTTGTTATACTCAACTTCCTGGCTCCGGTAAAAATCACTTCTTCTGGCTAGAAGGTACCAAACAAATATGCCGAAAATATTAGTCGTTGACGACGAACCGCAAATCAATGATTTCTTGCGAAGGGGTTTAACCTATAAGGGCTTTGACGTAGCTGCCGTGTCGAACGGGGAAGACGCTTTAAATTCAGCCAGAGATTATCCGCCGGACCTGGTTGTGCTGGATATTATGCTGCCTGATATGACCGGGTACGAGGTCTGCCGCCGCCTGCGGGCCAGCGGGGACCGCAATTTGCCGATTTTGATGCTGACGGCCAGGGATGCTTTGACCGATAAAATTAGCGGGTTGGATTGCGGGGCCGACGACTATATTACCAAGCCTTTCGCTTTCGAGGAGTTGCTGGCGCGGATTCGGGCGAACCTGCGGCGGGTGGAACACCAGAACCGGCCCAACCGCAAGCTGGAAGTGGGCGACCTGGTGATTGACCCGGCCATCCGGGAGGTGCGCCGGGGCGACCGCCTGGTAGAGTTGACTTCTCGTGAGTTCGATTTGCTGGAACTCCTGACCCGCCACCAGGGCCAGGTCCTGACCAAAGAGATTATTTTCGAACGCATCTGGGGTTACGATAACGAATCCGGGATTGAGGTTATCAAGGTTTATATAAACTATTTGCGTTCAAAGCTCAACGCGGGCGGCAAACCCGACATGATTCATTCGGTGCGCGGTATCGGCTATATCCTGAAACCTTAGTCCTGGCTCCTTTAAGGGCAGTTGCCACCTTGAAAACAGGTTGCGTAGGAAAAAATAGCAGCCAGAAGTCGGAAAGTCCGAAAAACACTCCCTTTCCTCGTTTTTTCTACACTCTTTTCCGGCAGAAATATATTATAATCAGGGTATTAAACGGTAGCGAGCTAAAGTGGCAATACACCGTATAAATTCCAGTTCTCATTTCAACTCAACTTATTGGCTGTTTCGCTTGCTCTGGCGAATCCAGCCCTCCAAAAGCCCTTGCTCAGTGAGTCAGTCCGCTCTTTAAGCTTAAAAGTGGCACCGATTCATCCTAGAAAATGCCGCCTGTGCAGCCTTTTCGAAAAATAGGTGGGACAATTAGCCCGGAGAATCCTTTTATGGAAGCAAAAAGCTCGTCAATAAACCTGTTGGAAAGTCGCGGCGGCATCCCCCGCCTGCGTTCCCTGCGCTCTCGCCTGGTCCTGTGGAACGTGCTGGTGATGCTGGTCATGCTCGGCCTGATGGGTTTTGTGATGTATACGATGGTTATCGAGCGCATGACTGCCGAGGTGGACGACCATTTGCGCTTGCAAGCCCAGGAGCTTGAGGCGTCCACCCGGATGTGGACCGCTTCGAGCCAGCCGTATGACGATGCTTTCTTCCAGCGATTGGTCCAGGGCCACAAGGGTGACGAGTTTAACTCGGACCAGGTAGCTATCAAGCTGATTGACTGGCACAACGGCCAGACCCTGGCCCGTTCGCCCAACCTGGGCCAGGAAAAGCTGGCTTTCCAGCTTTCGGACCTAGAAACGACCGACCGGGGCGAGGGTGTCACCGTGACCCGGCAGGACGATACCGGGCGGCAGGTGCGTTTATTGACTTTCTCGCTAAAAGATGAGCGCGGCCAGTTCCTGGCGATTGCCCAGGTCAGCCAGTCCATGGAGTCAATTGAGCATACCCGCCTGGTCATTATTACGGCAATTGTGCTGTGCTGCCTGATGGCAACGGTGCTGGTCTACGGCGTGGGTTATTGGCTGTCCAGCCGGGAATTGCAGCCCTTAAGCCTGCTTTCCTCGACCATGGGGAGCCTGAGTGAGAAGAAGTTACAGGAGCGGTTGCCGGAGCCAAAACCGAGTTCGGAGGAGGCTCAAAATTTGACCGCCGCCTTTAACCAGATGCTGGAACGGCTGGAAAACGCTTTTGAGATGCAGCGCTCGTTTGTGGGGGATGTTTCGCACGAATTGCGGACCCCCCTGACCGCCATCCGGGGCCAGGTGGATGTCCTTTTGATGGACCCGACCCTGACCGGGCAGGCGCGGGCGGACGTGCAGCAGATTAATGGCGAGTTGGGGCGCATGTCGCGGCTGGTGAGTAATTTGCTGGCCTCGGCGCGGGCAGAAGCGGGGATACTGCCCCAGTTGTTCCCCTCCCGCCAGCCGGTAGAACTTGACGAAGTCCTTTTTGAGATAGCCCGGCAGGGCCGTTTCCTGAACCCACGGGTCGAACTGGTCCTGGGGTCGCTGCCGCAGCTACAGGTGCCGGGCGATAGCGATTTGCTGCGCCAGTTGTTGTTGAACCTGGTGGACAACGCCATGGCCTATACCCCGGCGGGCGGCCAGGTGACAATCGAGGCGGGCGAGAGTGACGACGGGCTGCACGTGATTATCTCGGTGAGCGATACTGGCAAAGGTATTTCGGCGGAAGATTTACCCCATATTTTCGAGCGGCATTTCCGGGCCGACCCCGGCGGGACCAGGGTGGGGTCCGGCCTGGGACTGTATATTTCGGCCCTGATTGCGAAAGCCCATAACGGCTGGATTGAGGTATCGAGCAGCCCCGACGAAGGGAGCCGCTTCAGCCTGTGGCTCCCGGCGGAAAAAGCGAACCCGGCAGCCGCGTCTCGCAAAAGGCTGCTTTCGCTCTCTAACGCCGTTACCATCAAGCTTTACGAGGACGCCCTGAATTAGGCCGTAGACCGCCAGAAATAAGCGCGTTCTAAAGAAATTAAAGTCTTTTCAGTTCAGCTTCAGCTTTTTGATAACCTAAATCGACGGCTTTTTGCAGGTCTTTGCGGGCCGACTTTACATCCCCCAATTTTTCGTAGAGCAGCCCCCGGTAATAATAAGCGTAGTAAACCTGGTCCCCGCTGATGTCGATGGCTTTATTAAAATCGGCCATCGCTTCGTCGGTTTTTCCCTGGTCAACATACACTTCGCCCCGGTTAGAATATTGGACCTCCCCGTTCGGTTGGAGGCTGATGGCGAGGTTATATTCAGCCAGGGCTTTGGAGTCATCCTTGTCAACATAGAAGTAAATCAGCCCCAGGTTATTGTGGGCCGCCGCCATTTTAGGGTTGAGCTCGATAGCTTTGGTCAAATCGGCCCTGGCCTGGACATATTTACCGGTGTTGTAATAGGTGAGGCCCCGCTGGTTGTAAGCGGTAGCGTAATTGGGGTAATAAAGAATAGCTTTATTGTAATCTTCAATCGCGTTGCCATAGTTTTTCTGGTCCATTTCGATGTTACCACGCACGTAATAGGCTTCGATTAGGCGAGGGTCGAGCGCGATAACCTGGTTGATGTCATTCAGGGCTTGGCTATATTTTCCGCATTGTAAAGCTGTTTGGCCTGGAGGAGTAAGGCGTTTTCACCGTCCGGGACCGGTGAAGCGGTTGCTGCCGCAGAAGCGTTAAATTCCAGGGGGGCGGTCGGGACAACAAAGACCGTTTTTGAAGGGACCGGGGTTTGAGCCGGGGCGGTCGAGGTCAAAGCCGGAATAGATGAAGGTAATGTTATACTAGGGCTAGGGGTAACTGCCGGGGAGATTATGGCAGGGCCAGATGCCGCTGCCGGGGAGGGTACGCCTGCGGTCGTTGAAAAGGCTAAGTTACCGGGTGTAGGATCGCCGCAAGCGACCAGTAGAAGGACACTCGAAAAAAGAGCAAGCCCAATTAAGGGATAGTTAACAAAATTTTTATGACGCATGCCGGTCCTCAAACAGACACAAATTTACAAGCCAAAAGTTTAATTTATTTTATACGAAAATATTAAAAATAACAAGGACAAACTGTTTAGCATCAGGTAAAGCTTTAATATATAACTGGAAAACAGGTTAACCAATTACAATTTCTTAAAAAATCTATATTATAGTCGATTTTGTTAAGGTAGATAGCCCTTTCGTAAGGTAGGCCGTAAGCTTAGCGAGTTATACTACAGCTAGAATCGGAAAATATTCCTGGTTGTTTCTTAAACCAGCCTCAGTTGAAGGGGTATCAAAGTCCAAAACCTCGCCCCTATGATCAAAAGGTTATGGCACAGAGATTGCTTTATCAATTGCGGCAAAGCCGATGAAGAACTCATAACAATGTAATAGGCCGTTAATAATAGATTAACAATAGGTCTGTATACTTAGAAACAGAGAAATTGGGTTAAAACCTGCGAAGGTGCGGTGACTTACCAAACACCGTCCGAGCTATTTAACCGGATAGGGTAAACAGGTTAGGCCCAGTAGAAATTATCAGGGAAGTAAAGTGACGAACTGTGTAAATAGCCGCGAAGTAGGCTATAAAGATCTGGTAAAAATAGCGGTTCAACTGAACTCGGAGACCGATTTAAATCGCCTCCTGGCTTTAATTGTCCGGGAAGGAAATGCCCTGGTCCAGGCGGAACGAACAATCCTGTTTATGCTCGACCACGAAAATCACGAACTCTATTCCAAAGCCTGGTCTGGTCAAGACGAAAACGAAGTGCGGTTGCCGGTTGGCCGCGGTATCGCCGGGATGGTGGCCTTTGACGGCGAACCCATCATGCTTAATGACGCGGTAAATGACCCCCGCTACAGTGGCGGCTTATTCGGTCATAATGTCCAATCCATTTTGACAGTAGCCGTAAAAACCAGCGACGGCAGCATTACCGGGGTCATTCAGTGTCTTAACAAAGTGGCGGGTAGTTTTGAAGGGGCGGACTTAGAATTACTGACAGCTTTCTGCGACCTGGCCGGGCTGGCTATCGAACGGACCACTTTCGCACTTGAGCAGAAACGCTTGAGCGCCCAGTTGATTTTCCAGGCCAAACACGACGCCCTGACCGGTCTGCCTAACCGCCTGATGCTGGAAGAAAGCCTGGAAAAGGCCCTGGAAGATGCCAAACGGAAAAAACACCAGGTTGCGGTCTTGTTTATTGACCTGGACCGGTTTAAGATGATTAATGACTCGCTTGGTCACACCGTCGGGGACGCCCTTTTGCAGCAGGTTGCCTGCCGTTTACAGAAAGGCGTGCGCTTCACCGATATTGTAGCCCGGCAGGGTGGCGACGAATTTGTAATCGTCCTGAGTGTGGTCAAGAACCTGCAAAGCGTCAACCGGATTGCCGAGAGCTTATTAAAAGCCTTGCAGGAGCCTTTTATCGTCAGCGGCCAGGAGCTTTACATCAGCGCCAGTATCGGTATCAGCCTTTATCCGACCCACGGCGAGAATGTTACGGAAATTTTACGGCACGCCGATAACGCGATGTACAAAGTGAAGGACCAGGGCAAGAATAATTTCCGGTTCTTCGTGAAGGACATGGACGAGTCGGAGCAGCGCCGGTTATGGCTGATGACCCAGTTGCACAAGGCCCTCGAACTGGGCGAACTGTTGTTACACTACCAGCCGCAGGTCGATATTGAGCAGGCCAAACTGGTCGGCCTGGAAGCCCTTATCCGCTGGAATCACCGGGAGTTGGGGCTGGTTTCGCCGGGTGAGTTTATCCCGCTGGCCGAGGAAACCGGCTTGATTATCCCGATTGGAGCCTGGGTTATGGAAGAAGCCTGCCGCCAGGCGGTGGAGTGGCAAAACCGGGGTCTGCCGCCGGTCCGGGTATCGGTCAACGTTTCGGCCTTGCAATTTGGCCGCGATGACTTTATTGATACGGTCCTGCATGCCCTGGATAAAAGTGGGTTAGACCCGCAGTGGTTGGAACTGGAACTGACCGAAGGTTTGCTGCTGGGGGATACCCATTCGATTGCCGCCAAGTTAAACCAGTTAAAAGAAATTGGCGTTTACCTGGCGATTGATGATTTCGGTACCGGCTATTCGTCGCTGCGTTACTTGCAGCAATTGCCGATTGACACTTTGAAAATTGACCAGTCGTTTGTACGGACGTTGGGGACGGTCCAGGAAAGTCCCAAGACCAAAGCTCTACTCAAGACGATTGCCATGCTCGGCCACAACCTGGATATGCGGGTGATTGCCGAGGGGGTTGAAACCTCGCAACAACTGGATTACCTCGAAGAAATCGGCTGCCAGGAAATCCAGGGTTATTATATTAGCCGCCCTTTAAGGGTTCAAGAATTAGAGGGTTTTATCAGACAGGGTGGTTGGGTGTCGCGCCTGAATAAACCCGGCGCGGGGCGTAATGTTATTCCGATCCAGAAATGGGCTTAAGATTGGCGGAGTGGCTGGTTAAGTTAAACCAGCCGCCGCCATCGACAGACTGTCCCAGGTCAGAAAGCTAGACTTCATGGTACCAATACCAGGCAAAGGTATCAATAATAAGTCATTTCTCTTTACCTCTATTGAAAACATTTCCGAGCGGTGGCGAGAAGACCCTACCGGCATGCAGGCGGCAATCAGCCAGCATGACCGGCTTACTCAGACTGTGGTCAGAGATAGCGGCGGACGTGTTTTCAAAATAACCGGGGACAGTTTTTTCTGTGTGTTCGATTATCTCGATGTCGCGCTCAGTTGCGCCCTGACCCTCCAGGAGCAACTGGCCGCGCAACCATGGAACCAGACCGCTACCCCTCTTAAAATCGGGATTGTAATTAATACCGGTAAGGCCGAAGAACAGGACGGCGAGTACCGGGGCGAACTGGTAGACCGGACGGTCGCTATACTGGCGGCAGTGAACGGCGGGCAGATTTTGTTGAGCCAGGCGGCGGCTGGCCTTGCCAGGGCCCGGTTTGATGATGCGCTGGTCTTTACCGACCTGGGCAAACACCTCCTTAACGATTTGCTGGAACCGGAACTGCTTACCCAGGTGACCGGGCCGGGCCAGCCCACCGCCTTTCCTCCCCTTAAAAGTCTCAATAATTTCACCAACAACCTGACTGCCCAGGCGACACCCTTGCTGGGCCGAGAGAATGAGATTACCCAGGCTTGCCGGATGCTGCTAACCGGCCAGAACCACCTTCTGACGCTGTTCGGGCCGGGTGGCACCGGTAAGACCCGGCTGGGTCTGCAAATTGCGGCCCGGTTGATGCCCGAATTTAGCGATGGCGTCTTCTTCGTAGACCTGAGCCCGCTCCACTCGGCCTTACAGGTGGCCCAGGCCCTGATTGCCGCCCTCGGTCTGAAAGAGGGTATCGGGAACGCCAGGGGCCAGTATCTGCGGCTGGAAGAAACCCTCAAAAATCACCTGAAGACCCGCCGGGTGCTGCTGGTGCTGGACAATTTCGAGCATGTCCTGGAAGCCACCTCGCTGGTCAACCAGTTTTTAGGGGCCGCGCCCAACCTGCGTATAATTGTGACGACCCGGAGCGTCCTGAAGGTCTACGGCGAGCAGGAATTTGAGGTTTTGCCTTTAAAACTGCCCGACGGGCGGCGGCAGCCTTCGCTTGACGAGTTGATGAGCTTCCCGGCGGTAGGGCTTTTCGTGCGAAGGGCCCAGCAGGCCCAGCCCGATTTCCGGCTTACCGAGGAAAATGCCGGGGCGATAGTCGAGGTCTGCCGGGCCCTGGACGGGTTGCCGCTGGCTATCGAACTGGCGGCGGCCCACGCCAATACCCTGACCCCCCAGCAAATGCTCGACCAGTTAAGCTCCCGCTTCGGGTGGCTGGCGGAGGCCGGGTCGGATCAGCAGCGGCCCCTGCGTCAGCAATCGTTGGAAGAAACAATTGCCTGGGGTTACGATTTGCTGGAAGAAAACGAGCAGGTCATCTTTACCCGGCTGGCGGTCTTTGGGGGCGGTTCGACCCTGGAAGCCGCCGAGGCGGTTTGCGACCCCGATATGATGGGCGAGATTGACGTGCTGGAAGGCATCACCCGGCTTTTGAACAATAGCTTGCTGCGGCAGGTCGAGGGGCTGGACGGCGCGCCCCGTTTTACGATGCTCCAGACCATTCACCAGTACGCCCTTAAAAAGCTGGAGGAACGGGGTGAGGAAGCGGAGGCCCGTGACCAGCATGCCGGTTTTTTCGCGGTGATGGTCGAGGAAGCCGGGCCGAAGTTGACCGGGCCGGAGCAGGCGGAATGGTTCCGCTGCTTCGAGCAGGAAAACGAGAACCTGCGAAATTTGATGGACTGGTCGCTGCGGGGAGATGACCCGGAAAGAATCGAGCAGGTCTTGAAAATCAGCGCGGTTTTGTGGCGTTACTGGGCGGCCCAGGGCTATCAAAGTGACGGGTTAAGCTGGCTGGAAACGGCTTTTAGCAAGAGCGGTGACTTCAAGACGGAAGTCCTGGCCCAGGCTTATAACGTGGCGGGGCTGATGAGCCGGGACCAGTTTGATTACCCAAAGGCGATTGAGTTTTTCAAGGCCGGGCTGGCTTTACAACGGCAGCTTGGAGATAAGGCCGGGATTGCCAGCGGGTTACATTCGCTGGGGGTGGTCGCGGCTTATATGGGCGATTATGACCAGGCCGTGATTTATGACGAAGAGGCGATGGCCTTGAGACGCGAGTTGCAGGATAAACGCGGCCTGGCGCTGTGTTTGAGTTTCCTGGGGGCGCTCAAGACCAGCCAGGGCGAGTACGGCCCGGCCAGCACTTTCTACGAGGAAGGGCTAAAGGTGCTGCGCAGCCTGGGCGATTTAAGGATGGTGGCCTTGCTCTTAAACAACCTGGGCTATCTGCGGTTGTCGCAGGAGCAGCCGAGCCGGGCGCGGGCTTATTTCGAGGAAAGCCTGGCCTTGCGGCGGGAGTTGCATGACCGCTCCGGGACCGCCGGGTCCATCCTGGGGTTGGCTGACGCATTTGCGGCAGAAGGCAATGACGAGCAGGCCCTCAAGTTGTATAACGAGAGTTTCCAGCTTTCCAAGGATACCGGCGAAAGTCTCAACCTGGCGTTCTGCCTGGAAGGTATTGCCCGGATTCTCTGCCGGGGCGGGCAGACGCGCCTGGCAAGTTTTATCTTCGGGGCATCCGAGGCCTTCCGCGAAGTGATTAACACTCCCCTCCAGCCGACCGACCTGGCCCGCTATAACGAGGCGGTGGCCCAGACCCGCGCTAACACCGATCCATCTACATTCGAAGCAGCCTGGCAGGCAGGTCGGTTGGCTTCGCCTGAAGACGCTTTCAAAGTGTCGCAAAACAAAATTCTCCCCGCTACCTTATATCCCCAACCGGCCCAGGTTTAGGGCCCAACCTTTTCCTTTATTATAATCTCACCTGAAAATCTCCCCATCTCACTTCGTAGGCAAGTGATTTTTCCTGGTTTTTAACATTCACCTCGTTAGTAGGTAAAAAATAGAATAAAGAGCATAGGCCTTTTCAATTTGACAACTATACCGTCTGGACGGTATATTAAACTTATGAGGAAGAATAATTCACAGCCGAATACCCGCCAGGAGATTCTGGCCGCGGCCAACCAGCTTGTGCTGGCCGAAGGAGTGGCCCACCTGACCCTGGAAGCGGTCGCGAGAAAGGCCGGTGTCAGCAAGGGCGGCCTGCTCTATCATTTTCCGAGCAAGGAAGACCTGATAAAAGGTTTAATCGAGCAGCTTAATGCCCAGTTTGACGGCGAGGTGGGGCGGCAACTTGCACTGGAATACGCAGAAAGACGGGCGGAGGCCGAATTGGAGGCAGGTAGCTGGTTAAGGGCATTTGTGCGGGCCACTTTTGCCGGGAACAAGCTGGAAAACGACTGGCTGGGGAGCAGCGCGGCCATTCTGACGGCGATAGCCACCAACCCGCAACTGCTCGAACCGTTTCGAAAGAGTTTTGCGGGTTATCAACAGCAGGCCGAGCAGGACGGTCTCGACCCGGCCCTGGCGACCATTATCCGGTTGGCTGCCGACGGCCTATGGCTGGCCGAGCTTTTCCAACTGGCTCCCCCGGGCGGGAAACTGCGCGAGCAGGTAGAAAAGCGGCTGCTTGAAATGACCCATAGTTTAGCAAAACCGCCGGAAGGGACAGGCGGGGCCGAAACGGGTTTGTAAGAAGGTTTTCGGAAAGAATTTAAGAGATAA
Source organism: Chloroflexi bacterium 54-19 (assembly GCA_001898225.1). Classification (GTDB taxonomy): domain Bacteria; phylum Chloroflexota; class Chloroflexia; order Chloroheliales; family Chloroheliaceae; genus 54-19. The sequence continues at coordinate 86,824 of MKTJ01000013.1, forward strand.
TTTATAACGGAATTGGGATATTTTTATGAACTGGGTACTGGTAATTATAGCCGGGTTTTTTGAAGTGGGGTTTGCACTTTGTATGAAGGAGAGCAAGGGTTTTACCCAGCTCTGGCCGACAATCGGAATGATAGCGTTCGGGGCAGCCAGTTTTATCATTTTGAACCTGGCACTAAAAGATTTGCCGGTCGGTTCGGCTTATGCGGTCTGGACCGGGATTGGCGCGGCGGGCACGGCTATCCTGGGGATTATCCTGCTGAGTGAGGCCGTGACCTTTGGACGGCTACTTTCGATAGCTTTTATCGTGGTGGGTGTTATCGGGTTGCAACTGGCAGGGAGTGGGCATTAGAAGATACGGGTTTAAGGCCGGTGGATATTTTTTCGATTGGGATTATTCCCCTGGTAATACTGGTCATTACGGCTTTTGCGGCTTCGACCGTGGCCGGTGTTACCGGGTTTGGTGGGGCCGCCATTCTATTGCCGGTCCTGGTAGCGGTATTCGGGGTCCGGGATGCTATTCCTATCCTTACCGTAGCCCAGTTAATCGGCAACGCCAGCCGGGTCTGGTTCAATAGAAAAGAAGTGGTCTGGCCCCTGATACGCTGGTTCAGCCTGGGGGCGATACCCCTGGCCCTGGTTGGCGGTCTCTTATTCACCCAGGCGCCCCTGCCTTTGTTGACCCGGTTTGTGGGGGTCTTTTTGCTTTTAATGGTACTCTGGCGGCATTTGCGCAAGAAACCGGTCTATCGCCCTACTCTGAAAAGTTTTGCTTTTATCGGGGCCGGTTTCAGTTTCCTTTCGGCCCTGGTAGGTAGTGTCGGGCCGATTTTAGCGCCCTTTTTCCTGGCTTACGGCCTGGTAAGAGGGGCCTATATCGGGACCGAAGCGATGTCTACGGTTGTAATGCACGTCACCAAGCTGGTGGCTTATGGGGGTGCGGCGGTTTTAACCGGGGCCTCAGTGGTTACCGGCCTGGCCCTTGGCCCCATCATGCTGGCCGGGTCTTACACCGGGAAACGGATTGTTGAGCGGTTACCAGAACGGCTATTTATTATTTTGATTGAACTGGTCTTGCTAATCTCAGGGCTAACCCTGCTGGTAACCGGGTGAGCAATTTCGGTAAAGTTACACCTGGCAACCAATAGCGACATATCCCTAAAGTTTAACACTTAAAACTAAACACTTTTCATTAGTAAAAATGGATGATAAATGGAGCGGCAAATCCATGTTATACTGTGGTGGGTCGCTGGCGAAAAGCCTGGCAACAGTTGTAAGCTCAAATTGGAATAAACCAGGCCATTACTCATAATTATCAAAATGGGCCAGGTAACTTGCGCCGCCAATATTAGCAAGCTGCATGTAGTTTTTCGAAAACCTGGCTTATGAGGCTTTTTAGGTTTTAAGGAATTTTTTTAGGTATGAAAGATTATCAATCCTGGGGACGTTATCCGCGCACCACACCGGAAGAAGTTAAGCCGGTCTTCTGGCAAGATGGTTTACCTGACCTCAGCGAAATTACCGGTTCGGTCCTGCCCTACGCTTACGGGCGGAGTTATGGCGATAGTTGCCTCAATGAAGGCAACACTTTGTTGGATATGAGTACCCTCAACCGCTTCCTGGCTTTTGACGAAGCGAACGGGATTATCCGGTGCGAGGCCGGGGTTTTGCTATCAACCATCCTCGATATTATCGTGCCGCGCGGCTGGTTTTTGCCGGTGACGCCGGGCACCAAGTTTGTATCCGTAGGCGGGGCGATTGCCAACGACGTCCACGGGAAGAACCACCACACCAGCGGCACTTTCGGCTGCCACGTGACCCAGTTCGAGTTGTTGCGCTCCAACGGCGACCGCTTTATCTGCTCCCCGACCGAAAACGTGGAGCTATTCCGGGCTACTATCGGCGGGTTGGGCCTGACCGGGGTTATTTTGTGGGCGGAGTTTCGCCTCAAAGCCATAAATAATGCCTTTGTCGACATCGAGCATATCCGGTTTTCGAACCTGGAAGAATTTTTCGAGCTTTCGGACCAGTCCGATCACAGCTTTGAATACCATGTCTCGTGGCTGGACTGCCTGGCGGTCGGTAAATCTATGGGCCGGGGCATCTTCATGCGCGGCAACCACAATCGTTCCAAGTTCCGCTCCAGGACGGCGACCACACCTACGCTGCCGGTGAGCGTCTTCTTCGATATGCCTTCCCAGGTGTTAAACCCGGTCACTATGAAGGTCTTTAATACCGGCTATTACAGTATCCACCTCAAAAAGGTCACCCGCAAGACCATTCACTATAACCCCTTCTTTTACCCGTTGGACGCGGTCCCGGAGTGGAACCGGCTCTATGGGAAAAGCGGGTTTTTGCAGTACCAACTGGTCGTGCCTTTTGACGGCGATAATTACGACGTTTTCAAGGAAATCCTGGGGCGGATTGGCAAGTCCGGGGCCGGGTCGTTCCTGGCTGTGTTGAAGACCTTCAGCGACTTCAAGTCGCCGGGAATGCTGTCGTTCCCGCGACCGGGCGTAACGCTGGCGCTCGACTTCCCTTTCCACGGTCAGAAAACCCTCGATTTGCTCGAACAACTGGATGAAGTGGTCCGGCAGAGCAATGGGGCGGTCTACCCGGCCAAAGACGCCCGGATGAGCCCGGAGAGCTTCCAGCAGTTTTACCCGAACTGGCGCGAATTTGCCCAATATATCGACCCCAAATTTTCTTCGAGCTTCTGGCGGCGGGTTACGGTGCCCCTGGAAAACGGACCGGCGGCTCAGGCAGATGCGGAAGCGGAACTGGCAGCCCCGGCCAACTCTTAAAGGTTGAGGTTGCTGCTAAGGGTAGAGTTTAGCGGCTGAAATTTAGATAAGGAAATTTATTCTTGAGTAAAGTATTGATTGTAGGCGCTACTTCGGCGATTGCCCACGAAACGGCCAAGCTTTTCGCGCACGAAGGGGCGGACTTATTCCTGGTCGGGCGTAACGCCGAAAAGCTGGGTCAGGTTGCCAGCGACCTGGAAGTGCGCGGGGCCAGCCAGGTCGAAACGCTGGTATTGGACGCGAACGACCTCGACCGGCACCAGGAGCTTTTCGACCAGGTTATCGAGCGGTTGGGGGGCCTCGATACGGTTTTGATTGCCCACGGCACCCTGAGCGACCAGAAACAGGCCGAGCAGGACGTTAAGGTGGCCCTGGACGAACTGAAGACCAACTTTTTGAGTACTGTTTCGCTCTCTACGATTATTGCCAACTATTTCGAGAAACAAAAACGTGGAACGCTGGCCGTAATCAGTTCAGTGGCCGGGGACCGGGGTCGCCAGAGCAATTATGTCTACGGGGCGGCCAAAGGCGGGTTAAACGTCTTCCTGGCCGGGTTGCGCAACCGCCTCTTCAAGTCGCGAGTTACGGTCCTGACCATCCAGCCCGGTTTTGTGGCGACCCCCATGACAGCCCATCTCAAGCAGGGGCCGCTCTTTGCCAGCGCCGAAAAGGTCGGCGGGGACATCTACAAGGCCATCCAGAAGGGCCGGGATGTCCTCTATACGCCGTTCTTCTGGCGGTATATAATGCTCATCATCAAGAACGTACCCGAACCGGTCTTCAAGCGCCTGAAGCTGTAGCCCGGTAACTGCCTTCACTTTTGTAGTGTAACAAAAATATAAAATCTTTCCCGGTAGACCACCGTGTCTCGATGGCAATCTTGCCTGGGGGTGGGCTACCGGAGCCGCAACGATTGCGCCTTTCGTCCAGTGTTGGCCCTGCTTTTACAGGTAGACATTTTTAGACAACCAGGACAGGAGTAAGTCTGATGGAAGGTTTTAGCGCTGAAACATTTACGGCCGCCCTGGCATTGATTGGGGCGGTCGTCTTGGTTTCGGCCCTGCTTTCCGGCATTATCGAAAAGAGCGGGCTGCCCCAGGTAGCTTTTTTCCTGGCCCTGGGCGCGGCCCTCGGCCCTGCCGGGTTGAACGTGTTAAATATTGGGCTCGATTCACCGGCTTTGCGGGTCGTGGCGACCCTGAGCCTGGTGCTGGTCCTTTTCACCGATGCCGTAACTCTCAATTTGAATGAGGTCCGTAAGAATAGCAAGCTGGCGCTGCTGGTCTGCGGGCCGGGCACGCTTTTCTCGGCGGTGCTGTTAGGGGTGGCAAGCTGGCTTATTTTAGGGTTGCACCCGGCGGCGGCGGCTATCGTAGGGGCGGCCCTGGCCTCGACCGACCCGGTCTTATTAAAAAACCTGGTGCGGTTGCCGGGCGTACCCAATTCGGCCAAGCTGGCCCTGCGGCTGGAAGGCGGCATGAACGACATCGTGCTGCTGCCGATTGTGCTGATTGCGCTGGTCTTTTTGGAGCAGAGCGCGAAGCCTAACGTGGACGACCTGGTAAAACTCGGCCTGGACCTGCTGATTTTGGGGCCGGGGGCCGGTATCGGGATCGGGTTGCTGTCGGTTGCGACCATGGATTTAATCCGGCGGAGATACGGTATCCGGCGCGATTACGAGTCGCTCTACTCGCTGGGAGTGGCTTTTACGGCCTATGCTGCCGCCGAAGCGGTCCACGGCAGCGGATTTCTGGCGGCTTTCGCGGCGGGCCTGACCATCTCGGCCCTGGACGTGGAGCTTTGTGACTGCTTTTTGGAATATGGCGAGACTACCTCCGAGATGGCCCTGCTGTTGACCTTCGTGCTGTTTGGCGGCTCGTTAATCTGGAGCGGGTTTGGGGTCTTGACCCCGGTCACTATCGGGTTCGCGGTGGTGGCCTTGCTGGTCAGGCCGGTAGCTTTTACGCTGGCGCTGGCCCCGATAAAACTTATCCGGCGCAGTCGCTGGCTAATCGCCTGGTACGGGCCGCGCGGCCTGAGTTCGCTCTTGCTGGTGTTGCTGGCCGTCTTTGATAAAGCGCCGGGGAGCGAGTATCTTTTCCAGGTCTGCTGCCTGGTGGTGTTGCTCTCCATCCTGCTGCACGGTTTCTCGCCCACGGTGGTCAGCCGGACCAGGGCCAGGAAACAGCCTGTCATCGTCCCGGCCACACCTTTATCGGCCCACCCGGTCGAAGCAGAAGCGCCGGATAGCGACACAACCGGGATGGACTACCCGGTGCCAGGTTCTGAGGATGGTTCAAACGCCGAACCTGTCCCGGCCAAACAGCCGTTAGCCCTTATCCCGCTCGACCGCCTGCGCCGGGGAACGCTGCGCCGGCCCGTCGAGGCCCCAGACGAAACCCCGGCTAAATCTGCCACACCTGTTAAAAGCGAACCCTCGCCCGTGGTACCACCGCCTTCCACGGCCAGGGTGGACACCCTGGCCCCCCCACCCCAGGCCCAGGGGAACCTGACAGCACAAACGGAGGAAGACGAGAACGCCCCTGATTCGGATTTAGGCCCCCGGACCAGCCAGCAGTTTATTACCCTGGCCGGGGTCAAACACCTGTGGCAAAAGGGCGAGAAGGTCGTCATCCTGGATGTGCGGACCGAACGGACTTATGATATGGACCACGTGCAGGCGGCGGGAGCTGTCCGAATTAACCCGATGTATTCGGTCAAACAGGCCGAGGAAAAGGGTCTGTCAAAACAGGACTGGCTGATTGCCTACTGTGCTTGAAGGAATGAAGCGACAAGTGCCCGTGTGGTACGAGAACTTCAAAGGGCCGGTTGGCTCAAGGCCAGGGCTTTGCTGGGAGGCTGGGACGGCTGGCAAAAGGCCGGGATGCCGGTCGAAACGCGGCCCCAGGTAGCCGAGGAAAATGAAGCAGATGCTTAGGCGTCTGCTTTTTAATTTTGTTTAAGGGTAGAAACGTAAAGATATTGCAAATTCAAAGGTTAAAGGGGCGATTTGGGCGGTAACTGGCCCTCTTTGTGCATAAAGGTTTTCATAGTTGATTGCTATCGGTAAGATGCGGCCCTGCTGGGCCGACCTGGGTATGAATAGAATAGCGAGAATATTATGAAAACAGAAGATGATGTTAATGATAGGGATGTATTGAAAAAGAAGAACCGGGCCGGACTACTGGGGGTATTCCTGGGCGGTTTAATGGTTTTGACCCTGCTGAGCGGCAGCCTGGGTCCAGGGACCGCCGAAGCCGCCGGGTTACCGGACAGTTATTACATCCAGGGGGTGCCGCTTTACGCCCAGCTTCACAACCTCAGTTGCGAATACGCGGCGGCCAAGATGGTGACGGCTTACTGGGGCGAGATGGTGCCGGAGTCGCAGTTTATCGCCAATATCCCGGTACGCAATAACCCTCATTTTGGCTACCGGGGCAATATTGACGGCGGTGGCGGCGGTCTGACCAACTACGGCATCTACTCGGAGCCGATTGCCAATTATCTTTCTTCGATTGGGTTTAATACCAACGCTTTCTATGGTGATGTGTACAGCCTCAAAGCCGAGATAGCCAAAGGTCACCCGGTGATTGTGTGGGTAACGATTGCCCTGCAATATGCCAACCCGGTTCGCGTGGTCGAGGACGGCTCGCCGGTCAAACTGGTGCCGGGAGAACACGCGGTCGTGGTGACCGGCTACGACGCGGGTGGGGTCTATGTGAATGGACCGGCCCAAGGTATTCGGACAAAATTCGATTGGGCCAGTTTCGAGCGGACCTGGGGTTATTTCGACAACATGGCGCTGTCAATCTGGCTCTAAAAATATAAAAAATAAAACAGCCCCTTTCCGCTATGGATAAGGGGCTGTTTTTGTGAGTGGTACAGGTGGTATTTTCTAAGTTTAGATTTCGGCGAACATAATGCCGCTTTTGTAAGGGTTCTGGGGCAGGTAGCGGACCTGGATTGTCGCGCCCACCTGCCAGCCAGCCCGGATAACCTGGTCGGTCTTGATGTTGTCGGCCCGGCGGACAATTTCGCGGCCCATGTTGTCCCGGAAGACATATTCGACAATCGAGTAGACCGGGCGATTGTTTAACAACAAAGTGTAGTTGCGGTCCAGGAAGGTGATCTGGGCATTGGTCTGGACGCCCCCGGCAGCGATTTCTTTTAGCTCGGTGTTGCGGGCCATCCCGCCCAGCAGACCGAAGATACCGAACAGGGTCAGGAGCCCGCCAACCCCCCAGCAGATGATGGAAGGGAGTATCATGGTCATTCCGAGGTCAATGCCGACACTGGCGGCGGCGGAAGTGGCGCTGGTGGTGGTGGCGTTGTGAGTGGCAAAGAAGACTACGAAGCCGATGCCGATGGTGAAAAGGCCGGTAGCCAGGAAAATTATTGCTTTCATTTTAGTAATCCTTTCTTTATCTAAAAGAATTTTGAATTTATTTTTTTCTATCGATTTAACTAAGATTCCAGGAATTTGCCTGGAAAAAATTGCGTTTGGGAAATGCCGGTAGGTTCGTTTGACTATGTTTATATAGATCTATAACCGGAAGTATAGTCAGGCTCCCGGCTATAGATTGGAAGAAGTAGGTAGGAAAATTGTGACCTGGGTGGATACTGGTTAAGGGTCTATTGAGGCAGGAAAACGATATACAGGTTTTCGTTCTGCCCCAGGTTCGCCATAATGCCAGGGAAACTGACGACCGCCGCGCCTTTGTTACCTTTGGTGAACGCGAGGGCAAAACCACCCGCCGAGTCCGGAACGTTCGGGGTAATATTCTGCCAGCCTTCTTTGGTGAAAGCACCGGCTAACTGGTCTTTAAGGGCGCTGGCCTGGGCACTGGTCTTGAAAGCCTGGGCTTTGCTGCCGGGATACTGCGATTCGTACTGGCTCAGGGCCGCTTTAAGGGCGTCCGGCACGCTGGTGGAAGTCGCGCCGTTAACTACAAAGAAATTGCTGTTGCCGGTGTTGCTGGCGGCGGTGGTAGCGGCGGTGCCGTTGCTGGCGTTGTTGGCGGGGGCACTGGTGGGTGTGGCGTCGCCACAAGCAGCCATTATGGCGGCCAGGGCCGCTACCAGGAGGGTCATCGAAATCGTTTTAATAAATTTGGTCATCGCTTTACACCTTTCAAGTTCTGTTTCTTTACTTGCTCCAATACTTTTTAGAATTTCTCGTCGAGATGTTCGACACTTTTATGGTAAAGCAGACAGGGGAAAGTTACCTGACAGTTAGCTGGCAGTTAGCTGGCAACTTGTTGCCAATTTTCAGGGAATTTTTGAAAGGTTCTGGTAAGCTGCTTAAAGTTCGAGGCGGTAGCCCATGCCGCGCACGGCCCGGATATAAGGGAGACGGTTGGGGTCGATCATTTCGAGACGTTTGCGCAGGCGCGAGACCAGCGTTTCGAGGGCAGTATCGAGGGGGATGTCGGAAAGGTCCGAGGCGTTGTAAAGCTTTTCGAAAATGAGGTCGCGGGTGCAGACTTTGCCCTGCTGCTGGTAGAGCAGGGCCAGGAGTTTCCATTCGAGCGGCGAGAGCGGCGGGTTGAGCAGCCGCCCGTTGAGGCGGACCTGGACCGCTTCGAAGTCGAGTTCGAGGGCGGCACCCGGTGGGGGTGGGGCAAAGAACGCCTCGGTGAAGGTCGAGGCTGTTTCGGTGAAGTCGGTAGGACGAGTGACGGTGAAGGTAAATTCGTGCCCGGCAATCTTCAGGCGGTCGCCCGTCCGGAGGGGTTGGTCGGCCTGGACCGGGGTGCCGTTGAGCCAGGTGCCGTTTTTGCTGTCGAGGTCGCGCACGAAAAAGCTCCCGTCCACCATAAAGATAAGGGCGTGGTGGCGCGAAACCTTGCGGCTGTCGATAACGATTTGATTGTCTTCCTCGCGGCCAAGCCGGAGGGCGGGCATGGTGAACTCGTAAACATCACCGGTAGGGCTGGTAAGCCGGGCGGTAGGCTGGGGTAGCAGCGGTTTTGGTTTGTTGGTCGGACTATCGCTCAAGGTTAGCTCACTCTTAACTCTGGATAGCGGGTTGAAAAGACATTGAGTTAAATACAAATTCCAAAATTGCCAGGCAAGCCAAGTATAACAACCGCCTGTGAATTTGCAAAGCCCGGTTGAATAGCGATTTCTACCCATTTTTTAAGAAACTAAGGTGGGGAATACTGCTATAATTCAGATAACACCAGATTACCGGCAATTTTTATACAAACAAAAAAAAGAATAGAAGAGGTTGGCGTGGAAAAGACCGCTGAAGGCTCCCAGCTGATAGACGAGTATATTGCGACATACCCGGAAAATATCCAGGTTCTATTAAAAGCCTTACGGGAAACCATCCGGGCGGCTGCCCCCGAAGCCAAAGAGAAGATAAGCTACCAGATGCCAGCCTTTGCCCTGGACGGCAACCTGGTTTATTTCGCCGGTTGGAAGAACCACATCGGGTTTTATCCAGGTGGCAGTGTAGAGCCGTTCAAGGACGACCTGGCCGGGTACGAGGTGGATAAAGGGACCATCCGGTTCGCGCTTGACCAATCCTTGCCGGAGGAATTGATAAAGCGGATTGTCAAATTCAGGGTGGCCCAGAACCGGGAACGGGCGGCGGCCAAAGCGGCGAAGAAGGTCAAGAGCCAGGAAGAATAAAAAGGACTTCAGGTAACACGGCAAGCTAGAAATTGCCCATTAAAGAGGCCGGAATGTGACAAAAAACACTGTGCGGATGGTCACAGAGGTCAATAATAGGGTAATTAAACGTACAGGTTTGTCGCTGGAGAAATTTTTAAATGACGCCAATGATTGAAGAAGTGAACCTCTTGCAGGCTGTCCTGGAAGAACAACGCCAGGAACTGGCCCAGTACGAAAAGAGTGTTGCTACCGAAACCGGCCTCGATAACGGCGAATATAGCGCGGGCTATCTCCTCCAACTCCAACAAAATGTCCAACAACTTGAAGAATTAATATCCGGGGGCACCCAGAGTGCGGCGGACCTGGAATACCTGACGGGGTCAGGGCCGGAGGAAATTTCCCCCATCCAGGCCGGGCTGGCCCCGCAACCGGGCCTGGTGCTGGCCGGGACATACCGGCTGGAAAGACAGCTTGGGCAGGGCGGCATGGGCGAGGTCTGGCTGGCGACCCACCTCCTTTTGAACGAGCCGCGCGCCATTAAACTTATTCTGGACGAACGGGCCAGCGACCGCTCCAGCCGGGAGCGTTTCATCCGAGGAGAGGCCCGCCACGCCTTGCGGCTGATTCACCCGAATATCGTCAGGGTCCACGACCTGGGGCAGCAGCAGGATACCCCTTTTATCGTAATGGAGTATGTTTCGAGCGGGCCGAGCGGGGCCGACCTGAAAGACCTTTTGAAAGTTAAGGGGCGGTTGGACCTGGCCCAGACCGGTCAGATTCTCGAACAGGTGGCGGCGGCCCTCGAAGAAGCCCACCGCCAGGGGTTGGTCCATTGCGACCTGAAACCGGCCAACATTTTGATAACGGCCAAAGGTGAGGCCAAAATCAGCGACTTTGGTTTGGTCAAAGATATGTCCGCGACCCCGGTGGCGGGCGGCGGGGCGATGGGTACGCCGCTCTATATGGCCCCGGAGCAGGCGCGGGGAATGGCCGATGTGCCCAGCGACATCTATTCCCTGGGGGTGATGCTGTACGAACTGCTGGTGGGGCGCCCGCCTTTCCTGGGCAAACCTCGTTCGGTCCTGGTCCAGCATGCTACCCTCAAGCCGGTCGCGCCGCACCTGGTTGAGCCGGAAGTCCCCGAAGCAATTTCGGAAGTGATTATGAAATGCCTGGAAAAGAACCCGGCGGACCGCTATGCGACGGCCCTAGAACTGGCGACAGCTTATCGCCAGGCTTTCGCCAGTACCGTCCAGGCCACCCAGGGCCAGACTTTTCATAATTTGCCGGAAACGAGCGGCTGGATCCTGGGCCGGGAGCGCGAACTGGCCGAAATCTCATCTATGCTTCACCAGCCGGATACGCGCCTGGTCAGCCTGACCGGGGTCGGTGGGACCGGAAAGACCCGGTTGGCGGTCGAGGTTGCCACAACGCTCCTGCCTTATTTCCCCGACGGGATTTATTTCGTGGGACTGGAAAGTGTCGACGGCTGCGAAGGGTTACTTTACGAAATCGGCCAGACCCTGAAGGTCAAGGAAAGTGGGAACCAGGGGTTACTGGCAGCGCTGAAAGCCTTTTTGCGGGGCAAGAAGATGCTGCTGGCGCTGGATAACTTCGAACACCTGGTGGAGTGCGGCGGGACGCTGGTGGACCTACTTTCGAGCGTGCCGGAAATAAAAATGCTGGTGACGAGCCGGGTGGCCCTGGAACTTAGCTGGGAAAACGAATACCCGCTTGATCCGCTTGGTCTGCCGGATAGCGCCGAAATTAACCCGCGCCGCCTGGCGAATTACCCGGCGGTGGCCCTTTTCGTGGAGCGGGCCAGGTCTATCAAGAAGGGTTTCGCCCTTACCGAGGAAAACGCGGCGGACGTGGCGGCTATTTGCCGGAAGCTGGACGGGCTGCCGCTGGCTATCGAACTGGCGGCGGCCCGGAGCAAACTGCTTTCGCCCCGCCAGATTCTGGAAAGGCTGGCCGACCGCTTCAAATTGCTGACGGCGGGAACGCTCGATTTACCGGAGCGGCAGCAAACCCTGCGTGGAGTGATTGATTGGAGTTACGAACTGCTGGGTGAAGGCGAGAAGCAGTTGTTCGAGCGGTTGGCGGTCTTCGCGGGCGGCAGCACGGTCGAGGCCGCCGAGCAGGTCTGTAACGCTGACGGTGGGCTGGCAATCGAAGTGCTGGATGGGTTGGAGTCGCTGGCCCACAAGAATTTGCTCAAGGAGCAGCCGGGACCGGACGGTCAGCCGCGCTGCCTGATGTTACAGACTATCCGGGAATACGCCCTGGATAAACTGGCCCGGCGCGGCGAAACCGAGCTGGTTTACCGCCATTATGCCGTGTATTTCGCCGGGTTTAACCGCCAGGCTGCCAACCGGCTACGCAGCCCCCAGAGACAGGCCGCGATGGCCGATTTTGACGCCGAATACGAGAACACCCGCACGGCTGTGCGCTGGTCCCTGGAAAAGGGCGAGAGTCTCCTGGCCCAGGTACTGGTGGCGAGTTTGAGCGGCTACTGGACGGCCCGGAGCCACTTTACCGAGGGTCACACTTACACCGAGGAAGCCTTACAACTTCCGGTGACGGAAAAAAGCATTTTTGCCCGGTTGCTGATGAATTACGGCTATTTTAACCAGCAGCAGGGCAACTACCCGGTGGCCGAGGACTATTACAACCGCTGCCAGCCTCTTTATGAGGAGCTTGGGGATAAAGTCGCCCTGGCGAACCTCTTTAACAATTTTGGCAACCTGTGCGACAACCTGAGCCGCTACGAAGACGCCGAAAGTTATTTCAAAAAGAGTATCGCCCTGGCCCTGGAAGCGGGCGACACCTGGACGGCGGCCCTGAATTTCAACAACCTGGGGAATATCTCGACCAACCGGGGTGATTATGACACCGCCGAGAAGTATTATTTAGAGTGTGTGGAGCTGCTGCGCAAGCTGGGCGAACGGACCTCGATTGCCAGTGGTTTGAACAACCTGGGCAACCTCGCGGCCCACCGGGGCGATTACGAGACCTCGCGCACTTATTTCCTGGAAAGCCTGGTTTTGAGGCGGGAGGCGGGCGATAAACTCGGTATCAGCTACGCCCTATCCAACCTGGGGGCCTTATCTTACCTTCAGGAGGATTACCCGGCGGCCCTCGGTTATTACCTGGAAGGGCTCGAAATGCGCCGGGAGTTGGGCGACAAGTTCGGGGTAGCGGCCAGCCTGACCAATTTAGGGTTATTAGCTGTCAGACAGGAAAATTACCTGGAAGGGCGACGTTACTTCCTGGAAAGTCTCGACCTCAAACAGGAAATCAAGGACCGCTACGGGGTAGCGGTGGCGCTGTGCGGACTGGCGGCGATTACAGCCCGGTTGGGCCAACGCGAAGGCTCGGTGGAATTCCTGGAAAGTGCAACCCGTCTGGCCGGGGCGGTGGCGGCCATTATGAAGAGTATCAACGGGATTTTACAGCCGGGCGAACGCGAGGTTTACCAGGAAGTGGTTGAAATCGGGCAAAAGGGCCTGGGCGAAACGGCTTATAACCGGTATTTTGCCGGGGGTGAGGCCCTCGATATGGACGCCGCGATTGAATATGCCCGGAGTGCGACCGTTCGTTCGGTCTAAACCGGGTTTTTGCAGATATAAAAGAGAGACAAGGCACTATCCGGTGGCGGTTTCACCCGGTGCGGGGTTGGTGCCGGGGTCGTACACGCGCCGGAGCGGTCCCACGCTCAACCACAGGCTGCCGGTAAAGACTAAAGGCGCGGCGGTAAGCATAACTACCCAGGCCGGGCCTAACCCCACCACCAGCAGCCCGGAGAGGCCGCTACCGAGGGGAACACCGCTCGGCCCGGCGGTCCCGGTAAAGGCGAATACCCGGCCCATCAGGTGTTTGGGGACGGCCCGCTGGCGAATGGTGGTCAGGTAGATGGCGGCCAGGTCGTCAAAAGCCCCCAGGCAAAAGCTAGCCGCCAGACATACCGGGAAGAAAGTAACCCCGCCAATCAAGATATAGCACATGGACTGGGCCAGCAGCAGCAGACAGACGACCCGGCCCGGATGGCGTGGGCGGACCGGGCCGAAGACCAGGGCCGACAGGAACGAGCCGACCGAGTTGACCGCCAGCATCAGGCCCATCCCCGCCGCGCCGACCCCCAGTACTTCCTGGCAGAAAAAGGGGAGCGCTACCTGGTAAATCCCCAGCGCGAAATTCCACATAAAAGAGGTCGAAAGCAACGCTAACAAAAGAGGGCTGCGAAAGGTATAGCCGATACCCTCGAACAGGTTATGCCAGAAAGAACTGGCGTTGGGGCTCACAGGGGCCGGGTTGGGGTGGGGTTGGCGGCGCAAAGTCAGCAGGACGAGCGCGAAAAAGAAGAAGGTCAGGCTGTCCAGCCACAGGAGCGAAATTGCCCCAAGCCAGCCTACCAAAAGACCCGCAAGGGCCGGGCCAATCACACCGCTAAGCTGGCCCTGGAGCGTTTCGAGGGAATTGGCGGTATTGTAGTTGGATTCGGGCACGTAATCGGTGATGAGGGTGCGGCTCCCGACCGAGGTAACGACCGAGAAAGCCCCCAGGATGGCGATTAAGAGGTAGAGCAAGGGGAGCGACAGGCCTGGCCCGGCGTCGAGCAATGGCACCAGCAGCACCAGGCCGCCCCGGACCAGGCTATCCACAATCATGACGGTTTCGCGCTGGAAGCGGTCGAGAAAGAACCCGGCAATTATCCCCGAAAATAGGCCGGGTAGCTGGAAGATTAAGAGGCTCAGGCCGACATCGAGCGGGTTATTGGTTCGGCCCAGGACATACCAGGCCAGGCCAAACTCGGCCAGGCGGTCGCCCACGTTACTAACAAGCAGCCCCAACCAGAGCCGCATAAATTTATGGTTACGCGCAATGTCGCGGTAACGCCCCCACAAATGTGTTACTCCTTCTGTTTGCCAATTGGCTGCCAATTTTATTAGATAATAACAAAAGTTTATCCTGGACGCCAAAAGGTTATATTTTGAATGTTACTATTTTGCTATAGGTATAAATTAGAATACAACTATAATAAATTTAGTTTAATTTTAACTTGGGGAGCTATAAGTATTCAGGAACGGGATTTTTCATAATTCGAGAAAGGCGGTTGATTTTGGAAACGGAAACCGGCCAGGAAAAGCTTCAGCGCGGGATGCTAGAGGTCAACAAGGTTTTGCGGTTTAGCGAGTCCTTCAAACTGATAAAAAAGGCCGTGGAATCGGATGGAATGGGTTTTGTCCGCGAACAATGCATAATAGATTTATATAACCTGGGTGACAAGCGGGTTCCCGGCGCGTTATTCCACCTGCTCGACCTGGAGGGCAACCTGGGTTTCTGGGTGGGGCTGGCGATTGCCCGGTTGGGCGATAAAGAGGAAGTTTTACCCCGCCTGATTGAGCGGCTGCAAGACCCTTCGATTGAGGTTAAGGAGCATGTGATTTCGGCCCTGGGAAACCTGGGGGAAAGACAATTAGACCCCGAAATGAACCAGGCCTACCGCCTCAACGCTTCTGTTTCGGATTTTAGCCAAAAGGATGACCGGATAATCGAGGCTTTGTTACCGATGCTGGACGACCCGGAACCAAGGGTGCG
The DNA here is from genome assembly GCA_001898225.1 of Chloroflexi bacterium 54-19. Taxonomy (GTDB): domain Bacteria; phylum Chloroflexota; class Chloroflexia; order Chloroheliales; family Chloroheliaceae; genus 54-19. The sequence goes on from MKTJ01000013.1 coordinate 101,844, forward strand.
GAGTCGGGCCGTTTCGACGCTGTGCCACCTGGCCGACCCACGCACGACCGAAAGGGTTGTAAAGGCCCTGGAAGACCCCGACCGCTCGGTGCGGATTTGCGCGGCCAACGCTCTTGGTTCCACCGGAGACAAGCGGGCTATCCCGGCCCTGTTAAAAGCCCTGGAAGCGGGGGACAAAGAAATTGACTCGCGGGCACGTCAGTCGCTCGATTTCCTGGGGTACGAGGGCAAAGAATTAAAGCCACTGGCAAGCGGGTTATTCCAGGCGTTGGCCGGGCTTAATGCCTCCCAGGCGGAGAAATTTACCGACGAATATTTTGAATTGGGTAAAGATGAGCGCCAGGATGCTTTTTCGGCCCTATTGAGACAAAGGTTTAAGAAAAAAATGCCCGGTAAGGATAAAAATCCTGGGTGAAGGTAGTTAGAGGGCAAAAGGATAAAATCAGGTATACAAATTGGCCTAAATGTTCACTAAACTTTTACCCCTGTTAGCCAGGATTTTTACCTGGGTGGGGTACTATACAGTCACAGGCAAGGAAACTTGCCAGAAGTCAAAAGTTTCGCGGTTCCAACGTGATTTAAGGGCCAGGGATTTTTGACAAACTTACCTCATCATGTACCCACATATTATCTCTGAACCAACGAGACCTGGTAAGGCAGTGCCGGGTCTCTTTTTTATTTTATACGGCTCGGCCCCACTAAAAACTTAAAAACTAACACTAACACTAACACTAAGAACTAAAAACTTTCTAAATGGTTTGACATTAACAGGCCAGGTATGGTTAATTTAACGTATTAAGCCCGAAACTTTCCCTGCTGACAGGCGTAAATTAATTTGTACACATTCGGCAGTTAGACAAAATAACAGGAGCGAGCAGGTTCTGAACTAAGGAGGTAACCCGGTCGTGGAATGGCTAAGCAGTGTTTACCTGGGCTGTTTTATTTTCGGCCTGGTTTTTACAATTATTTCATTCCTGATTGGCGGCCTGGGCCACCTGGGTAATATTCACCTGGGCGGGGATGCCGGTCACGTTGACCTGGGCCACGCCGGGCATGTGGGCCACGTAGGCCATGTAGGTCATTTACATGAAGTCGGCCACGCCGATGCCGAATCCTCCCACTCCCACGATTCCGACGGCGGTCTACCGTTCTTTAACCTGACTGCCCTGATAGTCTTCCTGACATGGTTCGGTGGGGTCGGCTTTATCCTGACCGCGTTACAGTTCGAGCCATTGATGGCGCTGCCGCTGGCGGTGGTAGGCGGCCTGGTGGCATATTTTGGGATTTTACTCTTTTTGAGCAAAGTTTTATTTGCTTCCCAGACACCCATAATGTCCGAGGCGGACTATAAACTTAACGGCATGGTCGGGCGTGTGAGCAGTGTCATACAGGCGGGCGGGGTCGGCGAGGTAATATTTAACCAGGCGGGGGGACGCCGGTTTACGGCTGCCCGGAGTGCGGACGGCAAGCGAATTGAGCGTGATACCGAGGTAGTTTTCCTGGGTGTTGAAAACGGCATCGCGCTGGTGAGTGACCTGGATGAGATGTTGAAAGAACCGGAGCTGGATTTGCCGGAAACGCCCGATGATGCCCCTGCCCAGGAAGCTGACCTCGAAGCCTTGAAACGCCAGGAAAAAAACAAATTATAAAATTCCTTTAGTGAAAGGATTATCTTATGGATCCCGTAAGTTTAACCGCTATCGGGCTGGCAGTGGTGCTGGTGATAGCAATCTTCTTGCTGGTGAGCCTTTATCGCAAAGTCGGACCTAACCAGGCCCTGATTGTCTACGGTCGGGGCGGCACACACGCTATTACCGGCGGGGGCCGGATTGTGGTCCCTTTTATCCAGAGTTCGCGGGAATTATCGCTGGAATTGATGAGTTTTGATGTAGCCCCGCAGCAAGACCTTTATACCCGGCAGGGTGTGGCTGTGACGGTCGAAGCGGTGGCCCAGATAAAGATTAAAAGTGACCCGGTGAGTATCATAACCGCCGCCGAACAACTTTTGACCAAGTCCGGCCCGGACCGCGAGAACCTCATCCGGTTGGTGATGGAAGGCCACCTGCGCGGGATTATCGGCCAGTTAACCGTCGAAGAAATTGTAAAAGAGCCGGAGATGGTCGGGGACAGGATGCGGGCGACCAGCAGTGGCGACCTGAGCAAAATGGGCCTGGAAGTGGTTTCGTTCACCATTAAAGAGGTCCGCGACAAAAACGAATATATCCTGAACATGGGCAAGCCGGACATCGCGGCCATCCGCAAGGCTGCCGATATTGCCGCTGCCGAGGCCGAACGAGATACCGCCATCCGGCGGGCCGCGACCATGCGGGAAGCTTCGGTCGCCCGCGCCCAGGCCGACCAGGAACGGGTTATCGCTGAAACGGCTTCGCTGGCCCGCCAGGCCGAGGCCCAGCGCGACCTAGAACTGAAAAAGGCCGAATTCCTGGCGACCACCCAGCGCCAGAAGGCTTCCGCCGATAAGGCTTACGACATCCAGACCAACATCATGGAGCAGCAGGTAATCGCCGAAAAGGTCAAGATTGACCTGCGGCGGAAGGAAGAAGAGACCAAGGTGCAGGAGGCGGAAATTTCCCGCCGCGAGAAAGAATTGATTGCGACGGTCTTGAAACAGGCCGAGGTTGAGCGCAAACGGATCGAAACGTTGGCGATGGCCGAACGGCAGCGCCGGGTGACGGAAGCCAGCGGCCAGGCCGAAGCATTGCGGGTGCAAGGTGAGGCGGAAGCCGATGTTGTTAAAGTCAAAGGGTCCGGCCAGGCCGAAGCATTGCGGGTCCAGGGTCTGGCGGAAGCCGAAATTATCCGGGCTAAAGGTGAGGCCGAGGCTGCCGCGATGAACCTGAAGGCCGGGGCCTTCCACGAATACAACCAGGCCGCTATCCTCGATAAACTGCTGGGCAGCATCCCCGAAGTGGTCCGGGCTATCTCCGACCCGTTGCAGAAGGTGGACAAAATTACTATCGTCAGCACGGGCGACGGTAGCGGGGGCGGTATGGCAAGTCACCTGACTGGCGATATGACCAAGGTGGCGGCCCAGGTCCCGGCCCTGTTCGAAAGCCTGATGGGTGTCAAAATCAGCGACCTGATGGGGCAGGTGCCGGGTATCCGCAACGCCCTTTCAGGCCCGGCGACCAATTCGACCAACGGCAACGGGCATGCCCCGGTGGAGGGGGTGACGGTGGTCAAGAATGGCGAAACCCCCAAGCCGACCAACGGCCAACCGGGCAACCCGGCCTAGATAGGTGCCTGTGTTAACAAGAGTTAGAACGGTGAATTAAGCCAGGAAAAGCGCCGGGCGAGGTGGATAACTTCGCCGGACGCTTTTTCATTTCGGCAGCCCGTAACAATACCAAGCAATTTTTTATTTAATAATAGGGCATTATCCTTTATAATAAGGTCAGGACTCCTTCGTCATAGTTTGTTTATAGTTTTCTTTACAGCTATCTTTTTAGTTTTCTCTATTTGTTTTCTCTATGGTTAGGGCTTTCGTATAAGACAATTTTTGCAAGGTCGCCTCCCGCGCAGCTCAGAGTTCATTAGGTACAAAGCGAAAGTCGAGAATTGGCATTTTCAATTTAATAATAAGGGTTAAAAGGTTTCGATTTTTAGCGCGGGGCGATTAACCCAGGGCGTGACAAGGATAAAATCAGAAATGGCAAGACACCAAAAGAATTTTGACCAGAACAATCGACCCGAACGGGGAGGCTTGTCCCGCCGGGCCTTTTTGCGGGCCAGCGGCCTGGTGATTATCGCCAGCGGGGCCGGGGGTATCCTGGTGGCCTGCGGTGACGACAGCACCCCGGTGCCGAACGGAAACATCGTACCGGGCGTGGATAGCCCGATTACTCCCACCGCCGAAAATACCCCGCCCGCCTCTAACGGCACTCCCGGCGCGACCTCTGCCGCCACCACCAAGGCCGGGATAGACCCCGGTATGGGCGGGGGACCAACCCCCACCCCGGCCCAGGCTACTGCCGCCAGCGCCCTCGATGCCACCAGTCGTTTCTTAAAACTCTGGGAAGACAGCCGCTTTACCGATATGTACGGGATGCTTTCTATTTCGGCTAAAGCCATTATCACCCAGGATAAATTTGTCTCGCGCTACGAAGCGATTACTGCCGAAGCAACTCTGACCAAAGTTACGACCTCCGTGCCGAATTCGTTGTCGGTCAGCGGTGGGGCGACGGCCAGCCTCAGCGTGCCGTTTCACGCCGATTTCAAGACGAACCGGGCGGGGGATTTCGGCCAGGATAATAACCTGAAGCTGCATTTCGAGGATGCCGCCTGGAAGGTGGAGTGGTCGCCCGCCGCCATTTTCAAGGAGTTGACCGATAGCACCTACCTGGTCCACCTCTATAAGAGCAGTTCCACCCGCGGCACGATTTACGCGGCCAACAAGGTGCCTCTGACCTCAACCGATAACCAGTTCGAAGTTTACGTGGTGCCGGGGCAGATTGAGAACGAGGACCAGCTTTTGTTGACCCTGAGCCAGACCCTCAAAATGGACCCGGCTAAAATCAAGGACCTCTATAAAAACGGCCAGCCGGACTGGCGGATGCCTATCAAGACCCTTCCTTCTACGACCGAGCAATCTATAATCGCGGGCCTGCGCGAACTGCCGGGGGTCGGCGTGGACGAGCAGGGTGTCCGCAGTTATCCGAACGGGCCGAGCGCCAGTCACACCGTCGGCTATATCAACAAGGTGAACGCGGACGACCTCAAGACGCTGGCAGCCAAGGGCTACACCGAGGACGATATTGTAGGCCGGACCGGGGTGGAAGCCTGGGCCGAGGAGACCCTGGCCGGGGGATTGGGCGGCAAATTGACCGTCATTGGTTCAGATGGGCAGACGCAAAGCACGATTTCAGAAAAGCCGTTGACCCCTTCCTCCAACCTGCTGCTCAGCCTGAATATGGACTTGCAGAAAAAGGCCGAGGCCATCCTGGGGAGTAACGTCGGCAGTATCGTGGTGATGGACGTGACCAACGGGGCGGTGCTGGCCCTGGCGAACTTCCCGACCTTCGACCCGAACCTTTTTATCCAGGGTATCACCCAGGACCAGTTTAACGCCCTTAACAACGACCCTCGCAAACCGTTCCAGCACCGGGCCGTCAACGCCCAACTGCCGACCGGCTCGACTTTCAAGGTTATCTCAGCCTCGGCAGCGCTCGAAAGAGGCGGCATGAACATGCAGACTACCTTTACCTGTACCGGGCACTGGACCGGCCTGGGCGACGCCTTTGGTAAGGACTGCTGGCTTAAGACCGGGCACGGCAAAATCAGCCTGTACGAGGGTATCGTCCAGTCGTGCGACGTGGTCTTTTACGAGGTCGGTAAAAAGCTGGACGAAATAGATGCCAATATTTTGCCGGACATGGCGAAAGCCTACGGCCTGGGTGTCCCTACTGATATGCAGGGGCTGTACGCCGCGACCGGGCAGGTGCCGAGCCCCAAGTGGAAACAGGATACCCTCAACCAGCCCTGGGTGCGGGGTGACGCGGTAAACCTGGCAATCGGGCAGGGCTATCTGCTGGCATCGCCCATGCAACTGGCCCTGGTCTACGCCGCGATTGCCAACGGCGGGCAGGTCCATGTGCCGCGCCTGGCCGAGCAGGCCATTGACCCGGAGACCAACGGTATCAGCCGGGCTTTCCCGGTCCAGACCAAGCAGGTGCCGGTCAACTCGAACAACCTTAATCTAATCCGCCAGGCCCTGACGGACGTAACCCAGAAGCCCCAGGGCACGGCGCGGGCGATGTTTGCCAGTTCGAAAGTGGTGGTGGCCGGGAAGACCGGGACTGCCGAGAGCGGTATCGAGCAGCCGCACGCCTGGTTCGCCTGTTTTGCCCCGGCGGCCAAACCAAAATACGTGGTGATTGTGGTGGTCGAGCACGGCGGGGAGGGTAGCACCGTGGCCGCGCCGCTGGCCCGCAAAGTGACCGACATCTTGCCTTATTAGCCAGATTAGCCAGCGTTTTAAAATACGAGGATTTGAAATGTCGAATGACGCCGCGCTTCCGCCCGAAACCCCTCGCCTGATTGCCGGGCGTTACCGCCTGGGCCGGGCCCTGGGGAAAGGTACTTACGGCCAGGTCTTCTACGCCGAGGATATAAAGTTCGAGCCGCCCCGGACCGTGGCCGTCAAGCTGCTCCATCCCCAGTTTTTAGGCGACAACCAGAGTCGCGAGGATGTCCGGCGGGAGGCGAGCGTGCTGGCCCGCTTTCATCACCCGAACATTTTGCGGGTGAGCGACTTTGAGATTTCCTCGGAAATGGCCTATATCGTGACCGATTTCGCAGAAGGCGGGTCTCTGGCGAATAAAATCAAGCCGGAGGCGGGCGCGCCCCCGGTCCCGTTGCCGCTCAACGAGGTCGTCTATTACCTGGAACAAATCGCCTCGGCCCTGGATGAAGCCCATAACCTGGGGCTGATTCACCGCGACATAAAGCCGCTCAACATCCTGTTGGACCGCTCCGGGCGACCGCTCCTGGCCGATTTTGGCCTGGCGACGGTCCTTTCGGGCACGTCGTCCTCGATGGTGGATTTGAGCGCGAGTGGAACACCGCTCTATATGGCCCCGGAGCAGTGGGCCGGGAAGGCGGGCAAGGCCAGCGATATTTACGCGCTGGGGGTGGTGACCTACCAGCTAATTACCGGGCAGCCGCCCTACCAGGGCAACCAGGCCGCTTTATGGGCGCAGCACACGGGGGCACCTATCCCACCTTTGCGCGAGAAAGCGCCCTGGCTCGATTATCCCCCGGCTCTCGATTCTGTTATCGCGGGGGTGATGGCAAAAGACGACCGCGAACGGACCCGGCCCGCCGGGGAGTTTGCCCGCCGTTTCAAGATGGCGCTGCTGGGCTTCCAGGCGACCCCTTACAACCTGCAAAATATCCCGCCCCGCTTTATCCAGGGCCAGTCGGGTTCGCTTCCACCCACGACATTTCAACCCGGCTCCAATTTGCCGCCCAGCACGGTGCCACCCCAGACCGCGCCCGGCCAGCCGACTAACCAGCCCTATAATTACCCGGCAGGGGCAGCCCAATTTAACCCCAATGCTGGCACCGGTCCCGGCACCGGAGGCAGGATTACCGGCCCGACTTACCCGCAAAATTATGGGTCCAACCCGCCGAATACCCAGGTAAGCACCCCGGTGAACGGCCAGACCTACGGTCCAACCCAGGCTTTGCCCCAGTCGTTCGAGACCACGCCCTCCACGCCCCTGGGCGGTCAGCCAGGCAGCCAACCCAACGTACAGACCGGCCAGCCAACGGGCAGACCGGAAGGTTTTCAGGTTGGGGCTCCTTACGCCCTGCCCGGCCCTACCCAACCCTATTGGGGTCAACCGAACAACCCTGCGAACGGTCAACCGGGCGGGCCGGTGCCACCCGGTAACCCGCCTCAGGGAAGCTGGAATAACGGGGAAGGACGGCCCGGTCCGGGCGCAGTCCCGGTCGTTACCAAAAAGAAAAGCAGTCTGAACCCGGTCCTGCTGGGGGTGGTTGGGATAATAGTTGTGGCGGTGATAGTCGCGGCGGTCCTGCTTTTGCTCCCCAAAGACAACGGCCCTACTACGCCGACCCAGGTGGCGGCCAACGCGACCGCTACGCCTGGCGCTTCCAACGCGGGGACCACTCCGGGTGCGACCACGGCGGCCTCGAACGGGACGGCGGCCCCCAACGGCAACGGTTCTGCCGGATCTGGTAATGCGACCACCACGGCTAACGCGGCAGGTACCGGGCAAATCCAGGTTACGGTGACGGAGGCGAACGGCAAACCGGCCCGCGAGGCCGATGTGAATATCCAGGTCTTCAAGGCGGGAAGCGATTCGGCCCTTGATACTGCTTATAATAAGGCCAGCGCAACTTTTAGCCTGCCGCCGGGAAGCTATACAATCGCGGCGACTTACCCGAACGATAATGTCGTAAAGAGCCCCGCTATCGAGGTAAAAGAAGGTCAGTCCACCACCCAGGCGCTTAATTTCGGGGTAGGAACGGTCCAGGTCGAGGTAGTGGAAGCCCCCGGCCGCACTCCGCGTGAGAGTGACCTGTCTTTGCAGGTTTTCAAGGCCGGGGATACCAGCAAAGCCGTAACCACCGTTTACGGCAAAGCCAAAACCGGGATTTACCTGGTGCCCGGTTCTTACCAGATTGAAACGGGCTATTCCAACGGGGTCCAGGAGCTTGGTCCGGCCTTCCAGATTACGGAGGGGCAGGTGACCACCCAATCGGTCAACCTGGGGGTGGGTACAGCCCAGGTCGAGGTTGACGCCACGGCGGGAAAGGTTGCGCTTGACGATAGTATGGTCTTGACGGTCCACAAACAGGATGACCCGAACGTGGAAGTGACGACCGTTTACGGCAAGGCCAGGACCAACATTACCCTCAAAGAGGGGAGTTACACGATTGATGTCGAGTACGGTGGCGGGACGGTCAAAATGACCAGCCAGCCGGTTGCCATCAAGGCCGGGCAGACAACCACCACGACTATAACGCTGGGTATCGGTCAGGCCCAGGTCCAGGTGCAGTTGGCCGATGGTACGAAGCTGGACGAGAGCAAGTTAAGCTGGCGGATTTATGCCCAGGACGATCCGAATACAGACCTGGGAACGGTCTATAACAAGGCTAACAGCAGTTTCTTCCTGAAGCCTGGCACCTATATAGTGGCGGTGACGTATAATGGGGGCGCTGAGAAAACCGGCGACCCGTTTGAAGTAAAAGAAGGCCAGACTACCAATCCGGTTATAAAAATCTAATTTTTAGCCAATTTGAAAAACGAAGGAGTTTCATCCTATGAGCGGAGTGGAAACCCCCGCTATTTTTAGCCGCCTGCGGATTCCGGGCAACCCGGTCGCCCATCCGGGGGCGGTGGTTATCAGTGGAAAGGCGCGTTTTACGGTATTGACGGCCCGGTTAATCCGACTCGAATATTCCGAAACCGGCCAGTTCGAGGACCGGGCCAGTTTTGCTTTCCCCAACCGGTATGCCGCTCCCCCCACATTCGAAACGGTCAATACCGCCGAAAAAGTGACGATTGATACAGGCGAACTTTTTCTAAGTTATATACCGGGTCCTGGCGAGTTTACCGGAGAAAATTTGAGTATTACCTTCCGGCTCAACAGTGAGGAAATCCGCTGGACGCCGGGCCTGGTTAACCGCCGGAATTTACGCGGCACTCGGCGGACCCTGGATGAGTGTGTCGGGGATGTCGCCCTGGAAGAAGGGCTTAACTCGCGGGACGGTTGGTCGGTCTATGACGACAGCCGCAGGGTGTTGTTTAATGCCGCCGATGGTTGGGTCGAGCCCCGCCAGCCTCATTTCCAGCAGGACTGGTATTTCTTCGCTTACGGCCACGACTACAAGGCTGCTCTACAGGAATATACCCGGTTTGGCGGGGGGATTCCCCTGATACCGCGTTTTGTGCTGGGGGCCTGGTGGTCGCGCTACTGGGCCTAT
>MKTJ01000013.1:111323-250705 GCA_001898225.1 Chloroflexi bacterium 54-19
AAAGATTTGATGAACCTGGTCGAGGATTTCGACCGCCACGATTTGCCGCTGGATGTGCTGGTGCTGGACATGGACTGGCATACCAAGGATAGCTGGACCGGCTATAGCTGGAACCGCGAGCTTTTCCCCGACCCCGAAGGCTTTCTACGTTGGGTCCACGACCACGGATTGCGCACGACCCTTAATCTGCATCCCGCCGACGGTGTTCAGGCCTTTGAGGACGCCTACGAGGGCTTTGCGCGGGCACTGGGAATCGACCCGGCGGAGCGCCAGACGATTCCTTTCCGTATTACCGACAAAAAGTTCGTGCAGCACTATTTCGAGCAACTCCATCACCCCATGGAAGAAGGGGGGGTCGATTTCTGGTGGATGGACTGGCAGCAGGGCGAGACCAGCGAGATGAAAGGTTTGGACCCGCTCCCCTGGCTGAACCACCTGCATTTTCTCGATTCGGCCCGGCGCGGCAAAAGGGCCATGCTCTACAGCCGCTGGGGCGGCCTGGGCAACCACCGTTATCACATCGGCTTTTCGGGCGATACCCATTCGGCCTGGGAAGCGCTGCAATACCAGCCCTATTTCACGGCCACGGCCTCGAATGTCTGTTACGGCTGGTGGTCGCACGACATTGGCGGGCACCTGGGAGCCTGTGAGCCGGAACTGTTCGCCCGCTGGGTCCAGTACGGGGCGGTCAGCCCGGTATTGCGGCTCCACTCGACCAAAGACCCACTGGCCGAGCGGCGGCCCTGGGCTTTCTCCAAGGAGGTCTTCCGAGCCTGCCGGACGGCTTTCCAGTTGCGTTACCAGCTTGTGCCTTACCTCTATACGGCTGGCCGGGAAACGGTCGATACCAGTCTCCCGCCCACTCGCCCGATGTACTACGAACACCCGGAGGAAGAAGCCGCTTACGTGGCTCGGTACCAGTATTACCTGGGCGACCAGCTAATCGCGGCTCCGATTGTCCACCCCGCCGACCCTGTTACCGGTTACGCCTCGAACGATGTCTGGGTGCCGGAAGGGCGCTGGATTGAGTTCACCACCAAAGAGTTCTTTGAAGGGCCGCGCTGGGTCCGGCTGGTCGGTGACCTGGACCGCCTGCCGCTCCTGGCGAAAGAGGGCTCGATTATTCCCCTGGCCGAACTGGCCGACCAGACCGACAATTTGCCCAAAGACAAATTGCATTTAAAGGTCTTTCCGGGGGCGGACGGCTCGTACCGTCTCTACGAGGATGACGGTATCAGCGAGGCTTACCGCTCGGGCGATAGCGAGTGGACCAATTTCCGGCTGACCATGCAGGACGAGAATGGCTGCGAGCTGACGGTCGCGCCGGTGGAAGGCCGCTGCGCTTTCTTGCCAGATCAGCGCAGCTACCGGGTCTATTTCGAAGGGACCGTTTCGCCGCAAAGTGTGACCGTAAACGGAGAGGCCCTGGAATGGCGTTACGACCCCGATTCGCTCACAACAGTGGTGGATATCCCCTCCCAGCCCAAAAACCAATCCTTAACAGTGGTGGTGCAGGCTGCCGGCAAGTTGAGCGCGTTGGGCGAGGAATATAACCGGCAAATCCAACTGGCCGACGTTAAGCGGTTGCTTGGGGCCAGGGTGCCCGCCACCCCTTACGAAAAGATGGCCGGGGAAATCCTAACAAAGACCGGGCCTGGTCAGGCCGATGCCCTGGCGCGGCTCGGTGGGCCGTTCGTGCGGTTTATCGAGTACATCACGCCGGAAGAAGCCGCCCGCAGCCTGGGCACCCTTATCATCGGCGGTACGGCCGACGGCAGTCCCTTTTCGGTGGATGTTAAGTGGGAAATGGGCCATAAGGGCGTCCTGGAAAACCAGGCAATTCACCTGGAAAGCCCGGATGGGCAGGCTTTAATCCTTACCAACCCTTACGCGGTGGACGCCGCCGGGGAACCGCGCGAGTGGACCGCCGAGGTGGCTTTAACCTGGCAGGGTAAGACCCTTAACTTCGAGCACCGGAGCCGTCCGATTTTCGCGGCTATCTCGCCCTGGCAGGTGACGGTCTTTAACGAGGACCAGGACCCTCACAAAATCGAGGAGGTCTTTGCGGCTTCGGGCGAACTCAACCCGCAACTTGACTGGGAAAGTTATACCCAGAGCATCGTGGGGGTCAAGAGTATCGCCGACCCCTTCTATGTACGGTTGCGCGAACGCTATACGCCGCGTTACGAAGCCGGGGAGAACCTTGCCAGTTTCGCGGTAACTCGGATTATCGCGCCTGAAGACCGCGAAATAAAGCTTTTCTATCACGCCGGGGCGGCTATCCGGTTGTGGTTGAACGGCGAGGAACTTGAGGAAGGCAAACAGGTCGAGTCAAGTGGTGAGGCCGGGTGTAATGTATTCCACCCGCACCTGCGCCCGCGTTTTACCGAAGTGTTGCATTTGAAGAAGGGCGAGAATACGCTGGTGGTGCGGAGTAGTCCGCCCCGGCCCCGGCCTTTCTGGTGGTTCAGCGTGGCGGTGGTAAAGCCGGACGGTACCATCATGAGCGATTTGCTCTACCGTTAAACCTGCATCAAAACTTTTGTAACCCGTTGCGAAACTCGTAACGGGTTATTTTTTACCCAAAACCTATTTATTCAGGCGACTTATCCCCAAAAAATTAAATTAAAAAGATAGGATAGATGAATAAGGAAAAAGAACAGCTTATTCTTTATCGAGGGGGTAAATTTTTTCGATGGTGATGGAGATAATTACGCGATGGTCGTTAAGCATCGCGGCGTCGTATTCGGCCCAGTTAGGATGGGGTTTTCCGGCGATGCCTTCGTAGAGATGTCGTAACTCGGCAAGCTGGCCTTCCGGGCCGACCGTGGCGGTGCCCTCGACCACAATATACTCGTACCAGTTAGGGCCCTGGGCCACCATTGAAACCTGGGGGTCGCGTTGAATGTTCCGGGCTTTAAACCGGTCGGCGGTGGTTGAAATCTTAACCAGCCCATCGGTATCATAAAGGTAGCCGATATTAGAAAGCTGGGGGCGACCATCTTTTTTGACGGTTGCCAGGACGCCCCGGTGATTTTCTTTGAGATATTGGAGAGCTTCGACCTTATTCATAGAGTCCACAAACGGCGGCTGTGTAAACAACACTTACACAGCCGCTCCTAAAGCAGTTTTATTAAGCCGGGCGACGGCGATCGGTCCCGCTTTTACGGCGGTCCGGCTGGTAGTAGGGGTCGTAATTCACCCGGCGGTCGGCTACGGCGCGGCGGTCCACACCGGAGCGGCGGTCACGCGCTTGTTGTACATTAATTGGCTCGGTGCGGGCTTGCTCCAGCACGAGCAGACAGATGAGTTTACCCAGGTCTGCGCGAGTCAGGTCATAACTGGCAGCCAGTGTCTCTAATTCATCCAACCGGTAGTTAAAGAACAGCTTGCCAAAATCCTCCAGGACCGACCTCTCACTGAAGCTTAGCGTCGGGTTAGTATTGGCGGCGGTCAGCTTAGCGGCGAGGGACTTGCAGCTTCCCAACGTCATGCTGGCGAGGCGTTGATCTTGCGCAGAAATCATGTGATGCTTCTCCTAAATTCCCCAGAATTATCCAGTCAAAAACTGGTAAATGAGCTTTGACTAAACTGAGACGAATAAAAAAGGCCCGTGAAAACTGTTTAATTTAAATATAAGAAATAAGGACTATTGCACCTTACCACTGTTGAAATAATTATACATAATTCTAACATATAAAAATGTTTTTACAATATGCCTTCGAATCGTATTATGACGGAAATATTAATTTGACAGGCGTTTTTGGCCTTGCTATGCTCTTTGTACAAATAAAACCACTTAAAACCGTAATCAAATTGAAACTTTTGTAACATTGCCGTAATAAATGAAGGGTCTTCATGAGCGTATCGGTATGGCAGCAACGGCCGGGTAAGGCGGACCATTTCCGCTGTGATGTGGCCGTAATCGGGGCCGGCATTGTCGGGGCGTACACGGCCTTTTCCCTCGCCGCCGAGGGCAAACAGGTGGCCCTGGTCGAGAGCCGTTTTCCGGCAGCCGGGGCGACCGGACGAAACGCCGGGATGTCTCTGATGGGGGCCGCCGATAATTACGCGACCGGGGTAGCCCGGTTTGGTCGCCAGGGCGCCCGTCACCTCTGGGAACTAACCAGGGAAAACCAGGCCAAGACCCGTAGCTTTGTAGAAAAATTCCAGACCCCCTCGGTTAAGAGCGGCAGCTATATCCTGGCTATAGATGAGGCCGAAAGCGCCTTGCTGGCCGAAGCTTACGCTTTAATGCGCCAGGACGGTTTCGCGGTTGAATTTTCAAAAGCTGACCCTTTCGGGCGCGGGTTTGGTTCGGCTATAATGCAACCGGACGATTTCGGGCTCGACCCGGTGGCGCTGGTCCAGGCCCTCATAGAAGCGGCGCAACCCCAGGTGAAATTATTTGCCCCTGCCGAGGTCTTTGCCATCGGGCGTGGCAACGGCGGGCGGCTTGTGGTGGAGGCGCGGGGTATCACGGTTGAATGCGACCGGGTCGCCCTCTGCACCAACGCCTATTCGCCCCTGATTTCCCCCTATTTCGCCGATAAAGTCGCGCCAAAAAGGGCTCAAATCCTCCTGACGGCTCCCCTGGGACGGCGGGTAATTGACCGGCTGGCCTATATGAATTACGGCTACGAATATTTCCGCCAGCTTGAGGACGGCTCGTTCCTCCTGGGGGGTGGCCGCAGTTATCACCGCGAACTGGAAGTTGGTTACGATGAGATGGCGACCGGCTGGTTACAGGCGACCCTGGAAGAAATCCTGCATAAATATTTCCCCGATATTGCCCGGGAAGCGCCAATCGTCCGGCGCTGGGGTGGGACTATGGGTTTCTCGGTCGATGGCTTACCTCTGGCCGGGCAACTCCCCTATGTGCCGGGTGCGTTTGCCCCCGTTGAAAAACCTTTCGTCCCGGCGGGCGAGTACGAAACCGTCCCCACCCCGGTAGATGCGGAGCCGTCAGGGATTTATTTCGCGGTCGGGTTTACCGGGCATGGCCTGGGCTGGGGAATGGTGACAGCCGATGCCATGCTGGGGATGTTGCTGGGCCGGGCGAGCGAGGCCGGGCTTTTCGATGTGCGCCGCCTGGGTAATAAAACGCCGGGGCTGCCTTATTGAGAGATTGCGGGGTTAATTCTTCTGCACCGGCCAGGTACGGGCCACCGCGCTAAAATTCTTGCCAAGCTGTTCGAGGGGTGTTTGCCCACCCTCTTGCCAGGCCCGTTGCCACGTCTCAGGGGAAAAATTATTCCTGGTAATGGCCAGGGCTTGTTTGTAGTGGTCCCGCTGCTCGCCTTGTTGGGGCGCGCCAATCCGCTCTCGTAAAGCTGCTGCCGCCCCGGCCAATCGCACAGTCCAGGTTTCCTCTGAAAAACCCGGTAGAGTGAGGCACCAGGCCAGTTCTTCCAAATTTTCGGCCAGGTTAAATTTATCCCCGATTGCCAGCAACTTTTCCAGGCTATCCAGGAGTAAAGGCAGGGCGGTTCTCGCCTGCCCTTGCAAGCGGGCGACCTTGCCCAGGTTTAACAAGGCCAGGGCCATATTGTGGGTATCACCCAGGGATTGCATTACGGAAAAGGTTTCGTTGAAAAGGGCTTGAGCCTGGTCAAGCTGGCCCTGGGTTACCAGCAATTCCCCCAGGTTGTTAAGGGCCACCGCCAGGCCGCGCGGTTCGCCCAATCCCCGTTTTAAGGCAAGACCCTCGGTATAAAGTTGCCGGGCGCGGTCGAAGTCGCCTCGCTGGAAGGCCATAATCCCCAGGTTGTTGAGGGCCAGCGAAATATTGCGGCGGTCATCGAGCTGCCGCCAGTGGACCAGGGCTTCCTCCAAAAGCCGGGTGGCTTCCGGGGTATCGTTCTGGCGGCTTGCCAGGAGCGCGGCATTATTGAGCAACCGGGCCCGTAAATCGAGGCGGGTATCCGGGAATTTCGCCAGTATCTGGCCGAGCCACTTGCGCCCTTCAGCCAGGTGGCCGTGCATGTTCCAAAAAATACCCAGTACTACCCCCATTTCAAGCGCTTCTTCGGCCCTTGTTAATGTTTGGGGGCCGGTTTCCAGCAACCATTCCAGGGCCGTTCGCAAGTTGGGGTGGTCGCGTTCCAATCGGTCCAACCAGACCGGTTGTTGGGGGGTGTGCAGGTTTGGCTGGGCTTTTTTGAGAAAGCCGAGGTAATAGGCGGCGTGGGCTTGCCGGACATTTTTGGCCTGGCTGCTCTGGTCCAGTTTTTCCAGGCCGTACTCCCGGATTGTTTCCAGCATTTCGAACCGTAAATCGGTTTCTCCCTCTACCATTAGTTCGACCACCCGGATCAGATTGTGGTCAACCAGGAGACTTATCCCTTCCAAAACTGTTATATCGGAAGAAAAGAGAGAAGCGCACACAACCTCAACTGCATCAAAAGTTGCCCCGGCCCGGAAAACTGATAGCCGGACGAAAAGGTCCTGCAAAAATGGGTCGAGCAACTGGTAGCTCCATTCGAGGGTGTTGCGGATGGTCTGTTGACGACCCGCCAGGTTACGTGGTCCCCCGGTAAGGAGTTGCAGGCGGGAGCTGCCGGACTGTTCCAGCTTATCGAGCAACACCTGCGGTGAAAAGAGTTTGAGCCAGGTGCTTACCAGTTCGAGGGCCAGTGGCAGTCCTTCCAGGCGCAGGCAAATCCAGGCCAGGGCCGGGGCGTTGGCCTCGGTCAGGATGAAGTCGGGCCGGAACTGGCGGGCGCGTTCGACGAGCAGCTTTACCGAGGCGTTGGCGGCCAGGTGGTCAAGGGCAAGCTGCCCCGGTTCAGGTAACGGTAGGGGCGCGACGTTAAATTCATGTTCGCCGTAAAGTCGCAGCACAATCCGGCTGGTAACCAGCAGTTTGAGACCGGGCGCGGCCTCCAGCAGGGTGATTAGCTGATCCCTGGCGGGTGTAACCTGCTCGAAATTGTCCAGCACCAGTAGCATCTGGCGGTCCCGGAGGTAAGCTTGTAGGTCCGGTAGGAGGTTGGCGTTCTCTTTGAGACCGAGCGTCTTTGCAATCTGGGCTAAAACCAGGGCCGGGTCGTTGAGAGTAGCCAGCGCCACGAAGAAGACCCCCTGCCCAAAATGGCCCAGGAGACGGCTCCCGGCCTGCAACCCCAGCCGGGTCTTGCCGATGCCGCCCGGTCCGGTGATAGTTAGCAGGCGGATTTCAGGGCGGATGATTAACTCGACTATCCTTTCGACCTCACGGTCCCGGCCTATCAGGGGTGTAGTGGGGGCGGGCAGGTTGTTGGGACGGGTTAACGCCAGGTGTTCGGGACTACCCATAAGAGCTGTCTGCTGGTCTGAAGACGCTTTCTCCGGCGCTTTTAGAGGTAGGTTTTGCTCCTTTTTTTCCTCTTCCTGATTCTGTATTGTCTCGAACCAGAGTTCATCGAAAATGGGATATGTCTGGTAAGTCTCGGCGCGGGCATCAAAAGCGTCCTTGATGCTGGCCCACAATTCATGAACCTCCTGGCGTTCGCGCTGGGCTGTAAAGACGCCCCGCCGGTAGTAAACCTCTACCAGCTTTTTGAGACGACTGGCTGCCGGAAGGCGGTAGCCGTTTTCCCAGAGTTGCATCATTTTACTGCTTTTGAGGTCAAGCAACTCGGCCAGTTCGACCTGGGTAAAACCGGCGCGCTGGCGATACATAAATAACAATTCGTGGGGGAGGGGTTTTCTATCACGGCGGTATTGGACTAAATTACTCACTGCCCTGACCCTTTCGCCCGGCGTCTATCTGACCGTCCGTAGTTTATGGTGGATTTTAATTTGTTGGAGATATTCTACTTACCCAATTTTTTACATTTTAGCACAGCCCGTCCATAACCGCCCTCTAACCTCTAAACTCAATTTCGGCAGTTATAAACCAGGAGAATATAATTTAGCCGCTAAAACGTTATGTGATTATAATCCGGTTCTTGCTTACCAACTTTTAAAAGTAGATGGCTTGATGGCAGTTTTCGAAAGGTCAACACTTATGAAAAGATTTCTTCTGGCCGGCTGGTTGCCCAACTGGTTGTCCCACCCGGCCCTTTTATCCTGGCTGGCCCTGGTTATAACGGTTTCTTTTTTATCCGGTTTAGTTTACATAATTGAACAACAGAACCTGCGTCAGGCAGCGAACGACCCTCAAATCCAGATGGCCGAGGATGTCGCAAGTAGTCTGGCCTCCGGGAAGAGTCCCTGGCGGTCCTGCCTGACGGCTCGGTGGATATGGCAACCAGCCTCGCGCCTTACCTGATAATTTATGACAATTCGGGCAAACCCCTGGCAGCATCGGTCGAACTTGGTGGGGCTATACCGGAAGTACCGGCAGGCGTCTTTAGCGACCTAGGAGCACAGGACCAGAAAAGATTTACCTGGCAGCCTGAAAATGGCGTACGGAGCGCGGCGGTTCTGACCCGCTATTCTGGGAAAACCTCCGGGTATGTGCTGGCAGGCCGGTCTTTACGCGAGGTCGAAAAACGCGAAAATAGTTTGCTTGGGTTGGTAGGGCTGGTCTGGCTTGGGACGTGCGGCCTGGTAACTTTAATCTTTGGTATACCCTTCGCGTTAAGGTATATGGGCACAAGAGCGGCGCATACCACCGGTTAATTGTGCCGGGTTGTTGGTTGTTATAGCAATTCGAATACACCCCAATAACAAGGACTATCAAATTTAGCCCGGACCGTACAAAATAGCATCATTACCCCTCGAAAAGACCTGGATATAAGGTTCGAACCCTTTTAGAAGCCCTGCCTTTAACGGTAGGGCCTTTTAATTGCCCGCGATTTCCCAGAATACCCAAATTGGGGATAATTTTTGGTGTTAGTATTAAGATAATGTTGATTATCTTAATACTACTGTGGATAACTTTGTTGGTAAGTAACCCTTTCTTCTAATTATGAGGGATATGTAATAAAAAGTCTATAAATAGTTGTCTTTTCCACAATCACCCAGGATTAAGTGAGCCCTAAAGTTACATCTTTTGAATATAGATTTTAATTTTTTTGTTTGAGAATATTCATCTTGAGGTTGAAATGCTTATTTTTTTAGGCTTTCCAGGGTTTGGTATATAACCCGACGTATAGAATGGCAGACCAGAGAGAGAACAAAGAAAAAATAAAAAAGGGTGGAGAATAGTTATTTATTATTTGGTTTCCGGGATATGTCCCCTTTTTATTTGGCTGTGGGATAAGCCACCGTTATGCACCCACTACCTGATGCCCCGGGTACCCCGAATTGTGGCTCCGCTCCATCCATTAAAAATGACAATGGGAAGGGTTGTGCCTTGCATCAATGCCACCTTTATTTTGGGCTTGTGTTCCTACCAGAATATGCGATAAGACCGGGAGCTTTTATTATTGGAAATCTCTAAGTTTTTTATGTCTTTTATTTTTCCTTGAATAAATTTGGGGATATGTCGTGTTTTGTTGGGAGGGCGGATTTTTGGTAAATAAACCAAATTGTAAACACTTTATAAACAAACTCCGTACCCCTTTAAACTTCGAAACTTTTCAAAATAGCAGGCGTAAATTTATGTGTTGAGGTTCTCATGCCATTGCCAGAAATCTGCTTCCCAAAGCAATCTTCTAACCTGGCGGCAGACGGAACCGGCTCTTTTAGAACTATTGCCCCTCGGACCTTACCTTAGAGGTTTGTGAACAAGCGGGCAATCGCCTAAAAACAGTGAAACATGTTTGGGAGAAACAGTGTCATACTGTATGTAAAGGCTTGGGGCCTTAAGAGAAGTAACGTAGAAAGCGCAGGATTGTAATGTATCCTTATTCCAATTATCCTAACCCTAATTATCCTAACGGGGACCCAAATAACCAGGGGAATGTTCCGCCTTATCCTTACCCGGAAAACCCCGGCACGCCTCCCCCTTACCAGCCCTATAACTATCAGGGTGGGCCGCAGGGACAACCGCCTTATAACTATTATCCGCCGCAGCCGCCACGCCCCCAGTACGGGTATGTTCACCCTCTTTTGCGGGCTTTTGGTATCGTCTTCCTGGTCATCATTATCCTGTCGCTGGTGGGACATCACGGCTTCTTTATTTTCCCGGTCTTCCCGCTCATAATCTTTGCGATTATCATGCTGGCGACCCGGCCTTACCGCTATCGCTATGGCTGGAACCGTCCTTACTACCGCCATCATCACAATGCCTACTGGAGTAACGGTTACCAGTATCCGGGACAGGCTTACAACTACACCCAGACCCCGCCACCTCCGGGCTACTACGGGCCACAGCAACCGCCTCAGACCCAGCAGACCCAGACTCAGCAGGGCTGGCCGACCCCAAAAGACCCTTACAAGAACGATACTGACGAGAATATGGAAAATCCTTACTAAACCAGGAAAGGATCTACCAGAGCAGCCGGGTTTCAAAACCCGGCTGCTCTTTTTGTCTGGAAAAACAGGGTTCTAATTTGGTATACTCAGGGCCGGGTTAACCCGTTGTTCACCAACCAGCCGCCAGGATTTTTATAAGAATGCCCAGACAAACCAGCCTGACTAAATCTGCATCTGCCGACCAGTCCGCCCTTTTGACCGAGTGGGAAACCGGCGCGAAAAGCTATTTCGGGAAAGGACGCTCCCTCATTACAGGGACGAGCCAGCTACCGCCGGAATTACCCCTGGCGGCGGGCGTCTACCTTTTCCTGGAAACGCTCAAGGGCCAGAGCCAGGAGACGGCCAAGACTTACCGGGTAGGTTGTCGCCGCTTCATGTGGTTCATCTTTGAAACGGCAGGACAAATCCCCGACCAGGCAACCATTTACGAACTATCGCCCCTGGTTTTAGAAGATTTTTATTTGTGGCTGGTGGCAACCTACGGGCGCAAGGCTCGGGCGACCTGCAACAGCTATATGGCAGCGGCCCGTAACCTTTTCGACTACCTGGCCCGGCGGCGGTTGACCCCCGGCGGCTGTCAGTTCCAGGAAATGGTAGCCGGGCTGAGCCGTTTGCAGGGCCGGGCTTCCTATAAAACCCCCCGTGTCAAAGGTAGACAGGTGGCTCAGGCGGCCCGGCTGGCCCTTAAACCGGCGGTACCGGTCCTGGAAGACCTCGCTGCCGCCGAACTTGAAGCGGACTCAAACGCGACCCCTTTCTACCCGGAAGGAGCAGTACCCTCCCCGAACGGTCAGCCCCTTCTTAATCCTGGCCCCAGCGGAGAATTTTCCCGGAATTTCCAAGACCAGCCAGCCGACCTCATGGATACCCCCACGACGGTAACAGGAAATGTCTTTAAAAGAATGCCCCGCAGCCAGCCCGAAAAAGACCGGCGTGACCTGGAAGAACTGCGCGACCGGGCGATTATCCTGACCCTCTACTGCACCGGTATGCGCCGCCAGGAACTTGCCAGCCTCGACCGGCGCGACCTTGAAGCGTTACTCGATGACTACCGGCGCGACCTTTTCAGGAATTACCAGGCCAACGTGACTGGGCGCGGCGAAGAGCCAACCGGTGATAATACTTACGAACTGATAATAACTGGCAAAGGCCAGAAGGAACGGCTGGTCTACTTCGACCAGGTGACCCTGGCCGCCATCGAGGAATACCTGACCCGGCGTGGCAAAGACGGCTTCCGGCCTCTTTTCCTGCAACATCACCGGGGCCGGGACAAGGTTAAACCCATCTCTGGTGGGGAGAACTACCGGGTCAGCCTGGTAACGGTCTGGCAGGTGGTAGCCCGTTATGCCGCCCGGTTGGGCGTGGACCTCAAACCGCACGACTTCCGTCACAACCTGGCGACCAGCCTGCTCAACGCCGGGGCTCAACTTTCCGAGGTCCAGGATATTCTCGGCCACGCCAGCCCTACTACCACTAAACAGATTTACGCTCATTACGATAAAGGCCATTTGCGGGAGGCTTTTTCCAAATATCGCAAAAGCGCCGCCGACCTGGAACCGGATTGATTCGCCTTATAACCAACTCGTCTTTATTCATCTATAAATTAACGTATTAAAGGTAAAATCTTAAAAGCTGGTATATAGCCTGGATCAAATCTCGGCAAAGTTGATAGTGAGGTATTCTTATGTTACTCGAATTATCTCCAATCATAACCTGGCTTTTGGAAGGGGATGTAGCGGTTCAATATCAGACCCAAAGGGATTTATTAGACGCCCCTGCCTCCGTGCTGGCCGGGCTTAGAGACCGAATTGCTACCGAAGGATGGGGCAAACGGTTTCTCGACAAACGGGATGCTGAAACCGGATTGTGGGGAAATGGCATCTATTCCCCAAAATGGATTTCCACCCACTACACCCTACTGGACCTAAAAAACTTGGGTTTGGACCCGGCCAACCGCCAGTATATAGAAAGCAGCGAAATTCTGATTAATGCGCATTGGGGCAGCCAGGGGCAGGCTGGTAAACCAAATAAGCGCTATGTTGATATGTGTATAGCAGGGATGGCTCTCAGCATTTGTTGTTATTGTCATTCGCCGTCGCCTAAAATCAAAGAAATGCTCGATTACATCCTGGCTAAACAATTTCCCGATGGAGGGTGGAACTGCCGCTGGCATCGCGGAGCTACCAACAGCTCACTTCATACCACTATAACGGTTTTAGAAGCTCTGCGGGATTACCAGGATAACGGCTATGCTTACAGGCTTCAGGAGGTGCGGGAAAGAATCCCCAAACCCTGGGAATTTATCCTAAGCAAAAGGCTGTTCAGGTCCAGCCATACCGGCGAGATAATCGACCCCAAGATGCTGATGCTCTCATACCCTTCCACCTGGAGATATGACATTTTGCGCTGCATGGATTATTTCGCGAGCGTGCAAACGCCCTACGATAACCGTATGGATGAAGCCCTCGACCTGATAATCCAGAAAAAGCGAAGCAATAACCATTGGCCGGTGCAACATAAACACCCTGGAATCGTTCATTTTGATATGGAAAAAACCGGCTCGGATAGCCGTTGGAATACTCTCAGAGTCTTGCGCGTCCTCCGTTTTTATAATAAAAATTATTACAATCAAATTCTTAGCTAGAATGATTTAGAAGAACCTGCTTTAGTTCAACCACCTGAACTAGCCAGTTTGTAGATGAAGGAACGTAATTTATGAGTGAAAGCACCCCCAAAAACCAGTTATCCCATATAGCCGAATACGCTAACCTTCCTGCCACCGAAGAACAGTTAGGGCGGCTACAAAATGCGCTTGAGGGTTTAAGGGCGTTTCTCCGGGCGACCCCAAACGAACCCTTTGAGGCACTTGAACCCGATACAATCTATCGCCTGCCGGTCCCAGAAATCACGCCTGTGGCTAATCAACCGGTTCCTTTGCCCGCCGCACCTACCGGGCCTTTCTCTGATTTAACTTATTTAAGTGTGGCCGAAGCAAGCAACCTGATTGAAGCAAGAAAGCTTTCCCCGGTGGAATTGACAAACGCCGCTATAAAACGCATCGAGCAACTTGAACCACAATTACAGGCTTTTGCCACCCAAACCACCGAGCAGGCTCTCGCAGCGGCCCGCCTGACCGAACAGGAGATTATGGCCGGTGCCAGGCGAGGACCGCTCCACGGTATACCCCTGGTCCTGAAGGATTTGATAGAGACAAAAGGTATCAGAACAACTGCTTCCTCCAAAGTCCTGGCCGATTATATCCCGACCAAAACTTCCACGGTTGCCCGAAAACTGGAGGAAGCCGGGACTATTCTTATGGGCAAAGTCCACACTCATGAGTTCGCCTATGGGGTGGTTTGTCCGCCAACGCGCAATCCCTGGAACCTGGACTGTATTCCCGGTGGCAGTAGTGGGGGCTCGGCGGCAGCGGTAGCCAGCGGCATGGCAACCCTGGCTATCGGTACGGATACGGCCGGTTCGATAAGAATACCGGCTGCCCTTTGTGGCACGGTCGGTCTTAAACCTACTTATGGGCGGGTGAGCCGCCAGGGAGTGCTGCCCTTATCCTGGTCACTGGACCATGTTGGACCGATTTGCCGTACCGTCGAAGATGCCGCTTTATTGTTACAGGCTATTGCCGGGTATGATGCGCAAGACCCCGCCAGCGCCATTGCGGCGGTACCTGATTACCTGGCGGGCTTAAAAGAGAATATTAAGGGGCTGAAAATTGGGATTGTTGGCGGGTCGTATTTTGAGTTGGTTACTCCCGGACTAAAAGAAGCCCTCGAAATCGCTTCCACTATCCTTGGCGAGCTAGGGGCGGTATTAGAACATGTTGAAATACCTGACGTCGAAGAAAGCGACCCGGTGGTCAACGCAATTACACTGGCTGAAGCGAGCACCTATCACCAGAAATGGCTGCGGGACAAAGGTCACCTCTATAACCCGGACGTGCTGGCCTTGCTGCAAATCGGGGAGCTACTGTTAGCCACCGATTTTGTGCAGGCCAAACGGAGGCGGCGGCTTTTGGCGCAAAAAATGCTCGATTTGTTTCAGGTTCACCATCTTGATGTGTTAATGCTACCTACCGTAGTCGGCCCTGCTCCGCAAGCCGATGAACCATCTTTTAAGATGGGAGAAGTAGAATTACCGGTGACTGCCCTGCTCCGTTATACTTGCCCTTTTAATGCTACCGGGCTTCCGGCGCTGGCCGTACCTTGCGGCTTTGAGAATGGCTTACCCTTGAGTATGCAACTGGTGGGTAAACCTTTCGATGAAGCAACCTTACTCCGGGTTGGTTATAACTATGAACAGGCTACTCCCTGGCACCACCGGCACCCGCAGTACCCCGCCAAGGGCTAACCCACAGGCTAAGACCAAATTTAGACACCGGCTTTTAATTTAGCGGGAACTTGCAATTAGGATAACTTATCAATCAAAGAACAGAGGGAGAACTGGATTTGAAGGGATATGTATTGGTACTGGTGAATATTGATAACCCCGAAGTTTACAGAGAAGTATATTCCGCCTTTGTGCTGGATACACTGGCGCCTTACGGAGGCCGTTTCCTGGTCCGGGGCGGACCCCATCAACTACTTGAAGGAGATTTAATGCCCGACCGGGTGGTAGTTATTGAATTCGATAGCTACGAAAAAGCCCTCGCCTGGTATAACTCTGATACCTACCAGGCCCTCCGGCTCAAACGGGTACCCCTGTCAAAAGCCAATTTCTTCGTGGTCCAGGGCGTCTGACAAGCTTTGGGGGGATTAAAAGTGCTGTTTATTGGCCGATCCGAGGGTAAAAACATGCCAGAAGTTTAGAATTTGATTAATTTCACACATGATTTAGCCTCAAAATTTAAATTCTCCCGGCAAAGAAAGGTTCGCCGTAAGGTTTATGTGGTATTATCTGCCGCAGTAGTTGTCTGCTATACTCGTTTTATTGGAATTAATTTAGGAACCTGGGTTGCTTTATACCAAGTACACCTAAAGCTTGGCGGAGATAAACCAGCCATTCGCCTGTAGGCAGTTTGAGGGCGATGTCGGCCAGGGGGTCTTGAACCAGTGAAATTTCGCTACGGCGTCAGAGCGAGACGCCGGAAATATAGTGTTGTTACCCCTGTGTTGTCTTCCACAATCGAATAGCTTGTAAGTTCCTTCCTTGATAACCCGGACTCGATAGAGAGTCCGCGAAAGGGAGTCTATTTGCTGCGAGATAAATCCACGCCTACCGAATCTTTGGGGATGTTAGGCGCTTTATTCAGTATTGTTTCTATCCTGTCTGCTCAAAGTAATTACCTTACTCACTTAAAACGCGCTACTCGAACAATTGCTACTTTTGCAATAGTTGCTCTCTTGTTGGGTCTTATGTTGACCCAGGCTTTCCAACCGACCGGGGCCCACGCCGAAACCAACCCGGCTATCACCGCCCGGTCTGCCGGTATCGAAACCGATGGCGACCAGGCCCATCTCTATGTCACCAATGGCCCCGATAAAGCCACTATCCTGACCCTCCCGGCGGCCACACTTGACGCCCGCACTTCCGACAGCGTTTCGGTTAGCCCCGACGGCCAGAAAGTTGTCTATATGACGGCGGGCCAGGCCGATTACACCGGGTCAGCCATCTGGTCGCTCAATTATGATGGCTCCGACCGGCAAATGCTGGCAAACTTCTCCACCCAAAAATTGTGGACCGCCCCTTTTACGTGGTCCCACGACAGCCGCCAGCTTGCCTATGTAATTATGGCGGCGGACGGCAGCCTGGAACTGTGGCGCATGAATGCCGATGGTACCGGGCAACAACCGGTCTTGAAAAATTCGTCTTCTTTCCGGCAGGAAATTTTCTTTGGCGATAACAGGAATGTTTTAAGCTGGACCCCGGACGGCAAGTACCTGGAATATACCGACCGGAGCACCGAACCTTATCGCAAATTTTCGGTTGACCTGACCACGGACAAGGTTTCATCGGTAGAGGTACCTTCCGACAAAACCCAGACACCCCGGAAACTCGATGTACCTCTTTTCTCCCAGATGGACCCCCGCTGGCAAAGCTGGAGTCTGGGGGTTTGCGGCACCACCATCGGGGCCCAGGGCTGTGCCCTCACCTCAACGGCGATGGTCTTTAAGTATTTTGGGGTAGATACCGACCCGGCCCGGTTGCGCAATTGCCTGGGCTATGCGGCCTGCCCGATGCATTGGAGCGAAGCCGCCAATAATTGCAGCGGCGGCAAGGTCAGCGGCGGGGATATTCTCTCCTTCGATTTCGACGCCATGCGCAACAGCCTGGACCACGGTTTTCCGGTAATTGTCGGCTTTATGGTCAATACAGCCCGGACCCATTTCGTCGTGGTTAACGGCGGGAGTGGCACCGACCCCAACGGCTATACCGTCAACGACCCCTGGGATGCCACCAACACCAAGACCCTCGGCGAGTTTATCCAGCGCCAGGGCTGGCCCCAGCAGATGGAGCTTTTCACCGGCACGCCACCGACCCCTCACACACCCGGCGAAGGCACCAGCCGCCTGGCCCAGTTCGTGGACGCCTACAACCGGGGGGGTGGCCTGACAGCCCTGGGTAGCCCCACGAATGGCGCTCACTGGTGGTATGGAGCGGTTATCCAGGATTTCCCCGGTGACCCGGTAGCAATTATGCAGGACGAGGACAGCGAGAACCGCCAGGGCCTTACCCCCGGCACCTGCCTGGCCTACTATATCCGCCGAGGTATTTTCAACTGGTACGCCGCCAACGGCAACCCGACCCTGTTCGGCCCGCCAACCTCGGACGAATTCGCCTGGAATAACCACACCATCCAGAGTTTTGACAACGGGTACATCCAGTTTGGTAACCCCGCCAATAATGAATCGACCGGTTTCACCGCCTGGCCGGCCACAGGTGATGGCTGGCGGCGCGAATTCTATAACAATAAAAGCTGGGGCTGCGGCACCTCCTGGGTAGATTACCTCGGAGGTGACGTGAACCTTGATTCGCCCTGGGATGCCAGCGGCCCGGTCCCGGCCCTGGTTAAAGATGGTTGGTCGGCCCGGTACACCCGCACTATTAGCCTGAGCAGCGGCAGTTATACCATAACTGCCAGCAGCGCCAACGGGGTTAAAGTTTGGCTGGACGATAACCTGGTTGTAAATGTAGCCGACGCATCCGGCGGCGGTTGGCAGGGCCACGTAACCGGTGTTTCTCATACCCTTAAAATCGAGTTTACCGGCGGTGACCAGGCCCAGCTTAATTTCAAACTGGCCGCAAGTTAGCCCCTCTTGCTGGGCCATTCATTTATCCGGCTGCATTGGACTTAAACATTCAATGCAGCCATTTTAATTAGTTTAGGGGCCTGCTAATATGCTATTATTAGCCGCTTGTCATTTTTTTAAGTAAGTCTTAAAAGGCGAAGTGCTGCGGGAAACAAAAAATTAGCTATATCAACGAAGAACAAATCAATTAAAGGATTGCCGTTTCGATGAACTTTGTGATGATAGCGGACCTGAATGACCTGGCGAACTTTCATGTTGGCGATGAAGCTATGTTTGAGGCCAATCTTACCTGCTTCCGAAATCTTTTCCCCGGCGCCGATTTTACAGTCCTTTCCCAGAACCCGGCCTTCACCGCCCGCCGGTATAACGTCAAAACGTTACCTTACTTTGGATTTAGCCTCCAACCTGGCGAATCTGCGCAACGGAAAGTTTTATTACAAACCATCCTGGACCAGGCCAAGATTAGCGCCAAAGGCGAAAATGGAAGAAAAATTTCTAGCTCCTGGCAACCGGTATTCGAAAGCCTCAAAAGCTGTGATGCCTTAATTATTTCTGGCGGGGGCAATATCAGTTCGACCTGGCCTCATCACCTGTACGAGCGAGTGGCTTTAATCAAAATTGCCGCCCTTTACGGAAAACCGTCCATTGTTACAGGCCAGACCTTCGGGCCGGATTTCACCCCGGAAGACCGGGCTTTGCTAAAAGAAACCCTACCCCTTGCCAGGCTGGTAGGGGTAAGAGAAAAGGCTTCCTACGAAATATGCCGGGAATTGGGCCTTCCCGCCTCAAAAATCTTATACCAGCTCGATGACGCCGCCTTTTTTTCTCCTAAACCACCCCAGGTTGAAACCGACCCGGCGCTTGCTAAACTCCTGGCGACCGGCAAACCCTGGCTTGCCATTACAATTCATCACTTTACCGATTTCGAAACCGAACTCGGCCAGAAAAAACTAAAAGCGATAGCCGGACAAATCCTGAAAATCAGCCGGGACACTAACACCCAACCTGTCTTTCTATCTCACGCAGCGGTTACACCCGGCTTTGACACCCTGCCAGACGAAGCGGTCGGCCAGAGATTG
The DNA here is from genome assembly GCA_001898225.1 of Chloroflexi bacterium 54-19. GTDB lineage: Bacteria > Chloroflexota > Chloroflexia > Chloroheliales > Chloroheliaceae > 54-19. Next base: position 130,012 of record MKTJ01000013.1, read on the forward strand.
GCAAGGTTGCTCGAACCCACAGTTGGAATGCCGGTCCTGGGAATAAAATCGCCCGGCGAGGTGGCCTGGCTGACCGGACAGGCCGCCCTGGTTATCAGCACGCGCTACCATCCCCTGGTCTTCGGACTGGCGGCAGGTGTCCCCGTTCTCGGCATTTATGTTGATCCCTACACCGAAATAAAGCTTCGGGGAGCCCTGGAACATGCCCGGTTAGCCGGGTGGTTAATTCCGCTGGAACTGGCCTACACCGAGATTTTTTCCGGCATGACCATCGAACTATGGCGGCTGCGCCAGGCTATAACACACCACCTGGCAACAATCCGGTCCGCCTGGGTAAATGCCGAGAAGACCCGCTGGGTAGTATTAAAGGCGGCCCTGACCGGGGCCAGGGAAAGCTTTGCTGCCAGGCCAGAACCGTCCTTCAACCCCGACCCTGAAGATTTAGATGAAAGTATCAACCCTCCGCCTTTCCTGGCCCGGTTGATAGCCGAACTGGCCGAGGAAAATAAAACCGACGCCGCCCTGGTTGGTGAAATGATAAGCGAAAAGGACCGCTATATCGCCAGCCTCCTGCAAGAAATAACAACCCTGCGCCAGATGCAAACCGAAAAAGATAGTTACAACATAGATTTGCTAAAAACCCTGGACGGCAAGGATAGCGTAATTAGCATTTTACAAGACAACCTGGCCCAAAAAGATGAGTATTTCAGAAGTATGGAAGAAGCTTTAGCCCGCAAAGATGCGTACATCAGGCGTTTGGAGGAAGCGTTAACCCAAAAAGATGCTTATATAAAGGGGTTAGAAAAACCCATGTCCCGAAAGGACACTTATGTTAAAAGCCTGCGCGAAGCCATAACCGAGAAGGATAGCTATATTTTTAGTTTGCGGGATGCCCTGAAACAGAAAGACACTTATATAAAAAGCTTACTGGAGGCTTTGGCAGAAAAAGAGGCCGATTTAAAACCTCTTTGACCTACCTAAACATCACAATTAGTTCCCAACTATTATTATTTGGTTTTCCGACCCGCCAACCAACCTCGCAAGCCCTTTCGAGCCGGTGCAGGTGCAGGTAAATTAGCCGGTGCAGGGGCTTCGGCATGTTGAGCTTTCAATACTTTCATATTAGCTTCCAGGGAGAGGGCATAATTTTCAGCTTCCTTGAACATTTCCCGAAGTTTTTGATTCTCCTGTCCCAGACTGTGAACATATTCCTGGGTGGACCGTACGGATTCCTGTAATGATTGGTGTTCCGAGCGCAAATAATCAAGATAGAGCAGGTTTGACGCAAGTTTTTCCTTGCCAAAAACCAGCGGAAAATGATTCCCGGTAAGAGTATTGAGAGAGCGTCCATCCATATAACAGGCCGTAAAAGCCCGGCGCGGCGCGCCGGACGGATTAACTCCAGAACGATGAATCAGCCAGTTATGCATTAGCAGGGCGTGACCGCTTTCAACTTCCAGGGAAAGACGCTGTTCAGGGAGACAATAGCGAACAGCATCCTCATCATTGATAGTGCTACCATAAGTACTGAGCAGCCCCAATTTGTGAGAGCCAGGAATAACTTCAACACAACCGTTTTCCACCTTTGCAGGGTCCAGGGCCACCCAAATTGTCACCAGGGGGTCACGGTCAAGCTTCCACACATCTCCGCCATCCTGGTGCCAGGGTAGATAAGTGCCCTGACCGGCCGGTTTATTCATAATCATTGCCCGAAAGATAGAGATAGGAGCATGTGGCCCGTAATGCCACGCACTTATCTCGGCAAAGATAGAATGATGGACCAGGGGAGCATAAAGCTCGTCATTTTCCAGGCCCTGGACTTTACGATAACGCAAGGTGCCTTCCGGGAAACTGGAAACAGCTTCGGGCAGTTCTTCGTAAGCCCCACCGGTATCGAGTTGGAATTGGATACCTGGGTTATGAATTTTTCCAAGAGCTAAATCATCAGCCCTGTCACAAAGCATCTTTACCTGTTCTGGACTGAGTAATTGGCCCAGGCGCAAATAACCATCTCGCTGGTAGTCTGCCCATTGGCTATCATTTATAACAGACAGGTTGGCCTGGCCCGTCACGTTTAAAGGTTTGATTATCTGGGTCATTAATTAACTCCTGAAAAGGGTAATTTCAAAATTGTATTTTTTATTTAGCAGTTTTTAAGTTGCGGTCGTATTTATTGTTTATCAGGATATTATAGGCTTTATTCAGGTATTCTGACAAATTTAACCCATACCAAACGAAATTAAAAACACGAAAAAAGGAGCGACCTTGAAGGTCGCTCCCCTTTTCTGTTTCAGGTCACTAAACTAAACCCGAAACCTTATTTCCAGATATTGCCAACGAGTTCTTTGGTTTGCTGGGTGGCGTTTTCGTCTACGGTAACGTCGTAGTTCTTTTTCAGCTCGTTGATAATAACCTGGGGTAAAATATGCTGGATATAGCTGACGAACTCGGCGTTGTCTTTGGCATGGCTGGCGGCCAGGTCAGCCGTCGCCTTATCACCAAGCGCAACCGCAGTGGTGTGGAGCATCTGGTAAGAAATCAGGCTCAGGTTCAGGGCCGTATAATCGTCCCGGAAATCCTTGGATTGCTCGTCCGAGCGGAGTTTATCAATAACCCCCGCCGCCACACCAAATACCGCCGCGACACCTTCTTTCACTGGGCTATTAGCAGCGCCGCCCAGGGCCTTTAAGCGGCTTTCCAGGGCGCTCTGGTGGGATTGAAGGGTAGATGCGAAGTTCGTAAAGTGTTGTTTAACGTCCTGGTCGCTTTCATTTTCCTTGGCCTGTTTGTCAATTGCCTGGTAAATGTGCGATTCCAGGGCAATCATATCGCTAACATATTTTTGTAAAACCGTCTTTTGATCGGCCATTTCCAAATTCTCCTTTTCTTTTCGTCATATGGTCGGGCCACCTTTGCCCCGCTCCAGGGCATGTTTCCAAAATTAGCCACCCGACCCCCTCGCATTTAATAATAAGCAAAATATATTCCCCGAAAACCTGTAATATAAGAGGGAAGCGTAAAGAAACGGTTAATAAAAACAGGCGTCTACCTGTTACAGTAAACGCCCGTCCTAATCTGGCAACATTACACTAGCCCCAAAAGGGCCTGATTGGCTACAGTTTTAAGGATAGGAAGACTTTCCCGAAAACATCAGCCACTGCATCGGAACCGGCGTAAGTGAGGTCGTAACCATCTTCAACGGCTACCCACTGCGGATTACCCTGCCAGTTTATGGTAGTCATGTCCGCAACGTAGACTCTACCGGCGTATTTTTCGGCGGCCCTGGCAATAATCGCGTTATAGGAATTCTGGACCTGCTGTAACTTCTCCCTGGTAAAACAGGGGGTGAAGAAGCTAAAAGCCCGCAAATCTGGGACGTTACCGATAATAATCTTGCGATTGGCGTACCGCTCCGACCCGGTCGTGTCGAGACGGGGGTCGTTTAAACTCCGGTTGAGAATGGTCTGGATAGTCTGGTCGAGATAACTTTCGTAAGCCCGTAAATAGACTTCGATAGGCGTATCCACATTGACAAGGGCCAGGGTCATGTCATTCATAACCTGCCACATCACTACAAAGTTAATGGGCTGCGTGCTGAATTTATTCATCGCCGCCGTAACATCGCTGATATAGATGCTCTGAATGAAATTACCCGTCAAACTGCCGGTAGTCTGGAACCGCTGCACCAGTGAAGGAGTCCAGGTCGGGACTATCGGTGTCGCGGTCGGATAAGGTGTACTGGTAGGGCCAATTGTGTCGGTCGGCGGAACCGGCGGTGCGGCGGTCAACCCGGTAAAGACATCCGGGGTATTATACGGTAAGGGGGTCGGCGAAGGGACCGGCGTCCAGGTCGGAATAGGCGTGTTGGTCGGATAAGGTGTAAAAGTCGGCGCGGGTAACCGGAAACTATTCAGACGCTGGTCGGTAAACCACCGGGTTGAAAAATCCTGGACCCACTGATTCTCCGGGGCCAGCGCTATAAGGTTAGTCGGGTCTCCCGGCTCAAATTGTACAGGGTTCGTAAAATACTTGGCGTTAATACACTGGGTCGTAAAAGCCGGTGGTAAGACATAATCGAGCCTGTTATAAACGCTTATCAACGGCTTCTGATAAATACTAAACGGGATAACAAACGGTGCCGCATAGGGTGTGACCGTAGGAGCCGGTAAATCGGTCGGATAGGGCCTATCGGTTGGCACCGGGGTATAGGTCGGGGCCTGGGTAAAAGCCGGTTGGTAGATAGCCGCAGTTGGCGGCAGGTTCGGATTCGGCGGCGTGGCGGTCGGCAGCACAATCGGAATCTCGGTAGGAGTGGGGGTTGGGACGGGCGTGCTGGTAAAGGCGATGGTCGGGGTAGCAGTGGGGCCGGAAACGGTCGTTGGGGCTGGAACTGGCGTGCTGGTAGCTTCATTACCGCAAGCGCCCAAAAGGATGGCTAACGCCACCGACCAGATTACCAAACGATACGCTAACCAACCCGGCTTCAACGTTTTGCCAGACATTAAGGTGCTCCTACAAAAGAATTATGAAAATAATGCGTACTGGTTCTCGCGTGAGCTATACCGCTTTATAGACTTTCACAATATGTCAAGTATATATGTAAAGTAGTCGTTTCCTATTATATGCTATAGACTACTGGTTGAAAAGGGGTAATTTTGGCTATTTTAGACGCCGGAGGTAAGGGGTAGGAGGGTCAAAAAGCCGGATTTCAGGGGAAAAGGGTTTTGAATGAATATAAAATAACTTGAGGCCGGTTGTAACAACCGGCCTCAGCGGAATGGAGCTGGCGGGAGTCGAACCCGCGTCCAAAAAGTTCTTCTCTATAACCTCGTCCACAAGCTTGTCTTACTTTTAATGTCGGTTGTCAGCCGGTTTAAGCGAACGTCTGCCAACCCAAGTGAGTGACTTACACCGGGCTACCCACCTCTGGCCCGGTTGCAACCCCGTTTTTGTGTTTTCGTTCCTCAAGCCCCACGGGATAAACGGGTATTTTGGAACGGTTGACTAACTAACTAGTAATTAGGCAGCCAGAGCAAAAGTGCTCTGAGTTTTGGTTGTTTTGCCGTTTAATGGCTTGCTTCGAGATTAACGAGGACAAAGCGCCTCGGCTTGCAGTTATAGCTCTTCCCTCCCTGTCGAAACCAAGCAGCCCCGCTTGGGGAAAAGCCTGCAACGGAGTTTTCATCCGTCGCACATAATATTATACGCAGCCTGTCAAGTTTTGTTTCATAGACAAACCCCTATGAAATAAGGAAGGTCCACCCCGGTACAAGGCGGACCTTCTGATAAGGTTGGTTAGTGTAGACAGGTTAATGTCTTCAGGGAAGAAGGAAGATTTGGTACTTACTTCATTGTTCTGGAAGATTGTTACTACGTTTTCCTTCTGAGAACAGTATAGGCTCTTAACATTTCGCCACCAAGAAGGGAGTGTTACACTCATATGAAAACCATGTGAAATAAAACCAGGCTCAAAATTACGATTGTTAAGTTTGTATTATCTTTAGGATTGCGGTTGGCCGAAAGGTTTTGAGGTTAAATACCAGAGGAGTCGGGGGATATGTAGTTTCCCAGGACAAATGCTATAAGAGTTTAAGGAAATTGTCGAATAAAAAAGGCGCCCCCTCCCAAAGAAAGAGACGCCCTTTTATTTTTCTTAAACCGACTTACTTTTCATCCGAAATAGTCTTCGAACCGAGGTCGCACGAAACCGCCGGGGCTTCCGCCGGGTTAATCACTTCCGGGGCAGCCGGCTTAACCGGGCCGTTGGACACTTCCGCTGGAACGGTCCGTTCGACCGCGCCCCCGGCCAGGGCCGCCGGGACATCTTCCGGCAGGAAGATTTCAGGCAAGACCTGGTCCATGTTTTCGACCCAGATAAACTCAATGTCGCGCTGGACGTTAGGCGGCAAATCCCGCAAGTCGCGTTTGTTTTCCATCGGCGCGATAATCCGCTTGATACCGGCCCGGTGCGCGGCCATAGATTTCTCTTTGAGACCTCCAATCGCCAGGACCCGGCCCCGCAGGGTAATCTCGCCGGTCATCGCCGTATCGTGACGGACCCGGCGCCCGCTGATGGCTGAAATCAGGGCGGTTGCCATCGTTATACCGGCGCTCGGCCCATCTTTCGGGACCGCGCCTTCCGGCAGGTGGATGTGCAAATCGAGTTTGTCGAGGGTATCGGTCGAAACACCGAGTTCTTTGGAACGGCTCCGGGCGTAACTCAGGGAAGCCTTGGCCGATTCCTGCATTACCTCACCCAGCCGCCCGGTGACAGTCAGGCTACCCCGGCCCGGCATCGCTGCTACTTCGACCGGAAGGATTGCCCCACCGTATTCGGTGTAAGCCAGCCCCATCACAACCCCGATAAGGGCCTGGGCTGCTTGCGGCTCGTCCAGGTAACGCGGCACACCCAGGAACTGTTCGAGCATCTGGCTGGTCAGGCGCAGCTTTTTGACCTTGCCTTCAACCATCTGGCGGGCCGCCTTGCGGCAGACCGTCGCCACCTTCCGTTCGAGGTTGCGGACCCCGGCCTCGCGAGTGTAGTGCCGGATAATCTCACGCAAAACTTTGTCGGGAGCTTGCAGGAAATCGGTAGAAAGGGCGTGGGCCTCAAGTTGCTTGGGCAACAGATAGCGCCGGGCAATCTGCAATTTCTCGTCCTCGGTATAACCGCTGATGTCGATTACTTCCATGCGGTCCAGCAACGGTTTCGGAATGTTGTAAAGATTGTTGGCTGTGGTGATAAAGAAGACTTCCGACAGGTCGAAGGCCAGGTCGAGATAATGGTCGGTAAAAGTGCTGTTCTGTTCGGGGTCAAGGACTTCCAACATGGCCGCCGAAGGGTCGCCCTTAAAATCGCTGCTCATTTTGTCAATTTCATCGAGCAGGATAACCGGGTTTTTGGTCCCGGCCTGTTTGAGCGCGGCGATAATCCGGCCCGGCAGCGCCCCTACGTAGGTGCGGCGGTGACCGCGAATTTCCGACTCGTCGCGGACCCCACCCAGGCTGATACGCACGAATTTACGCCCCATCGAACGAGCGATAGACTGACCCAGGCTGGTCTTGCCGACACCTGGAGGGCCACTGAAGCATAGGATAGGACTGCGGACCTTCTTCTCCGCTTTTACGATAAGCTGGCGCACCGCCAGGAATTCCAGGATGCGGTCTTTGACTTTTTCCAGGCCGTAGTGGTCGGCGTTCAGGACGGCAGCGGCGTTGGTAATATCGAGGTTATCGGCGGTAGATTCACTCCAGGGCATTGCCAGCACCCATTCCAGGTAAGTGCGGACCACGTTGCTTTCGGGCGAAGAACTGCTCATCCGTTCCAGGCGAGTAACCTCTTTGAGCATCTTCTCTTTGACATCTTCCGGCAGCCCCTTTTCCTCAAGCTTCTTGCGGAACTCCGCCGACTCGTTGCCAAGTTCGCCACCCAACTCGTCGTGGATAGCCTTTAGTTGTTCGCGCAAATAAAACTCGCGCTGGTTTTTATCAATAGACTGGCGGACCTTATTGCGAATCCGGTTATCCATTTCGAGCAATTCGATTTCCCCGGCCAGCATTACATTGACCCGTTCGAGCCGTTGGAACTGGTCGAGTTCTTCGAGAATAAGCTGTTTATCGGGAACGGTCGTGCTGGGGGCTACTTTCGGGATATGGGCCGCGACATAATCGGCCAGCGGACCGGGCCGTTTGAACGAATTGGCCTGGTCCACCGAATCGGAGCCGACCCGGTTGCTGAGCGTGCTTAGCTGAGTATAAAGCTCGGTGGTATGGCGCATCGTGGATTCGACTTCGGGCGTGACGACCCCTCCCACTTCTTCCAGTTTGTGGACTTCCACCAGTTGAATCCGGTTGGGGTGGCTGGTCGCGGTGCGGAAATTGTCAATGCGGACCCGGCAGATACCCTCCACGCTTATTTCGGTGCTGGCGTTACCCTCGCCCTGTTTCTGGACGTTGGTAACTTCCACCAGGGTGCCAACCGCGTAAAGTTCATTGATATAAGGGCTGCCTTCGGGGACCTGGTCGCGTTCGCGCTGCGCGGCTACTACAATCCGGCTGTCATAGCGGGCCTGGGCTTCTTCCAGGGCCATTTGGGAGCGGCTGCCTATTACTAATTTAATCGGTACTCGCGGGAAAACAACTACATTTTTGAGAGGAATAAAGGGATAGACCAGGGTGGGAGTGTCCTCTCCCGTTTCAGCTATAGATTGGGCGGCCTCGTCTTCCTCGGAAGAAATTGTCACAGCTTTTTCGGCATCGCTCATATGTATTTCCCTTCTAACAGTGCGCGTTGCTGGGATATTAACCCATTTCAGGTCCAATTTTCTTGTAGACCTGTTTTATTTATCTGAAACTTTAGATATTGCAGCTTGTGGGAGTGGATGAAGGCTTTTCGGGATTGTAGCAGGATGAAAGTAATTTTTTGAAAATTCTGCCAGTTTCGTTAAAGCTGCGGCTATCAAAGCTTAAATAAAAGACACCCTGAGCGCCGGCACTTCTTCGTTCAGCTACGCCAGGGAATTCTATTCTGGACTACAACAGGCTTGTTGTAATGGGTACTTTAACCCGGTTAGTTTTATTGTACCCTACAAAGATAACGAAAAAGATAACGGAATTGAGCATTTTTAACGCTTTCGCCGATTTTAACATATTTCCGAAACTTTTGAAACAATTCGCCAATGGGCTGTGTCCAATGGACAGGAACAAAAAATTACAAAACTTTTAAGAATGATGGTTCTAAAAGAGAAAGTTCCCGGCAGTTTTGCGGCTTTGGAAAAACTAAGAAACTGACCGAAAAATAAAACCTGGCAACCCAGGAAGAATAAAACAAAAAACGGAAAATAAAAATTAAGCTTAAACCAGTCTTAATAAGAAGAAAGAGCGTGAGATAATGACTACCAGTGAGAATCGCCCGAACACCACCAGTAACGGCACCACTTCCGGCAGCGAAGGTTGGAACTCGACTCCGTCTTCGTCGTACAATTCGACCTACGTGCCCTATACCCCGATTTATCCTCTGCCGCCCACACAAACCGGCCCGCTCTATGATACCCGCTTGAAAGAGGCGACCCGGCGCGTCCAGAAGAAAATTAACTTCTACCGGACCCTGACCAGCTATGTCGTTATCAACGGTTTCCTCTGGATTTTGTGGATGATGACGGGCGTCGGCTATCCGTGGCCGATCTGGGTATCTCTGGGCTGGGGTATCGGGCTGGCTTTCCAGTTCCTGGATGCTTTCGCCTTTGGTGTGAGCGATAGCCAGCGCCAGCAAATGATTGAAGATGAAATGCGCCGGATGGGACACCGCTAAAGCTCATTGAACGACGTGCGCGCGGCAGAGGCCCCGGCATCGGAGGTCGGGGCCAGGTCCGATTATGTCCGAAAAGGTTAGCCTTGAGAAGATACCGCCTTGAAGAACATGTTAAAATAGGAACGGGTAACCGGGTAGGTGCCCGACCCAGTTGAGCACCTTGTGAACGAAATGAAGCTTCTGAGGAGGAGCGAGAACCAGGATGACCCAGGATAACTTGTCATCAGAAAACGATAGGTCGCAACCACGTTACCAGATTCCGGCAAACGGCGTGAGTGGCAACAACAGCACGGCCCCAAACACAGGTCAGCCTTCAGGCAATACCTTTGGCTCGGCCCCCATCCCACCCATGCCAGACCCACTACGCCCGACAGATTGGCCCGCCCCACCGGACCCTTCCCAGGTCTATCAGGCTCCAGGGCTGGCCCCAGGGCCAAACCTCGGCGGTTACCCGGCGCCCCCGGTTAGTCCAGGCCAGACCTGGGGTAGCCCGGCCAGGCCCGGCGCGGGAAACGGTAAACTCTACAACTACGAAAACTATAACTCAGGGGCTTTTGCGCCGACTCCACCCGCCGACCCACAGGCGGAAGCCTATCGCCAGGCCTCCCGCCGGGTCCGGGCCAGGCTCGATTTTCAAAAGAATTTGTGGAGTTATATCCTGGTAAACGGCTTTCTCTGGATGATTTACTTCCTGACGACCGGGGCAGGCCACCAGTCTTTCTGGCCTATCTGGATTACGGTATTCTGGGGTATTGGCCTCTTTGCCCAGTGGTGGAACCTTTCGGGCCGGGAGGACGAGCGGCGGCGGCGTATGGTGGAGGAAGAAATGCGCCGGAAAAACCATTTCTAAACAAAATCGTTTCGGGCCGATCAGACCGCTAAACAGGTCAAAATAAAACCAATTAAAAAAGGCCGGGAAACCGACCTTTTTTAATTCCCAATATTTTTTAACTATTGAAGGCGGTAGGCTTTTTCGATGTAGTCGAGGGCTTCCTCGAAGCGACCTAGCTGGCGCAGGAGCTGGCCCAGTTCGAAATAGATTTCACCGCGCATTTCCCTGGTAGAACCGGGCGCTTCATCGGTCTCACCGGTTGCGTCCAGGTGGGTTAGGGCCTCCTGGTAGGCGTTGGCCGCCGCTTCGGTCTGTTTACCGGCAGAAGCGATTTCGCCGGAGGCCTGGTAATAACGCGCCAGGATATAAGAATCGGTACAGGCGGTACCTTCCAGCGATTGGCTGGCCTGTTCGAGCCAGCCCTGGGCCTTAGGAGCATCCTTTTGCCGGATACTGAGCAGGGCCAGCAAAGAAAGGACTTCCAGGCGGTTACAAGGGTCACCATCCCGGACAAAGTGATAGGTGGTCTGGGCGGCCTTGCTGGCGGTATCGTACTGGCGGGCCTGGAACAACAACCGGGTATAGTCGAGATAATACTCGCTGCGCTGGGCCAAATCGGCAGCCTGGACCCAGATTTGCTCGCTGCGTCCCAGGGCAAAAGCCCCCTGTTGCAAATCGAGAGTTTGGGCCTGGTTAAAGATATTCTCGGCTATTTCGGTCCATTGTTTATCCTGGTCCTGGACCATAAAATCCTGCAACGACTTTACCGCTTCTTCCGGCTGTTCGAGCAGCAGATAGCAGCGGGCCACATAAAGCTGCAAGCGGCGGTTTAGGGTCAGGTCAACCACCCCGGTCCGGGAGAGGCCGGTGCGGAAACTGGTCAGGGCATTGATATACTGGTGACGGTTAAAAGAAGCCAGCCCCACTTCCAGGTCGAGCCGGGAAAAAAGGTCAGGGTTCGCGGTAGACCCGGCGGCTTCGAGCAACCGGGCGGCCTCCTCCAGTTCAAAGGCGGCATTATCCGAATCTTCCTGGCGGTTATAGAGAGCGGCTTGCCACAGATGGTAGGTAGCCTGGTCCGCTTCGGGAAGGCGGGAAAGGTACGGTTTTAGCTGGTCCAGCAGATTGGTGGTTTCCGCCACATCGGCTTTACTCAGGGCCACACTTACCTGAAGCAAACCCTGGCGAAGTTGGAGTAAACGACCCTGCTCCTGCTGCCAACCCTGGGAAAGGCCGCCAATACCGGGCGCCGCCGGGCGCAGGAAGTAGGAAACGGGCTTATTGACCCTTTCAGCAATTTGCTGCAAGGTCGTCAGGGTCGGTCGGGTCTTACCCAGTTCCATTGAAGAAAGATACGCCGAGGTGAACAGGTTACGACACAAAGCGCGTTGAGTAACTTTCTGTTCCTGGCGAGCCCGGCGAATCCGCTCGCCAAGCAATTCGGGGTCAAAGTCCTTTAAGATTTGGCGGTTCGCAAGATCCTCGTTAGTAAGAGGAACAGGCGGATACACAGCAGGTCGTCTTGGCATAGCACTCCAATCCTATGTTAGCAGCTTCCATTATACGTTATAAAAAATAATCCCAACTATTAATGCAACTAAAAATGCAACACCTGGTTAAACCATCTCCCGGTAAGTTACTAATTAAGTACTTCTACCTGCCTTTGTGAAATTATAGGAAACCCAAAACAGAAATAACCCCTTCGGTAGAAACTCTCAAAATCTGCCCTTAACCACCCTGAGATTTGTAAACTAATCTTCTATTACCTTGTTTTGCCCGGCCGAGCAGGACCGGCCTAACCTATCTATACCGATTATAAATATAATTGTCAAATTTGCCAAATTTCTTTTGTCCAACTCCCAGTATAACCTGTGGAAAACTGTTAAAAACCCCAAAACAATTAACATTTCAGGTTTAAACCGTAAAATAAAGACGATTTTTACTCGAATTTTATTGGAAGCTGCTTTACTCCGTAAACTAAATTGCTCCCTATAGCTTCCAGCCGGACCGTGGTATCGCGCCGGATATTACGCATGTTGCCGAGCATGCGGGTAACTGCGATTTTAGCTTCGAGGCGGGCCAGTGGTGCCCCCAGGCAGAAGTGTATGCCGTGTCCGAAGGCAAGGTGTTTCGGGTTACGGGCAAGATCAAAGCGGTCGGGGTCAGGGAATTGGGCTTCGTCCCGGTTGGCCGAACCAATCCAGGCTACCACACCCTGCCCGGCTTTCAGGATACGCCCGTCAATTTCCACTTCTTTGATGGTTCGCCGGTACATATGCTGGACCGGTGAGAGATAGCGCAAGACTTCCTCAAGGGCTGCCGGGACCAGGGAAGGGTCTTTTCGCAGTTGGTCCATCACTTCCGGGTTCTCCGCGAAACAGAGAAAGGCGTTGCCAATAAGATTGGTAGTTGTCTCGTTCCCGGCCACCAGCAAAAGGATGCAAAAGCCCAGAAGTTCCTGGGGGGTCAGGTGCTGGCCGTCAATCTCGGCCTGAAGCAGGTCGGAAATCAGGTCGTTCCGGGGTTCCCGGCGGCGCTGCTCAATCATCTGGATAAAGTAGTGGCTCATTTCGCGCTGCGGGTCGTAGACCGGCGAATCGGCTCCAACCAGGGCGTCCGACCAATGTTTGAACTTCTGGCGGTCCTGGCTGGGAATACCAAGCAATTCTGCGATTACGATAACCGGTAACGGATAAGCCAGGTCGCCTATCACGTCTAGCTGGCCGGTTGGTAGGAGCGGGGCCAGCAATTCTTCGAGGATAACCTCAATCCGGTCAGCCAGTTGGGCAACCGCCCGCGGGGTAAAAGCCAGCGTAACCAGGTTGCGCATCTGGCGATGGCGCGGCGGGTCCAGGCTTATCAGGCTGGAACTGATAGGGTCGCTGCCGCCAAACTGGGAGGAAAAATTAGTCCAGTCTGTCAAAACCTTTTGCACATCCTCATAGCGGAAGACCTGCCAGCTATTGTAAGAGGGGTTGAAGTGGACCGGGTCGGCCTGGCGCATCTGGCGATACCAGGGGAAGGGGTTTAGGGCTCTATCATCAAGCGAAGTTGTCATACCAATTACCTCAAAAGTTTATAGCTTAGAGCGAAATACTCTTTCATAGTGCCACTTTCCGCGCAAAATCTCAAATCTTCCTCGACCCTTCCTGTTTTCTAAAGTTTTTCTAACCGGTGGAGGCATATTATTTGCACAGATTTTGACAGTAAAAATTTTATCTAATAGAAAGAACACCTCAATGGCCTTACAGACTGAGAACCATACCGGGACGACCGGCAAGGAATATCCAGGGTTTATAGACCCGGCAACGGGGGAAATAATTGCGCCCAGGCTTGGTCTGGTCTGTATCACCAACTCGGAAGCGGTGCGGTTTCGGACCATCACTCGCACCCGCTACCTGGCCCTGCCGGAAGAGGCCCGGTCGGGTACCCTCGAAGCCCTCTATCGGGAGAATTTTCGGCGTTTGATGGGCGCTTTAACCTTTTGCATCGAAAACAAAATCCGACTCTACCGGCTGTCCTCGGCCAATTTTCCCATGAGTGACCTGGCCGGAGACCCTACCGGTGACCTGATTTTGCAACGGATGGCCCCTGAAATGGCCGAGTTTGGAGAAATTGCCACTGCTAACGGCATCCGGGTAGTGATGCACCCGGACCAATTTGTGGTGCTTAACTCGACCTCACCCCAGGTGGTGGAGAACAGTATCAAGACCCTGGAACATCATGCCTGGACGATGGATTTGCTGGGGTTGCCCCAATCGGCCTGGGCTTCGCTGAATATTCACGGGGGCAAAGGAGGCCGGGCCGCCGAGCTTATCGAAATAATCCCGACCCTGGCCGAGCCGGTCAGGAACAGGCTGGCCCTCGAAAACGACGAACACGCCTATGGGGCCTGGGAAATCCTGGAAATCTGCCAGGCGGCCCACGTTCCGATGATTTTCGATGTCCACCACCACGTCTGTCACGAGGGGTTGACCAGCCTGGAAGACCCCAGCATTGCCGAACTGCTGGCCCTGGCCCGCGAGACCTGGCCGCGCCCGGAATGGCAACTCACCCACCTCTCCAATGGCCGGACCTCTTTTGCCGACCCGGCCCACCATGACTACATCACAACCGTCCCCAGCGCGTTCAGCCAGGCACCCTGGATTGAGGTGGAAGCCAAACATAAAGAAGAAGCTATCCGCAAACTGCGCGAAATCTGGCCGCTTGCGGAATAGCAACTCACGGAAAACGTTGAACCTTGAACGTAAAACGTGGGAACCAATAGCAGTCATTTTTAACTCAGGTACAAGACCTGACTTAGTGTGAATTTGAGTTGTTTTGAAAGGTTGCAAGGAAATTCGGATTAGGTTGGATGGGTTTTTCGTTCAACGTTTTACGGTTTTTCGTTCAACGACTAACGAAGGAGTGTGTAGATGCAATTGGAAGGAAAAGTAGCCCTGGTAACCGGGGCCGGTTCGGGACTGGGCAAGGCTGCCGCCTTACTGCTGGCGAAAGAGGGAGCAAAGGTGGCCGCGTTGAGCCATACTCAAAAAGAGGTCGACCAGACAGCCAGGGAAATCGAACAGGCGGGAGGCGACGCCATCGCGGTTGTGGCTGACATCGCGAAACCGGAGGATATGCAGGCGGCGGTCAAACAGACCGTGGACAAATTTGGCACTATCGATGTTGTCTTTGCCAACGCCGGAATTAACGGGGTCTGGGCTCCACTCGAAGAATTATCGGTCGAAGACTGGAGCCGCACCATCAACACCAACCTGACCGGCACCTTTTTGACGGTCAAGTATGCCGTACCCTATTTGAAGAAACAGGGCGGCTCGGTGGTTATTACCGCCTCGGTCAACGGCACCCGGATTTTTAGCAATACCGGCGCAACCGCCTATTCCTGTACGAAAGCGGCCCAGGTCGCTTTTGCCAAGATGACGGCCCTGGAACTGGCCCGCTGGAAAGTACGGGTAAATGTGATTTGTCCCGGCGCTATCGAAAGTGAAATCAGCGAAAATACCGAGCAAAAAGGCGTGGACAAGGTCAAAATCCCGGTGGAATTTCCCGAAGGCAGAATCCCCTTAAATGACGGAAAACCTGGCAAAGCCGAAGACGTGGCCCAACTGGTGCTATTCCTATCATCGGAGGCTTCTAAACATATCAGCGGGACCGAGGTCTGGATTGACGGGACCGAGTCGCTCTTGCAGGGATAACCGGAACGCAAGAAGAAAACCGCGATTAAAAGCCGCGATTAAGAAAGGAAGGAAGGAAATAAACTATGGCTGAGAATACCCAAAGCCTGGTCGCCATGTTTGACAAAATCTGGCCGGGCGAATCTAACCCTGACGAAGTAAACGTAGGTGACTACGAACGAATCGGCTCGGTCGTAACCGGGGCGGTATTTTTCACCTACGGCCTGGCCCGCAAGGGGCTACTCGCCAAGATACTGGCCCCTGTTGGCGGCTATTTGTTACAGCGTGGTCTGCGGGGCACCTGCGCCATCTACCAGGCTTTCCAGATAAATACTGCCCGGCAGGGCGGCAACGCCAAGGCTACAGTCCACGCCAACCGGGCCATCAAGGTAAAACGGGCGGTCACTATCAACAAACCCGTCTCCGAACTTTACAGCTTCTGGCGCAATTTTGAGAATTTGCCCTCCATCATGGATCACCTCGAAGCGGTCACCGTTAAGGATAAAGACCACTCCCACTGGGTCGCCAAAGGTCCTGCCGGGACCAAAGTGGAGTGGGACGCCGAAATCTTCCGCGAGAAGGAAAACGAGGTGATTGCCTGGAAGTCGGTCGAGGGGTCGTCGGTGCCAAACGCCGGGACCGTCCAGTTCACCGACCTGGGCCAGGAACGCGGCACCGAAGTGCTGGTCGAACTCGATTACGAGCCCCCGGCGGGAGTAATCGGGGCGGCCTTTGCCAAGCTCTTTGGTGAAGAACCGAATATCCAGGTCCAGGAAGACCTGCGGCACTTCAAACAGAAAATGGAAGCGGGCGAATTGCCGACCACCACCGGCCAACCATCGGCCCGTGAAAGTTAAAGGGTAGAAAGAAGGTTTTATGCGAGCACTTTGCTGGTTTGGAAAAGAAGATGTGCGAGTCGAGGCGGTGCCGGACCCCCAGATACTTAACCCACGCGACGCCATTGTAAAAATCACGACGACAGCTATCTGTGGGTCGGACCTTCATCTTTACGATGGAGTCATTCCGACCATGGAGAAAGGCGACATCCTCGGCCACGAGTTTATGGGTGAAATTGTCGAGGTAGGCAAAGAGGTCCACAACCTCAAGGTGGGCGACCGGGTGGTAGTGCCGTTCACGATTGCCTGCGGTAACTGTTTCTTCTGCAAAAAGGGGCTCTGGGCCTCCTGCGACAACTCGAACCCGAACGCCTGGATGCTGGAAAAACTCTACGGCTACAGTGGGTCGGGGCTTTTCGGTTATTCCCACATGATGGGCGGCTACGCGGGCGGCCAGGCCGAATTTGCGCGGGTGCCTTTTGCCGACATCGGCCCGGTTAAAGTGCCGGACGGTCTGGCCGACGAACAGGTCTTGTTTTTATCCGATATTTTTCCGACCGGCTACCAGGCGGCGGAAAATGCCAACATCGCGGCAGGCGATACAGTCGCCATCTGGGGCTGCGGGCCGGTAGGCCAGTTTGCCATCCAGAGCGCCTGGATGCTGGGAGCGGGCCGGGTAATCGCGATTGATAGGGTGCCGGAACGCCTGGAACTGGCTGCGACCAAAGGCAAAGCCGAAATTATCAACTCCGATACCGAAAACGTGGTCGAGAAATTGCGCTCAATGACCGGCGGACGCGGCCCCGACTCCTGTATTGACTGCGTGGGGATGGAGTCAACCGGGCATACCCCGGACGCCCTCTACGACAAAGTCAAGATGGCGATGAAGCTCGAAACCGACCGCCCGACCGCTCTCAGGGAAGTGATTACGGCCTGCCGCAAGGGTGGAACCGTTTCGATTCCGGGAGTCTATGGCGGGTTACTCGATAAGTTCCCGATGGGGGCGGCTTTCGGCAAAGGGCTAATCTTCAAGATGGGCCAGACCAACATGCACAATTACCTCAAACCGCTAATGGATCGGATTGAGAAAGGCGAGATTGACCCCTCGTTTGTTATCACACACCGGCTCGGCCTGGAAGACGCCCCCGCCGCCTACAAAACCTTCCGCGACAAGCAGGACGGTTGTATCAAGGTCGTCTTGAAACCGCACGAAGTTACAGCCTGAAAAGTTTCCAGGCAGACCGGCCTTTAACGGAGCCGGGTTTCCCTGTGGAATAGAGTGTGCTTGTTAACCAGGCGGGACTTGCTTTTGGGCGGTCACGCCAAAAAATTTTATAAGCAAACAAATTCTAAACCGGGAAGCGGAAGAAGTGACAGGAGAAAAGAATTATGTCAACCAGCGATAATAACGAACATAAAAACGGGCTACCGGACCTTTTTAAGAACTTTCTACACACCACCAGCGAAATGATGCCAAAACCTCGCACCGAGCAACCTTCTTTGGAGGGACAGGTGGTCCTGGTTACCGGTAGCAGCCGGGGCCTGGGCTATCTGCTGGCGCGCGAGTTTGGCCGGGAAGGCGCCAAACTTGTAATCACGGCCCGCGATTCTGACGCACTGGTCCGGGCGGCCCAGGATTTGAAAGAAATGGGCTTCCCGGTGAAGGCTATCCCGGCGGACGTGAGAAAAAAAGAAGATGTCGAGCGGCTTATTGACGAAGCCACCGCTTTCTATGGTCGGGTGGACATCCTGGTCAACAACGCCGGGATTATCCAGGTCGGCCCCGAAAACAGCATGACTTTGGAGAATTTCGAGCAGGCCATGGCCGACGATTTCTGGAGCGGAGTCTACACCACTTTTAAGGTGCTGCCCCAGATGCGCGAACGCGGGAGCGGCCAGATTGTAAACATCACCTCTATCGGTGGGAAAGTTTCGGTGCCGCACCTCCTGCCCTACAGCGCGGCCAAGTTCGCCCTGACCGGTTTCTCGGAAGGGATGCGGACCGAACTAAAAAAGGACGGCATCAGCGTAACAACCATCGTGCCGGGATTGATGCGGACCGGCTCGCACCTCAACGCCTATTTCAAGGGTGAAGAGGAGAAAGAGTTTGGCTGGTTCAGCCTGGGAGCGAGTCTCCCTTTTATCTCGATGGACGCCGAAGTCGCGGCGGCCCAGATTGTCGAAGCTACCAGACTTAAAAAGGCCGAGCGTATCCTATCGGTCCCGGCTAACCTGCTGGCCCGCTTCCAAGGATTGTTCCCCGGTGTCACCAGCGAAATCCTGACCCTGGTTAACGACCTGGGCCTCCCCAAAAGCGACCAAAAGCAGCCAGGCCAGGGTGTGCGCGGAGCCGCGGTCGAGAACGAGGCCAGTAACCCGGTTTTCGACGTTTTAACGACATTGGGACGCCAGGCCGCCAACCGTTTCCGGCAGCACCCCGGCCCCGTCGACCTGGAAAATAGCCGGTAACTTTCGGAATTAATATAAAATAAAGATACCCCGGCCTCGGATGAGGTTGGTCGGGGTATCTATGTCCTACTCACTCATGGAATTTGGTGGAAAAATTTCCTTAATAAATACTTCGTTCGTACTCGTCTTTTAACGCAAACCATGCTTCTTACACTTCGTTTTGAGGTAAAACCGGTAGGGTTACTTCAATGTTCTCGTGGTAAGAGCGGACTAACTTGTATTGAAGGGTACCATTATTAGTTAGCCCGGCGCAACCCTTTTATCCACCACGTTATCAACGACTTTTCCACCGCCCTTCCACTTATCAACAATCTCGGTGAAAAACTTTCTCTTATTAAATTCAAAATGTGGAAAGAAAAAAGAGCCGGACAAACCGGCTCCCTTTAATCCAAACTGTATTATTCTTCGATCTGGCCTACCCCAAAAATGTTGCCATCAAGGTCTTTGAGGGTAGCCCACCAACCCCAGGGCTGCTTGCTCGGCACATCCACAAACTCGACGCCCTTTGCTTTGAGGTCCTCGTAGGTCGCCACGATATCGTCGGTATCCAGGATGATGTTGGTAAAAAGACCCGCCTTGCCATTTTCATCACCACCGGCTTTGGTAATACCCAGGGTCGTTTCGGCCCCGACCGGCTTGACTTCTAGCCAGCGATACCCATCCGGCATTGTAATGTCACTTTTGACCTCAAAACCGAGCTTATTGACATAGAAATCATAAGCCGCCGCCTGGTCATTCACCCAGACCGTAGTAAGTTTGACCCGCTTAATCATAGGCTTGTCCCCTTTTTATTTATGGTAAAAATGCCAGAAAATAAATTGTTCCGAGAAGTGATGTGAACATATGTTCTAATTCGATTATATTAACAAAATCCTGGAGAGTCAAGAGGAAGAAACAACAAAAAAGAGTTACCCCCATGTTGAAGTAGAGATAACTCTTTAAAAAATTCGTCTTATTTCTTCTAGCGGCGCAACCGTTCGAGTTCGGCCCGAAGGATTTCCATTTCGTCTGTCAGTCTGACCACGATTTCAACCCCGGCCCAGTTCAGGCCCAACTCCTGGATCAGGCGGCGAACCTTTCGCAGCCGAGCTATATCAACCGAACTATAGCGGGCCGCTTCCGTAACTGGCCGGGTAGGCCGGACCAATCCCATCTGGACGCAGCGTTCAATGACGGTCGGACCGAGGCGGGTTAGCCCTGTCGTAATTTCCAGGGTGTAGTAGGTTAATTCACCTTCCACCGGGGCGTTCTGCGAGCCTTTATTTTCAACACTCATCTTAGTTTACGCCTCCTTTGAAGGTGGATTTATCCCGCTGCTCGACTAACCGGGCAAAATTTTCCAGGGCGCTCTTTTCCTCGGCGTTCAATTCGGTCGGGAGTTGAACCTGGATGGTCACATAGAGGTCGCCGCGCTCCTCCGAGCCGGTCCGCCTGGGCATACCCTGGCCCCGCAACTTAACCGAACTGCCATTCTGGGTATTCGGCGCAATCTTGAGCGCCAACCGGCCCCCCTTGATAGTCGGGACCGGCACCTCGCCACCGAGCAGAGCCGTAGTCAGGGGCACGTTTATTTTAGCATAAAGGTCGGCCCCTTTCCGCTCGAAGAAGACGTGAGGCAAAACCTCGACCTGCAAGTAGAGGTCGCCCGCCGGGCCACCGTTGGCACCGGGCGAACCTAACCCGGCCAACCGCACCCGGTCGCCGTCGGTCACACCTGCCGGGATAGAAACCTCTATGCGGCGGGTCTTGCCCGGCTCGGAAGCCAGTTCGAGCATCCGTTTCGCCCCGCTAAAGGCTTCTTCTAACGTCACCTGGACCGGCGCTTCGGCGTCACGCCCTTTGACCGGGCCAGTCTGCTGCCGGAACCCGCTGGCACCCGGGCCACCTCGGCCCTTTCCGCCAAAAATCGACTGGAAAAAGTCTGAGTAAGGACTGTCGTTGCCAAACATGTCTTCCAGGTCTTCGGCGTTGACGGTCCGGTAGGTGTAGTTTCCACCGCCTCCGAAAGGATTCCCGGCCCCACCTGCGCCCGCACCAGGGCCAGCGCCCCGGCTACCGATACCGCTCATGTAAGCCTCAAAAGGCACGCCGGTGGCCTCGCCGCCCGCTTTCTTCCAGGCCTCGTAGTCCTTATAGTGTTCGCCGTATTTATCGTAAATCTGGCGTTTTTCGTCGTCGCCTAACACCTCGTAGGCTTCGCTGATTTCCCGGAATTTCTCGGCTGCATCCGTGTTATTGGGGTTCACGTCCGGGTGATATTGCCGGGCCAATCGGCGGTACGCTTTCTTTATCTCTTTAGAATCCGCGCCCTTTTCCACGCCCAGCGTTTTATAATAGTCTTTGTAGTCTGTTGTTGCCATTCTAAGCCTTCACCTCTTAAAGATTTTTTGAGAGGCCCTTTTTCACACGCCCCGGCCTCTGCCGGGCGTCATGCGCACCGGACACAGGGCTATACCCGCCTATATATGTATCATGCCTGTTATATTTACGGCCTGTCAAGGCTTGAGTTTCGGCCTGGCACGAACTCAAACACAACTATAACACTTCTCAAAAATCAACCTCTTGCCGCTCACCTGTGCGCGGCACCCTGGCGAGATATGCTAAAATGGGCCACACCTAACGGATACACGAAAGGAAGATGATTGCCAGTGAGCGAATACACAACGGATGATTTCGAGATTAGCCGGACCGGGCGCATGAGCATCGAGCAGTTGGCTGAGGCCACCAATGCGAGCTTTGCCGGGTACTTTGTGCCGGTCAACCACACCAGTGAAAGTTTTGCGACCAACTGCCGGGCCTTTAGCCTGGATTTAAGCCGGAGCCTGCTGGCGCGCCACTGGGACGGGCGGTTGGCCGGGTTGACCATGCTGGGATTACGGGGTGAGCGCGGCTGGTGCGGCGGGTTTGGCATCACCGAAGAATTCCGGGGCATCGGGCTTGGCAACTGGTTCGCCGCTAAATACGTCGAACATGCCCGCAGCCTGGGCCTGACTACCCTCCAACTCGAAGTGTTGGCCCAGAATACTAGGGCTTTTCAGACCTACAAAAAGGCCGGGTTCCAGACCACCCGCGAACTGGTCATTCTGTCGGCCCCGGTCAGCCAGGTCCTGGCCGAACTCGAAGCGGTCCATACCGTCCGGCTGGAAATTAGCGAAATCAGCCTGGAAGAAGCCCTCCATATCGCTATCGGGCTGGAACCGGCCCAGGGTTTCGAGCCGGCCTGGCAGCGCGAACCGGCCACCCTCTACGCCACGACCGGGTTGCGCGGCTTTGTGGCCCGGCGGGGCGGTAAAGCCCTGGCCGTCCTGATCTACCATCACAACCCGGAGACCGGGCGCATCAATATTTCGAACCTGACCTTCTATAATGAGGCGGCCGCCAAAGCCCTGCTCGAACGGGCCGCCGTTAACTCCAAGATTTTGCGGGCCAGACCCGATGGCCCGGAAGAAGCTTTTTACGTGCTGAACGAGCCGGAAAACAGCGAGCTATTTTTGCTGTTGAGTCAGCTCGGCATGCAGGAAACCAACCGCCAATACGAAATGCTGATAGGCTTGAATTAAAGGAGATTTGAGATGAAGGCGTTTGTCAGCCGGGCCATTCCCCCGGCGGGTTTGCAGGTGTTGGATACGGCGACCGGCCTCGAAATTGACTACAATTCCCACGACGCCGGGCTGAGCAAGGCCGACCTGATTGCCCGCACGGGCCAGTCCGAAGGCTTGCTCTGCCTCTTGACCGATACAATCGACGCCGAAGTGCTGGCGAGTTGCCCGAATTTGAAAGTAATTAGCAACATGGCGGTCGGCTACAACAACATTGACGTGGCCGAGGCGACCCGCCGGGGTATCCTGGTGACAAACACGCCGGGGGTCCTCACCGATACGACCGCCGATCTGACCTGGGCTTTGCTGCTGGCGGTTGCCCGGCGCATCGGGGAGGGCGAACGGCTGGTGCGGGCGGGTGAATGGCACGGCTGGGGTCCGCTTCAACTCCTTGGCGGGGAGGTCAACGGGAAAACGCTGGGGATTATCGGGATGGGCCGCATAGGTCAGGCCGTAGCCCGGCGGGCGCTCGGCTTTAATATGAAAGTGATTTATCACAACCGCTCCGGCCTCGACCCCGCCCTGGAAAGCGAGTTGAAGGCGACCAGGGTCGGGCTGGACGAACTGATTGCTAAGAGTGATTTCGTGAGCCTCCACGCGCCTTACACCAAAGAGACGCATCACCTGATAAACGCCGAAAAACTGGCCCGGATGCAGCCCACCTCCTACCTGATAAATACCGCGCGTGGTCCCCTGGTGGACGAGGCGGCCCTGGTAGCGGCCCTCAAGAATAACCGGATTGCCGGGGCCGCCCTGGACGTGTACGAGGAAGAACCGGTGCTATATCCCGGTTTACGCGAACTCGATAACGCGGTGCTGGCTCCGCACCTGGGCAGCGCGACCCACCAGACCAGGGGCGAGATGTCCCGCCTGGCCGCAACAAACCTGGTGATGGCCCTGAGCGGAAAGCGACCGTTGCACCCGGTCAATCCTGACGTTTTGGAAAAGAAATAAAGCTGAAATAACTGGGAAAATTGAGGTTAAAGAAAAGACAGATAAAGCGACTGATTTAAAAGATACTCCCCATTTGAGGTTTTAAGGGAACCTAAGCGATGAACCGGGAAAATGAACGACTGGCAATTTTAGATTTCTAAAAGTCTAAAATTGCCAGTTGTTTTATGGGTAACATGGTTAAATCGAAATACTGGCTAACATTTCGCGGCGGGCTTCACTCTTGCCGTCGCCACCGGGAAGACGGAACTGCTCGGCAAGTAAGCCAACCAGTTCCGGCACCTCGTCACAATGGACCGTCGGGCGTGGAGCGTCAGTATCGAAGTGATAACCGCTGCGCGGGGCTTTCCGGGAGGTAGCTACCTTTTTAGGGAGCATGGGGTAAAACACCACGAAAGTGTCGTCGTCCTCCAGGACTTCGGTATCGCGCAACTGGGTCTCGGTCAAAGTTCGCAAAAACATCACCAGTTCTTCCTCGGTGTCAAAGGTGCAGTCGGTGAATTCCACATCAACCAATGACTCAAACTCTAATTCAAACATTACTTTCTCCTTGGCAACCGGGCCGGTCAGGCCGGTAACTTCCACACTATTAAAATTGCCAGACACATCTTCCAGTTCGGTAAAAACAGGTTCGTTTCGGTTCAGCTTATCCTGGGTCACTTCTTGCCTCCCTTCGCAAAGGTCATCATTCAAGTTCAAGTGGGGCTGGGCGGTCGTTAATTGTTTCTGGTACATATTTCTCCAAATGGTTTAGCAGCAAACAAAAAGGGCGTTAGAGCTTTTTGCTCTAACACCCTCGACTTTATAATTTGACTTGTCTTTGACAGTATCAAATTCTGTTAGCCCGGCCCCACCGCCTCTCGTGACCTTATTGCGTAAGGTTCGAGCGGTTCGGGGCCGCCTAACTGGCGGTTGTTCCTCCTCCTGGGTCTGCGCTGGCGCGCCCTGGTGGCGCGGAAGCCTTTGTTAAGGGAGGCAACCCACCAAGTCGAGAGTGGCTGCCGGTATTTATCTTTTTAAAGGTGCTAATGTTTCTAAAGTTACTGTTGGTATAGTCACCAATCTGGGTTTGCGCCGCACCGGGCCGGGCTTCATGCCGCATCATCCCTGTAGCTTCGGCGAATTGGGACATTCTGACGCCGGCGGGGTTATCAGCCATAGCCAACCCAATACCGCCGGTACCGGCCATGCCATTACCCTTGCGGGCCTGGAGCATGATGGTTCCGTCAACCGGGCGCAGTCCACCCTTGGCATCACGAATGGTCGCGTCGAGAAGCGTACCCATGAGGGAGGCCAACAGGCCACCCTGCGGGGCGCATGCGTTCTCGTTATGCCACGAGCGGCTATTCGGTTGGAGACTGGCGCACTCTACTAACGCAAATAAATTGCTTGAAAGCAACTGTTGCATTGTGCGGCTCCTTTCCGTATCGCTACGCTTAAAAATTTCCAGTTGACGATAATTTGGCGGCCAGGGAACACCCCATAGCCCGAAGTTTTTGATTGAAAGTAAGAATTTGTTAGTACAGCCGGGTAGGGATTCTTACAGCTTACCCGCTCGTAGTATAATATATCATAAGATTTATAAGAGTCAATAGACTTTTGGCCTAGATTTTGCCCCGGTGATACGGCTTGAAAAGGCCGGGCCGGGGTGCTAAGATGATTCAGCAAAGCCAGATTACCAGAAAGCCACCGGTTAAGCCGGAATTAAGGTGAGCTATGTCAGAAGAACCTTTTATTGAATTGGAACCGGAAGAAGCGGCCACCATGCTTGACGAGGGCCGTTTGACGGTGATTGATGTGCGCCAGCCTTACGAGTACACCAGCGGCCACATCGAAGACGCCACCCTGGTGCCGATTGAAGGGCTTTACAGTTTTGCCCGGAGCCTGGCCGAACAAAATCTGGCTAAAGACGCGCCAATAATGTTTGTATGCGCGGTAGGCCAGCGCAGCGCGGCAGCCGCCGAGGTCGCCGCCATCGCCGGGTTTACCAGCGTTTATAACCTGGCCGGGGGTATGAGTAACTGGACTTACACCGGCCTGCCGGTAGTGCGAGGAAATTAAAGGGTTTTCTTTTCGTAAGCCGTTTGACGGCCAGGAGAAATATATGACACCTAATGAACCCCAGCCACCTCAAAAACCGTCCACGCCACCTGTACCACCCCAGGGCCAGTCGGCACCAGTGCCGCCAACAGGACAACCACCTTTGCCCAGACCCGGACAACCCGGTCCCGGTATACCACCAGGTCCGCAACCTTTCCAGGGCGCACCAATGCCACCACCGCCCGGCCCACCAATGGGTCCACCTTTCCAGGGGCCACCAGGGGGACCGGCCCCAGGCTGGCAGGGGCCTGGACAGCCCGGTCCGGGGCCACAGCCTTTCCAGGGACCGCCTCCGGGACCAGGCAGACCGCCTTTTCAGGGTCAACCAGGGACACCGCCTCCCGGCCCAGGCCAGGTTCCGCCCGTGCAGGGACAAAATAGGCCGGGTCCAGGGCCAGCTTTCCAGGGCGCACCGATGACACCGCCGCCCGGCGCCGGTGGGACTACCGCCGCCCGACCCGCTCCCGCCGGACAGGGGCTCGGCTCGATTTTGGCCGCCTTCCGGCCCGAACCTTCCAAAGCGCCACCACTGGAATGGGCCGGGTTGGTAGATTGTATAGTTCTTATCGTCTGTGGCTTTTTGCCCTGGATTAGTCTCGCGGACAGCAGTACGTTGAGCGGGATAAACGAAAGTGTCGGAGATGGCTGGATTGTGGCCGGGACTGGGCTGGTAGCCGCGGTCATGGGTTTTGTCGGTCTGAGCCGGGATTCGATTGCGCTGGCCGCCGGGCAAGCCCTGGTCGGGTTGATAGCGCTTCTGTTCGCCATCTTTAACATTACAGGGCTGGCGAGCGGGGAAGGGGCCGCCTTTGGCCTCATTCTGACTATCATATGCGCCGTAATAATTATTATCCTGGGCCTTTATAACGCTTTCGACGCCTTACGCAAGGGTGCGAAATACTAGAGTTAGAGTTTTAGCAGACCGTACGAGTCAGATTGTGTGATTCTTAAATTGTCAGGTTAAAGGACAGGGATTAACAGGCAGAGTCGCTATTTTGTTATAAATTTTGCCTGGAATCCCTGTTTTTGTGTTTATGTGTCCTTGCGGAAGGAGGGCAGGCATGGCGGCAGGAGTAGAGGCCACTCCCCAGGTTCTAATCATCGGGGGCGGGGTGGTCGGTTGTAGTGTGGCGTATCACCTGGCCCGGCGGGGGCAGACCGATGTGGTCGTAGTGGAGCGGAATACCCTTGGCAGCGGCTCGACCAGCCGGGCGGCGGGCGGGGTCCGGCTGCAATTCTCGACCGAGGTAAACATCCGGCTCAGCCAGTATTCGCTCGACTTTTTTGAAAACTTCAACCGCTACACGGGTCTCAGTCCCGAAGAATGCGATATCGGGCTCCACCAGTTCGGCTATCTTTTTCTCCTGACAGACAATCAGACCTGGCGCGAGTTCCAGGAAAATGTGGTCTTGCAGCGCCGCCTGGGGGTTCCGGTCGAAATCCTTACCCCGCCACAACTTGCCGAACGCTATCCCGGCCTGGAAGTTTCCGATGTGCTGGGGGCGACCTTTTGTCCAAGAGACGGCCACGCTTCCATGCACGAAGTGACGCAGGGTTTCGCCCGCAAGGCCCGCCAGGCCGGCGTAAAATTCTGGGAAGACTGCGCCGTTAAAAACATCAAGCGGGAAGGCAGGCGCATCATTGAAGTGGAAACCGACCGGGGCACCGTCCGGCCCGAAATAGTGATAAGTTGCGCCGGGCCATGGAGCGGGCAGATTGGCGATATGGCCGGGGTGAACATCCCGGTAACGGGCTATAAACGGACCCTCTTTTTTAGTGAGGCTTTTGACGAACTTTCGCCCACTCAGCCCATGACCATTGACATGGGGACCGGCCTCTATTTCCGACGGGAGGGTCCGGGCTTTCTTATCGGCGAGACCGACGAAAGCCAGCCGCCGAGTTTTGATACTTCCACGGACTGGCACTGGCTGGATACAGTGGTGGAACATGCCATGCAGCGCGTCCCGGCTTTCGAGCGATTGCGTATCCGCAGCGGTTGGTCGGGCCTTTACGATACTTCGCCCGACCACAACGCTATAATCGGCAAAATCCCGGAACTGCATAACCTTTTTGCCGCGACCGGCTTTAGCGGGCACGGTTTCCAGCAGAGCCCTGCCACCGGTTTGGTGATTTCAGAGATGGTCCTGGATGGTGCGGCCCACACGATTGATGTCAGCAGCCTGGGTATCGAACGCTTCCGTACCGGCCAGTTTAACCGTGAACGAAACATTGTTTAGGCGTGAAACGTTCAACGTTTGCCCATAAAGGGCGCGTTCAATGTTCAACGAAAAGGGTTTTAATGAAAGTATTGTTTATGGGAACGCCCCAATTCGGGGCGACCATCTTGCGCCGTTTGGCCGAGAAATTTGAGGTGGTTGGAGTCGTAACCCAGCCGGACCGGCCCGCCGGGCGCAAAAATCTCCTAACGCCACCTCCTGTGAAAATCGCGGCCCAGGATTTAGGCTTGCCGGTATTACAGCTCGAGAAATTGCGTCCCGCCGAAAGCCAGGCTAAACTGCGCGAGTTTGCCGCCGGCGCGGAGGCGTTCGTGGTAGCCTCCTTTGGCATGATTTTACCGGTCGCGGTCCTGGAAATGCCACCCCTGAAATGTATAAACGTGCATGCCTCGCTTCTACCGGCCTACCGGGGCGCTTCACCGGTAGCTCAGGCCCTGCTAGACGGTCTCGAAAAGACCGGTGTGACGATTATGCTCATGGAAAAAGGGCTCGACACCGGGCCGATTTTAACCCAGGTCATCACCCCGATTGCCCCGGACGAAACTCAGGAAACCTTGCTGGCGAAACTGGCCCACGATGGCGCGGAATTGCTGGTCGAAACCCTGCCGCGTTGGGCCACCGGGGAAATTACTCCCCAACCCCAGGACAGCAGTCTTGCCACCCATACCGGGATTATCCAGAAAGAGGCCGGGCGGATTAACTGGCAGGAAAGCGCCGTCGTTATCGAACGCAAAAACCGGGCTTACGAACCCTGGCCCGGCATTTTTACAACCTGGAACGGCCAGACCCTCAAACTGGGACGCTGTAAAGTCGTTGCCGAAACAGACCTGCCCTCCGGGACTGAACGCGAACCGGGCCGGGTCATTGCGGGCCAGGAAAATGCTGCACCTTTACTTATAGCTACGGGCGAGGGATTTCTCGCGCCCCTGGAATTGCAACTTCCCGGCAAAAAAATGGTGCCCGTGGCCGAGTTCAGCCGGGGTTACCGGCAGATAATCGGGGCGGTCCTGGAGTCCTAGTTCTGGTCCGCAAATTTATGCTAAAATGCGAGTTATCTTTTCAGGAAATTTGGCCGGGCATCATAACAACACCCACAAAGTTGCGAGCCAGGGCCAGGAAACTGCGATAGCGCGCGAAGGTTAGCGGGCCGACCGAGGTAATGATTGAGGGTTCCTAATTCGCCGGCAAACACTGAACCGGCCTCCACTACCAAGAAAGTAACCAGGCTACCGGGGAAACATTGGCGTTTGCTGGGTGCGTTCGTGCCGGTACCGTTGCAAATAGCCCTGCTTGTCTTTGTGCTGGCCTGGGGCCTGGCGCTCTGGCGGGGTCCGCTTACGATAAATATCGGAGCCGAGGATAGCGTGGACATGCTCTATCTCACGCCGGGCGACGATGGGTTCTTCCAGGCCGAAACCCGCGCGGCCAATCCCGACTTTCCGCAGGCCGATACAACCTATCGCTGGGCGGGGCGCACCTCCAAACTAAAAATCCCCTGGCCGCTCGATTCAATTCCCCTCAAAGCATATGTCCGTCTGACGGCTCCACGACCCGGCCTGGACGCCTCGCAGACCGGCGCGACCCTGAAAGTGCGAGGCAAACTGGAATGGATTGACCAGGATTTAGGCCGGATTGAGGTCAACGGCACCTACCAGGGAAACTATTACGAGTTCAAACTCCCCGAACACCTGCGGCCCAACCTGGCCGCCTATGAACTCTCGTTTGAAGCCGATAACGCCTACCAACCGGGTAATGGTGACGTGCGCGGTTTGGCGGTCCTGTTCTTTAGCCTGCGCCTGGAACCGGACTACGACGCTTTTGGCTGGAAGGGCTGGCTGGCCTCGTTCGCCCGGCCCGGTCTGCTGGCAATTTTGGTTTTCTCATGCTGGGCCATCAGTCGCTATTTCCTGCCAACCGGGAAGAAAAATCGCTGGGCCCTAGTTTGCGAAGCGATTGCCGGGTTACTCATGCTAGGTAGCTTTGTCTTCTGGCGGCAAGCAGCCGAGCCGCTTTATGCTTCCTGGGCCTTTATCCTGCCACTGGCCTGGCTCCTGCTGGCCCTGGCCGAGGCTTTCCGGCAACGCGCGCCCCATCTCCCGGCGGCTTATATCTATGCCGCCACCTTTTTTCCGCTGCTTCCCCTGGCCCAGTTTGCCTTTGGCCGCCTCGATTTATACAGTGTCAATCCGGGGTCTGTGCTGGTTGGGGGATATGTAGCGGCCCTCTTTTACATCGGTGCCATGTATATTAATAGCGGGCGCGCCCGGACCGAAATTTTCGAACGGGCTTTCGTGCGTGGGACCCTGGCGGCGGCGGTGGTATCCTTCCTTTACGACCACTTTAACGTCTTTGCGGATAATTTGTATCGCGGGGCCGATTTCAAAGTCTATTACGGGGCCTTGATGCGGTTTGAAGGAGGCGGCCCTCTTTATGACCTCAACGAAATTGCCAACCTGCCCGGCGCTGCCGCCCGCATGCCGCCCGGTTTTAGCCTGACCATGTGGCCGCTGGTCCGCCTTTTTGGACCCGATGTAAACAGCGCCCTTCTCACCTGGCGCATTTTTAACGAACTGCTGCTCATTCCCATCATCTTTCTCCTGTTAAAAACCTTTGGTGGGGAGCGTGACGGTATCAAGTTTAACCCGGCAGTCTGGTTCTTGGGATTGAGTTTTGGGCAGATAAGCGAAAGTCTCGGCTACGGCCAGTGGAACGTGGTGGTGCTGTTCTTCCTGGCCCTGATGGCCTACGGAGTTAAAGAGGGCAAAGCTTTCCGGGCCGGGGCAGCCCTGGCTATGCCCGTAGCCCTGAAACTGTACCCGGTGGTGTCGGCGCTCTATTTCCTGTTGCAAAAAAACTGGCGGAACGCCCGGAATGGCTTGCTGGGACTGGTAGCCGGAGGGGCTATTATCGCGGGGCTGGTAGGACTGACGGTCGGGTTCGACCAGCTCTGGTTTTACTTTACCCAGGTGGTTTTCGGAGTCAACCGGCCCGAACTGGATATTTCCAACCAGTCTTTGTGGGGTTTCTGGAGTCGCCTGTCGGTGCCCTGGGTAATGGCCGATTTCAAGGGAGACCTGCCGGGTTGGATAACCCCGGTCTGTTACGGTTCGGCCCTGCTGTTGACCGTGGTAACCTGCGTTGGTATCGGGCGAAGACCGGCTGATGTCGATGGTGAACAACTCAAATTGGGGGCATTGGCGCTGCTGGCGGTGCTAATCCCGCCCTTTGTCTGGTTCCACTATATCGTGCCTTGCCTGGTGGCGGTGCTGGCCTTGCTGGTGGGTTTAACCAGGCCAGGCCGGAAAACCCGGCGCTGGGAGCTGGCAGCTTTTGGGCTGGCCTTTGCCTGTCTCGCTTACGGTGGGCGGAGCGAATTCTTCTTTACCGACGCGGTGGCCCTGGCCCGGCTGGGTTCGAGCTACCGGTTCCTGGCGGCCCTGGCCCTGTGGGGATTAACCCTGTGGCTCCTGCGCCGCCCTAAAGAGGTTGCCCTCAAACAACCCGCCCCTGAACCGCAAATCCCGGCCACAACCGCCGGTAACCTCTAGTTTTGGCGTCTTTTCTTGCTAAAATAATGATTGAACGCAATTAAAGGAGTAGTAAGAAATGCTGCCGCAAACCAGACTATACACACCCGAAGAATACCTGCCCCTGGAAGAAAAATCCCCCATTAAAAGCGAGTTTTACCGGGGCCGGATTTACCAGATGACCAGGGCCACCCTTAACCATAACACGATAACGGCAAATTTATCTGGTTTACTTTTTCAAACAATAAACAGAAAGACTTGCCGCCATTTTATTGGAGACATGCGTTTACTGGTAAAGGCTAACGGGCTGTATACCTACCCCGATTTGATGGTGGTGTACCGTCCGGTAGACCTTACATTTGGCCGGAAAGATACAATAACCAACCCGGATTTGATTATCGAAGTCCTTTCCGATTCAACCGCCGAATACGACCGGACCGACAAGTTCGACCTTTACAAAGAGCTGGACTCACTCCAAAACTATGTGCTGGTAGACCAGCACCGGCCTTATATCCAGGTCTTCAGGCGTCTCGAAAATGAGCCGCATTTATGGGTGCTGGAAAGTTTTAGCGGGTTGGAAAACCAGGTGCGTTTACCGGCGCTTGATATAACCCTGAGCCTGGCCGATATTTATGATTTAGTTAAGTGTCCGGAGCCGGAAGCCAAAGCCGAACACCCGCAACAACCCCAATAAATTCTCGTATTAAAAAGGAGCTAACTTTTTGCGGTTAGCTCCCTTTTATTTTGGAAAAACCTATTCTACCGTGACGCTCTTGGCGAGATTGCGCGGCTGATCAACGTCGCAACCCCGGCGGGTGGCGATGTGATAACTGAGCAGTTGCATCGGGATAGTCGCCAGGATAGGAGCTAAAAGCGGGTCGGTCGGCGGCAAGTAAATTATCTCGTCGGCTTTCCCGGCCAGGTCGGTATCGCCTTCGGTCGCCACCGCCAATACCCAGCCGTCGCGGGCTTTGACCTGCTCGATAGCCGAAACCACCTTTGAATAAACCTTGTCCTGGGTCGCAATAATCACTACCGGCAACCCTTCGTCAATAAGGGCGATAGGACCGTGCTTCATCTCGCCCGCCGGGTAACCTTCGGCGTGGATATAGCTCAACTCTTTGAGTTTGAGGGCCCCTTCGAGGGCTACCGGGTAGTTGATACCCCGGCCCAGGTAGAGAAAATCCTGGGAATGGGCCTTTGCGCGAGCAATGTTCTGATAAAGTTTGTCATCGGCCAGGAGGTCGTCAAGGTGTTTTGGTATCTCGATGAGGGCTTGTAACAATTTTCCGGCCCGCTCTTTCGAAAGGGTTCCCCTGGCCTGGCCCAAATATACCCCCAGCATTAACAGATCGGCCAGCGAAGTGCTAAAGGCTTTGGTGCTGGCTACCCCGATTTCCGGCCCGGCCTGCATATAAATGACACCATCGGAAACCCGTGCCGCCTGGCTGCCGACCACGTTTACAACCGATACAATCTTCGCACCTTTGTTGCGAGCTTCCTCAATCGCGGCCAGGGTATCAACCGTTTCACCGGACTGGGTAATCGCAATCAGCAGGTGGTTGGGGGTCAGGATGGGGTCGCGGTAACGAAACTCGCTGCCATAATCGACCTCGACGGGTAATTTCGCCAGGTCTTCAATCATGAACTTGGCGACTAACCCGGCGTGCCAGCTTGTGCCACAGGCTACAATCGTCACCTTTTCGATGGCGGCCAGTTCCTCCGGCGAAAACCGGATGTCTTCCAGGTTGACCGTGGCGTTTTCGAGATTGACCCTTCCCCGGATAGTGTCGGTCAGGGCCTGGGGCTGGTCGTAAATCTCCTTTTGCATAAAGTGTTTGTAACCGCCCTTCGCCGCCGTAATCGCGTCGGTATGGATAGATACTATTTCCTTGGAAATAACCTCGCCCTTCTGGTTATGGAAAGTGACCCCCTCGCGACTGATGGAAGCGACATCTCCGCTATCAAGGAAGCTGACCCGGCGCGTGTGCGGCAGGATGGCCGGAATATCGCTGGCAACATAATTCTCCCCGCTCCCGGTATGGCCGTAGCCGATAACGACCCCGCCCGCGTTTGATAGACGGGCCGCCACGATTTTATCCGGCTCCTTGACGCACAGGGCCACGATTGCGGCGGTCCCTTTTATCACGTTGAGCGTTTTGAGCATAGCCTGTTCGAGGGAAAGGCCGTCAACGGCAATATATTTCTCAATCAGGTGAGCCAGGACTTCGGTATCGGTCTCGGAATTATAGGGGTAATCGTATCCCGCCGCAGCCAGGTCTTTTTTCAGTTGAAGATAATTTTCAATGATACCGTTATGGACCACGACAACCAGGTTTTGAGGGCCCCGGTGCGGATGGGCGTTAAGCTCGGTCGGTTTGCCGTGGGTAGCCCAGCGGGTATGGCCCATACCGAGGCTGCCGTGTGGAGCCGTACCGTTTTCTTTGGCAAGAGCCTCGGTCAGGTTGGAGAGCTTGCCCACACTGCGGCGGGTCTGTATCTGGTTGGCGCGGTTGATAATAGCCACACCCGCCGAATCATAGCCCCGGTATTCCAGGCGCTGTAAACCGCCAATAACCAGGGGCAAAGCCTCCTGGTCGCCCACGTAACCGATGATTCCACACATGTATTGAAAATACCTCCACAAAAGATTATTCCAGACTGGCGAAAAAACAAAAAAGGTAGGGCAAGTAAAAAAAATAAGCCAGTTTAATAAAAAGGAGTCACAAGCGCTGTGTTGGGGGCATTATAACATCTTTTTTGAAAAAGTAGTTGGTGGTCAGGGACTGGCAGCCCAGCACCGGTAGTCACTATTTTCAGGGCAACGACAGGCAGAGAGAATGAACAGATGGGCCG
Organism: Chloroflexi bacterium 54-19; assembly: GCA_001898225.1. Lineage (GTDB taxonomy): Bacteria > Chloroflexota > Chloroflexia > Chloroheliales > Chloroheliaceae > 54-19. Next base: position 163,906 of record MKTJ01000013.1, read on the forward strand.
GAAACCCTTAAACCTTATTCACTTCCTTCAAATTGCAACCAATTGTGAATTTCCCTACAAACTATTGCTTTCCTAAAAATAAGTGCTAAGATGATTATGAACGTTTAGATTGTTTAGAACGTAACTAAGTTTGGGTGAGGAAGGGAGCTATGCGATGAGGGAAACTGATAGCCGTAGTGAACTGGTAAAGCTGCTACAACTGGCCTATTCCGCCGAAATGGGCGCAGCCCTGGCCTATCGCGGACACTGGCATTCCCTGGCTGACCCGGTCGAACGGGCGGAAGTCCGCCATATAGAGGCCGAAGAATGGCTGCACCGCCGCGAGGTCGCCACCCTTCTTCGGGATTTGGCGGCGCATCCCCGCCTTTGGTACGAAATCAAATTCTTCATAATTGGCACCGTTTTAAGCTGGTTGTGCCACCTGGCGGGCTGGTTCATCCCGATGTACGGGGCAGGTCGATTAGAGAGGCGGAATTATCGCGAGTACGTCCAGGCTGCCGCGTTTGCCTGCGAGTGCGGACACCTCGATTATACAAATTGCCTTCTGGGCATGGCCGAAACCGAATGGGACCATGAAAACTATTTCCGGGGCAAGGTGGAAACCCATCCCTGGCATGCCATTGTGCCGATGTGGGAAAAAACCCCGCCCAGGACCACTATCCGGCAAAGTTACCGTTTTGTGACGCAAGCAACTTCTCCCGCAAAGCTGAAGCAGGAACCCACCGCCGCCTGACCCTTTTTCAATAAGAAATACCGGGCGAAAAAGAAATAAAAGAGGAATCAAAAACCGGCCCCTGTTAAAAAGCCGGTTTTGTTTTAGTTCTGGAGAGCCGGATTAGCGCATGAAAGTGGGCGCGTATTTTTCGGCGTAATCGCCCACCACCGGGATTTTAGTCCGGCGGCCGTTGATACCTTCCACAATCATCCAGATGGTAACACCGATATAAGCCAGCCAGAGCAGCCAGCTCAGGGTATTAAAGATCCACCAGATACCACTGGTAAAGAAGGTGATAGCCAACAAAATGCCCAGTATGATACGGACTACCAGGTTTACAAGCCCAAAAATAAACGCCTGCATCGCGTGGAACCGGACCAGCGAATTCTGTTTTTCCATCGCCAGGACAATCAAAGCCCCGATAAAGCTAAATATGTAGGCAATCACAATAGCCGCGGTAGGGGTCAGGCTGCTGGAAGTCTGTTGCGCACCATAAGGCTGGCCGTAGGGAGCACCATAAGGAGGCTGCTGGCCGTAAGGCTGTTGCGGTTGGCCGTAAGGCGGCGGCGCACCATAACCCGGAGGAGGCTGCTGGCCGTAAGGCTGGCCCTGCGGCGGTTGTCCAAAAGCTCCACCCTGCGGAGGCGGCCCAAAAGGTCCACCCTGCGGAGGTTGGCCGTAAGGCTGGCCCTGGGGGGGCTGACCGTATTGTCCTCCCTGCGGAGGCGGTCCATAAGGCCCACCCTGGGGGGGTTGGCCGTAGGGTGGTTGACCATAAGGCGGCTGGCCCTGCGGAGGTTGACCGTAGGGTGGTTGCCCCTGGGGATAGGGAGGCTGAGACATATTTTAATAGCTCCTTTCCGACTCCACAACGTGGCTGGCGGCTGGCACTTGGCTGTTAATAACTGGAAAACAGAAAAATTAATTAAATCTAGCGCTTTCGAACAATGCGTTAACTCATTATACAATACAAACACAATAGCCGTATGTGATTTATATCATCTCAAACCCTTTAGCGGTTATCCACATTGGGCAAATTCTACCTCATTTTGAACCTGCTAACCCTCTTTTCGCCCTTTTAAAGGGATTTATGTAAATCCTCTTGTTTCATGTGGCACCAAAAGTACCAGGCCCGGATATTAAGTTCAGATAGTCTTGCAGGGCCTTTACTAAAATCATTTCCAGGGGTCAACGGTTACAAGCATGTTATGTTAACCACAGGCAGCACACCATGGACGGTCGTTAACAGATATTAGGGGAAAATTAGCACATTTTTTCCAAAAGGTTATTGACAGTCAAAAAAGTAGCATTTATAATCTAAGTGAACGTTTGTTCTAATAGCAGTTTTTTACCAGGAAAGTGCAAAAGCCGATGACTACTGATTACAGAGCTAATTTTATCGCCGATTTCGAATCCCCTGACTATTACAAGGTTCTGCGGGTTGGGCACAACGCCAGCAAGCAAACGATTGAGGCAGCTTACCGGCGCATGGCTTTCCAGTACCACCCCGACCACAACCGCTCTAAAGAAGCGACCCGCATGATGCAACAACTCAACGCGGCCTACACTACCCTTAAAGACGACCGCCGCCGCCACGCTTATGACCGGGAAATGGTCTTCGATGGCTATGGTTACAACGACAGTTACGCCTCCGGCTCCGATTACTCTTATGGCCGCAAGAGCGCCACGACCACCCGCAACACCCGCCGGACCAAAAGTGGCTTCCGGGCCAAGATGGAAGGATTGGCTGTACTGGTGGCGCTGGCCGCTATCGGTTACGCCCTGTTCTTGCGCGGCCCGGTTGTAGCCCAGGATACCGAAACGCCCGTTACCGGGGTTTCGACCAAAAACGTGGTTTCGAGCTATACGGCCCCGGTTATTCGGACCCTTTATTACACCGATTTCGATAACGTCCAGCAAAGCGACTGGCAACTCGGCCCGGCCTGGCACACCACTACCAAAAAGTCGTATTCGAGCAAGACCAGCATGTGGATGGGCAACGAAAAGACCGGCACCTACCAGGCCAACCTGGATACTACCGCCGAAATTGGCCGGACGATTGATTTGACCGGTATTTCCAACCCGGTCCTGCGTTTCGAAATTAACGGCCAGGCCGGGCAGCAACCCAATGGCCCGGTCAATACCCACCTGTTTGTAGAAGTATCCGCCGACGGCCAGGCTTACCAATCTATCTTTGAAGCCCACGCTGTCTATAACCAGTGGGAAGAAGTAACGCTAGACCTTTCCCAGTTCAAAGGCTCGGAAATCAAAGCCCGCTTCCACTTCACCAGCGGGTCGGACGAAGGTCTTACCAATAATGTTGGTTACTTCCTGGACGATGTTCGGGTTGAAAATAATGTTAAATAATGGGAGGGCCGGCAGGATTTAAAATCCTATTGGAAATAGCGGAACTTTTTTAAGCTTAGTTGCGTATAGTATATAGCACAGACGACAGGAGAAATTCCGGTGCCGCCTGTGCTATAATTGTTTACCAGGCGCAGCGACCTGGAAAGGCAAAATGTTTTGTAGGATAGATGCCTGGGGGCACCATCCAATATAGGAGAAAATCTTACGACCAAAGCTAATTTTAATAAAGCGTTTCGGAGCCCGGACGGCAAGACCAGCCCGGAAGCGAACCGAAACGGCCAGTATAAAGAGAATAATTTGTCAGGGAATTCCGCCAATTTAACAAATACTACCCCACCCGAAACAGTTGAAACAGTTACCCTAACCCAGCCGAGTCTCGGTAATATCGAGCTTGAACCGCTCGAAGACCTGGTAGTTGGTCCCAGGGAGAAACACCCACGGGCAACCAACCATAAAACTGCCGCGCCTCACGAACGGGCTCTGCTGGTGGGTATCGGCCAGAACGGGGACTTGTTTGAGGTGCAGGATTCCCTGGATGAACTGGAACAGCTTTGCGCTACCGCCGGACTGGAAGTGGTTGGCCGGACCTATCAAAACATTGGACAACCCCACCGGGCTTTCCTGGTCGGTACCGGTAAAGTCGAAGAACTTAAAAAAATGTGCCGCGACCTGGAAGTTGATGTCGTGGTCTTCGACCGCGAGTTAACCCCGACCCAGACCCGCGAACTTGAAGAGGCCTTTGGCATCAAACTGCTGGACCGCACCGGGATTATCCTTGATATTTTCGCCCATCGCGCCCGCACCCACGAGGGCCGCTTGCAGGTCGAACTGGCTCAGCTCGAATATCGCCTTCCCCGCCTGACCCGCCTGTGGACCCACCTTTCCCGCCAGACCGGCGGTGGTCGTGGGGCCGGGGGTGTCGGAGTCCGCGGCCCCGGTGAAACCCAGTTGGAAGTTGACCGCCGGAGCAGTCGGGCCAGGGTAGCCCATCTCAAACGCGAACTCGAAAACGTGCATACCCACCGGGAGTTGTACCGCCGCCGGCGCAAGGCCGAGGGAATCCCGGTTGTGTCGCTGGTCGGCTATACCAACGCCGGGAAATCTACCCTCCTAAATAAACTGGCAAACTCCGATGTTTACGCCGAGAACCAGTTGTTCGCCACGCTCGACCCGACCACCCGGCGGGTAAAGCTGCCGAATGGCCGTGAGATTCTTTTGACCGACACGGTTGGATTTATCCAGCGGCTGCCTACGAACTTGATTGAAGCATTCCGCTCTACCCTGGAAGAAGTCAACGAAGCGGACCTGCTTATACACGTGCTGGACTTTACGCATCCGAACGCCCAGGAACAGGCCGAAACGGTGGATTCGGTCCTGAAAGAACTCGGCGCCGAGGATAAGCCGCAAATCGTCGCCCTGAACAAGATTGACCAGTACCGGGGCGAAGAAGGTGGCGTCGTTTCGCCGGAGGAAGTCACCCAGGAATTTGAGTTGCCGGAGGAATACGTACCGATTTCGGCGGCCAAAGGTATCGGGCTTGATTTGCTGGTGGCAAAGATTGAGGCGGCCCTGGACAAGACCCTCAAAGAGGTCGAAACCCTCATTCCTTATGGCAAGGAAGAACTGGTGGCACTTTTCCACCAGAAGGGTTTCATCGAAATTGAGGAACACCAGGAGACCGGCACGTATCTGAAAGGCCGGGTTCCGCCCAAGTTCGAGGCTTATTTCGCCAAGTACCCGGCCCGCAGGGCATCGTAATCCGTTAAACGTTACGTTACGTTAAAAGTAACAACGTTAAACGGAGAAATACGCCAGTGGCAAGGCTCGAACCAAAAATGAAGATTTACGTATATAAAAGCGTCAGGATTTTTATTAAGCCTGGCGCTTTCCAGTTTCGTAACACGTTTTACGTTAAACGTTGTTCCGTTCAACGTTTTGACATGTTATAATTGGTTTGAGGTGACAATTTAGAATGAAGTTATCGGAACAGAGCAGGAATAATTTATTATTTTACGGCGAAGCGGCGGGAAAAATATATCCGCACGGTATTCGCGCTGCCATCTATATCGCCTCCATTTGCTGGCATTAGCTACCTCCGCCCGCTTTCTCTTTTCAACCGTAAAATTTTTATAGAATTTAAGATATTATAGACCGCCGCTTGAGGCCCGTTCGGAAAGAGGGCTTTTCTAAGTGTGGCGAATGATGGAGGCATTTTAGACCGTGATTGATAAATTAGAACAACTCGAACAACGCTACGACCAGTTATCCGAGTTGATGGCGGACCCGAATATAGTTAACGACAATGATAAACTGCGCCAGTACGGCAAAGAGCAGTCCGATTTGCAAGCGATTGTTTCCACTTTCCGGCAATACAAGGAGAACCGCGAAGCCCTGAAAGAGACCGAGGCCTTACTCGGCGACAAAGAAATGGCCGAGATGGCTAAAGAAGAGGTTGATGTCCTCCAAAAAGCCGGGGACGCCCTGATGGACGAAATCAAGGTATTGCTACTACCCAAAGACCCCAATGACGAGAAAGATGTTATCGTCGAAATCCGGGCCGGGGCCGGTGGTGACGAGGCCGGGCTTTTCGCGGGCGACCTGTTCCGCATGTACACCAAGTACGCCGAGCGCAAACGCTGGAAAATCGAGATTATGTCGAGCAATAGCAGCGGGATTGGTTCGGTCAAGGAAGTTATCTTTGAGGTTCACGGGCGGGGCGCTTACAGCCACCTCAAGTACGAAAGCGGCGTTCACCGGGTCCAGCGCGTCCCGGCCACCGAGGCCAACGGGCGGATACACACTTCGACGGCGACGGTTGCGGTGATGCCCGAAGCCGAAGAAGTGGATGTCCAGATTAACGAGAACGATTTGCGCATTGACGTGTACCGTTCGACCGGGCACGGCGGCCAGAGCGTCAATACAACCGATAGCGCCGTGCGGATTACCCACCTGCCGAGTGGCCTGGTCGTGACCTGCCAGGATGAAAAGTCTCAGCTTAAAAACAAGGCCAAGGCCATGCAGGTATTGCGGACCCGCCTTTACAACCTGGAACTTGAAAAACGCCAGGCCGAATTGCACGAACAGCGCATCAGCCAGGTGGGTACCGGGGACCGCAGCGAGAAAATTCGGACCTACAATTTTCCGCAGGACCGGGTGACCGACCACCGCATAAAATTGACCCTGAGCAACTTGCCTGGTATTCTGGATGGGTCAATTGATGAACTGGTCACCACCCTCCAGACCACCGACCAGGCCGAAAGATTGCGGGATGCCGGGTTAGCCGATTCCGATAAAGAATAACCTTTTCAACGGGGCTCCCTGGCTAGATTTTGGTAAACAGACTATGAAACGGGCAAAAGATTTGCTGGTTGAAGCGGTGGAAACACTGCTGGCTGCCAGGGATAACACGGCGCAACTCGACGCGGAGGTGCTGATGATGTACCTCCAGGGTTATGGTCGCGCTCAACTCTATGCCCGCCTCGATGAACCGATAAATGACGAAACCGCTGCCAGTTTCCGCGAACTGGTGGCGCGCCGGGCCCAGGGCGAGCCGGTCGCCTATATCACCAGTCACCGTGAGTTTATGGCGCTCGACTTCTACGTGGACCGGCGCGTCCTCATCCCCCGCCCCGAAACCGAACTTTTACTGGAATACACCGTCAACAAACTGCGCGACAAAGGCTGGACCGAGGAAGAATTTCCCCTGGTCGATGTGGGGACCGGGAGCGGCGTTATCGCGGTCTACCTGGCCTTGCGGTTCCCACGCGCGAAAGTTTACGCGACAGACATCTCGACAGAAGCCCTGGAAGTCGCGAAACTGAACGCCCGCCGTTTCGAGGTAGAGGAACGGATAAACTTCTTGCAGGGCAATTTGCTCGAACCGCTCCCCGAACCCGTCAAAATCCTGGTCTCGAACCCGCCTTATACCATCCTGGCCCAGGTCGAACCGAATGTGGCGCGTTATGAGCCAAACATCGCCCTGGACGGCGGGCCAAAGGGACTGGCAATCTACCGCGAACTGCTGCGGCAAGCCCAGACCCGGCTGGTAAGACCGGGCCTGATTGCCCTCGAAATCGGCTCCGAACAGGCCAACGATGTCGCTAACCTGGGGCGTTTCTTTTTCCCAGGCTGCCAGATTGATGTTTTCAAGGACTACGCCGGGCTCGACCGGGTGGTTATCCTTGATATTGGCGAAGAACCCCACAATCTCCCCTGATAGGGTTTATGGCAACATTAGGGTTTTAACTTAACTTGTAGGTAAGGGGTGTTTCAATTCGGAAGCATCGGGCAAGGTAACTATTCACCGGTTTTTAAATTTGCAACTTTCAAACTTAAACCTGCTCCAAACCTGCAAAAGGTGACAGTTGGATTGGAGGCTAAGTTAATATGGGATATTTTTCTCCCCGCAAGAATTCTTCCCGGTTAAGATTGGCAAGAAAATTGACCTGGCGGCTCGGTTTATTACTGCTGCCTGAAATCGGCCTGGCTCCTTTGTTTACGCGCAAACTCGAACGCTCAAAATATAAGGGTTACAAACTGGTGGGCGATTTGAGCGGGGACTCCGAAAACTTTTTAAGAGCGGTGGAAGCCATAACCGGCGCCCCTATTTCCTATGGAAACCGGGTTGAAGTGCTGACCAATGGCGACCAGATTTTCCCCTCGATGCTTGAGGCGATTTATTCCGCCCGGAAAACCTTAAACCTGGTTACTTTCGTATACTGGAAGGGCCCGATTGCACCCCAGATTGCCGCCGCTATCAGTGAGAAGGCCAGGGAAGGTGTGAGATGCAACGTGCTTTTGGATGCGATTGGTGCCGCCCCGATTGATATAAGCCTGATTGAAGAAATGGAGCAAGCCGGGGTCAAAGTGGCCTGGTTCCGCCCGCCACGCTGGCACAATCTCAACAAGCTCAATAACCGGACCCACCGCAAAATCCTGGTGATAGATGGCGGTGTCGGTTTTACCGGGGGCGTGGGTATCGCCGAAGAATGGATGGGTGATGCCCAGGACCCCTTACACTGGCGGGACACTCACGTGCGGGTGGAAGGCCCGGCGGTGCGCGGTCTACAGGGTGCGTTCTGTGAAAACTGGCTGGAAGCGACCGGCGAGGTGCTGGCCGGGGAAGATTATCTACCTTCCTTACCCGCCCTACCTACCGGAGAGGGGGTCTGTTGCCAGGTAACCCGTAGCCAGGCCGGGGTCGGCGATACCAATATTGAAACGCTCTTTTTCCTGGCAATTGCCGCCGCCCGGAAACGGCTCTGGATTACCACGGCCTATTTTGTGCCGCGCCCGGCCCTGGTCGAGGTTCTAAAAGAAGCCGCCTTGCGCGGGGTAGACGTGCGTATCCTGGTACCTGGACCGCACATGAATCATAAAATTGCCAGGGTCGCCGGGCGAGCTAACTACAATACCTTGCTCAAAAAAGGTATCAAAATCTATGAATACCAGCCCACAATGCTACACGCCAAGACCCTGGTGGTAGATGGGGTCTGGGCCACCATCGGCTCAACTAATTTTGATAACCGCTCGTTCGCCCTTAATGACGAAGCCAATCTCTCGGTCTACGATTTGAAAATGGCAAAGCAACTGGAAGAACAGTTCATCTTCGACCTGGAACGCTCAAATGAAATCAAACGCCGCCGCTGGAACCGGCGGGCCATCTGGGAGAAAATAATCGAAAAAATCAGTAATATCCTGGGGCCGCAACTATAAATTAAGTATTTGATATAAAGAGCGGACCGTCTGAGCTAAGTCAGGCGGTCCACTTTTATTACATTCTGGGGTGGGCGGGCCGAGGTGGGCGGCAACCCGGCAAGTTTGGCCGGGTTCGCTACCAGGTAGATATGCTGCAACTTGCCCTCCCGAAAGTCAAGAGTAAGGGTGGTGAACGCCTGGCCGTCCAGGTAGGCCACCATTCCCGGCTGGCCGTTCAGATTGACAAACTCGACCGAATAATGCTCCGGCGTCTTGTTCATCACACCCACCATGAACCGCGCAACCTTATCAGCCCCGAAAATCGGGTTGCGGGCCGCCTGCGCCACGCCGCCACCATCAGTATAGAGGACAATATCACCCGCCAGCAGGTTTAGCAGGCCGTTCATATCGCCGGTCGAACAGGCCGTCGCGAATTGCATGGTCAACTCCTGCTGCTGGGCGCTCGAAACCTCGTAACGGGCCCGGTGGTCGGTCACGTGCTGGCGGGCCCGTTTGAACAACTGGCGGCAGTTGGCCTCGCTTTTATTGACGATAGGCGCAATCTCCCGGTACTCGTAATCGAAAACCTCCCTTAACAGAAAGACCGCCCGCTCGACCGGCGAGAGGGTTTCCAACAGCACCAAAAAGGCGTTGGAAATCGACTCCTGTTGCTCGTAAGTATCGAGCGGGGTGAGTTCCTCGCTACTGAGGAGCGGTTCGGGCAGCCAGGGGCCGACATAGACCTCGCGCCGGACTTTGGCCGAACGCAGGTAATCAATCGCCAGGCGAGTCAAAATGGTGCAGAGATAAGCCTGGGGCGAAGTGATTTCTTCGTCGGAGGCGTTTTGCCAGCGCAAAAAGGTCTCCTGCAAGAGGTCTTCCGAGTCGACCACGCTGCCGGTCATGCGGTAGGCAATCGCGAAAAGGAGTTTGCGTTCCTGGTTAAAGGCTTCCAACCGGTTGTTTTCCACGCTGAACCTCAATTTCCTGTGGTTGTGTAGCCGGGTCATTGATAAGCCGGGCGGCCCGGCGGGCGCTGGAAAGGACCGAGTCCAAAAGCAACCCTTCCGGTCCCACCCAATCCCCGGCCAGGTAGAGATTGGCAAAACCGGGTACGGTCGGCCCGAACCTTCCAGCCAGCCCACCCTGGTCTGCCCTCGGAAAAGCGTTGATTACGGTCATGTGCGGTAAGAAACGCTTTTCCAGCACTTCGTCCCGCCAGCCCGGCTGAACCTTATCCATAAAAGCTTCCAGTTCCCGCTCGTCATCCTTCGCCACGGTTGTTTCATCGGGCCGCAAATATTTTGCGACGTGCAGGACGGTCGTCCCGGCAGGACCGAGTTTGGCGTAAGCGGAATGTACCGAATAATAGAGGGGTACGTCAATACCCGGTACGAAGGTCCGGTCCGGGTACGGCAACTCCTTCAAGGCTATATCGAGACAGGCCGCCCTGGCCGGTTGGACCGCTTTGGCCCAGGTTTTCAGGGCCGTATTATCGACCAGTTGGGCCGCTTCCTGGGGTTCTGCCGCCAGCACGACCGCCACCGCCGGTATGAACTCGCCGGAAACCAGCCTGACCCCTTCCACGCGTCCGTCCCCCACGACCTCCGCCACCCGCTTCCCGGCCACGATTTTTACACCCGCGTCGAGAGCGGCCTGGCGCAGGTTGTTTACAAGGGTTTGCCAGCCGCCATCCAGGTAACGCACCCCTGTTTTCAGGACATGTTTTAGCTGGATAACAAACGTGTCTGCGCTCTGCAACTCCGGTGCGTTCGTATAGGTCGCTACCCGGTCGAGCGCGTAAAGAGTCTGGCGGGCGGCTTCGCTCAGTTTGGTCTGGTTCAGCCACTCCTCGACCGAGAGATGCGCCAGCTTAGCGGGGTTGACCGTAAAAAGCCGGGCCAGGAATTTAATAAGACCAGGAAAATCCCGCAAGCCCAACCAGCGCGGGTTAAAGAGCGGGGTAAACCCGCCCTGGGGAGTATAGACCTCGCCTTGGTAGAAAACCTCGGCTTTAATCTTGGGCTTTTTGCCGCTGTAACTCACCCCCAGTTCCCGCAAGATTTGCTCCGCAGGACCGCTACAATAGAGTGCGTGCGGCCCCATATTGAAACGAAAATCGCCAATGACATTGGTGAGAGCCCGACCCCCCGTGGTATGGGCCTTCTCATAAAGGGTCGTGGTCCACCCGGCGCGAGCCAGGTAGGTCGCGGCGGCCAGCCCGGCCAACCCGCCCCCAACCACTATTACCGCACCCGGTTTACTGTTATTATAGGCAGACATTTGCTTCTCCTTTGCACTTGCACTTGAAATAAGTCCATTCGCAACAGGAGACGTAAGGGCCTGCGATTTTGTGACAAATTTTCAAAGGAATTTTTATGAATCTCGAAATCAAACCGGCTACCGAGGCGGATTTACAGAAAGTCCTGGAAATACTCAACGAGCTTTCGGCCTGGAGCGCGGCCACCGGAAAGAAGATGGAATGGCCCTTACCCTGGCCGTCCGACTACATCGCGGAAATTATCGAAGCGGGTGAGATGTACCTGGCTTACCGGGCGGACCGGTCCGCGAACCAGTTCGTAGGCCAACCCCGGGACGCACCGGTGGCGACCTTTGAGCTGAGTTCGTCAGACGAAGAAGCCTGGGGCCCCCAGCCGCCCGACGCCTTTTATGTGCATCACCTGGGAGTGCGGCGTTCCCAAAACGGCAAAGGCGTGGGCGGGCAACTACTGGAATGGTCGGCCAGGCACGCCCTCGCCAATGGCAAAAGCTTCTTGCGGCTGGACTGTATCGCCTCCAACCCCTTTTTGCAAGAGTATTATAAAAAGGCCGGGTTTACCCACGTGGGCTACCACTACCTGCCTCACGACCGGGGGATGATTTGCCTCTTTGAGAAAACCCTGGCCGAGCAACCCGGCTTATAACTCCCGCCGGAACTTTAAGATTTAGCCTTATAAGGGTAATGCAAAGAGTGGTCGCCGCTCTCCCAGTTTTCACGCAACCCCGGCTTTGACAGGTCCCAGTCCGGGCGCACTTTCTGGAAAACCTCGCGCAAGTCCTGCCACAAATCCTGGGCCGAGGGTCGTCCCCAGAACCAGTAACCGTTATAAATCTTGTAGACAACCAGGCCCGGTTCCAGGACGAGGGTATGCGGTATCATGGGGTCATGGTGAGGGTCGGTATATTCCTGGATGTCGAGGTCCTTCTGGATGATGCGGCGCGGGTCGGTCAGGAAAGGCCATTCTGCCCCGACCGAATCGCGGAATTCGTTAGCCTCCAGGATATTATCGGTCGATATGGTAACAATCTTGGTGTAGGCGTTTCTAATCTTCGGGTATAAGCCGACCAGTTCGTGGTGTTGCTGGGCTTCTTTTGGGCAGTAATGGCCCCGCGAAAGCACCAGGATCATCGGGTCGGCACCCTGCAATTCACTCAACTTACGGCGAGTTTTGGCGTGGTCGGTCAGTTCATAATCGGGGAATTTCGCGCCTGGGACAATATCAGCCCGCATGGTTGGCTCCTTTCAGGATACCTTTTTTTGTTTCCAATGGGAGTTGAACGACAATAAACGGATTTTAGCCCGATTCTAAAAGTAAGTAAAATTTTCCACCCCTTTGAAACAATTGCCCCTTCTCCAACATTTTATTAAAAAAACAGTTTTCAACCGGTCCGGCCTGGACCCAAAGGAGTTTTCGGCATGTCTCAAGTGCAACCTTTCGACAAAGCGGCCTATAACGAGCGGGTTCAAAATGGCCCCTGCTTTATCTGCCAGCTAGTTAAAAACCAACCGGAAGAATCGCACTCCGAAATTTACCGGGACGAGGTCGGCATCGTGTTTCTGAGCAAGTATCCCAGCCAGTATGGCTATACCTTGGTCGCGCCTATCAAGCACCGGGAAAGAGTTACCGCCGATTTTTCGCCCGAAGAATATCTGGCCCTGCAAAGTTTGATTTACCGGGTTGGAGAAGCCCTCCAAAAGGTTATAACTACCGAACGCTTCTATATTCTCAGCCTGGGGAGCCAGCAGGGCAACCGCCACGTCCACTGGCACCTCGTTCCTCTGCCGCCGGGCGTCCCTTACGAAGAACAACAACTGGAAGCCCTCAAAATTGATAAGGGATTTTTGGCCCTGGGCAATTCCGAAGCCGAGGTTCTGGTTGAGAAAGTCAGGCAATATCTTTTATAGGGGATATGTCGTTTTAGCCTGCGGAACCTTGAAGAGAAAATGGTCAGGCCCGACTTGAAGAATAGGTGAGGCTGGCATACAATAAGACCGCGAGGAAACCGGCCCGGCATGGGCCAGAAAACGAAAGGAAACGCCTGTGGCTTCAATTGTAAATCTGGCCGAAACGGCTTTGCTGGCCCGCCAGCAATTACCACCCGAATTCGGACCTGAAGCGGTCCGTCCCAGCTATGACGGGCTCGGTTTGGCAAACGCCACCGCCCTGGCAACCCACTGGCTGGCCCCCGACGCGCCCGCCCTCCACGGACAACCGGCCCTACCCCACTTCCAACCCGAACTGCTCAACCAGCCCGAAGTGACCGCCGCCTGGCAAAACTGGCAGGGCCAGGGGGAAATCCGCCAGGTCGTGCTGCTACTAATTGATGCGCTCGGCTACGACCAGTTGCGGGTAATGATGGAGGATGGCACCGCACCGGCACTGGCCGCCGCTACAAACGCCGGGCAGGCTTTTTTTATGCCAGCCACAACGGTCTACCCCAGCACCACTACCACCGCCCTGACCTCGGCGGCGACCGCCTACGCCCCGGCCCAGCACGGTATCATGGGGACCTACGTCTACTTCCGGGAAATCGGGACGGTCGTGAATGTTATCGGCTACCAGCCGAGCCTGGCTCCGACCCGCACCCCTTATCTCGATTACCAGTTCGACCCCGATAGCCTGGTGCCGGTGCCAAATATCTACCGGCGTCTAGAAGAAACCGGGATAACCGTCGAAATCGTCAACAATTACCTTTTCAAAGGTTCGAGTATCAGCCGCTTTACCAGCGCCGGGAGTATCGCCGGGAAGAAATATTACAACGGCTATATCACCGCCGCCGATGGTTTCGCCCAACTGCGAGGACGCCTGCTGGCCCACGCCGAGGCCAACGAAAAGAGTTTTACCTATATGTATCTCTCGACGGTGGACAGCACCGCCCACCAGTACGGCCCCCTCACACCGAGCAACCGGGCTGAGGTCAGCGCCCTCGATTATTCCTTACAAAAAGAAATCCTCGAACCCTTAGCCGGGCGCAAGGATATTGCCTTGCTGCTGGTGGCCGACCACGGTCAGCGTATGAGCGACCCGCTCAAGGCGGCCTGGCTCAACGATTATCCTGAACTGGCAAACATGCTGGCGGTGCCCCAGACCGGGGAGGCCCGCGCCGGGTGGCTACACCTGAAGCACAACACCGAGATGGCCGCCATTGACTATATCAACCGCACCCTGGGCGAGGAATTCCTGGCGGTACCCCAGGCAGAGGCGGTTGCGCTCGGTCTGTTCGGGTTGCCCGGCCAACCGCTCGGTCCCGAATGCGCCGACCGGACCGGTGACCTGTTGCTGGTTCCGAAAAAAGATTGGCTGGTCCGGCAGCAATTGACCAGAGAACCACGCGTCCCTTACTTCAAAGGCTGTCACGGCGGGCTAAGCCGGGCGGAGATGCTTATTCCGTTCCTGGCTTACCGCTTATGATTTTTTCAAAATAAAAGACAGGAAAACCCTGATGAGTCTATTTAGGATTGATTTACGGCTGAAACCAGACCTCCACGGTGACAAAATATTGGCCGGGTGGCCCGAAAAACCGCTCAACCCCGACTTTCTGGTGGTGGCGGCAGGGCTGGCGCGCTTCGAGCTTGAAAGCAAGGTTATCGGCATCTCGGAAGATGCTAACCAGCCGATTGCGACCGCCACCGACCACCTGACTAGCAAGGAGGTCAATTACTGGCTGCCCGATTACACGGGCGGGTTCGCCCTGAACCTGGGCGATGCCGCTCTGAGCGTCAAAAAGGGGACGAAACCGAGCGCCCTGGCCCGCTTTATCGAGGAACCGCTCGATTTGCGCTTCGAACGGGTCAAACCGCTCGAAGATGCCCACGGGCACACTGAAAACCTGAAAATCAGCTTTCGCTTTAACGGGGATACCGTCACCGAAACAATTGTACCGGAAAACCTGGCCTGGGCCGAAATCGCCCGGAGCCTCCAGGACTTCGTGGTCCAATTCCTGACGCTCAACCCGAAACTGGGCGACCAGAAAGACGTGGCCCACCTTCGAAAACTGGTCAGCGAGTTGGCCTGAGCAAAAGTAGTCAGAGGTCAGTAGGCAGTAGCAGTAAAAACCGGAAAAGATTTTCCGTAAACAAACTTTGGTTTTTTTGAGGTTGATTTCAAGTTTAGAAAATTCTGTGATGTGTGTAATCTGATAGGAATAATTTGAAAAAAGCTGAAAAATTACTGACTACTGCCCTCTGGCTACTGATTACTTTACCTTCAACGATTAATGCAACTCATACGTTAATCTAACACAGCCTGTTTACTTTTAAGCTATAATAACTTAACTGGAAAATCGCCGGTAAAAACTTAAAAAACCGGAAACGGGAAAGACGAGGTTCGGAATAATGAACATAGGTAATAGCAACACTAATAGTAACGGAAATATTTACCTGCCACCAACACCCTCCCTGATTATTCCCAATGTGATCGAGAATACGCCTCGTGGAGAGCGCAGCTATGACGTCTATAGCCGCTTGCTCAAGGAGCGGATTATCTTCTTGGGAACAGCGATTGATGATGATGTGGCAAACGTGGTAATCGCTCAACTATTGTTCCTGGAACACGAGGACGAGGAACGCGATATTACGATTTATATCAATAGCCCCGGCGGTTCCGTTACGGCCGGTCTGGCTATCTACGACACCATGCAGTTCGTCAAACCGGACGTGGTGACGATGTGTATGGGCCTGTCGGCTTCGATGGCGACGGTACTGCTCTGCGCCGGGACCAAGGGCAAACGCTACGCCCTGCCGCACAGCACCATCCACCAGCACCCTGCCGGGGCCGGTCAGATTAAAGGTTATGCTCCCGACGTGGAAATCCAGGCCCGCTTCCTGCTCGATTTGCAGCGCCGGACCCAGGAAATCATGGCCCGCCACACCGGGCGCACCGTCGAAGAACTCAACCGCGACTTCAACCGGGACAAGTATTTCACCCCGGAAGAAGCGGTCGAATACGGGTTCATTGACGAAGTGCTGATCAAGGAGCCGAAACTCGCCGCCGCGAACCGCTAAGCCCCAGCCCGGTGTTTAACAAAAACCGGGTCGTTAGGAAAAAGAAAAGACCTGTTTCTCTTATCGGAGACAGGTCTTTTTAGTTCGAAAATTTCCGGCTAGAGCAAAACTACGTTCCGGGCTTCGGCGGAGTCGAGCGCCCGCATGATAATCTCCCAGTCCTTGAGGGCTTGCTCGACGGTAGAGACCACCGGGGCATTCTCGCGGACAGCATTATAAAAATTTTCGAACTCAAGGAAGTAACCGCCATCGTGTTCGGGGTCGACAAACTCCTCAAGCACCTTGGCGTCTTTGCCCGCGCCTTCGGTCAGGACCGCCTTACCTTCGCTTATTTGGATAGCCCCGCTCGTCCCGATAATATCGAAAATGTGCAATCCTTCGCCCGGCCCTTTGGCCGCCCCGGAGAAGACCAGGTTGCCCAGTATCCCGTTTCTGAAGCGCGCGTTCAGGACGACCGTATCAATCCCGCCCATTACCGGGTGTGTCTCTTTGCTAAACGCCTGCAACTGCTCGATTTCGCCGCCCAACTCGCGCAAAGCCGCTGCCTGGTGGACCCCGGCGTCCGCGAAAATGCCGCCCCGGTACTGGTTATCCTGCCGCCAGGGTGTTACGGCAAACCCGGTGGTGGGGTCAGTCCAGAAGCGCGAAACCATCTGAATCAGGAAAGGCTGGCCAATACGCCCGGCGGCAATCCACTCTTTAGCTTTCGCATAGTCGCGGCGGTAATGGTAATTCTCGGCAATCTCGACTTTAACATTCTTAAAGTTGCGGAGGGTTTCGACCAGTTCCTGGGCGTGTTCCAGGTTTCCGGCCAGCGGTTTCTCCGAGATAACGTGCTTACCGGCCCGCGCCGCGTCCAGGATAATCTGGGCCGTCAGGTGAATTGGCAGCGAAAGCAGGACTGCCTCGACATCATCGGAAGCGAGGACTTCGCGGTAATCTGTTGCCACCCGCACGTTCGGGCTGTTCAAATCCTGCTCGGCCAGGCGGGCCACTTCCTGGGCCGCTTTGGGGTCAACATCGCAGCAGACTACCACCCGGAATTTGTCGGTCAGCCGCTTGAGCGCGGGCCAGTGTAACCATTTGACGGCCAGGCCCGAACCGATAATGCCCAGCCGGATAGGCTCACTCTTTTTCTCTTTGGCTCCTGCCACTTTGGTTTCCTTTCGTCATAGAAATTCGTTTTTCTTAAAAATATATCTTTTTATAAAGTGCGGTGAAAGAGGCCGGGATAGTCAATAACCAACCCCTCGCCGTCGAGGGTTAAATCCCGGACGAAGTCGCGGCTTTCCGATTCGTAACGGTAAACTTGCGGCCCCAATTTTGTATAGTGCTGCACAACCGGGAACGGGTCCAACTCAGGCAGAGGAATATAGAGGACCCTGATAGAGGCCGTTTCCCCTGGTTTGAGCGAGAGACGGCGGACCGGCAGGGTGTTGGTAAAAGGGGTGGCCCGGATGTCTACGTCCAGGCACCCGGCGAATTCGGGCCGGGGTTGGCCGTCCGGCCCGGTCCAGTTGCCGGAACCATCCGCTAAAAGTTCGAAGTCATTCCCGGTAGTAGTATCCCAGATTTTCACCCGGCGGACCCGCCAGAGAGGGTCACACTCCACCTCGTAACCGATAGCCCAGGTGGTGGCTTCCTCGGCGTCGCCGCCTACCACCACACTCCGGGCGCGGACGCCCCGGTCGTCTACCGTCAGGTGAAGTTGTTCGAGCCCTTCCCCTTCCGAGGAGGCCCACCGGATGATTTTCTGCATTTTTGTTTAGTCCTGGTAAGGGACCGGCAAAACCCGCGCTTTTAGTTCTGCGAACAGCACGTCCACCACAGCCCGCGCCCGCACAACACTTTCCTCGACCGGGACACTCTGGCGGTCGGCCTGGGAGCGCAACTTGAACTCGACCGAATTACTTTTAAGGGAGCGATCGCTCACGACCAGCCGGAGCGGCATTCCCAGCAAATCCGAATCGGCAAATTTCACGCCAGGAGTGGCTTCGGTGCGGTCGTCGAACAGGACTTCCAGGCCCGCCAGCCGCAAATCACGGTAAAGCTTCTCGGCGGTCTCGGTCACGACCGGGTTGCTGCTGTTAAGCATGACCAGGTGGACCTGATAAGGCGCGATGGAGACCGGCCACATAAGCCCGTCTTTGTCGTGATATTCCTCGGCGACACAGGCCAGTAACCGGCCCGAACCGATGCCGTAAGAACCCATGATGACCGGTTTGGAAACGCCGTCTTTATCCAGGAAGTAAGCCCCGAAAGCGTCGCTGTACTTGGTGCCGAGTTTGAAGATATTGCCGACCTCGACCCCACGCGAAGCTCGCAGCGGGTTCCCACAGACGATACAGGGTTCGCCTCCGTTCGCCGCCGCAATATCGGCCACCTTTTCGGCGGTGTAGTCGCGCCCGTAGTTTACGTTTTTGAGGTGATAGCCTTCTTCGTTCGCCCCTACAACAAGGTTAGGGGTGCGGGCAACCAGGTCGTCCACCAGCACCAGGGCGTCAATTCCTTTCGCGCTGGCATAGCCGGGGACCGCTCCCGCCGCCGTGATTTCTTCGGGCCGTGCCGGGCGCAGTTCGACCGCTTTGAGCGCGTTCGAGATTTTTGTTTCGTTGGCTTCCATGTCGCCGCGCACAATCGCCAGCACCAACCGGTCGTGGCGGGTTTCGGTGTTGGTCGCCTCGTCCTTGTTGACGAAAGTCGCCACGAAGAAGACGGCCTTACCTGTCTGGGAGGCCGGGATATTCAGGTACTGGGCCAGGGCTTCGATGGTCTTGGTGCCGGGAGTGGCGACCTTCTCGACCGGCAAAGCTTCCTCGGTCGGCGGTTCCGGTTTGCGGAACAGGGCCACCTGGCGGTTCGAGCTATAGCCGCAGTGGTCGCAAACGATCAGGGTATCTTCCCCGATAGGCGTCAGGTACATGTATTCGTGGGCCATCGAACCGCCCATCATACCGACATCGCTTTTAACCGCGATAACCGGCAACCCGGCCCTGTTAAAAATATTGAAGTAGGCCTGATAGTGGTTGCGGTACTGTTTATCCAGCCCTTCGTAATCGGCGTCGAGGCTGTAAGAATCTTTCATGGTAAATTCGCGGGTACGGATAAGCCCGGCGCGGGGGCGAGGTTCGTCCCGGAACTTGGTCTGGATATGATAAATAAGCTGGGGCAACTGGCGGTAAGAGCGGATTTCGCGGTGAGTCAGGTCGCCCACGACTTCTTCGTGAGTCATCGCAAGCACCATGTCGCGGTCGTTCATGTCCTCGAAACGGGCCAACTCCTTGCCGATTTCGAACCAGCGCCCGGTCTCTTTCCACAGGTCCGCAGGATGGACTACCGGCATGAGGATTTCCTGGCCGCCGATGGCGTCAATTTCCTCGCGCAGAATATTCTCGATTTTTTTGATGGAGCGATAGGCCAGCGGCAAAAACGTAAAAAGGCCCGCCCCAATGGACCGGATATAACCCGCCCGCAAAAGCAGTTGGTGGCTGGCGACTTCCGCTTCGACCGGCGCTTCCCGCAAAGTCTGTCCAAAGCTCTGGCTCTGGCGCATAGATGGTTGTTTCCTTTCTGCGGGTCAGGGTGCCCTTGCTGGCCCTGCCCGGTTTTAGAAGTTTTGAATTTGAAAGCAGTTCTATAAAAATTTTCCCTTTGGGCAAGGCTATATTTTAGACTTAATTGGTCTTTTAGGCAACCAATAAATTAGCCTGATAACGCCAACCAGAATTGACACCCTCCCTGAAAGGTGCGTAAAATTCGGGTTGCATCAGAATTTTTCTATTACTACGTACCAGTTTACTGCTTCACTCATAAATTTTCTATTTTTTAAAGTGACACCATAATTAAGTATCACTCAACGGCGAAAAAAGAGAACAACTTAGAAAGGAAAATTCAGAAATGGATAATCAGACCAGCCTGCGGTTTTATTTTGACCCGGTTTGTCCCTGGGCCTGGCGCACCTCGCTCTGGATTAGAGAGGTTTCCAAGGTAAGACCACTCTCGGTGGAATGGGATTTCTTGAGCTTGCAGGCCGTCAACAAAGGCAAGGATAGCCTCAAAGAAACCCACTTCAAGAGCGAGAAAGGCTTCCGCATCATGGCCCTGCTGCGCCGTAAGTATAGCCCTGCAGAGGCCAACCAGTTGATTGACAAGCTCTACCTCGAACTTGGCCAGGCCACCCACGACCGCAAAGAGGACATCGGTGAGGACGCCATCGTCCTGACGGCCCTTAAAAATATCGGGCTGGATGCGTCGCTACTTACGGAGGCGATGGAAGACGGCACGACCCTTGACGACGTTCTGAACGCTCACAACCAGATTGTCGAGCAGGGCGGCTTTGGCGTCCCGACCCTGGTCTTGCAGAATACCGGCGGCACGACCAAACCAGCCTTTGGCCCGGTAATCGACCGCGTCCCGGCGGGCGACGACGCTGGTGAGTTGTGGGATAGAGTCGAGTGGATGATGCAGCGTCCGGAGTTCTTCGAACTCAAACGCAGCCGCTAAACATCCTTGACGTAAAACGGTAGGTTTAGCGCTGTTATGACCGGGCAATCGCCAGAAGCTTCCCAAGCAAAGCGGCGGTCTGCCTGATATAATACACACGCTGGCTTACCGTTTTTGTTTTACGAAAGGATGTCATGACTGACCGGCTAAAAATTATCCTGGACGTGGACACCGGGGCGGACGACGCCCTGGCAATCCTGCTGGCGGCACGTTCACCCGAAGTGGAATTGCTGGGTTGCACCAGCGTAGCCGGAAATGTCACGGTCGACCAGACCACCCTGAACACCCTGGCGGTCCTTGAAATCGCCGGGAGAAAGGAAGTTCCGGTCGCCAGGGGTGCCACCCATCCCCTTGTCCGGCGTCTCTCTACGGCGACCTTCTTCCACGGCCCAAAAGGGCTGGGTAGCGCTGAAGTGCCGCTCCCCACCGGGCAACCGCTGGCCCAACCTGCCCCGGCTTTCCTGGTCGAAATGGCAAACAAATACCAGTCGGAGTTAATCCTGGTTGCGACCGGGCCTCTTACAAACGTGGCCCTGGCGTTATTGATTGACCCCGACTTTGGCCGGAAACTCAAAAAGCTGGTCATTATGGGAGGGGCGGTCAGAGCCCCCGGCAACATCACACCCGCCGCCGAAGCCAACTTCTACAACGACCCCGAAGCCGCCCAGGCGGTTTTACAGAGCGGCGCGAAAATTACGCTGGTCGGCCTCGATGTGACCGACCGGACCATCCTCTACTGGTCTGAAATTGCCCACCTGGACGAAAAGCCAGCCGAACTTGACCCGGCTTCCCGCCTGGCCCTCGACATTCTGCGTTTTTACACCCTGACCCACGGCGAAAATGGCGGCGCGCACCTGCACGACCCCCTGGCCCTCGGCGTCGCAATCTGGCCCGACCTGGTCCAGACCGAACGGATGCAGGTCGAAGTCGAAACCGCCGGGAAGTTGACCCGCGGCCTTTCGCTCGGCTTCAACCGGAAGGCTCGCGACAAATTCGTGGATATGGGTGACTACGATGACGCGGTTGCCGTCGAGTTCGATTACGTCGCTAACGCCGATGTTTGCTTGCAAGTAGATGCACCCCGTTTTATTAAAGTCTTCCGGGAAAGATTGGGCCTGTAACCATTCAAAGCTTACTTTTTTACAGGTTCAAATCTTCGGGTTCAAACAACCTATCCTGCATCTGCTTACCAATGAATGGATTCTTAAAGGATACTTATGATAGGACGCAAGACGACCGTGTCGCGGTCGTTATTGGGGTTAGTCTTACTCCTGCTGCTGGCCGGGTTAATCCTGGCTGCTTGTGGTGACGCTACCTCCGCTCCACCGACCGCTACCCCGCTCCCGCCTACCCCAACGGCCAGTCCCAGCCCAACGCCCAAACCTGCCGTTAAAGGTGACCTGACGGTCTGGTCGTGGGGTACGGCAGCGCAGGGTTTACAGGCGAATGTCGCCGGATTTAACCGAAAATATCCCGATGTCAAGGTCAAACTGGAAACGCTCGACCGCCTCGACCTCTACGACAAATTTACGACCGGGCTTACCGCCGGGGGCGTGGGTCTGCCTGACGTGGTTACCCTTGAAACGGAGCGGTTGGAAGGCATTACCACCAAGTTCCCGGAAGGCTTAGCCAACCTTACCGAACGGGCCGGGATATACGAGAAAGATTTTGACCCTGTTCGCTGGGCTAAATCCGACCTGAAAAGCCGCGTTCGGGCCATGCCCTGGGACGTGGCCCCGGCAGGGCTGTTCTACCGGACCGATCTGTTCCAGCGGGCCGGAATCGATCCTGCTTCTATCGAAACCTGGGACGACTTTATCACTGCGGGTAAGAAAATCCAGGCGGCTTTCCCCGGCGTTAAAATGTTGGCCCTCGACCCGGCCAAAGACGACGTACTCTTTCGCCTGATACTCGGCCAGCAGGGCGCCTACTACTTTAACAAGGACGGCAAAATCAGCCTGTCCAGCCCCGCCGCCCTTAACGCGATGACGATTATCCAGAAGCTAAAGGCCGCCAACCTGGTTTTAACCGTAAATGGCTCCGGCGAACTCGCGGCGGCCAAAAACGGACTGGTCGCGGCTCAACCCTCCGGGTCGTGGTGGGGCGGTATGTTATCTCAGGCCGCACCGGAATTAAGCGGTAAGTGGGATATGATGTTGCTGCCCGCCGTTACCAAAGGCGGCAACCGGGCGTCCAGCCTGGGCGGTATGACCCTGGCAATTTCGAGTAAGACCAAAAACATCGAAGCAGCCTGGGCTTTTATCGAGTATAACCTGGCGACCACCGAGGGTCAGACTACCATTTTCAAGACGGCGGGGATTTTGCCCGCGTTCCTCCCAACTTACACCGACCCGGCGTTTACGGCCAGCCAGCCCTATTTTAATAACAAGTCTATCTGGAAAACCTTCCTGAATGAGCTGCCCCAGGTAGCCTCGCCAACCTATAACACGGACAATCAACTGGGCCAGGCGGCCAGTCTGAACGCCCTGGCGGATGTCTTCAAAGGGTCGGACCCTCAAACGGCCCTGGTTAAAGCGGCGGAAGAACTCAAAGCGAAGACCGGGCGCGACCTGGAAATCGAACCAACCGAGACTGTCAAAAGTTGAACGGGAGAAAGTTTTAGTGTTCAGTTTTTAGTTTTTAGTAAAAGATGGCAACTCCGGGTATTGTCATTTCGAGCATAGCGACACCCTTTAGGGCGTCTCCGGTCCGTTGGACAATATCACGGTCATAGGTGTGTTGAATCGAGATTCCTAGACAAGCTTGCAACCAGATGGTGACAACATAATCTATAAAATCAAAACGGGGAAAGTCGAAACAATCGCTTTCCCCGTTTTACTAAACACTAAACACTGAAAACTAAACACTTTTCACGTTCAACGTTTAACGTTATTTCGTTTAACGAACGCGCTATCTTCGCTCCCAGGCTTTATCCTTGCGCTTGGTAAAGTAACAGGTCAGCCCCAGGAACAACACTATCATGCCAAACAGAATTAGCCAGCGCACCGCCAGGTGGACCGCCCGGCTGGCATGAAAACTGTTCGGGCTGAAATCGGTGCGGTCGTTCGGGTTATTATCATAGTTTTCCGGGTCGAAATCTTTGACAATGGGTAGCGCCGAAGGCTCCACGCCGGGCGGTGCCCCCGAAACGACCTGGTAATACTGCCGGTTCAGGTCGGCGGTAGTCCCCAGGGCGTCAATCGACCATTTCGTGACCGTGACATAGCTCAGGACTTTACCCGGCCCGTTCAGCGGGAAAATCAACCCCGCCAGAATAATCTGGGGCACCAGGATAATCGGCACTATGCTGGTCGCTTTGTCGGTATTGCTGGCAAGGGCCGATACCAGCAGACCCATCGCCAACCCGGCCATGGTGGTCAACCAGACCCCGATAATCAACTCCAACGCCGCAGGCATCAACGCCCCGGATGGCGGCGCCCCCGTCCTTAAAACGACAATACCTGCCAGGAGCAAACTCTGGACGATACAAAGCAGGGTCAGGACCGCCACTTTGGACATGACATAGGGAAAAACCCGCAAATTGACCAGGCGTTCCCGCAGGTAAATCGGGTTTTCTTTGGTGATTTCGCGGGCCGCGTTGCTGGTGCCGAGCCAGACCGCCGCCACCGAGAGCATGAAAAGCACCTTCTGAGCATCCGCCGGGGGAATACCGTCGGCAAAGACATTGCCGTCCGCCACCAGCGCCAGGATGACACCGATGATTGGCGCTTGCAAAATCAACACCAGTAAATTTATCCGGTCCCGCCGGACCAGTTCGGCGTAACGCCGGGTCAGGATACCGAACTGCCGCCAGCTTGAGGTTTTCGGCCCCTTGATCTTTGCGACCGTACGTACGTTCGGGCCGTTGGCGGCATCCGCTGCCCCGCAACCGGGCTGATTTGGGCCAGGACTACCATGGGGCGGGGGCGGAATAGTGGCAAGTCGGTCCGCCACGAACTCTTTATAGTAGACCGACTGGCGATAGCGGGCTTCCCATTCGCTGGCGCTGGTTGGGGTCTGTTCCAGTTTGGAATAGATGTCGGCAAACTCGTTTACCTCAAAGAACTTGAGGGCCTCGCGTGGCGGTCCGAAGAAACAGAGCTTTCCTCCTGGCGCCAGAAAAATCACCTTGTCACAGGCCGTGATGTTGCTGGTTGCGTGCGTCACCAGGATAATCGTCCGGCCCTGGTCGGCCAACCGCCGCAAGAGGAACATCATGCGTTTGTCGAGGCCGGGGTCGAGGCCCGATGTCGGCTCATCGAGGAAGAAAAGGTTCGGCTTGGCGAGTAACTCGACCGCTATCGAAACGCGCTTGCGCTGCCCACCCGATAGCCGCGAGACTGCCAGGGTCCGCCGCCCGGTCATCTCGACGTCTTCCAAAACCTCGCTCACCCGCTGCTCGATTTCGGCGTCGGTGGTGTCTTTGGGGAGGCGAAGTTTCGCCACGTAGTAAAGGGCCCGCTCAACCGTCAGGTCGCGGTGGATTATGTCGTCCTGCGGCACATAACCGAGGCTGCTGCGGTAAACCCCGAAATTCTGGTAATAGTCGTCGCCATTTATCAGGACGCGGCCTTCCGGGGCGGGCCGGAAGCCGTTGAGGGCGTCCATCAGGGTCGATTTGCCCGCGCCGCTACCACCCACGATAGCCACGAATTCTTTTGGCTGGATCGAGAACGAAAGGTCATTGAGCAGCACCAGGGTATTATTGTTAACCGCCTTGCGAATCCCGATAGCGTCAATCCGTACCTTGTCATCGGAGGCCTGGGCCAGTTGGTTCTCCTGGTAGACCAGTTGGTACCCGGCAATCTGGATGATGTCGCCCGGCTGAATCGGGACGGGCGTGTTCGGGGGAATGCGCTGGCCCCGGATAAAGGTGCCGTTGATGCTCCCCAGGTCCCGAATAACCGCTCCCTGGGCCTGACGCTGGATAACGGCGTGGTGGCCGGAAACCTGGGGGTAATTCAGGACCATGGCATTGTCCGGCAGACGGCCAATCGTGACAAACTGCAAGTTCGGGTTAAATTGGAGCGATTGGACCTGGGTCGCCGCCGGGTGAGCCATGTCGGTGTAGGTCAGGGTCGCCACGTTGCCCAGTTCGTCACCGATACGGACCAAATCGCCGTCAACCAGGGGGATTTCGCGGACTTTCGCGCCCTTATAGAGCAGGCCGTTGGTCGAGTTCTGGTCGGTAATAAGGTAACCGTTAGGGGTGCGGGTCAGAATGGCGTGAACGCGTGAAACCGTGCTAATCGGCACGACAATATCATTTTCGTTAGCCCGGCCAATCAAAAGCCGGTCCTGGGTCAGAGGATATTCCCTGGTCACGTTTTCGTAATGCACCCTCAGGATAGGCGAAATCCGGTCCATAAAGACCGTCCCGAAATGGTCCTCCTGGGAGGGGGCCGGTGGTCCTGGTAGACCCGTATCCGGGCGAGAGGGTGGGATATAACCACCGGTAGGCTGGAACTGGTTAGGGGCCGGTTGGCCCGGCCCGTAGACCGCCCCAGGCTGGTACATCCCTGGATGGCGTTGCGAACCTGCCATGTCCTGATAGGGCGATTGGGGCTGCGGTTGCGGCACCTGCGGATAGGGCTGGGCTGGCCCAGGCCCCTGGGGTGCCGGGGTCATATTGGTAGCCTGGTTGCTCCAGGGCACCTGCGGCTGAGGCTGGAATTGCGGTTGCTGGTAAGGCGGTTGGGGTTGCGGCTGGACCGCCCCGGTTGCTACCAGGTGAACCACCAGGTTGCCAAGCGTAAACTGGTCGCCCGGATTGATAAATACCGGCCCGGTAAGGGGCATGCCGTTAAACCTGACCGGGTTTGACTGACTCAAGTTTTCCAACCGCCAGCCTGCTCCCTGCTGATAGAGCCGGGCGTGGCGGCGCGACACTTCCGGGTGGCTGATGACCATGTCGTTGACAGGTTCCCGGCCAAGCGATATTTCAGGCTTGGTTATAGTATATTCGGTAAGAAGCTGGCCTTTATCGAAAACGAGCAGCTTTCCTAAGTCAGGCATGTACGCGTGGCCTCTCTGTATTGAGCAAAGATAAGGAAAAAGCGGGTCTAGCCGCCAGGGAACACATAAATAGTTTGGGCCGATTTAATCTTCCAGTGGCCCGAACCGGCATCGTAGACCAGCGCCACCTCCCAGTTCTCAAACTGCCCGCTATCGGTGGCGGTAGCCTTATCGGGCGCGCCTTCCGGGAAGGCTACCAGGGAATAAGCGTC
The DNA here is from genome assembly GCA_001898225.1 of Chloroflexi bacterium 54-19. GTDB lineage: Bacteria > Chloroflexota > Chloroflexia > Chloroheliales > Chloroheliaceae > 54-19. The sequence continues at coordinate 190,700 of MKTJ01000013.1, forward strand.
CGGTTTAACGGTGAGGGTCGAGGTCACACCGTCCTTGGTCCAGGTCTGGTCGGTAATCGCCAGGTTTTGAGCATTAAACCGGCCAATAACCACTCGTTTGGCCTGTCTATTGTAAAACAAGCCTGTCCGGGCGTCATTGAGAATCTGGCCGGTATAGTAGTTGGCGTACTCGGCTTCCATCGTCGCCGGGTAGTTGTTATTGGCGACCTGGGCCTGGTACCAGGCCATCGCTGCCTTGAAATCGGTCTTGACGTTCTGGCAATACTCCGGCGAGCTTTTATCCAGCACATAGGTGGTCGGCGAGGGCTTGCCCAGGCCGTTGGGGCCGGGGTTGAACTCGACAATCACGCAGGGCTTATCGGGCGGCTTGACACCGGTAGACGTAGTGTCGCCGCAAGCCGCCAGTAATAGAACAGCCCCCAGCGCGGTTAACCAGGCAAAAGCAGAGCGGGTAGCCTTCGGGAAAATCTTCAACAAATTTTTCACTGTGAGTTGTGCGAACTAAACGAATTTGCCACCGGGGCGCAAAACCCCCGGTCCGTTGGACTATTATAACGCTTTTGGCGTCATAATTTCTAACGTTCGCGGAGGTTCGCGCCAGGGTGGCTAACCTTTAAGGGTCAGGGTGTTACTGGATACCGTTGGCTACTTTCGTAACCTCGTCTTTGCCGTAACCGGCACTGGTAATCGTGTAGAAGACCCCACCTTTGGAGAAGGTCAGGATGGCCGAGGTGTCATTCAAGACCGCCAGGGTGCCTTTCTCGCCGTTCACGGTCACGTCCGAAATGGCCGCTCCCGAAGGCAGGTTGGAAGGCAGACCGACCGCTGACTGCAAAGCCCGGATAGTGATACCCTTAACGGTCTGCGCCGCGGCGGTGCCTTTGGCGCCAGGGAAAGGCGTCACAATCGGCCCGTTGGACTTGACCGTATACTCGGCATTGATGATGTTACCGACCGGGGTCGTCTGGACCGAAACCGCCGTCGGGTTCTTCGGCAGGTCCGAGGGCAGATAGCTCACGGTGCCGAGAGCGAAACCGGCCTTAGCCTTGGCGTCGTCAAGGGTAGCTACCTTCTGGGCCTGGCCGAACTGGCTGGTGTCCACCACCTTGGCGTCCGAGGGGGGCGTAAAGGTCAGGGCGCTATCGGCGACATTCTGGTTCACCTTCAGGTTGGAAACGGTCCACTTCATGCCGCCGCCATCTTCCGAGTAATCAAGCTGGACCGGCAGTTTGGAGGCTTTGTCCACCCAGACGGTGCCCTTGGCGTTTTTCCCAAAGGTCGAGCTGACATTCGGGTTAGGCGTAAAAGTAATCTTGGTCGTATCGTAGCTGCCGACTTTCTCATCCCCGGCCAGGGTCGAGGTCGCCAGGTCGCTGGAGAACAGGGTCGCGGCCTTGGTCTGGCTACCGATAAAGAGGTTGTAAACATCGGAACTGGCCGCCCCGGCCCCACCCTTCAAGACGGTCTTGGTTGCAGGGTCGTAAAGGAGGGTATCCTTGCCCAGGGCCACGATAGTCCCGTTAGCGATAGTCGGCAGGGTAGACTTGGTCACGGTGCCTTTGAAAGCCGGGACCGTCGAGGCCCCTTCGTCATTGGCAACCAGGCTCCCTTTGTAGACCACGTCCATGCTGAGATTACCGGCCCCGGTCCCGGTATAGGTCAGGTCAATCGAGGCCTGGTAATCTTTAACTGCCGCCGCCGCCGCTACCGAATCTTTGATAACGGCGGAAGCGTTGCCGCCCCCGGTGGTATTGCCGGTAGTCGTACCGGTAGTAGCGCCAGGAGTCGGGTTAGTGGGGGCGGGCGTCGGCTCGTCCCCACAGGCTGCCAGGATAGCGGCAACCAGGGCCAGTAAGATTATATAGGTGAAACTGCGTTTCATCTTCATTATGGATTTTCTCCTCCTGATTAGCACTGTACGGTCGCCCAAATATTACCATTGCGGGCATCGCGGCCCCAGTTGCTAGGATAAATATAAACATCCACGTAATTACCGTTGGCTAAATTAAATTCATACAGGGCGTTGGTCGACTGGTAATTTATGCTCACATTGTAGAACTGGACGGTCGGAGCACCGGTATTCGAAGTCAGACCACCGTTATCAATGGTCGCGGTGCGGGAGCCGACAGTGCCGTCAAGCCGGATGTAATACCAATCTACCGAAACCGTATTGCCGTTTAATAAAGCATCACAGCCAACATAAAGGATGGCAGCCGGAACGTTGACCGGTGCCCCGGTGGGCGCATCCAGGGTTTTGGCGCTAGCCGACGGAGCAGCGCCAAGAGAAACAAAGGAGGCCAGTAACAGAGCTACGGCCAGTATACTGAAACGACGTATCAAAGACGTTTTATTTTGCACTAAGGTCATAAAATCTACCCCTTCATTTATTTTCATTTTAACTACCCGGCACGGGAAGTTAAAGCTTAACAGGCACAACCACCTTACTCTAAAATCACAACCCTACCAGGATATTCTTTAATCAAATCCGGCGGACCGGAAATCCCGGTCTTCACCGGCCAATTCAACCCGATGAAATACCATTTAATAACTTTTTTAGGAAATTGGAAACGGAGATAACCTGGCAAGCTTAACGGGTAAATCAATGGCACCGCTGAAACAGATAATTCTGGCAAAAGAGCTTCTGTCAAATCGCCTAAATTCTTATCAATTGATAATTTAGTTTGAAATTTAGGGCTATCTTTATAATAACCCGCCCCTGTTTACCCGTCAATACTTTTGTAACCGGGCCGCCAGGCCATTGCGAAGCGGTTTTCCAACCCTACCCCACCCGGCGGTCCGTCTAACCTATGGGACCGCCGGAGTTGCCTGCCGGACGATTTCAAGTTATCCTGGCCTTATTGTATAAAATAGTCTTGGATTGCAATATGATGCTCTTAACATCATTATTATGGTTTACTTCTCTAATTTATAGTGATCAGTAAAGATTAAAAAGGGGGTTTAAAAGAAACCTTAAAAGCTCTAACAAAGTATTAACACAAGGCTACTTGACAAAAGTTACTTACTATTGTATAGTAGCTATGTATTAAGAAGCTAAGTCCGGTCAGCCACCAGATAGTAAAAACCGACCGGCCACCAACCTTAATTTATTATATGAAGAAGTATTTAGAGAAGAGCTATTTAAGGAGGCTATTCTAATGAACTGGACAATTGACGGCTCGCATTCGCTGGCGGAGTTCTCGGTTAAACACATGATGGTTACTACGGTCAAAGGCCGTTTCCAGAAAATTACCGGCAACATCGTGTGGGATGAAACCAACCCGGCGGCCTCGTCGGTTGACGCGACCATTGATGCCACAAGTATCACCACCCACGACGAAAAACGCGATGGGCACCTGGTTTCGGGCGATTTCTTTGAAGTTGAGAAATACCCAACCATCACTTTCAAGAGCACCAAAGTCGAAGCCAAGCACTCTGACGACTTCAAAGTAACCGGCGACCTGACCATCCACGGCATCACCAAGCAAGTTACCCTCGAAGTTGAGTATAACGGCTCCGGCAAGAACCCCTGGGGTATGACCGTGGCCGGGTTCACCGCCAAGACTTCCATCAACCGCAAGGACTTCGGTTTGAACTGGAACGTGGCCCTGGAGACCGGTGGTGTGTTGGTTTCGGACAAAATCAACGTCACCCTCGAAATCGAAGCGGTGGCCGCCCCGGTGGAAGCTACTGCTAACGCCTAGTCGTCCCGGTCGCTTTGCGGCCTGCTGTTAATCCTAACGCTTACATCTGAAGATTTTTCGAGGCCACCAGGCTTCCACTCGTCAGAACGGCGGTGGACCTGGTGGCCTTTTATTAAAACCGGTTTATAATAAGGCTATATTTATTCAGAAATTGAGGTGCCAAAATGATTACCCTGCGCAAATCCGAAGAACGCGGCCATTTCAATCACGGCTGGCTCAACACCTATCACACCTTTTCTTTCGCGGACTACTACGACCCTCGCTTTGTAGGGTTCCGCAACCTGCGGGTTATTAACGAGGACCGGGTCGCGCCCGGCGAGGGTTTCCCGACCCACCCACACCGGGATATGGAGATTATCTCCTACGTGCTGGATGGGGCCCTGGCTCACAACGATAGCATGGGCAACGGTTCGGTCATCCGGCCCGGCGACGTGCAGCGCATGAGCGCGGGACGAGGTGTCCGCCACAGCGAGTTCAACGCTAACAAGGACGAGGCCGTCCACTTCCTGCAAATCTGGATTACGCCTGGCGAACGGGGTATCACACCCGGTTACGAGCAGAAGCTCTTTTCGCCGGAAGATAAACTCGGCAAGTTGAAGCTGGTTGCCTCGCCCGACGGCAGTGACAACAGCGTGACCATTCACCAGGATGTGCGTCTTTACGCTTCTCTGCTCGAAAAGGGACAGGAAGTCGAGTTGCAGCTTGGACCGGCCCGTTACGGCTGGGTGCAGGTAGCCCGTGGCACCGCCACCCTGAACGGCCAGACCCTGAACCAGGGCGATGGCGCGGCGGTCGGGGCCGGGGAACTGGTCAAAATCGCCGGGGCTGACGAAGGCCGCAGCGAGGTTCTGTTCTTCGACCTGGCTTAATTGCCTGAAAACTAAAGGGTTCTTCCCTGGATTGTTGAAAATCCAGGGAAGAACCTTTTTTATTTATCCAAATATTGGAATGCTAAATGGTTTCGTTATGATAACCGGCCAATATTAGGGCACGTTGAGATTAGCTTCGAACTTGACCGCCTCATCAATCCACTCCAGGCCGTGCGCCTTAATTTGCAGAAGGGCTTTTAATAAGTCCTCGTACAGGGGATTAATTTTTGTTTTGAAGTTGTGGCGGGTGCGGTCCGCCGAAGAACCGACCCAGTAATTTTCGGTTCGGCTAAAAGCCTCCTGGATATTGATATAATAGTGCGTCACCGTGGTTATTTTTTTCGCGTATTGTTCAAATAGGGACCGCATATCCGCCGGATAAATGGCCGCTCTATCGGCGGTATTGACCTTGATATGGACCGTCCGAAAGGGCGGAATATTATAGGTGCTTTTGGCACCTTCCGGGGCGAATTTTTCTACCAGGTGGTTGACTACTTCGGCGCAACTGGTATTAAAAGCGTTGTTTGCCGCTACCAGGGCGTTTCCAAGGTGGTTTATGTCTTTTTCGGCCTTTTTGATTAACTCGCCAAAACCCTGGGCATAAGTCAGGGTAGATATTTGCTCAAGCCGGTAGCCTAACATATACAAACTGACTACCATACCCCTGGTTTGGGTTTCAAGAACCTCCAACGTAGAGAACATTTGCTTTGGGTCTAGGATTATACTGGATGGATGGGTCATTTCCTTGCCTACAATTCTTGTTATATTTCAGGTTTTTGTTTTAATGTACCCTCATATATAACTCGGAATCAGCCCCACCACATCTATAAAAATATACAGAAATTATACATTTTTGAACTCAAGCCAGGTCTTTTACAAACGGCAACCTGTTAAATTCGCACCCTGGCATAATCCCTGAATCAAAAAGCCGCCTATCCCGGTTCGAGATAAGCGGCTTCTCCTTTTTACACCCGGCCTGGTTGAGAAAATTAATCTGTAATATCGGTCTCGTATTCGCCCAGGGGTTCGGCCAGGGCATAGGCAATGATGCGGGGCGCGAGTTCGGCGGCAAGGTCGAGAGCCGACATTTCGATGGTGTAATCCACCTCAATTGCCACCAACCGGTCACCATCCTCAATCAAATCAACCGCCAGGACGCCGCCACCTACGGCCTGGGCCGCCGCCAGGGCGACCTCGATAATTTCGGGGGTGAGAGGACACTCGATAACGGTCTGGTTGAGGCCGGCGCTGCTGGTAGCTTTGTTAGCAATCACATAGACCGCCTTGACCACCTCGTTACCCACCACGAAAGCCCGGATGTCGCGGCCCGGGCGGTTCTGCAAAAACTCCTGCAAATAGTAAATCGAGTGGTCGTACTGGCCCAGGCGGTCTTTATGTTCGAGGACCGCTTTGGCGGCATCAAAGTCGTTCAGCCGAGCCACCAGGGCCCCTTTATCCCCGGTGAGCGGTTTGAGCATGGCCGGGTAACTCAGTTCTTCGATGGCTTGCAGGGCCGTTTCGCTACTAAAGGCAACCTGGGTGCGAGGGGTCGGCACCCCGGCCTCCTGGAAAGCCAGGGTCGTCAGGAGTTTGTCGCCGCAAATCCGGGCCACATCGGAGGTGTTAACAGTGCGGACCCCAGCCCGCTCAAAGAGCATCAAAGAATAGAGCGCCACAAAGTGGTCCACCGTCCGCTCGATAACGACATCGACCGCGCCGGGAGCAATCACCCGGCCATCCTGCAAATCGAAAACGGCTTCCTCGGCTTTAAGGAGGACCGGCTCGGCCCCGGCCTGGCGGGCGGCCTCAATCAGGGCTTTTTCATCGTCGCGCAACTGGCTATAGAGAATACCAAGTTTCTTCGCCATGTTACTCTCCCTTTGCTTTTTTGCTATAGCTCTTGATAATCAGGTCAACGTTTTCGAGGGAAATCGGCTCCAACCCGGCGGCATAGCGAACTTTTTCCGTGATAGCGGCCAAATCTTCGTCGGACAAAACCACATCAAGCTCGATGGCCCGCGCCGCCACAGCATGCTTGCCGGTGATGCGGCTGGCGATGTCGAGGGTCCGTTTGATGCCAAAATCTTCGGGGCGCAACACCTCGTAAGCCTGGCTGTCCTGCAAAATCGCCTTGGTATGGATACCGGCCTTGTGGGTGAAAGCGTTGGGAGCGGTAATCGGCATGTCGTGGGGAATCGGCACACCCAGAATAGTCGCCACCAGTTTGTCTATTTTGGGCAGTTCCTTGAGATTATATTTTTCGAGCAAGGTCGGGTCGAGCGATTGAAGCCGGGCCACCAGACCGCTCATAGGGCAGATGCCGTTGCGTTCCCCGATGCCGAGGACGGTCGTGTTGATACAGACCGCGCCCGCCTCCAGGGCGGCGTAGGCGTTGGCGATAGCGCCCCCGGTATCGTTGTGGCCGTGATACTCGATTTTGAACCTGAAACGGCGGGAGAACTCGCGCAAACGGTCGTAAACCTCAAAAGGGGTGGCTCCGCCCACGGTATCGGGAAAGTCCACCTGGTCTACCCCGACGGCATCGAGGGCCGAGCAGATATAGAGCAGGTCGTCGAGGCTGGTGCGGAAAGCGTCTTCACAGCCAAAGCGGACAAATTTACCTTTGCTTTTGACATACTCAACCATGCCCACGGCGATTTTAGCCACTTCTTCGATATTTTTGCCGTGGCTGGCCTTTTGCAGATAACTGCTGGTGCCCATAAAGAGGTTAATGCCATAAGCGCCGGTAGCGAGGGCTTTATCCACGTCATCTTTATTGCAGCGACAATGCACCAGGATTTTGGTTTTAGACTGTTTACTTTCGAGCAGGCTGACCAACTGGGTCAATTCCTGCTGGGCGTTGGGGTAAGAGACCGGCGAGCCGAGTTCGACGTATTCGACGCCAAACCGGGCCAGGGCCAGGGTCAATTCAACCTTTTGATTAAAAGTAAAGTGGGCGCGGCTAAATTGCTCACCCTCGCGCAGGGTGGTATCCAGGATTTCAACTTGCTGGATATTGGTGCGGCGCCCACCGCTATTGCGGCCCGTTTCTGGGCCGTTAACTGTGGTGCTGATAATCGGCCTCCTCTTGAATTGCACACAAGGCGTGGCACGGTTCTTTAAAATCTTAAAACCGGACCGGCGGCCTGGCAGGGCCGGGACACTTGCGGCCTATGGATAAAGTCTCAAATTGTGTGGCTTCATTGCCGTTGGTGGCTGGCATAGTTGAGGAACCTCTTTTGGAGCCAGTAATAAAAGAGGATACATCAAACAGGCCAAAAAGGCAATAATTGAAAATGGATTCTCACTCAAATTTGAGGCCGATTTGGGCGATTTTAATAAATCTGACCGGGCTTATTCGTAATTTTGACCAAACCACAATAAATCCTTTAAATCATTCCAACTACATGTGGAGTCCTGAGAATTTTCATCCCATGAAGCTACTGCACATTCCAGGAATGACTCAGTTGAAAAGTTGTACCAGGAATTATTAGTGGGGGAAGTCACTCCCATATAGAGCATCAGAGGACTCTTTTCAAAATAGCCTCGCTCCTGCATCAGGTGAAGGTCGGCAATTTGATACCAGAGCATTTCTCTCAAAAATTGAAAGTTTTCCTTTTCCGCGTCCGGCCCGGTCCCGATTTTCTCTATTGCGACTGTTTCATCCTCGGACTGATAATCCAAGGGCGGCTCAGTATAATTCAGCCAGTCCCGGTCAAACTCGGCGGGTTCGGCTGTAAAAGCTTCTCCTAATAAACCGGCAAACAAAGTGAAAGTAGGCGCATCCTGGGGGTGTTGTTCGACTAACCCAAGAAGCGCCCGCAAATATTCTTCCATAGACCGCTGACTCTCGGTTGCGGTTGTCAGGGCAAGATTATTAACAAACCGAGCAAAATCGCCCACCGTTTTAACGTCACTAGACTCCATAGGTTCCATCTTAAGACATTATCTTAAAAGCTTCTTCCATGACCCGTTTCTGGTGGCTCTTGCGTAACCAGATGAAGGCGTTGAAATAGGAGTAAGTCACCTTCAGTCCGCCAATCATGGTTATCAGCAAAGGAATATAAACCGCAATCATCCGGTCGCTATCGTAATAATGGGCGAAAAAGAGCGAAATCCCGACCAACCACATTACCGAGATAACCCCCAGGTAGATAAATAGCTGCTTGAAAAAGCTTTTCTGGGCGACCACCCGTTCTTCAGCCTGTTTGAGAATGTGGACCGGGATGGAAGGTGGCGTTTCGGACCAGACCGAGGAAGCGGTCGAAAACGAATTGTTAACATTGGGGGCCTGGTAGCGAGGCGTGCTGGACTCGTCAATGGGCGGCCAGTAATTCGCATCTTCCTGGGACGGGCCGAAACCGCGATTTTCTGCCATGGGGTATTCTCCTTTTTATTTGTATGAAATAGAAAGCGAAGGCCATACAATTTTTTGACACGCCCCCTACTCGCTTTGTTTCACCTTTCCAGTATATTTTTTAAAAAAGAAATCCGGCCAATTTCTGGCCGGATTTCTTAAATCTTATTGAGCTTGTAATTCTAAAGTGAAAATTATAACCACTTTAGCAGGTCGGGATTGAGCAGGTGCCGGGGGTCGAGGGCATCTTTGAGCGCGCGCATTGAGTCAGTGGCGTCGCCGAACTCGCCCCAGGCGTCCAGTTGCGGCCACAATTCAAGCGGGGCGCGCTCGATTACCAGGCTCCCACCGTCAACACGGCTGGCCTCCCGTGCCTTTTTGATAAGCGGCACCAGTTTTTCCAAATTACCCGTTGTAGGTTTCGCCAGGAGATAAGCGAGACCGCTCCCGGCCCGCGAAACCACCTGGGCCTCGCCGCCACCAACCCGCCCGATTTCGACCAGCAAGGCGTGAACCTCAGGCAACCCGGTCAGGGTCGAGGCTACCCGGATTTGCAGGAAATTCCCTTCCGCCGTGTTAAAGCGGTTTTCCAGGTTAGATTGGGCCTTGAGGACCGTCGGGCCATCCTCAAGCAATTCGACCGAAGCCGCGCCGGCCTTCCAGCAGATTTCGCTCAACCCGGCCAACTGCCCGTCTACCGCTACCTGCATGCCTTCCGCCGCGAAAAGCAGTTTGCAGGAAGTGTTGGGGGATATGTCTTCTTGAACGATTTCCAGGGCCGAGGGCATCAGGTTCGACCGGGCGCACAGCCTCGCTGCCTGGCAGGCTTGCTCGACCGAGGCGAATTCGGCCTGGCCGACCCCAATATATTGCGGCTGCGGCACCACCTTGAAAGTGACCTCGGTCAGCAGACCAAGCGTCCCGTAAGAGCCAATAAAAAGTTTATGGAGGTCATACCCGGCCACGTTCTTGACCACCCGGCCCCCGCTATGCCCGATGCTGCCATCAGATAACACAAAGCGACAGCCAATCAGGAGGTCGCGGGCAGTGCCATAAAGCAGGCGGCGTGGACCGCTCCGGTTAGTCGCCAGGATGCCACCAATGGTTTGCCCGGCCAGTTCGGGCGGGTCGAGCGGCAACATCTGGCCCTGCTCCCCCAGGATGGCCTGTAATCTCTCGAAAGGCAGCCCGACCTGGACCGTGATAGTTAAATCTTCCGGCTGGTAATCTACCAGGGCGGTCAGTTGAGAGGTGGAAACTAGCCGCTGGCAGGGGCCGAGCGGGTTGCCCAGGTTAGCCTTGGTACCCGCCCCGGTAAGGCGCACTTTCAAATTCTCCCGGCTGAATTCCTCGAAAAGCTGGGCCGCTTCCAGTTCGCTGGCAGGATTCACCACCTGTGGATTAGATTCTTGGAGTGTCATCGACTTTGGTTGAACTTTCTAAAATAAGTTACCAGGCTTGCATGTCCTCGCGTTCGTAAGTCTCCTGGGCCTTGCGGGCTGTCGCAATCCGGGTTTCGCCGCATCGACCCGGCGTGGGAATAACCTTTTCGGGATTGCACAAGCCTTTGGTATCGAAAGCCTGCCGGACCCGCCGCATAATCCCCAGGTCGTCCTCGTTAAAGATAAAGCACATCATGTCGCGCTTTTCGACCCCGATACCGTGTTCGCCCGAAAGCGTCCCGCCTTCTTCGGCGCACATACGGATAATATCTTCCCCGGCCTTGACCGCTTTTTGGAGGTCGCCCGGTTTGTTGCCGTCAAACATCACCAGGGGGTGCAGGTTACCATCCCCGGCGTGAAAGACGTTCGCAATCGGCAGGTTATATTTTTTGGAAATGTCACCGACCGCCGCCAGCACCTGGGGTAACTTGCTGCGCGGCACGACGCCATCCACCACGTAATAGTCGGGCGACATCCGGCCCACCGCTCCAAAAGCGCCCTTACGACCTTTCCATAACGCCTCGCGTTCGGCGGCGTCTTTGGCAATTCGAAATTCGGTGGCTCCTTCTCGACGGCAAATATCTTCGATGGTTTCGGCCTGCTGTTCGAGGGCGTCGGGCAGACCTTCGCATTCCACCAGCAAGACTGCCGCCGCATCGAGCGGATACCCGGCATGGCTGCTGGCCTCGACCGCCCCAATCATCAGGTTATCCATCATTTCGAGAGCCGCCGGGATAACCCCGTTGCGAATAATACCGGAAACCGCGTTCGAACATTTCTCGACGCTGTCGAAAATAGCCAGGAAAGTTTTGACCGCCGGGGGTAGCGGCGTCAGTTTAACGATCACTTTGGTGACGAGACCGAGCGTCCCTTCGCTCCCGACAAAAAGGCCGACCATATCGTAGCCGGGGGCGTCGGTAGCTTTGCCGCCATAATGCCGGATTTCGCCGTCAGGTGTGACCACTTCCAGCCCCGTGACGTGGTTGGTAGTGACGCCGTAGACAAGGGTATGCGGGCCGCCGCTGTTTTCGGCCACATTCCCACCTATGGTGCAGGCTTTCTGGCTGGAAGGGTCCGGCACGAAATAGAGACCGTAAGGCGCGACCGCCTGGGAGAGATGCAGGTTAACCAGGCCTGGCTCAACCACCGCCCGCAAATTTTCGGCGTCAATTTCCAGAATTTTGTTCATGCGGGTGAAAGCGACCAGAATGCCACCTCTCAACGGTATCGAGCCGCCGCTCAGTCCGGTCCCGGCGCCCCGCGCCGTGTAATACAACTGCTCCCGGTTGCAATATTTGACGATGCGGGCCACCTGTTCCGCCGTGCGAGGAAAGACCACCACTTCCGGTAGATGCTTGTCAACCGAACCATCGTATTCGTAGAGTTTAAGGTCGTAGGTCTTGTGCAAGACCCCTTCCGTACCTACAATCGCGGCCATATCGCGGACCAACTTCTCCCGGTCAATCGGGGCGGTCCTGGCTCCGGTTTCAGCCTGGGTAACTTCTTTTTCACTGACGGACATCGCAAAATTCTCCGAAAAGCAGTCTTTTTATCAAACGGCCAACCATTTAACCTGCTGCTAGTCTACCAAAAAGCCGGAATAAGGTCCAACCAACAAACTTTTGGGAAATTTTTTGTTATAATCACTTATGTTAATACCACGTAATTAGCCGTATAAACCCATGGCAAAAGCTACGAGAGGAGCAGGCGCTTGACTATTGGTAGCTCGAATGAGTTGATGCAGGAAGGTATCCGCCACGTGCGCGAAGGCCGCATGGGCGAGGCTTACAAGGTCTTTAAAAAGGTCATCGAACGCAACCCCCGCAATGAATTCGCCTGGATCTGGGTCTCAGTCACCAGCGAGGACCGGGCGGAAAAGCGCGCGGCCCTGGAAAAAGCGCTCGAAATCAACCCCAACAGCACCCATGCCAAGGAAGCCTTGCGGGCACTCAACGCCGAAGAAAGTCGCCTTGCTTCCCCCACCAACCCCGACCCGACCAGCCAGCCGACCGCACCTATGAAGGTCGTAACTCCCTCCCCGGTCATCGAAAACCCGGCTACCCCTGCTCCCGCCCCGAACATCCCGGCAGAAACAACCGGCAACCCGGTCGTCGCGGGAAAAGGTGAGCCTTCGAGCAACCCGGCTAATTTTGGAAGAGGCGAAAGTTCCAGCAACCCGGCATGGGTAGGCAACCTGCGAACTTCCAGCCGTCCGGGGCGGGTTAACCCGCAGGAAATTGTCAGTAACCCTTTTTACGAAATGCCGTCCGAACTGGCCGACAGGGTCGCCGCCGATAAAGCCAGCGCCGATACCCGGCCCTACCGGGTGGATCAGACGCCAAACCCTTTCAACCAGAACCGGCCTGTGACTCGTCCGCCTGATACCGCGCCCCAGGTCGGAAACGTCGATACCCCGGTCAACCTGATTAACTCGTCCGCTGCAACCGCCAAAAAAGATTCGGTCACGAAAGAAGACAAAGCCGCCAACACACGCGAAAAACGGGAGCGGCTATTCTTCCGACGGATTCGCCTGACCGCCCTTTTTCTCCTGGCAATCCTGGTGGTTTTGCTGGCGGCTTTCTTCGTCTTTAACTTCCTGCAAAAACAGGCCAACCCGACCCAACCTACCGCGACCCAGGTGGCAACTCAGTCCGGGACAACCGCCGGGACAGCTTCCACCGGGGCAAACGGGACAGCCCAACCGACTATCACGGTTCCACCGCTTACGACTGCGCCAGCTTCGGCGGCGGCTACCGCCACACCAGGCGGCGGAACCACCTCTCAGGCCGGCCCTAACCCGACCCAGGCGGCCATAACCAAAAATCTGCAAGCCGCTACCAGCAGCCAGGCCAGCGGCGATTACCAGGGAGCCATCACGGCCTACCAGGCGGTTATCCAGGCCGACGCTGCCAATGTCCCGGCCAACCTGGGGCTCGGTATGCTCTACCTGACGGTTCCCGACAACGCTCTCCCAGGCGGCACCGACCGCTACGCCGGGGCGGTCAAGGCTTTCCAGGTCGTGACGGCTCAAAACCCGAACTGGGCCGGGGGCTATTCACACCTGGGCGAAGCCCTGGCGTTGCAGGGTAAAGTCAAGGAGGCTATCACAGCCTACAGCCGGAGCCTTGAACTCGACCCGAACGGGCCGGAACGCTGGTTGGCCCTGGCCGCTCTCTACGATAAAGATAACCAGCCCGACCAGGCCCGTTTCTGCCGGGAGCGGGCGGGGAGTCTCGCCCCTACCACGGCAGCGCCTTCGGGTACCGCAACCCCGGCTCCAACTACGGCAGCGCCTTCTACAACTACCCGGTAACCATTTAACCAGTCGAACCCCAGCCCAAAAGGTCGGGGTTCAATTTTTGGTAGACTATTTCAAATAACCATTCCAACTATTTTAAATTGCAGATGTTTAGGATAAAAACCATAAAAAAAGCGCTAAAATTGTGGCACTATATTTGCCAAAAGTATCAACTAAAGAGTTGTGGTAGACCAGGATAAAGCTAGTCTAAACGGTTTGTAGGAAGGATTTTTGCGATGGACCAGGCATTCGACGGAGTTGAGTACACCCGGCAGGACACCCAACCTGATTTTGGCGATTTCTTTGAGACGGAGTTTGCTTCCCAGGAACTTAAAACGTTCCAGGTGGCGAGCCTTCTCCAGGAAATCGAGTATGTAGACCAGCCTCCTTCGTCCGGGCAAAGGGACGATGCACTGCTCCCGGCCTGAGAACAATAACGGCCCCTTATTCAACCATTTGGATAGCGTTAGCTAAATTTGGCGGTTGGTTAACTTTAAAACACAGACAATCCCGTTGGATTGACAAAAAAGTTATAGGGTGTTATAACTTGCCAGATTTTCAAAAAACACCTTCTTTTACCTGCTGCTCGAACGCAGGAATGCTTACCCGGCTTCTTCTTTCACCTTACAAACAGGACTTGTCCGAATTTCTTACCCGGTTTGCGGCTAATTGCTGTTAACAAGGAGTACTAAAAAGTGCAACGAGAATATCATAAGTGGTACAGCCCTTCGCTGGGACGCGATATGGAGCAGTTAGTCTTCGGGCATGCCGGGGCCCCGGTTATCATCTTTCCCACCTCCCAGGGCCGCTTTTACGAAAACGAAGACATGGGTATGGTCAACGCCCTGGCCGATAAAATTGACGGTGGGCACATCCAGCTTTACTGCGTGGACAGCGTCGATAGCGATAGCTGGTACAACTGGCACGCCTCGCTGGAATGGCGCATGGGTCGGGCCAACGCTTATGACGCCTATCTCTTTTATGAAGTCCTGCCCTTTATCAAAGGGCGCAATTCCAACGGCTATGTGATTGTCACAGGCTGTAGTTTTGGAGCCTATCACGCCGTCAACTTCGGCTTCCGCCATCCAGAACAGGTCCACAAGATTATCGCCCTTAGTGGCCGCTACAATCTCAGGCACTATTTCGACCCCTACTATAATGAAGACCTCTACTACAACTCACCCCTGGATTATATCGGGGGGGCGCAGGAAGGCGATTTTCTCTGGCGGGTACGTCAGCAACAGATAAATTTGTTGACCGGCACCTGGGACCTGGGCGTTTGCCAGAACGAAACGCGCCAGCTACACGACCTGTTAAACTCGAAGGGCATCAATCACACCTACGAGGTCTGGCAGGACTCCGGCCACGATTGGCCTTACTGGTTCAAGCAAATACGTCAATTTATTTAGGTATATAATTAAGGAGATGTGTGCAAAATGACTCAGGAGAACAGCAAAGAGCCTTTGAAGGTCGGGTTAATGGTAGGTCGGGAATGGTCGTGGCCGCCCGCCTTTATCGAAAAAGTAAACAACATGAACGCCGGGGTAGTTGTCGAGTATGTCAAAATCGGCGGCTCTAAAATGGACGAACCCTGCGAATACAAGGTCATTATCGACCGCATCTCGCACGAAATCCCCTACTACCGCAGCTACCTGAAAAATGCGGTAGTCCAGGGAACGATTGTCATCAATAACCCCTTCTGGTGGACTGCCGACGATAAATATATCGAGTCAACCATCGCCCACCGCCTGGGCGTAGCCCATCCCCGTACAGCGGTTTTGCCGAACCACTCCTATATTGAAGGTATCGTGACCGAGTCGCTTCGCAACCTGGAATACCCGCTGCCCTGGGAAGACCTCCTGAACTACACCGGCACCCCGGCCTTCCTCAAACCGGCCATCGGCGGCGGCTGGAAGAACGTCTATAAGGTCCATAACCTGGAAGAACTCTGGGCCGCCTACAACGAAACCGGCGAACTGACCATGGTCTTGCAGCAGGGCATCAATTTCGAGCAGTACGTCCGCTGTTTTTGCCTGGGTCGCAAAGATGTTTTGATTATGCGCTACGACCCAGGGGAGAGAAAATATCACAACGACCCGAATTATCTCTCCCCGGCCCTGGCGAAACGGATCGAGCAGGACTGCCTCAAACTGTGCGAGGCCCTCAGCTACGACATGAACACCCTGGAATTCGCCATCGAGGACGGCATCCCCTACGCGATTGACTTCCTCAACCCCGCGCCCGACTTTGACATTAACAGCCTGGGCCAGGACCACTTTAACTGGGTGCAGGAAAAGATGGCGGCCCTGGTTATCGGCTACGCCACCGGTAAGACTAAACCCCAGAAGGTTGACTACCGCTGGGATAGCCTGATGAAGGGCAACAGTTAATTTCTTATAAAAAGGCCAGCGCCGGGAGACCCCCGGCGCTTTTTTTAACCAATTTCAAAATCTGGTGAAATTCGTATAAAAAGATGTATTTTTTATTAGACTAAGCACCTCTCTATTACAGAGGATGAAGTGAATTGAGATTTTTGGGATGAGGAAAAGTCCAAACGAGTACACCAGGGGAAAACCCTTTAGAAATTTTAAATGGAAATAAAGTTAATCATCGAATTAACTTAGACCACTAACCTTTCGTTCTTAATCCATCAACCAGCGCCGGGACAGCCAAGTCGGCGCTGGTTCTATTTTATACCCGAATCGAAAACTTTATAGCGGCAACGGTCTTAAATCGGAGGACCCTTCAAAGGCAGATGTATTTTCATCGCGACCTGCCGCCTGGCCTGGAGTATTTCCCTCGGCCGGAGGCTCTTCCAGGGCCAGGTTGGCGGGAAGCTTGAACTGGCCGGAGACACGGGCCAATTCCTGGGCAATTAAGTCCAGGCTGGTCGCCAGGGCGCTACTCTGGTGGGCCGAGGCGGCGGCATCCCCTATAACCGTGGAAAGGTGCCGCATCGAAGTCACAACCTGTTCGCTGGCGCTGCGCTGCTGCTGGGTCGCCAGGGAAATCGCGTTTGCCAGTTGGACGGTCCGTTCGACCATCTGGATAATACTCTCGTTCACGTCCCCGGCCCGGTAAGCCAGGATAACCCCCCGCTCGGCCTCTTTCAACCCCTGCTCGGTCGCCATCACGCTGGCGTTGGTGGCGTCCTGGATTTCGCCCAGGACGGCCTGGACATCCTTGGTGGCCTGGCGGCTGCGGTCGGCCAGCCGTTTTACCTCGCTGGCGACCACGGCGAACCGCTTGCCGTTCTCCCCGGCGGCGGCGCTTTCAATGGCAGCGTTAAGGGCCAACAGGTGGGTCTGGTCGGCAATCGAGGCCACCTGCTCGATGATATGGCCGACCCGTTGGGAGCGTTCCGAAAGAGCCAGGATGCGGTCGGTAATCTCGCGGACGCGCAACTTCAAATTGGTATTGCCTTTGATGCTCTCCTGGGCGGTATCCTGTCCTTCGTTGACGCTGGCAAGGGCTTGCTCGGCGGCGCTGGCAACCAGGGTGGCGGCTTCGGCAATTTGCTGGGCGGTATGGCTTAATTCCTCGATGGTCACGGTCGCCTGGGTAACGGCCCCGGCCTGCTCGACCGAAATCTGGGCCGAATGCGAACTGGCCTCGGCAATTTCCTCGGCGGCGTTGCTCACTTTGCGGGCCTGGCGTTGGACCTGCCCGACCATCGAACCGAGCCGGTCCATGCTCTGGTTGAAGGTAAGTGCCAGTTCGCCAAACTGGTCCTGGTTTGATAAAGCCAAATTTGTGGAAAGGTCCCCATCGGCCAGGTGGAGCAGGCGGTGACGCAAGCGGTTGACCGGCGTGGTAAAGACCTGCGTCAGGACCAGGCCAAATAGGATGGTCAAGCATATCGCCACTAGCCCGGCTACCAGGATAATAATCTGGGAAAGATTTCGGAGACTATCGGCGTCGGCAGCGGCCAGTCGACTGGAATTAATCGGTTGTTCCTGAAGATCATTCAATTTGGAATGGAAAGTCTCCGTCCGCGTGATAACCAGGGAAATGCTGTTACCGGCCTGGGTCCAGCCGTCAATCACCTTTTTGAACTGTTGCTGCCCGGAGGCTTGCCTTATCTCATCTAACGAGTCGAGTAATTGCCGAATATCATTTTTCAAACTCTCCTTGGAGTTGGACCAGTAATTTTTATCCGTATCCGAAATGGTCGAGATTTCGGGCAGGCGGTCGAGCTGCTGGAGGTTTTGTTGAATATCGTCTTTCTGGCGGTCGAAATCGGCAAGAGAAGCCTGGGAACGAAAATAGGCTTCGTCCGGTGAGACCCTATTATTGATAACCTCGGTGGCACGAAAGTATATAAAACTTAAATCGTTCTGAATGTTAGTGAGGCCATTTTCAAGGTCGACCATGCTGTGCGAGACCTGTAATATGGCAAAGGCTTCTTCCTGGCTGTTCTTGACCTGGAGGATTTTCTGACCCTGGTGGTCGGTGGTCCAGATACTGAGGGCCGTAAGGATCAAGAGGAATATAACAATTACGAAAAAACCGCCCATCAACTTGGCGCGGATACTCCACCGGCTATTCTGTAACCATTCAACCAGGAAAAACCGCATTTTTTGAGAACCTTTCAAACTCGCCCGGTGCTCATGAACTTTACAAGCGTATTAGTGTAGCTTATATTATCACAAACAATCTTTGGATTCAGCCTTCGGGTTGAATTTGTAACAGAACTGTAATTATGTAAAGCTTTATGGCAGGATACGATTATACACCCCAGGAATTAATGGTTGTGGCGGCGGCCCGGCAAATAAAGGACGGCGCCAGGGTCTTTGTCGGGATGCGGTTGCCGCTTTTGGCCTTTGCGCTGGCAAAACGGACCCACGCCCCCCACGCGGTAGGGCTGTTCGAGAACGGCCTGTTGCGGGACGAGCCGGTAACCGAACTGCTCTATACCATGGGTGATGGGCCAAACGTCAAAGGGGCCGGGTGGGCTACCCGCATGGGTAACGTGCTGGGCCTTTTGCAGCAGGGCTCAATTGACCTCGGCTTTATCGGCGGGGCGGAAGTGGACCGCTTTGGCAACCTCAATACTTCCTATATCTACGGCGAGACTACCAGTAGCGGGGCGGGAAAACTGACTCGGCTACCCGGCAGCGGTGGGGCCTGCGATATTGCGACCGGGGCAGGCCGCTTCGTCATCATTATGGAACACGAGCCCCGCCGCTTCAAAGAGCATGTTTCTTATGTAACCTCACCCGGTTTTGGCGATGGCACTCCCGGCTGGCGCGAAAAACGGGGCCTGGTCGGGGGTGGTCCCCAGGCGGTCATTACGACCCTGGGAGTGCTCGACTTTCCCGGCGCAGAGGTTACCCCTCGCGAGATGCGCCTGGCAAGTTATCACCCTTTCACCACCCCGCAAGAAGTTCTAAAGGCGACCGGCTGGCCGCTCCAACTGGCCTCTGGCGTGCAAGAAACCCTGCCTCCTTCCGAGGAGGAACTTAAAATTATTCGGGAATGCGACCCACTTGGTTTCTGGACCGATTACCGGCCCGCAACCCTGGAAAAACAGGCAGCAATTTGACCTCAACCTTACCAGTCCGACCGTTCGTTCGGCAAAATAGGTTCCTTGTAAACGAAATTTTCTACTCGATTCAGGGTGAAGGTGCTTCAATTGGCCTACCCGCCATCTTCTTGCGCCTCCAGGTTTGCAACCTGACCTGCGACTGGTGCGACACCCGTTATACCTGGGACATCAACCATCCCGATTATAACAAGTACCGGGAAGTGAGCGTGGATGAACTGGTCCCGCTATTGGAAAGCTATCCCTGCCGCCGCCTGATTATTACAGGTGGCGAACCCTTTTTGCACGCCGCCGTCATCGAGCAACTGCTCGAACGGCTTGGCCCGGAATGGCAAATCGAGATTGAGACCAATGGCACTCTACCCGGGCGGGCCTCCATCCGGGAACGCTGCCAGCTAAATATCTCGCCCAAACTCCCCTCGGCCCACAACCGGGCCAAAGCGATTCGTCCGGCGGTGCTGGATCTGCTCAAACAAAGCCCTAATCCCTGGTTCAAGTTCGTGGTGGCGGGCCAGGCCGACTTCGAGGCAATGGTCAAGGTAATTGACGAATGTGGATTACCCCAGGAAAGAATTATTGTAATGCCCGAAGGGCAAGACCCTACTACCCTGGCCGAGCATGCCCTGGAAGTGGTGGAACTGGTCAAGGAAAAGGGTTACCGTCTATTACCCCGGCTGCACGTGCTGCTCTACGGCAACCGGCGCGGCGTCTAGAAAGTATCAGGTTATGACACAAAAAGCGATTGTTTGCTTTTCGGGTGGGATGGACTCGACCACCCTTTTATATGAAGCTTTGGCCCAGGGCTATACGGTCTGGGCGGTCAGTTTCGACTATAACCAGCGCCACCGCATCGAACTTGAAAGCGCGGCTAACATCGCCAAAAATCTCGGCCTGCCCCATAAAATCCTCAAAATCGACCTGGGCCAGATTGGTGGGAGCGTCCTGACCGATATGACCCAGGAAGTGCCCGACCAGGCCGAACAGCGCCAGTTTTCGACGGTGGTGCCGCTCCGCAACGCCCTCTTTTGCACCCTGGCAGCCAGTTACGGCGAAACCATCGGGGTAGACGAAATCTTTTACGGCCCGGTCAAGGAAGATTTCCTGGCCTACCGCGACTGCCGCCGCCCTTTCTTCGACAGCCTGGCCCAATCGCTCAGCCTGGGTTCGAGCAACGAAGGGCGCAACGTCCAGATTCATACTCCCTTTGTTGACCTTTACAAACGGGAAGTGCTGGAACGCGGGTTTGCGCTGGGTGTCCCCTACGAGCTAACCCATACCTGCTACCGGGGCCAGCGTCCACCCTGCGGGGAATGTGACGCCTGCCGGGAGAGATTGGAGGCTTTCGCCCAGGTCGGACGCACCGACCCGCTAATGGGTTAATTCTTTCTGCTCAATTTTCTACTCCCAAAACCTATTCTCAAAGAAGCGAGTAAACGACTAAATATGACTAACCCTCAAAATGCAAAAATTAAAGTGGCGATAATCGGGGCCGGGGGCTGGGGTTTGCAGCACGCCAGGGTTTTCACGGCCCGGCCCGACGTGGAAGTGGTCGCCCTGGTTGGGCGCAGCCTCGAAAAGACCAGGGAACGAGCAGCCCAGTACGGCCTACCTTTCTATCTGAACATCCAGGAGATGCTCGTAAAGACCAAACCGGACCTGGTGACCGTCTGTCTGCCCAACCAGGAGCATTTCGAGCCGACCCTGGAGGTAATTGAGGCCGGGGTGCCGCTCCTGGTCGAAAAACCGCTGGTCTTCGAAATGGAACAGGCCAACATTTTATTGGAAAAGGCCCGCGCCAAAGAGCTTTTCTTTGCCATCAATTTCAACCACCGTTATGCCACCCCGGTCCAGAAGGCCAGAGCGGCGATTGAGGCGGGCCAACTGGGCGAAATAAATTTCGCTACCTGGCGCTTTGGCGGCGAGGGTTCGAGCAGTCACCCCCACGCCAACCTGATTGAAACCCAGTGTCACGGGTTCGATATGCTGGAATACCTGTGCGGGAAAATTGACTCGGTGGCGGCCCAGATGACCGACAAAACCGGGGGCGGCTACCGGACATTGGCCCTGGCCTTGCACTTCCAGAACGGCGCGGTCGGGAGCATGCTCGGCAGCTACGATTCGTCCTACGCCTACCCTTCGACCCACCGCGTCGAGATAAACGGCGACAAAGGTCATGCGGTCATCGAGGACACCGTCCGGCAATTCTCCTTGCAGACGGTCGGTAACGAAACCGCCGAGGTCTGGCAGGCGGGGTACTTTAACGACCGCGACCGGGAATTCCACCGGACCTTCGACAAGTATCTTGACGTGATGATGGACGCCTTCAAAAAGGGGGAAGAACCGCCGGTCCAGGCCGAAGCGGGACGGCGCGCCCTTCAACTGGCCTACGCCGCCATCGAATCCTTCACCAGCGGACAGCGGGTAGCGGTATAGGCCATTAAAATTAATATAAATGAAGAAATACCCGGTTGGAAGGTTCTCAGCCGGGTATTTCTTTTAGTTCTGAAAAGCGTAAATGGGTTTAGTTAGAGGCGAACTCGGTTATCTCGTCAATCTTGTCCAGTTCTTCCTGGCTGAATTCGAGATTCTTCAGGGCGGCCACGTTTTCCTCGATTTGCTCGACCTTGGACGCCCCAATCAGGACGCTGGTGATAGCCGGGAAGCGAAGAATCCAGGCCAGGGCCATCTGCGCCAGGCTCTGCCCCCGCTTTTGGGCCAGTTCGTTGAGGGCTTCCAGTTTTTTCTGGGTCTTTTCGTCCAGCACATCGGCATTGGCCTGTTTACCCCACCATTCCGCCGCCCGCGAATCGCCCGGCAAGGCCTTGCCCAGGTATTTGTCACTCAGTTTGCCCTGGTCGAGCGGGCTAAACGGGATAACCCCAACGCCGTTGCGTTCGGTGTGGTCGAGCAGGTCCCGCTCGATTTTGCGGTCGAACATGTTATAACGAGGCTGGTCGATGGTGATACGGGTCAGGTTCTTTTTCTGGGTAATCTGGACGGCGTGCTCGAAGTGCGCCCCCGAAAAACTACTTACGCCGATGTAAAGGGCCTTGCCCTGCTTCACGATAATGTCGAGCGCTTCCAGGGTTTCTTCCAGGGGCGTGTTCGGGTCGGTCCGGTGGGCGTAATAAATATCAACGTAATCGAGGCCGAGCCGCTGCAACGACTGGTCGAGACTGGCAACCATGTATTTCTTGGAGAGGCCGTCGCCGTAGGGGCCGGGCCACATCCGATAACCGGCCTTGGTCGAGATAATCAGTTCGTCGCGGGGCATACTTTTGAGGATTTTGCCCACTACCTTCTCGGCGTTTCCGGGAGGACGGCCATAGTTGTTCGCCAGGTCAAAGTGGGTAATGCCTAGGTCAAAAGCCCGGTAGAGACATTCCCGCGCCACGTCCTCGCCCCGGTAGCCCCCAAAGGTTTCCCAGGCTCCCAGCGAGACGGCGGGCAGATATAGCCCTGTATCGCCGCACTTGCGATAGAGCATATTATCGTAACGGTCCGCCGCGAAGGTCACGGGTGTTTCAGCACCGGGGGTTTGTACTTCTTTGTCACTCATTATAGAATTTTCCTGTTCGTTGTAAGTTATCCCGGCCACCATTTAGCCGGGTAAAATAGTTTTACCGGTGAATTTTAGCCTCCCGGCGTCAACCGTGCAATTCTAATCCGTTTTTGAGGTGAAAAGGCGTGTAACTTGACTTCATGACCAATTGGTCATATAAAAAGGTATATAGATAAAATGAAAAAGGGTAATTACAAAAAATAATTCTTAGATGGAATTTAGCTTCTTTTTAGACAACTATTTCAGACCGTCTATTTCTCAGACTATTTACTTATAAAGAAGGAAACCAACTTGGCACTCACTCATTTTCTAAAACTAACCCCTGAGAAACAGGAAACCATTATCCAGGCCGCCGTGGACGAATTTATCGAATACGGTTACGACCTGGCCTCAACCAACCGGATTGTCGAGCGCGCCGGTATCGCCAAAGGCACCCTTTTTAAATATTTTTCCAGCAAAGAGGAACTTTTCTTTTATCTCTTTGATATGTTCGCGACCAGAATCAGACCTTCAGTCTACCTGACAGAAGCGGAAGAACCGTCCGACCTTTTTGACGCGCTTAAACTCATAACTATGAAGAAAGCAACCATCCGGTACCGCTATCCCAAAGAATACGCCCTGATACTTCAAATCATGACAAATACCAGCCACCCGGTCTACCGCAAAATCCTGGAGAGGTTAACCGACCAGAGTTTTGAATATTTCGGGCGGCTTTTCCAGAAAATCGACTTCTCCAACCTGCGCCCCGGTGTTAGCAGCGAGGAAGCTTTCCAGTTGGTAAACTGGACTATCCGGGGAATGGAAGAACATATATTGGAACAGGCCAATGTGGTCGGATATAGCGAAGAATACGAAAAATCACTTTTTGAAAAGTTTGACCGGATGTGCGACCTCTTAAAATACGGATTGTACAATCCCCCAGCATCATCCCAGGCCCTGGAATCTACTACTGTTCCCGACGCAAAAATTGCCCCGGAAAAGGTAGCGGTTTAACACAAAAAGAATATTAACAAGCCGTTAACAAGCTTTAACGCCAATTTAACCCCAACTTAGCTTCTTATTAAAACCCATAGGGTAAAACAAGACCAGAGAAATAGGCTCGAATGAGCTTTATCTTTTTGGAGTGAGTTACTCAACCTTTGCTGTCTAATTAAGGAAACCTCTGCCAGGCCAGCACCTAACCGGCCCGGCAAATTGCTTATCGGGTAAGTCTCTTTTTGCACCATTCAAAAATATAACCGGATGCCGGTTGTCAAAAGGACAGCCAGGCTGTTCGGTTGATTCATTTTAACTACACCCCAGGTGGTTTTTTCGGGTTGTTAACTTTTCATGTATACGTACCGGAGTAGAGTAAGAGAAAGGAAATAGTATAATAATGTCGGATACAGAAAAATCCCAGGCAGCATCCGAGCAGAAATTTAGCGAAATGGTCACCGGCAAAATCTCCCGCCGGGGCGTCTTGAAACTGACGGCGTTCGCGGGTGCGGGCGCGGTAGCAGCGCCGCTGCTCAGCGCTACGGCTTCGGTAGCCGAGGCTTCCACCACCGATGCGACCGTGGCGGCTAACGCCGGCATCGGGTTCCAGCCGATTACGCCTTCGACAGCGGACGAGGTGGTCCTACCCCCCGGTTTCAGCTATACCGTCATCCGCAAATGGGGTGATTACGTGGTCGGCGGCGAGAAATTCGGCTTTAACAGCGACTTCAACGCTTATTTCCCGATTGACTTTTTGCAGGGTGGCAACAACCCGAACGAAGGCTTGCTCTGGAACAATCACGAATATATCAGCCAGTTGTTCATCAGCAACCGACCGGCGAATGTAAACCCGACCTTCGAACAGCTTGCCAATGAAAAATCCGTCGTGGGTGGTTCGGTCATCCACGTCCGCAAAAACGCGAGCGGCGCCTGGGAATTTGTGGACGACCCGGCCTACAACCGCCGCATCACGGCCTGGTCGCTGATTGACCTGGACGGGCCTGCCGCCGGGACCCCGGAAGTCTGGGGCGCTACAACCGTCCAGGGCACCCTCGCCAACTGCGCAGGGGGGATTACTCCCTGGGGTACGGCTCTCTCTGCCGAAGAAAACTTCCAGGACTACGGCCCGGACGCCGCGAAAGGCGGCTATGGCTGGGGCAAAAGCGATACCGACGACCGCTTCTTCAATGACCTGCACTACGGCTGGATTGTCGAAATTGATCCCTTTAACAAAGACAGCCGCCCGGTGAAACATACCGCCCTGGGCCGCTTCCGCCACGAAAATGCCACGACCGTTATCGGCAAGAGCGGCCACGTGGTCGTTTACTCCGGCTACGATAAGGCCGACGAATGTGTCTTCAAGTTCATCAGCAAAGGGACCTACAACCCGAACGACCGCGCCGCCAACATGAAACTGCTTTCGGAAGGGACCCTTTACGCCGCCGACTTTAGCAAAGGGGCCTGGGTAGCGGTGGACCGGGCGACCCAGCCGAAATTGCAGGCTGCCTACAAGACCCAGGCTGCCGTGCTGGTGGATGCCGGGGCTGCGGCTAAACTGGTCGGGGCTACCCCGACGGACCGCCCGGAAGACATTAAAATCAACCCGGCGGACGGCAGCGTATTTATTTCGTTCACCAACAACTCGAACCACAGCAACTACTTCGGCCAGATTTCACGGCTGTACGAGGCGGGTGGCGACCACGAAGCCCTCAGCTTCACCTGGGAAGTCTTCGCGGTCGGTGGTCCTCAAAAAGGGAGCGGCTTTGCCTCGCCTGACAACCTGATTTTCGACAACAAAGGCAACCTGTTTGTCTTCTGCGATGTCAGTAGCAGCGTCGCCGGAAAGAGTATCTATACCTTTGCGGGTAACAACGGGGTCTACTGCATTCCGACTACCGGCCCCAGTGCGGGCGTAGCCTTCCAGTTCGCCAGCGGCCCGATCGAATGCGAAACCACCGGCCCGTGCTTTACCCCGGACTTCAAGACGTTGTTCCTGTCGGTCCAGCACCCCGGCGAAGAATCGCCGAGCCTCGACAAGTTGACGAGCCACTGGCCCGAAGGCGGCACCAGCATCCCGAAACCGGCCCTTATTGCCATTACCGGCTTTAAATAGGTCCTACTGTTTCCATTCTCCAGAATCCAGGCCAGCTTACGCATGTACAGGTAAGCTGGCCTCTATTTTTTAGGCGGGAACTAGCTGCAAAACCTGCGAAGCCTCGATAATTCGGCCAATTGCGTACTCGACTTCTTCTAACGTGGTGGTGCGGCCCACGCTGATACGCAAGCTGGACAAGGCTCTCTCCGAGCCAAAGCCGAGGGCGCAAAGCACGTGCGAAGGGTTGGGGTTGGCGGTGTTACAGGCGCTCCCCGCCGAAATCGCCACGTCACCGAGCAGGGCGATAAAATCGCTGCTGCGCGTCCCGGTGATGCTGATATTGAGGTTGTGGGGCAGGCGTTCGGTCGGGTGGCCGTTTAACTCGACCCCCTCGATATTTCGGCTCAATTCGCGGAAAATCTTCTGGCAGTAACCGCGCAACCGCTCGGCTTCGTCTTCGAGTTCGGCCTGGCACAACTCCGCCGCCACCCCAAACCCAACAATGGCCGGGACGTTCAGGGTACCGGAGCGGATACCCTGTTCGTGCCCGCCGCCGTAAATTACCGGGGCCACGTCCACGCGCGGATTTTCGCGCCGGACGTACAGCGCTCCAATACCTTTCGGGCCGTAAAGTTTGTGGGCGGAAATCGAAAGCAGGTCGATATTCAGGGCCTGCACGTCGAGCGGCATGTGCCCGGCGTACTGAGCGGCGTCGGTGTGAAAGATGATGTCGTGTTCGCGGGCAAGCAGGCCGATTTCCCGCAAAGGCGCGACCGTGCCGATTTCGTTGTTGGCGGCCATTATCGAAATGAGGATGGTCTGGGGGGTGATGGCCTGGCGCAACTGGTCAAGGTCCACCCGGCCAAATGAATCAACGGGCAGATAAGTGACCCGTTTGCCGAGCTTTTCCAGCCGTTTGGCCGAGTCAAGGACGGCCTTGTGTTCGGTGACACAGGTGATGATGTGGTCGCCTTTATGGGCATAGCGTTCGGCCACGCCCAGGAGAGCGATATTGTTCGACTCGGTCGCGCCACTGGTAAAAATAATCTCGTTAGCGCTGACGTTTATCAGGCTGGCGATTTGCTGGCGGGCGTGGCTGACGGCGGCGGAAGCCTGCTGGCCGAAAGCGTGGGTTGTACTGGCGGCGTTGCCGAAATCCTCGGAAAAATAGGGCAGCATTGTGGCCAGGACGCGTTTATCTACCGGGGTGGTCGCGTTAAAATCGAGGTAAACAGGTCGTTTGGTGGTCATTTTAATCCCCTCTTTCTACCGGGTAAGGTAGGCCTTACCGTTTTTTTCTGGTTAAAAGAATTTGGGCGCAACATAAGGGGATTTTTATAACAAAACCCCCTTATCTTCGCCGGGATAAGGGGGTGAGAATTAATCTATGACTGGCAAAATAAAAGGCCAGTTTTCTTTTTCTTTCCATCCCTCATCTTGCACCGCCATTGCTGGCAGCGCCGGAATTGGCACCATGCGCATATTGGTTTTTAACTGCGCTGGTTGCCGGGCTTCACAGGGCCGTATACCCTCCACCTCTCTTGATAAGAGTTCAAGTTCTATTCGATTGTTAATCGGTGCTTTTCGGCACGCCCCTAGAGTAAGGCACAATCCCGGTTTTGTCAAGGGGACTCCAAAGTGTTTAGTGTTCAGTTTTAGTGTTTAGCTTCTGTTACATCCTAAGGTGCAACCTTCAGGCGTGAAGTAAGTCAAGGTATCCCAGTGCCGGTGGCGTATGGGAGGTCATAAGAATTGTCATTCCGCCTCGCACGGCGCGCAGTCGAGGCATCTAGTCCTTAGGGTGTCTTGGGGGCAGCGCCGTTGGCGAATATCACCACCAAAGTGCTGAGAAGAGGGCCCGGTAAAAATAGTTGCTAGGAAAAGTTTTGCCAGCTCATCCAAAAACTTTTCCAGAGTTTGAAGCCCAGTTTTTCGTAAAAAGTGACGCGCCAGGTCCAACCGATATGGCAATTGCCGACCCCACGCTTTTTTAGTTCTTCCATAGCCGCAGCCATCATAGCGCTACCGAGGCCCTGCCGGTGCAGCGAACGGGCAATCCCGACACACCCCAACGCACCTCTATTTTCCCCTAGCAATCTTTTCCAGGGCACATCCAGCCTATAAGGGTTCGAGAGCGGGGAGAACATTATCACCGTTCCCACGATTTTCCCATCAATATCGCAGACCAATAGCAAATCGTTAAAATCCCCAAAACCCATGACGTATTCGTAAGCGCCAAGCCAGTTGGGAAATTCCGCCTTTTCAAAGGCTACTATCGCCGCCTGGTCAGCCGGGACCGCCGTACGGAAAGTAATACCCCTGGTCGCGACCGGCGCGCTAAATTCCCCGGCCCCGGTAAACCCCTGCAAATTCTGGGTTAAGTCGTAGCTGGTTTCGGAATATTGCCAGCCCATTTTCTCAAAAAAGTTCGCCGCCCCGCTTAAATCGTCCGGTATTCCCTGCCAGAAAGTCGGGGAACCACCCCCCAGTTGCACCCGCACGGCCCCGGCCTTTTGCAACTCCGCCAGCGCATAGTTATGTAAAGCCGTGCCAACTCCCTGGCGCTGGTGTCCGGGCGCCACCATCACCAGATTTAAATTGCCGCTGCCCTTTTCTGCAACAAATTGAAAAAGGACAAACCCGGCTACAACCCCCTCAACCAGGGCCACGAACTGCCGCTTGCGCAAACCGGGAATATACGGGTCATCCGAGATTAACCGGCGGAAAGCTGGTTCATCAAGCGGCCAGCTTTTTTCAAAACTGGCCTGCCACAATTCGAAGGTCCTGGCAAAGTGTTTTTCGAAGTCAAAGGGAGCTATTTCCAACATTGTATGCCTTATGCCCAAAAATTACGCGTCGAGCACGATGGTGCGGCGCTCCTGGCTGCTCTGGATAGCCTTTTCAATCAGCTCGATATTTTTAGCGGCCTCGGTTGCCAGGACCGGGACCGGCCCCTTTCCTTCCAGGCATGCCGCCAACTGGCGGTAGTAGCCGGGATAATCGCCGGGCAGCGTTTCGATTTTTGCTTTCGAGACTTCCAGGCCCCCGGTTGCAGCGGTGAGAGTGCCGTACCATTCAGCGGTTTCCTTACCCCAATATGGATTATTGAGCGAAGGCCTTTCCCCGCGCAAAAGGGCCGCCTCCTGGGGGTCCATACCGTATTTGACAAAACTGCCCCGGTTACCGTGAATCTGAAAGTGTGGGCCCGGCTCTTTAACCAGGCAACTCGAATGTAAGACCACCTGTAACGCGCCGTAATCGAACAGCAGGTGAAAGTAATCGGTCGTTTGCGCGCCGGGACGCTGGTTGCGCAGGTCGGCGGTAATCGCCTTGGGCACCCCAAAGAGTTGTACCGCCTGGTCAATCAGGTGCGCCCCCAGGTCGTAGAGAATACCTGAACCGGGCAGGTCTTGTTCCCGCCAGCGCACCCGCACATCTGGACGGAAGCGGTCGTAGCGGATTTCACAGGAATAAATATCACCCAACAACCCGGTCGCCAGTAGCTTTTTAATAGTCAGGAAATCACCATCCCAGCGGCGGCTCTGGAAGACACTCAAAACGCGCTCTTTTTCGGTGGCCAATTGGACCAGGGCGGCAGCTTCGGCGCTGGTAATTGTGAAGGGTTTGTCCACCACGACATGTTTTCCGGCCTGTAAAGCAGCCTGGGCCAGCGGGAAGTGGCTCTGGTTGGGTGTAGCGAGGACCACCACCTCTATTTCCGGGTCGGCGATGGCCTCGTGAAAACTTGGGACAACCTCGACCGAGGGCAAATCGTTTACCACCTTGGACCAATCGGAAGAAACCACTTTAGCCAGTTCCAGCCCCGGCGTAATCACCAGGGAGGTCGCGTGAAAAATTCTTCCGGCGAAACCATAACCGGCCAGGGCCACCTTTTTAGCCGTATCCGCCATTTTTTAAATCCTCTCTAAATTGAAAATCTGCCCACTAATTTTTATACCAGGTCCGACAAGAAAATTGTCACGCTCTTATGATTGGGATATTCGCCACCGGTACCCGTGCCCTTTGGCTACGGGTGCCCAAGATCCTTCGCTACGCTCAGGATGTACTGGTACTTATTGGTCGATTGTATTTGGATAGACCTGGATACTGGGCCGGATTCTACCCCTTTTCAAAGATTAGTTCAATTCCCTTTTTCTTAACCAGGCACCAGTTGTTCCTTATGGGGATATGTTTTATGCGCCCCTCAGGGTGAACGTTGTTTCGGTTTTTCTTTCAACGTTTTCCCGCATATCCGCCTAAAGGCTTATTGACTCCCGGCCAAAACCATGATATTAACTTACACATAAGTAAGTTAATTTCAAAGAAGAAATTTGTGGAGATACAGGTGCTTAAAAGATGGTGCTTAAATCCGATTTAAGAACAACCGATACTAAAGAGCGAGTTATAGAGGAAGCCCGGCGGCTTTACTTCGCGGGCGGTTACAGTTACCTTAACCTGGATTCTATCGCCCGGACCCTCAAAATAACCCGCCCGGCCCTTTATTTCCATTTTCCCGGCGGCAAAGAACAGCTATTGCAGTGTGTCATCGAGTCATTCGGCGCGGAGATTCTTGCGGAGCTCCAGGTTGTGATGACCGGCTGTACTAACATGCGGGAAAAATTCAAAAATATTCTGCTTTACGTTGCCAGCAAACCTATTATTGATAACAAAGAGCTTTGCATGGCTGAACTGGAACAGTTAAGTTTTGAAACCCGCCGGAAATTACAGGAAGTATTTCTAAACATGAGTGAGGTCATTACCGGGATAGTCAAAGATGGTATCAGCGGTGGTGAATTGCGCCAGGTGGACCCCAATATTGCCGTATTCAGCTTTATGAACCTGTGCCAGCAAATCGATCAATTCGTCAATTTACGCCGCCAGCTACCTCAGGAAATGGGGCAACGCTTCCCGGAACGAGTTGAGGATATGATTGACGGTTTACTCGACCTCTGGTTCGACGGCATTGCCGCAGGTCCGGCCAGGTAAATAATTTTTTTGGGAACCAGCCTTACTTACACGTAAGTTGGTTTTTTTTGAAAGGACCACTTTAACTCAATGAAAATGACTACGGGTCGAAAATACGCCATCGCCCTCACTGCCGGACTGGGTTTGATTATGGGTATTCTCGACAACACTATCGTGAATATCGCGCTGGTGCCAATCTCCCAGGACTTGAAAGTAGACCTATCGACGGTCCAATGGCTGGTAACCGGCTACTTCCTTTCTCAGGCCGCCGTCATCCCGGTCGCCGGGTACCTGGGGAACCGTTTTGGCTCGCGACGCATCTTCATGCTTTCGCTGGCCTTCTTCACTATCGGCTCGCTGTTGTGCGGGATTGCCCAGGACTCCACTTTGTTGATTGTCTTCCGGGTCATCCAGGGTATCGGGGCCGGGGCGTTGTTCCCGCTCGGCCAGAGCCTGGCCCTCAATCCGTTCGAACCGCACGAAAGAGCGCGGGCCATGGCAGTCGTAATTATGCCGGTCCTGCTGGGGCCTATCCTCGGCCCTATCCTGGGCGGCTGGCTCAACGACAGCTTTGGCTGGCACTACCTCTTTTTGATTAACGTGCCGATTGGCTTTATCGCGATTTACCTGACCTGGCGGATTATCCCCAAAGACGAGATTGGCGAGGCTGCTACCAAAAGCTTTGACTATATCGGCCTCGTCCTTTCGACGCTTGGTATCCTTGGTATCGTCTACGGCTTTACCCTGGTGAACGAAATTGACCCGGCCACCCGCACCGCCCTCAACCCGGCAGGCACGGCTTATGGCTGGAGTTACTGGCTGGTCTGGACCCTGGCCGGGGCCGGGGCGGTCCTGGTAGCAATTTTCACCGTCTACGAACTGCGTCTATCCGAACCGATTGTAGATTTAAGGGCCTTCAAAGACTATAACTTTACAATTTCCAGCATAATTACCTGCGTGGTCAGCGGGACCGTCTTCGGGGCGTTACTGCTCCTGCCTATCTTCTTACAACGGGTAAGACTCCCCCACCTGACCGCCCTCGAAACGGGTATAGCGCTGGTACCCCAGGGTTTGGGCGTGATGATAGCTGCCCCTCTTGGCGGTATCCTGTTTAACAAGCTAGGGGCACGCCTCATTACGGCAGGGGGAACCGTCCTGGTAATAATTTCCCTGTGGCAGTTTGGTAACCTGACTCCTACCAGTGACGGTTGGAGCATGGCACCCTGGAACTTCCTCCTGGGCCTGGGATTGGGCGCGACTTTCGTCCCATCCAATACCCTGGCTTTCCTGTCGCTAAGCGGCCCGGCCCTGGCAAAGGCCAGTTCGCTCTTTAACGTGACCCGCCAGATTGCCAGCTCGATAGCGACCGCGGTAATCATTACCCTGTTCGTGCAGCAAACCAACACGCACGTTACCGAACTAAGCCAGCAGGCGCTGGCAGCGTTACCACCCGGTACGCCTCCACCGAACCCGACCGACCCACAGTATGCCCAGGCCCTAAACCAGCTTGTTTCAAACGCCGGGACCAAAGCCACCAACGATGTCTTTATCTACCTGGCCTTCGGGACCGTCCTGGTATTCTTGCTGGCGCTCGTGATGCCGAGCCGCAAGACTATCACCGATCTGGAAGCCGCCAGCCGGGCTGCTGGAGAGACAAAAGAAGCCGTACCTGTTCACATGGGTTAACAGCTTTTTTAAATCTTAAACAAAAGGCCCTGGCACCGTAAAATCGGGTTAGCCGGGGCTTTTTTGTATCCTTGTAACAGTTAAATTAGCCGCGAAATCACCAAATCAAAAAGCGATAAGCGCCTGTTGTGGCACTTATCGCTTTTATTTTTCGGTTATCCCTTACATAAGGGATAGCGTTGAGAGTTTATCCTCGGAAGGACTAGCGGCCGCCGCGCCCGCCGTAGCCGCCGCGGTCATTGTAGCCGCCGCCACCGCGATTGCCACCGCCGTAGCCGCCCCGGCCACCACCGCCATAGCCGCCGCCACTGCGACCGCCACCAAAGCCGCCCTCACGCCGTTCCTGGGGTTTGGCTTCGTTGACCACGAGGGTCCGGCCATCCAGTTCGGTGTTGTTGAGGGTGGTGATAGCGCGCTGAGCGTCTTCTTCGTTTACCATTTCGACAAAGCCAAAACCTTTGGCGCGGCCAGTGTCGCGGTCGGTCACGATGCGGACGGACTCAACCTGGCCTACCTGCGCGAAGAAATCTTCCAGAGCCTGCTCAGTAGTGTAATAGGACAAACTGCCAACATACAATCTCTTACCCATAACGAAAATAGGTTCCTTTCTTATAACGAACGCTTGAAGCAATAACAGCACACCGAGCCGGGCTCCTTGGTCAGAAGTCCGGCCTTAACGTATCTCGGCTATTCAAGCTAAGAAAAATTAAGGTGTACTTTTAATCATGAAGTTCTACTGGAACCTGTAAACAGCGGAAAGTTAGTTTGCGTTCATTCGTGTGGCCGACTCTTGCAGTCGAAACGATGCTTTAGGCGGTGTCCCTTGAGAGGCTACATACAAATTCTGGCGAGAAACATTCACACAGGTTCTTTTTAACTTGCTTACCTATTATACCTCTTGAATTCAGAACTTGCAACCTTTTTTTCTATTAATAGCCTCGAATAGCCTCATTTTGAAATTTGTTTACCTTTTTTAACCATTTATTAATCTAACTTTTACCAGATTCTTACCAAAAAAATTTAAGCTAACACCGATTGCTCCCGGCTAAAAGGCCGGGAGTCTCCATGCTGCTATTCATACTGAAAGGGGGCCGGGAAACATTGTTTGATCCGATTTCACCGCACGGCAAAGATATATCGGACCTTTTTATTTTCGTGCTCGCACTCGGCGGTATCGTCTTTTTGCTGGTGGCAGGATTATTAATCTATGCGATAATCACCGGTCGACGCCGGGCACGCCAGGAAGGGCTGCCCCGCCAGGTCAGCGGTAATAATAAACTTGAATTTGCCTGGACCGCCGCCCCGGCGGTGTTGTTGATTGCTTTGCTCATCCCTACAATTATGGTGATGAATTCTTCGGACCCCGCCAAACCAACCAACGCTGCTGCCAATGCCGATGTGGTGATAATCGGCCACCAGTGGTGGTGGGAATACCAGTACCCCAAACAGGGGGTCGTAACGGCGAACGAGCTCCACCTGCCGGTCCAGCCTGCCGATGGTAGCCCCGGTCTGCTGATTCACCTTAAATCTGCCGATGTTCAGCACGACTTCTGGGTGCCGCAACTGGGCCGCAAGATTGACGTTTATCCCGACAAGGATAACTTTCTCTACTTCAAACCGACTACGGTCACTCAGAAAGACCCCGCAACCGGGAAAGATTTACCCATTATTGGTGCGTGCGCGGAATACTGCGGTGCCCAACACGCCTGGATGCGTATCAATGTAATTGTCCAGAGCCAGGCCGATTTCGATAGCTGGATTGCCTCGCAAAAAGCCCCGCAGGCTAAAACGACCCCTGCCGATAGTTCGCAGGGCGACCCGGTGCGCGGCGAACAGGTCTTCCTGAACAACACCTGTATTAACTGCCACGCTATCAGCGGTACGACCGCGAACAGCAACATCGCGCCGAACCTGACGCACCTGGGCAGCCGGAATACTTTGGGAACCGGCATTATCGAGAATACCCCGCCGAACCTGAAACGGTGGATTACCGACCCCAACGCCATTAAACCCGGTCTTCGTATGCCCGGCTATCAGTTGTCGCAGCAGGACCTCAATGACCTGGTAGCTTACCTGGAGGAACAAAAATGAGTGATGTCCCTTTAATCCCAGATATTAAAAAGCCCTTCTATCGCCTCGGCGAAAAAGAAGGGTTGATGAGCTGGGTTGCTACCGTTGACCACAAACTGCTGGGGCTGATGTATATCTCTACCGCCTTCCTGTTCTTTATTGTGGGCGGTCTCGAAGCGTTGTTGATGCGTATCCAACTCGGTACGGCCCGCAACACCTTCTTATCCCCGGAAGTTTACAACCAGGTCTTCACCATGCACGGCACGACCATGGTCTTCCTGGTGGTTATTCCGTTGATGCTCGGTTCGGGCATTTACCTTGTACCCTTGATGATTGGTGCCCGTGATATGGCTTTCCCCCGGCTGAACGCGCTGGGCTTCTGGCTGCTTTTCTTTGGCGGCTTGCTGCTCTACTACAGCTTTGTAGCGGGCGGCGCTCCCAATGGCGGCTGGTTCTCCTACGCGCCTTACTCCGAGCGGGCTTTTAACACCACTTACGGTATTGACTACTGGGCGCTCGGCCTGTTCGTCCAGGGTATCGGGACCACCCTGGCCGGGATTAACTTCGTCGTGACCATCCTGGCGATGCGCGCTCCCGGTATGAAACTGACC
This sequence comes from Chloroflexi bacterium 54-19, assembly GCA_001898225.1. GTDB lineage: Bacteria > Chloroflexota > Chloroflexia > Chloroheliales > Chloroheliaceae > 54-19. The sequence continues at coordinate 225,876 of MKTJ01000013.1, forward strand.
CAGGTTCCGATGTTCGTCTGGACCACCTTCATCAACGGCTTTCTGATTATCGGCGCTATCCCGCCGCTCAACGCTGCCCTGGTAATGCTCCTGATTGACCGCCGCCTGAACGCTCACTTCTTCACGCCTCAATCGGGCGGGTCGTCAATATTGTGGCAACACTATTTTTGGGCCTTCGGTCACCCCGAAGTCTATATTATGGTGCTACCGGCCTTCGGGATAATTTCGGAAGTGCTGCCGGTCTTCTCGCGTAAACCGCTCTTTGGCTTTAACGCGGTGGCAATTTCGACCATCGCTATCGCCTTCCTGAGTTACGCGGTATACGCCCACCATATGTTCGCGGTCGGGCTTGGGCCGGCGTTTGAAGCCTTCTTCGCCGCCGCCACCGCCCTTATCGCGGTGCCGACCGGTATCAAAATCTTTAACTGGGTCTTTACGGTCTGGGGTGGCAAGCTCCGCTTTACCACCGCAATGCTGTACTGCGTCTCGTTCATCTTTATGTTCACTATCGGCGGTATCAGCGGGGTAACCTTCGCCGTCGTACCGACCGACTGGCAAACCACCGATACCTATTACGTGGTGGCCCACATGCACTACGTACTGTTCGGCGGCACTTTCTTCGCGGTGGTAGGTGGGATTTACTACTGGTTCCCGAAAGCGACCGGGCGTTTACTCTCGGAAAAGCACGGCAAAATCCAGTTCTGGCTGACTTTCACCGGGTTTAACCTGACCTTCTTTATTCAGCACTTCCTGGGTTTGATGGGGATGCCCCGGCGCGTCTACAGCTATCCAGATTACCCGATGTGGAGCCTCTTTAACCTGATTTCGACCATCGGGGCCTTCCTGCTGGGCTTCTCTATCCTTTACCTGATGGTCATGATGTGGTGGGCCCTGCGCAAAGGTCAACGGGCCGGGGACGACCCCTGGGATGCTTACACCCTGGAATGGTCGACCAGTTCGCCGCCCCCTATTCAGAACTTTGATATTATCCCCCCGGTGCGGAGCCGCCGCCCGTTGTGGGATTGGAAACACCCCGAAGACCCGGATTGGAAACGCGACCACTCCGGCAAACAATTGGCTATGCAAAGGAGTGACGAGGCATGAGTGTAACGGCTCACACAACCACTGTAGCACACCACGAAGAGCCGGGCGCGCCAATGGGCAAGGCCGAGCTGGGCATCCTGGCCTTTCTCGCCACCGAAGCGATTTTCTTCGGGCTGCTTATTCTGTCGTATGTCTACTTTCGTGTCACGGACAACAGCGCGCCGAACGCCGATATTCTGAAGCCCAACTTCATAAGGACGCTAATCTTCTCACTCTGCCTTTTTGCCAGTTCCGGCACGATTGTGCTGGCAGAGCAGGCTTTGAAGAAGGGGAACCGGCGCGGACTGGTCCTCTGGCTGGTTGTAACGGTCGTCCTGGGGTTGGCCTTCTTGAGCGGTCAGGGCTGGGAATATGCCGAGTTAATCGGGGAAAACATTACGCCTGCCCGCAACACCTTTGGTACGGCCTTCTTTACGATGACCGGCTTCCACGGCTTTCACGTCTTTGGCGGGCTGGTGATGCTCTCTATCCTGGCCGGGCTGGCGGCTGCGGGTGATTTCAAGGGACCGCATTCGGCTGCCGTGACCTGCGTTTCCTGGTACTGGCACTTTGTAGATATTGTGTGGGTATTCATCTTCTCAATGGTCTACGTGCTGCCTGCCCTGGGTATTATCTAAGAACCAACAGGCAGGGCCAGTTAATCTAATCTGGCCCTGCCGCAGCCCAATTCTGTGTAATCTGCTCTACTTGGAAGGATTTCCAATGCTCGAAGTAATACAAAAACCGGAAACACAACAGCGCGGTCTCAGGTCGTGGCGTATGCCCCTTAAATGGTACCAGCGCCTGACCCTGGCAACGGCGGTCTGCATCTGGCTGTTGATTGTGCTAGGTGGCATGGTGCGGGTAACTGAATCCGGAACCGGTTGCGGCAATACCTGGCCGATGTGTCACGGGAGTCTGCTTCCCCGCTTTGAATATCACGAAATGGTCGAATGGACCCACCGCCTGGTCGGGTTTGTTATCGGCTGGTTGATGGTAGCGATGGGTGTATCGACCCTGCTGTGGTATCGCAAACCCCGCCGGTTGTTGTACCTGGCGCTGGGCGCCGGTTTCTTCTATATTCTCCAGGCTATCCTGGGAGGGTTGACCGTATTACTTGAGGTCGGACACACCTGGACCGCCCTGCACATGGGCAACTCGATGTTGCTCCTGGCGTCGGTAACGCTGCTGGCTCTGTTCGCCCGTATGGGTGACCTTAAAAAGAACACTTTCAGCCGCCGGATTCGCTGGTTGGCTCTCGGCACCCTGGTCTGGACTTATATCGCGCTCTTTACCGGCGCGGCAGTGGTTGCCTCCGACAACGAACTGGCCTGTAACGCCTGGCCGCAATGCCAGGCCAGCCAGATTTTGCCAAACACCCCGGATGAATGGACCAGCTTCGGGCACCGCCTGGCGGTAGGTCTTTCAGATGTACTGCTATTGGTCCTGGCGGTCGCCATCTGGCGCAGCCCGGCCAAAGAAAAGCGGGTGATGCGGGCGGTCCACTTCCTGGGCGCGCTCTACATCACACAGGTCTTCCTGGGGGCGTTCACCATCTGGTTAGGCGCACCGTCTTATATCAAAGGGGCGCACCTGGCCCTGGCCGCCCTGACCTGGGCTGCCCTGGTCATTCTATGCACGTTGTTGTGGCTTTTGCCGGTAAAACAACAGGTCGAGGAAAATAGCGCCGGTCCCGGCGGGTCCGGTTCGGACGGCCCGGCTAAAAAACAAAAGAAATCTAAACTGGGCTGGGTGCCGGAGCCGGTCCGCGATTACGTCAGCCTGATGCGCTTACGAGTTATTCCGCTCTTGCTGGTGCCGACCGTAGCGGCCATGCTTATCGCGGCAGTCCAATATCCTTTGCCTGAAGGCCGTAACCTGCTTGAACTGATTCTCTGGACCGTAATCGGCGGGACGCTGGCAACAGGCGGGGCCCATACCATTAACCAGTATCTCGAACGCGACATTGACGCCCGGATGCGCCGGACCAAACGCCGGGCCCTGGTTACAGGCCGGATTTCCCCGCAAGGTGCCCTGACCTTTGGGTTGGGACTGACCGTTGTAGCGGTAGCCCTGCTGTGGGTTACGGTCAACCCGGTCGCGGCTATGCTCAGCCTGAGTGGTAACCTGTTCTACGTGGTCGTCTATACCATGTGGCTGAAACGCACGACCGTCCAGAACATCGTAATTGGTGGGGCTGCCGGGTCGGTACCGCCCCTGGTTGGGTGGGCCGCCATCACCGGACAGGTCGGTTTACCGGCGCTGTTGTTCTTCGCGATTATCTTCTTCTGGACCCCGGCCCACTTCTGGGCACTGGCGCTGGTCCGCCGGGAAGATTACGAAGCCGCCGGGGTACCGATGCTCCCCGCCGTCAAAGGCGAGGTCGTGACCCAGCGTAATATTCTGTATTATGCGGTCCTCCTTTTGATTGTCTCGGTCTTCCCGTTCATGATTCACGCCCTGAGCTGGATTTATCTGGTCGCGGCGCTCGGCCTCGGCTGGGTGCTGGTCAGCAAATCATTTACGCTGATGCGTAAAGGCGGACAGGCCGGGATGCAACTCCGGGCCATGCAGTTGTTCAAATTTTCCAATACCTACCTGGCGTTATTGTACCTGGTTATGGTAGTAGACCGGCTTATCGCCCTGGGGTAAAGTATGGTTTTTAGCAGTACACTGGCGGCAACGACTGCCGCCGCGCCAATCTGGAACTGGACTTTTGACTGGACCGTGGTCCTCGGTTGTGGGGCTTTGCTGGCCGCCTATTACGGGGCCGTCGGGTTCAAGTTCAATCGCAAAACTGTCCTGTGGACGATTGGGGTTGTGACGATTTTTATCGCTCTGACCTCGCCTATCCACGATGTAGGCGAGCATTATCTGTTCAGCGCCCACATGCTCCAGCACCTTTTGCTGTTGTTAATCGCAGCGCCTTTGCTGGTGTTGGGGTTGCCGGTCGGCCTGATGAAACGGGCCTTGCGTATCGGCTGGGTTGCCAGGACCGAGAAAATACTCTCGCAACCGCTCTTTGCCTGGATACTTTCCATCGGCACTCTGTGGGTATGGCATATCCCGGCGTTGTATAACGCGGCCCTGGTAGACCACAATTTGCACATTTTTGAACACCTGTCATTCCTGGTGACGGCGGTTATCTTCTGGTGGACCGGCCTGAAACCGATTGCCCGGTTGCAAATGAATACCCTTCCGGCGATTTTGTACTTTTTCTTCGCCGCGTTGGCTAGTAGTATCCTGGGGCTTTTACTGTCTTTTGCCCCGAACTCGATGTTTCCAACCTATATCAACCCGATTGATACGTCGCATTTGCTCCAGGTCTTCCGGGACGGGTGGGACCTGTCGGCGCACGGCGACCAGCAACTGGGTGGGGTAATGATGTGGTCGAGTGGCGGCTTTGGCTACCTGGCCGGGGTGGTAGTCGTGATGGTACGGTGGTACAAACGCGACCAGTTAAAGACTTTCAGGGAGAATATTGCCCTGGAACAGGAACGAGAAGCCCAAAAATCCCGCCTGACCCCTGTCACAAATGATGCTTAAGGATCGTCTTTCTTAATAAAGAGAGTTAAGACGGAAACCGGCTAAAGAATTAAAACTGAACGAACAAAAACTGTATTTGAGAGAGTTAAAGGCTCGCAAGTAAACCGGAAAATAATGCAGTATTCACTAACATGCCGGGTAACAGAGTTATAATTAAGGGAGAAGTTGATGTCAGAACAGACCAATAAACAGCCCGATCCCGAAGTGCCGACCGGAGAAATCATCCCACCTGCCGTAAGGGATGAGACTGCGGGTGCTTCCGGGGTTACTCCGGCTATTGTCGCCAGTGAAACCGCCGGAGACGACCCGCACGCCGCCCAACCGGTGGTCCGCCCGCCGGGAAAAGAGGACTGGATCGAGCTTCATGAAGAACTGCCCCGGCCTACCTACTGGCCGATAGCCATGTCCGTGGCGATAACTTTAATCGCTTTCGGCATCGTGAACACCGTCCTTATTTCCGCTTTTGGGATTGTCTTACTGATTGTTTCTTTGATTGGTTGGATTGGAGACGTGAGAGATGAAGCAAGATTACGAAAACATTAGTCAGGAAGAGTCTTTAGCGCCCGGCCACCAACCAGGCCCACTGCCTACCGATGTACGCGACTTACACGTGTGGGACAATACCCCGGAAGCGATTAACCGGCGCAAGTTTTTAACCCAACTTTCGATTGCCCTGGGCGGGTTGACCGGGGTAGCGCTGGTAGTGCCGGTGGCGGCTTTTATCATCGCGCCACTCTTTAAGGAAACCGAAATCAAGTGGCAACCGGTAAAGGTCAACGGGCAGGCCGGTACCCTGGATAAATTCAAGGTAGGGGACACCATAGAAGTTACCTTCGAAGATTCCTCGCCGGTTGCCTGGGCCGGGGTTACCGCCCAAACCGCCGCCTGGATGCGCCGGGTCAACGATACCGAATTCACCTGCTTCGCGGTGAACTGTTCGCACCTTGGCTGCCCCGTCAGCTGGCTGCCGGGAGCGCAGTTGTTCATGTGCCCCTGTCACGGTGGGGTCTACTACGCCGATGGCCGGGTGGCTGCCGGGCCGCCGCCCCAGGCACTTTCGCATTATGAAACCCGCATCAACAATGGGGCCGTAGAAGTTAAGGCTACTGGCGTGCCAATTCCAACAGCTTAAGCAGAGGGGAAGAGCATAATCTATGGCAGTAATTAAAGGGATTCTCGGCTGGTTGGAGGACCGCACCGGGGTAATGGCGGCCATTAAACCAGTCCTGGACCACAAAGTACCTTATACGAATTGGAAGACCGGCTGGTGGTATGTCCTGGGTAGTGCGGTGCTGGTAGCCTTCATGATCCAGGTCATCAGCGGTATCGCCCTTTCCACCTCCTATGTATCATCGGCAGGTGACGCCTACAACTCGCTCACGTTTATTACCGAGGAAATGACCTTTGGTAGTTTCTTGCGCGGTATGCACTTCTGGGGCGGCTCGGCCATGGTGCTGCTGGTAGGCGCGCACGCCCTCCACGTCTTTATCATCGGGGCCTTCAAGTTCCCCCGCGAAGTAAACTGGTTGAGCGGCGTGGTATTGTTCTTCTGTACCCTGGGTATGGGCTTTACCGGGCAGCTTTTGCGCTGGGACCAGACCGCTTTCTGGTCGGTTATCGTAGGTGCGGACCAGGCTGCTCGGACCCCCTTTATTGGGGAGTCGCTGGCAAAATTCGTTATGGCCGGTAACACGGTCGGTGGCGCAACTTTGAGCCGGTTCTTTGCCTATCACGTCTTCTTTATTCCCGGTATCATCTTCCTGTTTATCGGGTTGCACCTGTTCCTGGTCATCCGCAACGGTATTTCCGAACCGCCTCAGCGCGGCGAAGCGGTGGACCCCAAGACCTACCGCAAACGCTATCACGATATGCTGGAAAAATCCGGCGTACCCTTCTGGCCGGACGCAGTCTGGCGCGACGCGGTGGCGGCGATTATCCTGGTGTTGATAGTAGTTGCCCTGGCTATCTTCCTGGGACCGCCCGCCCTGGAAGCCCCGCCTGACCCGACTCAGTTGGCGGTTTACCCGCGCCCGGACTGGTATCTGCTCTGGTACTTCTCGGTGCTGGCCCTTATCCCACCCGCCTCCGAACCTTATGTCATTTTAGGTGGTCCCGGCCTGGCGGTGGTCTTGATGTTAATTCTGCCGCTGGTCGCTAATAAGGGCGAACGCAGCCCCTTGCGGCGGCCCTGGGCGATGGGTTTCGTGTTGTTCCTGGTCATCATGATTTCAACCCTATGGATTACCGGGTTGGTCTCGCCCTGGTCACCCAACACAAAGACCCAACCTATAAGTCCAACGTTGTTCCAGGCATCATCGGCACAGGTCCAAAAAGGGGTCCAGCTTTTCTATGAAAAAGGCTGTCAGTATTGTCACGCTATTGACATCAACCAAAATCCGCAGAGCGGTTCGGTGGCTGAAACCGCCGTTGGTGGGCAGCGTGGTCCGAACCTGAGTACGGTCGGTAGCCGGTTGACCCACGAACAACTGGTTGTCCGTATCCTGAACGGTGGTGAGGCAATGCCGCGGTTTGGCGACCTGCTCAAACCGGACGAACTGGATGCTATCGTGGCCTTCCTGCAAACCCGTACGGTTTCCTCGGATAGCAAAGAAGGCCAGGGGAACGGGGTCGAAGTTAGCCTGAACGGGCAAAAGTAGGATAATAGTAGTAGAATAAGGGCAAAGACTTGAAGTTTTTGGAGTCTTTGCCCTTATTTTTTAGAAAGCAGGCTTTACACTATTGGCAACCGTTTTTAACCAGGACCGCGAGGGTAAGTTGGCCCAGCCTGGGACCGGCTACGCTATCGAAACTGCCAACCTCACCAAGTCGTTTGGCAAGGTTAAGGCGGTGGCCGGGCTCGATTTGAAGGTCGAAGCCGGGGCCCTTTACGCTTTGCTGGGTCCGAACGGGGCCGGTAAGACCACTACCCTCAACCTCCTGACCACCCTTATCGGGCCGGACAAAGGCACCGCTAAAGTGGCGGGATATGACGTGGTCAAGCAACCGGGCCTGGTCCGGCGCAATATCGGGGTCACTTTCCAGGAAGTTTCGCTTGACCGCAACCTGACCGGGCGCTCCCTGCTCGATATTCACGGGCGGCTCTACCAGTTACCCCAGAAAGAAATCAAGAAACGCATCGAGCAGTTGGTCGAACTGGTCGAATTGCAGGAAGTGCTGGACCGGCCTGTCAAGACCTATTCAGGCGGTATGAAGCGGCGGTTGGAACTGGCTCGCGGCCTTCTTACCGAGCCAAATATCCTTTTTCTTGATGAACCGACGGTCGGACTGGACCCCCACAACCGCGAAAATATCTGGGCTTACCTACAGGAGTTGCGCGCACGGGGAAACTTAACTATCATGCTAACTACCCACTATCTCGACGAAGCCGAAAAGCTGGCCGATAAGGTCGGGATTATTGACGAGGGCAAACTGGTGGTGGAAGGTTCGCCCGCCAGCCTGATAGCTTCGCTCGGCACCGATATAATCAAGCTCACCGGCAGCGGTGATGTAACCCGGTTCAAAGAGGCTTTGCGGCAACAGGAATGGATTGCGGCTTTCCGGGTAGCCACCGAAGCGGTCCAGACCGCAACTGCCCCAACCGTTGAAACAAAACCCGCCGAGGCGGCCCAAGCCGCGCCCACCGGAGCACCGCCCCCGACAGAGTCCGTCCAACCCGGGGAAAATACGGGACCGGGCGGCGTCACCGAAATCCTGATAAACCTGACCGCCGAGGCCGGGCGCTCCGTCAAACCCCTGGTGGACCTGGCCGAGCGCAACGGGTTCGAGGTCGAAGACGTTTCCCTACAGCGTCCCACCCTCAACGAAGTTTTCTTTAAATATACCGGCAGGAGACTAAGAGACTGATGGCAATCGTAGTAAAAAACCGGGCCGTAGCGGCCCCTAAAGAACCGGGCGAGTGGAGTGGTCTTCTCACCGGCATTTATACGCTCTGGCTAAAGCACATGCGGAAGTTCCGCAGCAGCCCGGTGGAGATTTTGTTTACCCTGGCGACCCCGGTGTTGTGGATTCTGTTCTTCGGTGTCTGTATGACCGGGATGGTCGTCCCGACCGAAACCGGCCTGGGCTACCAGGCTTTTATCACGCCGGGCGTAATGCTCTTAACCGGCCTGACGGCGGCTATCCTGGGCGGCACGACCCTGCTATTGGAGCGGGTCAACGGCACCCTCAAGGAATACCTGGTGGCTCCGATTCCGCGCCTGGCAGTCCTGCTCGGCTCGATGACCAGCGGCCTGACCAAAGCTATCCTGCAAGCCATCGCGGTCCTTATCGCCGGGGCCTTACTCGACTCGACCCTGCATTTTAACATCCTGCCCTTCCTGGCGGCCCTCGGTATCGTTGGGATGTACTGCCTCGGCTTTGTGGGTCTGGCCTCGGCCTTCGCCAGCCAGGCAAAGAGCATGGAAAGCTACCACTCGCTGATTATGGTGATGAACCTGCCGGTGCTGTTCATCTCTAACGCGCTCTACCCGCTAGAAAAAATGCCTGTCACCGTTCGCGGGCTGGCGATGCTCAACCCAACCACCTACGGCGTAGACGCCTGCCGCATCCTGCTTTATGGCTCGAAACCGGAAATCGGCCTGGGAATAGACCTGGCGGTACTGGGCGTCTTCATGGTGTTGGGTGTCTATATCGGCTATCGCTCCTTTAATTCGGTAATGCAAAAAATAGGGGCTTAACCCCCAAAGACCCTTCTCAAGGATTCCTTCGATTGGGAACCTTACGAAGGGTCTTTGCGTAAATAATATACCGTTAACCCAGTAAAAAACTGCTATAACGCCCTGCCCGTAGGGGTACCCTCATAAAAACAAAAGCACAAAAATACAAGTCATTTTATAAAGAAACAAAGGACCAAAATGGAAAACCTGAGAGACAAGCCAGAAAGTTATTGGCGCGAGCGATTGACCCCACAGCAGTATCACGTGCTGCGCGAAAAGGGGACCGAGCGAGCGTTTACCGGGGCGCTCTATCACAACGAGGACCAGGGCGTCTATGAGTGCGGGGCCTGTGGGCAACCTCTCTTTTCTTCGGATGCCAAGTACGATTCAGGCTGCGGCTGGCCGAGCTTTGACGACCCGATACACCGTGAAAATGTCGAACTGCACGAAGACCTTTCGTATGGGATGCGCCGGATTGAGGTAGATTGTAAAAACTGCGGGTCGCACCTGGGCCACGTCTTTCCAGATGGACCCCGCGATACCACCGGGCTACGCTACTGTATCAATTCGGCCTCGCTAAAATTTCAACCGAGGAAAGCCTTATAGCCGAAAATAACGACAACGAGGAAAATAATACCGGGTCTTTGATAGGGAACCGTTACCAGCGCAAACACAGCCTGGGTAAAGGCACCTTTGGCGAAGTTTTTCTGGCCGACGACCTTAAATTCGACCCGCCCCGCGCGGTCGCTATCAAAATCCTGCACAGCAAATTCCTCAACGAAGCGGGCGTCCGGCATGATATTGCTCACGAAGCCTCTATCCTGGCCCGCTTCAACCACCCAAACATCTTGCGGGTGCTTGATTTCGATATTACCCCCGACCTCGCCTATATCGTAACCGAACTGGCCGAGGGCGGGTCGCTGGCCCAAAGAATCCGGCCTGACCCGACCCGGCCCCCGGTCCGCCAACCCCTGAAGGATGTTGTCCGCTATCTCGACCAGATTAGCGATGCCCTGGACGAAGCTCACGCCCAGGGCTTGATTCACCGCGACCTCAAACCGCTAAACATCTTGCTCGACCGGCGCAACCGCCCCCTGATTGCCGACTTTGGAATGGCGACAGCGGTCAGCAATTCGCAGTCTTCGGTGGTTATTGAGGTTAACACCAGCGGCACCCCACCTTATATGGCCCCCGAACAGTGGATGGGCCAGGTTAGTCGGGCCAGCGACAACTACGCTCTCGGTATCATTACCTACCAGCTAATTACCGGGCAGGTGCCTTTCCAGGGAGAGCCAGCCGCCCTCGGCTTCCAGCACCTTAACGCGCCAATTCCCAGGCTGAGCGACCGCGCCCCCGGTTTAATTTACCCGCCCGCCCTCGACGAGGCCCTGGCCGGAGTGCTGGCGAAAGACCCCCGGCAGCGCACCCGCCCGGCCAGAGAATTCGCCAACCGGTTTCGGACCGCCCTCAGTCAAAGCGACGCGATGGCAGATTCGAGCTATTCCTTACCTTCGCTACCTCCGGTGCCACCCCTGACTCTCACCGGGGCGGATACTTTATCTCTCAATCCGTCTCCCTCAACCGCCGGGTCCAACTCGACCGTTGACCCCGGCAGCACGCCAACCCGGTCAGTCAGCCTTTCAAGTGACGAGGCTACCAGGGCCAGCCAGGAGCAAGGGGGTTCCGGGTCGAATCCGTCCGGCCCAACCGGTTCCCAATCACAGGGTTCACAACCCCAGCATTCACAACCCAATACCTTTAGCAGTTCGGGCGCTAATTTTCCCGGCCATTCTAATTCAAATCCTGGCTCGAACCCGCCCGGCTCAATTCCGTCCGGCACCTTTGGGTCGAACCCGCCCGCCCTGGTGTGCCCCCCGGCGTTATTAGCCAGGCCCGCCCAAAAATGCCCGTCCGCAACCTGGTTTTGATAGGACTGGGCGCGGTAGCCGTCCTGGCGATTGTGGTAACAGCTATCGTTTTTAGCCTGGGCGGTAAACCAAACCAGTCGCCCACCCAGGTAGCCGCCGCCCCGACCGGTACCATAACCGCTACAACTGCATCTACTATCCCAACCTCACAGGTTGCGACAACCGTCGCCGGTACAGTTACGGCCAGACCAACCACCACCAACCCTAAAACCACGGCAGCCAGTAGCGGCATCCCGACACCGGCCCCAACGAACGGGAAAGCCACTCCGACACCGGGCGGCGGTTCAAACGGGAGCGGCGGGATTATCGAAACCCTGAAAATGGATAACAGCGGCAAAAAAGGCGGCTCCCTGAACTATGCTTTCGCCGGGACCGGGCCATCCGTGATTAACCCTTATCTGAGCGCGGACGCAATCGACCAGAAATTGGCGACCCAGGCCTACGCCTCCCTGGCGGGACAGAGCGCGGACGCCAAATATTACCCCTACCTGCTCACGTCCATCCCGACCCTGGATAACGGCCTCTTAAAGGTCGCTACCGACAACAAAACCATGACCATGACGCTCCACCTTAAACCGGATGCCAGGTGGAGCGACGGTTCGCCCATGACCGGGGCCGATTTGAAGTATACCTGGCAGTGGGTGACCGATAAGGCCAACACGGACTACCAGGGCGATACTGGCGGGTGGGGGCTGATAGCCGATATTACTACCCCCGACGCCAGTACAGCGGTGTTGAAATTCCGGCAGGTCTATGGCCCCTATCTCCAATTTCTCGCCAATTTCTATCCCTTGCCGCAGGCGGTCTGGAGCAAAATTGACTTCAAGGAGGATGGCCCGGCCAAATCGCCCGAAGCCACCAAACCAAGCGTTACCAGCGGCCCGTTCACGGTCGGGGAATTTGTCACCAAAGACCACGTAACCTTTGCCCGCAACAATAATTTTAGCTGGGTCTGGGGCTTTAACGCTTACCTGGACAAGCTGACCTTTCGCTGGACCGACGGCAATACTGCCGCTATGAGGGCTTTTCAGAACGGAAATCTCGACCTCGTAGACAACCTGAACGATAGCGTGGTGGTGACGGCCACCAAAGCCGCCGGGAATAGCGGGAAATTCGAAATGACCCAGGGACCTACCTGGGAGTTTTTGCAATTCAACCTGGGCAACCCGCTCTTGCAGGATAAGGCGGTCCGCCAGGCCCTGCTTATGGCTATCGACCGGGACGCTCTTATCAAACAGTTTTATACGCCCCAGGGCCAGCCCCTGGCGACCACCTGCAACCCTGTCAGCGCTTTTTGCCCGCCGGGATTGAAGGTCTATAGCTATAACCTGGGGACAGCTAAAAAGCTCCTGACCGACGCCGGTTGGAAAGAAGGCAGCGACGGGGTCCGCACGAAAAATGGCACACGCCTGACCATAAACCTGAATACGACCACCTCTGCCGGACCCTCGGCGGTAGCGGACGCTATCGTGGCCTACTGGAAAGACCTGGGGGTTGATAGCAAGGTCGTAACCGCGCCGCCCGGCCAATTCTACGGTAGTTGGAACAACAACGGCGTCCTTAAACGCGGTAACTTTGACGTGGCCCTCTACGCCTATGGGACCGACCTCGACCCCCACAGCGGGTTTTATAGCTATGTGTCGGACTACATTCCGTCCGATGCTACCAGGGGGTCCGGCTCGAATTATGGCCGGATAAACGACCCCAGGATTGACGAAGATTTCAAGACCGAACGAACGACAGTTGACCTGGATAAGCGCCTGGAGGCCTTCCACGACTTTTACCAGGTGCTCTACGATAACATTTACGAGGCGGCCCTTTTCTCACGCACCGATAACCACCTCGTAAGCAACAAGCTCCACAACTTCAAAGCCAACCCGACCGGGATTGGCAACCTCTGGAACAGCGTCGAAATCTGGCTCGGCTAATTCGAATGTTTACCATATCCATAAAGAAATTAATATTCTTATTGAAATTAAAGTGTATAATGTTGTTGTAGCAAGGCTTTTGGCATTTTCACTTTTATACATGCGGAAATATCCATGAATGACTTTAATCGTATCGCCTACGCTGTCAAAAATGACGGAATATTGAGAGGGTTATTATTTTTACCCCTTTTTATTCTTTACACTTACCAAATCTTAACAACTAACCAAATCCTTAATATTTTTACCGAAAACCTTCTATTAGATTTTGTGTTGTATTTTGGCGTTCCGGTTATAGTAATTGTTTTTACGGTAGTTTTGTATTTTTACTATAAAAGCTGGGGGTTTGCCACTTCTTATAAACAAAGTCAGAAAAAACTTGATAGTAGTGGTGTCTTTTTACCGGCCATTTTTGGTTTGACCTCCTTGGGGATTTTTGGAATTATTTTCCTGAACACAGGAATACTTACAGGTCTTTTCCTGGCGCTTGGGGTAATTTTCTTACCAAATTTCAAAGGAAATTTGCAGTACCGAAAGTTTGTATTTATTATCGCGCTGGCAACCTTCGTGGCTAGTTTAGTCCCGTTAGACCTCTTTTTCTCTTTCAAATTTCGTTTTGATAAAGGTATCACGTCCAGCTATTCAGCTCTTATTACCTGTCTTTTGCTTACAGGGGTATTTAATCATTTTCTGTTCTTAAAGCTGGTGCGGCCAATTCGGGCAGATAGTATAAAAAATAGCCCGGCCAGCGCCGACCCGGTCATGGGCGACCCGGTCAACCTGACTATTATGGCAACCCTGGCAAACTGTCAGAATGCTGACTTTGTCTTCCTGCGCAAGATTTCTCAAATAGAAGAGACCGGATTTTATCGCCGAATTTACGGGCTGGAAAACGGTGGGCTCCTGTACACTTACCGTTCGACCAACGCTTTTCATAAAAATAAACTGGTTGCCTCGATTACACCGCTGGGCTGGGAAATTATCAACCGGATTTATAACGGCCTTATCCCGGAGCAGGCTCACCCAAAACAGCCTGTCCTGAATTATTAGTCCCAAAGGTTTCTGTTCGATAAGTGGTAAAAACTACCCGTGTATTTTTTTCAATCCAGGTCAAACTATTACTCTCAGGACTTTTAGGAGTAAGGTGGCACTTATAAAGTTACGGAAATGACCATGAATGACTTTAATCGCATCGCTTATGTTGTAAAAAACTTTGAAAGTTTCAAGAGCTTAAATCTATTTGCTTACGGCCTTTTTTTGCTGGGGCAGGGTTTAATCAGTTTAGATGTTCCGTGGGTGAGGGACTATGCAATCCTTATCGTGCTTATAGGTTTTGCAATTTACCTCTTTCTTTTAATAATTTCTCCAAGGTTTTACGACACAAGCTTTGGCACCATAACTCATTATCCCACCAAATCAAATTTCAAAACTGGTTTAATTTTTCTGGTGGTATTTGGGATTGGCCTTTGTATAATATTGTCGTTTATCTTTATAGACCTGCTGAGTATATTCCTAGGGATTTTTTATTTTTATCTTTTGGTTTTTAATCCTGATGTAAAAACCAACCTGGTTTACCGCAAATACCGGGTAGCCCTGGGGATAATTGCCATAATGATTAACTTTATCCCTTTTGAAGTATTCCTTCCTTTTCGCTATTCTTCAGGGGTAGTAAGCTTTAAGATAGGTTTAATTGCACTTCTTACAGTTGGAGCAGCTTTTATTTTTGACAATTTCCAAGTGCTAAAACTGATGCGACCAATTCAGGCCGAGAGCATCAAAAATAGTCCGGCCAGCGCCGACCCCGTCCTGGGCGACCCCGCCAACCTGACTATCCTGGCGGTCCTGGCGAACTGCCAGAATGCCGACTTCATCTTCTTGAGAAAAATTTCCCATCTTGAGGAAACCGAGTTTTACCGCCGCATTTATGGCCTGGCAAACGGCGGTCTCGTCTACGCCTTCCAGCAACCTAACGGCATTTACAAGGATAGATTGGTAGCCTCGATAACACCCTTGGGCTGGGAAATCGTTACCCAGATTTATAACGACATTATCCCGGCCCAGGCCTTGCCGCTCCCCGGCGCTAACCCGATTTAGAAATCAGGATAGGGCTTGTCTTCCCGTTTCTCCATATTAAATTTATGTCAACTCAGACCTGGGGAGAGGCAGAACTTTCCAGGCCGAGGGCTTGCCGGATGCTTTGCAGGTGTTCCGCCGGGTGCCCGATGAGCACATACTCGATAACGGTCCGGCACTTCCGGTACTTGCCTTCTCCTGCCGGGGTAAAGAGGGCCGCGTTGTTTAACTGCTCGTCATCGAGGGAGCGCACCACCTGGGCCGCTTTTGCGCCGTTCTTTTCAAGCAAGGCCAGGGTAGCTTCTTTGGTATAACCGGCCTCACCCTGGGCGTGCCTTTCATTGATGGCGTTAACCTCGTCGTGAGTGGTCGTGACCGGCTGCTGCCCGGCCACCTGGGCCACCCATCCCGCTATCCCGGCGTGCGATACCGCGATGTGATGGGCCGCTACACCCACGCTCCAGTGCTCGCCGGGGCAAACCTGCCGCCACTGTTCGTCGCTCAAACCTTGCACCAGGTCAATAATTTCCCGGTTTAGCCGCTCGAATTTCTCCGCGTAAGCCCGTGTTTGTTCTCCCATAGAACCTCTCCTTTTTCCCCCTGAAACCTCTGCCAGAAATATACAGATACGCCACCGGGCGTAAGTCAATGGTACCACCCCAAAGAGACCTTACAAAGAGTATAATTTATAAAAATAAAATATAGAAATGTAAAAGAACAATGAAAGTAGTAAAAAGGAATGTTTAATCCCGAAAATTTGCGGGAAACTCTCGAATGTCCAATCTGCCAGCAAATGGTCCGGCCCAACCAGCTTGCCGGGGCCTTCGATATAGAACCGGCGGCCCTGAATTTCTTACAGGAAAAATATCCACTCTGGCAACCCGAAAAAGGGGTCTGCACCAACTGTATGCAAAATGTCCTGGGCGAACTGCTCCACCGCCAGGAAGAAGATGCCCGGGCCGAACCTACCGTCGCGCTTTACGGGATTTTACCGGTCGGGTTGCGGTTAGGGGTCAATAACCACTTTAACGGCGCGGGTGTTACGATAGCCTTTCTCGATTCGGGCTTCTCAAATCACCCCGACCTGGCAGGCCGGATAAAACTTTACGTGGATGCCTCGACCTCAAGAATCCGCGAATTGCCGGAGGTCGAACAAAGCGGAATATCGAGCTGGCACGGCCTGATGACCTCGGTGGTGGCCTGCGGTAACGGCAGTCTGAGCGGCGGGCTTTACCGGGGGTTAGCCTCCGGGGCCGAAGTGGTGCTGGTCAAGGTCAGCGACCCTGAAGGGCATATCACCGAGGAAGGTATCGGGCGCGGGTTAGGCTGGGTGCTGCGAAACGGGGCGAAATACGGTATCCAGATAGTCAATATTTCGCTGGGCGGCAACCGGCCCAACGACACCGGCCAGAACACGGTAGATATGCTGGTCGAAGCGCTGGTAGCCCAGGGCATCCTGGTCGTGTGCGCCGCCGGGAACGCCGGGGAACGCTGGCTGGTGCCGCCCGCCAGCGCGCCAAGCGCCATTACGGTCGGCGGCCTGGACGATAAAAACAGCCTTGACCCCACCTCGGCTGAGCTATGGCACTCCAACTACGGACAGACCCTTGGCGGCGTCTGGAAACCGGAACTGGTCGCGCCAAGCCTGTGGCTGGCCGCCCCGGTGCTACCCGGTAGCGGGGTCGAGCGGGAAGCCCTGGCCCTCCAGAAACTACGGTCTGCTTCACCGCAGGAGTTACCGGCGCTGCTGGTCGACTCGGAGCTTATCGGCCAGACCCAGTTACCCGCCGAGATTGCCGAAATGCCGCATGAAAGCGTGCGAGGGTTGTTACGGCAAGCCTGGAACGCCCAGAAACTTATCAACCCCTACTACCAGCACGTGGACGGCACCTCGTTCGCCGCGCCTATTGTCAGTTCAGTAGCAGCCCAGATGCTCCAGGCCAACCCGCACCTGCGCCCCGCCGGGCTCAAAGACCTGATTATGCGGACCGCCCGCTACCTCCCAGAAGTCTCTCCCGGCCAGCAAGGGCACGGTGTAGTAGACCCCTGGGCGGCGGTCACGGCGGCCCTTTCGACGGCCTACCAGTTACAACTCAGCTAACCTCCCCAATAAAGGGTTTAGCGAGAAGGCCGGTTAAAGGCGGAGTCGAAGAACTGGACCTGGCGCGAGTAAAGCGCCTTCTGGTTCTTCGGCTTGCTGATGCCATGCCCCTCGTCCTCGAAAGTCAACACTTCGAACGGAATATCCTTCGCTTCCAGCGCTTTGACTACCACCGCCAGGTTTTCAGGGCTGACGTTGGGGTCTTTAAGGCCCTGCACGATTAAAAGGCGGCCCTTGATATTCTCCACAAAGTTGATGGGAGAGGCGTTGTGGTAGCGGTCGGGCTGCTGGGCCGGGCTACCGCCCATCATGGCCTCGCTATAGGGCCGCAGGTCGGGCCGGGTCGTGTCGTAGTCTACGACCAGGTCGGTCATCCCGCAGATAGGGATAGAGGCGGCCACCAGGTCAACCGGGAAACGCGTGATGGCGCACCACGAGGTATACCCGCCATAAGAGGTGCCGGTTACTCCGACTTTGCCCGGTTGGGTTACCCCGGCCTGGATAAGGGCCGCGATACCGTCCGCGATGTCGGTCTGCTCTCTGCCACCCCAGCCATCCTCTTTAATCGCCTCCTGGAAGGCCAGGCTAAAGCCGGTGCTGCCCCGGTAGTTCGGCGTCAGGACGTTAAAACCCGCCGCCACGAAGAACTGGACCTGGGCGTTAAAGCGGTCCTCGGAATGAGCGGTAGGGCCGCCGTGGACCTGCAAAATGGTCCCTTTCGGCTGGCCGGACGGCACCTTATAAAGCCAGCCCTGGATTTGCAGACCGTCCCCGGCCACCCAGTGAAAGTTCTCGGCTGGTACAAGTTGGGCGGGTTTCAAAGAGGTCTTTTCCCAGATCTGAGTCAGGCTGAGAAACTCTGCCGGGTCAATATTTTCCGGTGAAAACTGGACCAGGTCGGCGGGCTGGCGGGCGCTGAAATAGTAGCCGACCCAGTTCGAGGAGCCGGGCACCGGGGCCAGCGGCACCAGGCCACCTTCCAGTTCGGGCAGCGGTGTTTCCACCCCGGTCGCCAGGTCCAGCCAGGAAGCGCGAGGTGTCGTTTCGCGGATTTCCTCGACAATCACTTTGCCAGGAGCATTGTCAGGGATATAAGCGTCTTCGAGGTTGCGGGCAGGGTCGTTTATTAGCCAGCGGGTAGCGCCGTCCGCCATTTCCCACAGGCCCAGGCTGCGGTACAGGCCGGTTTCGGCCAGGAAAAGAATATGTTGCCCGTCCGGCGACCATGAAGCCTGGACCTTTTTATCCGGCCCGTAATTCAGGATTTCGTGGTCCTCGCGGCCTTCCACGTCCACCAGCCAGATTTGTTCGCCGTTGGGGTGCAAGTCCATGCGGTTGTAGAGAATGTGGGTGCCCTGGTGATTGAGTTCGACCAGGTCCGCCCCTGCTTTGGCAGGCCGGGCCAGCACTTTGCGTTCGCCAGTTGTGAGGTCGTGGCGGTAGAGCCAGAAGGCTTCCAGTTCGGTGGCGGTGGCAAAATCGTAGTTGGCGGTATAAAAGAGCCAGCGCCCGTTCGGGTGAAGCTGGCCGCCCCGGATAAAGTAGTGCGGGGAGGCTTCGAGCAAAGGGTGCATCTCGCCGGGATAATCCAGCGTCACATCAAGCTTGAAAAGCTGGACCCGTTCGTCCCCCTGGTGGTCCTGGCCGACGATAACCGAGCGACTATCGGCAGACCAACCGACAAGCTGGGTATTTTCGGGGGTATCGGTAAAGCGAATCGGCCCGGTCGAGCCGTCCGTAGCGGCAACATACACTTCAGCAGTCGGGTGAAGCCCCACCCAGATCCAGGCCACCCATTCGCCGTTGGGGGAAACCTTGTAGCGGCGGATATTCGGTACCGCCAGTAAAGCCTCTAAAAAGTCTGCGCTAACCATTTGTATCTTCTTGAAGTCCTTCCCACCATTAGTTGAAAATTCGTACCGTTTAAGTTTAAACGTGATTATAAAGAACCAAACCGGCCCGCGTCAAAATATATCTACCAGAAGTTATTGGTTATAGTTCGTAACTATCAACCAGCGCTTAGCTATTCATTTTACTATGTTTTAAGGAGTAAAGGGATTCTCCTGGGCACAGCCTGGGGATAAGTCTGTGGGAAAAGATGTGGGTAAGTCGTGGATAAATTTTATTGACTCCAAAAGGGAATCTTGTTACCATAGTGATGTCAGAGTTGTTGAAGTCCTCCGAAACACAGCCAAAGGTTGGCAGCCGGTTCGCAAGAGCCGTCGCTAACCGGGTTCATCCGAACAGGTTGGACCGGCCTGAAGGCAGACCCGCAAGGGAATGACCCAGGTAGGTTCTTCCAAAGGCCAGGTTTTCCGGGAGCGACCTGCAAAGGCCCGCACCAAAAAGCCCCGGCTATCTCGTTTGAACAGGCCGGAAATAATCCGCAAGGATTGTTGCCGGTAAAGGTTTCGACTGCAAAGGACTACTCGGTTGGCAGGTACTCGCAAGAGTTTCTCCGCCGCGTTTTCTTCAAAGTCAAACCGGTTGTGCGAGGTATTACTTCTGAACGCAACACTGGTACGAAATCCCGAAGAGCCGCAAGGTTTGTCGGGATTTTTCGTTTTTATACCCTTCTTCTTAAACTTCTGATACCCCAGCCGGAAAAAACAAGCAAAAAACCTCCCGGCCTTTGCTGGCACGAGAGGTTTTTCAGGCGGCTTGCCCGGTCTGGTTCAACCGGGCAAAACTTTCGAACTAGAGAAATTTCTCAATCTGGGAAAGCAAGCGGGCCTTGGGCATATAACCCACCAGTTGCTTGACCGGCTGGCCGTCCTTGAACAGAATCAGGGTCGGGATGCTCATGATGCCGAACTGCTCGGAGACTTCCTGGTTTTCGTCGGTATCGACCGTCGCCAGGCTCATGACGCTGGCTTTCTCGTCGGCAATCTCCTCGACCAGCGGGGAAAGCATCTTACAGGGCGGACACCAGGTGGCCCAGAAATCTACTAAAACCGGTTTCTCCTTGCTGGCCTCGATAACGTCCTTCTCGAAGCTGCTATCGGTTACTACATGTGATGCCATAATAGTCTAACTCCTTAAATGATTGGGGCAATTGAATAAGCGGAAATGTTATAGGTTATAAACAGGCTTGAATCACCCGGTCAGGCCGGGTCTTTTTTTATCGGTGACCGGGGCAGACCGGCCATATAAAAGTATAGAATGGCCGGTCCTATGTGTCAATTGTCCTTTTGGCGGAGTGCAAAGTGTTTAGGTTGCAGTGTTTAGTTTTTAGTTTTTAGTTTTTGGCACACCCTCTATAGGGTAGAACTATAACCGGGGTTTTTTGGTATTTTTGGGAGCGGTGGTAAAAGCGGTTGTCCTGGGGGTATCCCAGCCCTTGCGGATTCGCCAGGCCTTTTCAGCCTTACGGCAGGCCCGACAGAATAGCACCAACCTGTATCTGGGGGAAGTTGGTCGGACAATGCACCCACCCAAGACGTACTTTTGGGAACCTGGAAACTCATTTTTCCTGGCGGTATAGTACTCGCCAACCGGCCTGCCATAACTTATACGGGCGATTCCCGGTCGCAAAATGAACTTATGTAAACTACATCTAACCATCAAATTTCCCTGCAAAGGCTTTTCGTAGCTGTGAGAAACGGAGCGGCGGCCATTTCCAGACCAACCACTCCTTTAACGGCTATAGCGACCAGGGCCACCCGGAATGTTTAATACTGTACAAGGACCGGCTCATCTTTTTCTTTCCAGCCCATAACCGTGGTGTCGTGCAACCAGAAGAGTTTGCTTTCCCCGTTTTTACTGGCCTGGGCATCTTCCAGCACCAGGGGCCGCACCTCACTTAGGAGTTTTTGTTCTTCCTCGTGTGAGAGCAGGCTAAAACTGGCCGCAATCCGGGCAATTTCGTCAATCTGCTGGGGAGAATCCATCCCGACAATCGCCAGGGAGACACCCGGCAAACCCAACGAATAGCGCAGGGCCAGGTCGCGGGTCTGAAAAGTGCCGTGCCCCAGCACTTTCATGGCAATCACACCGGTATTATTTTCGGTGGCGGCAGGCAAAACAAAGTTTTCCGCCCCGCTGACCAGGTGGTCGGCAAAACCGAGGGCCGACAACACCGTGTCGAAAGGATAGCGGCGCAAAGCCAGGGCCAGGATTTCGGGCCGGGCGTGGCCTGTAATACCGATGAAACGGCACAAACCCTCCTGCCGGGCCTGTTCCAGGGCGACTACCGCTCCATCCGGCGCGAGAGCTTCTTCCAGGTCAGCCCAGGCATTGACGGCGTGGACCTGGATAAGATCTACATGATCGGTCTGGAGCTTCCGCAGTGATTCTTTTAGCTGGTCCAGCACACCTTCTTTGCTTCGCTTGTTAATCTTGGTCGCCAGGAAAACCTCCTGGCGGCGGGTCCGCATAACCTCGCCCAAGTGAGGCTCGCTACCGTAGTCCGGCGATGTATCGAGATAGATAATACCGGAATCTATAGCGTGGTTCAGGCATTTCACAGCAAATTCGCGAGCGACCTCTTTCTTACCCAGCGGGGCTGTGCCGTAACCTACCAGGAGGACCTGGACGCCAGTTTTACCAAGCGTCCTTTGCGGACTCAGGATTTTAGCCATTTTTCACACCTTTCATTGTATAAAACCCGATTGCATAAACCCAAAACTGTTTATAGCAATTTTTATACAACCAAACGGTGGGCAACCCGGTTAACAGGCCTGAATAGCAAGAAGATTGTATTAAATTTCGGTCAGGACCGGGATAATCAGGGGGCGCAACCCGGTCGAGCGCAAGATATAGGAGCCGACGTTCTGTTTGATAAGTTCCGAGAGCGAACTGGGAACAACCGCACCTTTGTGGCCGCGCTCGGCCTGCTCAATCGCCTTCTGGACGATTTCCCGGCTTTGTTCTTGCAAATTGTTCACACCGTCGCGGGAAAGCGAGGTTGGCAGCCCGGTTGTGAGGACGGAAGGGTCGTTCACCGGCAGACCGGTCTGGGCGTCCAGGGTGGTCGAAATAATCACCAGGCCATCGCTGGCTAAACGTCGCCGGTCGCGCAAGACCACCTGGTTGACCTCACCGACCGTCAGACCGTCCACCAGGACCGCCCCACTTCGAATCCGGCCATCCTTGCGACCACCTTCGGCGGTAATGACCACGCCCTGGCCGATTTCGGTCAGGAAGACATTCTCAAAAGGGACACCCTTCGATACCGCCGCCTCGCGGTTTAACACCATCATGCGGTACTCGCCGTGGAAAGGCACGACATAACGCGGCTTGAGCAGTTCGAGCAGCTCGAGATGTTCATCATAGGAAGCGTGGCCGCTGACGTGGACTTCCGGCATGACCCTGGGGTAAATAACATGCGCCCCGTTTCGCATCAGGTTATCAATAATGCGCCCGACCAGTTTTTCGTTGCCGGGAATGGGCGTGGCCGACATTATGACGGTATCGCCCGGCAGCGGGGAGACCAACCGGTGCGTCCCGGCGGCCATCCGGGCCAGCGCGGCGGTCGGCTCACCCTGGCTCCCGGTCAGGATGAGGACCACTTTTTCGGGCGGTAGACGCCGCGCAGCCTGGGCCGAAACGATAGCCTCGTCGGGATAATCGAGATAGCCAAGACTGCGGGCAATCGGGATATTCTTTTCCATCGAACGGCCCACCAAAGCGCAAACCCGCCCGTATTTCTGGGCCGCCTCAATTGTCCGGCCTACCCGGTTGACATTCGAGGCAAAGGTGCTGACAACAACCCGCGCCGGAGCATCACGTACAAGTTGTTCCAGGGCATCACCCACGACACTTTCGGGCGGAGTCCGGCCCGGCGACTCGATTCGGACACAGTCGGGAATGAGGGCCAAAATACCTTCCTGGCCCAGTTCGCGGTAGCGCTCAAAGCTGGATTCAGGCAACCCGGCAAATTTCCAATCCCCGGTATGCAGGACAGTGCCGAGCGGGGTATGAATCGCCAGTGAGAAAGCGTCGGGTATAGAATGGTCAACCGAAATAAATTCAACTTCCATCTGACCTAAACGGACCAGTTCGCCGCCGTTCATGGCATGCCAGCGGGCCTTTTGCTCCGTACCAGGGTGTTCTTCCAGCTTGGAGCGGACGAGACCCAGGGCCAGGGACGAGCCATAGATGTCAATGGCGTCGAGTTCGAGGTAAGCCAGGGCGTAAGGGATGGCCCCGATGTGGTCTTCGTGACCGTGGGTAATCAGGATACCCCGGAGGTTCTCCTTATGCTCCTGGACATAGCTTAAATCGGGGATTATCAGGTCAATCCCGACCATTTCTTCGTCGGGGAATTTAACGCCAATATCCACCAGGACAAATTCGCCGTTAAAGTCGATTAAAGTGGAGTTTTTGCCAACTTCGCCAACCCCACCGAGTGGCACAATCCTCAACTGGTTGCTTAACTGGTTGTTATTTTCTAAAGTCATAGCTTATCTTTCAATTGATTGTTACAGGTACGCAAATCCCAGTCCTTACGGGTTAGCTTTGATAAAACCTCTCCCCTGAGACTCAGCAAACGATATACCAGCAATAGTAATCAGGGGTCAGTAGACAGTAGTCAGTAAAAACAATTAACCAGGGAGCACTGTTATAGGCTATAGATTTAATTTAGCCAAAACCTCCCTGTAAAATAAATATTTGTTGCGCTTGTAGCCTGAACAGAACTTCGTTGTTTTAGACTTTTACCGCTATATCCTGGAAAATTAACACCGACTACTGACTTCCGGCTACTAACCGCTACTTATGTTGCGAAACTTCCTCAGGAGGCAGGGCAGTGGTGGGCGGTTGCGGCTTGCGATACCGGACGCTGTAGTAAAGCAGGGGAATCAGGCAGAGCATCAGCACGCCCAGGCTGATAAACTTGGTAAGGCTGTTGAAATTAAAGGGTAATATACCCACTACCCCGAAAAAAATGCTTATCCCGTAAAACAGGGCCACGATCCATTGTTGTTTCCAGCCCATGTCTATCAGGCGGTGATGAATGTGGCTGCGGTCGGCCTGTTTGGGGTCGCGCCCATGATAAATCCGGTTAAGATAGACAAAAGCCAGGTCCAGCACCGGGAACCCGATAATCAGGAGGGCCACCGCAACTTTAGCGCCGTCAATAATCGAGATGACGGCCAGGGCAAACCCCAAAAAATTCGAGCCGCAATCGCCCATGAAAATCGAGGCCGGGTGCCAGTTGAAAACGAGGAAACCCAGGATAGCCGCCGCCAGGGCCAGGGCCAGCAGCGAACTGGTAAACTGGAACTGGGGTGTCCCTCCCGAACTGGTTGCAGCCGGGCGAGTCCAGTTTTGAATAAGGGTTTCCAGGAACAAAATTACCGCGCCAATAAAAACAATGCCCCCGGCCAGCCCATCTATACCATCGGTGGCGTTGACGGTGTTAATCATCCCGACAATCCAGAAAAAAGTGAAGGGAACCGCCACCAGCAGCCAGAGCGGCGAACCAAAAACCTCGGCAAATTTCCAGGTTGCGATACTGTGAATCAGGATGCCAATGGGATGTCCATTGTCGGCCAGG
>MKTJ01000013.1:250750-251018 GCA_001898225.1 Chloroflexi bacterium 54-19
GCAACAATCTGCGCAAAGAGGCGGGGCAAAGGCGGCAGCCCTCGCAAATCGTCAACTAACATGACCACCGTCACCAGGGCCGCCCCCACTAGCAAGAGACAAATCCGCCAGATGTCGCCGGGCACCCATAATTCAGGGACGACTAACCCCGCCAGCAGACCAAAAAGGACCGCAAAGAAAAAGCCGACGAACATGCCGAGACCGCCGATACGAGGGGTCGGGTCTTTATGGACGCGGCGGGCTTCGGGAATATCGAACCAGTTTTTTC
>MKTJ01000014.1:0-103618 GCA_001898225.1 Chloroflexi bacterium 54-19
AGCCGATTAATTTTAGGGGTTGCCGTCCATTCTTCCCTGCCGGAACTGGCACCGGCAAAATGTAAAACAACCCCGGTATTTCTAAAAAGCAAATGCCGGGGTTGTTTTATGAAAAAGGGGAAAACCTGATTTGGGTGTAACCGGATGATTTTAACCCCAAACACCCGCCCTAGCCGCCGCCGACCGCCGTTTTTAACAATTGGACAAAACTCTCTAAATCAGGTTCGCCCAAGTCTGAAACGACCCAGTAATTAAACCCGCCTGTGGTCCAGTGGATAATGTGATACCCCTGCTGGGTGGCAGTTTGCACGTCCCCATTTGAATTTCCAGTGCTGTCGCTGCGCCAGTTAAAAACATTGATAACGTGCTTACCGCGCTGGTAAACCAGGACCGCGACCGGTTGTTTATCCAGATAATCGAGCCGTCCACCGGTTAAAGGGTAGCCCTGGCTGGTAAAATCTTCCACCACCGGTGAAAAATCGAGTTTACCATTGAACCAGGGTTTAACGGTATGTTGGTCCGTCGATACCACGTCTTCCAGGTGGTTAAGCATCAACGAGCGAATATGACTGTCCAAAACTTCCTGGGTTATACGCTCGGTTTCATTGGAACCCACAGTCAACAAAATTACCTCGGCCCCAATCCCCAGTAAAATTAATATTGCTGCTAATGCCGCACTTAGCCCAAACCAACGCTCTTCCGCCAATCTTGAAAAAAAGGAGGTGCGTCTGGGCAAACTTTTCACTAAACCGGTATGGATTCTTTTTTGCAGGGCAGGCGGAAGTTCGTAGTAGAGCGATTTTTCCTTAAAAGTTTTCCTCACGGCCAGGTAGTTCTGGTATCTTACCTGGCAAGCCCCACAATCCTGCAAATGCTGTTCGATTTCCAGGGTATTTACCAGGTCTAGCTCATCATCAATATAGGGGTCGAGGAGTTTTTGCATTTCGTTACAGGTCATCGGAAAGACTCTTTCTTAATTCAGGGGCCGGGTTGCTCAACCGATATTGCAGCCGTTTACGGGCCCGGCCTAGCCGTGACATAACTGTACCGATAGGAATACCCAGGATTTCCGCAATTTCTCGATAAGAAAATTCTTCAATCTCGCGCAAAATAATGACTTCCCGGTATTCCGGGGGTAATTCCATTAAAGCCTCTTTTATGTGCCGTATATCCGCCTGGCGGATGAGGATAGTTTCAGGATTTAGCGCTTCCGAACTGTCCGCGTGAAGTTCTTCATCAAAAATAGTGGTTTGTTTTTGGTGGCCTTTTTGAGAGACCTGGGTATAGAAAGTATTGCGTACGATAGTTAGAAACCAGATGTTGCCATCTCCACCCTTAAAGCTGCCAAAGAATTTGAAAGCACGCAAAGTGGCTTCCTGCACAATATCTTCTGCGTCCTGGTCATTATTAGCTAACCAGCGAGCAAGGTTATAGGCCGCTGCCAGGTGCGGCATAACCACTTCCTCAAACCGGTTTAGTTGGTTCCTATTATTAAACAGCTTGGCTACTCCCTTACCGGGTTCAACTTTCCTGGTTTTATACGTTAACCAGGAAACTCCGCATGCAATACTTTTAGAAAAGATAATGATGGCCTTTTCCGGGTACTTCGTGTATGTATACCGATTTCTCTTTGATTTTATTCCCAAATCTGAAGACTAATTATCTCTGCTTGCTACTCTCAATCCCTTTCCTAATTTTAACACCCTTTGAATAAATTCCAGCCAGATTATTTTATTTAATCAACCGGGCAATATTCCGGGAATATTTCGCCCTGTCAGGCAGTATAGAAGGGTGTAAGGATTCCAGGGAGCCTGTTTCAGGAAATATCTGAAAGGGATGGAGCTTTCTGGCTTGAGTGGTTACTAATCAGAAAGGCTTGAAGGTGAAAAATGAAGGATTACGGGCACGAAGATTTCAAAGAGAGAACACCCGCCCAACCTGCTAATTATTCTCGCCGGAAATTGTTGAAATGTATGGCGGGTTGGGCCGGGACCGGGGTGATCTGGACTATCGGGGTCAACGGCTTACTCACTGCCTGTGGTGATATTACGACTACTCCCCCGGCATCGGTGCCTCTTACGGCTACAAATACAAACCCAGCCTCAAATGAGGCCCAAGTCTCCCCTGTGGCGGCTGCAACACCAACTGGTGGTTCTGGCAAAACCACGGGTTTTACGTTTGTCCAGGTCAGTGATACCCATATCGGCTTCAACACGGCGGGTGTAAATACGGATGTAAATGGCACTCTCCAACAAACTGTCAGCCGGATAAACGCTTTGCCTCACCGTCCCGCTTTTGTCCTTCATACCGGGGATGTCTCGCATATGTCCAAACCTTCGGAATTTGATACGGCTTACCAGCTTATGAATACCATCCAGACTTCCAATATCTTTTATGTTCCAGGCGAACACGATGTCCTTAACGGCCAGGGGGCAAATTTCCGGCAACGCTTTTTAGCCAAGGCTCCTGCCAATAGCTGGTACAGTATGGATTACCAGGGGGTCCACTTTATAGGGCTTTCCAACGCCGGGGAACTGGATGCCTTTGGGTTGCTGGGAACTGACCAACTGGCCTGGCTGCAAAAAGACCTCAGTGGGGTTAAGAAGGATACACCCCTGGTCGTCTTTGCGCATGTGCCGCTCTTTACCGTTTACAAACCCTGGTCGTGGGAAACAAAGGATGCCGCCCAGGCCCTGGCGTTACTCAAACCTTACAGCGCTGTAACGGTTTTGAACGGGCATATTCACCAGGTAGTTACCCAGGTGGAAGGGACAATCAATTTTTACACCGCCAACTCGACCGCCTTCCCCCAGCACCGGCCCGGCGTGGAGAAACCGAATGCCTACCAACTCCCGGCTTCCGAACTGTTGCAAGACCTGGGTTACCGGACAATCAACCTGGTGCCCGGTAAATCGCTGGCAGCCGTTTCGGATTTTACCCTGGCGGGAGTCCCGGCTTCGTCCATTACCATAAAACCTGAAACCGAGGCGGCAACCCCCGTTACCATTACGACAACGGCCAGTGCCGCCGGGTTTGTAGATGTTGGAGCCGAAGCAGACTTTGTGAACGCTGCCACCACCCCCCAGAAAATAACCTTACCCGCCGCTCCCGGTAAAACCGGGACCCAGACAGGTTTTGTCTTAAAACAGGGCAATCAGTACGTTGGGCTCAGCGATGTTTGTACCCACATGGGTTGCGAAGTAAACTGGGTGGGTCAGGATTCACGTTTTGAATGTCCCTGTCACGGCAGCCAGTACGATATTTCCGGTAAGAATATCGCTGGTCCGGCGCCCCGGCCCTTACCACATTATAAGACCCAGGTATCCAATGGCCGTTTATTGGTTGCTTATGTGCCAGAGGAATCCAACTAAACCAGAGCAAAAGCCCCAGGTAAAGCATTACTTCCCATCACTCTACCTGGGGCTTTTTTAGGTTTATTAGACTGCCGACCAGCCGTTATCAGCCGCGAGGATGGCTCCGTTGACAAAACTGGCTTCATCCGAGGCTAAAAAGGTTATAACTGCCGCCAGTTCCACCGGTTTAGCTATCCGGCTACCAGCCGTGGCTTGCAACACCCCCATAACCCGGCTGATACCGAGCGCGGTCGGGTTGTAATCGCCGCCTATCCCTATGTTTGTTTCTACCCCGCCTGGGCAGACCGCGTTGCAGCGAATCCCCTGCGGCCCATACATGAAAGCGGTGTTTTTGGTCAGGCCGATTACTCCGTGTTTGGAAGCGGTATAAGCAGCCCCGGCGGCGCTGCCCCGAAGACCGGCTTCCGAGGCCACGTTTACTATCCGACCCTCACCCTGGGCCACCATGATGGGAATAGCTTTGCGGCTGAGCAGGAAGGGGCCAGTAAGGTTGACCGCCAGCACCCGGTTCCATAACTCGGTGGATAGTTCACCCACCGGGGTCATGGCATCCATAATCCCGGCGTTATTGACCAGAATATCAAGACGGCCAAAACGGGAGGTGGCGGTCTCAACCATCCGGTCGACATCTGCTTCACTCGTTACGTTGCCCAGGCAGGTAGCCAGTTTATCGGACTGGCTTTGCAATTCGGCGGCCAACTGAGTCAGTCTTTCTTCAACCATATCCACCGCCACCACTGAAGCTCCCTGGGCAATCAATTCCAGGACTACGGCCTTACCGATACCGGAGGCTCCCCCGGTAACCAGGGCAACTTTGCCATTGAATGTGTAAGCCATAATTGCTTTCTCCTTTTTTAGACATATCAAGCAGCTAAAAGAAAATATCGATGGCAAACCAATGTCACGAAATCCGTTCCGTTCTTACTTTAACCGGGTTTTGTAAAACTCGCCGTAAAAAAGGTTTTTGGTTATACTAATTTTGTTAAAATAAGTATAACTGGATTATAATGTCATAGTGTGACAATAGTCAATAAGAGACAAATTAGAATGGACGAACAGAAAATAACCCTTTCAATTACACCTGGGCCACCCCTGAGTTTAAGGGAAAGAAAAAAACGCCTGACCCAAAAGACGATTGAGGCAACGGCCCTGCGCCTTTTTAAAGAGCGCGGCTACGAACAAACCTCTATCCAGGATATAGCCGACCAAATAATGATTTCCTCCCGCACCTTTTTCCGTTACTTTTCTTCAAAGGAAGAGGTGCTGGTTGCGCCGACCCTGGAAGTGATGCAGGAAGGAGTCCGGTACCTGGGGGAGCTTGATGAAATAGATTCGCCCTTCCTGGCGCTCCAGGCTGTTTTAATGCACATGGCCGGGCAATATGAGGAACAGTGGGAAATTTTTTTGCTCTGTTTTCAGCTTGCGATGAAGACCCCCCAACTCTCTTATCTTTTTGCCACTTCCCAATTTATTACAGAGCCCCCTTTGTGTGACATCCTATTTGAGCGTTCAGCGGGAGAGTCCAACCGGAGGGAGGTGCGTCTGCTTGTTTCAATTATGATGGCGTTGTTCCGGGAGACCCTGGTCCAATGGTTAGAGGGAGATGCCAGGGGCGGACTAAAAGTTTTGCTCCGTGAAAACCTGGATTCGCTTGATTATCTTTTGAAATAGACTTATAAAACGCAGGCTTAATTACAATGGAGTGATTCCTGGTTTGTTATGGGAATTACCTTTCAGGAGACGACTAATGAACCATTCGCCGAATATTATTCTCATAATGACCGACCAGCAAAGGGCCGACCTGTCTAAAAGGGAAGGTTTTGAGCTTGATACCACTCCTTTTCTGGACAGCCTGGCCCAGCAGGGGAGATGGTTTAACCATGCTTACACCCCCATGCCAGCTTGCGCCCCGGCCCGGACCAGCATGCTCACCGGGCGCTATCCCAACGCACACGGTATCCGGGAAAATTATGAGCTATACCGGGCGGTCTTCGAACAGGATGTTTTCTCGATTATGAAAGAGCAGGGTTATCGGACTGCCCTCATTGGTAAAAACCACACCTACCTGACCGCCGAAAGGGTCGATTATTTTGCCAATTATGACCACCTGGGCAGCCGCCGGAAGCCCAACTCTGCCCAGGAAGAGGAATTTGATAGCTGGCTAAAAACCCTTGGATTTCATATATCGTTAGAGCCCTCCCCCTTTCCCCTGGAATGCCAGCTACCCTATCGCATGGTCTCAGATGCCCAGGACTGGATAAAAGACAACTCCGACCAGCCCTTCTGCATGTGGCTATCTTTCCCGGAGCCGCATAACCCCTACCAGGTGCCCGAACCCTATTATTCGCTTTTCCAACCCGCCGATTTACCGCCCCTAGATACCAACGAGCAAGATTTTATGAACAGGGGTTTTAAATGGCAGTATACCCACCGAATAGGGGAGATGGGTTTTCCAGATTACCAGGCTTCGATACCGCGAGCGAGGGCTAATTACCTGGGAATGTTACGGTTGCTGGATGACCAACTCAAACGGTTCGTGACTTTCCTGGAAGTGGAAGGTTTACGCGAAAACACCCTTGTAGTATTTATGGCCGACCATGGCGATTTCGTGGGAGAATATGGGATGCTGCGGAAGGGGCCGGAAATGCCGGAAGTGCTGATGCGAATACCTTTCTTTGCCGTTGGCCCTGGCGTTGAGGCCAACCCTTTGCCCCACCCGGCCTTTGTTTCCCTGGTGGATTTACTGCCCACCCTGTGCGAATTTACCGGAGTTGGGTTACCAAAGGGGGTCCAGGGGAAAAGTTTCTGGCCGCTACTTAGCGGTCAGGATTACCCGCCCGGCGAGTTTGCCAGCGTCTACGGGGAACAGGGCGTCGGTGGTCTCCACTATACCGAGGATGATGTGACTGAGGTGCAGCCTGGTCTTCCCACAAGTAAAACCGGCGCTTTTGACTGTCTCAATTCGTGCAGCCAGAGCGGTTTGCTGCGGATGGTGCGCAAAGGCGAGTGGAAGTTGGTGCTGGATATGCAGGGCCGAGGCCAGTTTTTCAACCTTGCCGATGACCCCTTTGAACTAAATAACCTCTGGGGCAAGGCTGACTACATAAGGGAGCAAACCGAACTCCTGACGGAACTGGCCGTAAAAATGATGCAGGCGGTTGACCCACTCCCTATTCCCGCCAGCGGCTACACCCGGAAAGTCAATCCCCGCAATTACTGGGTGGAATAGCATAAAACCCTGTTTAGAAAGATAATTATGACGCCTAACATCCTTTTTATTATTGCCGACCAGCACCGTTACGACTGCCTGGGGGCTTATGGCAACACCGAAATAAAAACGCCTCACCTGGACGCGCTTGCCGCGCAAGCCACCGTCTATGAAAACGCGTTTTGTACCTCGCCAATCTGTACTCCGGCCCGCTATTCCCTGGTAACGGGGCTTTATCCCCACCAGCACCTTGGCTGGACCAACCGCTGCACCATTCCGCCCGGTTTGCCGACTTTCCCGCAACTGTTAAAACAGGCTGGCTACAAAACAACGGCTGTTGGTAAATTTCACCAGACGCCGACCTATCTTGATGTCGGGTTCGAGCGGATGGAACTGGCCGAGCAGGACGGCGCAGGCCGCTATGACGACGATTATCACCGCTACCTGAAAGAAGTCGGCCTGGATGATTGGATTGACCGCCAGGACCAACTTCAAGCAGAACGGGCGCGGGCTGGGGCGGAGTACTGGGTGAACTTTGGGGCGGTTGAAACTAATTTACCGGAAGACCAGTTTTCGACCAACTGGATTGGCGACCGGGGCCTGGCCGCT
Organism: Chloroflexi bacterium 54-19; assembly: GCA_001898225.1. Taxonomy (GTDB): domain Bacteria; phylum Chloroflexota; class Chloroflexia; order Chloroheliales; family Chloroheliaceae; genus 54-19. Next base: position 7,192 of record MKTJ01000014.1, read on the forward strand.
TTGCAAGAGTGGAAGACCGGGCAAACCAACCTGCTAATGGTCAGTTTTATCAAACCTCACCACCCTTTTGATGTGCCTGCGCCCTGGAGCGAGATGTACAACCCGGCTGATTTAACCCCTTTACCGGGGTGGTTGGAGAAAAATCTGCCCGGTGACCTCGAAATGCATCCCGGCTATTTTCCCCATGAGAAACTTACCCTTGAAAAATTGAAACGGGTTATGGCGCGTTATTATGGCTCAATTTCCCAGATCGATGATTATGTCGGGAAAATGGTAGAGGTGCTAAAAGCCAAAGGGCTCTTTGAGGATACCCTTATTATCTACACCAGTGACCACGGCGAGTACCTGGGCTTTCACCACCTGCTTTTGAAACAAAATTATGTTTATGACCCGTTGGCACGAATACCGCTGATAATAAAATACCCCGAAAGCTCCCTGGCGGAACGGGATGGACGGCTGGTAAGCCAGGTCGATTTAACCCGCACCCTCCTGGGTCAGGGTGGAGTTGAAGCCCCCAATTTCTTCCCTGGAATTGACCTTAAGGATGTTGGGATAAACCCCTCGTTTGTTTTTTGTGAGGAGCAACGGGGCCGCCAGTATATGGTACGCTCGCATACCCGTAAGCTAATACTGGGCCAGGATGCGAGTAAGTCGCAATTTTTCGACCTCGAAAACGACGTGTTCGAACAGACTAATTTATTTGCTGACGCCCGTTACCAGCCGGAAATAAATTTATACCGGGAAAAACTGGCCCATTGGATTTTGTTTGATACACCCGCCCCAACTTACCTGGACCCCAGGGCCCCCCAACTTTTGTAAGGTAAGGAGGCAGGTTTGGGGCTGCCGGGGCAGGGTCGTTAAAGCAAATCCTGGGTATTTATTGTGTTGAAAGGGTTTAAGAAAGAGAAGATTATAGGCCCGAAAACCCTTTTAAATTACGCGAAAATACTCTCCCAGGGAATATTCTAGTTAACCGGATAAGCCCACAAATCGATGTGGGCTATTCCTGCTCTTTATATACCTGATTCTGCTGTAGTGGTTAGTTACCCCTGGTTTTATCCAAACAAGCTGGTATTATAACCCCAAATTAGCTCGAAAATAGAAATGTTAGTTTATTCACTGTAAAAAAAATTTACGAGGGGTGGAATATGGTAGATGCTGTTAAATGCTGGGTAGAGCCACTGACAATTCCAACTTACCCGGCGGCCCAACCAGACCGCAACCCGATGTTTCTGGAAAGCCGGGTTTACCAGGGGAGCCAGGGGAAATTTTACCCGTTACCTTTTATAGACCGCATTTCGGACGAGAAAGAGGATAAGATTTACCAGGCCGTTTTCCTGGAAAACGAATTTTTAAAAATAATGATTCTACCGGAACTGGGCGGACGCATCCACGGCGGGCTAGATAAAACCAACAACTACAATTTTATTTATCACAACCGGGTGATAAAACCGGCCCTGGTGGGTTTAGCCGGACCCTGGGTAAGCGGCGGGATTGAATTCAACTGGCCCCAGCACCACCGCCCTACCACATATATGCCGGTAGATTTCACCATCCAGGAAAACTCCGATGGCAGCAAAACGGTCTGGCTAAGTGAGATTGAGCCCCTCAACTTTATGAAGGGTATGGTTGGCCTGACCCTTTACCCCGGCAAATCTTACCTGGAAGCCAGGGTGCAGCTTTACAACAGGACCGCTCTCCCCCAGACCTTCCTGTGGTGGGCTAACCTGGCGGTCCACGCCAACGATTCTTACCAGTCTATTTTCCCGCCCGATGTTCATTATGTGGCGGACCATGCCAAAAGAGCAATGTCTACTTTCCCTATCGCCACCGGAAAATACTACGATATAGACTACGCGCCCGGCACCGACATAACCTGGTACAAAAATATCCCGGTCCCAAGTTCGTACATGATTGCCAAATCTGACTATGATTTTATGGGCGGCTACGACCATGCCAAAGCTGCCGGAACCCTCCACGTCGCTAACCATCACGTTGCGCCGGGGAAAAAGCAGTGGACCTGGGGAGCCGGGGAGTTCGGCCAGCGCTGGGGTGATAACCTGACCGATGAAGATGGCCCCTATATTGAACTCATGAGCGGGGTTTTTACCGACAACCAGCCCGATTTCTCCTGGTTACAACCTTACGAGACTCGGACTTTTTCGCAATACTGGTATCCTATCCGGGAAATGGGCTACGTAAGGCAGGCCAATCTTGAAGCGGCTCTAAACCTCGAAAAACAGGGACTGGTTGTAACCTTGCGGGCCAACACCACATCTTCCCGCCCGGTGGCTAAATTGAGCCTTTTTACCGCCGACCACCTTTTAAGAGAGTGGAATGCCGACATTGCCCCCGACCGGCCCTTCCAGGCCGATTTTATTTTGCCAGGCGAGTTCGCGCAATCTGACTTGACCGCCGAATTGCAAGACAAATCCGGCCAGAGCCTTGTTAAGTATACCTTGCCTGCCGCCTCACCGGTTTCCCAGGACCCACCCGAACCGGCCCAACCGGCTCCTTTGCCCGGCGAAATAACTTCGACCGAAACGCTCTACCTGACCGGGCTGCACCTCGAACAATACCGCCATGCCACTTTTAACCCGGCGGACTATTACCTGGAAGCTCTGCGACGTGACCCTTCTGACGCCCGCAACAATAATGCTCTCGGTCTCTTACTTTTCAGGCAGGGTTACTTTGCCCAGGCAGCCGGGCATTTCAAGCAAGCCGTGGAGACCCTGACTCAGAAAAATCCAAACCCTTATGACGGGGAGCCTTTTTACAACCTGGGGTTGGCCCTGCGTTCCCTGGAAGATTTCGAGGGAGCTTACAAGGCTTTTTACAAGGCCACATGGAACTATGCCTGGCAGGGGGCGGCTTTTTACGCGCTGGCCCAGCTTGAAAGCAGCCGTGGTAATTTTGAGGAAGCCTTAAGGTTGCTTGCCAAAGCCCAGGCGGCTAATCCGCTAAATACCAAGGCCCGCAATTTACAGGCGGCTCTGTTAAGGAAGCTTGGGCAACCTGGGAATGCCGCCGAAATTGTCAGGCAGACCCTGGATCTCGACATTCTGGATAGCTGGGCTCCCTTTGAGCTCCACCTGGCCTTAAATGGTTTGGAAGCCACCAAGCAATCCCTTGCCGTTCAGTTCACCGAGGCAACGAACCGGTTGGCCAGTAGCCTGACCAACTATCTCAGCCTTGCTATTGACTATGCCGAAGCCGGGTTTTTCAATGATGCTATCGAAGTTTTGAAAACGTATCCAACTGGGCCGGGGCTACCAGACCCCCAGGTTTATTATTTCCTGGCTTACTATCTCGATAAAACCGGGCAGGTCGAACAGTCCCTTGATTTCTACCGGCAAGCCGCCACTCTGGTACCCGATTATTGTTTTCCAAACCGGTTGGAAGCGATTGCGGTTTTACAAAGCGCCATCTCTAAAAACCCAACAGATAGCTTCGCTCCCTACTACCTGGGCAACCTGTTTTACGATAAAAAACGCTATGAGGAAGCAATACAGGCCTGGGAGGAAGCCCGTCGCCGTGGGGCCGGGTTTTCCACCGTCAGCCGCAACCTTGGCCTTGCTTATTACAATAACCGGAATGACGCAGACCGGGCCCATGCCGCTTACCTGGCAGCCTGCCGGGAAAACCCCAACGATGCCAGGCTCCTTTATGAATTGGACCAGCTCGAAAAACGCCTTAACTTTGCCCCCAAAGGCCGTTTGAAACGCCTGGAGCAAAACCTGGCCCTGGTGGAGTGGCGTGACGACCTTTACCTTGAACTTGTCACGCTTTATAACGACCTGGACCAACCGGAAAAAGCCCTCGATTTAATCAATAAACGCCATTTCCATCCCTGGGAAGGTGGCGAAGGGAAAGTCCCCGCCCAGTTTGTCCAGGCCCACCTTTTGACCGGGCGCAAGCTGTTGGACCAGGGGCAGAATAGAGAAGCCCTGGTTCATTACGAGGCCGCTTTGCATTTCCCGGCCAATCTTGGCGAAGGGTATCACCAGGTTTTCACCGGCCAGGCCATGCAATATTTTTACGCGGGCCTGGCCAGCCAGGAGTTGCCAGATGAATCCCAGGCCCGATACTTCTGGGAACAGGCCGTAAACGATGTCAAACTTATCAAAAGCAATGACTTCTACCGGGGATTAGCCGCCCTCAAACTGGGACAAAATACCCTGGCAGGAGAAATTTTCGCAGGACTGGCGGCGGCGGGAGACCACCAATTGCGACACCCGGCTAAAATTGATTATTTTGCCACCTCGCTACCCACATTTTTAATCTTCAAGGATGACCTGAGTAAGTTGAGCCTGATTGAAGCTTATTACTGGCGGGGATTAGGTTTTCTTGGGCAAGGCCAGCCCGCCGCGGCCCGCACGGAGTTTGAAAAAGTGCTGGAACTCGATGTAAATCACCAGGGGGCCAAAAATGGCCTGGTAGAATTAGCTTTAGCCAGGAAACCTTAAAGGGGGGTTACTTAACCCGGGGGAATTTTTTAGATTGGTGTAACTGAGTAATTAAATCATCGGTGGCTCGGATAGCCTGCTCCACGGTAAGCCTCATTCCTTCCTGCCAGGACTGTTCAAAGTCGGTCCTGGCAGTTTGGACCTCAACCATTACCAGGAGTTTTTCCTTTTGTTTGCGGTCAAAGGGCAAAAGCTGGGTTTGAATTGATTGGAGCATTGCATCAGCGGCTCCCAGTATCAGCCCTGCCCCCGACCAATCCCCTTTTCCCCCGGCTATGACTGCCAATCCAACCAGCGAGGCGGCAACTCCCTGGCGGTCACCCACTTCGAAATTTAGATTCATACTTTCGGAATAAAACGAGATAGCCTGTGTCCAATCGCCTAAGCGGTGGGCCTCATAACCCAGGCGGCGAAGGGGGTAAGGCAACACACTGGTATTGCCAAGGTGTTTCAACGTTTCAGCGCTCTCCGCAAAGATAGTTTTGGCTCTTTCGTGATTTCCCAGTTCAATCATTGAATCTCCCAGGAACATTAAAGCCAGGCCGATGTCGTTCCCCTTTTGCAGCCTTCGCCAGATAGTCAGGCTTTCTTCTAAAAACCCGGTGGCTGTGGCATAGTCACCCTGGGCATTGGTGACCGCTCCCAGATAGCAGAGTGCGAAGGCAGCGCCTGGCTGGTCATCGAGAACCCGGCTATAAGCAAGCGCTTCTTCGAGCAATTTTCGGGCTTCGGTTTCTTCACCCCGGACCCATTGGAGATACCCGGCGGCATTGAGGGCCCGGATGCGGGCGGTGCTGGGGCCAAATACTTCCGGTCGGGCCAGGGTTCGCAACAATTGTTCCGAACCCTCGGTATGATAACCGCGTACAAACCAGAAATAGCGTAAAGCCCCGCCCATTCGAAGGACTGTCCCGAGTTCGCCCTGGTGTTCCAACCAGGCCAGGGCCGCCCTGATGTTATCATATTCGCGTTCGATATGGTCCAGCCAGGTAACCTGGTCCCGGCTGTAATATTTTGTTTCAGCTTCTTCGGCCAAGGCCATGTAGAAAGCGCTGTGTCTGGTCGCCACCTGGGAGGCTTCACCATTCCCGGCAACCAGCGCTTCGGCAGCAAACTGGCGCAAGGCTTCGTGGATTGTATACCAGCCCGTCGTACCAGTGACTTCGCTTCGTTGGAGCAGGGATTTTCGTTGTAAATTATTGAGAGTTCGATAAGAGGCCCCGGCGACCACCTGGGCTGCTTCCGCCGTAAAACCTCCCCGGAAGACTGAAAGCTGCTTGAAAGCCTGGCGCTCACTCTCATTTAGAAGTTGCCATGACCAATCGAATACGGCTCGTAAACTGCGGTGACGGTGGGGTGCGTCCCGCCATTCCGCCGTCAGAAAGTCGGCACTGCGTTCGACTTCCGCCGCAATCACTCCGACCGTAAGAGTTTCAGTCCAGGCAGCCGCTAACTCTAACCCCAGGGGCATTCCCTGGACCAACTGGCAGATTTTTAGTAGGTCTGCCAAATTGGATTCGTCCAACCTGAATCCGGGTTGGACCCGCTTCGCACTCTGAACGAACAACCGAACCGCTTCCATACTGGCAGCCTCAGCCAGCCCGACGTCCGTTTGAAAGTTCAAGCCCTGCAAGAGGTAGAAATGCTCGCCTCGAACGTTTAGTCGTTCCCGCGAGGTGGTGATAATGTTTACGAGTGGGGCTGCTTCCAGAATATCAACCACAATATCCACACCATCTATCAGGTGTTCGAAATTATCCAGGATTAGTAAGAGTTGTTTATCACGAAGGTTGTGTAGTAAAGCCTGGCGGGGGTCACCTCCCAGGACACTTATGCCGAGGGTAGTAGCGATAGTAGGGGCGATGGTGGAAGTATTTGCCAGGGGTGCGAGCGACACAAAAAATACTCCATCAGGAAAGGCTGACAGGCGGGTCCGGCCCAGCATCAAAGCTAAGCGGGTCTTGCCCATTCCGCCCGTACCCACCAGGGTTAACAACCGCGCGGCGCTCATTTTTTCCAGGGCCGCGAGTTCGGCATCTCGACCGACAAAGGGGGTCAGGGAAGCGGGTAGATTGTTCCTGAGAAGCTTAACCGGGGCGGCAACTGAAAAAGAACCATTCCGAATTTGATTATACAAGGCCGTAGTTTCGGCATTGGGCTCTATTCCCAATTCGGTTGCCAGGAGGTTCCGGCAAGTTTCGTACTGTTTTAAGGCCCCACCCCGGTCCCCGGTCAAAGCCAGGGCACGCATCAAATCGGCGTGAGCATCTTCCTGCAAAGGGTCGAGGGTCAGGTGGCGGACCGCGTAATTCCGCATTTTTAAAAAATCACCCGCTAATTCGTAGGAGTGAGTAAGCCGGCGAAAAACCTGGAGGGCCTGGCGGTACAGGGTTTCCCGCTTAAAATGCAACCATTCCTCGAAAGGTTCACTCCCTTCCAGGAACAGCCCTTGCAGGAATTCCCCCCGGTAAAGGGCGGCAGCAGTCTCCAGGCGCTCTAAACAAGCCGGACAATTAAGGCTAGCCGGGTCGTGCGTAAGGGCATGGGAGGCACATTGGGCCTGTAAATCTTCAAAATAGGCCAGGTCGGTAGTAACGCCCTCCCGGTTTAATTCAAGGGTTTGGGGTGTTATAGACAGGAAAGTGGTTACATCGGAAGGATTCGGGAAAGCTTTGCGTAACCGGACTAGCGTCTGGCGCAAATTGGTATAAGCGGCGGCCCTGGATTGGTCCGGCCAAAGTAGAGCCGCGAGTAGCTCACGGGGTTGGGGCCGGTCTGATTCAACCGCCAGGTAGGCGAGCAAAGCCCTGGTGGAGTTGGTCGCAAAAGTAACCGGTCTACCTGCCCAGGTCGCTTCAACTGACCCTAAAAGTAACAACGAGAGTTGCATAAAAGTTTCCAATTTTAAAAAATTTGTCCCAAATCCGAAAATTAGGACTGATTTTATTTTGAATATATTCTAAAAAATTAAACTAAAAAACTACACCAGGTCCTGGGCTATGGCTAAAATTATCACAGGCAGACTGAAAGACAAATCTAGGAATCCTGATAACAAACCCTTAAATCAACGGCCAGGAAACAAATCAACCCTCCCAGGTTTGTTCCGGCCAATTTTTATATAAATAAGGTTTTTACAATGAGCAATACTTTATAAAAGTATACAACCCACCCTGGCTTTTGTCACGTTTTTGTCACGCCCTACCTGCTACAATCAGGTTAAGGGTTTACAGAGAAAATGTGGGTTTGTCTGGTTCAAGTGAAGTTTCACAGAAGATAAGTAGCCTGATGGGGAGGTTTAGGGGTAAATGAACGATAATTGTTTGTCTACCGAACAACCAACTTTTGATTACGAGGTGGGCTATATTATTGCTTACGACGATGGACGACGGGATAGGTTTGGACAATTTCCTTTAGCCGAGCCTGAACCGGAACAAATCGCAATCATTCAAAAATTAGTAGAGCTAGAACCAACCATTACTGAAGCAAGCTATATTTACAGTAATATCAGGCTCCAACAGCAATATTACGTGAATTCAAGGACTATTGAATTTAAGAAGGATGATATAAAAACTCTCCTGCGTCGCTTAGCCCGGCCCGGAATAATTCATATCAGCAAATACAACAGTTAAATAGGAAACACAGAAAATTAACTTAACCTGTCATTTCAAAATTTTGCCAAAAACTAAAGGTCTATAAAATGCCAACTCCCCGATTTGCTCTCCCTGTTAAACAGGGTCCTAAGAGTTTGTCTCAAGCTGTTTACCATAAAGAAGAACTTAATAATGCCGAGAATAATCAAGAAGATTTAGGCCGGGATAATAATTTAACTCAGTCCCAATCCAATATTTTGAACATGCAGCGGACCATTGGCAACCGGGCCGTTATGCGGATCCTCAGGCAGAGCCAGCCAGTTAATAACCCTTCTACCGCCAGGGTCATCCAGCGCAAAATGAGTTGGAAGCTTAGTGATTTAATTAATCTCCAATCCAATACTGCAAAGGCTAAAAATACTTCCTTAAGGTTGGTCAGTAAAATCACAGGTGATAAATCCGAAACCGATTCCACTTTAACCCAGCTAATTGATGCTTATAAAAGCTACATTTTTGACGACCCCAAGGACGACCTCTGGCATCTTGGAAAAATGAACAGCCTTTGCAATAAATGGTTTGAAAATTCTGGCAGAAATGGTAAAAAGGCTCTGGAAATTGACGCCTTCCACCAGGACCTTAAAAAGGAAATGAATATTAAGCTGCAACCTTTTATAAGTAAAACCGGGTTGCCTTTGTCTTATCTCCAGGAACTGGCAGCCAAATATTCGGACCTGACCTCAAATCCTTTTATTTTATTGGTTGATGTAGATAAATACCTGGAAGATGGTAATGTTGGAAAGGCTGACATTGCCCTTCAAAAATTAAAAGACATCCTGGGAGGTGCTTATGCGGTGGTAAAAGGACAATTGGTCCGGGCCCACATCGGCACAATTAACCCGCAAATGTCTCAAATGATGAACAACGAAGGTTATTTCCAGGACGAAACCAGCGACCTTTCCAAAAAAGGCGCCAAAGCTTTTACGACCAAAAATGATGGAAGTTTATATAATTCCTATAAACAGGGGGTGAAAGGTAAGAAAGAAGAAAAGTTAGCCAACCTGAATGAGATTGATACTCAAATGTCGAGTCGTGAGAAGGACAGCGTTTTCCAGTACACCGCTTTACATTACAAAGATGTCAATAATAGCCTTCGGAACATGGAATTAGGCGGTTTAACCCCTACAGTGAGCGAAGCGCAGGCTGATAGCCCCGATCCCCTGTTTAAGAGCGGGTTTATGTCGAATAACGAGGACAAGTTTAATGAGTACAAACTGGGTTTTACCCAGAACACCGTTTCGGCCTTAAACAAATTGCCTCCTTACTCCGGCCAGGTTTACCGGCACGATAAACTATTTCCAGGTTTTGAGGAAGTCTACCGGGAAGGCGCTACAGTCAGTGATATGGCCTTTACAAGTTCAACTTACAAGGCCTCATCTTTGATTAAGCTTTCGAGTGTTGTAGATATTCTAACAATAATGAACTCAAAGACAGGCCGCTTCGTTAAACCACTTTCCATTAATCAGCACGAAAATGAAGTCCTTTTCAAACCGGGCACTCAATTTAAGGTTAGAAAAGTCATCAAGGGTAAAACTGATGCAACAAACCTCAAAGATAGATGGCCCCTTCTTCCCCAGGAAATAATGAACGTCCTGTTGGCGGACAATTTCAAGGATGAAATCAAATATATTGTTTTGCGAGACGAAGTTTAGCTAAACAATTAAAGGGACCACCATTGGGAGCCAACGGCCAGGATGACATTTTTTTACAGGGGCTTTTTACACGCTCACCTGGTGGGGATGAAATGGAAGTTTTGCGTCCACCTGGAATGTAATTCCCGATTGGGGTTACTGTCCGGTGGGTTACCCCCGGCCACGGACGCGAATCTTTAAACGAAATGCTGGATAGCATCCTGGTGTTGGAGATGGACCACCTCGCAAAAACCGCTTCTGGCGGAGAAAGCTACCGGATAGATCCCTTAAAAGGGTCAGGCAACCGGGTGGGGTGGCAGCTCGAAACTCGCCTTAAGCAAGACCTTTAAACTTACAGCCTTATAAAGGACGGGTCCGAGCAGGTACACCGGGGTTCTCGTCTCAATTTGCTACTGGCCCTGGAATTGATGTTACGCTGCGCCCTTAAACCCTTCAAAGACCAGGCCCAAATTCCTGGTTGGGTAAAACTCTCCCGCCAGGTTTATCCCCAGGCGCTTAATTCCCTGAGCAGCCAGGCCATTTTCAACCAAAAACGGGCCAAAAAAGGCCCGCTTAAGCAAAATAAACACTACCAGGAACACATTTTTCTTAATTTTTTGGTTTCCTGGTCCAATATCCAATAAAGGTAATCACCCCTAATTGACCGCCATAAAAAGACCCCCAAAGGTCAGGGCCTCAATACCTTACTTACCGGGTTCGAGCGCGGATAAGTAAATTTTGGCACTATCAAAGTCATACTTGAGATGCCCAAAATTCAAACCGTGCTGCATCAAAGCCGCCCCACTCAGGGTAAAAGGTTCACCAACCCCCTCGACCCGGTAAAGGGTAGTCGGGTTTAGACCTTTTAACCGAACCTGGGCCGGGGGTAAAGCCAAACGCCTTCCCAGGGTCAGCACAAACAACACAGCTTCTAGCCGGTCCTCCCGGACGTAAGAAACAGCGGTATAACTACCATCTCGCGGCGAAAGGTGCCGGTAAATAAGGCCATCCTGCACCAGGTGCCGGATTTGTTTGTACTCCTCGACTAACCCGCGCGCGGTCGTTTTTTCTTCCTCGGACCAGTTCGAAATGTGCCCGCCAATACCCAGGCCCCCCAACATGCTAGAATGGAAACGATAGGTTAATGATGTATCCCGCTTGCCGAGCCAGTGGGGCGTATCGACTACCCAGCAAAACATCGTGCGGGGAGCGTAGGCCAGGGTGTAGCCTTCCTGGATAAAAAGCCGGTCGTAAGGGTCGGTGTTGTCGCTGGTCCAGACCTGGTCGGCCCGGCGTAATACTCCCAGGTCCACCCGGCCGCCACCACTGCTGCACGATTCCCACGAAACCTGGGGATGGGCCGCTCTCAGGCGGTCGAGCAAATTATAAAAACCCTGGGCGCTCCTAACCCACATCTCGCGCTGTTCGGCGGAAGGGGCTTCCGGCCAACCGGGCTCACTTACCGGGCGGTTATAGTCCCATTTGACGAAGGAGATGGCGTTCTCACTTAAAAGTTTGTCCAGCGCTTCAAAAAGATAAGCTTGCACGTCCGTCCGGGAAAGGTTCAGGACCAGTTGTTGGCGGCGTTCGGTCCGGGAGCGGGTTGGAAAATAATAGACCCAATCGGGATGGGCCCGGTAAAGATCGCTATCGGGATTGACCATTTCGGGTTCGATCCAGATGCCAAATTCCATCCCAAGCGCGTGGACATGCTCGATTATCGGTTTTAGGCCGTTTGGTAATTTGGTCGGGCTGACAAACCAGTCGCCGAGTCCGGCGTGGTCGCTATCGCGCGCCCCGAACCAGCCATCGTCAATCACAAAGAGTTCCGCCCCCATCCTGGCGGCAACTTCGGCCAGGTCCATCTGGCTCTGCTCGGTCACGTCGAATTGAATAGGCTCCCAGGAGTTATAAAGCACCGGGCGCGGTTTACCGGCAAACTCCGCCGGGAGAATATGCCGGAGTTGATAGCGGTGAAACAGGCGGCTGGCCTCCCCAAAACCCTCGGAGGTATAGCCAAAACTTAAGACCGGGGTTTCAAAACTCTGTCCGGGTTTGAGGTTCCAGCTAAAGTCGAAAGGGTTGATACCGGAAGAAACGCGGACCCCTTTTCCTTTGAGATAGGTAGATTGCTCTACAGTTACAAGCCAGTTGCCGCTCCAACCGAGGCCGCCAAACCAGACCTGTCCCTGGTCTTCATCGGCCCCGGCCCGACCCGGCCCGGCATAATCGAGGGCAAACCAGGGAGTGGCTTCGTTGGAAGTATGGCCCCGGCGGCTTTCGAGACTCTTTTTGCCATCGGTTATATTGGTCCGGTTGACCTGGAACTCGGCTCCCCAGCGTCCTGCGAGGTGGGTCAGTCGGTAACCACCTTCTCCGGGTGAGGGCAGATGGAGGGTGCCGGACGAAATTTGTTCGATTCTAGTCGGGGTATCGCCAAGGTTAAGCACGCTGGCCCAGCGCTCGATAATTTCCGAATCGTTAAAGACACGGTAGAAAAGATTAACCTGGAATGGATAATAGGCGTCCTTCAAGACGACTTTTAGCTCGGAAGAAACATTATTCTCGGTCAAATCATAATCATGGTAGAATAGCACCAGGTCGCGCACATCATCGGCGAAAGTAACTTTGAGGTCCGGCTCGGTATAATTTATCCCACCCCACCCCAGGTACTCGTAGGCGGCTTCGTGGGTATCGTAAACATACTGGTTGGGTAAGGGGCCGACACCGGGATAATCGGTCTGGTTGGGCAGGCGGGTACCCCAGTAATAATGTAAAAGCTTGTTCCCTTCCTCAACACCGAAAACATAAGCTGTGGTAGCGGTTTCAATAAACCAGGCTCGTTTTTCGGCAAGATATTTAATTGACATAACTATGAATTTTCCTTATGAAATAAAAAATTAATCAATTGGCCCATTATTATTAAAAAAGGCTATCCCAATCTTTATCCAGGCTTTTGGAACCCGTTATTACTCCCCTGGTAATTTGCCGAATATAGAAAGATAGATTGGTCTGGCAGATAGCATACTAGCTCGAAACCGCCTGGTCAATCCAAATCCTTAAGTGCGGATTGAACGGGCAATTGGTCTTATTCAGGTTAATTTTTCTGCTTTTTCAGGAGCTTTCTACCTGGCGGTGGCACAGCCACGAAATTTCCCCATCGGCAAGCAAACGTTTTAGGTTAGAAATATAAGAGTTTAAGGTTGTGTCTTCTTCGACGAAAGGGACATGCTGGCGCACTAAATCGTAAATGGGTTGGGTGCCTTCTCCAAGCTTCCGGTCCGGGCCGATTTGTTGTTTGCGAAAATCAATCCCCTGGGCGGCGGCCATCAATTCCAGGCTCACAATGTGTTCGACATTACTAATAATCTGGCGGGTGTGAAGGGCGGCGGTACAGCCCATACTTACATGGTCTTCAACGTTGGCCGAGGTTGGGATTGTATCGACGCTGGCCGGGTGCGCCAACACTTTATTTTCGGTAGCCAGGGCCGCCGCCGTGTACTGAGTAATCATAAAACCCGAATTAAGTCCACTATGGCGGGTCAAAAAGGCTGGAAGTACTCCGTTATTGGAATGTTCGTCGACCAGGCGCATTAACCGTCTTTCGGAAATATTACCCAGTTCGGTTATAGCGATACTGAGATAATCCATGGCAATTGCCAGCGGTTCGCCATGAAAATTGCCGCCCGAAAGGATTTCAACCGACCCGTCTTGCTCGTTTACAAAAATAAGGGGGTTATCCGTTACGGCGTTCAGCTCGATTTCCATTACCCAGCGCAAATAGGTAATGGCTTCGTGTACGGCTCCGTGGACCTGGGGGATGCAGCGCAGGGTATAAGCGTCCTGGATATTTTTAGGGTCGTGTTTCCGGGTGAACTCACTACCCTGCAAAGCAGTGCGCAGAAAGGCCGCGCATTCAATCTGGCGAGGATGGGGACGCAGGTTATGAATTCTTTCATCGAAAGCCATCACCGTCCCGTTAAGAGCTTCCAGGCTCAGGCAGGCCACAATATCAGCAGCGTCCATCAGGATTTCGGCACGGCAACATTCCAGCACCCCTAAAGCGCACATAACCGAGGTGCCGTTAGTCAGGGCCAGCCCTTCTTTGGCGGCCAGGGTTATGGGCGAAAGACCGGCCCGGTCCAGGGCCTGGCGGCCTGGCAAAAGCGTACCCTGGTAGAGAGCCTCCCCTTCCCCGATTAAGACCAGACTCATATGGGCCAGGGGCGCTAAATCACCGCTCGCACCTAACGAACCTTTTTCAGGAATGACAGGGTGAATACCGCAATTCAACAAATCTACCAGCATTTGGAGGGTTTCCAGCCTGATACCGGAATAGCCCCGCGCCAGGGTATTGGCCCGGATAAGCATAATCGCCCTGGTGGTGGGAATATCAAAAGGTTGGCCTGTACCGACTGCATGGCTGAGTATGATGTTACGCTGTAACTGTTGGACCTGCTCCGGTGGAATGAGACGGTCTTTGAGCGCTCCAAAGCCGGTTGTAATACCATAGGCAATCTGGCCCTCGGCCACCATTTTTTCGACCGCACTGGCAGCCTGCCGGATTTTCCCTTTGGCTGTTTCGGCAATTTCTACGCGTGGTAGGTCCGGTTTGCCATGGGCCACGGCGACGACCTGTTCAATACTCAGGCTGTTCCCATCCAGGAAAATTGTTTCGTTCATACGACACGCCTTCCTCGCTTGAAAACCTGCTGGACAAGATTAACGCCGAACTGGTAGGCCAGGTGACGGTAATCGGCTACCTCCAGGATTATAAAATCCGCCTGCTTGCCCACTTCCAGCGAACCAATTTTGTCTCCCATGGCGATAGCATGGGCCGCATTGATGGTAATCGCGTTCAGGGTTTCAGCCGGTAACAGGCCCTGGTAGCGGCAGGCAATTGCCATCACCAGCGGCAGTGAAGGGCAGGGGGCCGACCCAGGATTCAGGTCGGTTGCCAGGGCCACCGCCACACCACTATCCACCATAGCCCGCGCCCCGGCAAACTCAGGACTGCCCAGGTTAAAGTTAACCGCCGGGATGATTACTGCAACGGTTGGGGACGCAGCCAGGTGGGCCATTTCGGTGGGAGGGGTATGGTCGAGGTGGTCGAGCGAGATTGCTCCTAAATCAATCCCGACCGTGGTTCCACCCATGGCCACAAACTCGTCTACATGGGCTTTTAGGGCCAGACCGCAACCTTTTCCCGCCTGCAAAATCTGCCGCGTCAGGTCAGCGTCAAACACCCCTTCCTCGCAAAAGACATCAATAAAACAGGGTTTAGCCTGGGCCGCAAAATCGCTCCGGGCGTACCAGTCCGCTACCGCCGGGAGCATTTCCTCGATCACCAACCGGGCGTATTCCCCCGTCCGGCCCCTGTATTCCGGGGGAACGCTATGCGCGCCTAAAAAAGTCGGGATGAGTTCGACACTTTGCTGCCGGGCCAATTTTTCGATAACCAGGAGCATCTTTAGCTCGCTGGCAGTATCGAGGCCGTAGCCGGTTTTGACTTCAGCGGTAGTGGTCCCCAACTCCAGCATAGTCGCAAGCCGGGCCGCCGACTGGTTAATAAGTTGGTCCGGTGAAGCGCCCCGCGTCTGACGGACCGTATTCAAAATCCCGCCCCCGGCCAGCATAATCTCCTGGTAGCTTTTGCCCTGGATTCGCATTTCAAACTCATCGAGGCGTTCCCCGGCATAAACCAGGTGGGTATGGGCGTCGACAAAGCCGGGGCAGACCGCTCTCCCGGAAGCGTCCACCATTTCGGCGGCTTCATATTGGGCCAGCACTTCGGAGGTTTCCCCCACCGCCACAATCCGACCATCTTTGACGGCTAATGCTCCACCTGCCAGGCTGCCAACTTCGCGCATTGCCGCGCCCCGCTTGGGTCCGCCGGAGCTGGCGCAGGTGACAAGCCGGGCGGCGCCATGCACGATTAAATCAACTAGCATTTTGTCCACCCTAATTCTGGTCCAGCATCGGCAGTTTTATCCCGTGACTCCGGGCAAAGGCTTTCGCTTCGGGATAACCGGCGTCGGCGTGGCGCATCACACCCGTACCGGGGTCGGTCGTCAGCACCCGTTCCAGGCGTTTAGCTGCTTCGGGCGTTCCATCGGCCACGATGACCTGCCCGGCGTGGATGCTATAACCAATGCCCACACCGCCGCCATGATGTAAGCTGACCCAGGTCGCCCCGCCCACTGCGTTTAACATGGCATTGAGCAAAGGCCAATCGGCAATCGCGTCGGAGCCATCGCGCATCCCTTCGGTCTCGCGATTAGGGCTGGCAACCGAGCCGGAATCGAGATGGTCCCGCCCTATTACTATTGGTGCTTCCAGTTCGCCCGAAGCAACCATTTCATTAAATTTCAAGCCCGCCCTGGCCCGTTCACCGTAACCCAGCCAGCAAATCCGGGCAGGCAAACCCTGGAAGTCAATCAGTTGCCCGGCCATTTGCAACCATTTCTGTAAATGCTTATTTTCCGGGAAAAGCTCCATAATGGCCCGGTCGGTCTTGTAGATGTCCTCAGGGTTGCCGGATAGGGCCACCCAGCGGAAGGGCCCCTTGCCCTCGCAAAAGAGGGGGCGCACATAAGCCGGGACGAAACCGGGATAACTGAAGGCCTCTTTCACCCCGTTATCGAAAGCCCGCTGTCGTAAATTGTTGCCGTAGTCAAAGACGATGCTGCCTCTGGCCTTCCAATCAAGCATGGCCCGGACATGGGCGCTGATGGAATCTAGCACCCGCTTTTCATAGTCCGCCGGGTTACTCTCGCGCAGACTCTTTGCTTCTTCCAACGAAAGGCCCGCCGGGATATAGCCGTAACGGACATCATGGGCCGAGGTCTGGTCGGTGACAATGTCAGGCACAATCCCCTGCGCGACCAGTTGGGGCAGGATTTCGGCAGCGTTGCCAATCAGGGCAATCGAGCGCGCTTCTTTGTCGTTGACCGCCTCTTTGACCGCCGCCAGGGCATAGCGCAAGTTGTCGGTAACCTCATCGACCTGCCTTAAGGCCAACCTGCGGTCGGCCCGCCAGCGGTCAACCTCCACAAATAGCCCCACCCCACCGTTCATGGTGACGGCTAAAGGTTGGGCCCCGCCCATCTCGCCCAACCCGGCAGTTACCACAAATTTGCCGCGTAAATCTTCCCAGCCCTGCTGCCGGGCCAACGCGCCAAATGTTTCGTAGGTACCCTGCAAGATGCCCTGGGTGCCGATATAAATCCAGCTTCCGGCAGTCATCTGGCCGTACATAATCAGCCCCTGCGCCTCCCACTTGTCGAAATTTTGCTGGGTGGCCCAGGCCGGGACGATATTAGAGTTAGCCAGCAAGACGCGGGGGGCATCGGTATGCGTCCTGAAAATACCGACCGGTTTGCCGGATTGGACCAGCAGCGTTTCGTCCGGCTCAAGCTCCTTTAAGCTTTTCAGGATGGCCTCGAAACAGTCCCAGTTACGCGCCGCTTTACCCCGCCCGCCATAGACAATCAGGTTATCGGGGTCAAAGGCCACCTGCGGGTCGAGATTGTTTTGCAACATCCGGTAGGCGGCTTCGATTTGCCAGTTCTTGCATGTAAGCTGCGTACCTCGCGGCGCATGAATTTCACGGACCATCACTAACTTCTCCTATAATTTCAGGCTAACGGTCTGACCAGGGCCGTCAAATAATAAAATATAGCCGCCGCGACCAGGCGGCAGGTACGCTGGTCAATATCGTAAAGCGGGTTTACCTCGCTAAATTCGACCAGGCGGGTCCGGGGGTCTTGTCCGGCCAACCGGGCCAGTTGGCAAAACTCGCTGGCGTTCAGTCCGGTAGGGTTGGGGGCGCTAACACCGGGGGCATCCACCGCGCTTACCGCGTCCACGTCAAAACCCCAGAAGACGGCCCCGGCCTGCTCTTTCGCCAGGATTGCCTGGAAAACGGTTAGCAACCCTTCCCGGCGCAGGTCGTCCATTCTATAGATTTTGGCCCCTTTATCCAGAAGGTAGCGCCGGTGGACCGAAGATGTGCTGAACGGCAAACTACCCATTTCGTAAAAACGGGCGGGTGGGAGGAAACCTTCTTCTAAAAGCTGGAAATAGGGTGTGCCGCTGTTGCAGGGCTTATCAAAACGAACATCGAAGTGAGCATCAATATTGAAAGCCAAAATATCCGGTTGCTCGCTTGCCAGGGCTGCACAATCGGGGTAGGAAATATCGTTGCCGCCGCCGAGACAGATAACCGTTTTTCCATCCCGGATAAGCTGGCGAACTATTTGTTGCTGAAAATGATGAGTCTCTTCGAGGGCCGGTTGAACCAGGGTATTACCAAGGTCAAAAAGGGTGAAGTCAAGTTCAGCCGGGGCCACCAACCGGTAAAGACAGCGCCGGATTGCGTCCGGGGCCTGGGCAGCACCGGGTCGGCCCTGGTTGCGCCGCACCCCTTCGTCCTGGGGACAACCCAAAACTACAACGCGGGCCGCGGCATAGGCTTCCGGCGCGACCTTTACTTTTTCACCCAGGCGGGGATCATTGGGATCGTTGCGTTTATAAAGTAACTGTTCATCCGGTCGAACAGTAAGCTGAAAAATATCAGGCGTTACCACATTGTCACCTTCATCAACACTGATGAGTCCTGGCCTAATTTCTCTTGCCTATATAATACACTTTAAAAGCAATAATGTAATTTATTAATTCTGGACAGTAATACTAATTAGTTAATATCATATTTAACCGGGATAGGTTTGGCTGAGCATGCTAATATTAAATAGAGGGCTCAGCCGTTCCAAAAAGGCATTATTTACAAACTGTTATTTGTACAAGGAAAATTCATATGCAATACCTATCGGTGGATGAAGCCCTGGACTTTATCCTGACGGCCTTTAATCCGTTAGAGGCGCAACCGGTGGAGGTTGGGCATGCGTTAGGCCGGATCCTGGCGGAAGACGTGCTTAGCCCCCTAAATATTCCTCCCTTTACAAACTCGGCGATGGATGGTTATGCCATCCGGGCCGTTGATACCGCCGGGGCTACCCCTGAAAGTCCGGCCCGCTTGCGCCTGGTAGCCGAAGTAGCCGCCGGGCAGGTTTGCGACCAAATTTTAGGGCCAGGTATGGCTATAAGGATAATGACCGGGGCCGCCTTACCGCAAGGAGCCGATGCGGTAGTAAGGTTTGAGGATACTACCGAGGGGTTTTTCGACTTCTCAATTACCAGCCCTGCTACTTTCCCCGGTAGTAAAGATAGTCTGACCGGTAACAGGCACAAACCGCAAGAAGTAGGGGTCTATATCCAGGCCAGCCCCGGTTTGAATGTGCGGCAAGAAGGTGAAGATGTGCAGGCTGGGAGGCTGGTCTTGCAGGCCGGGACAAGGTTAAATCCGGGCCACCTGGGCCTGCTGGCCGCAATGGGTATAACCACCCTGGGGTGCGCCCGGCGACCCCATGTAGGGATTCTTGCGACCGGAAGTGAACTCCTGGAACCGGGCCAACCGCTTACACCCGGTAAAATCTATAACAGCAATAACCCGATGCTGGCCGCGCTGGTCGTTGGTTGCGGGGCGGAAGCGGTGATGCTGGGGAACGCCAGCGACAATTGGGAGGTTATCCGCTCGCGGTTGGTCGAAGGGCTCCGCCTGGGAGTAGACCTAATTCTTACCAGTGGTGGGGTAGCGGTAGGGGATTACGACCTGCTAAAACAGGTGCTACAGGCTGAAGGGCAGTTGGACATGTGGCAGGTCCGGATGCGTCAAGGTAAGCCTCTGGCTTTTGGGCACCTGGGTGGTATCCCCCTCCTGGGTCTACCTGGGAATCCCCTGGCGCCCCTGGTCAGTTTCGAGCTTTTCGCCCGGCCAGCTATCTTAAAAATGCAGGGCCTTACCCCCATCCTCGCCCCACTCGAAGCAAATCTGGCTGCACCAATCCATAATCCGAGCGGACAGCGTAACTTTCTGCGCGGGAAAATGGGTTTGCAGGGTACGAACCTGTGGGTCTGGCCGGGCGAAACCCTCAAATCGTCCCAATTAGCTTCCCTTATCGAAAGTGATTGCCTTATAGTCGCTCACGAGGAGCGAAGTAGTTATGTGCCAGGGGACCGGATCGGAATAATACCTCTTTACGGTCCTGGTTTAAATCAAACAAATACTATGAGCAGGGCTACCAATCCAACTGTTACCAGGATAAATAACTCCTAGCTTTTATCGGAGGTGCGACCATTGCACCTGGTACAGGCGCAGGCAGGTGCCAAGAAGTTTTTGAAATAGCCGACCTGACCGGTGGTGAGTAAGGTTTCCGCGTCGAGTAAAATAAACAACAAAAAATGCGCCCTCTTGGGAAGGCGCATTTTTGTTGAAGACCAAACTAATTAAATCAGGCCGTTTTCACTGGCATATATTGCCGCCTGGGTCCGGCTTTGCATCCCAATTTTTGAGAGGATGATGCTGATATGCGTTTTGATAGTTCCTTCGCTTAGACCCAGGGCATAGGCGATTTCTTTGTTGGCTTTTCCATTTGCCAGAAACCTTAATACCTCAACTTCTCGCTGGGTCAGGTTTTTCAGGACCCCACCTGACTTAACTGGGTTACTTAAATATAAGACCACTTCCGGTGAGGTAACAAAAAGGCCAGTGGTGGTAGTTTTAATGGTATGGCACAACTCCACCTGGTCAATATTTTTTAAAATAAACCCGTCTGCTTTGGCCTTAAGCGCCCGGATCAGTGTTTCGCGTTTTATGGCGCCAGTCAAAATCAAGACACGAGTGGCTGGAAGCTCTTTTTTTATAATTGATGTAGCCTCAATGCCATCCATCTCCGGCATCACCACATCCATCAAAACAACATCCGGTTGGTGTTTTTGGGCCAATTCAATGGCCTCACGGCCATTACAGGCCGTTGAAATAACTTCAATTTCACTATCATAAGTACAAAAGGTTTCCAGCCCTTGCCGGATAATGCTTTCGTCGTCAGCTATTAGAGTTTTAATCATCCTTACTACTACCTTTTCTAGGTTAATCGGCAATTTTTTCAATAGTCGTTTCAAACCGGACCGGTTTTTATTAGCTGACCGGCAAGGATAGAAAGAACCTTGTTCCTCTGCCTTTATCAAGGGGAGTTTCCACAGTCAGGGTTCCTCCATGCGCCCTGGCTATTTCCCTGGAAATATATAGACCCAGTCCTAAACCTAAGGAACCAGGGTGTTTTACAAACCTTTCAAAAATATGTGCCAGCGCGTCAGGATTAATGCCAGGACCGCAATCTTCAACTTCAATAGTTACCCATTGCTCTTTTTTTTCAGCAGGATTTTTGTTAAAACTTATCTTCAAGATGACCTCTGCTTCCCGCGGGGAGTGGTTAAGGGCATTGGCAACCAGATTTTCAAGGGCCTGCCGCAGATGCAACGGGTCTGCCGCAACCCTCAGGTCACCAGGCATTCCGGTTATTTCCACTTTAACCGGGTTTATGGGACTATTAAAAACATTCGCTACATCTTTTACCAGTTCACTAACGTCAACCAGTTCTTTTTTTATACTCATGGAACCCTGCTCAAGCCGGGTCACATCCAACAAATTATTCACCAGGCGGTTCAGGTGTTTAAAACTATTTTCCAGGCTTTCGACTTCTCTTAAATCGAGCGTCCGGGCATCCTCAACCGCTCGGTTGCGAAGTAAAGTCAGCCGGCCACCAATCGGGGTAAAATAGTTGCGTAAGTCGTGGGCAATTATAGTTATCAGGTCTTCCGCGGTAGCTCGCCAGATTTCTTCCCTGGCCTCCCGTAATCTTTCCTGGATAAGTTCGGTCCTGTGCAAAATAATACTGACCCAGCCCGTAACGGCTTCCAGGAACCGCAAGTCATACTCGGAAAAAGCGTCGGTTGCAATGGCCGTAGCCTCTACCACACCCCGTAGTTGGTTTGTTACATACAAAGGCACCGAAATAATCGAATGGATTCCCAGCCCGTTGACGACCCCAACCAACTGTTCCGGGTCATCTTCAGCATGACCGGTTATAAAACTTTTTTGGTCCTGGTAAACCCCCACGGTCCTTCCATTGTTTTGCAGATAGAGGACATCTAACCCCAGTTCTTTTTGCTTACGGCCAACCGGGGTATGGCTGACCCCCATCGCAACCAGAGCCTCAATCTCAGGTTGGTAAAGGAAAATGTCAACTTTGTCTGCATATAGAGCTCTTGCCACCAGGTCACTTGTCTGGGTCAAAACCTCTACTACATCGAGCGAATCAATTGAAAGTAACTTTTCAAGTGTGACCAACAATAAATTATGTCTCCCCGGGACTGTATTTAACCCTTCTAAAACAGGGCCAGGATTAATATCGCCGGTTTTATTTTGGAGGGAATTATTAATACTGTTTCTATTGCCTTTAATAGCATCGGAATCTCTGTTCAATTTATTTGTGATCGCTTTCAGGGCTGCCAACTCGACTACCCAATCCAGATTTAACGCTCAAGGAATGATAAGTATTATTAAATGCTGGTT
Source organism: Chloroflexi bacterium 54-19 (assembly GCA_001898225.1). Lineage (GTDB taxonomy): Bacteria > Chloroflexota > Chloroflexia > Chloroheliales > Chloroheliaceae > 54-19. The sequence goes on from MKTJ01000014.1 coordinate 29,408, forward strand.
CGCTAATATATTTTTAGGTTGGACTGAGTGGAAAGAAAATCAGGATTGCCCGCGATGAGTAGTTGGCGGGGAGGAACAAAAATATAACTACCATTCCAAATTGAGCAAACCAGGGAAGGGTGTTCACCCGCAACTAATTTGCTTCATCTATTATTTATTAAATCACAAGGGGGAGAATTTGTAACTACGGGAATCCCGTAAAGATTTATCAAAATAACCGTAAATAATTTATTTAAATCAAAATCATGGAAATACTAAAAATTAGGAGGATTCTATTCCCCGGCAATGACACCACGCTGGATAGCATAGCGTACCAACTCGTTCTCATTATGCAAATGAAGTTTTCGCATAATATTAGTCCGGTGGGTCTCGGCGGTCCTGGGGCTAATTGTCAGCTTTTCCCCGACCTGGGCATTGGATAAGCCTTCCGCAATCAGTTGGAAGACTTCCCTTTCGCGGGTGGTCAGAATTGTGTAGCCGTCTTCTTCTGGTTCGTTACCGCCATTGGCCTGTTCAATATACAATTCGATGGCCCGTTCGCTCAAAGGCGGACTTAGATAGTGTCTTCCCAGGCTAACCGCCTTGACGGCTTCAATCAAACTGGCATTTGAAGAGGCTTTTAGCACGTAAGCCGCCGCTCCGCTCCGTAAAGCCTCTAAAACATACGGCTCGTTGGAATGGAGGGATAATACCACCACCTGAGTTTGGGGGGTATTTTGCCGGACCCGCTTGACGACTTCCAGTCCGTTCAAGCCTGGCATCATAATATCTAATATAAGAATATCGGGTTTAAGTTGCTCGACCAGGCTAATGGCGGTCAAGCCGTTTTCGGCTTCGCCAACAACCTGGAATTCTGGTTGACTTTCCAGTAAGGTGCGTAAACCTTGCCGGACGATAGGGTGGTCATCGGCTAAAACAATTCTAGAAATCATAAGTCATTCAATTCTTAATGCTAGCAAAATTATTTCTAACCAATAACAATAATAATAGCAGAAAATCTTTTTTTGTTTTCCAACAATTTTCCCGTTATTTATCTTTACTTCCCCATTTTAAACAGGTTCCAGCCGGTTCAACCTTCACTTTCGAACTCCTCTTCCCCTCTTTCTAGGCTAATTGGAATCTGGGCAATTATAGTTGTACCATAATTTATTTCACTTTCAATAGTAAAGCTGCCGCCGACCAATTCCACTCTCTCCCGCATTGCGGAAAGGCCGGTTGATTGGTAGATATCGAGCTTTGTCCCAACCGAAAATCCCTGGCCTTCGTCTTGGATTAACAAAATTAACTGGTCGGTTACAACTACCTGGACCAGCACCTTCGAGGTACGTGCATGGCGGGCTACGTTGGTCAGTGCTTCCTGGACTACCCGGTAAACAGTAGTTTCAATTTCGGGTGCAAGCCGAATATTCAGGCCCCGGTGGATAAATTTTACTTCAATCCGGGTCTGGGTAGTAAAACGTTGAAAATGAGTCGCCAGGGCCGGGATGAGTCCCATGTCATCCAGCAAAGTAGGTCTTAAATTGAGTGATAGCTCTCTAACCCTGGTCATAAGCTCATCCACAGTTGCCAGCGTATCCGAAATCGTGGCTTTTTGACCTTCCGGGGTTAAATGTTTACTGCTCTCCAGCATAAACTTCAAACCTGTCAGGTACTGGCCGATTTCATCGTGCAACTCGCGGGCAAGGGTACGCCTTTCGGTTTCTTGCACTTCCAGCAAGCGGACAGAAAGGTTATAGAGGCGTTCGCGTTCCTTTTTGAGTTGTTCATTTACCGCGGCCAGTTGGGCATTGCTTGAGGCCAGTTCTTCGGTCCTTTTTTCAACCATTCTTCCCAGGTCTTCCCTGGTCAGGTGCTGTTCGTGAATATCGGTGGCCTCCCCGTACATGCGGACGACCTGACCTTGCACGTCCAGGAGGGGTTTGGCTCGGACCAGGAACCAGCGGTATTCACCATCCACCCTGCGGATGCGGTGTTCCTGTTGCAGTGACCGGCCCTTCTCTAAGGCCTCGCGATAGCGGCGGGCCGATTCTTCCCGGTCCTCAGGATGAATGGTTTCAACCCAACCCCAGGCGTTAGCCTCGGTACGAGATTGGCCGGTGTAATCAAACCAGCGGTCGTTATACCAGTAATTTGTTCCCTCCGGCTCACTGGACCAAAGTAGGTCCGGTACAATATTGGCAACAATCCGAAAGTTTTGTTCGCTTTCTCGCAAGGCTTTTTCAGTGCGGGCCCGTTCGATGGTAGTCCAAATACGCTCGCCGGTTTCCCGAATGAGTTCGATTTCGTAGGTTTTCCACTGGCGTGGTGGGGTCTGAGTCACGGCGAAGCAGGCTACCCACACCCCAGCCTGGTTTAATGGCACACAGACCATTGCTTGAGAGTGAATTGCCTCCATCGCTTCTCGCTCGTCCCTGGAAAGAAAACTGAGTTCATTCAAATCAGAAAGGACGAGAATTTCACCCTTTTCCAGATTTTCGAGGGTCCAACTGAAAGCCGCTAACGGATATGTTCCGACAATTGAAGCGGCCTCTCCGCGAGTGTAATCCCACTCAACCCGCGTCCACCCTTCCGCTAAATTAACTTCAGAATAATAGCAGCGGTCAACTTTCAAGTGGTCGCCGACCAACCGGCAAGCGGTAGCCTGAATCTGAGTAGTATCGGTAAGTGGCCTTAAAACGTCGCTCAGTTTTAAGAGAAACTCCTGGCGCTCCTGGGTAAGTTTGCGCTCGGTTATATCCGCGAAGACAATAGCGACCTGGCGACTCTCAGGGCCACCGACTCGCGAAGCGTAGGTTGAATACCAGCGTCCGGTATCCTGGTTAAAGTCATCAAACCGTGAGGGTTCTCCTGTTCGAACCACCCTGGAGTAATATTCGAGCCAGTAAGGTTCTACATTAGGGGTAACCTCACTGCCCAATTTACCTACTACATCTTTAAGACCGGTTTGCCGCTCATAAACCTGGTTGACTTCCAGGAAACGGTAATCCAACGCCTGCCCTTTCTCATCACAAATCAACTCAATAATGGTGAAACCTTCATCTATAGAGTTGAATAAGGTGCGGTATTTTTCCTCAGATTTGCGCAGGGCTTTTTCGGCGCGTGCCCGCTCCATACGTGGGAAAAGCCGGCTTGTTACCTCATTTATCAAGGTGATTTCATCATCGCGCCACTGCCGGGGATGGTTGGCATCAACACTCAGGGCATATTTTAGTTCACCTCTTTGCAAAGATGGCACTTCTACATAGGAAAATAAATTAAAGGCGGTTACGGCAGCTACCGTTTGAGGGGAAAGTCGAGGGTCGGTCAGGACATTATCAACCACCACGGTCTCACCCCGCTCCAGGATTTCAAGCCGGGCCGGTTCGATAAATTCGGAAAGGCGATAAACTCCTGTAAAATCGGGCATTTCCTGGGCGCTCCAACTATAAAACAGGTTAATCCGGTCGTTCGCCACATCAAAATCACTGAAGCCACATTGCGCAACATCAAGGTAGAGACCAAGTTTTTCCCCGGTAACTCGCATAATTTCTTCAGGGGTGGTTAACCGGGAAAACTCCATGTCAAGTTCTGCCAGGAATGCCCGGTTCGCTTCCCTTTGTTTGCGTTCGCTAATGTCATCATAGAGAATACTGAGGTGTTCTTTCCCGGTAGGGAAAATTCTTATATCATACCAGCGATTGCTCGAAAGAACGTAATTTTCAAAACGTTCTGATTGCCCCGAATTATTGACACGGTCATAAATTTGTAATAAATCTTCGTTAAGGTCCGGGAATAACTCGGTGGCTAACCGGCCATTAGCTTCAGTGTAAGAAACGCCAAACAGCCGTTCGAACGCTGAATTCAACTCAATCAACCTGAAATTGTTTACTTTACCATCTTTATTTCGCACTAACTCGCAAGAACAAAACCCTTCATCCATTGTTTGAAAAAGGGTCCGGTAATTTTCTTCCGAACGCCGCAAAGCCTCCTTGGAAGATATGGCGTCTTCCATTATATTTAGGGCAGCCAGGCGGCCATTTAGAATTTCAGTGTTAAGGGCTTCCAATTCTCGCATCCGCTCAATTAATTCCGTGTTGGAGGTTTGCGGTGATTTGGAGGAATCTTCCTGTTTTTTTTGCAGGTCTACCAGTAGATCTTTATTCGGTTCTTTTTCCTCACTCAATGTCAGTTGCAACTCGCCAGGAGAAACCGGGTTTGTTTCTTTAGGGGGCGAACCACTTGTTTTATTCCTCTTTGGTCTGGTCATTTTCCTCACCGCTTTCTTCGCCAGTAAATTTAAGCGGGTAACGCTTGCCCTCACCCAGGCGTATATTAAGGTCGTTGACCTCTTTTTTTAACTCAATCATCCGAAGTTCCCGGCTAACGGTTGCCCGGTTAAACCGGGTCAGCTCATCCATATTCCGGCTCAAAGCTTCCTCGGCCCCTTTCCGGTCGGAAATGTCTAGAAAGATACCGACCGCCGATTGAACCTTTCCTTTCTCATCTCGAAGGGGCGATAAACTTATTACAGCCCAAATCCGGGTTTGGTTCTTTCGGATCAGCCGCGCTTCTCTTTCAAAGGGTAGCCCCTGGCCGACCAGGCTATCAAACAGGGTTTTGATCATATCCACATCTTCGGGGAAAATAATTCGAGGAGAGATTTACCCATTATTTCTTCTGAGACAAAACCCAAAATTTCGTGCATTTTCTGGTTGGCAAATTGTAGATTCCCTTCCAGGTCAACCCTGGCTACCCCGGCGGTAGCCTGGCTGACCAGGGCCCGGTAACGCTCTTCCGATTCGCGTAAAGCTTCCTCTGACCGTTTGCGCTCGGTTATTTCGAGAAAGGTTAAAACAACTCCATCAATCCGGTCTTCCAGGGTCCGGTAAGGTAAAATTCGCAGCAAATACCAGTTGTCATCCGTCGTATTAACCTCGCGGGTTATCGGGGTAAGGTCGCGGAGGACTTTATCGATATCTTCATGAAAATTCTTATCGCTGTAATTAAGGTGGTGGGTAAGGTGGGCTAAAGGCCGGTTGAGGTCGGAAGGAATTATATTAAAGATACGCTCCACTTTAGGCGTATAACGTTTGATAACCAGTTGGCGGTTGAGAAATATAGTAGCTATATCGGTGGAAAGTATCAGGTTTTGCAAATCGCTGTTGGAATGACTGACCTCTTCAACTTTGATTTTTAATTCCTGGTTTACAGTTATCAGTTCCTCGTTAACTGCCTGCAACTCCTCGCGGCTGGTTTCAAGCTCCTCTGTGGCGGAGCGCATTTCTTCGTTGATAGATTGCAATTCTTCGTTAGAGGCTTTTAACTCCTCGTTGGAAGCCCGTAATTCCTCGATGGAAGCGGCATACTGTTCGGTAGTGCCATTAAGTTGGCTTTTAAGGACCTCTGTTTCCTGTTGAAGCTGGCGGATATAGGTAGCGTTTTCGCTCTCCTTTTCCCTGGAAACCTGGTCGTTTCCATCTGTCCCGGCCTTGCTTTCGGTTATGGTTGGATCAAAGTCGAGATTTTGATTAATTTCGTCAAAAATAATCAGGATATAACCGGCTAAAGCAGGGGGCTGGTTAATTGGCCGGAAAATAAGCCGGACCCAGCGAGATACCCCGTCCAACTCAATCCGAATCCGGCGGGTTTCATTGGAATTTCCACGTTGAGCATTGTAAAGGCCGCTACTCATTTCAAGGCGCAAATCTGGGTGGATGACTTTGGGAAGGTTTACAGAAGTAAGCCCATCCCTGAACTGCAAATAGCGCCCGGCCTGGTTGGAGATATGGATGATATCAAATTTATCATCCACTATGATACCGGGAGGGGCATACACCTCCATTATATTGTTAATAAATTCAGGGGAAAGTATGACATTTTCTTTATGATTCGTGGGAAATGAAACCAACTCGGCCGGCTCAACCTCTTTTTGGGTAAGGCCATCGGTCCGCTCGATAGGGGCCAACACCGGCACCGGCCTTGAAAAGGTGGGAACCACCCGGCTGGTGTAGATGTGGTTTTTTTTATCGAAACTCGTAAAAAGCTGTGATGCATTATCCGCCGACTCCGAGGTACCCAGGACCAGGTACCGTTCCGGTCGGAGAGCAAAATGAAAAACGGTCAGGGTTTGTTGCTGGGCTTCTTTGTTAAGGTAGATAAGGAGGTTGCGGCACGATATCAGGTCCAATCGCGAGAAGGGCGGGTCTTTTAGAAGGTCATGATTGGCAAAAAGAATGGTTTCGCGGATTTGTTTGCGGACCCGGTAACGGTGGTCGGTATAGGTAAAATACTGGCGCAACCGCTCCGGGGAAACATCCAGGGCGATTGTCTCTGGATAACTGCCTTCACGGGCGATGTTAATAGCACTTTCATTCAGGTCACTGGCAAAGATTTGCAACCGGGGAGGAAGGGTCAACTTGCTGGCGTATTCGTGCAACAAAATAGCCAGGGTATAGGCTTCTTCCCCGGTTGCACAACCGGCTACCCAGACCCGCACTGCGCTTTCAGGGCTATCTTTACCCACAAACAGGCCGGGGATAATCCTGGTTTCGATAAAGTCCCAGACTTCTTTATCCCGAAAAAAATTGGTTACACTGATAAGCAGGTCGCGCATCAAAGCTTCGACCTCCGCCGGGTGAGAAGTCAGAAAATCCTGGTAGATGGGCAGGGAAGGAATATTATTGACCTGGAGGCGACGCTCAATTCTTCGGTTCAGGGTCGAACGTTTATAGAGAGAAAAATTATGGCCGGTGCGGACCTTTAAAAAAGCGAGGATTTCAACTAAAGGATCGCCCCTGGACGGAACTTTCTCCAGGTCTTCCTCCGCCTCAATTGAGGCGGAGTCAGATTTATCTGGTTCTTCGTTATCGGCCAGAATTACCTTACTTTTGTTTTCCCGGTAAGTCACAAGCCAGTTCCCCATTTGAGCTACCGGCAAAATCTGGTCGACCAGACCTGTTGCAATCGCATTTTTGGGCATCTGGTTATATTCGGCTTCCTCCGGGTCCTGGACAAGGGTTACCCCTCCCATCTCTTTTATCCGGGGAAGGCCCACCGAACCGTCCGAACCGGTACCGGATAGGACAACCGCGGCGGCTTCGTCGCCATGAGTTTCGGCCAGGGTGCGAAAAAACAGGTCAATAGGGGCCCGTTCACTCCTCATCCCCTGTAAATCTACCAGTTGGATATAGCCATCTTTCATTGAGAGTTGTTTGCCCGGAGGGATAACATAAACCCTGGCGGGTTCCACAGGCACCGCTTCTTTAACCTGGATTACCGGGAGATTGGTATGGCGTTGAATTATGGAGGCCAGGTTACTTTCATGTTCCGGTGAGAGATGGGTGACTACCACAAATGCCATTTCTGGATTGGCTTGAGGCAGGTATTCAAAGAAATCTTCCAGGGCTGCCACTCCACCCGCCGACGCCCCTAACCCAACTAACAGCATTTTATGGTCAGATTTCTCGCTCTTTTTATCCGGTTTTGGGACTGACCCCGCCCTACTTTTACGGCTATCCCCGTTTGATTTTGGTGTGTCCATTTGTATTTTAACCTTTTGAACTGAAAAAACTTAGGAAGTTCCCCTTTGAGGCTAATTCATTTGGCTGATTACTCCAGGGCTTCCCTGGCCGGTCTGTTCCCGGTCAGGACCCGTTTTATGAGATTAGCCTGTTGCTCACTCCGAGCAGCATTTTCAATATATTCTGACGCACTTAAAAGGTTACCATTTTTTTGAGCCTAGCTGGCCAAACGCCGATGGAGTGAACCACTTTCTTCCAGAGCCCGCAAGGCGGCCCAAAGGGCTTCCTCAAGGGCGTCCGAGTGTTCATCCAACAAACTTTGAGCGGTATAGGAATGCCCCACCCGGCAACGGTATCTAACCACACCCTCATTATCAATTTCCCAGAGTGTACCATGACATTCGGGGCAAGCAATGGTGGCCGGTTTGCCGATTGTGTTTAGAATTTCATCGTCTGGAATATGTGACAAAGCGAACTCATCTTCGATTTTAAGTTGCCTGGTAATTGCCCTTGCGGCTTCCATTTCTGACATACCTGCGTCTGCAGGTTCCCTTACAAGTCCATATAACAAAGCGCTCATTTCGGATAAAGGTACCGCGAAATCAATATTGTTGACTTTGCGAAGGGCATTCATTGGCATTTCCGGGTAAAGGGCATCCGCCGGGGTTTGAATCCCGGCCAAACCACCCCGTTGTTTGATTGCCATGAGGCCAAATACACCATCATCTAGCATACCGGTCAGCAAGACCCCGATGACGCGAGGACCAAAGTTACGGGCTGCTGAGTGAAAAAGGGGATCAATTGCCGGGCGGTGCCGGTTTTCCTTGGGGCCTCGCACCACCCTGACCGTATTTTCTTCCAAAACCATGTGGTGGTTGGTTGGAGCGACATAAATATGGTTTTTTTCGAAAACCAGGCCATCGGTTGGATAGCTGACAGGTAAGGGCCCGGCTTTTGATAAAATCTGGGGTAAAAAACCAGGGCTCTCGCTAGAGGTATGGATAACAATAAAGACAGTGGCACCCAGGTCTGGAGGTAAATCCTTTACAAGGTTTTGAAGGGCTTCAACTCCCCCCGCAGATGTACCAATTACGATAATATCGTGGAGATTGGAAACCGAATCAATGTTTTCTACCTGGTCCAACCCGGGTCCTGTGTGACCGGTTTCTTTATTCGGATTTTTAGCCAAAATAATTCAGCTTTCTTAACAATTTAGTCCTCAAAGGGTTGTAAAATTATAATCCACACTCTTAACTGCTTTTTCACAAAGCGAGTAAAGTTAATTGCCAGCAATTTACCGGTAGCTTTAAGGCCGGCGTTTCGAGGTTAAAGAAGGGGCGGTTTAGAAATCTTTCCCATAGGTTACGGTCCCGCTTTGGTAAATTTCAATTACAATTCAATTATACCTGTTAAGTAAACAAATGTAATTTTCAGGCGGTGGATAACCGGGCAAAATCTTTATTTCCTAAAATGGTTAAATACACCAGCAATTAACTTAGAATGTGCTTCATAGGGAAATGTAGCCATCAGGTTTAACCTCAAACGACCCATTGCCAGGAAAATAAAGCATTTAACCCAAGCCCTTTCCGAGCAGTTGGCAACTTGACCTTGCCCAGTTTAGGGAAGTTTCAAAAAAGAGGAGAAACCAGGAGTTTTCAAAAGTTAATGGGGTTTTATAAGCCGAATAAGAACATAATCATTTCCGATTGAAATACATTTCTAAATATTCAAAAAATTCTAGCCCTGGAATGAAAGTTTTATCCAAAGGAATTGTAAATAGCAAGAGGTAGCTAACACCACCTCTTGCTAACTGATTGTAGAGCCGGTTAGGGAATTTGAACCGTTATTGTGTTATTGGCAGTTTTGCACCATCTTTTAAAAATAACGGGATTCTTGCAAGTGGTGCTTCAGTGAACTTGGTAATTCCACCATCAAACTGTTCTCCCGAATAAGCATCAGTCCAGGTAGCCCCCTCCGGCAAATATACGGAGCGTGCCCTGGCGCCTTGCTCAAGAATCGGGGCTACCAGTAGATCTGGCCCAAACATGTATTGGTCTCCTACATCCCAGGTTTTGCTATCTTGCGGGAAATCATAGAAAAGAGGCCGCATCGGAGGCGTTCCCTTATCGCTGGCAACTTGCATCAATTGAGAAATATAGGGACGAAGCCTTTCTCTTAAAAAGAGATGGTTAACCATAATTTCATAGGCCTCTTCACCATAGCTCCAAACTTCATTGGGACCCCCGCTGCCACAGATTCCGCCACCAGAATTACCTGGCCCAGGTGTAAAAGGTTTGCGGTCTCCATGGATGCGAAATACCGGACAAAATACCCCGTACTGGAACCACCGAATAATAAGTTCCTGGAAAACCGGGTCATTTGGGTCGCCTCCATGAAATCCACCTATATCGGTGGTCCACCAGGGAATTCCTGCAATTGCCATATGTAGGCCCGCGCGTACCTGGTGGCCAAATACTTTGAAGGTAGAGGCAATATCTCCTGACCAAACCAAAGCACCATAGCGCTGGCTACCGGCCCACGCTGACCGGACCAGATTTATGATATTGGGCTGCTTCTCTTTTGTCATCCCCTCAAAAAAGGTCTGACTGTAATTACTTGGATAAATATTGCCGACTTGCTTACTGGAGCCGATATGATAACGGTAGATGTCGTGATCGTAAACGGATAATTCGGGTTCCGCTTCATCTAACCAGAAGAGCTTGATCCCGTAATCGTAATAGTTCTTTTTGATTATGTTCCAGAGATAGGTACGAGCCTCAGGGTTGGTAGCGTCGAAAATGGCATTTTGTCCCAGGAATTGGAATTGAGTACGAACCCCACGGTCTGAGCGCAGAAGATACCCCTTCTCAAGCATTTCGACGTAATTATCAGATTCAGTTTGTACTGTCGGCCATATGGATACCATTAGCTCAATGCCCATCTCCTTTAATTCTTCTACCATAGATTTTGGGTCAGGCCAGTATTGGGGATCGAATTTCCAGTCTCCCTGGTTTGTCCAATGGAAGAAATCTGCGACTATCACCGAAATAGGTAAGTTTCTTCTCTTGTATTCTCTTGCGACCTCAAGAAGTTCATCCTGGCTCCTGTAACGAAGCTTACTTTGCCAGAAGCCCATTGCGTATTCCGGCATCATAGGAACTTTGCCCGTGGACGAAGCGTAGGCTTCTTCGATTTCGGCAGGTGTATCTCCCGCAGTTATCCAGTAATCCAACTGTTTAGTGGAGGTTGCACTCCATTCTGTGATATTCAGGTTGAAATTTACACGCCCAATTGCAGGATTATGCCACAAAAAGCCGTAACCCAGATTTGACAGGACAAACGGAACGCTCACCTGAGAATTCCTGTGGGTCAAATCCAATTGACACCCTTTCAGGTTAAAAAAGCTTTGCTGGTACTGCCCCATTCCATACAGCTTCTCAATAGGATCAGATTCTAACCTGAGGGTCAGGTCAAAGTCGCTACTGCCGGGATGGGCAATAAGTTCACGGCCACCGTATTTTAGCTGGTAAGTGTGTTCGCTCTCACGTAACAGGATTTCACCTTTTTGGTTAAAAATTGTTATGCGGCCATTCCTGGTAATTTCCGCTTTGATCTTCCCATTCGTGATGGTCGCATTATCCTGGTTGATTTTGATTTCTGCTTCAGACGGGTCCGCCGGTAGCAAGGCCCAGGCCTCATCTGTTATAGGGGCGTATGAAGCACGTACACGCAAGGAATTCGTTCCCCAGGGTTCAATCCAGACTTGCTCATGGTCGTATTCCCTAATCAGGCGAGATTTAACTGAACGAAACATAATTGGGGCCTCCACTCCTTCAGGATGATTAAAACATTAGATGTTGGGTAAATATACTACAATTGTGCTTGTAACCAGGTTTCTACACCAAAGAAATTTTTTAGTAACATAATTTTACACTATTGAAAAACCTGAATTATTGAGGTTCTACCGCTTTTGTTAACCAATTAAGATTAATTCCAAAATCTTATTCTTATCTTTGCAATAAATAAACCCTGTCTGCAATGGCCCAGCTTATTACTATTTAAGACTTACCCTTATTCAATGCTATCCTAGACCGATGGTGTAGTGATAATTCCTTCGTTTGGCCAGGCAGTTCCGGAAAATTCTGTTAGGAATCGGCCATCCAATTTTAATAGCAAATTCCAGCAATTAATTTCCCAGGAAAACCTATGCTCCTCATAGTAGACTCGGTGCAAGGGTTTCAGGAGGCCTGATTGCTCGGCAGTTAAAGCTAAACCGGGCCGGATAAACTTCTCATCCGGCCCGGCACGATGGGAAACATTTTGGATTAAATTTCCCCTGTTTAGCTTTCGGTAAGGGCCAGGCAGTTACCTATTGCCCACCTGAGGCCCCGGTAGATTAGTTATTTCTTGTTAATCCTGTTAATTTTCTCCATTTCGATTTTCGGTTCCCGCCGGATTGTAAGCAGGCCGTTCACCTCTTGCTGTATGTCAGTCAACTGGGTATAGCAATAGCCGCTTACGTAGTCCAGGTTCTTGATAGCTTGCGTAATACTCTCGTAGCGTTTAAGGAACTCTTCCTCGTTTGATACCTGGTTACCATAGCCCCAACCATCTTCGTTTTTGAACGCAATACCGCCATACTCACTGATGATAACAGGTTGGCCTTTATACGCGTACCCTTCTGCAAATGGAAAGCGGTGCGTATCGTGTGTAATATCGTTGCTGAGAAGCTTGTCCTTATCCCGGTAACGCGCTTCTAATACGGAACCACGCTCCTCATAATCATGCAGAGTAATAATATCCGAGACGGTATGCTCCCAGCCGTCATTGACAATTACCGGTCTCATCTGGTCATAAGATTTGGTCCAATAATAAATCGCTTCGGTATACGCCTGTATCTTCGGTTCTCTTGGGATGTTCTCGATGCCCCAGGATTCGTTAAAGGCGACCCACGTTACGATGCTTGGATGATTGTAATTCTGCTGCACAACTTCCATCCATTCTTTCGTGAAACGCTGCACCGCCTCGTCATTAAACCCATAAGCATTTGCCATTTCCGACCAGACGAGCAGGCCCTTGCGGTCCGCCCAGTACAAATACCTGGGGTCTTCTACCTTCTGGTGCTTGCGAACGCCGTTGAAACCAAGCGCCAGCGTTTTATCAATATCTTCAATAATGGCTTCCTCGGAGGGAGGTGTCAGGTGGGTATCTTCCCAATAGCCTTGATCCAGCAGAAGCCGTTGATAAATGGTCCAGGTGTTGAGCAAAATGTTGCTGCCTTTAATGGCAACGCGCCGCATACCGAAATAAGTGTAGACTGTATCGACCGGCTGGCCATCTTTCTTTAAAATAACCTCGGCATCGTACAAATTCGGGGTATCAGGATGCCAGGTATAGACCTTCCATTCGGCAGCATCGTTCAAGACGCTTAAATCTACCTTCAAAGACGCCCGGTCTACTGTCGTTTCTGTTGACCGTATTAACGTTCCTTTAAAGCGAATAATCGTCTGAAGAGTCAACCCTTCAAAGGAACGAACCGTGTTAGCCAGCTCATAATCGAACGTAACGGCACTGTCTTCCAGTCTTGGCGTAATTTTAGCGCGTTTCACATGGAGCGCATCGACATATTCCAACCATACAGATTGCCAGATCCCTGTCGTCTGCACATACCAGCACCCGAAATTTTTATCAATCCAACGTTGCTTGCCGCGAGGCTGCGCTGTACTGTTGCTATCTTCGACCCTGACCGTGATCCGGTTATCGCCACCAGGTTCTAAAGCATCGGTAATATCAAACGAGAAAGCGGCATACCCTCCTTCGTGCAAGCCGATGTATATACCATTCACCCAGACCTTTGCCAGATAATCGACGGCCTGAAAATGGAGAATAACCCGCTTATTTTCCGGTTGGGTTGGGATGGCTACGTGACGCTCATACCAGACGCATGGGTGAAATGTAGTTTCTCCGATGCCACTTGCCTTTGTCTCATACGTGAAAGGAACCTGGATTGTCGTTCTAGCTCCTTCGAGCGTGTTGAACCACTTCTTCCGCTCACCTTCAAACCCATCATCAAAGCGAAAATCCCACTCCCCATTCAACAATTGCCACTCGTCGCGTACCAATTGCGGTCGAGGGTAATCTTTAATATATTTGTGCGAATCGGTCATAGCTTACAATCTCCAGGATAAATATAATTACTAAACAGGTAAAAAAGTACCCAAAACATTAATTTATTAGAAAAAGACCTTCAATGTTTTGATTTCAAATGCCCGGAAATCGAGCGAAATTACCGAACCGTCCAGGGCGATTTCCTGTAGTTCTTCTTCCAGCATATTGGTCAGCGCCACCCGGTAAGGAAGTTTAACGAAGCGAACTTTTACCCTCTTTACAGCGGAACGCTCCGCTTCGTAAAGGCGCAAAACGTACGCCTGTCCTTCTTCGGCCGGTTTCACTGTCTCAAGAATAATATTGGAAGCATCTACTGTCACCAGCGACCCGATATCTTCCGTGGAACGGCCAGGTACGGCGATTACACCCACATTCAACTCGTAAGCGGGCCGAATGACCGTCTCCGTTCCAAACCCACCTTCGTGAGGAAGAAGCGCATATACGACTTCGTGAATTCCTTCGTCGCCGCGAGGGTCCGGGTGCGTTCCCCCTTTGTGAAGGGTGAGCCGCATATCCGAGCTCTCTACGGAAATGCCGTATTTGCAATCATTGAGTAGCGCGACGCCGAACCGGTTCTCCGACAAATCTGTCCACTTGTGGTTACAAACCTCGAACATCCCCTGGTCATAAGAGGTATTGGTATGGGTTGGCCGTTCCACGTACCCGAATTGGACTTCATGGCGGGCCTGCGGCGCCAGGATATCGACATCGAAACCGACTTTGAGAAGTTGGTGTTTCTCTTTCCAGTCGATGACCGTCTCAAAATCCACCTGCGGCGTATCGCTGTGAAATACAATATCCTGTTTCAAAGATGATGCTTTCCCGAGCCGGTATACGCTGCGAATTCGCAATTGCAATGGACCGGTCGCGACAAGCTCCTGGCTTTCGAGCGATGTTTGAAGCTGCAACTTGGTGGCCTGGTCCCGGTCGATGTCCCAATTGTCCCAGGAGGCCGGCACATCTTCACCGAGCAGGAACGCGTTAAGGGGATAGCCGTTTCCGCGAAGTTCGCGCCCTGTCCCATTATCAATAAAAGAGGCAATATAACCATTGTTATCGAAAGTTACCAGAGCGAACGGCGTCTTCACCTGCCTATCAAGATAAGAGAATGGGGATGCAGTTATTTCTTCTGCATTCTGGGCAACCTCAATCACTGCGGTCCCCAATGCCGGGACAGTCACGCCCCCGACCAGCAGTTTCTTCTTGCCAAACACATCTTCAATCCGTTGGCCCCGTAACGGATCTGCCACCTGGACGCTTGAGTCCTTAAAGTCGAGCGCAATCGTTCCTTTTCGGTCCCATCCCAGGGTATTGAGGACGGTGATACGTTGCGGGGCAGGCGTTACGGTCGTCGCCAGCAAATCCTCTGTCATCCGTCCCGCCTCACTAATAATGGAACCGACCTCACGAATAGCGCGGTCATGCACTTCCGGAATCGAAGTGCCTGGCAGAATATCGTGGAACTGATTTATGAGCAGTAATTCATATAATTCGGTCGTGCGAACCGAGGGTTTATCCGCACCACTAATCCAGCGCAACACTTCGGCGAGTTCAAGGTTGTGAAGCGCAATTTCGGCCTTGCGGTTGTTGCGTTTAATCTGATGCATCTGGGTCAGCGTTCCCCGGTGCCCTTCAAGATAAAGCTCACCAGTGTGGACCGGCGGATTTACGGCCGTCTCCTCTAACTCCCGCATAAATTTGCTGACAGTTGTATGTTCGGAACGAGGCACGCCTTCCGTATCCTGGATTCGCCGCGCCATCTCCAGCATTTCGTACTGCGGACCGCCACCTCCGTCGCCAAAGCCATACGATATGAGCCTGCGATCATTCACCTGCCGGTGTTGGATACCGCCATTGCCACTCCCATATATCCTGTTGATAACCGTTTCGGCATCAGGCCAGCAATGGATGGTATTGAAGTGAGTAAATACCTGCGTACCGTCCATACCTTTCCATAGGAACGTATCATAAGGAAATAAGTTGGTATCGTTCCAACTCAGCTTGGTTGTCAAAAAGTAGCGGATACCGCTTCCCGCCAGAATTTGCGGAATCGCCGCACTGTAACCGAATGTATCCGGCAGCCAGAAGGTATCCGACTTATAACCGAAATGGTTAAGCGTGTAGCGCTGGCCCTTGAGAAACTGGCGCACCAGGGACTCGCCACTGACAAGATTGCAATCGACTTCAACCCATACACCCCCATTCGGCTCCCAGCGGCCTTCAGCCACCCGCTGCTTGATTCCTTCGAAAATGCTCGGGTAATACCGCCGCATCAACTCCGCATGAAAAGCCGAACTTTGCACGAACGTGTATTCTGGATATTGCTCCATTAGGCTCAGGGCATTGGCGTACGTGCGTCCACACTTACGAATCGTCTCGTCGCGGGTCCACAGCCAGGCCGTATCCATATGGGAATGTCCGATGAGCCCGGCACGAGGGCCTGATGGAGAGTTCTTCGGCTCCAGCAGCACCTTGATAGTCTGCGCTGCCGCCTCCAACCCGGGTTGCCAAACTTCTTCGGACACCTCGTCCGGGGATTGATGGAGATAGCGAAAAGCTTCAACCAGGGCATTAATAATTTTCCCTTTACGAAAATCGTCTACCGCTTCGGAACGAACGATTTGATTTAGAGTACGCAGATTGAAGACAAAGTCCTGCACATATTCCCTGCAAAGTACGACATTGATGGATTGGAACACCCGCTTGTAGCGAATTGGACTTCCATCACCTGTTTCGTACAACTGGTAGGGTTGTGTACCGACGCAAGGATGGCCGGCGTAGCTTTCGAAGGCGAGTTCGTATTGCTCCCCAGAACGAGCTTCTGTGGCAAGCAGCATAGTACGGTGATAGCTACGAATTGGGTCGTCAAAAATACCTCTAGGCTGTCCGTTGACCCAGAAGAGTGTTTCCACGCCGTCTGTCTTTGCCTGAATGAACAGTTTACAGCCATTAAGATGCTCAGGAACTTCATATGCGCCTTTGAACCAGGCTGACCCCCATGGTTGCCCCCAGATAAGACCCTGCCCAGCCGAAAGCCAGTCAACTCCTTCTCCAGGCACGCTGTAGAGGTGTTCCAGGGTTTCAAAAAAGCAAACCCTTACTTCATCCACCTTTTCAAAGATCAGGGTTTCGTAGACTTCTTCCAGTTTTCTAAGTTTGTCCAGCGTTTTTTGTAAATGATTTCTATGCATCAATTTCGTAAGGCTCCTTTGAGATTTTCATTCAAAAAAGGATAAATGCGGTATTTATTAGTTTTCTAACCAACTTTCAGCCTTCTGTACTTAAACACCTTCTGGCAGACCCGCAAGCATTATTCCCAGGCCCAGACCGGCCGTTAAAAAACTAAAGCGATCATTTTCGGGTTTCCCCGTTCCCTATTTACTGCTTACTTGTTTGTTTGCTAAACTTCACCTGTTCAGGTTAGGCCACAACTCTATCACTACCTTTAAGCTTCTTCCGGTTCGCCTTGCCTCTCAGCCGCCTTCCCGGAATTATCCCCGGAAAAAACTTCTCCCGACTTCTCACGCAAAGCTGCTACCCGGCTTTTAAGGGAAGCAATACGGTCCGCATTTTCCGGATTTCTCGCCAATCTTTCCAGGTGAGCCTCGGTCGGCTTAGAAAAGCTTACCAGCAAATTTTCCAAAATGCGGGAGACGAAGTTATCTATAAACTGTTCTTTATTAAGGATTGGAGTATAGACAAAGGCAGTATCCACTTTACGCGCCCGCAGAAGGTGTTTGCGGGCCAGCCGGGCCATGGTAGTCATGATGGTTGTGTAGGCAGTATAGCGGCTTTGCCAGAAAGCCTCATACACCTCTCGAACCGTAACCCCGGCTGAGGTACCGGTTGGCACTTTTATCCAGATATATTCCATAATATCTGCTTCGAGGTCTCCCATTACTTTGCGGACGCCTTCCCGGTCTGGGCGGAAAACCGCTATATTCGGTTCTTCTTCAAAAGAAGGTTGCCCCACAGCCAGGGCCGCCGCTTCATCCGGTTCGTCTGGTCGGGTAAAATCCTTTTTAAGCTCATTTTTTGGTTTTTTGACCATAATAAACCTGGCTCTTAAATATTAAAAAGGTCTTCCATGTTCCTGGTTCCAACCATTCCTCTAAACAAGCTGGTTCATTACCGCGCCTAATCCCAACACCGAAAGCTTGTCCAAAAGGCTCAAAATCCGGTTTGCAAGGTTTATTATAGTTGTACGTTTCTACTATCGTCAATAATACTATAAGAGATAAATTGTGGTATTTTTTCAGGATGGCTGGGATTCTTGCGACTTTTCAAAAAATACCCCTTACAGGTATTGACAATACCCCTACAGGGTATTACAATCAGGTTGTAATAATTCTTAATTTTGAAAATAAAAAATGATAAACAAACTGGGTAACCAGGAGGATGGAAGTAAGATGGCGTCCTACGACGATGATAAACAAAAACTATTAAACCGGTTAAAACGGATTGAAGGACAAACCAGGGGCATCCAGCGGATGGTCCAGGAAGATAAATATTGTGTTGATATTATGACCCAGATCTCCAGCATCCAGTCGGCCCTGGAGCAGGTTAGCCTGACTTTGATGGAAGACCATATGCGCCATTGTGTGGCGGAAGCGATCCAGCAGGGTAATGGTGACGAAAAAATTACCGAAGTAGTCAATGTCCTTAAACGTTACGCCAAAGCCTGATTAATTCCTCAGCTTAATTTAAGGACTAATTAGTCAGCCGTTTGTTGTTGATTACTACAGGCGATAGTATTTTGATTGTAGTAATTTTCAAAAACAACTCTGGTAAGTAAAAGTCAGTTTCTATATTTGAAAACAAGTTTGAAGTAATAGGAGAAATGAAATGGCACAGGTTACAGACCCGGTTTGTGGAATGTTGGTGGATACAACTTCCGCCAAACACCAATCGGAATACCAGGGGCAGACTTACTACTTCTGCGCGCCGGGTTGCAAAAAAGCTTTCGATAAAGAACCCGAAAAGTACCTGGAACAGGGCAATTCGGCCACCGGTGACCACGCCGGTCACCAGCACTAATCAGCAGGCCGGGCAGTTTTATTTAATGCTTCCTGCCCGGCCTAGCCAAAGTAACTGTTTATGTAGTTTCGAAACGAAATTTGAAAAAGCGCCAGGTTAATCTTTAAAAATTTTGACCAAACTAATAACAGAAAGCTTGCGGAATTACCCTCTCTTTAAGCTATTAGTTTCATCTATTAAGAAAGTAAGGACGAGAAATGCCTGAAAATCATTTGGCTTCTCAAACTCAGGATAGTTTAAATAAAAATAATATAGACCGGAACAATCCCGCAAACCCGGCAGGAGCAACCGTTACCCTCGATATTGAAGGAATGACCTGCGCCAGTTGTGTCAACCGGATTGAAAAAAAGCTTTCTAAAGTAGCCGGGGTGTCGAGCGTTAACGTCAATTTGGCGACCGAAAAAGGGACCGTAACCTACGACCCGACTCAGGTGGACCCGGAGAGGTTAGTAAAATCAGTCGAAGCAACCGGGTACAAGGCTGTTCCCCTGGAAATAGAAAAGCCGAAAACCGCTCCCGCACAACCTCAAATACCGGTCGTTATTAATCCTGCCCCTGTAGGGACCGGTCCTGCGAGTAAAGCTGCAAAAGAAGAAAATACAGCCGAGACCGTCCCGGCCAACCGGAGCGTTGAACTGGACATCGAAGGGATGACCTGCGCCAGTTGTGTCAACCGGATTGAGCGTAAAGTCAAGAAACTTGAAGGCATCCAGAAAGCAAATGTCAATTTGGCAACCGAACGCGGGTCTATTACCTTTGACCCCGCGAAAGTGCAGCTTCCCAAGATAGTTGAAGCAATCGAGAACGCTGGTTATAAAGTCCAGCCTTACGCTGAAGAAAATTTAAATGAGCCGGCACCACCGGTCGTCCCACAAACCAGCCAGGCATTGCCTTATACGCCTCCGGCGGCAGATGGTTCTACTTATGACTTTGACGGTATTCGCACCAGCAACCGGGAAACCTTAAACACGCCTTCTAACCCGGTCCCATCCGTAACGGTTGCTCCTGAAGCTGAGGAACCGCCTGACCGCAACACTTTGCGCAGGCAAAAAGAGATCGCCCGGCGGCGCAACCTTTTAATTTTAAGTTTTGTCCTGACCGTGCCGGTCTTCGTCATCAATATGTTCGGCATGGACTGGCTGGATGCCCGGCCCCGCGACTGGCTTTTGTTCGCCCTTACCACACCGGTCTGGGCCATTGTAGGCTGGGAATTCCACCGGGTTGCCCTTAAAACCGCCCGTCATTTATCGGCCAACATGGACACCCTTATTTCAATGGGTTCGACCGTGGCTTATTTCTATAGCCTTTGGCTGCTACTGGCCGGGAATAATTACAACACCGGAAGAATGGGGAGCGGGCCGACCGGTGGCCCGGCTATCACCTACTTTGAAACAACTGCCCTGATAATCACCTTGATTTACCTGGGCAAGTTTTTGGAAGTGGTCGCCAAAGGCCGCACCGGTGAAGCTATCCGCAAGCTGATGGGTTTGCAGGCCAAAACAGCCCGCGTTATTCGTGACAGCCAGGAACTGGACTTACCCCTAGCTCAAGTGGTTGTGGGTGACCTGGTATTGGTGCGCCCAGGTGAAAAGATACCCGTGGACGGTATTGTTGAAACGGGCCGCAGCAGCGTGGACGAAAGCATGGTAACAGGAGAAAGTCTTCCGGTCGAAAAAGAGCCTGGTGACAAAGTTATCGGTGCAACCGTCAACCAGAAAGGTTTACTCCGGGTGCGGGCCAACCGGGTCGGGCGGGATACCGTCCTGGCCCAGATTATCCGGTTGGTTGAACAGGCCCAGGGGAGTAAAGCCCCGATTCAGCGCCTGGCCGATACAATCAGCGGTATCTTCGTGCCGGTTGTAATCCTGATAGCTGTCCTTAGTTTCGTGGGCTGGTTGTTGACCGGCCATAACTTTCAGGCCGCCCTTTTACCGGCGGTTGCAGTGCTGGTGGTAGCCTGCCCCTGTGCACTCGGTCTGGCTACCCCAACCGCTATAATGGTCGGTACGGGGGTCGGGGCCAAGAAGGGCATCCTGATTAAAGGCGGCGAAAGCCTGGAACGTTCTCGCAAAATCCAGGCGGTCATCCTTGATAAGACCGGCACTCTAACCAAAGGCAAGCCCGAAGTGACCGACGTTGCCGGTTTTGAAGGGTTACAACAGAGCGCGGTCCTGAAACTGGCCGCCCTGGTCGAAAAAGGGAGCGAGCATCCTTTAGGTGACGCAATTGTGCGAGGAGCGCGCTCCCAGGGCCTTGAACTCGATTTTCCCGCCGAACAGGCCCAGGATTTCCAGAGCTTCACCGGGGCAGGAGTAGGAGCGACCATCCAGGGTATGGGCATCCTGGTCGGCACCCGCCAGTTAATGGCCCAAAACGGCGTTACAGTGGGGCCGGAAGCCGAGGACCGCATGAGCGGCCTGGAAAGCCAGGGCAAAACAGTTATGCTGGTAGCTCGCCGCCTGTCCGGGGATAGTTTTGAACTGGTGGGACTTGTCGCGGTAGCCGATACCATCAAAGAAGGCAGCGCCGAGGCCGTGACCGAACTTAAACGGCTGGGAATCGAACCGGTTATGATGACCGGTGACAACCGCCGTACCGCCCAGGCTATCGCGGCCCAGGCCGGCATCGAACGGGTCTTTGCCGAAGTTCAGCCCGGCGACAAGGCGGCCATGGTCCGGCAGTTGCAGGGAGAAGGTAAGGTCGTGGCGATGGTGGGTGACGGCATCAACGACGCCCCGGCCCTGGCCCAGGCTGACGTCGGAATGGCTATCGGGACAGGCACCGACATTGCGATGGAAGCCGCCGACATTACCCTGATGCATGGTGACGTACGGACAATCGCAACCGCCATCACGCTGTCGAAAGCGACCATGCGCAAAATCAAGCAGAACTTGTTCTGGGCCTTCTTCTACAACGTGCTGCTGATACCGCTGGCTATCCTGGGCATAATCAACCCCATCCTGGCAGCAGGAGCCATGGCTATCAGCAGCGTGTCGGTAGTATCGAACTCGCTCTTGCTAAACCGGTTTGGCGGGCGGCGCAGTGGGCCATTAACTCCGGCCGAGAAATGGGCCGAGCGCAAAACGCTGGCCTGGCAACTCGGCTTATTGGTGGCACTGCTGGGCCTGGTTGGCCTGATCGGGTGGCAGGCTTTCGAAAGCATCACGCGCCCTGCCGATAACATGCCTGTTACCACCCCGGCGGTAGTCGAGGAACCGGACCTTATCCCGGCGGCAAACGTAGTATCCTTCCCGGCAGACTACACCGTAGGCAACACCCGGATTGAAGTCAGTACCTTCCCGACCCAGGTCCAACCCAACCAACCGGCGCTGCTGATCTTCCGCCTGACCGACACTCGGACCGGCCAACCGGTTACGGCGCAAGGTTTACAGCTTCTACATACCCAGTTGATGCACCTGATTGTGGTGAACAGCGATAATACCTTCTTCCGGCACTTGCACCCGGAAGGAACTAACCAGGGCCTTTACACCTTCACAGTAACCTTCCCGGCCGATGGGCAGTACCGGGTTTACAATGAGTTCGAACTTGCCGGCGGCCAGCCGAACGGCCAGTCAATTCTCTACCGTCACGATTTCACAGTCGGGCAGGGGAATAACAACGCAAGCCCAACCCTGGCGGCAGGTGGTCAGACGGTTCAGCAATTAAGCGGCCTTAAAGTGACGCTGGAAAAACCGGCCCAAATCAAAGCGGGTCAGGCAGCCGAAATGGTGTTCAAATTCGAGAAGGATGGACAGCCTTTTCAGGGCTTGGAACCTTACCTGGGTGAACCGAGCCACATGATTGTGATCGGTCAGGACGGCAATTCCTTCCGCCACCTCCACGGGCATGTTCCCGGAGCCGCGCCCATGAGTGAGAACGCGATGGATGCTACACCGTCCCAGGGACAGGGCCAGGACACGATGAATGGCGAAACCGCCTCAAACGTGCGCTACGGCCCCGAAGTCGCCTATGATTTGAAATTCGACCAGGCCGGTAAATATCAAATCTGGGCAGAGTTCCAGTACCAGGGTAAGGTTATAACCTTCGCTTACGTGCTGGATGTTGTCTAAGCCTCCGGCCCCTTAGGGGAACCGGAAGAAACCACAGCAATAAGTTTTGTAAAAAGACACTATTTTAGAGAACCTAACTTAGATTAGATTAGAAAGGAAAAAGGAACGGAAATGCAGGAATTAACCTTTGACGTGCCGGGAGTAAGTTGCCAGCATTGCATCAACTCGATTACGAAAGCCACCAAAGAATTGGGGGTAAGCGATGTAATAGTAGATTTGCCCAGCAAGAAGGTGTTTGTAGCCTTCGACCCGGCGACCGTAACCGAACCGGCTATTAAGAGTGCCATTGAAGATGAAGGTTACGATATTACCGGTGAGGAGAGCGGTAACACCATCCCGGCCGAGGGGCAGGGTAAGAAAACCTTTAATCTGAAATCCCTCTAATATACCCTTTTCTAAGTTCAAAAGACTTACCGGCCGGCTGACCATTCAATCGGGCGGCCGGTAACACGTTTTATCTTTTATTTACTCCAAAAATTATTAACTCTACTTAGCCCTTATTCAAAATGGTATAACCAGGGAACTTAAGCCAGGGCCTGATGCTAACTTTTTATGACTATTTTTGTACAGCCCGAACTTTGTTTATCTTTACTGCGCCGGGTGATTTGCGAAGTCCGTTTTTTAAGGTAGTAAAAGTTGATTCTCCTGAACCCCGGGTTTCGCAGAAGGCTAATGACGGGGAAGTATTGATGTATGAAAACATGGCCATTCTTTCAAGTTCCACCACAAAAATTATATTAAACAAATATATTTATTAGAGAAAGAGAAAAGATGTAATGAAAACGGTAACAATTCCGGTTAAAGGACTAAATTTCGCCGGTTGCGCTCGCGAAATCGAAAAAAGGTTGGACCAGGTAGAGGGAATAACCAGGGTTGAGGCCAGCTATGTCACTCAAACCGCTACCATTTCTTTCCAGGAAAATAAAGTAGATGAAACCCGGTTAAGAGAAATGCTAAAAGATTGCGGTTTCGCCTGTGGTGAGCCGGTTTCGCTCACTTCAAGCGTCACTGTGCATGACCATATGGCCCATCAACAACACGGTATGGAAGGGGCAGTAGCGGTTAAAACAGAAGTGAATAAGTCACCTGCCGAGATAAAAACCTCTGAAGTGCAAGGGCCGCACCAGGCGCACGCTCATCACCCTGGGATGAGCATGGCCGCCCCCGGTACGGCGCAGGCAGGAGCAGAACATAAGGGAATGACCCACGATATGATGGGGCACGATATGAGTGACCCAGCCATGGCCCGCGCTATGGAAGCCGATATGCGCAACCGCTTCTTCCTCTCCCTTGTGCTAACTATCCCGGTGGTACTCTATTCGCCGCTCGGGGCAAACATCTTTGGCCTGCACCTTCCCACTCCCTTTGGCATAAATCCTAACTGGGTTTTGCTGGCCCTTTCCACCCCGGTGGTGTGGTGGGGCGGTTGGATCTTCCATTCGGGAGCCTGGCGGGCTTTGCGTAACCGCACTCTTAACATGAATGTGCTGGTCAGCCTGGGCGTACTGGTGGCTTACCTGTTTAGCCTTTTCGTTACCTTTTTTGCGCCCCAGGTGGAAACCAGCTATGACGCCGCTGCCATGCTCGTTACTTTCGTTTTATTCGGCCACTGGATGGAAATGCGCAGCCGCCGGGGTTCTTCGGATGCCCTTAATGCCCTGTTGCGGCTGGCGCCCTCCCAGGCTAACCTGCTTGGACCCCAGGGAGAGGTGCGGATGGTTCCGGTGGAAGAGGTGAAAGTAGAAGACTTGCTGCTCATCCGGCCTGGTGAGAAAGTGCCCGTGGACGGGCTGGTGACTGAAGGTGAAAGCGCGGTGGACGAAAGCATGGTCACAGGCGAAAGCCTGCCAGTAACCAAGAAAGCCGGCGAGGAAGTGATCGGCGGAACGGTTAACGGTTCGGGATCTTTGCGTATACGCGCAACCAAGGTGGGCAGCGAAACGGCCCTGGCCCAGATCGTCCAGCTGGTCCAGACCGCTCAGAACTCCAAAGCCCCGGCCCAGCGGCTGGCCGACAAAGCCGCCGAATGGCTGGTGCTGCTGGCGGTGGGTGCGGGCCTGCTGACCTTCCTGGTCTGGTTCTTTGTCATCGGAGAGTCAGCCCTCTTTGCCATGACGTTAGCTGTTACCGCAATCGTGATCGCCTGCCCCGATGCGCTCGGGCTGGCTACCCCTACCGCCGTAGCGGTCGGGACCGGGATCGGGGCGAGGAACGGTATTCTCATCAAGAATGCGACTGCCCTGGAACAGGCTTCGCGGATTCAGGCCATTATATTTGACAAGACCGGCACCCTCACGGAGGGCAAACCGGCCGTCACCGACCTGATCCTCTTAGGTGAGGCCAGCATAAGTTTGGAACCAGGAAAAGCTCTGAACGAGAACGGTTTGTTGCAGGTTGCGGCGGCGGTTGAAGCCGATTCGGAACACCCCCTGGCTCGAACTATCGTGGAAGATGCCCAGGCCCGGCGGTTGCCCCCTTTGCCATCCAGCCGGTTCCAATCAATAGCCGGTGGCGGGGTTGCAGCCGAGGTTATGGGTCAAGCGGTGCTGATCGGTACTCCCAGGCTGTTAGCTTCCGGGGGTATCCAGCTCGAAAACGGCGCCCTTGAAAAGTTAGCGGAACTGCAAAAGCAAGGAAAAACTGTCATGGTAGTTGCCGTGGAAAATGCGCCGGTTGGTCTAATCGCCGTTGCCGACCGGGTACGCCCTACCTCCAGGCAAGCCCTCAACGAATTAAAGGGGCTGGGTATCCAGGTTGCCATGCTGACCGGAGATAACCGGGGAACCGGCGAAGCGGTTGGCCGGGAACTGGGGATCGAACCGGAGCGCGTCTTTGCCGAAGTCTTACCCAAAGACAAAGCCGCTTACGTCAAGAAACTCCAGGGTGAGGGTCTATTTACCGCGATGGTGGGTGACGGGGTAAACGATGCGCCGGCGCTGGCCCAGGCCGACCTGGGCATAGCCATCGGGGCAGGCACCGGCGTAGCTATCGAAACGGCTGAGGTAGTCCTGATGCGGAGCGACCCTTTGGACGTGCTGGCCGCCATCCGCCTTTCCAAAGCGACTGTTCGAAAGATGAAGCAAAACCTCTTCTGGGCAGCGATTTATAACCTTGTAGCCATCCCAGTGGCAGCCGGGGTGCTTTACCCACTCGGTATCCTTCTGCGGCCGGAAGTTGGGGCGTTGGCGATGAGCGCCAGCTCGATAACAGTTGCTACTAACGCCGTACTGCTTAAAAGAGAAGAAAAGAAGTTAAGATCCTAGGCTGTTATTGGGTAGGACGCATATTGGAACCAAAAGCATCGGTTTGTATTCAAAATAACTAACGGTAGTTTTGAATACGAACCGGGCTTTATTTTTATTCCTTCTTAAAAGGATTACAAATGGCCGAAAATCAATCCCTCGTTTTCTTTCAGGGTTTGCTTCAGGTCAGGACCCCAAACCCTGTCCCTTAAGCGCGGCTTTGTTGGCCTCTACCCCCTGGGCATAAGGTAAATTAACCTTTTTGCCAAACCCATAGGACGTAATATCGTTCAAGTGGGCTTCAACCATGGTGGTTCCTCCTGTAACATACATAATAAAGGGAAAGGGATCAAGGTTGTCCAGGCTATCCCGGTTTCCTTAACCCCTTTCTTACGGTTCATGTTCTTTTCTATCAACCTTCAAAGGAACCCATTACAGGTAAACTAACGGGTATAAACATTCCTTCCAGGTGTTCAGGGCTTGGCTACCGGTGGGTTCTGCTTAGCCGGTTTACCCCTCAAAGTTCTTATCCTCCTGGCCTATATTAGCTTATTACTAACCAAAATCAACCATCTGGATAAATTTACCGTGCCAGGTATGGTACCAGACCTGCCCGGTGTAACCGTTGACACTCAACATTCCGCTGGTTGTACCGTTGGTTTCAACGTCAACGGTATAATAGCCGGGAAATTCGTCGGCGGTAGAGGTGGCTTTAACACCCGGATAAACCTTATCCAGGTAAGCCTGGGCTGCCTGCAACGCTTGTTGGGCTGTAAACGGCATTTTACCGGGTTGGTAGGTGGCAGGACTTAGCGGGTATTGACCACCCTTCATCGGATTTCCCCAGTTCAGCATACCGTAGCCGCCCATCATTCCTCCACCACCAATGCAAATGGGATCATTACCCGGCATATGACCGTAAAGAAGGTTCCACATCATATCTGGACCGGGCTCACGGTAGGCTGTTTTCGTTACCGGGTTTACCAGCAGTTCGAAGGCGCCAACTCCCATAGTATTATCCTTGATAGCCACATAAGCGTTATTATCGAAGATCATTATTTCATCTATCACCAGCTTAGTGTTGTTGTTATAAAAGCTTGCCAGGTATTGTGAAGCCGCATTTTTAGCTTCATCTACTGTTAATGGCTGGCTTGTCGGATTAGCGGTATTGGACGGGTAATTTCCCATCATACCACCTGGGCCATAGCCATTACCACCATTCATCATCCCGCCCCGGCCATAACCGTTTCCTCCATTCATCATCCCACCGCCCTGCCTCATGCCGCCTGGCCCGTAACCATTGTTACCAGGGGTAGCGCCGCCGGTCTGGGCAAAGACCACCGCAGCAGGGCCCATGGTAAAGGTAAGGAGCGCTACCAGGGCCAGGGTACCGGTTATAAGCAACAAACTTTTTCGCATTTCTTGTTCTGATCCTTTCCTTCAAATGCCAGTTGGTTTAAAGTATTTTTTCTGGTGTTGGGCCTGGGTTTGACCGGGCTTACTGGCTTCTAACCTCCGGCATCTTAAAAGCTTCTTTTTTGGTTCCATCACCTAAAGTATGCCGCTAAAACCTCAAGGCAGGATGTGGAAAAGCTCAAGATTTCCTCAAGAAAGTTAAGATTTTCTTTGAAGAAGATATTAACCCGTTACAAGATATAAGAAAGGAAAAATGGGTAAAGGGGGGGAGAAGCCGGCGTTATTTCTAAAAACAAAATTGGGATACCTCCGAAGAACGCGGCGCAACTAATTTATTGGATTGGAGCCTGGGGTAAGGCTTTAACAATTCGTGGAAGTACTGTATTAATTTTTGAAGGTTACGGTATTTTTGCCTTGAAGCTGCACAAGAAGCAGAATCAGGCCATTTGAATGATATAATACTGCCAGTTTCCCCAACCTTTACACCAGGAGAAAGGCTTTGGCTGAACTTGCAGATAATTTCAACCTTGTAGGGCGCCAGCAGGAACAAACCGAGCTTGGTCAGATATTGGAAAGAGCACGCCGGGGCCAGGGTGGAATTGTCTTGCTGTCAGGTGAAGCCGGAGTAGGTAAAACCCGGCTGGCAGGTGATTGCCTGGCGCGGAGCGGGCTGCTTACTCTCTATGGCCTGACAAACGAGCTAACAACGCCTCCCTATGGACCAATCAGAGATATTTTGCGGGCCTATTTGCGGTTGCAGTCCGATGGCCTTGCAAAACTTGGGAAGCTATCGCGATTTTTGACCCTCCTTCTCCCGGAGCTTGGTTCACCTCCCGCCAATAGCGACCCCACCGCCCTTTTTGAGGCAATCACCAGCGCTTGTGAAGCTATCGGGCAGGATAGACCAACGGCTTTTTTCCTGGACGACTTGCAATGGGCCGATAATGCCACCCTTGAACTCTTACCCCGGCTGGCAACCTTTTTTGTCTCCAAGCCACTGTTGCTCATCGGTACTTACCGGAGTGATGAAATTCCTCGCGGTCATCCCCTGCGACGGTTACGGAACGAATTACGCCGGGCCCGGTTACTCCAGGAAATCACAGTTGAACCCCTTACGCAGGAAGAAATAATTGACCTTGCCACCCGTCTCCTGGGCCAAACCCCTGGCCCCGCCCTGGTAAGGGTACTTTACGAACGAACCGAAGGGTTGCCGTTATTCGTTGAGGAAATGGTCCAGGCTCTGAAAGCCTCCGGGCAGTTAGAAAACAGGTATTTGCAAGCCAGCCAACCGGAAATTGATCTCAAGCCTGGTGCAGAAATCCCACTACCCGTTACTTTAAGGGATGCGGTTCTGCTACAACTGGACGGGCTTGATAAAGCGGCCCTGAAACTTTTAGAAATCGCCTCGGTAATCGGCCAGCAGTTTGACCTGAATTTACTAATTGAAATAGCTACCGGCGAAAATGGCCTTGATGAGCTTTTCGAACATAATTTGTTTGTGGAAAGCAAGAGCGGCAAGGCCAATTTCCGGCATGCCCTGACCCGTGAAGTGGTTTACCGGGAGATAACCTGGACGCAGCGGCGAAACTTGCACCGGCAGGTCGCTACCCGGTTAGAAGAAAGCGGAGCGCATCCTTCTACAATCGCGGGACACTGGTTGGCGGCCCAGGAGATTGAGCGGACCCTTGATAAACTTGCAATAGCAGCGGAGATGTCCGGTCAGGTCCATGCCTACCAGGATGCGGCAGTTACAGCTAAACAGGCCTTAAATTTATGGCCGGAAGGTTTTGATGAACTTAAAAGGTTGGCCCTGCTCAACCAACTGGGTCACTACGCCCAGTTAGGCGGTTCACTGGGTGACGCCTCCCAGGCCTGGCGCGAGGCAGCCGATGGTTGGCGGCAACTGAATGAGTTTCGTAAGGGAGCGGAGGCTGAACGGAAACTGGCCGGAGTCTACGAGGTTCAGGGTTTATGGGAAAAGGCCCTGGCTGCCCGCACCTCGGCTGCGCAGGGCTTTGCCGAAAGCGGTTTACCGGCAGAAGCGGCCACCGACCGATTGGCCGCTGCCGCCCACCTGCGTTCTGCCGGTCACTTTCGCCCGGCCCTTGAACTACTAGAACAGGCCAGCCTCGAAGCGGACCAGGCCCGGCGCTGGGATTTAAAAGCCCGTATCATGGGTCTGGAAGGAAATGTTATTGCCAGGACAGGGCAGGCTGAAACCGGGGTTGACCTGGTGCGACAGGGCCTGGAACTGGCCCTCGAACATAACCTGACTGGTCCGGCGGCGGAGATTTACCAGCGCCTGGCCGATTCTCTTGAACATGGCGGCGAGTATTCCCAGGCCAAAGCCACCTATCTGGCCGCCTTTGATTTCTGCCAGGCTAATGCGATACCGGAGACAGCTCAAATTTGCATGGCCTGTCTGTCGGTTGTTTTATTCCAGACCGGTGAATGGGAAAAAACAATAACTTTATGCCATAGTATCCAGGGCACCACGCAAACCACCTTGCATGCCAGAGCCGTTGCTAATCTCACCCTGGGGCTGGTAACAGTCCTGCGAGGCCAACCGAACCGGGCACGCGCTTTTTTAATTGAGGCAATGGGCCTGGCCCGCCGGATTGAACTGGTCGCGGTGGAAATGCTCTCCGAATGGGGGTTGGCAATGGTCGAGGAACAAAATGGGGCGGCGGAGGTGGCAGTCGAACATTACCTGTCCATTATGAACCGGTGGGGGGAAATCGAAGATCGGCATTATGTGATTATGCCATTGCGCTGGGCTGCCACTTTTCTGGCCAATAATCGTAACGAAAAAGAAACCAGGGCCGTTGCTAATATCCTGGCAAAAATCGCCAGTGATACGGCCCAACCGGAGGCGCTCTCGGCCCTCACTCATGCCCTGGGTGAAATTGCCCTGCTTGATGGACAAAGTAACCAGGCCATTGAGTTATTCCGCCAATCCCTGGAACTACTGAGGGAAGTTGAGGAACCCTTTTTCTACGCCGTCACCCAGTACAGGACTGCCCTGACCCTTATTTCTACCGGCGAGGCCCAGAGAGGCTGCGAACACCTCTCAAGCGCTTATCAAACCATGCGGAGATTGGGGGCCCGGCCCTTCGCCAGTTTGATCGGTAACGAACTACGCCTGCACACCTCAGCCACAAAGACACCAAAAAGCACGAGTCCCCTTAAGGTGCCTTTGAAAGAGATTAGCAGTCGTACCGAGAAGGGGCTTCTTACCAACAGGCAATTGGAAATTCTCAAATTTTTGGCCCTCGGCCAGACTACTCCTCAAATCGCCCAGACTCTATATCTTAGCCCGCGCACGGTTGAAATGCATATAGGGAACATTTTCACAACGCTCGATAGCCGCACCCGCGTTGAAGCCGTTCGTAAGGCCACCGAATTGGGTCTTCTAAATTAACTCCTTTTTATAATTAAAAATACCGTAATTTTCCTGAAAAAATACCGTAGTTTCCCGCATGGCAAATCCTTTACCCCAGGCTACAATTTGCCTGTACCCAATTTTCACCTGGTTCTTCTTTTCAAACCTACCTCAACCAGAACCTGGGCCGAAAAACTTCCAGACAACTTGATGATTTGCAGCCTTTTTAACTCATTCTAGTTCTAAAGCTTCGCCTGGACTTTTGGTCGAGAGAAAAGAAGTTGATCGTCGTACAGGTTTTAATATTTACCGTTTTCAAAATTTTAAGAAAGGGATAGAAAATGACCCAAACAGTAGACGAAGTGCAAGTTCTTAAAAACCGGGTCAAAGCCACCTGGATGGCCGGGGATTATGCCAAAATTGCTGTAATAATTCAATCACACGCCGAAGAATTTGTTGCCCGCTTAGCCCTTACACCTGGCACAAATGTCCTCGATGCCGCCTGTGGGACGGGCAATTTAAGCATTCCGGCGGCCCGGACCGGCGCACTTATTACCGCCCAGGACCTGGCGCCTAATCTGGTGGAGGTTGCCCGGCAGAGGGCCGCCGCCGAGGGACTTAACATTCATTTCGATAGCGGGGATGTTGAAGATTTGCCTTATGCCACCGGAACTTTCCAGGTTGTTATGAGTATGTACGGGATTATGTTTGCACCTCGCCCTGCCCCGGTTGCAGCCCAACTGCTACGAGTATGCGCCCCTGGTGGTCTGATAGCCCTGGCTAACTGGACTCCCAACGGCTTTATCGGGCAAATGCTCAAGGTTGTTTCCACTCATGTGCCGCCAGCGCCTGGAATGACCCCTCCTCCTCAATGGGGGGTGGAAGAGATTGTTCGAGAACGGTTGGGAGACGGTACGGCCTCCACCGAAATTAAATGTACACCACGGAAAGTGCAGTTTTTGTTACCCTTCAGCCCGGCCCAAACCGTCGACTATTTTATTCAATACTATGGTCCAACAAACCGGGCTTATGCCGCCTGTTCCCCTGAAAAGCAGGTAGCTTTGCGCCAGGATCTCGAAAACCTCTGGTCAAGTCACAATACCGCCAGGGATGGTACGACCGCTGTAGAGAGCGAATACCTTGAGGTAATCGCGAAACGGGTTTGATGGTTTATAAATTCTAACCTGGCCACATAACAAGCAGGCACCGGGTTAACTCTTGCTAGCTTACTCAACGCGAGCCCAATTGTCAGGGACAGATGAGTAAACATGGCAGAGTTACCCGGAGAACTGCACAACTAAAATAGACTTTTGAGCTGTCACAATCTGAAAAGGAAAGGTACCCATGCGGGGAAACCGACTTAAAAAGGGGAGAAAGAAAAATACATGAATGACCTACTGGTAAATGCCGCCGAACGGGCGGGTCATTACCTTGAAACAATCGGGGAGCGTGGTGTAGCTCCAACCGCCAACGCGTTAGCAGATTTAGACCGCTTTAATGAACCGCTACAAGACAGACCATGCGACCCGCAAACAGTGCTGGCAACGCTGGATGAAATTGGCTCCCCTGCCACAATGGGTGTAGCCGGACCACGGTTTTTCGGTTTTGTAATAGGAGGGTCTTTGCCGGTGGCCCTGGCCGCAAACTGGTTGGCCGGAGCCTGGGACCAGAATGCAGGTTTGTACGCAACTTCCCCGGTAGCCGCAAGATTGGAAGAGGTAGCCCTGGGCTGGTTGCTGGAAGCGTTGGGTTTGCCACCGGAAAGCGGGGCGGGCTTTGTGACCGGGGCCACAATGGCTAATTTTACCGCCCTGGCTGCCGCAAGACACGCCATTTTACAAAAAGTCGGGTGGGACGTTGAAGCAAACGGACTATTTGGTGCGCCACTTATCACTGTAATTGTAGGAGAAGAAGCCCATACAACCCTTTTTAAGGCGCTGGGTATGCTTGGCCTAGGTCGCAACCGGGTGGTTAAAGTACCGGTAGATAGCCAGGGCCGGATGCTGGCGGAAAAAATACCGGCTATTTCAGGCCCTACTATTATCTGCGTCCAAGGCGGAAATGTAAACACCGGCGCATTTGACCCGGTTGAGCAAATTTGCGAGAAAGCTCACGCCGCTGGGGCCTGGGTCCATGTCGATGGGGCATTCGGGCTGTGGGCGGCAGTTTCGCCTGGGCGTGCGCACCTTGTGGCCGGGGTTGAAAAGGCCGATTCCTGGGCCACCGATGCTCATAAATGGCTTAATGTCCCATACGATAGTGGCCTGGCCTTTTGCCGTGACCGGGAAGCCTTAAGGTCTGCAATGTCGGTCAGTGCGGCCTATTTACCGGAAGGCCAACGCCGTGAACCTTCAAACTTTACCCCGGAATTATCGAGAAGGGCAAGAGGAGTTGAGGTTTGGGCGGTCCTGAGGGCATTGGGCCGGGAAGGTCTGGCCGAACTCATCGAGCGTAACTGTCAGGCCGCAACCCGTTTTGCCGTAGGATTGAAGGAGGCCGGTTACGAAATATTGAATGAGGTAGTGTTGAACCAGGTGCTGGTTAAATTCGGGGATGCCGAAACCACCCTGCGAGTTATCAAAGTGATCCAGGAAGATGGCACTTGCTGGGCGGGTGGGACAGTCTGGCAGGGCCATACAGCCATGCGTATCAGCGTGTCATCCTGGGCTACCACCGAAAGTGACGTGGAATGCAGCCTGGAAGCAATCTTAAAAATAGCCTCAATGCTAAAGCAACCCCTTGTGTGATTCTTCTATTCGTCTGAGGAAGCCTAAAGGGTTGTATTAAAATTTAGGACTCAATATAGTTGGTTGACTGAATTTCAAGATAAATAATGGTACAACCCTGGAATAATGGAAAAAGTGGCTTTGAAGCTATTATTAAACCGCTTCTATTGAATTCAATCTTTCCAACTATATTCGTCCAAATTAAAAATATTCGGAAAAGAATCTGTGGCAATTTGGGTTATTGTTATGAGAAAAATTTTTTCCTAAGGGCTTAATTTTCCCGGAATACACACAACACTGGCTAATAGATCACCGGGTTAAGGGGGCTATCAATTTCTTCGCCTATTTTGATACCGGGACACCAGCTATCCCAATCATTTTGTTGGTTACGGTTCTCCGGGGCAGCCAGGCGGATATGTTTATCAATGTAAATGATAGTCATCACTTCTCTGGTACGTCCGGTAGTATTTCCCCGCGCGTGATGAAAGGTCCACCCCGAATGAAAACTGACCTCACCCAGGTCAAAGGGGCCTTCGTCTTCCTGCAAATTAGCTTTAGCCAGTTCGTCTCGCAGGACAACCTCGCTCTCATCGCTAATCTCAAGGTCACGGCCAATCTGCAACTTCTGGCTTCCCATGCTGAAAGCCAGCGGCCCCATTTCGAGTGGGGTTTTCTGAAGTGGTATCCAGACCGTGACGGATTTGTTGCTTGAAAGCGGCCAGTAATACTGGTCGGCATGCCAGGGGGTAATTCCACCGCTACCCTCCTTGTACAAAGCCTGGTCGTGATACAATCTGACGCCCTTGACTTCCATTAGTTCGGCGGCAATGCGGCCCAATCTCTTACCTAGTACGAACCTTTTAACAATTTCGCTGTGTTGCCATAAATTTTCAATTTGCAAAAAAGCTTTCTGGTAAGTTGTCCGTTCTTCCATTGGCAAGTGTAGGGTATTCAGTTCGATAACTTTACCAGTTATTTCTTGCCGGTAAAATTCCAGGGTTTCCGCGTCCAGCACGTTCTTCAGTTTAATATAGCCAAACTCCTGATAATACTGGATTTGCTCCTTGGTCAGGGGATAAGGCGAGTCAATATCGAACATTTGGATTTTCTGGTCAAAATTGGCAAGATTTGTCACGGTTAAACTCCATTTAATAATGTTGGCAGACATTTTCGAATTTTTTAAAGCAATCTGATAAGAAACTCCCGGTTCCAGCAAGAATCCCTGAGCTTAAATTAGATATTAAATGAATTTACCAACCTGAACTACCTTGTATTTGGCAGAAACTGATACTTTTTTGCTGTAACTGCAAATAGGTCTTTTTCAATTTGTAGTTTTAAGTTAATCTATGCAAGTCCAAACAAATTCCCCAAAATAGCCTTTACCGGTCACCATTCACAATCAAGATAATCTATTTGGCCGTTTGAATTAGCTTCTGTTATTATTTGCGCAAGGCTGTAATACAACACCTGTGCGGGGCAATTTTTATGAGTGTAAAACTCCAATTCGAAAAAGTTCCTGACCGACAACAGCTTCATTTTTTCAGTAAAAAGCGAGTTGAGGAGTCGTTCAACTTTCACTGGCATTTTCATCCTGAATTTGAACTTACTCTGATTGTTAGCGGACAGGGAATCCGCATAATTGGGGATAATATTAGCAATTACGACCCAGGCGACCTGGTTCTGGTAGGCCCGAATTTACCGCATACCTGGTTTTCAACCGCTGCCAATATTCGATTGCCCCAGAATACAGCTATGAGTCAAAATCCTGATTTAAATAATACCGGGTCGGAAGCCATCATAATTCAATTCAACCTGGATACCATACTCACCTTGCTGCCTGCCAGCGTTGAAACCGGTCATGTCAGTAACCTGCTGAAGCGGGCTGCGGTCGGTATTAGTTTTGAAGGTGAAAAAAAGGATCAAATAGCCAGTCGAATGCAAGCTTTAGAAAGCAAGCAAGGTATTCCCAGGATGATAGAGTTTTTAGAGATTCTTGATACCCTGGGAAACTACAATAGTAACGAATGCTCTGAGCTATCCAGCCGAGTGTTTGTCGAAGAAATCGAAACGTTTGACTATGACCGGATAAACAAAGTTTGTAATTATCTCAACCAGCATTTTACCGAACAAATTACTGAGAGTGATGCCGCCAGGTTTGCAAATTTAGGCGTCTGGTCCTTCAGCCGGATTTTTCATAATAACACCGGCAAAACATTTAAAGCCTACCTGTCAGATTTGAGAATTGGCTGGGCTTGCCGGCTTTTGATCGAAACAGAGTTGCCGGTTGCGCGGATAGCCCTTGACTCAGGTTTCAATAATCTGTCCAATTTTAACCGCCAGTTTCGAAACCTAAAGAAAGTTAGCCCACGCGTTTACCGGCAGCAACGCCATCAACAACCAATACTCAAAAGTAACAGCCAGGGTGAAGCCAGTTGCCAGAAATAGCCTTTAGGTAAAAAAGGCTATTTTAATTTACCAGGGTACAAAACCTACCGGTTGCCTGGTTTCCGCAACCGGTAGGTCTCTCCGGTCAGATCAGGGCCGAGACACCGCAAATCACGCATTTTCAACTTCAGGACCAAACTTTCATCAAGCAAGTCCAAGAAGCAGCGGACCCCAACCCGGACTGAAGGTGGTACTTTAATTTGCCCGGTGCGTTGCCAGGAAATCCCTAACAGCTTGCATGGTCTCGCCCAAACGGTCCCGGTGAATACAGTGGCCTGCCCCGCTGATGTGGCTTACCTCGCAAGTGGGGCACAAATGGGTGGCCTCATTGGCTGCTTCGGGGGATACCAGGCCGCCCTTCTCAACGTCACCCGTTAAAAGCAAAACAGGACATTTTATGCTGGTCATGACCTCGCGCCAGTTGAAATTATTAGGTTTCTGTCTGGGCTCCAATATTTCAGGATTATATTCTATTTGAGCTTCCACCGAGTGCTGGATTTCTGCATCCGACCAACCGGGGTTATTCTGCTTATTCAAGGCAAAACGGTCCTGGGGCGAAAGGGCCAGAAAAGTGTCTCTGCGTTTTTTGGCATCTCCTGATCTATTGTTAATTTCCGAGCCCAACCGCACAACAGCAAAAAAAGGAGGGTCCTCCAAAATAGCAGCCCGCACAAGGTCAGGATGGGCCGCCGCCAGCGCGGATGTAGTCATAGCGCCCATGGAATGACCAAACACAATCGGTTTGCCCAGGCCAAGAGACCGGATAACTGCCGCCGCATCTTCGGCCAGCAAATCGGTCGGAATTTCATTCACCGGTCCCTCGGTATGGCCGTGACCCCTGGCGTCAGTCATTATCACATCATAATCTTCCTCAAAATAGCGGGCCACTTCCGACCAGCATAAACCGTTGTCCGTAAAACCATGCAAAAGGAGCATGGGCGGTTTATTACTAGCCTGGCCGGTTCTGTGATAAAAGACTCTTAGCCCATTTGCTTCTACATAGCCGCTAAACCATTCTGTCAAAACATTCTCCTTTACAAGTAGGCCCAAGAAAGTATTTAAAAACCCATCCGGCCAAAAGACTTTTCAAACGACTCGTCTACAGTATCATCTCCGGTAACATACCGCCATAACGCTGCCCTCCGGTTATGTTCCAGCCGGGCTTCATTTCCCTGCCATTCCTTGTAACCACCCTGGTTAAGTATTTCCGTTACCGCCGGGTCTTTGTAGCCTTCCAGGTTGAATAAACCTCTTTGCGGCTGGCCTGGCCTTAATCGCAGCTTAAAGACATAGCGGGTCCGGTCGGTGAAATTTGGCTGGGCGCAGTGCCAGATGCCGTGGTGCATGAAAACAATCGTACCGGCCTTTGACTCCAACTGCCTCTGTCCGAGGATATTTTTGTAGCGCCCGATGCTCTCGGTATTGGCTTTGCGCAGGTGGGAGCCGGGTAGTACCAGGGTCGGACCCATCTCTTTAGGCGTGTCGTGGGAGAAATAAAAGGCCTGAATATCAAAGGCCCATGGACGCAAATCAATAATTGAGTCGGCGTGCCAGTTCTGGGCCTCATGATGACCGGCATCCACAATGTGTAGGGCAGAGTGGTCGTATACCGGGTTAAGACCAACCAGCCCTTGAATAATGCCTTTGACCCTTGGCTGGTCAAATACTGCCCGGATATTATCCGAGTTAAACCAGAACTTGAAACGGGGTAATGTGCGTTCATCCCGGTAAACTGCCTCGTTTAGCTGGTCCGGTACCAGGTCTTTTACAATTAAAAATCCATCGGTAACGAAATGGGCCATCTGAGCGGCTGTCAGTAGATACCTGTTGTCAACACCTTTATCTTCAATCTCTATTTTCTCATGCTGATAGGCTATCAAGGTTTATATTCCTTTCGAAACTATACACATACCCCAGGCGGTAGTTTTCCTGGAAAGTTTGAGATGGATATGTAAAAATCAGGTTCACTACCGCTGAAAACTTTTTTATTATTCACTGAAAATGAAGTGTGATTCTAAAAATTTGGACCTGTTCCTTCCAATATATACTCTATATTTTTATTTTTCTAGATTTAAATCCGAAAAGGATATGTCTGATTCCGGGTACTAGAAGAAATTAGCCTGAAGTTTTAAGGAAGCTGAGAAGTAAATTTAGGAAGTAAATTTAGTAACGAAGCTGGAAATGGGCAATTGAATAGTTCTTCAACAAAATGGAGGATTTTGGTCAATATAATTGGTATTTAGCTGAATAATAAAAAACCAAAATAGGGTGGTGCCGGGAAGGTAGCGAACAAGGTGAAACTGAAAAGGCAGGTCTTGACACTTATTTATTTAACCTGGCCGGCCTTTTACGTTACCCTATTGTTAAACATTTTCAGGGAGTGGTCTGAAGGAAAGCTGTTGCACTACCGGGTTAAGAGCCTAATCCTGTATTTTGGTCTTTTATCAGCTACTTCTAACGGACAATTTTAGTGGTTGGTGTAAGCGGTCTGGCGGGTCTCGCGCAGCCGGTTCAACCTCATCCTGGCGCTGCACGACTCGCGCACAATAACCGAGGTTAACAACTCAATATGCTGGGTTGGACCGTTGTCTCCCTCAATCCGATTGATAATCAAATTGGCGGCACGGATACCCATTTCGACCATTGGCTGGGCGACCGTAGTTAGTGGGCAATTAAGATGGGCGGCAAAAGGCAGGTCATCAAACCCGACCAGAGCCAGTTCCTCGGGAACCTTTATATTACTGCGGTTCGCCGCCTGTAACAACGAGAGCGCTAAATAATCGTTACAGGTAACAACAGCTTCAGGCCGGTTGGGTCTTAAAATATATTCGTCATACGCATTTGGTTTATCGGGTAAGACCCGCCACTTATTGGGAGTGCCCGTATGCAGAGAAAGGGAGTCATCTACCGGTAGTCCATAATCCTCCATAGCCGCACAATAACCTCGCCAGCGGTCCCTCGTTGAGGTCGTAAGAAGCCAGCAATTGATGGCATGGACAAAACCGATACGTTCGTAGCCCTGTAGAATTAAGTGCTCCGTGATACGGTAAGACCCGGTGAAATTATCCGAAACAACATGGTCGAGGTTTAAATCCGACAGGTAACGATCCACCAGGACTACCGGAACGCCATCTTGTTTGAGTTTGGCGATACTCGGATCAAAGGTTACACCGCTGACCGGTATGGAGATAATTCCGGCCACATTATCGTTGACAAAACTTGCAATATCGCGGGCCTGTTGCTCCTGGCTCTCGTCACAATAGGTAATTTTGAACTGATAGCCCCTGGCCCTCGTTGCCTGCTCCACCCCTTTTAAGATATTATTGGTAAACTGTTCGTCTGGAGAGGATGAGAAAACAAGGCCGATACGTTTTTTAGCGTTTTTGTTTTCGCGCCTGATACCCAGGGATAGAGGACGGACAAAGGTTCCTTTCCCCCTGGTCCGCTCTATCAAACCCTCTGCGGCCAATACATCCAGGGCTTGTCGAACCGTTCCCCGGCTAATGTTGTATTGCTCGGCCAGTTCTTGCTCGCCGGGTAACTTGGAACCCTCAATGAATACCCCATCCAGAATCACTTCACGAAAATAGCTTATAAGTTTGTTGGAATTAATCTGGGCGTTAACTCGTGCTTCGTTGGTGGGCATATATCGAACTCCTTACCCCCTATTTGTGAAATACTGCCTGAATATTTTATAGGCTTGTAGTGTACATGTCAATTTAATTTCAGGGCCGCTCAATGACATGACCGGGCCTTTGAACGTTCAACGTTTACATTCCAGCTAAATAGGACCGGAAATCTAAAGCCCGTGTTAAAGGTAGCCCATTAACAAAAGCTTCCATGAAAGGTTTTATTGGTCCTATATTTGTGTACTTTATTATATACATATTATATACAACTTATAAATTTTTGTTAAAGAATTGAAAAATATCCTGAAATATAAATACTTTTAGCCGGGACGTGTCCCAATGGAGTCCGTTTTTTTAAATTTTGAAAGGTAAAAGAAGTTAGTGTAACAAAAACCTGGTCAACAAATCCGGGATGCCTCACAATTGTTCCAGGCAATTAGAATTCAATCTGAAGGTTTTCCCCTCACCGGTAAATATTCCCCATTGGGTAGGGCCTAAATCTAGCCAGGTTGGAAACCAAAAGCTCAACAAAATGGTTTAATTATGCCTTTCCCAAATAAAATACCTATCCTAACAATAGGTATTGACAATGATGGACAAGTATGTTGTAATGTCTATATTAAGTTTTCACCTTTCTGTACCAGATAAATACAACTTTAGGTAACTTTCTCAAAACTAAAAGTGGAAAGGTTGTTTATGAGCACCCCACTGCTAGAAGCAGTTGGGCTGGTTAAACATTACGGCCACATAGAAGCTTTGAGAGGAGCTGACTTTACTGTGTATCCCGGTGAAATAGTGGCACTGCTGGGAGATAACGGTGCGGGTAAAAGTTCCTTGATTAAGGCTATTTGTGGAGTGATCCAGCCCGACAGCGGTCAAATCCGATTTGAGGGTAAACAGGTGAATATGTCTTCACCGCTGGTTGCCCGAAAATTGGGTATCGAAACAGTTTTCCAGGATTTAGCGCTTGCCCCCGACCTTGACCCGGCCGGAAATATCTTTCTGGGTCAAGAGATTTTGTATGGGGGGATACTGGGCAAACTCGGTTTCTTGAACAAGCGCGAAATGCACCGCCGGACCGAGGAGGCTTTCGCAAGGCTCGGTGTGGGCATTCAGGATAGTAAGGCTACCGTAGTAAACATGTCAGGCGGCCAGCGCCAGGGTATTGCAGTCGCCCGTTCGATGATCTGGGCCAGCAAAATTATCCTCATGGACGAACCGACCGCCGCGCTCGGCGTGGTGCAGTCTCGACGAGTGAGCGACCTTATCCGGCGTGTCAAGGCCGAAGGTATAGCCATCGTGCTGGTAAGTCACAATCTACCCTTTGTCTTTGAAATAGCCGACCGGATTGAGGTTATGCGTCTGGGTAAACGGGTGGGCCGCTTCCAGGTTTCGGAAGCTTCCGCCGACGAGGTCCTCGACGTTATGACCGGTCTCAAGGTTCAGAATGAGCAGGAGGCGCTGCTTTGAGTATTGAACCCCCCGTAAACTCGGAACAGTTCGAAAGAGGTTCCGAGCTACAAGCCCAGGACCAACCCGTGATTCAAAATAATATCCCACCGGATAGCGGCGCGGTCTCACGGCTGAACCGGCTGGAGAAGTTCTGGCAGATGCTGGGAAGGATTTACCGCACCCAGGCCATTTTGACCACCACACTCTTGCTGGCCCTTATGCTTATCTTTACAATCCTGTTTCCAACCAAATTCCCGACCGCTTTTAACCTGGAACATCTAATTATTGATTATTCAGGAATTGTAATTCTTTCAGCCGGTCTTACCTTTGCGATGACCAGCGGTGAATTCGATCTTTCGATTGGCGGAGTGCTGGTTTTTACGGGCGTGATGAGCGTAAAAATCATGGGGCTGGTTGGCGGTAATACCTGGTTCACCATCTTAGTGGGCTTTATTGTCTCACTTGGAGTCGGGGGCCTGGTCGGGGTCTTTAACGGCTGGTGTATCGTAAAAGCCCGCATCCCTTCCATTATCGTAACCCTCGGTACCTCGGCTGTATCCCTGGGGCTAGCTTATATTGTCTCCGGTGGTCGCGACCTGAGCGAAATACCGCCCCTGCTTTCCGACACGCTTGGCTTTGGGAAGCTTTTTGATATAGTCCCTTACACGGTTCTTGCCGCGGTACTGGTGGTAACCATCGGGGCTATTACCCTCAACCTGACCCGGTTCGGTCGCCACTGTGCGGCGGTCGGCTCAAACATTGAGGCAGCCCGGCGGGCCGGTATCAACGTGAACTGGGTCGTCATCCGCATCTACATTATTTCTGGTAGCGTTTCCGGGCTGGCCGGTTACCTTAGCCTGGCCCGGTTTAGCTCAACTACCCTGGCCGGTCACGCCCAGGACAGCCTGACAGCCCTTCTCGGCGTGGTGCTGGGCGGCACCAGTCTGTTCGGTGGGAGCGGGACCGTGCTTGGGACAGCCATTGGCGTCTTTATCCCCGGCGTCCTCAGCAATGGCTTGATTATGGCGGGCATTATTCCTTACTGGCAGTATGTCATCGTTGGCCTGGTCCTGATTGTGGTTGTATACGCCGATTTACTCCGGCGCCGGAACCGCGGAAGCTAGGCCTGCCTGTGAGGTTAGCCTGGGCGTAAATCTGGCTCCTCGCAAATAAAACGGTTAGCTCTTCTGCGGTGGATGGTATATCCCGACTTAACCCTCTAAA
Source organism: Chloroflexi bacterium 54-19 (assembly GCA_001898225.1). GTDB lineage: Bacteria > Chloroflexota > Chloroflexia > Chloroheliales > Chloroheliaceae > 54-19. The sequence goes on from MKTJ01000014.1 coordinate 71,698, forward strand.
CGGTTGGATCTCCAGGGGCTTATGGGCGGTACCAAACTTTCAGGGTTAGTGGGTTTGTATTCCAAGGGGGTTCATAAACAACGGTGCGGTAACCATAGAACCCAATTTTGCAAAATCAAAATTAGGATCAGATTCTGCCCTGATTCGCGGTCTATTACCCTTACAGGTTAAAAATTGCTTGTCTTATTACCAGGTGGTAATAAGGTTTATTGAGTTCACACTGAATAGTGAAAAATATCAAGCTCACGGAGGAACATTGATGTCTCATAAAAGGCCAATAAGGCTGGTGGCTGTTTTTTGTCTTCTTTTAACCCTGCTTCTGGCCGCTTGCGGGGATGCCACTTCAACCGCCCCGGCTGCCGCTACCACAGCGGCGGGTTCGGCCACTACCGCTGCCGCCGCTTCTGCCACCACAGCCGCCGCTGCCAGCGGTACAAAATACAAAATCGCCCTGGTACTGGGGTCTTCTACCGACAGCTTCTATACCTCGATGCAGTGCGGCGCGCAGGAAGAGGCCCGTAAATTAGGCGATGTTGATTTAACGGTCCAGGGCGCGCAGACCTGGGATGCTACCCTTCAGATTCCGATTATCAACGCCCTTATTGCCAACAAAGTCCAGGCCCTGGCTGTAGTGGTAAATGATCCCAAAGCTCTCTTTGCCCCCTTAAAAACGGCCAGCGATGCGGGGGTCAAGGTAATGGGTGTAGATACCAAACTGGACGATACTTCCTTTGAGGTCACCAACATTTCGTCCGATAACAAGGCCCTGGGAGTCGTTGCCGCCAAAACCATGGCCGGTCTTATAAACGATAAAGGGGCCGTGGCTCTTCCGGCCCTGCCGCCTGGGGTATCAACCGTTAGCGACCGTATCACCGGTTTCCGCGAGGAAATGAAGGCCAACCACCCAAATATTACCCTGGTGGAACTGGCCTCAACCAGCACAGGCAGCAACGAAGCCGATGGAACTGTGGCCGCTATCAATGCCGCCTTTGTGGCTCACTCCGATCTGGTCGGCATTTATGCTACCAACAGCACCATTAGTGATGCGACAGTCGCCGCCCTGAAGGGGTTGCCCGCCGATAAACAACAGTCGGTCAAAGTAGTCGGTTTCGACGCGACCCCAACCTCGGTTGCCGCCATGCAGGCAGGTAAAGTACAGGCCCTGGTGGCCCAGAAACCGGCCCAGATGGGCGCTCTCGCGGTAGATAATGCCCGCAAAGCTCTAATGGGCCAGCAAGTTGATAAGGTCATCCCGGTAGACGGAGTCGGTCTTACCGCCCAGAACGTCACTGACCCCAACTTTTCACAATACGTTTACAAATCGAGCTGCTAAATCCCTAGGGCAGGCTTAACATCCAAAAGGTTGAGAGGTCGTTTAGGATCTCTCAACCTTTTGGGTCAATTCCGTATTTGCTGGCAGTAGGGGGAGGGGTGTCAAGGCCGCTGAACAAATTGGCTCCCGTATAACATGGTAAAATAATCATTACGGATCAAACCCGGCCATTTACCTGTGGAATCTGTTCTTGAAAGGATGGTAGAAGGTTGAGAATAACCTACGACGAAAGTGTTGCTAAAGCCCCTGCCCAGATTGAGAGGTCTTACGGTGGAGTAGCTACTTTAATTCAACCTGAAGAAGAAGAAGTTGAGAAAAGACATCTTTTAACCTCTGCTCAAATGGCGCATTTTGTAAAGTATGGCTTTGTCAAAATTGAAGATTTGGTGCCGGACGAACTTAACCGGGCGGTTTTGGAAGACCAGAGGAGGTCGATTGGTACGAAATGGGATTTCTGGTATTTATCCGAGAATGTCCGCAAGGTTTTTGAGTTACCCCAGGTTAAAGGAATATTACAGAGTTTTGTAGGTGACGCTCCTATTTATGACCACTCTTTTTTACACCGGGTAAGGGGCCATAAAACGGTAGCGCAGGACTGGCACTCCGACTCAATGCCGGACGCCCGCCCGTTTGCCTTCGATGTCCAGGCATTCTACTGGTCACACGATGCGCCCCTTGAAATGGGTCCAACTATGTTATTACCCGGTTCGCATTTACGAAAGGTTAACATCGCCAGTATCGGTCGTTACAAAAACTTCGTGGGTCAGTTGCAATTGCCGATTAAGGCCGGGACGATTACCTTCTTCCACCATGGCCTCTGGCACTGCGCCCAACCTAATTCTACCGATACCGACCGTTTTGTCTTTAAGCTTCGCCTTCGTCCAAACCAGGAGCAAATTCGCTTATTCAATATGGACGGTTATGACAGCCCTGAAGTTATGCAAATACTACAAAAGGGTATTATACCCGGTGCTACCTACTGGCAGGGTGACTTTGACCGTCTGGATAGTGTCCAGCATGCCAGGTTCTGGCGGTATGTCACGGGAGATAATAAGGTTGACATTGCGTTTGAAACAGCCTTAACACGAATGCATCTCCAATAGTAAATAAGTGTAATGTGAAGGGTGTTAATAAAACCAATTCTGGTTATTCGCCAAAAGCCCGTTTATGAGCTTCAATTTGCGAAAAATAAAATCTCTTTTTTGCAGCATAAAATTCGTAAAGTTCCAAATAATTCCATACTATATATTTTCGCAAAGTATATAGTATGGAATTACATTTAGGTTTCAGAAATTACTTTACTATATTTTGAACTTAAATCACTCCTTTAGTTCCATCATGCCTGTAATTCCAGGTTGGAACTAGGGGTTTGTAACCAGCCTTTCGACACCAAGTCCTACAAACAAACGGCTTTCCAGGCCTGTTAGGGGGTCAACCTCGCCTTTGTAGGCGGCCAGGGCAAAGACCAGGCCAGGCCGAGCAGACCGCATGGCCCTTTCCAGGACGTGAAAGCCTTTAGCTTGCTGGTCGCTCAGAAGGTGACTTTCCAATTGTGAAACATGGTGGTTCTGGCTGGCCCACCCTTCCCAGCCACTGATAGCTACAGCCAGGGTTTCTTCCGGTTCCAGGCCCTGGGCCAGAGAATGTTTCACCAGGACCGGTTGGCCTCCCCGGTCAATCACCTCGTGATAGGGACCGATTAGCTCCGGCGAGATAAACTGGGCCGGGTCCAGGTTCGGATCTTCGGCTAAAGGAAAGCGGACACTCCCTCTTGCCGCCCCCAGGTAAATAAGGTGACGCGCCAGCCCCCTGGAACCACTTTTTACCGAAAGAAGTTGAGTTCCGAGGTCCGAGTTGACATAATCATACCGTTCTGCCAGGCCTGCCCTGGTTTTCTCGATGTATTCAGCCCAATCTTCCACATTGTTGCCTTCCGGTGACGCCGGGCTCACAATACTTTCCCCGAAAAAAGGACTTATCGATGCGCCGGATTGCCGGGCAACTTCGAAACCAAGCACCATTAATCTTTCCAGTATTGCCGGGGTTATAAGCGTACCTGACCGCCGGGCAATTTGCTCGATTGCCCTGGTCAGGCTGTTTTTGGTCACTATACCTTCCTCAAACTCGACTTCCTGGCCCAATAACCGCTCTATCTCAGCCCGGCCTTCCTCTCTCAGGCTCAACCAGGCCAGCCCCCAGACCATATCCAGGCGCGGACTCAAGGCCTTAAACAACTCCGGGTCTCGTTCAAGATGCCCAGACACACTCAGTTTTTGACTGGCCTCGGCCTGGCCGGCGGCTGTCACCGGCAAAAAAACCGCGACCATATCCCCGTCAAAATCTGCCTGTAAGAAGGTCCAGCAAACAAGCGGGTGCAAACGGATAACACGCTCCGGCCTGCGGACCGGGTGAAAGGCGACATAGCTGGTAGGGCTCAGGGCCGGGTAGCGATAGATGATTACCCAGGCTTCGGCCATTATTCGGTCGAGCGCATGGGTGGCCCTTTCACTCCGCTGTTCAACCTCATTCCTGGCAGCCACGTCTCCACCGAATTCCCGCACCACCTGCGGCCCAAACAATTTCCAGGCCATTTCGTCGGGAAGGCCCACCTGTTCCAGGCTCAAACCTTCACCCGGTGCGGCCACTGCCCGGCCACTAAAGCTAACGTTTCCCCCAAACTGGACCGCTTCACCAGGCACCAGGGCCTCGCAATAATCTCTCAGGGCGGTCTCTAACTGCTGGAAAGCTTGCTGGCGCAAGGTTTGAGGTGCCCCGCTTTTAAGGATACGGTCAAGGCGGTTGTTGGCACTTTCCAGCTTTTGATAGGCCGGTAATTCCTTCAAAATACCGACATTTTCCAGTTTGATTTCACCCAGCCAGGGGTGCAAGACCGGGCTAGCAAGCTTCAGAAGGGGTAAACCGGTTTCCGGGCCAGGTGCCTGGATTTTGAAAGATAATCCCCTGGCTTCGTCCATGGCCATTCGAATCCCGGCGGCAGCCAGGCGACCAGTTAGGGCTGCGAACTTTGGACTGGGCGGTAGGGCTTGCTCGATTTGGTCCTGGCTCAGGCGGAGAGATAGGGTCGCGCTGTCTGACCGGGCTACGGCCCTGGTATTAAATTGCTCCCGGATTGTTTCAAAGAATTGACCCTGGCGCAGGGCGAAATATTCCATTTGCCCCTGGTAGAAGCCTTCCAACTGACGGTCCGCCCCTATTTCTATTTCTGGAACGTATACACTTAATTTCTCGCGGGCGGTGTGAAAGAGTTTACCCCAGTAAATATAACCGACCATACTTCGCCCTTCCAGTTCAGGACCATTTTTACCGTCTGTTAATTGCTCCAGACCGTCGGGCAATAACCCGGCCTCGGTTAACCCTTGCTTTAGTTCGTCCTGTGAGGGAGCCTGAAAAGGAGGTACAATTCGCGGTTGACCCTGGGCTTGTGCCAGGCGACCGATTAAGGCTTCCCGGATTTGCCCAAAATTCATACGGGTTATGAGCCCGTTAAAATTAAAGACCAACTCAACCGGGGTGCCATCCGAAAGATGAGGCATCTCGGCATCGGGCAAGATTTTACTGATTACTCCCTTGGTGCCGTGGCGGTTGCTGAATTTATCGCCAGGTTCAACCGGGTAGGGATAGGCCAGTTTTGCTGCGCATGTCTGGCTGATTACGATACCATCCTCGAAGGTAGCCTCACCAAACGAGACAAAGGCAGTCAATAGGTTGCGCCCACACCAGAAAGAGGGAACTCCTGGCGGTTCATTTCCACTCTGGACCAGGGCCGGTTCGGAGTGGCCCGGGGTCAGCCACTGGCGAAGCATATTTGCGCCCATCAACAACCGGTAAACGTCGTCGTGTTCCAGGCAGGGAATCATGGCTGCTTCCAACCCTAATGCCCGTGCGGGTTGGGTGTCCTGGATAATCAGGCGGCCATCCTGGATTTGCGCACCAAGAGCTATATGCAAAATTTTTCCAATATTCGGTCCTTCCGGGGTTTCAAAGGGGCATACCCGCCCAATATGGCCCGGCGTGAAAACTCGCTGCCGGTCTTTTACCACCAGCCGGCGCAAAATACTTTTGCTTTCCAACCAGTTCGGCAAAGCGACAGCCGGAAGATTTTCAGGTGCAGCCGGGTCGCCGGGCCACCGTTGTAAAACATTTCGTAACCAGTGGCCCTGGCTCTCGACAAACTCGGCTATCCAGGTGTTCAGGGGACACCAGGCCCTTAAAAGGTTTTCGTCCCAGGGTAAAGTAGCGGGTGAACGGCTGAGTTTCTGGTCAATATAGGCGTAAAGTTGTTCGCCCACACAGCTTATCTCGGCCCGGTCCAGTTCTTCCTCGGAGGCCACCGGGTGGACCACTCCCAGCCAGCCGTTAAACTTGAAATAACCATCTTCGTCTACCCGTGGAATCCCGGTAAAGCTGCTGGTGGTATGACCCGACTCGTTGGAAATTGTTATCTCGATATTCAGTTCGTAAGGTCCAACCTCCTGCACCTGGTAGCCGCTGAGTGGTAGGCGTTCGGCCAGCAAATGGGGCAAGCTGACACTTATAAAGTTATCGTAAGAAATTCTATGCCAGGGAGCCGCATAATTCAGGTCCATTTGCAATAACTCCTTATTAATTCCGGTTTGAATAGTTTCGCACCCTCTTTAGTCCTTCTCTACTTCTCCAGGTTTCTCCCATTTACGGGCAAGCAATTTGTTCGAGTAGTAGAGCCGGGACTTGACCGTACCTTCAGGAATACCCAGCTTTTGGGCGACTTCGCGGGTTTCAAGCTGGGCGTCGTGAATGAGGCTAAAGACTTCTCGCTTTTCGTCAGGGAGTTCATCAATCATCCGGCGCAATTCCCGGTAGGTTTCGATTTTTTCAAGGGTCTCGGCGGGACCGAGCGAACCTTCTTCAAGGTAACGCGTCGAAAACCAGTTTTCCTGCCCTTCTTCCCCTTCGAATAATTCGTCAGGCGGTTCGAGGGGTAACTGGGGATGCCGCCGGACGGTACGCAAATGGTTCAAGGCCAGGTTTGTACTGAGTTTGAGCAACCAACCCTGAAAGTTGCCCCGACCCTCCCATTGTTGGGCGTTAGTCCAGACCCGCAAAAAGACCTCTTGCACCAGATCGTTAGCAACTTCATCGTTTCGAACGATACCTCGCAACTGACGCCAGACAACGCTGTTATAACGATGGTAGATAACTTCATAGGCATCTTCATCACCATTTTGGATTCTGAGGATAAGTTGCCGGTCTGTCTGTTCCATACCCCTCGCTTTACATTTTTGTATTCAGCCTCTACCAAATAGACACCGGTCAGGTGGCGAAAGTTCATTTTTAGAAATGCTAAACCCTCTCAGTAGTTGTAAAGTAATCTGTCTTAACGGTGCAAAACGACCAATTGCCAACAGAACAAAACACAAGACGAATAACCCAAACAAATGTACCAGAGTAAGAATCGCCAAGTTAATAAATATGATGAGTAGGATAATGATTCTTATCCTACTCATCATTTAGAAACAATCTCAGGGAGAAGTTAGTGGGAGGTACTCTCAATATCCTCGCTAAACCAGATTTCCGGTGCGCCCACTACCCCTGCACTCTCCATGGCTGAATGTAATTCCTCAGAGTTAGCAAACTTTAACATTGACGCCGTATCTCCGAACCGGTGTGTAACAATAATAGTATCCGGATCGCTTATATCGCGATGGACACTGGCGGCTGTAACACCTAAGGCTGCACGAGTCGGTCCTAAAGCATCATAGCCAGTTTTCCAGTGAGTATAATCCCCCACTTTATGTCGGACATACATAGTAGACATACGTTATCTCCTTTCTCAATTACCAATTTAGACCACAATAAAAAACAAGCCAGGTAACAAACTTTGAACATAATTAATCTAAGGTCAAAGTAAACCCCTGGTTTTGAGAGAAATGAAAATAGATTTAACCTTTGCCTGTAGCCTGGGCCAGGTTATAAATAGTTTTGGGTAGGGAATAAGCGGTCTAAAATAAGCCTTTAATTGTTCCTGTATTTAACCCATGTAGACTTATTTTCCATATACAGCATATACTATTTTGAATATTTTACAAGACCCAGAATTTGTCCACTTAACCAGGCGTAACCCCTATTAAAAAGCCTGGATATCAATCTACTTTTGATGCCCAGGGTAAATCCCTAAGAAATAACTTTATATTCTAAACAGACTTATTAATTACCCGAAGAATAAGAAATATCCAATAAATGTAGGACTTTATGGCAATTATGCCATAAAGGGCGTTGACATTCCCTAAAAATAAAATTATACTCATGCTATCTTTGCTGAGATTAGACATCTTCTGCGAGCGAGTTTTTTAAAACAGAATATTTTTATTCGTGGTTGGCAAAAAATTGTGCTGCAAAATAAGCCAATTTTAACCAGCCCTCCCCCTTTTACAGGAGTAATAGAATAACGATAAGCCTCTTTTAGCCGGTTCTCAGGTCTCTTGGCGTCCCTGGGGCAGTGTTTTTATGTCAAGCCGAGGTCTAAGTCGTGGTTCTCGTACATTCTGGCAATCCTTTCTGGTCGGGTGCTTTTAAGGCCGTTGTTCTCAACAAAACGGCTCCCGCTGGCCTGTCTACGAAAACCCTTGAAAAAGGAAAAAATAACAAAGCATGAAGCCGGTAACAAAAGTACTGGTGGTTGATGATGATACACCTATCCGGGATTTTGTTAGTGCTACCCTTGAGAGCGAGGGGTATCACGTAAAGACAGCCGAAAACGGATTGGTGGCGTTACAACTCCTTGAAGGGGAAAACCTGTTTCAACCAGATATTATTTTGCTGGATATGCGAATGCCGGTGGTGGATGGCTGGCAATTTGCCCAGGCTTACCGCCAGCTTCCAGGCAAAAAAGTCCCGATAATTGTATTGACCGCCGCTACCGACCCGTCTAAATTTGCCGCCCAGATTAAGGCCGATAGTTTTTTGCCCAAACCCTTCGATCTCATGGATTTACTTGATATGGTCGAGCGGTTCACCTCATAGCCTGCAAAATATCTTCCCCGGTCATTGACTATTCCAGGGACATAATTTATTATTAAAAAGTCAACTGAAGGGTAGCTAGGGTTCCGCCGGATTATTATTACTACCGGGGCTGGACCAAGCGCTACATTAGCTGTCGAACAGCAGGCACCTCACGGAATAAAATGCTAGAGGGGATAGGTTGCGGCGTATTTATGCGCCCCAATTTCTATCCTTATTTTATTTTGTCGAGGAGCTAACCATTCATGTTTAAAAATCCCCCCTCCCACCTGGTCGCCGTGGGCCAGGCTCTCTTTGTAACTTTTCTCTGGTCGCTTTCCTGGGTTTTGATAAAAATCGGGTTGCACGAGGTCCCGGCCCTGACTTTCGCCGGGCTGCGCTATACCCTGGCTTTCCTGTTCCTGCTACCTCTCTTTTTCAGGTTTGGCGGCCTGCTTGCCTTGAAGGGGTTGAACAGGCGGGGCTGGGGTGGGTTTATTTCTCTCGGCCTGGTCTATTATTCCCTGACCCAGGGAGCCCAGTTCCTGGGTTTGGCTTTTCTCCCCGCGATTACGGTCAGTCTGCTGCTAAATCTACGCGCCCCGGCGGTAGCCTTATTCGGTATCATCTGGCTGGGGGAACGCCCCACCGGCGGCCAATGGGCCGGGATGGTTTTATGCCTGGGTGGTATCGGGATTTATTTCAACGGCGTTATTCCTTCCGGCGGGCAGCTTACCGGCCTGATAATAATGCTGGTCGGCATCCTGGCGAACGCGGCCTCGTCAATCATGGGGCGTGGGTTGAACCGGCAGCAAAGGTTCTCGCCCCTGACCATTACCACCATCAGCATGGGAATTGGGGGTTTGACCCTGCTGACCACCGGGCTAACCACCCAGCCGTTACCGGTCTTTACCCCGGTTAGCTGGCTTATCGTGGGCTGGCTGGCCCTGGTCAATACTGCCTTTGCCTTCACCCTCTGGAACAACGCCCTGCGGACCCTCTCGGCCATGGAGTCGAGTTTGATAAATAACACGATGCTGGTCCAGATTACCCTGTTAGCCTGGGGTTTCCTCGGCGAGGGGGTGAGCAGGGTCCAAATCCTGGGGTTGGTGCTGGTCGGGCTGGGTGTGCTGGTAGTCCAGCTAAGAGTTAAACTCCGCTTCTTAAAGGCAAAAACCGGGCCGGACGTGCAGCAGAGACACGAGCCTGGAATGATTGTAAATGCGGCTAAATCTATACACAACACTGAAAAGCTAGAAGGAGAACTCGATTGACAGGTCTGGCGATTGGGCTGGTGCTGGTATCGGCCTGTATGCACGCCGGTTGGAACTTACTCGCCAAACGTGCCAGCGGCGGGGCCCCTTTAATCTGGCTGTTCGATACCCTGACGGTGGTTATCTTTGCCCCGGTCATAGTAGTAATGCTTTTCTTCGTACCCCTGGAACTCAGCCCGGTGACACTGCTCTTTATGGCGGTCAGCGCCGTTTTAGAGGTAGCCTATTTCATCCTGCTGCAAAGGGGCTATCGTCTGGGCGACCTGTCGTTGGTCTATCCCCTGGCGCGGGGGACCGGCCCGGTCCTCGCCACCACCGCCGCTATCATAATACTTGGCGAACGGCCCTCACTTTTAGCCATCATTGGGGTCATTATCGTGGCTGTCAGCATTTTTGCCATGACCGGGGGCCGGGCCAGCCTGAACGATAAAAAAGCCCGCCTGGCCGCGATGTACGGGGTGCTGACCGGGTTTTTTATTGCCGGCTATACCCTCTGGGATAAACAGGCCGTCAGCGCCTACCATATCGAGCCGCTTTATTATTATTACGGGATGGTCATTTTTAAGGTACTGCTGCTAAGCCCCTACGCCTGGCGGAAAAGGGCGCAGGTCCAGTTTGAATGGAAGCAGCACCGCCTGGAAGCGGTCGGGGTAGCCATAGGCGGCACCCTATCGTACCTGTTGATTCTGGTTGTGCTGAGTTTTTCGCCGGTTAGCTACGTGGCACCGTTCCGGGAAATCAGCATTTTATTCGGAACCCTTTTGGGTTGGCGGTTACTTTCCGAAAGCGAGGCTCGGCGGCGGCTCCCGGCGGCCCTGGGAATGGTTATCGGGGTAATTGCGCTGGCTTTAGGTTAATTCCAGGTAAAAAGAGAAGCTTGACAAAATTGATAAGGTCGGTTATCCTTGAACCTGGATAGCGACTTATTATGCCGCACCCAACCCTTAAAAATTTAATAGGCTCTTATCAAGAGAGGTGGAGGGTATTACGGCCCGATGAAGCCCGGCAACCAACGCAATCAAAAACCAATATGCGTATGGTGCCAATTCCGGCGCTGCCAGTCCTGGCAAGCGCAAGATAAGGGAACTTGTTTTCCGGTAACGGTTAAATAGTCCGGGCAAGTTTATAAATATTGCGACCCCCTTATCTCTGCGCAGGTAAGCGGGTTTTTTTATTGCCCGTTTCCCCGTGCACAGCTGAAAAACTATAAAAACCCGTTATTGGAAAAGGAGATTTTGAAATGACCCAGGTTTTAGAAAATACGACTACCGCCGCCACCGCCCTCAGGTGTAAAGAGTGTGGCGAACGTTACCCGATTGCTGCCAACCATGTCTGCGAGGAATGTTTCGGCCCGCTCGAAGTCGAGTACGATTTTAGCGGTCTCGACCCGGTGTCCCTGAAAGCCCAGATTGAGGCCGGGCCCAAGAACCTGTGGCGGTATGCGCCCCTGCTCCCGGCCAAACCTTACGACCGCAGCGTGCAGGGTGTCGGCTTTACCCCGTTACAGCGGGCCTATAACCTGGGGGCCGAACTCGGCCTGGACGAGCTCTATGTAAAAAATGATGCCCTCAACCCGACGCACTCCTTCAAAGACCGCGTGGTTGCCATCGCGACCGCCAAGGCAATTGAATTCGGTTTTGATACAATTGCCTGCGCCTCCACCGGTAACCTGGCCGGGGCGGTCGCTGCTGCCGGGACGCGGGCCGGTCTTAAAACTTATGTTTTTGTCCCGTCCAATATCGAACCCGGCAAAATCTTGCAGGCCAGCATTTACGGCGCGACCATCGTCCCGGTCGACGGCACGTACGACGATGTGAACCGCCTCGCAAGCCAGGTGGCCGACGAATTCGGCTGGGCCTTTGTCAATATCAATATGCGGCCTTTCTACAGCGAGGGTTCTCGGACGCTGGCCTACGAGACTGCTGAGCAGTTGGGCTGGCGCTTGCCCGACCATGTCGTTATCCCGATTGCCAGCGGTTCTCTCTATACCAAAATCACCAAGGGCTTTGAAGAATTGATTAAAATCGGCCTGGTCAAGGACCAGACCCTCCCGGCCATTTCGGGCGCCCAGGCCCAGGGTTGCAACCCCGTGGCGGCGGCTTTTGCTGAACATTCCAAAGAAATCATCCCGGTAAAACAGCCTACCACAATTGCCCATTCGCTGGCGATTGGCAGCCCTGCCGACGGTTTTTACAGCCTGAAAATTGCCCAGCAGACGGGAGGAACTATCGAGCAGGTTACCGACGAGGAGATCGTGGATGCCGTCCAGTTACTGGCCCGGACCGAGGGAATTTTCACCGAACCGGCGGGCGGTGTGACCCTGGCGACTTTGCGGAAGTTAGCCAGACAGGGCAAGATTGGCCGGGACGAAGTGACGGTGCTGTATATTACCGGAAACGGCCTCAAGACCCAGAGCGCCTTTGATGGTCTTATCCCGGTGCCCGCGGCCATTACCCCTAAACTGGGTGTTTTTGAAAAGTGGTTGGGGCAGAATTAGAGGCGTCGCACGCAAGCGTCGCACGCAAGCCTGGCGCGAATTTAGAAGAATCTCCTGGAAAAAGTGAAATAAGGATTAGCGGACGAAGGGGCGGGTGTATATCCTGGCCCCTTCGCTGCTTAAATAGGCCGCCACCAGTCCCAGAACAACCCCCACGTCTACCCCGATATGCATCAAAATGCTATCCTGGGGGAAAGTCGAGACCGCAGGCCAGAGCCGGGCGGTAATAAAAATCCAGAAATCAATCAGGTTGACGTGGTGTTCGGTGGTCTTCTGGACGAGGTCCTGGAAATTGTTATTATCGGCCAAAAACCCGACATAAGCGGTTGTGGCAATAAACGCCAGGGTGAAGAAGATAGCGATTAACTGTTGTTCAAGGCTGTGCCGTTTGCCGACCCCAAAGCGGACCAGACGCCCGATGACAACCCCCGCTACAAACGCGAAATAACAGCCTATCCACTGCCAGAAGTTATGATTTGAGTCGCTCTTGACGGTCCAGATTGCCAGGCAAAAAGGCCCTGCCATCAGGAAGAAGCCGATAACAGCCCAGACCAGGCCCAGTACCAGGTCCGGCTTGCTGCTTTTAGCCCGCATTTCTAACTTTAGTTCGGTCAGGCACTCCGGGCAGACCACTATGGCGTTGGCCCAGTTGAAACGCTCGTTCGAGGCCACGGTAAGCTCGCCAGGCAGGAAAGGGCGGTAGCAGAGGTTACAGGCCAGGTGTTCCTGGTCCTCTACTGCTTCTTCCTCGGCACTTTCCACGTTATCGAGTGCGGTTACTGCCGGTCCTTCCACCAGGCTTTGCTGCCAGTTGCGCAGAGCGGTCTGGCGGGCGGCTGCAAGTCCGGCATCATTTTCTTCCGGCGGGTTCGGGGCGGTCATGGGCAAACCTCGGTAAATTTTGTCAGAATACCCGGCTTTTAAGGTCCGGGTCGCGACATCTATCACAATGGGCCTGGCCTGATTATATGCCCGGTCAATCGCGTACGCAATAGACTATATTCCTATTTTCTGCCGGGGATTAGATTAGAAATTAATAAAACCGGGAAATTTTGTTAGGCTCGAAAGGGTGGTTTATGGTATATTAGGCATGTTATGTTAAGAAGTTTGGCCCACTTTTTGCATAACACGGGGTCATAAAAGGAGATAACGAGAATACCTTAAGTTGTTGCGAAACGCACGAAAAGTTGGTAACAATTTAGAAAATCCTGTTGTTTTGTAGCCAATCAAACCAGGAAAGGAGCGCCTCGAATGAACGTAACATTGAATTTTACCCTACCTGACCCCACCCAGTTGCTGGTCTATGTTGTAATTGGGCTGGTTATAGCTCTGCTCGTGGGTGGGCTGGCGCGGTTGCGCTATTTTACGGGTTATTTTATCACTTTTATCCTGTCTGCCATCGGGGCCTGGTTCTTTGCCAATATTTTGCAACTCCAGGTTTTAAACGATGTCAGCCTGTATGGAGTGCCTTTGATTGAAGCCATTATCGGCGGTCTTATTTTCGGGTTGGTCGGAGTTATAATCTTCGCCACTCGCCGTCGCAGCGTGGCCTGATAATTTCTAACAAAAAGGGAGTTGTCCTTTCGTGGGGCAACTCCCTTTTTATTACCTGTTTTGAAGCTGAGAAATTTCTCTAGGCCCCGCCCTGCTGGGCCTGGTTGAGAATATCTTGGGCTTTCGAGTTGTTCGGCTCAATCGCCAGGGCTTTCTGGGCCGCGATTTTGGCGTTAGGGAAGTCTTTCAGCTTCAGATAAGTCTGGCCCAGGTTGGTATAGAAGACCGCTACCGTCTGGTCGAGATTGATGGCTTGCAGGTAGTAGGTCTTGGCATCCTGGTAATTACCCTGGCTGTAGGAGACGTTCCCCCGACCATTAAAGGCGTCCGAGTTTTTCGGGTTGAGTTCGGCAGCTTTCTGGAAGGACTGGTCGGCATTTTTATAATCCGGTATCCGGTAGTAGGCATTACCTAGCGAAACATAATAGGTATCGTCGTTGGGTTTGAGCTGGATAGCCTTCTTGTATTGCTCGACGGCCTTGTCATACTGGCTCTGAGCGGCGTACACCAGGCCGAGGTCTCGGTAAGCCAGGTCGAAAGTGGGGTCTTTGGCAATAGTCGCAAGCAAAGTTGATTCGGCCAGGTCGTACTGCTGGTTGAGATAGTAAGCGTAGCCCAGGTCATCCAGGTAGTTGGACTTGGTCGGTTCCAGGTCCGAAGCCGTTTTCAATTCCGGGATAGCTTTGTCGTATTGCTTGGTCGTAATGTAGACCAATCCCAGGTCGTGATGTGGCAGGGACCGTTTTGGGTCTTTGGCGATAGTCGCTTTCAAGGTCGATTCGGCCAGGTCGTTTTGCCCGACCTTATAATAAGCATAGCCGAGGTCGCCCAGGTAAATCACGTCGGTCGGGTCGAGGTCGGAAGCCTTTTTGAGTTCCGGCAAGGCGTCGTCATAGCGGGTCAGGTTCAGCAGACAGAGCCCGGCCAGGTGATGATAGTTGGCATTGCTAGGGTCGATAGCAATCGCCTGCTGGATTTTGGCCAGGGCATCGGCGTTCTTGCCCTGGTCGTAAAGGTCGTTAGCCGACTGGGACAGCGCGGACGCCTGGCTCGAACTGCTGACCGTTGGCGAAGCCGGGGCGGTCGGGCGCGGAGACGGCGAAGGCGTTGGAGCCGCCGTGGTCGGGGCGGCGGTAGTCGGGGCCGGGGTCGCGGTCGGTAGGGCGGCTGAGGTTGTGGCGGCCTTGGTGGTAGGCGCAACCACCGTATTTGCAGCCGCAGTCGTAGCGGCGGCGGTAGTAGGTGCATTCGGCGTGACCGACACTACGGCTACCTGGGTGGGGGTCGAGTCGGATTTATTATTGCTGTTCAGGACCAGCACCAGCAAAACCACCACAATGATGAATAGCACGACAATACCGGCCACGGCCAGCCAGATACCGGTCTTTTTAGCTGGCGGCGGAGCGGGTGGCTGGTAATACTGGCCGTAACCCGGCGTTACCGGGCCCTGGGGCGGGGGAAAGTTGTTGGCACCCTGGTTAAAATTCTGAACGGTTCCCTGGTTATAAGGCTGGCTGCTCTGCCCGTAGCCGGGACTGGCCGGGTTGATATAACCCTGTCCTCCGGGCTGGTTGTAGTCCTGGCTGTAGGGAGGTGTCTGCGATTGGGGCGTGTAGGGGGTATAAGGGGTCTGGTAAGGGTAGCCCCCCTGCGAACCACCTGTAGTGCCACCGGTGGAACCACCAGTCTGCGAATCGGAACCATAATAATTTGGATTACTCGACCCACCGGTAGAACCGCCTGTCGGCGGGTTGGCATCGCCATAGCCGGGGTTGGGATTCGAGTTGGAATTGGGGTCATACGAGTTGGTAGGTGACGAGCCGTAAGAGTTGGTAGGCCGGTAATCGACGTACTGGGTTGGCTCGTAGGCCGGGTTGCTGTTGGCCGAGGTCGCCTGGCTATAACTCGAAGACCCTGTCCCTACGCTGGCCGGGGAATTCAGGCTGGTTGGTTGCAAGAAGGGTGAATTGGCGGCCTGGGCGCTGCCCGCAGCAACGGCGGTTACCTGGGGCTCGGAGGTGACGGCCCGGTCTACCAGGGGCAGGGCGGCATCGGTCCCCGCGGAATTCTCGCCTGGGGCATATGTGGGTACACTATCGTATTCCGGTGAAGCCGCAGCCGACCTGGGGTCGGTATACATGTCTACTTTTTGAGTATGTTCGTCCTCGTCGCCGTCCACGGGAAGGCCCAGGCCGCTTACTTCCAGGACAGTCTGGCCGATTTTTATCCGGTCGCCGTCCTTTAGGGGCTGCGATCCGGTGACCCGCTGGCCGTTCAAAGAAAGGCCATTGGCGGAGTTATTGTCTTCCAGGATGGCGGTTTTCCCCTCAAGTAAAATCCGGGCATGGTGGCGGGAAGCCTGGGTATCGGAGATAACCACGTCATTATCCCGGTTGCGCCCTAACATTATTACTTCTTTGCCAGACCCTATATCAAGACGTTCTCCGGCCTGGGAACCCTCTAAATAAACCAGTTGCATAATTTATCCTCTCAGTAACCGATAGCTAAACCCGGTTCTATTTTACAATAAGCTGCGACTTTTTGGAATAAAAGAGAAGCCCACCTCCCGCCAAATTAATATTATTCTGATTAAAAATCCTTTTCGGAATGGTAAAAAAACCCGTGCCGACGAGTTTTGGTCAACTAAAATAAAGCAAGAATAATTCCATTAATCTTTGACTTCTTGAATTTGGAGTTATTTTGGAATTCTGGAGGCTATTCCACTTCGGGGAAATATGCTATAATCGGCAAAACTACTGGCTTTTATCCGGTCGGTGATTTTCGGGTTTGATAACTTTCCCGGCATAGTCAGGGGCAACTTTGGCTTAATTTGGCCCGATTAATAACTGGAGGATTCGTAACCAAACATGTCCCGACAATACCCACCCGGCGAAGACCAACCACAGGACAGGCAGAACTCCAACCGGCGCCCCGCACCGGGCGACCCTCGTCCAGCCAATCCTGACTCCAACCGTTCTTACCAGTCCTACCAGCCGCCATCTTCAAATGGAAGGGCCACCCCGCCCCAGCCTATCCCGCCTCGACCCGAAAGACCCCAGGTTTCCTTCCGCCCGTCCAATCCTAATAATTTGCCGCCCGGACGCGTCTCGTCCCGCCCGACCCCGAACCCTGTCGATCACAACCCGTTCGAAAACGGGCCGCGCCCCTCTGCAACGCCCCGCCCGCGTAATTACGAGCCGGTCAAATCCTGGGTAGCGCCTGAAGAAACGCCGGTTCCGCGCCGTCGTCCCGCACGCCGCCGGATACCGCTAAAAGTCATTATAGGTTATGCGGTGCTGGTGCTGGCGGTTGTGGGCGGGTTGATAGCCCTCTATTCCTTTACCCGGCTCTACAACTTTTTGGGCAATATTACGGTCCAGCGCGAGGATACTACCGGCCAGGTTATCCAGGGTACCTCAATAACGGGCCATGGCCGGGTCAATATCGTGCTGCTGGGTCTTGACCAGCGCCCTAACGACAATGAAGGTACCCGCAGCGATACCATGCTGGTTTTGAGCGTTGACCAGGATACCAATACAGCCAACCTGCTTTCGATACCTCGCGATTTGTGGGTAAAAATCCCCGGCCATGACAATAACCGGATTAATACGGCCTATTATTTTGGCGACCTGGACCGGCCCGGTAAAGGCGGCCCGCCCCTGGTTAAAGAAACCCTTCTCGAAAACTTTGGGATAAAAGTGGACTATTTTGCCACCATCAATTTTGACGGGTTCCGCTCGGTAATTGACGCTATAGGCGGTATCAACCTGGATGTTAAAAAACCGCTGTTGGATAGCGAATACCCCACCGAGGATTATGGCATCAAGCGGATTTTTATCCCAGCCGGTTTGCAACACATGAACGGCCAGACTGCCCTGGAATACGCCCGCAGCCGTCACGCCGATAGCGACCTTGGCCGGAACCAGCGCCAGCAGGAAGTTTTGCTGGCGGTCCGGGAACAGGGTATCAACCTGGGCCTTTTGACCAACAGCCAGTTGCAGAGCGCCTTACAGGGCGCTATCCAGACTGACCTTACGCCGGGTGATATGCTGGCCCTGGGCCGGCTTGCCGTCGGCATGAAGAAAGAATCTATCAAGCAGTTTTCGATTGACGCTAATATCACCAAAAACGTGGTCATTGATGGTCAGGACGTGTTGCAGGCCGACCCTGCCGCCTTGCAAAAACTACTCGCGGATTTCCAGTCGGCCCCGGTCCCGCCCACGCCGGTCTCTGCCAAGGCGTCGGCGCACATTTTTGTCTATAATGGAACCTTCCAGGAAGGGTTTGCCGCCCGTACCCAAAAATTCCTCCAGAGTAAAGGTTTCACCGTGGATAACGTGGCCCAGGCCCCCGATGCCGGGAATTATCGCCAGACGGTTATCAACGTTTATACCGGCAAACAGGATGTCGCAAACGAACTGGCAACAGCCCTCGGCCTCAAACCGGACGCTATCAAGCTCAAAGGGAGCGGTGGTCAACCGGGTATTGATATAGAAGTCATTTGTGGCGATGATTTGCAGGTTCCCAGTTAGCGACCCATAGCGTAATTTAAACTTTAGCTCGCATCTGCAAAAACTTTTCTTAACATTTAATATGAGTAATCCCGCTAATTTTGTTTTGACGGATACCCCGGTCGAACCTGTCGAAGGCCAGGCCGGGGTTAAGAGCGAACCCCTTCAACTGGCAAAAAAGCCGCCGCTCGGACCAGCGGTAGTCACAATTTTTTATTACGGTATCGGAATAGCAGCCCTGCTCGCCCTGGTTGGATTTGGTCTGGCCGACTCGCAAAGCGCCCTGGATATAGTCAGCCCTGACAGTTTCCTGGTCTTATTGTGGCTATCGGTAACAGCCAGCCTGTGTAATTTCTTGCGGTTTAAGGTACCCCCAGGCCTCTACCTGGCCCTCTCCATGGTAATTTTCATGGCCGCAATAATTATGTTCCCGCCGGTTCCCTCAACTATCCCGGCAATAGTGGCCTCGGTGATTTTTGAGGTTTTCCTGGCAAAACGGGGACTTGTCTACGCGGTCCGCACCTGCGGCATCTATATTTTGTCCGGGCTGTCCGCCAGCCTGGTATACCAGCTTACCGGGCAGCGCCCCTACCTGGGCGATTTGAACTGGCAGATTATTATTCCGAGCCTGGCCGCCTTTGTAACATTTCGAATCATCAATGAAGTGCTGATTGTTGCCAGCCTGGTATTGGAAGGAAATAGCTTTAAGGATAGCCTCAGCCATGTTGCCATGATAACCGGGATTTACCTGGTTTTTCTGCCGGGCTCCATTATGATTGCCATGTTCTTTTTCCAGGACGAATTTATCGCTTTTACCTTTTCATGTTTGCTGGTTATCGTAGGTGGGTTTAGTATCAACCGGGCTTTCATTGCCAGGGAAAAGGAAACCCGGCAGCTAAACCTGGTACGCGAACTAAACGAACAACTGGCCCAACAAAACGAACGCCAGCGCGTCCTGGGGGCGCGCATTAACCAGTCGCTGGCAAGTTTTTTGCCCCTGGTCCAGGATTACACCCAGACCAGTTATGACCAGGAAGGTGCCGTGACCCAGATTGCGGCTACTATCGAAGAACTCAGCCGGACAGCCAACCAGATTGCTGGGTCGGCTAACAACGTGGCAACCGCCGCCGAGCAGGCCCGCAGCGCCGCCGATAGCGGGCAGCAAGCCCTGGCCGCCACCATCGACGCTATCCGGGAAGTTCGCCAGAAGATGCACGAAATTGCCGACAAGATTTTGGAACTGGAAGACCGGTCGGAACGTATCGAGGAAATCGTAACGGTTATTAACGGTATCGCGGGTGAAATCCGGCTCCTGGCTCTGAACGCGACTATCGAGGCGAGCGGGGCCGGGCAATATGGCCGGCGTTTTTCGGTCGTGGCAAACGAGGTCAACCAGTTGGCGGACCGCAGCCGGGAAGCCCTCAAACAGATTAAAGAGATAATCGCCGAAATCCAGGGCGCGACGGTCAGTTCGCGCCGGGCAACTGTGGAGGGGCTAAGCCGGATGGAACGCAGTTTCGAACTGGCGGCCCTTTCCGAAAAAGCCAACCAGGAGATTATCAGCGTGGTGGAACACACCGCCCAGACCGCCGCCGCTATCTCGCTGGCGACCCAGCAACAGCGGAGCGCCAGCGAACAGGTCGTCAGCAGCGTCCGGCACGTGACCACACGGATTAGCCAGAACGCCGACCGTCTCAGTTCGGTTTCGGTCGCCTCAAATGAACTGGAAAGCATAGCGGCCGAGTTACAGGTCCAGTCTCAGGGCCAACCCCGGGTTCAAACCGGAGACCTGGCCGAATTACCACAGCCCGCAGACAAAGACTAACCGGAAGACCGCACCTCAAAACCGGGCGCGATTGGGCACAACTCATCAAGGGCCGGGGGCAACCCGATTCCCAGGGAAGTGCCCAGGACGACTACCGCCGCCTGTTTCCGCCCGGCATGGACCAGTGCAGCGGCTGTCCCATCGTGGATTAAATCAAGCTCAATTTTCCGGTGTAATTCGGCGCTCAATTCCCCGGCTATTTCATCCCTGAAATTATAATCTTGCAGGTCGGAACGTTTGTAAAGTTGGCCGTCCAGGGTATAGGCGGCGATACTCAAACCTATTCTCGGGTTCAAATCGAGATTTCGTCCGCTGATTTCCCGCCAGCTATCCCCTAAGGTTGCCATGGTGAGGCGGTAGAGCGCCCCGCCCCGCCCAAAATCAAGAAAAGTAGACGAAGGAAGCGAGGGCAACAATTCCAGGCTGGTTAAAGCCCCGGCCCGGTAGAAGGCGATAGCTCTTTTTAGCGAGGTCTGGCCGAAGTCAAAGACCAGGGCGGCTTCGTGGGTGGGTGAGATGCGCCGGGCTACCCCTATCAAGGGGAGATACCCTGGAAAAGCCGAGAGATAAAGGCTTAAATCATAGACTCTGGCCTTTTCCAGCATATTTTCGGCGGCCTTTTTGATGTAAGGCGCGGCCTGCCCGCTGACGAGCCCACCACCCAGCCAGACTTCTTTTATCTCTGACCAGAAAGTCCATTCTGCCGGTTGCCACTCGGTCCGGGCCTCCCGGTTGGCGGCATCCCCGCGTTTCAGGACGGCCAGCATAATCCCCAGGCGTCGCCCTACCTCGTTAGCAACCCCAACCGCCTTTTGCCGGGTAAACTCGTCAGGCGAAGAAAAAGCGGCCTCCCACAGCCTTAAATCGTCCGAAGGAACTCCAGTTAGCGACAAGAAAGGCATTTGTTCGTGGATTAGGTCCGCGACTGCCTGCGCGCTTAAAAACTGGACCGCGTTTTTGTTGCGCACAGCCTCATCGAGTTCGCAACCGGGCAACTCTACGACCCTTACCCGGTTTATCTGTGAGTTCGGGTGCAGGTGGTCAAAATTAAAAATTTGGGATTTTGCCATTTTGTTGTTTTATGGGTTAGTTTTTCCAGGGTTCTGACAAAAGATTGGGAAAGTTCTTTCGTTTTTCCACGGCATTTTCGATTTCTTGAATCGCTTGCGCGGCGGCTTCTTTAACGGTTTGGTCGTACCTGCCGTACAAATTCTCCCCCTCATCATTCATGGACATCTCTTTTAATTTTGGTAAAGCTGTTTCAGCCGCCAGTTGCCCCAGGGCCTGGGCTGCCCCGAACCTCACACTGGATGACTTATCATCAAGTAATTCGATTAAAGGACCTATTGCGGTTGAATAGCCCAACTTACCCAGAGCAATGGCTATTTCTACTCGAATTCTCTCAGAATTGCCTGCCAGTGCATCCAATAAAGGGTTAACTGCCCGTTTATCGCCGCAATTGCCAAGCGCCTCAGCAGCGCGCCATGCCTCGCCACGGGCCCTACCCTGTTTTTTACCTTTTTTCTGGATAGTGTTGACCAATATTGGAAAGCTCCGCTTATCGCCCAGCATACCAAGCCCATAGGCTGCCATAAATCTGACACGTTCCTCTTTATCGTTTAGCAAGCGGGCCAACGGTTCAATCGCTCTCTTATCACCAATATCCCCCAAAGATTCAGCGGCGCTTGCTCTTACATTAGCCCAATTGTCTCCCAGAACTTCAATTAAAGGTTCAACGGCTCGGCGGTCTTTAAAGTAACCAAGAACTGTAGCTGCATCCTTTTTCGCATAATTATCAAAAAGAAGAGTTTTGATTAACGGCTCAACCGCTGCCGGGTCTCCGATATAACGTAGGGCCCAAACAGCCTCATACCGGACATGGTCATCCTCGTCATCTAGCAGCTCAATAAGACGTGGGATTGCCCGCTTTTCTTCCAGAGTGCCGAGCCCATTAGTGGCATGCGACCGAACTTCAGGGTTAGAATCAAATAAAGCGGTGAGGAAGGGTTCAACCAACCGAGGATTCACCAATCCCGCAAGAATTGATGAAGCTCTTTCTCGTATAAAATTATCCTCATTTTTCAAATCATCAAGTAGGAGTGAGACAACTTGTTCATGCGTAATTTCAGCCCAGAGCGTTTTACCTGTCCAGTAACCTATATCGGTAAGCCGCCTCAGAACCGAATATCCTGGATAATCCGCCGCCTCTTGTCCCTCCCTGATAAATTTCCAGACCTTATCGGCCAGAAATGGGTCGAGGTCACTCCACACATCATAGTTATCAGGATTAGTCCGGTGAAAAATGTCATTTTCTATTGGCTGGCTCATGCAATAAACCGCGCAAAAATAATTCTGAATTTCCTCGTTGGTTAAATATAACAATCCGTTGTCATCCGTCAGAAATTCAAATGCAAGGCCCAGTTTTATAAATCGTTCGGCCTGTGCTTGTTGTTGGGGAGTTATTTCAGGGGGCGGCAAACCAGGTACATAAATTTCGGGATGCAGGTTGCGCAACCATAATGGTATTTCGGTGCGCCGTTGAAGTAACCATTTTACAGCCTGTTGAAATGAAACGCCCTCTTCTTCCTTCTTCGCATCAATCAGATTGAGGGCCAGGCATCCCAACCGAACCGGCAAACTTTCCAGTTCATCCACCGTGATAATCCCCAAAGCAAGCGCCCGGTAGAGTTTCTCTTTTACGTCTTTTTCAAGCTCGAAAGTGGTCATTTTTACCTTACAGCTAACTGAAGAACAAATTGTGCCAAATAAAAAACGCTCACCCGGTTAGTATTATACAACCAGGTGAGCGTTTTATAAAGAGTTTTCTAGGCGCGAGTTTCGGCCCCGACCTCGCGGACCAACCGGCCCTCAATGCGCTGGCGGATTTTGGAGACTTCCTCCTCGGTCAGGTTCTTCTCCTGGGGGTGGAAGGCCAGCCGGAAGGCCAGGCTCTTTTTGCCCTCGCCAACCTGCTTGCCCCGATAGATGTCAAAGAGAGTGACCTCCTTGAGCAACTTACCGCCGGTCTCCCGGATAAGTTTTTGGACCTGTCCCGCCGGGGTTTCGTCCGACACCACGATTGCCAGGTCTTGCGTGACGACCGGCATGCGGGTGACCGCCTCGTAGCGTTCGCGCTGGACCAGCGGGCGCAGCAGTTCGACATCGAGTTCGGCCACGGCGATGCGTTGAAGCGGGTCAAGCTGGAAGGCTTCGGCCACTTTCGGGTGAACCTCACCTAAAAAGCCCAGCCGGACGCTTGCGGCGTTCTTACCCTGGCCTTTAGCGATAATCTCGACGGCCCGGCCCGGATGCAGAGCCGGGTGGTCGCCACCCGCTACCGGCACGAACTGGATTTCCGTGTCGGCCAGGTTCAACCGCTCCAGCAGATGTTCGAGGACACCTTTCAGGTCGAAGAAGTCAATCCGGTCGGTCTCAGTTATTTTTGGGTTGAAGCGCGAAAGCGGCACCCGTCGCCCGGTCATCGCCACCGAGAGGGTCCGGCGTTCGTCCGGCAGAGGTTCACCCTCTTTCTTCAGGTAAACCCGGCCCAACTCGAAGATAGCGACCCGGTCCACGAAATGGAGATTCTCCGCGATAGTTTCCAGGGTAGTTCCGAGCAGGGTCGGGCGCATCACCTCGTGTTCGCTCGAAAGCGGGTTGGCGAGGGTCAGCAGGTGCGCCGGGTCAGACCAGTTCAGGTGATGCAGGTGCGGCCCGCCAGGGTCGGTCTGCGGTGCGGTATTGCCCAGGGCAGCGTGCAAATTGCGAAGGCTTTCCAGGCTGACCAGCGGGTAAGTGATAATCTCGAACAACCCGGCGGAAGTCAGGACTTCCCGCAGTTTATCCTCGAACTCGTAAGGCGGATTCGAGACCTGGGGCGGCAACTCCCCTTGCAGGCGCGCTTCGGGAATCTTGTCATAACCGTACTGGCGGGCGATTTCCTCGACCAGGTCGGCCTTGATGGTCACGTCGTTGCGATAGGTCGGCACCCGCACCATCAAAATGTCGGGGTTCGAGGTCGTTTCACTGACTATGATGGTGTACTGTTTCGGGTCGTTGCGGAACTGGTAGGAGCCGTCATTGCGCAGTTCGGCAATCTCGAATTCCAGCGCTTCGAGCATTCTAATCACCTCGGCGCTCGGAATCGTAACACCAAGAATACGCGGGATTTCGCTCAAAGGCAGTTCGATGATATGGGGCGAACGCGGCTGCGGGTAGACATCAATCACCCCTTTCGAGATGGTGCCCCCGGCCAGTTCCTGAATCAGTTGGACCCCCCGCCGGACCCCGATGGGAGCCAGTTCAATATCGACGGTCCGCTCGAAGCGTTTAGCCGCCTCGCTGACCGAGGAGAAAAGGCCGCGCCCGGTCTTGCGGACGTTGGCCGGGTCGAAGTTGGCGCTTTCCAGGGCCACATTAACCGTGGTGTCTTTGACTTCGGAATCGACCCCACCCATGACCCCGGCCATCGCGACCCCCCGGTCGGCGTCGGCAATCAACAGGACATCCGATTCAAGCTCGTGTTCTTTGTGGTCGATAGTCTGGATTTTCTCGCCCGGTCTGGCCCGGCGCACGATAATCTCTTTCCCGGCGATGTCGTCGTAGTCGAAGGCATGCAGCGGCTGGCCGATTTCCAGCATGACATAGTTAGTTACGTCCACCACGTTGTTAATCGGGCGGACCCCGGCGGCGCTCAGACGGTTTTGCAGCCAGGAAGGGCTGGGGCCGAGCTTCACCCCCTCGACTACCATCATATCGTAGCGAGGGCAGAGGTCGGGGTCTTCAATAGTGACCTTGATTTTCTCGGTTGTAGGCGGACCGTCCTCCCGGAAATAGATTTCGGGCCAGTGGATTTTCTGGCCGGTCATGGCGGCAACCTCGCGGGCAACCCCAATCATCGAGAGAGCCCGGCCCAGGTTCGGGCTGAGTTCAATATCAAGGATAACATCACCCAGGACCCCCGAAAGAGTTTCTCCGACCGGGTATTCGGGGTTCAAGACCACGATACCGTCGAAATCCTCCGAAATGCCGAGTTCGAGAGCCGCGACCGCCACGGCGTTGCTGTCCACGCCGCGCATTTTCCCGGCTTTAACCGTGAAATAGGGCAATTCGCCCGACTCTAACAGCGGGGCATTCCGTTTTCCGGCGGCCTGTTCGTCTACCAGTTTATGGCCGTCAATCAGTTTTGCGCCAGGCAGCGCAAGCGGAATTTTGTCCCCTTCTTTGAGGTTGAAAGCCCCGGTGACGACCTGGAAAGTGGCGCTGCCGTCAGTCACCTGCAAGACCACCAGCCGGTCGGCGTTAGGGTGTTTTTCAATTTTTTCGACCTGGCCCACGACCACTTTATCCCAATCCTGGCCGACCCGGATAATCTCGGCCACTTCCAGGCCGCGCAGGGTCAGGCCCGCCGCTATTTCTTCCGGCGATTGGGTCAGGTTCACGTAGTCTCGTAGCCAGCTCAGTGGCACTTTAATCATCTCAGAAAAACTCCTTTTGCTAGGCGAATTGTTCCAGGAATCGCAGGTCGTTGCGGAAGAACTGGCGAATATCGTCAATACCGTACTTCAAGAGGGCGATACGCGAAGGACCCATGCCGAAGGCAAACCCGCTATAGACATCGGGGTCAATATCGACGTTCCGCAAGACCTGGGGATGGACCATCCCGGCGCCCAGGATTTCCAGCCAGCCGCTATATTTGCAGACCCGACAGCCTTTACCATCGCAGAGCATACAGTCAATCGAGAGGTCCACGCCCGGTTCGACGTAAGGGAAATAGTCGCAGCGGAACCGGACCTTGCGTTCGGCCCCGAACAGGCGGCGGGCGAAATCGGCCAGGGTTCCGCGCAGGTCGGCCAGGGTAACGTTGCGGTCAACGGCCAGCCCTTCTACCTGGTAGAACATGAAGTCGTGGGTGGCGTCGGTCGCCTCGCTGCGGTAGCACTTGCCGGGAACAATCACCCGGATGGGCGGCTTTTGTTTTTCCATCACCCGGATCTGGTTGGGTGAGGTATGGGTCCGCAGCACTACCGACTCGCTGAAATAAAAGGTATCGTGCATGGAGCGGGCCGGGTGGCCTGGCGGCATGTTAAGCTGCTCGAAGTTGTAATAATCGAGTTCGACCTCCGGTCCTTCGGCCACCTGGAAGCCCATCGCCTTGAAGGCATTTTCAATCTCGCGCATGGTCCGGGTGATGATATGGACCCGGCCCGTCTCCACCGGGCGGCCCGGCAAAGTCACGTCCACTTTGTCGGCGGCCAGGCGCTGGTCGAGCGCGATAGCCTGCAAGCGGAGCTGGCGCAACCCGTCGGCTTCTTCGAGCATCTTGCGGGCAGCGTTGACGACCTGGCCGACGACAGGGCGTTCCTCGGCGGGCAGACTGCCCATCCCGCGCAAAAACCCGGTCAGTTCGCCTTTCTTACCAAGATATTTTAGACGCCATTCGTCGAGAGCCACCAGGTCACTGGCGGATTCCAGTTCGCCCAGCGCTCTTTGCTGCATTTCGGCAACCTGGTCTTGTATACTCATTGCTGTCTTTCTCCTTAGAATCAAAAAACTGCCAGGCCAAAAACCGTGCATCCACTGTAAAAATACAGGGACGCGGTCTGGCTGACAGCACTTTTACCAGTATTGTTTCTTAGAAACTGGAAAGAAGTATAGCTCTCAACGCGGCAAAACCACGCGGTACCACCCTGCTTGCTTCCCCCTGATAAAGGAAAGCCGCTTCATTTCGGCCCCAAAATAGGGCCTCTGCTCTGTAACGGGAGCGACCGGAGCAGGCTACTTACAAAAAAGTGTTGACCTGTCGGCTCAGGAGTGAACTTCGTCCGGGCATCCCTGAAGCGGCTTTCAGTCGGTGACCGCTTCTCCCTGCCAGTTCCTACCGGATTACTCTCTCCGTCTTGGCCTTTGAAAGTTGTTACTACCAGGCGGGAATAATATTTTTCCTATACCCAGCTAACCAGTATTTTAACTCAAACCGG
This sequence comes from Chloroflexi bacterium 54-19, assembly GCA_001898225.1. Taxonomy (GTDB): domain Bacteria; phylum Chloroflexota; class Chloroflexia; order Chloroheliales; family Chloroheliaceae; genus 54-19. Next base: position 98,668 of record MKTJ01000014.1, read on the forward strand.
GCGGTTTGTCCACTAGGGAATTTTTTAACCTGTTGTGATGAAGTATCAAAAAATTATGATATTATGACTTCTAACTTGATTCGGTTGGGACTGCAAAGATAGTGGAAAAAGATAGTAGGGTAAAGTTGAGAAAAATCCACCAAAGGCAATATTTTCTTATACTGTCATTATGGTGTCTAATAGGCCTGCTTACCGCTTGTGGGTCAGACAAACCGGTTGTAAACGAGACTGCCCCGGTAACTTCCAGTCAAACTGCACCTAATACTTCCGTTTCGAGTGGGGCAATTTCAAGTCAAACGGCTACTATGGGAAATATTTCAAAATCGCCAATTTTTAACTCCAAGCCATCAGCTATTACACCGGCTCTTTCACTTTCACCGGCAATTACTCCCGGCACTTCAAAACCTGTCGGACCTGATGGTTGGCAAAACCGCTGGTTAAAAGGTATTCCTTGCCGGGCGCCTTGCTTTGAAGGAATTATACCTGGCAAAACAACTGCAACAGAGGCCTTAAAGTTATTGCAACAAAATCCTTTGGTTATAAATGCCAAATTAAATTTACATTCTCCTTCTTCCAATTCAACAAATTCTATAACCTGGGAATGGAGTTTTTTACCAACCGATGATACATCTACGGGCGGTGAAATGGACATATACCTAAATAAGCCTGACCAATTGATTAACTATATTGTTCCTTATTTCCACTCAGAATATTCTTTACAAGAAATTATCAAAGCCTATGGTGAGCCAAGTCATGTGAGTGCCAACTTCACTATAAATCCGAACTATAGCATTTCGTATGGCTTAGCTATCTATTATCAGAATGTTGGTTTGTCTTTATCAACAGGATCAATATCAAGAAAGGGTGAGCCTAACAAACTAACCCTGACACCCCAAACAACTTTTGGTTCAATTGTATTTTATGCGCCAGACTTAACAGGTAAGATTGTTTATACACCTGTACCCCAAGACCCGGCTATTCTTATTCCGTGGCAGGGCTATAAAGATTTTGACTTTTATTGCCGGGATGCAGTAAAAACTCAGGTGACAGATTGTAGCCGAGCTAAAAACTTTAACCCCTAGGTTTTACCTCTGTTTGCTATCTTCTTCTTCTAAAATTATTGAATGATCAGTTTAAGGGATATGTACCTCAAATTCTTATTAAAAGCCTAGGCCCTTGAATTGTTTGGGCCTATTTGGGTTAACAGAGCGGACGGGACTTCTAAAACTAGAAAATTGGCACAAAAAAATCTAGCCCCAATTGCTCTTGTAAATAAGGCCCAGTAGAGTATAGAATTTTAGGACAGAGTTAGTCGTGCAATTTGGGGGTGAAAATGATGAAGGACCGGACCATTAAGACAGAAATAAAGAAGCCGCTGGAATTCTGGCGCTCTGCCGAAATTATCCCGGCCCAGGCTCGCATGGTCCAACACTGGCAAGAGACCGAAGCGGTCGAACGGGACGACCCGGTGGTGATGGAGGAACCCTTCGAAATCCGCCTGAACGGGCGCAACCTGGCCGTTATCATGCGGACGCCCGGTTCGAGTGTGGAGACCGACCGCGAACTGGCCCTCGGCTTTCTTCTTTCGGAGGGGCTAATCAGCCACCCGGCCCAGGTCGAAGGTATCGTCCGTTCCAGGGACAAGGACGGTCTGCCGGAGGAAAATGTCCTCGATGTAAAAGCGCCCGGTGTCAATCCTTTTGAGAGCGTGGAGGAAGGCGGGCAAGCCAGTTTCGAGCGGCGTTTCGTGGTGGCTTCAAGTTGCGGGCTGTGCGGCAAGAACTCAATCCAGGAAGCTTGTCGTCGCCTGCCGCCCCTTGATTCTGCCAGTGAAAATTTCAAAGTGGCCCCGGGCACGCTCTACAGTTTACCGGAGAAATTGCGGGAGGCACAGGCGGTTTTCGAGCAGACCGGGGGATTGCACGCCGCCGGACTATTTGATTTCGAAGGGAATTTGTTAAAAACGCGAGAAGATATTGGCCGCCACAACGCCGTGGATAAAATTATCGGGCGTGAAGCTTTGGATGGGCGATTCCCCCTTGGTGGAAAAATCCTAATGGTGAGCGGGCGGATTTCTTTCGAGATTGTCCAGAAAGCCCTGGCGGCCCGCATTCCCCTGGTGGCGGCGGTCTCCGCGCCCAGTACCCTGGCCCTGGACCTAGCCGATGAAGGCGGCCTGACCCTGGTCGGTTTTTTACGCCACCGCTCTATGAACGTCTACACTCATCCGGGCCGGGTCGGGAATTAATTCCGGTCTCAAAGGTTGTGGGTGGCGACCGGGGCGTCGTCGACCCAGACCAGCAAATCGCCCGGCTGCATCTTCAGCACGCGGCAGACCTTGTCCAGCACTTCCAGCCCAATCCGGCTGACCCGTCCTGTATAGAGGTCGTGTGCAGTGTTATAGGCCAACCCGGTCTTATCCGAAAAGGTCTTTATATTCATGTTTTGTTTTTTGGCCGCTTCACCTATCCGGTTTACGATTGTCATTTTATGACCTTTCCCTTACCCTCTTATTGTTTTATGGTACTTTTCTAGCGTTTTTTTTAGTCCTTTTTGGAACGCCTGACTTTTTGTTACCGTTATTGTACTATCAGGTAATTAACTAGGTCAATAGTCAATCAGCTATTGATTCATTAGAAAGATAGGTTTATAATAACTACGCAAGTAGTTAACTAGTGATACATAAACCCGGCAGGTATATAATAAGATAGTTTTAGCAAACAGATAATATTTTTAGGGTGAGGGACACTCCATGATAATTTGTAAGACCAAAAATGAAATTGAACTTATGCGCCAGGCGGGGCGGGTAGTTGCCATCGCTATCGAGGAAACCAGCAAACACATCAAACCCGGCATTACCACCCTCGAACTGGACGAAATCGCCGCCGATGTCATCAAATCCCACGACTGTATTCCGACCTTTAAGGGCCAGTACGGTTTTCCCCGGAACATCTGTATTTCGGTCAATGAAGAAGTCGTCCACGGTATCCCCGGCCATCGTAAATTAAAAGAGGGCGATATTGTAAAACTGGATGTTGGCGCGACCTATAAAGGCTGGGTCGGCGACTCGGCGGCCAGTTTCCCGGTAGGCAAAGTTACGCCGGAAGCCCAAAAACTGATGGACGTGACCAAACAGGCCATGCTTCTTGGGATTGACCAGATGCGCCTGGGCCATTACCTGCACGATATTGCCGAGGCTATCCACTCCTACATTGAACAGTTCGGCTTTTCGACGGTGGCCGATTACGGCGGACACGGCATTGGGCGCAAGAACCACGAAGACCCTTTTGTGCCGCAAAGCCGCCAGAAGACGCGGGGCATGCAACTGCGCAAAGGTATGTGCCTGGCCATCGAGCCGATGATTAACATGGGGACGGCCAAGGTCCACGTCATAACTGATAAGTGGACCGTTGTAACTGATGATGGCAAGCTTTCTTCCCATTTCGAACATAGCGCCGCTATCACCGATGGTGAACCGATTATCCTGACGGCCCGTTAGGTCTGGATTGACTTTAGGGGTAGCAGCGAGTATATTTTTAATCTAAAATTATAAATATCACAAGATATTTTAATAAAACTGCTTACCTATCATGTAAGGGATAATGAAGTGAGAAGTATTGAGGAGAATTTCTCCCAGGAAATAAAGCGACCCGTCATCGGGATTACCGGCGACGTAATGGAAACCAGCACAGGGGCCCGCCATTCCGTCCGGGATAGTTACGTTTCGGCCATCATCAATGCCGGGGGTATCCCGTTGTTTATTCCGTCTACGGGTGACCTGGAAATCGCCTACGCCCTCTACCGGATGGTTGACGGTCTGCTCTTTACGGGTGGAGTTGATATTGACCCGGCGGTTTATGGCGAACCGGTGGCAGGAACCGAGATGGACGATGTCTCGGAAGCGCGCGACACCACCGAAGTGCAACTGGCCCGCTGGGCTTTTAGTGATGATTTGCCGGTGTTAGGGATTTGCCGGGGCCAACAACTTGTAAACGTGGCGGCGGGAGGCACCCTCTACCAGGATATTCCGAGCGATTTGCCCGATAACGGGGTTGACCACCGGGGCAGCACTTACACCAACGACCGAGGTCTGTACACCCACCGGGTAGACATCGAGCCGAGTTGTGGGCTGGCGGGGATTTTTGGCGAGACTGAATTTTTGGTCAATTCGCTCCACCACCAGGGCGTCAAACAGGTCGGTGAGGGTTTGAAAGTGGTTGGCACCGCGCCCGATGGCATGGTGGAAGCCCTCGAAGGCCCCGGCCATCGCTGGCTCTACACGGTCCAATGGCATCCCGAAGAATTGTGGCGGAAACAGTCCGCCGCCAGCAATCTTTTCAAAGGGTTCGTGGAAGCGGCAGCCCAGCACTTCGCCCAGCGGGAAGCGGCGGCGGTGGCGGTCTAGATTTTGGGAAATAAATTGGAGCCTGAAAAGGCTCCTTTTTTGATTCACTTATAAATTTTAAGCCAGGTTAGCGCTTCTTAAATAACCCTGCCAGGGCTACGAAAGGCCGGAAAAGGAGAAAACCCTTTTTCTGCTTTGGCCTGGGAATATCGGCAAACTGAGAAAGCGGTGTCTTAGTTTGGGCCGGTGAAATCAGGGTGGTCGGCGGAATATCGACCCTGGTCGAATTCGGCGTGCCCGGAATCTGGGGGTCAAGTTTGACCGGGCGGTTTTCCGGCAGCACCTTATTCGGGTCGGGCTGGTCCTCCCATTCGGGTATGGGTGGTGGGGGTGGTTTATAGGGCGGAGTGGTGGGCGTGACCGGCATAAACCCGCCGATTTTTGGCGCTTCGGTTGAAGGAGCCTTAACCGGACTGTTCGGAGTGGGCGGCTGGGTCGCTTTTAAGACCGGGTTTGGAGCCAGCGGTAAATCAGGTTTGGGGGATTGGACCGGGGCAGGAGCCGGTGGTTGCGCCGGGTGCGCTGGCTGGGGTGGCGAGACCGGCG
>MKTJ01000014.1:103674-129593 GCA_001898225.1 Chloroflexi bacterium 54-19
TCTTCGACGCGTGGAGAAGGATTAGCCGAAGGGTACGGCTTGAAAGTAGAACGCTGAATCAAACTTTCTTCCGAGGCTTGTTTTGTGGCATCGGTAGCCACGATGGGTGGAACAACCGCCCGCATTGTAATCCCGGCAAATTTTTGCATCCCCTCGAAGTCGAGCGAGGTAATCGTCTTGAACTGGAAACTCTCGGCTCGTTGGACCAGAGCTTTTGATAAATCCTCCCAGACGCTCCCCTGCTTGACCAGGAAGTAAGCTTTGCCGGTCTCAACAAGTTTGGCGACCACCTGGAAGTTCTGAGCATCGGAAGAGGCAAATAACAGGTTCACGGGCAATTTACGCCGGGCAATCGCTTCGAGCATCCCGATCAGTCCCACCTCGCTATCGGCAGGCATCATTACGTCCGAAATAATGGTCAGGCGCGAAAAGACCGGCGAATTAATGACAAAAAGAGCTTGCCGGGGCGAGGGAGCAGTATAGACCGTAAACTCGTCTATGACGGACGACTCCATCGGGCTAAGGCCATCCAGGAGCAACATTCCAGGCGTGGGGACTTCATTGCTCTGGGTAAATTTTCCGTCTTTATCGCTATGAAAAACCTTGAAAATCTTGCCGGAGGCCAGGCAATTAGCCACGATTAAATCGGCCAGGGTCTGGCGTAATCGGGCGCTATCATCAATTATCAGAATGTGGTGGGTTTGCCGGGTCTTTGGCCGGGTAAAGTCCTGTGACATCACCTGGAGAACCTTTCAAACGAGATGTTCCGAAAATATTAACGTGATTAATTTTATTACATATAGAAATATTTTAGCACGAGAGGGCGGTGGGAGAAATAGGAAATAAATGTAATAATCCTAATAGCCAGCAAGTTAAACTGAACAGATAAAACTAAAAACCCACTCAAGCCGAAAGCATTATACTGCCTGGGTAAGCTCTTTACAAACGACTGGACATTTCAGGCCAAAACGGGACTTTCTCGCTAACCTAACGGTCTTTCAGCCGGTAAACAAACTTCAGGCCCGACCAATCCGCATCAATGGCAATCACCTTTACATCTACCAGGCCGGTAGCCAGCCCGACTTCACGGACAATGTTTTCATTCAAGTCTTTTGGGATTTTGGAGGTTCCTTTAGGCCAGCTTATCCATAACGTACCCTGTTTGGCAAGGGATGTTTTCAAGGCCGGAAATTCGTCGGCCAGTTCGGTCCGGCTGGCCGTAAAGAACTGGATAAAATCAAGGGAAAGCCGGGGCGTTTCAAACACCTCAAAACCGGGTGGGAGTTGCCCCAGGTTTTCCAGGTAGCCGGGCGGGGCTTTGTAAAAATAGCCTTTCTGCCCGGCTTTTAGACCGAGTTTATCTGCCAGCGAACGCTTTGAATACCCGGCAACTTCACTCATTGGGCTTCCTGGCCGACCTCGTGATAGCGAAAACAACTAACCAGGTGGTCGTTGACCATCCCGGTCGCTTGCATGTGAGCGTAACAAATGGTCGTACCGACAAACTTGAAACCCCGGCGCTTTAATTCCTTGCTCATAGCGTCGGATTGAGGTGTGAAAGCCGGGATTGCCGATTGGACTTCCAGGGCATTTTTCCGGGGTTTACCGTCAGTAAACTGCCAGATAAATTTGTCGAAGGTGCCAAATTCGGCCTGGGTATCCAGGAATTTTTGGGCATTGATTATGGTTGCCTCGATTTTCAGGCGGTTGCGGATAATCCCGGCGTTACCAAGCAACCGGGCTATATCGTCCCCGGTATAAGCCGCCACCTTTTGCGCATCGAAATAATCAAAAGCTTCGCGATAGCTCTCACGCTTGTTCAGGACGGTCTGCCAGCTTAAACCGGCCTGGGCACCTTCCAGGACCAGGAATTCGAATAATTTACGGTCGTCGTGGACCGGCACACCCCACTCGGTATCGTGGTAAACCACCATCAAAGGGTTCTGGCCCGCCCATAAACAGCGGGGTTTTGAGAAATCTATACCTGAAGTAGCCTCGCTCATGTTTCCTCTTTCGTTCGAACAAATTTTTGGACCAATTCACCTAACTGTGAAAAATCGGACCCGGAAAGATAATAAATAATTCCATCCCGTAAAAAACGGCGGTCTTGCGCCGATAGCTCCCTGGCGCTGACCAAAATCACAGGGATATTAAAGGTGCGCCTATCTTTCCGCAGACGGTCCAGCACCTCGAAGCCATCCATTTTCGGCATCATCAAATCGAGAATAAGCAGGTCGGGCCGGTTTTGGGCCGCCAGTTTTAACCCCTGTTCGCCGCTGGCCGCCAGTCCAACTACAAAATCGTGGGCGGTCAGCGTTTCCTTTAGTGCCCGGCGTAGGCTAGCGTCATCGTCAACCACCAGCAGGTTGCGCTGAGGCCGTAACGCTACCAACCGGTCGATGCTCTCGAGCAGGCGGTTGGTTTCCAGGGGCTTGGACATAAAGGTTATCCCACCCGACCCTACCCCGTCCAGGCTTTTGTCGCCGCCGCAGATTATAACCGGGGTTGATTTAAGAAGCGGGTTGGAGCGGAGTTCCAAAAAAATTTCCCAGCCATCCAGCTTTTCGCCGGGAGCGACCACGATACAGCCCGGCAAATTTTCGCCATTGGTTAAACTCTCAATTGCCCGGTCTGCCCCGGCTAACACCTCTATCTGGAAGCCACTCTCTAAGAGCCAGGACCTGATGGTTTCGCCTGTATCGCTATCCCCGGCCAGTACCAGCAACCTACCTCCAGGCGGGTCTGCCAGGGCTGGGGTGGTTTTATTAGCGGCCGGCAGAGTGAAAAAGAAGCGGCTCCCCTGTCCCAGGTCGCTGTCAACCCAGATTTTGCCGCCGTGGGCTTCGACAATCTCCTTACAAATTGCCAGGCCTAGCCCGGTCCCGCCTATTTCGCGCCGGTCGGTGTTATCCACCCGGTAGAATTTCTCGAAAAGGTGGTTTTGGGCTTCGCGGGGAATCCCCAGGCCGTAGTCGCGCACCTCGATTTCCAGGAACCCGTTCTCGGACACACGACCAGACAACTCGACGGGACCGCCCTCCGGCGAGTATTTCAGGCCGTTGCTGACCAGGTTGGTGAGGGTTTGCAAAATACGGTCGGGGTCGGCCACAACCTCAGGCAAGTCCGGCGAAAAATTTACATTTAACCGGTCGGCTTGCTGGCTGAAAATAGCAAAAACCTGGTCAACCAACCGGGTTATCGGGAACTGGTCGTAGTTATAGACTTGCCTCCCGGCCTCCATCCGCTGAATATCGAGAAAATCGTTTATGAGGTTTGAGAGACGCAGGGCTTCTTTGTAGATGGTTTCGACATAGAGATGTGACTTGGCTTCGCTTACCTGACGGGTCAACATCAATTCGGAAAATCCCAGCACGCTTGCCATCGGGGTCCGCAACTCGTGAGAAACCAGGTTTACAAACTCGTCTTTGAGCCGGGAAATCTCCTGCTCCTGGGTGACATCCCGGAAGACCCCGACCGTCCCGCTCAACCGGCCAAATTCATCGAGAATAGGGGCGGCCACCAGGGCAATCAGGGCGGTGCCGGGCCGGTGCGGGCCGCGTTGCACCAGGAAGATACGCGGCTCGGTTGGACTCTTTTGCTGCATGGCCTCGTGAGAAGGTGAGGTTTCCGGGACGATTGGCTGGCCGGTGCGGTCACCAATCCGAAGGGCTTGCAGGTAGTTCAACCCGGTCAACTCCTCGGCGGTATAACCGGTCAGGGAAAGCGCCCCCGGATTGACCGTCATAATATTCTCGGCGGTGTCGGTGGTAAAAACGCCGTCGGCAATGCTGTTGAGGATAGCCCGGCTGCGGTTGCGTTCGTCCGTGACAGCGTTAAAAAGTCGGGCGTTCTGGATGGAAACGGTAGCCTGGCTGCCAATCAGGGTTACTATATCCTCGTCTTCGCGGTCAAAAAGGCGGCCCGGCGTCAGGTCATTGAGCAGGATTACGCCGATAATCTGGTTCTGCCAGCGCAACGGACAGACCATAATCCCACCTGGGTGAAGCGGGTCGAGCTGCCAGTAGGTGACCAGGAATTGTTCGAGGCTGGCAGTTGCCAGTTGGCTCAACCCGGCAGGGAAATGTATGGGTGGCTGGAAGACCGGCCTCTCCTTTGCCTTACCTGAAAACTTGAAGACAAAATTTTCGGAATCTTCCACGACCGGGGCAACCCTTTCCCGCCTTTTGCCGTCGAGGTCATACTCAAGGTTATGCTCGGCCATAACGGTCAGTTCACCCCTGGTTTCGTCCCACATCGTCAGAGCACCGCGGCTGGCCTGGACCAGGTCCACGGTCTCGCGGACAATCGTATTGAGGACTTCGTTTAGATTGAGGGAAGAATTAATCGCCAGACCTATATCATGTAAAGCCTGGTTGCGGGCCAGCATCTTTTCAAGGGTGCGCTGTTGCTCGTCGCGAGTAATCCAGAGTTGGTCCCAGGTCTGCCGGATGGTTTCAAGCATGTGGTAACGGGCCAGCAAGCGCCGGTGTTCGGCAGCGTTTGCGAGGGCCGGAGCCGCCACCTGGACAAGTACGGCCAACTGTTTGGAACAGTTGGGTACGAGCGGTTCTTTTCCCAGGATTAATAAGCCGCCCTGGAAAGCCGCATCTGGTGGGCCGGGCACTTCCAGAGGAAGATAGACCTGGGGTGGCAGCGGCAGGTCGGCCAAACCCGGTAGCTTTTGACCGGGCGCATTCCAGTCAAAAGGGGTACCCTGTTTGACCAGGGGAAGAACGGCCTGTAAAGACCGGGACGGCAAGTCAAGACCAGCCAGGACCCTTATATTGCCTGAATTATCCTCGCGACTCAAAAGAGTGGCCTTGAAAGCCGGGCCGGTTATTTCCACGGCCAGGGTAATGACCCTCCGGGCCTTTTCTTCCAGGTCAAGCTGATGCGTCAGTTCAAGATACTTTTGGGGTATCGCAAGGCCCGGGTCGCCGGAGACAGCCGGGGTAGACGCTAATTTTGGCTGAATACTTTGTTTACGTGTTGCCATGTGACAGGGTTTCTATTACCGGACCGGTTATTTAAATTTCTGCCAGATTTTCCAGATTACCAGGTATAAGAAAGCGGCATAGAGCGCGATTGTCCCTTCGACCACCAGGTGAAACCAGAACTGGGGGTCATCCGGGGCAGGGCGGTAGATTTCCCCGGCCTGGTGGAGGTAATGCCAGGCTATCGCCACCGCCAGGCCAAAAATGGGAGCCAGCCTGGGCCATGATTTAGCCTTCTTCGATTGCAAAGTTACGCGGCGAGTCCGTTTAAGGTCGGCCACGTCTACCTCTTGCAGCGGCTGGCTAACCTTTTTGCCTGTCTTTTCCAATCCTGCCAGACCTTTACCACTTTAACACAAAAAAGTACCTGGAATTCCCAACCCTTGGCCGGGATTCCAGGTACTTATTTTAAATGCTAACGGTATGGGATTGCAACCGGGTCGCCGGAATTTACTTGTTGATTACCGGCACCTGCACTACCTGGGCAAACTGGATAGAGTAATCGTTGTATTGGACGTTTGGTGTAACTTTGTTCGAATAGAGAACGGTCTGCTCGCTATTGTCAAAATTTTGCAGGGTGATAGTCTGGTCGCTCTGCGCTTCCGGCCCGTTGTAAAGGTGCAACATGTCCAGGGTGTAAAGCGATGCCACCATGCTGAGTTTGTGGGTGGACATGTAATTGCCGTTCAACCCGACTTCCTTCAAACCCTTCCCGTTTACCAGAGACACAAAACTTATGTCGGTATGGTTGGAACCTCCCGTTAAGCTGGCATAGCTGGAAAACTGGACGAAAGTGCCGTCAGCGTTCCAACCGACCAGTTTCGGCTCAGTGCTGGCGCGGCCACCGGTCCCTTGCGAGTAAGCCGGAGTCAGGTCGGTATCCGGCTTGTCATATGAACGGAATGTCAGGTTACTCTTGACAAGGCTGCTACTACCGGAGGGGTCGGAATTCGGCTCGGACTGGCGCAGGGCGAAATAATTGCCGTCTGGTGAGGGAATTGCTTCCCGGATGTACGGCCCGGAGGCAAGGGTCCAATTGGCCCCGGTGACGGCAGATATAATGGTAATTTTACCCGGCGTGACCACCTGGTAAGTGTTGGTGGTCGAGTCATACTTCTGGACGGCTGGCGTGGTAACCATCAACAGATAGCTATCACCGATCCAGTAAGAGGTGCCACCAAACGGCAAAGAATACTCCTGCCGGTTGGAACTATCAAAGAGATTGAATTCACTGAAACCGGGCATGGCCAGGTAACGGCCATCGGCAGAGAAGGTCACCACTCCCGGAGTGCTGGACTGGACCGCGAAAGCTTTATAACTGTCGATTACCGCCAGGTTATCCCCGCCCAGGGTGTTGACGACGTAAACCTGGACTACGACGTTGCCACCCGTGGAGTAGGTGACAGCAATCTTGGTGCCGTCCGCCGAACCGGTAGCCCGCCAGACTGCAATGTTGTTGGGGTCGAGACCGTCACCGGTCGGCGGGGTCAACTGTTTGAAAGCCCGGTTTTTGGTCAGGTCGACCAGGTAAGTCTTCCCACCTGCCGTGACCACTGCCCGGCCTTCGTTTAAGGCCCACACCCCGGTAATCGTCGAGGGCGCGCTGCCCAGGTTGACTTTATCGGACGGTTTGCGGATATTGGTCGAAAAAAGAGTGTTGCCAACAGGTTGGACCAGCCGGTCGTTGCCGGGTAACTGGTCGCGGGTATCGAAGCCGTACCGCCACACATAATAGTGCTGGCCGATATTGCCCATTTCCACCTGGAACCCTGCCGGGTTGGAGGGGGTGTAGGTCAGGGCCCGGCGCTGGAATAACTGGATAAGCACGTCACGGGGTTGGCCGCCGACCACGACCTTATCTTTCGCCCAGAAGGCTTCGGTAATCGGGTAGCCCATCACGGAGAGCCATTTATCCTCGCCGAGCGGGGACTGCTGGAAGAAGTTGTTAAAGACATCGGCCACGTTATGCCCGGTTTCGTTAAAGTACCGGGCATATTTCAACGCTACCGGCGGGGATGGGTAAGTATCTACCTGGCCGTCTTTGTCGACCGACTGGTTGACAAGTTGCCCGGTGTTGTCGGGTGCTTTGAGCGCGCCATCCACTCCAAAAGCCAATTGGCCCTTGTTGAAACTGGCATAGGTGGGAGTAAGCGGGTTGCCGACCTGGTCACCCGCCACCGGGTTAGTCGCCGGGGTTCGCTTTAGGAACTGGTTGTCGCCAACCTGCATTTGCCCGGTGACGAGTTCAACCGTCAAAAGGCCATTTGTAACGAGGTTGGCGTCCTGGCCGGGTTTTTTAGAAAGCTCCATGCGGGCTTTGTCGTAATACTGGACCTCACGCTGGCCGTTCGAGGGACTTTCGGCATAGACCTCAGAGGTATGGGCAAAAGGTTGGGGTCCCCAGAAGTAGGTCCGGCTGACCTGGCCGGTCGCCACCGCCTGGTCGGTCTGGTTCCACTGGTTTTGGAAAGCCGGGTCCGAGAAACCCTCGGCCTTCGCCACACCGTGCAGGTCCAGTCCTAAAATCACGACCTGTAACAACAACAGGACCGGCAAAATTAGACCGATTTTAGGCCGCACCGCAAAGCTGGCTATTAAGTTTTTATGGCTCAAAATCTTACTCCAATGTAAAGTTCGTTTGAAGGGACTGTTTCAATTTTTTTATGGGTGCAGGTTCGTTTGTTCGTTTCGCAACAACGCCTTTTTATTACCGAGAGAGTTTCACATTTTCAGGTGGTATAGTTCACGCCTCAAGCCGTGTTTACTATACTTCCATCCGAACATAAAACGTGTGACCTGTCGCACAGTTTCGCTTTTTTACCCTGGACCTTAGTCCAGTCTTTTCCGTTTGAAATGGGCCGGGTCTTTTAGATATTCATCGAGGTCGGGGTCTTCCGCCGGTTCGTCCTGGGCATATACCAGTTTAAAATTAGGGCCGAGCTCTTTACCAAGGGCATCGAACAACTGCCGGACACCCCGGTTAAAGCGGTCGCACTCAGCCTGCCGCCAGGGACCGGGGTCGGGCGGATAGTCCCAGTTAAGGGCGGTCTGGTACCACTCGCCTACTCTGATAACCTCCGCTTTTAAGGCCGGGGAGACCGGGAAAATCTCGATGGAAGGCGCAAACCCGAATCTAGCCCTGGCGGCTTGATTATCAGGCCAGAGACACTCGGAGGGACTACCCCAATCGAAAAAGAAGCGAAAAGCGTAAACCGGTTCCAATTATTTTCTCCTTTGATAAAGCGACTGTTTGTAAAGATATTTAAAAGCTGTAATTTCGGCTTAATCGACTTAATAGTGAAAGGACGAGGAGGAAAAGACCGCCGGAAAAGGCCGTTTCAAATCTTGCATTAATGTACACCATATGCCATACTTTCCTTAGCGCATAGCTTAAATATTCCTCAAATTTGCCCGTGCAACCACAATCAATGAGCAAAATTTATCATGATTAAGACCGACCCCAATCTCAAGAGTCATTTCAGCTACCAGACCGGCGTGTCACTGCTTTTACCCGCCGATTGGAAAGAAGTAGAACGCCAGGGGTTTGCCGCCTCTTATCTCAGTACCACAGAGCAGAATCCTTCGCCCAGTCTGGGTATCCAGGTTTTTCCTGGTGGGGAAGTAACGCAGGGCTATCGCCAGGTAGCCCAGATGATGCTGGATATGCCGTTACCGGAGTTCAAATTGCTCTACCGGGCCGAATCGACGGTAGACCGCTACCCGGCCATTATTTTTACGGCCAGTTGGCGCGACAAAGCTTCTGGTCGCCCGATAGTCCAGCACGTGGCAGTCATCCAGGTCGATTCCTATATCTTTCCAATTATCGGGCTGGTGACACCGGAGCAGGGGGACAAATATTTAAAAATTATCAACGAAGCTATGCGTTCAATCCGCTTTATTTCGATGGTGGACGAAGACTAAGAACCGGAATAATATCTCAATCTTTCAGGACAAACCAGGAGTGCTACCCCATGCCGCTACCCCCGATGATAAGTTACTTTCACAAACCCCTGATGATTTCGCTAGAGGTGCCCGACGGTTGGGCCAGGGCCAGGTTACCTGGTAGCGCCCTGGAACTTTTCGGGCCGGAAGTAAACAATTACCGGACAAATCTTACAATTACCACCCACCTGATGAGTACAACCGCGCCGGAAAGCTTCGAGCAGCTTATCCGGGCCTCTTATTTTAGCGGCAATTTGGAAAATGAACTCGACCAGTTAACCGTGATGGAGAGTGGGGAATTTTTGTTGGATGGGTACCCGGCTTTTCAAATCCGGTTGCATTGGGTCGGCCATAACGATAGCGGGGCCAACCTGCCCCTGGCCCAGCTTGACGTGTTAATCCGGGTGGATGGGGAAACCGTCTACGAGATTCACGCTTATGCCCTGCAAGCCCTCGAAGAGAGCGAAATCCCGGTGCTGGAACACATGGTAGGTTCGATTCGGATTATCCCGCAGCGGGCAAAACCACCCGAAGAAAAACCCTACCAGTTCGAAATCAGCCCCAACTAAACCAGACTAGAGGAAATAGGAAGTCGCCCGCGCCAACCAGAATAAAAGCGATTGGAGAAACTGGAAGCCGAACAGGGCCAGGACCAGCACGATGCCGGGCCAACCGACCCGCCAGACCCGGCCCAGGAACCGACCCGCCAGTATCACGATGGGGACGATAATATAAAGCTGGTAGCGGCTCTCGACGCCCTGGAAGTTCTCGGCCAGGGCAAAAAGCAGCCCGGTAATACCAACCGCCAGGAGCGCCCCACCCACCGGGCCAAGCTGCCAGCGCTGTTCCAGGTCTTTTTGCAAAATTTCGGCCCGTCCCAGGCCCCGCCTCAAAACCCAGAGCAAAATCCCGCCCACCATCGCCATCAACACAATCATACCGAACCATTCCCGCGAGTCGGTATAGATTTTCCGGATGGTAGCGAACAGGTCAAAGACCGGTTTGGGCCCTTCGCTACTGCTAACACCCCCAAAAACCTGCCCGGCCATCAGGCCGAAGAAATTGTAGTAATATAGGATAAAAGCCAGGATTAGGGCCACCAGCCAGCAGATCACCAGGTAGTAAACATCCCGCCGCCCGGCCTTCCCTCCCGCCACGGCCAGCACCAGGATATATACCCCCATAAAAACATTGGTGAACAGGAATGTGCCGTAGTGCGACATGAATACCAGGAACAGCGAGGCCACCGGCAGCAGGTAACGCAGGGCGACAAACAGGCTCGGCCCGATCTGGGTGTTCCAGTATTCGGCGCCACGCATAAAAAAGCGGGTCAGGAAGCTTGGGCCGCCATTAGTTGCGCCACCGGGGCGGACCAGGTGACCCAGTCCGTAAGGGTCGTCCGCGTCATCGGGATTGGAAAAATCATCCCGGCCTGGTGAGGTGGAAGAACCGGTTACCGCCCCGGCCCCGGCCTTCCTAGTCGTGGCAGGCAGGGTAATACCCTGGAGTTTCCCGGCGTGGTGGAGGTAGTCGAGCGTCCCGCTAATCACGCACACAAAAAGCATAAAGGTCCAGACCGCAAAAAGATTGGCGTGATTCCCCTGCGAGAAAATCATGAACTGGAAACGGTTGATGGCGTAGAAAGCCGCCGCAATAATAGCCGCCCAGTTTGAACTGGTCTTGACGGTCGGGACCGGGGTCAACCGCGAGGGGCTTTCACGGCGTGGGGCCAGATGATAAGTTGGCAGGCGCAGCAAACTCGCCAGGTAAAAGACCATAAAGACCCCGGTCGCGGTCAGGATGGAGTTGACCAGTTCAATCAGGTTTTGCAGGTTATGGTCCTGCATCCCGCTCAGGAAGGTAAAAGGCCAGAGGAAGAAATAAAAGGCGGGCGGGTAGGGGGCCGCTTTGCCACTCGGCAAATCTTCGGTAAAGACCCACTGGCCCTGGATGACGCTAACCAGGCGGTGACTGTTCAGGCCGGTATCGCTGGCGATAAACTGCGGGTGCATCTGGAAAAAGTAGAGGACTACGAATTGCAGCAGGAACAATAGGGCTAACATGGCTCCTTCGGTCCGGGTTGTCGGGACGCCGAGTTTGCGGAACAGGCGCGGGACCAACTCCGCCGCCAGGTAGGCCACCACCCACATGAAAAAGAGGATTCTTATAAAATCCTGCTCCAAAAGGGCGGCCAGGTTGAGCCGGTCGTTAATCAGCCAGTAGGATAACCCACCTACAATTATTACCCCGGAAAGTAGCGACCAGATAGCCGGGACCCCGATAGAGCCAAGAATCAGGACACCCAGAACCGCCGTAAAGACCAGGGGCAAGAAATCGCCATCGGCAGGCCGGATAAAAGCCGTTTTATTGAGTTCCGCCGGGTCCACCCGCACCCAGTCTACGGCCACCCCCAGTTCGCGGGGATCGGTCGCCTTTGGAATGTCCTTCGCGGGAATAAAAGTATCTGTTTTAAGCCGCAGGTGCAAGTCGCCGTCGCGGAACCACTCACCTGGCACCAGGAAACTTTGCTCGACCCAGGTACCGGGCGGAGGTTTTGGCAAAGTTACTGGGTTCTGGTCGTCAGTCAGAACGGTCAGGGCCGGGTTCTTTGGGTTGTTCGAGGTATTGTAACGTATAGTAACCGTGACAGGCTGCGAACCGATTCCAGGAAAATTTACCTGGCTATCGGTTTTGCTCCAACGAAAACTGAGGCCATCCCAATTGTTGGCAGTGTCGAGGCGATACTTTTCGGAAGGTTCACGGTCTTCAAAGCCATTGACAAAAGGGCGGTCCAGGCGGTCGCCGAGGTCCACCGTATAGGAAGGGCGGGTCTGGTAAGCCAGGCCGTAAGAGGTAACAGCAATAAAGAAGATGGCGACCAGGGTAATACAGCCCAACCCGGCCCCTTTCTTGGGATTCAGCAGGGAATAGGCGCGGGGTGAAGGCACAGCAGGGGCCGCCTGGGCGGGTTCTTTCGTGGTGTCTACCCCCGGCGCGGAGTTATTCGGCTGAAGTTCTTTTTCCAATGACTCGTTTTCCGATAAATTTATAAATTCTAATGGCCCCAGTAAATTATTCGGTCCATGAAAAGGGTCAGGGTGCCGACCGTCAACCAGGCTCCCAGCGAGACTACCAGCAGCGCGCCCGCCCAACCCCGTCCCAACCTTGTCAGGTGACCCCAGAGCCAGTTCAAAAACAGCCCGGCGGTAATTGCCACGAAGGGCAATAAGAACAGAGAATAGCGCACATACAGGTTCAGTAATAGACCGACCAGGGCGAAAAGGACGGTTACGATCGCCCAGACCAGCCCAATCCAGAAAAGCCGCCGTCTTGCCGCCCGGTTAGCTTCCTCTTTGGGGTCAGTTTCTTCAGCCGGTACAATTTTTGGTTTGCGCGAGGCGTACCACAAAAGCCACATTCCCCAGGGTAACAATAGCACCGGGATAACATTGTAATAGACCTGGGCCTCTTTCCAGAAACCTTTCAGCCCGCCGGTAATTAGCTCGGATATGGTATTAACACCCTGGTTTTTCACCATACCCAACCGTGAATCGCCCACCGAACCGCCCACGTAAAAGCGGTAAGTTTTTTCACCGGGTTTGATGTTGGGATCAGGCTTGCCCGAAATCTTGTTGCTTAGCGAATCGAGGGCTTGCGGCACCATGTCGCGGATGGTCATCCAGTGATAACTGCCGACCGCCAGGACTACGGCCAGGCCAAAGGCCACCAGCATCACACCGGCCTGTTTGCGACTCTCCCGGCGCAGCCACAAAACCACCCCGATTGCGAGGAAGACCACGCCCGAAACGACCACCTCGCCGGGATGGACCATAAACGAGCCGAACAGGGCCAGGGTCAGGAGTGCAAAAGTCCAGGGGCGACGCAGATTATCCCATTTTACGGCCACCAGGCAGAGCGCCGCCATTATAAACCATTCGCCCATCAGGTTCGCGACCTGCCCCCAGGCCAGCGAAAGGGTCGAAACCGGCAGGACGGCCATAAAGAAGGCCGCCAGGACACCCGCCCGACTTTGCCCGGTCACCTTCTTTACGAGGTAAAAAGCCAGGAGGGACCGGCTAGCCTCAAAAGTGGTCATCCAGGCCAGCAAAAGCAGGCGGCGGTCCGGGATTAGCGCGTTGAACGGCCCTATTAAAAGATAGGTCAGTTCCGGGTAGTAAGTGGGCCGGTTGCCCCACTCGCCCGAAGTAATCTTGTCCCACCACAGCCCCCGGTCCCACAGGGTCGCGTAACGGTTCAGGTGAAAGCCGATGTCTACAATTTTATTAACGTACGTGCCGGTCTGCGGGTGCAGTAAACCCGCCAAATGCAGGGCCAATGTCATGGAGAAAATACTCAAAACCCAGCGCCGCTCCCAGCCGATCCGCCAGACCCGCTGCATGGGTATATCGGCCAACACCACGAAGATTAAAGCCCAGCCACAAGCAAAGGCGATTTCCTGCGAGAAAATGGTCAGCCAGGGCCGCGCTCCCGGACTCGCCACCACCCCGACCGGGACCAGGGCTAATACCGCAGCGGCCCCGGCGGCTTTCCAGGGCGCAAACCCGGCCCTGGCAAAGATAAAATAGGCCAGCATTGTTGCCCCAACCAGCCAGCCTAGCTGAGTGAAGGGTGGAACTACCGGGTTATCCCCGATAGGCGTTACCCTGGCTGAAAAGAACGGAAACCCCAATTCGCGATCATCTTTACTGGCGGGGTTGACCTGGGCCGGAATTACCCCGGCCACATGTAAGGTTAACCGCAGGTTGCCATTGCGCCCTGCGACCGCGTCGGCGGGAATATCGAAAGAGTAAGTCTTTATACCCGGTTCAAAAATGCCCTCGGCAATTTTGGTTTCGTTAGCGTAAAGGACATAAGGCGAATTTGGCATATAGGCGTTTGCTGCCGTTATCTCATAGCGGTAGGCGTGTTTGCCGACACCCGGAAAATCTACCGTGCCCTCACCTTTAGACCAGCGAAAAAGCAGATGGTCCGGGGTTGATTCGTCCACGTTAAAGTTGTGCAAAAAGGGCTGGTCGAGCTTGAGTTCGTTGGCCGAATCGAGGGTATAGCTAAAGGGTACCTGCCAGGCCAGCGTAAAGAGCAGCAAGACTCCGAAAAGCAGCGTATAGGGGGCAGGGCTGTTAAAGGCGCGACCCCAAAGATAAGTCTCGCGCCGGGCCCACCGGCCTAACCCAAACCCGGCCCGGTAAAGGATAGATTTTTTTTGTTTATCTACCGGGTCGAGCGACGGAGTTATCAAACGGTTGTTGACTGCTATTTCTTGTTTCGCCAAACTAGAATTCCAAAAGTTCGTTAAACGTTGAACGTAAAACGTGAAAAAATTCAGTCAAAGGTAACATTTTCAATATAACGGCCCTGGAAACGGATAAGTTACGAGCAATTCTTCCAATAGTCACGCCTTACAGGTGTAAGCATAGCGAAGGTTTTCGCGCCATTGGCGAATCTAACAGTCATTCGCTTTCGGAGACACATTCAGCGTTCACCGCTCCCTTTAGGGTGTACGTTCACCGATTACACTTTACCCGGCAGTACGATAAAGGTCAGGGCGGTATTATAACCTTTGAAAGCCCCGGCCCGGCGGTTTTCGACCCGGTTTTTGTCCCCCTGGGTGTAGACCGTAAAATCGAAAAGCCGGATTTGCCCATCGAGCTGGCCGCCGGAGAACAGGTTCAGGTTTGCCCGAAAATCGCCCAGGTTGCCGTACTTCGTTATATCCAGGTCTTTCGGGTCGGGCGGGTAATTCGGCACCGATCCGCCGTTCTGGCGGGTCGCCATTTCCTTGCGGGTCAGTTGCAACTGCCAGTCCAGGGTAATCCCGTTACCCCCGGCCACCGGCACCGACCAGTAACCGTAATGGCCGCTGGGGTGCGAACCCCAGGGCGTGTTGTAAATGTCCATCGTGGCTGTATAGCCGTCCTGGCGGGCCGGGGCCACCACCTTAACCGTCGCCTGGGCGGTCTGTTTGGACTGGTCAAACCCGGTCTGGGTCGAGACCAGGGCTACATCAGGCCGCAAGATTGGACCATCATCTTTTGGAAGGCTGCCCTGCCATTCCTCAACCCAGGCCAACGAAAAGCCCTTCCCCGACATACTCGAAATGTTTATACCCCCACCTAGCGGCACCTGAACAATTGATAATCCCGGTTGCAGTTGCAAGTGGCGGGTGTTGTCATCACTGCCGCCCACTTGTATCTGGATGCCTTGCGCTTCCAGGCTGCCAATGGCGAGTAACAAATAACGGTCTGCCGGGCCGAGCGCTCCCGGTGCACCTGCCCCGCTCTTGAAATCGAGGCTGTTTCCCGAACCGGAAGGCTTAACCAGGAGCGGCTCGGTTCGATTTATCAGGCCGAAATCGTCCTGGCGGGTAGCATCATAACGGGCCAGTAACGCCGTGTCCTTCTTATAGACGACCAGAAAATCGTTGCCAAAGATTTTATCGGAAGCCCTAAAGCCGTAAAGAGTAGGGTCTTCCCCGGCCTGGATGATCAGGAAATCCGCCGGTCGGCCTGCGGGTAAAGCCGGGAGTGAGCGGAACCCGACCGAAATGTTGCCGAATTGCTCTTTGGCCGGGGTCACGCCGGTCCGGTCGAGCATGGTCGCGGCCAGTTCCAGCAAAGCCGAACCGCTTCTGGGATATTCTACGAAATAGACTGCGCTATCCGGTGTTATCCCCAAACTCTTGAGTTGGGCCAGCCAGGGGTCGGCTTTCAGGTCATAGATGTAGGTGCTGCCAAACTGCTGGACCACTTCGACCTTGCTTTTCGCCAGGTCTGCCTGAAACTTGCCCCACTGCGGCTTTACGCCGGGGTCTTCGCTATCAATCACCAGGTAACGGACTTCAAGTCCCTGTAATAGTTCGAGCAGACGCGGCGAGAAACCTTCACGGGCAACCGCCAGTTTGAGCGCGTCGTAGGCCGGGGGCATGAAGCCGCTAAAGCCGTTCATGATGGGCCGCCAGCTACCTCGCGTCCAGTATTGGATAAAGAGGTTGCTGTTATCGCTGCCGCTCAAAGGCACCCGCAAGGCCGGTTCAGGGTGAGCGTCCAGCCAGCTTTCGACGGCAGGTTTCGGCTGCACCAGCACGTTTGAGCTTTGCAGGTTTACGTCGCTCCAATATTCCCCGCTCAACAACACGACCAGCGCCACCGCCAGGACGCCCGTTTTGGCAAAGGAGGTCAGCCTGAAACGCTGCTGTAACCAGGCAATGCCGTAGGCCGCCAGGACCGCCACCGCCAGCGCGACCACGTAAATAAAACGGACCGGCACCCGGATGGCCGCGAAACCTGGAACGTAATTATACAACAAAGCATAAGGGAGCGGGATTTCGCCGAACCGCCCGGTCTGCCAGGCTGGACCAAAGGTAAAACTGATGGCGACAACGGCCAGGATGACAAAAAACAGGCCGTCCCGGTTTTGCCTCGCCCTTCGCAAAGCCAAGATAGCCCCCAGCAAGCCGAGTAGCATCGCTACAAGGCCCAGGTAGAGGCCGCGTTCGCCCCCCGAACTACTCTGCCATAAATTTTGGGTCAAAAGTGGCCGGTAAAGAAGCTGGTTGAGCTTGTTTTCCTTTGGCACATCGAGATAGTAAAACGGCTGGGCCGAAAAGCTCTGGACTTCACTGGCGCTGCGCTGAAAACCTAAGTCCTGTTGCACCGCTAGGTAGGGGTAATAAAACGGCAGTACGACCAACCCCATCACCATCATTACAACGCACAGGCGGGCAATTTTGTTGAAATCAATGCGGCTTTGCCAGCTACGAGTTTTATCTTGCCGGAAATTACGGTTGCGCCAGCCCCACCGGACCACCACATATAAAAGATAAAGCCCTACCGTCGCCACCAGGAAAAGACCCAGGTAGGTGCTGGAAAGAAGTTCCAACCCAAAGAAAAGGCCAAATAGGGTAACATTTAGCCAGCCTGACCGGAGTGATTTTAGGGAGAACGTACGGTCGTTCGCGCTTTTTTTTGCTTCAAGTGACTCTTTTTCGAATCCAGGCAAGGTTTCAGGAACGGATTCATCGAAAGTTTGGACCGGATTAGCCCCGGGAGAAGGCGCCAGGATAAAGCGCCGCAAAAATAACAACGCGAATGGCATCCATTGGGCTGCCAGGAGGTGCAGATGGGATAACTGGCCGAAACGGTGAGGGAAAAAGCCGAAAATGATCCCTGCGCCAAGGGCTGCTACCCGGCTGTTGGTTAAGTCTTTCGCCAGGAGGTAGGTGCCCCAGCCGCACAGAATAAAAGAAGCCAGCAGAAGCAGGTTATAGGCCAGGACCGGGTTATTGGTCAGCCAGATGACCGGGGCGACCAGGACGGCCTGGCCAACCAGGGTCTCAGTAAAAGCCAGGCTGTTGTGATAAGGGTAGAAAGCGTTAGCGTCGGCAAAGTGGAGCGGGTCGGTCACCAGGGCATGGGCGTCCCAATCGAGGGTCCAGGTCTGGAGCAGGGCGTCACCCCACTGTTCGAGCGAGTGGTCGAGATTGGGCGTCACCGGCCAGGTCATGAAGATGGTCAGGGCGACGAAAAAGAGCAGCGCCAGGCCATCTAACTGCCAGCCTTTCAGGCCCAAAACCGACCGGCGTTGTCCGTTTTGAGGTATTTCTAGCTGTCCCGCGACGATTTTCAAAAAATTTCCCTGGCGTAAAACCCGGCCAAGCCTTACCTGGAAAGGTCATAGGCAGTCGTAAAACACTAAAAAACGGCTCCAGCTTTGAGCCGTCAGACCCGGCTATCATACCTTTTTCCTACCCCATTTGCAACCGGGCCGGCCCATTTTTGGGTTTCTTAAAACTAATTTATGACATTCTTAACATTCTGTTTGTGATATGTGTGCTAAGATGAATCATTCCGGGTTGCATTTGGGGCAACCCTAGTAGGCTTGTAAGCGATTTATAACAACTTAATACCAAACTCTCAAGGAGGTACGCACTATGCCTGGCATTCGCGGGGTGGTTTCCACGCTCACCATGGACGGTGAAGAAATTATGGGGCCGGATGTGCTAATGTGGCATTATCCGAGCAACGATATTATTAACGGCTCGCTGCTGACCGTTGAAAGCAACCACTTTTGTGTTTTGAAGTCACGCGGCGCTATCTTGAACGTTTACGAAACGGGCCAGTACCAGGTCCAGACCCCTCAACGCATTCTCTTTGGAAATATTCAGCAGGCTTTTTATGGTGGGCAAAGCCCCTGGCAATATGAAGCGCTTTATGTCAACCGGGCCAAACTGGTTATCCACGATTCGGGCCGGGCCCTTTCCCGCGAAATGGCCCAACTTTCGTACGATATTGACTACTATATTACCGTCAATACCCCGGATAATGCTGTCATGCTGGTCCAGCACATGCCTTATCGCGGTCA
Source organism: Chloroflexi bacterium 54-19 (assembly GCA_001898225.1). Classification (GTDB taxonomy): domain Bacteria; phylum Chloroflexota; class Chloroflexia; order Chloroheliales; family Chloroheliaceae; genus 54-19. The sequence continues at coordinate 121,992 of MKTJ01000014.1, forward strand.
CGCTCTGACCACCAAAGACGTAAACGGCTACGCCGGGCCGGTAGTCGAACAGGCTATCAACCAGCTAGCCCAGGTTACGCCTCTTGAGCAAATAAATGAAAAAATCCACGAACTGACCCGCCTGGTCCACGACCACCTGCAACAATTCCTTGCTGTCTACGGAATTACACTCGATACCGTCAAAGTGCTGGTCTATCCCAGTGATGAGCGTATGAAATCCCTCATCTCGCTAAAAGCCTTTGGTCTCTCCGAACTTGACGCTATCAGGTATTATACCGCCATGATAATGGCCGAGCGTGGCACGGTCAGCGCCCCTAATATGGCGGTCGGCCAGCCGTTTAATATCGGAAGTGGAGTTACCCAGACCATGGGTACTGAACGCTTCCTGAACCCGCAACCGTTGCCACCCAGCCCGCCTCCTGCTGCCCAGCAGCGTCCGACTAACGGACCGGCCAACAACCCGAACTGGCCCGCCACCGGCCAGGGAGGACCGAGATGAGCGGCGAAGGCTATACCAACGACCCGGTCTTGCGCCAGTTACAACTGGCCCTGACCGGCTATGGTTATAACTTCTACGACAAGAAAAACCAGGCCAGGGCCGACGATTTGCTGGTTCGGCAAAAGGCTGCCGGGTCTCTGGAAGATGCCGTCCAGGTTTTGATCCGCCTGGAAGCGGAATTTCGCCGCCGCTTTATCCCCCAGGCTACCCGGGAAAACCCTTTTCCTCCCGCCGAAGCGATGGACAAGTGGAAGGAAATCGGTCAGCTTAAGGAACGGATTTCCCTGCTAGCCTCCCGTATCCGGGGGATGCCGGTGCCAACCCAGGACCGGACCTGGGCCCGTTTTCGCAGCGAACTGCCGATGCTAAAACAATTGTTAAATTTTGATTTGTGGCTGGTCAACCTGACCGAGGGGGTCTTCCAGCATGTCACAGCCCTGACCCCGGCAAGCTGGCAGGAAGGCCCCGGACAGGGCGAATTCGATCAGCAGTTAGGAGGTCTAGATAACCTTATCCGCGACCGCCAGCGGTTTCTTTTGCAAATGGGCGGCTAAACCCCACGCTTCAGAAAAAGCCTCTCCTTTACCACCGGGAGAGGCTTTTTAGTCTTTCTCTTTGTTTAAGTAATTAATCTTTAGTTATCTTTAGCCGGATTTGGCCCGGTAATGCGTTTCCCGGCCCCGCCGATACCACCCCTGGAACCTTGCGACTTCTTGGTAAGGTCATCTGTCTTGCGGGTAGAGAGGTCGTAGCGGCGTGTTTCCTCCGAGGTGTCCTGATCTTTCTCATGGACCTTGATAGACGTGAACGGTACAATCTCGGCCAGACCGGATGAACCGCCATCGGCGGCCCCTCCGTCAGCGGCCCCGGCGGATGCGGCGCCCTGCTCAATTTTTACCAGGGAAACCGGGATTTCGCGGACATTGGTCGCCATCACGGTTGTTTCAACGGGGCGGGTCGAAACAGGCGCGGTAGTGGTTGTTGACGGAGTTGGCTCTTTATCAGGATAAGTAATCCGGGGATGGTAAATGCCGTTGAGGATTTCGACAAACAAATCGCGGATTTCATCAATATCGCGCAAAGTCAGGTCACACTCGCTCAACTGGTTTTCTTTGATTCTGTCATCAATAATTTTATTGACCACGTCCCGGATGGTTAACGGCTTGGTGCCGCCGGGTGAATCAGGGTTGTTGGCAGCAGGTACCGCCGACCGGGTGCCGGTCTGAATCCGGCCACTCTGGACATTCGCCCGTGTCGCCGCCTCGCAGCCATCAGCCAGCATAACGATAGCCGCAACCTTGGTCTGTGGTTTCGGGCCGGGATAGTGGAAGTCTATTTCGTTGACATCCAGCCCCATTTTGACGGCTTTCTGGTAAAAAAAGGAAATGGCGCACGTGCCGTGGTGCTGGTGAATTATATCTACGACCCGGCGCGGCAGATTGTGTTTGCGCGCCAGGGCCACCCCGTCCGAGACGTGCGCTTTAATCAGGCGGGCGCTTTCGCGCGGGTCTAGGGTATCGTGAATGTTCGCGCCCCCGGCCTGGTTATCAATAAAATAGGTCGGGCGGGAAAGCTTGCCGATGTCGTGATAATACGCGCCTACACGGGCCAGGAGCGCGTTATCGGCCAGCCTTTCGGCGGCTTGCTCGGCCAGGTTACCCACCATAATCGAGTGGTGGTAGGTGCCGGGCGCTTCCCGGATAAGTCGCCGTAGTAAAGGCTGGTTAGGGTGGGCCAATTCCAGCAGTTGCAGGACCGTAGCTACCCCGAAAAGTTTACCGAGAACGGCAAAGCTCATGAAAGCGAGACTGGCCGAAAGCAAACCATTGAGGCCACTAAAAACCAGGAGTAGCGGCACATTGGCGGTATCAAGTGTACGGTTGAGCAGGATTCCCGCCACGCTGACCAAAAACTGGCTGACCGCCACCACCAGGCCGGCATAGGCAAAGACCAGGGTATTTTCAGCCTTGCGAATGGTCAGGGCACCAAGGGCACCGCCTACAAAAAATACCGCGATAAGTTCTGGTTGGCCGCTTACCAGGCCCGTAAAAAGGGCCAGTATCGCCGAAAGAAAGAGGGCCAGTTGAATATCCATCAAAGCCGCGAACAACATCGCGACCACGGCCAGCGGTAACAGGTAGACCCGGTAACTATCTTTGCCCGCGTCCACTATCAGAATCCGCATCGCCAGCGCCGAGCCGATAATCGCCGCGCCCATCAGGATAGTCCAGCGTGGGCTGGTCCAGACCTGAGAAGTAAACAAATTGGTGTAATAGACCAGCAACAAAATCAGGAATGAGGTTATCCCGACGGTGCCGATTACCTGGCTGACACTGTAGTTGCTGTTCAGGATACCCAGTTCTTCAAGTTTTTCGAGGTCAAGGGCAGTCAAAATGTCGCCCTGCCGGACGATAGCGGTATCCTTGACAATATCTACCGTGGCCGACCCGACCCCTGCTCGCGCCTCGTCCTGTTTCTTCTGGGTAGCCGCGTCGTCCAGCACCATATTCGACTTGATAAAAGGTTTGACCAGGTTGACGGTCAATTCGCGATTAACCTCATCAAGCTGGGCAAACCCGGCGGAGAGGGTGTAGGGAACGTAGATAGCGTCTTTCAAGTTATTCAGGACATTAGGTAGGTCCGGCTGGTTGATGTCCCGGACCATAATTACACTAAAGGCGGTCTTGGCTTCCTGGACGACCTGGTTCCAGGTGCTATCCGGCAAGGTCAGGATGCTTGAAAGGTCTTTAGCGGTAAGGCCCGCCGCCGAAACGTTAGAATTGTTCAGGAGGTTTGGTATATCCTTGATGGCATTCAGGTTGCCTCGCGCGGTGGTGAGGGTACTCAACAGGTTAGTCAGGTTTTGTTGTTGCTGCGAAACAATTCCAGGGTCGCGTTTGTAAACCAGGTTAGCCGGGTTGTTTGCGGCGGCATCGGCCAGTTCTTTGGTCTTAACCGCGCTGACATAGCTGTAGCTTTTGGGGGCGGTCACATTCGCCAGGGCTACTTCACCGACCTGCTGGCGCGAAACTACGCTGTTATCAAAATGCCACAGGAAAATAAAGCTGACCGCGGCCACAGTTACGAGCGCAAAAATAGCCACACTCCCCAGGCGACGCCAGTTAGGATGCCAACCGGAATGACGGGTATCGGGAGAAAGTTGGGCAACGGGGGTATCCGAAGGTGAGAAAGTCGAGGAGGGGGTAGTGGTTGGGGGAACGACGGTTGGAGTAAAAACTTCCCCAGCCGGTTTCTTACCCTTAACTTCCTTTAGCTCATTTTTCTTGTTGTGCTTAATATCGTCCGGCTCTTTGGCCGGGTTGGGTCTAAATAGCGCCATCCTGTTCCGCCTATGCTACCTTTACTAGAACTGGTTTTCTAGCGCAACAACCAAATCGCAATTGTGACCGAATAAATGTTGGCAGCTTTTACAACTAAATTTACCACTAAAAACTAGGATATGAAAGGAAACCAAAAAGATAGTAATAATATCCATTCAATTAGCGCAATTGTACCGTATGTTGCAAGCATACGCAATAAAGCAAAACTTTTCACATACGGAGCTCTTTTTTAACGAATTTCTTATTAACAAATATTTTAAATTGTTATAAAACAGCTTTGTTTCAACCTTAATGAAAGGCTAGCCTACCATGTAAAACTCTCCTCAGGACCAGGAAATTACAGCCCCCGCGGTTTATTTTTACCAATATTTCCAAATTTAAGGATAAAATTAACTCTATAAATAGTATAATGCCCTTACGACAATGACGCCGGAAAATGTTTTGCTATAGATAGCCCGGAGGTAAGGCAAACTACAGCTTTTTGTAAGGAATTGATTTTTTCTAGAAAGAAGGAGCGCGGGATGTCAAACAGGCCAAAGCCGGTAGTCTTAATCGTCCTGGATGGGTGGGGTTACAGTAAAAATTCGCTGGGTAACGCTATTCAGGGGCACAGCCCTAACCTTGAGCGTTATTTCGAGGAATACCCGCACACTTTTCTAAAAACCAGTGGCGAGGCGGTCGGCTTGCCCGAAGGGCAGATGGGCAATAGCGAGGTCGGCCACATGAACCTGGGGGCCGGGTTCGTGGTCTACCAACAATTTGTCAAAATAGACGTGGCTATCCGGGATGGTTCTTTCTTCCACAACCCGGCCCTGACCGCCGCGATTGACCACGCCAAAAAGACCGGTGGCAATCTCCACCTGATGGGCCTGACCGGTACGGGTGGGGTCCACGCCCATTCCCGGCATCTCTATGCCCTTTTGAAACTGGCCCACGACGCCGGTCTCGGCGCCGAACGGGTCTTTATCCACGCGTTTATGGATGGCCGCGATACCTCGCCAACATCCGGCAAAGATTTTATTGCCGACCTGGAAAGCCAATTAAGCGAGTGGGGCGGCAGAATCGCAACGGTTTCGGGCCGCTATTACGCTATGGACCGCGATAATCGCTGGGATAGAGTCGAGAAAGCCTACCGGGCAATCACCGAAGGGGTTGGTAATAAAGCACCTTCAGCAGGGCAGGCCCTGGCCGATAGCTACGCAGCAAACGTAACCGACGAATTCGTGGTCCCGACCGTCATCACCCAGGCCGACGGCCAACCAACCGGGGTTGCTAAAGACGGCGACTCTATTATCTTTTACAACTTCCGGGCCGACCGCGCCCGCGAACTGACCAAAGCTTTCGTGCTGCCGGACGACAAGTTTGGCGCGTTTACCCTGCCGGATGGCAAACCCGCCGGTTTTGCCCGCGACCACCAGTTGCAAAACCTCTATTTCACCACCATGACCGAGTACCAGCAGGGCTTGCCGGTCGAGGTTGCCTTTGAATCTACCGACGTGAATTCGCCTATCGCCAGGGTTGTCAGTGACGCCGGGTTGCACCAGCTTCATATAGCCGAGACCGAAAAGTACGCTCACGTGACCTTCTTCTTTAACGGCGGACGCGAACAACCCTTCCCGAACGAGGACCGGGTGTTGATTCCTTCGCCAAAGGTTGCCACCTACGACCTCAAGCCGGAAATGAGCGCAACCGAGGTAACCTCCAACCTGCTGGAGCGTATCAACCAGGACATTTACGATTTTATCATCGTGAACTACGCCAACTTTGATATGGTCGGGCATACCGGTATCCTCCAGGCAGCCATTAACGGCGGCAGCGTGGTGGATGATTGCGTGCGGCAGGTGGTCGAGGCGGTCCTGGCGCGGGGTGGTAACCTGATTATTACTGCCGACCACGGCAACGCCGAGGTTATGATTGACCCCGTGACGGGCGGTCCTTTCACCGAACACACCACCACCCCGGTCGAGTGTATCCTGGTTACCCCGGAAGACTCGCCGTACCGCCATGCCAACTTAAAGGGAGGCATCCTGGCGAATATCGCGCCGACCCTGTTGCAACTCATGCAACTGCCCAAGGCACCCGAAATGACCGAAGGCAGCTTGATAGAGGCATAATTCGAGTTTAATAAAACGGTTAACCAGAAAGCGCAATCGTAGCAATACTTTTGCGCTTTTTAGTCTCAAAACTCCGATTTGCCATTCTTGCTGGAAATGATAGAATAGGGAACATTAATAGCGGTTTAGTAAAAGTTTAATCCTGGAGAAGAGATTATCACGCTCAAAAATGAAGAAGGGGTTTCGACCAATAATGTGCCTCCGGCGCGACGAAACTTGTCGGTGCGCTATGGTCAGGAAAACTCTGCAAACACTGCCCCTGTACAGGAAGATGTAATTCCCTCCATCGGCCAAAAACACCCAATTTTTCTGTTGTTAGCCAGCCTGGGGTTCGCGGCCCTCTACGCGGAATTATTATTCTTTGCGGCCACCTATTACGGCAACAGCCTGAGCGGGGTTACCAATGTCGTCCTGATTGCCGGGATTTTCGTTTTATCCTTTGGGGCTATCTATGCCTCATTTGTGTTGCCGCACCGCCGCTACCGTCCCCGCTTTAACCTGTATTCGCCTATCGTTTTCCTGGCGACCCAGTGGACGATGTCTATCTTGATGGTGTTAGGAATCACGGTGGTCAGTTTTGTGGCCGGGGTCTTCCTGGTGGACGGCAGGCTGGAGGCGGTGGCCGAACTGTTGCGCTCGTTCGCCTTATACGCGATTGCGGTAATGCTGATTTTCCACGGGTTGGTGATTTACGTACGGTATGTGCGGTTTTTGTACGAACGTGAAATGCACGAGTCGTACAAAATTGTCAGCCTGGCCGGGATTATTACGGTGGTGGTGCTGGTTATAACCCTCTTTTTGTTGCAGTTCGACCTGGGCCGGATGGGCGGCAATTTACCCAACCAGGGCTGGCTGTCACTCCACCTGAGCATCCGAGATGTCACCCTGATTGGCCTGACTTTCTTCGTCTTCCTGTGGCACGCGACCGCCCTGGCCGACCACTAGACTTGCTGCCCCTGTTTGAGTAATAACCATAGTAGTAAGAACAAAAAATAAAAGAAGGCCGGGCTGGAACCGGCCTTTTTAGTCTAATCTTTCAGGGAAATGATAGAAGGGTTAAATCCCGTACCAGGGTTCGGCGGCCAGGTCATTCTCAAAAATCCGGCGGTCCTCGTCGTTCTTAATGGTAGTTCCCTGCCGCTCGGCCAGGTTGAAGTAATGTTGAGCTTCGGTCTTGTCGCCTCCGGCAGCGAGCGCGCGAGCCATAGCTTCATAAGCGTAAGCCAGTTCGAAATCCTTGAAATCGTTATCCTGGGTAATAGTCAGGGTGCGTTGGGCGTGATGGAGAGCCGGGGCTACCTGGTTGAGGACTGCAAAGACATGCGAAATCATCCACTCGCCCCGCGCCTGGTTGACGGCGGTGCCGACCTCTCCCCAGTGATAGCAGGAGGCATAGGCGGCTTTAATCATCTTTTCGTCTTCTTCCGGGGTGCGGTCGGTCTTCTCAAGTAATTGCCAGACCAGGTTGTTGAGGCTAACTCCAAAGTATTTATGCGCCTCTTGCTCGGTATATTTCTTCTGCTCTTCAGACATTATTCACGCCTTTCTGGAAAGTTTTTAGGATTAACCGGAAAACTTATGTATATATCTATACCTTGATTGCTAGTAGTTGGTGAAAGCTAAAGCCAAAATGTTAGCCTGAACTTTA